>NZ_JBHUQZ010000001.1:981285-1283928 GCF_042674205.1 Kribbella sp. NPDC056951
CGTGCCGGCACCTGTTGCGGTGAACCCATCGTTCAGGAACAGATCGCCCTCGACCCGCAGCCCGTCGCCATAGAAGGCAGGACCGGTGGTGTTGCAGATGGCGGCGCCTGCGACGATCAAGTGGCCGGCTACATGCGTGTCCCGCAGAAGCAGCCCCTTGATGCGGCAGCCACTGAGCTCAACTGGCTTGAGCCGAGCATCGGAAAGATCAGCTCCTGATGCGAGGTAGCACAGCTCCAGGCTAAGGGGCACGGTGGCAGTGACGTGACGCGTATCCAGGTGACCGACAACTCGCGCGCCTCTGAGCCTGATGCCACGCGGGTCGGCCTCGACTGCAAGTTTCCCGCGCAGGATGTCGCGAATGACAGTGGCCCGGACACTGCGCTCGGCTCCCCACGCGCTCATCTCCTCCTCGGAGACGTTGTCCTGGCCGTCCGTGAGATCGAGCACGCCACCGTCCATGACGCACTGCAACAGGCGCGCTTCCAACCGAGTCAGGTCGTCCATGCTCCCCCAATGACGTTGGCGAGAAGCGTAGCCATCTCCGTCCACATCCGGCAGCTTGGACGCCTGAGACCGCTCGTCTGTTCCCGTCAGACGACCGGAGTTCATGGCGGCCCTTTGCCGCCCTAGGACTGGGTATGCGCGTCGCTACCGCAGTCGGGACACTTGCCCTCCCGCTCCACGGGCGCACCCCTCGGCTCGGCGCACTCAGCTGACGCTTTCGGGCCAGTCGCGCCACTCGAAGGACTGTGGCCGGGCGCCATCGCCTGTCAGGAACTCCTGGACTGCCTGGCGCACCTGATCGATGCTGACCTCGGAGTCCTGTGGCCAGCCCTGGTCGTGACCGGCGTAGTAGTAGAAGACCTCGTCCCGCTGGCTGACCTGTCCGGGGACATACCAGCTGCCTTCGTGAGCGCCGTCGTCGCCGGCGTAGCGGATGCCACCGACTTTGGCCTCGGCGTGGAGGGCGACCCGCAGCTCGTGATCAGGTACGCCAGATTCCATCAGCGGGCGGGCCTTGCTGTACAGCGTGATGACGGAGGTCTCGAAAGACTCAGCCAAGACGGAGTCGATCAGGGCGTCGATGTCGTCGGCGGACTCGAGAAGCGTCGCTACATCGCTCTTGTAAAAGGCTTCCACGGTGTTCGGCATCGTCACTCATCCGTTCTGCATTGCGCTGGTATACGTCTTCTTGAATCCGTCGGGACCGAAGATGGTCAAAGTACCGCCTGGTGGCAGGAACAGTTTCAGCAACTGGTCACAGCCGAATCGACCCGGGCATGGGCTGTTGTTGACCACGATCGTCTCGTGCATCAGACCACGTTCGCGCATGAACAAGGCGAACTTGGCCTCCACATGTGAGGCGACCATCGGATCGGCGTCCTGGCGGCCGATCCGATGCTCGCGCATGAAGTCTTTGACTTGCTGGTAGTACGGGTCGTCGCCCTGGCCGTCGCTGCTGCGCTGGCCACTGGCGAGCTGGTGTTCATTGCCGTCGGCATCTTTCCAGAGTCCCCGAGTCTTCGGTCGGCTGATGACTGACTCCTCACGGATGGGCAGCGTGCCGAACAAGTGCCAGCCTTCATCGTTGCTGATCCGCGGAATCTGCGGCGGCTCTTGCGGCCTCGTATCGTCGCTGTCCTCCGCGACTCTGACCGGCTTGCTGCCTTCGGGTTCCTCCTGGTCCTCGTCTCGCCGACGCTCCGCTGGTGATGTGCTGGTGCCTGGGCCCAGCTTTCGCCGATCTGTGGAGCTGCCGCTCGGCTCAACAGTCCGCACACCGCTGTCCATCTGCTCGACCCACGCCCTCGCTCGGGCCTCAGCAAGGGACAGGTGGTGGGCGGCCTCTTCGCAGCGCCGCGCGGCTTCGTCGAGCTGCATAACGGCCGTCCGGGCGCTTGGGTTGTGGCTCGTGTTGCCGATCCATGCTGCCGCCTCCCGGCTCTTTCTGGCTCGGTCGTGCAGATAGTTCGTTGCCCGCGTGCACTCGTTCAGGCAGGCGAGCAACTGCTCGGCGACCCGCTGCAGTTCGGAGGGCATATGCGCCGTGGCCGCGCTATATCTGGTCGGCGTAGCTGCGGCAGCCAGCCTCGGCGATCTGCAACGACTGCACGGCCTGGTCGACTGACTTCGCGGCAGCGTCGAGCATCGTCGCGATGTCCTGGTCGGCCCGCGTCGCCGTACCGCGGATTAGAGCGTGTACCTGCTGGCTGGACTGCTCGAAGCGCTGCTTGAACCCGCCCAAGCTCGCAGCGCCCTGCCGTGACTGGTCAGCCAGACCGTGCAGTTGCATCTTCATCTGTTCGACTTTGGACATATGTGGGCCTCACTTCCAGGAGGTGCTGAGGAGAGGGTGGAACGGCTGGCGCAGGACGGACTCGCCTCCGCGCCCCGCGCCAGCCGGTCAATGGAGTCCTTGTCGAGTCCTGCACAGGGGAGGGGAGGACTCGAACAAGAACCGCAGGTGGCGGGATCGATCGGGTGTGCAGCGAACCCCTGCACGTGAGGGACTGAGGACGACGACTCCCCACCGATCCCGCCGATTCATGGAGTGACCTCGTGCAGCATGATGCGAGCCCCCGTGACGCGCTCGAACTGCACGTGTATCTCCTCCGGATGCCCGACCAGTGCCAGGTGCTGAAGACTTGGCAGGACTACTGCCGTGATCTGGTAGCGGTTGACCGAGGCCACCAGCGCCTCGAACGTTGCCGGAGCGGTGTCGAGGTCTTCGATATAGACCGACCCCATGGCAAAGCCTTCGAGTTGAGCGAATGCTTCGAGTCCACGCTTCAGGTCGTCGACATGTCGGTCGGACAGGTACAGGTCACGCCGGGCATAGCCAAGCAGCAGCGGCCGGGTGTAGTCGGTCACCGCTCCTCGTCCATCCACCGGCGGAACTTCGCGACCAAACGCTCCCAAAGCCGGGATCGCCAGCCGCGTCGGTGCTGGCCGTTCACGAGCTAGCAGCATCTTCATCCACCGCCACAGCGACTGGCTCGATCGTGACGCGGAGACTCGCGAAGCGCCGAGTCATCGCGGCTTGGTATTGGATGGCAGTCGTCGGCTCGGCGGTGTAGTCCGCGATGACGTGCTCACCAAACCAGACGCGGACACGGCGGTCGGTCGGGCACGGGTCGACGATGGCAGTCACTCGCCACGCACCTCCTCCGAGATGTCTCGGATCATGAAGCCGTACAGCACAACTGCGATGAGCGTGAGGACCCAGGTACCGGTCATGGTGCTTTCAACTCCTGCGTCGAGATGAGGGGCAGCAATCTGAGGCGGCTGGACGGGATGTCGAGCGACACCAGTGGTCCGGCCTAGACCCAATTGCATCCCTTACGCTGGGTACACGACAGCGCACGTTTGTGGCATCTCTGGCGCATCCTTGACCAGCGCCGCACGGGCGCGGCACTCTGCCAAGCAATCTGGTGGGGAGGTGGAGAAGACGGTGGCAGGCAAGCGAACCCGATTGGCTGAGTGGCGACGCGCCGCTGGGTACAGCCAGGAGCGCTTGGCCGAGCATCTCGGCGTGGACCGTTCGACCGTCGCGCGGTGGGAGTCTGGCGGTACTGTGCCGGTGCCATTCGCTCGGCCCCGTCTCGCTGCGGCTCTGGGCGTCTCAAGTGCGGAGCTCAATGCCGTCTTAGGCGACAGCCGGCCGCCAGACTTGCGGCCGGCCGCCGACTCTCTGGCTCTCGGAATGCTGGCCGAGACCGACTTGCCACGACGAGACCTGCTGCGACTTCTCAGTCTGGCGGGCACCGTTATTGCCGGAGCCGAACTGGTCAGTGACCGGAGCGAGTTCGTCGCCAACGGGCCTCTGGATGCCAGCTCGGTTGCGGAGCTGGCGACCTTCAACCAGCAGCTCTGGCAGATCTTCGCGATGGCAACTGCTAAGCAGGCGGTGTATCCACTGGTGACGCAAGAACTCGCTCAGCTGGTCGAGCGGCTGAAACGGACCCATCGAGCAGCCACGCGCCAAGCTCTCTGCGAGCTGACGTGTGACCTGTTTCAGCTGGCGGGCGAGATCTTCTTCGATAATGACCAGTACAACTCGGCAGCCCACTGCTACACCCTGGCGGCACAGGCGGCCCGCGAAGCAGGTTCCCACGACCTGTGGGCCTGCGCTTTGACTCGGCACGCTTTCATCAGCGTGTATGAACAGCAGTTCGCGGATACGGTCCCGATGCTGGCCTCGGCTGCCGACCTGGCTGCAAAAGGCGACAGCGCCCTCTCCACGCGCTACTGGGTGAGTGCCGTGCAGTCGGAGGCTGCTGCCGGACTGGGAGACCTGACTGCCTGCGAGCGAGCACTAGAACAGGCCGAACAAGTCAGAGGTCTGGGCCGCGACAGTCAGACCGGAGGATGGCTGCGCTTCGACGGTTCCCGGCTACCCGAGCAGCGCGGCACCTGCTACACGCTCCTCGGTAAACCGGACCTAGCTGAGAGGTCTTTGCAAGAAGCACTGAGCACCTCCGTCTCGCTGCGACGGCGCGGTAGTGTGCTCGTGGACCTGGCAAACGTGGGAGTGATGCGCCGAGATGTCGAGCAAACGGTGAGCTACGCAACCGCCGCCATGGACCTAACGGAGCAGTCTGGTTCGGGCGTGATCGCTCGCAAGCTCGCCAGCCTGAACCAGCAACTCGCCGGTCACCGCCACGACGCCCAACTGTTGCGCTTGAGCGAGGACATCTCAGCTCGCCTGTCCGCCGAGCGCTCCCCGCTGTAGAAACCTCCCCGTCCAAAGGAGCAACGCCGTTGTCGAACGAACAGGGCCGCATCTTCCGCGACGCATGGATCGCAGGCGTAAAGAAGCACTACCCCGGCGAACCAAAGCCCGGCTACATCGCCCCCTGGGAAGACACACCCGATTGGGAACGCGAGAGTGCCGCAGCCGTCTACGACCAGGTACGGACATTCGTCGAGGTCTCCGAAGGAAACACGAGCAAGCTGACCCGAGAACAAAAGGGCCGCTTCGTGGCCCTCTGCTGGATCGCCCAGATCCACCGTCACATCCCAGACCCCAAGCCTAGCTACGTAGCCGACTGGAACGACCTACCAGCCTGGCAGCAAGAAACTGATGCAGACATCTTTGAACAGATCGAAGCCGCGAGCTGACACCGGTATTTGTCAGGCTTGAGATTCGTTCCACTCGGATCGACTTCTTGGCGACGTCGAGGGAGTGTACGCGGACGGCCGACTGTCGCCTGATCCAGACCAACCGGTCCGAGGGTGGACCTCGCCCGCACGCTCCAGTGCGAATGACCAGAAGCCAGGGTCAACGCCATCAGGAACAGGGCGCGTGTAGGCATCGACTCCTCGGTCCTCGTCCGTTCCATAGGCCTTTTGTCTCGCGGTCCGCGGGAAGGCGCCTGATTCGACGATCCCGTGATCCCTGGATACTAGGCCGCGTTCCGTAACTGCCCAGCCGTCACGGAGCCATTCGTACATTGCCCCGGTGGCCCAGGCGTTCTCGGCGCCGGTCCGTGCAGCCATTGCCTCGGTTACGGCAGCGTGAAGATTCTGGAATAGCTTGTCGCCAACCAGCTTGGCTTCCTCGCCGAAGCCTCGTCTGCGCATCTCATCTCGAAGCGCATGGAGTGCCTGGACTGGTGATTGGCGAGGATCCCAGGCCACCTCGACAACCGGGATCCCTATGCCGCCGTCCGGACTGTGACTCGCTTCGTAGTGGAGGAGCAGGCGTGGCTCTCCGTTAGCGAATATGTCGTCCAAGCTCAGTTGCATACCACCTGAGGAATGGGGACGCCAGGACAAGGTCACTCGCGGTCCGGTGGTCACAATACTTGCGGGAACGGTGATCTCTCCCCATGCCAGCGCCCGAAGATCGTTTGCTTGCTCAAGAGCCTCCGCTACGGTGTCAAAAGAGACATCTTTCGAGAGCTGGTCGGCGCGTGCGCGCCGTTCTGAATCTTCGTCAGCCACGCTCTGTTCCAGTTGCGCCTGTAATGCGTCGATACGGATACTCAGGTCTCGATTGGTGTCTGTGAGCTCCTGTGTGCGCTCGTCAACGATGGCGGTCGCCTGCTGCCGAGCGACCTCCTGCACGCGCCGAACCAGGCCACGTTCCACTAGGAACACCACGGCAACCAACAAGATCGCGGTACCAATGTTGGTCAATGCCGATGACCCCAGCGACTCCCAGGCGCCGTACTCGCCGTCAACCCAACGAGCGAGGATGAACGGTAGAGCGGTGATGCCGAGTCCGATGAGAGTCACGACAGCGATCGCCCACCACCGGATGTGGATCTCTTGCTTGGCAGGCATGGAGTCTCATCCTTCCCCTAATGGCGTGGCGAGAGCCTAGTGCCTTCCGCTGCTCAAGGCTCGACTGTGCCTGCTCGCGTCCGTCGCAGTCTGACAAGCTTCTCTACGTCTTCAAGACGGGCCTCGGGGCCCGTCGTCGCGCCACCATCGTAGATCGGGACGCCTGCCCTCCACTGGGCCAACGCTCCGTTCTGGGCACATCCCTTGGCCTGGTGCGCACGTGCAGCAGGGCGCCGGCTCAGAGACAGCAGAATTCGCCATACGTGAATCGGCACCCTGTTGATCTGGATGCTGCCAAGAAGAGGTCGGTCACCCGCCGCCCGGGTTTGCAGAAGTTAGCCGTCTGCCGCTTGGCTCCCGCATCGCCCGCTGGCAACAATGCGAGGGACGGCCAGGCACAGCACGCCTCAGGAGCGCTACGGCGTCGCTACGCGATCGAGCAAGCTCGACCTTGAACCCCCACCGCACCGAACCTAGGGTCGGCAGCTATCGGGGCGATGCCGGAGGTCTGCCTTTGCGCTTGACACGTAACCGTCAACCGAGGGTGGTCTGACGTCCGTAACGCCGCACCCTCCCAGACCGATGTAGCAGGCGGCGAGGGGGAGGATCGATGGTTCTACTGTTGATTGGGCTCGGCGTAGCGGCCGCGGCCGCCACGTATGGGACTGCGCTGTTTCCGTTCGGCGTCGGTGTAGCCATCGCTGCTCTGTGGGCGAATGGCGTCCTCGCCAACTTTCGCGGAGATCCGCAGCAAGCTCCGAACTGGGCAGCCGCCATCAGCATGATTGCCGCCCTAGGGGCGGCCATCCTCGTGATCGCTGGTCTTATCGTGCGTTGATCGCTGGCAAGCGACAGGGGAACCAGGTGCGCAGTTCTAGACGCAAGTTTCAAGAACTTCAGGCAGTCAGAGAGCGCAACGCCCGAATGGTCAACGAGATAGTCGCACAGTACGTCGCGGGTGCTCCCGCGACCTATCCGGACGGATCGCCATTTCCGGCAACTGAAGCTATCGGCGCGCTTGGACAAACCGCTCTGTCGTTCTCCGAGGTCAGCCATCCCGACAGGGATGCGATCGTCAATTACCTTCAATGGATGATGGCGCTGTTCAACGAGGTGGCCACCACCGAGCTGACACCTGACACCATCCAGATCTTCCACGACACTCGTGTATGGCTTGGCCGGCACGGATACACGGAGGCCCAGGGAGTAGTAAGGCAAGCGGGTCTTGACCTGATGAAGTACTGGGAACAGAACGGTGCTCAAGATCGCATGATCCGCGCTGCGATGAGCTTGCCTGATGACGGCAAGCTGCCGTAGGCACGGCAGATGGAGAGAGTCCCTAGCCACCTCTCTTACCACCTCTTTCGCCACAAGACGCCGCACGATGATGACAACCGTGATGGCTACGCTGCGTGAGAGCTCGCAGGTCAGGTCGCAGTAGCGGCGAAGGATGCGGACTGTCCGCAGGTGTGGATCCGCGATCCGTCGGGTTGTGGGTTCGAGTCCCACGGGCCTACCAAACCCCAGGTCAGACGACTGACCGGGGTCAGAGGACACCGCCTCCGGCGGCGACAGCATCTTTGGCGCCTTCGGCGTGTGCGCTCACCGTGGTATCCCCCAACCTTGCCCGGCTGCGGACGGGCGGCCGGCTCGTGGGTCAGGTGGGGGGCTGGCGGCCGTCGGGTGGGTATAGGACGAGCCTGATGTCTGTGAGGGTTAGGGGGCCTGTGCGGGCCTCGTTGAGGGCGTGGGGGCCTATGCGGTAGGTGGGTTGGCGTTTGTAGTGGCCTGTGGGCTGGTGGTACATGACTAGGTTGTTGGTGGTGAGGCGGAAGAGGATTCGCCAGATGGACTTGATCAGGTCGTCCATCTCGGGGCTGCTCACGACGCTCAGGGTGCCTGCGTCCAGGACGCCGTTTTTCAGGCGGGGGCGGAACCATTGGATGGAGTCGCCGGCATGGGTGCCCCATGTGGTGCCGTCGGTGCGGAGTTGGGTCTGTAGGACTGGGTGAAGGTCTGTGGGCCAGAAGAAGGCCATCAGTTTGGCGTCGGTGATGGACTTGAGCATCGGGGGCGAACCGTCCGCTGGCCAGGGGCCGGACTCGACGATTCGGATGTTTGGGTGGGCGGCCAGGATCGCTGCCTGGAAGGCGACCTCGTCCTCGGCTGTCAGTAATGCCGGCGACGACTTGCCCTTCGGCATAAGTGCCTCCTTCAATCGGGTCCGAGGAGGACAGTTTGTATCAAGGGGCGGGTCGGGGTGCTCCTCCCTTTGGGGGAGGGATTGCGATGGTTGTGGTGGATGTGCATTGTCACAACTTCAATGGGGATGACTTGCCGGTTCGGGGGTTTGTTCGGCAGGTGGGGTTGCATGACTCGGTGGTGGGTGGGGCGGTGGCGGCGTTGCTTGATGCTGTTGTGCAGAAGGGGGCGCCGGGGTTTGGGGAGGAGAAGGGGCGGCTTGACTCGTTGCTTGGGGGGAGCACGTTTGGGGTTGGCCTGGAGGGGCTGGAGCCGGCGGAGCGGGTGGTTGATCCGGTTGAGCAGTTGGGGGTTGAGGTTGATGCCGAGCTGACTGAGTTGCTGCAGCGGAATCCGGAGTTGGTGCGGCGGGCTGGGCAGGAGTTGGCGGGGGACGAAGAGGGGCTGTTCGACGCAGCCAAGGCGGTACGGCGGGCGGTGACTTGGGCGAAGCTTTTTACCAAGTCTCGACTGGATCTGACGGGGGTGCTGACAACCACTTATCCGGAAGTGGATCTGTTCTGTCCGATGCTGGTTGATCTGGGGACGGCGCTGGGGGACAGGGCTAAGACCACGATTCGGGAGCAGGTTGTTCTGCAGGAGCAGATCAGTCGGTTGAGCATGCTGGGGCGGTTGCCTTGGCCGACTATGGCGCGGGTGCATCCGTTTGTCGGGTTCGATCCGCGGCATGAGGTGCGGGCGCGGCGGGCTGGGGACATCGATACGCCGTTGAGCATCGTGAAGGACGCGGTACGGCGGTTTGGGTTCGTTGGCGTGAAGCTTTATCCGCCGATGGGGTTTCGGCCGCTGCGGAACGTGGCTGTTGGTGATGTGACCGTCGAGGAGGCGGAGGCGCTCAACGACGTACTCGATGAGTTCTACACGTGGTGCAAGGCCGAGGATGTGCCGATCACGGCGCATTGCAACAACTCGCAGTACGCGAGCCCGGCTTATCAATCCGCCGGCCTGGCTGGTCCCGGCGGCTGGATCGACGTCCTCGACAAGTACGCCGGGTTGCACGTGAACCTCGGGCATTTCGGGGGTGCTCGGGCGGTTGAGGATCCGAATGCTTGGATCTGGCAGATCGCGAACGCGGCCGCGCGGTTCGAGGGTCTGTACGCCGACGTCGGCGACCACAAGATTCATGAGCACACGTTGTCCGGGCCGTACCTTGACCGGCTGCACGACATGTTCGGTCGGCCGGCGACCGAGGTGATGAGCAAGCGGCTGATGTACGGGACCGACTGGTACATGCTGGCGATCTACCCGGAGTGGCAGCGGTTCCTCAGCACGTATCGCGATCTCTATCGGGACAGGCTCGGGTCGGGGCCGGCCGATGACTTCATGGGCGGGAACGCTCTGCGTTTCCTGGGGTTCGGCGATCCCGGGAACAAGAACAACCGCAGACTCTGGGACCGGTACGAGCGCTACGCGCCCGGTCGTACGCCGGCCTGGCTGGCTCGCCCCGCCTAGCCACCGCAAGGAGGCCTTCCCATGTGGGACGAAGCCGAGCTCATCGAGATCATCGAGACCTTTCCGGCAGTCGCTGACGAGGCGCTGGCGGCGATCCAGCAGGACGTCGCCAATCCGCTGAACCTTGCGTCCATCGCGGCGGCGGCAGCGTTCCTCGGCACTGATGCCGCCAAGCAGTGCATCATCCAGCTCGAGGGCCTCGGTCTGCTCGACGCCTTCGGCGAGGCGCTGCGGGCCCGTGGAGTGGAGATCGACAGTACGGCGGCCGGCGGCGGGCGGATCAATATCGAGGGCATGCGCCACTTCCTGGAACGAGCCAAGACGTTCCGCTGCCGGATCGAGGTGGACAAGAAGTTCGCGGGTTCCGGCTGTCTGGTCGGTCCAGGGTTGGTGCTCACGACATGGCACGTGGTCCGGCGCGAAGGTCCGGGCATCGTGGAGAGCCCGCCGCCACGCGTGACCGTGATGCTGGCCGACGGAACCACGCATGTTGCCGCCATTCCGCCGTCGTTCGAGTCCCCTTGTGGCGCAGACGAGTGGAACAGCATCGCGCCGCGACAGGATGCCGACGTACTGAATCGTCATGACGTCGCCCTGCTCACGCTGCGCAAACCGGCCGCGCGGCACCTCGGGTTCGTCCAGATGCCGCCGACCGCGCCGCCCGCGACATCGCGGATGAAGCTGTACCTGCTCGACTTTCCGGCCGGGGTGGACGAAGGGCTGGGCGACGGGACCACCTGGAAGATCCGCGGCGTCAGCGTCCGCCTGCGGCACAACGTCAAGACCGCCAGCGGCTCCTCCGGTGGCGCCTGCTTCAACGAACGGTTCGAGTTCTTCGGGCTGCACCAAGGCAAGGCGGGCAAAGGTAAGTACGGACGGTTCGTTCCGGCGTACCTCTTCCTCGACGCCGTGGCCGGGCTGATCCAGAAGGATATCTCGCCGACCGAGCTGTGGCACCTGGACGGGCGGAGTGATCGCCTCGTCATCGGCCGGGATCTCTTCGTCCGCAGCGTTGCCGAGGCGAGTAAGAGCAGTACGCGGGTTCGTGGGATCAGGGTGAAGCGGACCGACAGCGACGAGACCGGTCTCGGGTTCTCGTACCGAATCCTCGACGAGTTGCTGCTTCGACAAGGCGGTGCGCAACTCGCTGTCCGGATACCCGTCGGCGATGCGGTGCCCGACCTGATGGTGGACATCACGCAGCGCGTCGAGGCATCCGGACTCGCGGTCACCGAGCCGCCGTCGCCAGGTGGGGTCGATCCGGTCCAAGCGGCTCCGGAGGCAGCGGCACGGGACCGGGCGAATCGGCTCGCGCTCGCCGTGAACGAGGCGGCCGCGAAGCTCGGACGAACGGTGTGGTTCTTCTTCGACGGCCCGTCCGGCCGGATGTCGGACCCAACCCGGCTGCATCTGGAAGGGTTCATCGCGGCCTGCCTGACGTTGCCGCAGGTTCGGGTCGTCGTCGCCGGTCTCGAGACCGTGCGGCTGGCCGGGCTCGAGTTCGCCGCACCTGATGTCGCCGGCGGCGACGGGCCGGCTGGGCTGGTCGTCGACTACCTCGTCGGGTTCACGAAGGCGGATCTGAAGGACTGCCTGACCCGGGCTGCGACCGAGCTCACTCAAGAGGTCGATCCGGTCGTGATCGACAGCCAGGCCGACATCGCGCTGCAAGGTTTCGTCCCGTTCAACGAGCGTTATGCGGCCAAGGATCTCGGCACGGTGGTCGAGAGGTTGCAGCCCTACCTCGCGCTCCTGCGTGCGCAGGGAGAAACACCATGACCCAGTATGGCGAGGTGCGGCCGAACCAAGCGGTCGCGGAGCAACCCCCGATTGTTGCCCAAGGCATTGACCAGGCGCGGGTGTATGCCGCCTTGTCAGGTCCGTTCGATCCGGTTCAGGCGTTGCGCTGTATCGACGAGGTGGAGACGGCCGGGCCGAGCGAGTTGACCGCGATCGCAGCCGGCCTCTCGCAGGCCTGCGACACGATCCTGTCCGCCATGACCGGGCAGTGGCTGATGCGTGGTGCCGAGCGCCGACGGATCCTGAAGGGACTCGCGGCCGACGATCGGGTGCAGAGCGCAGTCGCCTGGCGCTGGGAGAAGGAGCCGGACCAACCGGCGGAGGACCTGCTGAACGCGATCGAGGCGGCCGGGATCTTCGCGGCCGATGCCATCGCGACGGCAGTGCGTGACAATCCGGACCGCGAGGTGCTCGAGCGCCTTGCTCTTGGGCTCGGGCGCGCCGGATCGCTCGCGCCGGCGTACGAGCAGGTGCCTCGGGTCAACGCGGCGCTGACCCATCTGGATCTCGTCGCGGCGACCAACCAGGACCGCGGGTTCTTCGGACGTCAGGCGGAGATCGCGCGGATCGTGCGCTGGCTCGGCGACGCGGTTGCCGGGCAGCCGGCATCGGCCCTGTACGTCGATGGTCTGCCGGGAATCGGGAAGTCGGCGCTGCTCGAAGAGGTCGCCGCGACGCTCCTTGGCCGGGACGACGAGTGGGTCGTGGTCCGATTCGACTTCGACCGGGCAGGACTCGACGTACTGGACTCGGTCGGGCTGACGCTGGAGTTCGCCCGGCAGGTGTCGGCGCAACTCCCCGGTTCCGAGGAACGGATCCAGCAGGCCCGGCAACGTGTAGCCAATGCGCCCTTGCTCAAGGGCGAGGGGCAGGAGCGGGTGCCCGAAGAGTTGGGTCCCGTGCTCGCCAACGCACTCAGCAGTCCACCGCGTCGGATCTTCCTGACGCTGGACACACTCGAGGTACTGCGGGCCCGTGGCGAGACCCATCCCGTCCGGCTGTTCGATTGGCTGAACCAGCTCGCAACCGTCCTGAACGTGCCGATCGCGATCGTCGGTGCCGGACGCGGCGGAGCCCTGGACGGTACGAGTCCGCACGTTGAGGAACAGATCCCGTTGACCGGGCTGGACCCTGACAGCGCCGATCACCTGCTGGCGCGGCTCGATGTCGACCCGGAGTCGTGGGCGGACCTCCGGACCATCGCCGACGGGAATCCGCTGGCGCTCCGGTTGGCGGCGAAGTTCGCGAACGAGCACGGCACCCAGGACCTGCCGAAGGCGCGCGGCCGTGGTGAGCTCGCGGTCCCGTACCTGTACCGCTTCATCCTGTCCCGGCTCGACGACGAGGCGCTGAAGAAGCTAGCGGTTCCGGGGCTTGTCGTGCGGCTGATCAACGCCGACGTGATCCGCGAGGTCGTCGGGCCGCGGGTGGGGCTCAAAGGGCTGAGCGCCGCGCGGGCAGCGGAGTTGTTCGAGACTCTCGCCAGTCAGCACTGGCTGGTCGAACCAGCGGTCGGAGGTTTCGTGCGGCATCGCAAGGACATGCGATCCGTGCTGCTCCCACTCCTGTACGACGCGGAGCCGGCGAAGTCCGCAGGTATCGACCGGGCTGCGGCGAAATGGTTCGGGGCGCGCGCAGAGACGTGGTCCGCGGTCGAGTCGGCCTATCACCAACTGCAGTTGATGCGCCGTCGTTCCGCAGTACCCCCGATCGACCCCGGGGTGCTCGCTCAGTTGGACCCGGCAACCATTGCGGAACTGCCGAAGGTCGCGCAGGACGTCGTACTGCTGAGCCAAGGCGAACGGTCAACCAGCTATCGCGGCGAGCGGGTCGCACCCGGTCGAGCGCTGGACCCGAACGCGGTGGCCGAGCTGCGGGCGATGAACGAGCGCTCGGACTGGCCTGAGGCCAACTACATCTACGACCGTGCGTACGCCGACGCGTCGTTCGACCCGACCGGCCCGGACGCGATCCCAGCCATCACGTTCCTTTGGCGCTCCGGTCGCTGGCGCGAGGCCCGCGACCTGCTGGCCCGGCACGGCGGCTGGGACCGAGGAGGTGCGGGGCATCCGTTCGAGCCAGAAGAGAGCGCTGCGTTCACCGACCTGATGTGCCGGCTGGAGATGGGTGCTGAGTTCAGCTACGACGCGTGCGTACAAGCTCTGCGCGACGATCCGGACGCCGGACGGAACGCGATGAGATCGGCGCTCGAGTCGACGGCTGGGCTGGCGAATGGGGCGCTCCGGTTTGCCTTCCAGCGGGCCGGGGTCGAGATCGAGCGGAGCATCAAGACGTACGACGTGGTTGTTAGCGCCGCGACCTGCTGGCGACCTGGCATGACCGGCACCGCCTTCACCGGTGGCGCCCCCGATTTGGAGCGGATCGTCGCGCACACCGGTCCGCTGGATGTCGACAATGCCGACGCCTTGGTGCTCGCAGCGCGATCGTTCGCAACGTTGTCGCCGTTCGCTGACCTGGTCAGCACGATGAGCCAGCTGCCGGATCACCAGTACCTCGGTCGGTGGATGACGTCGGTAGGGGAAGGGATCGACAGGCTGGGTTTCCTGGCGCCGGACGGTTCTGGGTGGTGGCACAACTTCGGTACGGCGCAGGCGTTGCAGGTCTTGGCTGATCTGGGGTTGCTGGCGGAGGCGGTTGGGGCTGCGGCGTTTCTGCACGAGGACGCCGATCTGCGGCTCGTGGGAATGGCGGCTGAGCGGTGGCGGCGTACCACCGCCGGCTCGTGGTCCTACGGGTCGAAGACCAAACCCAAGGGGTGGGCGCGGGCGGTCGACGTCTCGATCGCGGATCGGTTGACGGCGTTGCAGGACAGGCCGGATCAGTACGGGGCGGCGAAGGCGCAGCTCGAGGCGTGGTGTCCGGGGTTCACGGCGGACGACGTACTCGGGCTGCTTCAACGGCGGGCGCCGAAGGTGTTTCGCGCTGCGCGGGATGAGCAAGACGTGATGTGTGCAGCGAAGGTGCTGCTCCGGTGGTATGTGCCGAGTGCGTTCGTGCCATCGGTGGCGGTGCTGCTGCAGGGGCGGCGTTACAAGATCTAGAGGGGGAAGGGCAATGACAGACGGAACGCAGGACGAGGCTGTACGACGGGCGCGGGTTGAGGAGAGGCTCCAGAATCCCGCTCTGCGCGAGGTGATTACGGAGGCGATCGCCGCGGGTGAGGTTCCGCACGTGTTGGTGTCGGAGCAGGATGCGGAGTTGCTCGACAAGGGCGATGACCTGGAGAGCGTGCTGCCGATCGACCCACTGGAGGCGATAGTACGGCGGTTCGGGCGGCCGCCGTTGCTGGTCGAGAACGACGAGGTGGTGCTGCAGCCGCTGCCCGAATTCGATGCCGGTACCGACACGCTGATCAAGGGTGTCGAGCCGTTCGTGAGGTCCGTCGGGCGGGTGGAGTTCGTCAACCACGACATGCAGTGGGGCGGTACCGGCTGGGTCATCGACGAGCCGACCGCGACCAGCCGCATCGTCGCCACGAACCGGCACGTCGCCAAGCTGGTCGCCGCCCGGGTGGCCGACGGTAGCGGCGTCTTCATGCGGTCGCCGGCCGGGATCCTGTACAAGGCCCAGCTCGACTTCAAGGAAGAGGTCCACTCCAACCCGGGCGACGCGACACCGGTCCTGGTCACCAAGATCATCTACCTCGCCGACGACGCGTCGCCCGATGTCGCGCTGCTGCGGATCGAGGGTGAGCCCGGTCTGCCGTCCGCGCTGCCGCTGGCCGACGAGGAGGCGGAGCTCGATCAGGTCGTCGCGCTGGTCGGCTACCCGGCCTACGACTCGCGCAACGACAAGAACGACCAGGCTCGTTATTTCCAAGGCATCTTCGACGTGAAGCGGTTCGCGCCCGGGTTCGTCATGCAGCCGCTTGGCGGTGGGCAGGCCCTGAGCCACGACTGCACCAGTCTCGGCGGGAACTCCGGTTCGCCGCTGATCAGCCTCGAGAACAAGCGAGTGGTCGGACTGCACTTCTCCGGACAGTACGGCGTACAGAACAATGCTGTTGGAGTCGGCACGCTGAAGCGGTTGCTGGCGGGTGAGCGTCCGGTGAGCGGGCGGGCCCGTCCCTTGGAGACGGCGACGACTGAGGCGGTGGACGGGACGCACGCGGCGACGTTCTTCGCCGGACGGGAAGGGTACGACCCGCAGTTCCTCGGCAAGAAGCTGGCCGCGCCGTGGCCCGTGCTCGATGCCGACACCGAGGCGACGCTCGCGCAGCCGAGTGACGAAGTACCCGACCAGCCGTTCGAGCTGCGCTACACGCACTTTGGCGTCAAGTACCGCGCGGACCGCAAGCAGCCGTTGATGACCGCGGTCAACATCGACGGTGAGCACTCGGTGCGGATCAAGCGGACCCGGGACAAGTGGTTCGCCGACAAGCGGATCCCGGCGGACATCCAGCTCACGCAGGCTGACTACAGCGATCCGCAGATCGATCGCGGGCACATGGTACGGCGCGAAGACCCGAACTGGGACGTGGCTGCGACGAGCATCAACGATGCGACCCCGCTGGCGAAGGAGGCGAACGCGGACACGTTCCACTACGTCAACGCGGCCCTCCAGCACTCGCAACTCAACCAGGGCAAGCAACTGTGGCTGGGTCTGGAGAACTACATCCTCGAGAGCGCCCGGACCAAGGGTTTCAAGACGTGTGTGTTCACCGGACCGGTCTTCCGTGCCGATGATCCTGAGCTCGTCGAGGGGCTGCCCGTACCGCGGGAGTTCTGGAAGCTGGTGGTGATGCCGGCGAGCGGCGGCAAGAAGCTGCACGCGACGGCGTACCTGCTCAGTCAAGGCGACATGATCCGCGAGCTGCTCGAGAAGCGGTCCCGGGTGGAGGCGGTCGAAGGGTTCGTGCTTGGTCCGTACCGCACGTTCCAGATCGCGATCGCCGACCTCGCCGACGCGACCGGGTACGACCTGTCCGCCTACATCCCCGCGGATCCGCTCGGGCAGGCGCGGATCGGCGACGAAGCCGTCAGTAGTCGCGAGCCGGTGTTCGTCCCGCTGGAATCCTTCGACCAGATCGTCGTCTGACGGGCAGGGGGTGTCGAATTGAGGCTGGTGTGATCGACGCGTGGGTGATGGAGCACTTCACCTACTTCGGAGGATCGCATCATGAGTGTCAACGGCGGGACTGTTTCGGTGGCTCGGGTGTCTGCTCGGGCGCTGCTGGGCTGTGGGGTTGTGGCTGGGCCGCTGTACGTGGCGGTGGTTTTGGGGCAGGCATTCACTCGGGCGGGGTTCGACATCACGCGTCATCCGGCGAGTTTGTTGGCCAACGGGGGGCCTGGGTGGGTGCAGACCCTGAACTTCGTGGTCGCGGGGGTGTTAACGGTTGCGGCGGCCATTGGGCTGCGGCGGACGGGGCTCGTGTGGGGAGCTCGGCTGGTGGGGCTTTACGGGGCCGGGCTGTTGCTGGCTGCGGCGTTTCCAGCTGATCCGGCGGCGGGGTTTCCGGTGGGAACGCCGGCGGACTATGCGGAGATCAGCGCGCGGGGGATGGGGCATTTCGTGGCTGGAACGATCGGGTTCGGCGGCCTGATCGCCGCTTGTCTGGTGGTGGCGCGGCACTACCGGAGCATCGGTCGACGCGGGCTCGCGCGGTTCTCGACGGCTACCGGCATCCTGTTCTTCGCAGCCTTCGCAGGGTTGAGCGGTGGCGCGGGCAGTCGGCCGACGATCATTGCCTTCGACCTCGCGGTCGTGCTGGCGTGGACCTGGCTGGCGGTCGTGTCCGCAGACAAACGCCGTACGGCGTGAAGTCAGCCGGTACGGCGGAGACGTCGAGCGACCGCGTCGGCGAATGCCTCATGGATGTCGGGGTCGCTCCAGGGCACCGGTCGGGTTTCGCCGGACTTCAGGCGGATCTCCCAGCGTGTTGTCCAACGCTCCGGGCCGCCGGAGGTGAGCCCGACCAGTTGACAGGCGGCGACTTCGGAGAGAGGTTCCAGCCACCCGGTGATCCCCGGCGCCGTGGTCGTCGTCCCCCGGCGAGGCACGCTCCAGGACCACTCCTTGGTGAACCGGTAGCCCCGGACGCTGATCAACATGTCCCCCGCGATGGCCATGCAATCCCAGATGATCGTTCGCTCGTTGCCATCGGTTGATGTGAGCGGCTCGGTGATCGCGGCGACTCCCTGGACGAGGGCGTCGCCTCCGATCAGCGTGGCAAGGGCCTGGACCACCTCGAGTGGGGCGTGGCTGTCGTTCACCTTGAAATGGGCCGCCAGGGTCGACAGGTCGTTGATGCTCGCTTCCATGCGGCTCCTTCAGGTGCGGGGGCGGACGAGGCCTAGGTCGTAGGCGATGATCGTGGCTTGGACTCGGTCGCGGGCGTTCAGTTTGGTGAGTAGGGCGTTGACGTGGGTTTTCGTCGTACCGATGGTGACGCCTAGGCGGTCGGCGATTTCGGCGTTGGTGAGGCCGGCTGCGATGAGGGTGAGGACTTCTCGTTCTCGTGGGGTGAGTTTCGAGAGGTCCTTGGTGGTTGTGGGGGCGCCGGCGGCGAAGGCTTGGATGAGGCGGCGGGTGACGGCGGGGGCGAGCATGCCGTCGCCGGCGGCTACGACGCGGATCGCGGTGAGGAGGTCGTCGGCTTGGGCGTCCTTCAGGAGGAAGCCGGAGGCGCCGGAGCGGAGGGCCTCGTAGACGTACTCGTCCAGGTCGAACGTGGTGAGGACCAGGACGCGCGGCCGGTCGCCTTTCTCGGTGAGTAGGCGGGTGGCGGAGAGGCCGTCCAGGCCGGGCATGCGGATGTCCATCAGTACGACGTCTGGGTCCACCTCGGCGGCGAGTGCGACCGCCTCGGCGCCGTCACCGGCTTGGCCGACGACTGTCAGGTCAGGCTCGGCGTCCACGATGGCGGCGAAGCCGGCGCGGACCACTGTCTGGTCGTCGACGACCAGGACCCGGACAGTCATCAGGACAGCTCCTTCTCAGCCGGTGTTCGAGGGGCCGGGGTGCCGTCCTCGTCCAGGGTTGCGAGTAGTTCGCGCATTGCGGTCAACGCAGAACGTGCTTCGGCGGTGACGTCGGACAGGCGGCCCGCTTCGGCCAGAGTGATCATCGTGTGCGTGCGGGTCAGGACGCTGTAATGCAGCCCGGCGGCGATCCGCTGGCGTTCGGTGTGGACTTCCATCTCGGTCGCCCAGACGAGTCTGGCGAGGGTCTCGCCGGTGTGGTCCCGGCGCTGGTTTCGCCGCTGCCGGATCAGCACGCCGGTCGCCCAGCAGGCCAGCAGCAGTATGACCAGGATGAACGCGATCAGGCCGCCGACGGCGAACGCGAACGCCGGGTCCTCGTCCTCGGCTGGTGTGTGCATCATGAGGGCTGCAACCGCCAGGCCGAAACTGCCTCCGGACGCGAGCATCGACAGGGCGGTCACGGCCGGATTCCCGCCGTACAGGGCGAGTGAGTAGACGGCGGCCGCGGGCGCCAGGACGGAGAACGCCAGCGCCGACTCGAATGCGTCAGGTAACCAATCGAGAGCAAGCGCGAGGGGCCAGAGGAAGCCGGAGAGGGCGACACCGGCGACCACGGTCCAGGGGCGGTCTCGACGGCCGAGCAGGATCAGGCCGGGTATCAGGGCCAGCAAGATCGCCAGGCTGATCGTCGCCGCGTCGAGCCCCGGTTCCTCGGAGATCAAGCCGATCGTCCCGCCGACCGCTGGGAGCAGGACGACAAGCAGTATTCCGGAGTCGGCGAACCACCGTTCCTGCCACCGCACGCCCGACCGCGGCGAGGTGGCCGCAGCCCCAACCGGGAGAGCGGCGGCCGGACCAACCGGGAGGGCGGCGGCAGCGCCAGCCGGGAGAGGGGCGGCAGCGGCAAGTGGGAGAGTTGCGCGGACCTGCCAACCGCCGTCCGGGCCGGGGCCTGCGGTGAGGGTTCCGCCGACAGCCTGAGCGCGGTCTCGCATGCCGGCGACTCCGCGCTGACCGCCTTGGCCGGAGGTCGCCGTACCGGTTGCCTGTCCGTTCTCCACCAGTACGTCGACGCTGTCGCCCGCCTGCACGACCAGCACCCGTACGGCGGCCCCTGGCGCATGCCGCAGCGTGTTGGTCAGCGACTCCCGGACGATGCCGAAGACCGCTTCAGCGACCGGTCCGGGCAGATCGGGGGTGACGTCGACGACGACCTGCTGCCCCAATCGTGTGAAGGCATCGGCCAGGCCGGCGATCCGGATGCTGAGCGGTTCGGACTGTTCACGGCCGCCCGTTTCCAGCATGGCGACCAGTTGGTGCAGCGACCGCAGGGTCTCGCGGCCGGTGGTTGCGGCATAGGACAGGGCTTCGGCGGCCAGTTCGGGCCGACTGTCGGCGAGGCGCTCGGCCGCCGTACCGCTGACGACGATGGAGGTCAGGTGGTGAGCGCTGACGTCGTGCAATTCGCGGGCGAGTCTGCGGCGTTCTGCGGCTGCGGCGACCAGCCGGCGGGCGTCTGCGGCGCGTAGTTGCTGGAGATCGGAGCCGCGAGCCGCGAGCCGGCGGCGACGATTCTGCCCGCCGCCGAGGATGATGCCGTACCCGATCAAATTGGCCGCAGTCTCGCCGACTGCTTCCAGGCCTGGGCCGTAGACGATCACTGCGGTCAGGGTCTGGACCGCAACCAGTACGCCGGCCGCTCGCCAGCTGACCGCCGTCGTGCAGCGCACTCCTACGGAGTACAAGGCAACAACTTCAACTGGCAGCACGGCCAAGCCGAGGGGTGGGGTCGCGATGTGACCGATCACGACCATGGCGGTCGTCACCCCGAGCGTCGTGAGGGGTGCGCGGCGGCGGAAACCCAGGGCGATCGTGGCAACGACCGAACCTGCGATAGCTGCGACGAGCTCTTCGTCGCTCATCAGGAGTTCCGGCGATTTCGCCAGGAACGGCAGTGCCGCGATCCATCCGGCACCCAGGATGATCGGCAGCAGCCAGTTGCGGACGTGTTCCATCAGGGCCAAAGCATAGGGGTTCTCTACCCGGCGACCGGGCGTCTCTACCCAGCGATAGAGGTGGTGATCGTGCTTCCGGCCGACGCGAATCCGACCGTCCGTAACCAGACTTGAGCTATGACCATCACACATCCGGCGGCGCCCGCTCCGGCTCCGCAGATCGTCGAACCTGCCACGTACGACCAGCTCGCGCGGGTGACCGGCCGGCACGACTGGTGGCGGCCGATCGTCGGTACGTTCGTCCTGCTGGGCTTGAGCATTGTCGCCGAGATGTGGGTGTTCGGGCAGTTCGAGAGCATGGCTGCGTCCCTGGACCTCCCGAAGGATGCCGACGGGTTCCGGATCCTCAGCGACCTGAGCGACACCGCGCTCACTCTGGCAGGGATCGCGCTCGGCATTCCCGCACTGGCGTTGACGGTGTGGTGGATTCAGCGGCGGACCTTGGGATCCGTCACCTCGGTGACCGGCCGGCTGCGGTTGTCATGGTTGGGTCGCTGCTTCGCCCTCGCCGTACTGGCCCTCGGTCTCAGCATGGTCGCCATGGGCGTCGTCGGCGCGCTGATCGAGCCGGAATCGACGTCCGAGGAGACCTGGGTGGGTTGGGGAACGTTCGCCGTCACCCTGGTGACGCTGCTGTGTCTTGTCCCCCTGCAGGCCGCGGCCGAGGAGTTCATCTTCCGCGGTTGGTTGCTCCAGGCAACCGGCTCGTTCCTTCGCAATCCCATCTTGATCGTGATCCCGCAAGCCCTGCTCTTCGGGGCGGCCCACGGTTGGGGCACGGTCTGGGGCTTCATCGACCTCGTCGTCTTCGGTGTCGTCGTCGGCCTGGTCACCATCCGCACCGGCGGTCTCGAGGCCGCAATCGCCTTGCACGTCACGAACAACCTGACCTCGTTCATCATGTCCTCGACGTACGTCGGCGGTCTGGGCACCGACGAGACCGCCGCCGACATGCCCTGGCAGTACGCCGTCGTCGACATGGCCGTGATCGTTCTCTTCGCCGTACTGATCCTCCAACTGGCCAAGCGCTACAAGCCGGCCGTGAACGCGTCCGCGAGAATCTCGTAGGTCGGGGGCGGCGGGGTGTCGTCGGTGGTGGTTGTGAGCGAGAGAGTGAGCTGGTGGATGGCGTCCGCGGCGTGGTAACTCCAGGTCCGGTAGCCGAAGATGCCGCCGGCGTGGCCCCAAAAGGTCAGGTTCGGGAGGGTGATGCGGCTGAGGCCCAGGCCGCTGCCGTGGAAGTCCTCATCGGTCGGAACCGTCGTCTGCATGGCCTCCAGCTCGGCCGGACGGAGGAGCTTGCCGGTGAGGAGAGCCGCGTAGAAGCGGTTCAGATCGCTTGCTGTGGAGACGAATTCGCCGGCGGACCAAGCTTGTGACGCGTTGAAGTCGCTGATGTCGACCAGTTGGTCGTCGAGGGTCAGGTAACCGCGAGCGTGCGGTTCCGGAAGGGTTGTGACATCTCCCGGGACCAGAGTTCCCTGCAGGTCCAGCGGTTGCAGGATCCGGCTCTCGATCGCGGTGGCGAACGAGTTGCCGGTGGCGGCCTCGATGATCAGGCCCAGCACGAGGTAGTTCGTGTTGGAGTACGAGTGGGTCGCACCGGGTTCGAACAACAGCGGCTGTACGGCGGCGCTGTCGACCGTGGCCCGAGGATCCCAGTGCACGAAGCGATCCCGGATGATGCCGGCCGTGTCGGGGAGATCGTCGGTGTAGTTGTGGAGACCGCTCGTGTGGTTGAGCAACTGGCGAAGCTTGATCGAGTCGCCGGCAGGAATCACCCCAGGCAACCAACGGTCGACGCTGTCATCCAGCGCCAGGATTCCTTCGCCGACCAGTTGCAGTACGACGGTCGCCGTGAACGTCTTGGTGACACTGCCGATCCGAAACGATCCGGCCGGGTCGACCGGAACCGCCGTACCGACTTCTGTGACCCCGCTGGTGCCGATCCACGATCCATCCGGTCCTCGGTAGTGCAGGAGAGCACCGGCCGAACCGGAAGCAACCAAGGAGTCGAGGAACTTCTGCAGATGCTGCATCCACCAAACCTAGAGGGTGACGTCCGGTACTTCGAAGGTTTGGATGGTGTTGGTTTCGAACCAGGACCAGAAGCGGGTGCCGTGCATGACGGTGTCCTGGGCGGATTGGTAGTGGGCGGTTCCGGGAGTAGTGGACCAGCGGGGTACAACCGCGCCGTCGGTGGAGGGTTTGGTGAAGCGGGCGAGGTCGAAGTCGAGGTAGGCCGCGGCGCCGGGGTTGATGGCGACGATGACGAGCTTTCGGGCAGTGGCGTCGTACGCGGCGATGGTGTTGCCGTTGCCGCCGTCGAGGATGCGCATGCCGGGGCGGATGTGGCGGGTGTAGTGGGCGAGGACGTAGTACTTGGGGTTGATCGGGCCCGTGGTGTTGTTGCCGTTGTCCTGGATGAGGCCCCAGCCGCCGCCGTCGACGACCTGCCAGTAGACCCACGCGCTGGGGTGTAGCCAGCGGAAGTCGAGACTAAGGTTGCTGGCCAACGACAGGCCGCTGGCGTCGCCTTCGCCGTACTCGGAGTTCCAGACCTTGCGACCGGCGGACTTGGCGGCGGCGGACAGGAGGTCGCGGCGGCCGCCGCCGCCCTGGTAGCCGTGGACGTTGATGCGGGCGACGTTGCCGCGGGTGGTGGAGTCGAAGCTGTTCCAGGTGGACAGCGCGTTGTCGTAGCCCCAGCAGTCGGAGGCGGCGATCGGCATCCAGCCGAGGTCGCGGGCGTTCAGTTCGGCGCGGAGGGCGTTGATGACCGGGCGCTGGGTGGCCGGTTCGAAGTGGCAGCCCTCCTGGGTGCCGTCGGCCTTCCACCAGGTGCCGTCGGGTTCGTTGAAGGGTTCGACCGAGGTGAAGTCGACGCCCCAGTGATCGTGCGCGTACCGCGCGATCGTGGCGAGGTAGACGGCGTGCTGCTGGTGGTTCCACGTCTGCAGGTTGTCGCCGCCGCTCGCGGAACCGGACGGGTTGTGGTTCTGGCACATCCACCACATCGGCGAGTTCGAGAAGAGCTCGATCCGGTTCACGCCACGGTCGCGCGCCTTCCACATCATGTTCCGCTGCGCGCTGTCGACGTACCAGTTCCAGCTGGACGACGACGGATCCGAGCTGTACCAGTCGAGCCAGTACCCGTCCATCTGCCGCGGGTCGCCGATCTTCGGCGAGCGAACCATCGACTCACCGTTGATCGGCTTCGTCGAACACGCCCCCGCGTTGTAGCGCGCGATCGTCAACCCGAGCCCGGGCAGCGCCGTCCCTTGGTAGTCGACCGTGTTCCGCGTGAAGAAGATGTCGGCGAGATCGTCGCGATTGCCGTGCGCCTTCCCCCACCAGCACAACGACGTCCCCCAGCCCTCCCACGCACCCCAGTCGCTACGCGGATCGATCGACGCGGCCGCAGCGGTCGCGGTTGAGGTCTGTCCCAGTACGGCGGCGCTCAGCGGAGCGGCGACGATCGAGCCCAGCACAGTACGACGGCGCATTGCAGCCTCCAGGGGGCGGTCCGGCAGGTAGCTACCGCGACCCTAGTCCGACCGACCGCAGTTGCCCACCTCCACAACGATCAGCGCTCGCGCAGCGGCGGCAGGGTCGGCGCCGGATGATGCATGAGCAGCAGATCGTCGTCCCGGATGACCAGATCGGCGTACCGGTAGGTGAGCTGCGGATCGTCGTACGGCGCGAGGGTCCACTCCGTCGGGCGGTTCGACTTGAGCAGGTAGACGTCGGCTTTGGAGGTGAGGTGCGGAGCGATCGTGTTGGTGGTAGTGACCGTGCTGTTGGCCGGGATGCGGTCGATCAACCGGTTGGCAGCGGCGGCGAACTCGCCGGGGCGGCCGGGGCCCTCCGAGGCTGCGGCCTGGAGGAAGAAGGCGAGGCAGGAGACCGAGAGCCCGGTGGCGATCAGCGGCAACAGCAGCCGGCGCCGACGGCCCACCAGGTGTGGACGGAGAAGGGCGAGACCGTGGATCAACGCACAGAAGACGATAGGCATCAGTACGGCGTCGTAGTGGAAGGTCGGGATCCAGTAGAGGATGTACGTGCTGCCCAACCGCCAGCCGAGGGTCGGTAGCAGCAGGAGGACCAGCGGTGATCTGAGGGCCAGGAAAAGCGTTGGTAGCAAGATCAGCATCACCAGCCAGAGCTTGTCGTTGGTGAACAGATCGCCGGACAGAGCCGCCTCCGGAGCCTTGAGGCCACCTTTGCCGAGATAGCGATAGTTGCCGTAGGCACTGAAGGCCGGGATGATCACGAACACGCTGAGCAGCGATGCGGCGGCGCCGCCGACCGCGGTGAGGATGCCCAGTCGCCGGGTGTCGGGGCGGAGCGCGATCAGCACACCCAGTACGGCGAGCGTCATACCCAGGTCTTCTTTGACGAGGACCAGCGGAGCCGCGATCGCGACCGCGCGACCGGGATGGCCGTGCAGGTACTCGGCCAGGCCGAACGCGAGCAGCGGCACGGCGAACGCGATCTCGTGGAAGTCGAACGTGATCGCGTTCAGCAGCCCCCAGGACAAGCCATAGCAGGTCCCGATGACCAGGCCGATCCGGCGGCCGAACGTCGTACTGGCCAGCCGGGCGATCGGGAAGACCGAGACCGCGAAGAACAACGCCTGCGCGACCAGCAGCGTCTCGGCCGTTGGGAAGATGCGGTGGAACGGCGCCAGCAGGATCAGGATCGGATGGAAGTGATCGCCGAGCAGGATCAGGTTCGGGTCGCGGATCGTCGATACCGGGAGATGACCCTGGGCATAGCTGTGCACCGCCTGGTCGAAGATGCCGAGATCGAAGGCGCCGGTCCGGTACGACCAGTGCTGCATCAGGACGAACCAGGTGTTCACGGCGGCGAAAGCGCTAGCCAGTACGGCGGCCGGCCAGGCCCGGGCGCGGTGCTCCGCAATCGGTACGGCGGCGCGGGTGAACCGGTCTGTCAGCGTCATGACCGGGAGTATGGAAACGGGCCGCCCAAGAGAACCTGAAGCATGCTGAAGCGTTCTTCAGGATGATCCGTACGGCGTGCGAACCTGGTCCGGTGCGGCTACTGGTGGTGGAGGACGAGCAGCGCCTCGCGGCGGCGGTGAAGTGGGGCCTGGAGTCCCACGGCTTCACCGTGGACGTCGTTCACACCGGTCCGGAGGCGTTGTGGGCGGCCGAGGAGAACGAGTACGCCGCGATCATCCTCGACGTGATGCTCCCCGGGCTGAACGGATACCGAGTCTGTGAAAGCCTCCGCCGTACCGGTGTCACCACTCCGATCATGATGCTCACCGCCAAGGACGGCGAGTACGACCAGGCCGAGGGACTGGATACCGGCGCCGACGACTACCTGACCAAACCCTTCTCGTACGTCGTTCTGGTGGCGCGGATCCGCGCACTGCTGCGGCGCAGCGGGTCGGTGCGAGCCGCACTGGAGGTCGGTGACCTGGTGATCGACCCGGCGGCGCGGACGTGCCGGCGGGGAGACGCGGCGATCGAGCTGACCGCGCGGGAGTTCGCGATTCTGGAGTGCCTGGTACGGCGACCCGATGTGGTCGTCACGAAACGCGAGATCCTCGACCAGGTGTGGGACGCGCACTACGACGGCGATGTGAACGTCGTCGAGGTCCACGTGAGCGCCCTCCGCCGCAAGATCGACCACCCCTTCGGCCGGAAGACCCTGGAAACGGTGCGAGGCATGGGCTACCGCCTCACCGGGAGCACCCATGCCTAAACTCTCGACCGCCGCCCGGGTCACAGTCGTGGCCGGTCTGGTCAGCAGCATGCTGGCGGCAGGGTTCGCGTTCTGGATCCGCCACGAGGTCTACACCTCGCGGTACAAGGTTTCGCTGGTGCAGGCCCAGACGGCCCTTGATGCGATCCGCGGGGACATCGGGATCACGGCGGGTGGGCCGGGGCGCGCGCCGACTCTCGCTCGCCACGACTCGGATGAGTACTTCGAGATCGTCGACAGCTACGGCCGGACCTTGGCGGTGTCCGACCGTATCGTGCACCTGCAGCCCGGTGGCCGCCCGATTCAGCCAGTGCCCCGCCCGGACGAGACCTCACAATGGGACGCCGGCAACTATGTGACCGTTGCGGCGCCTGATCCCGCGAAGCTGCAGGAGATCTGTGCTTCGGAGTCGACCCGCAACAGCAGGATCTGCGTGGGCCTGAACCGACTGCCCGGGCGACGACTTGAGGTGGTTCGGGTGGTGGTGCCGATCTACTCGATACGCGTGCTGGATCGGAGTTCCGTGGCCGGTCGCCTGCACGGCTCGGTGGCTGTGGCGGTCCTGGTCAACCCCCTCGAAGCGGAGGACGCAGTGGCCAGTGTCGACCAGGTGCTCAGGCCCGCGCTCCCGCTGGCGGTGCTGTTGATCATGCTTGGTGCGTATGTCGGGACGCGGACGGCACTCCGGCCCGTGGAGCGGATGCGGGCTCAGGCGGCGGCGATCGGTCAGCGGAATCTGCACGAGCGGGTGCCGGTGCCGCGGACCGGGGATGTGGTGGCTCGGCTGGCGACGACGTTGAACGAGACGTTGGGGCGGTTGGAGACGGCCGCCCAGCAACAACGCGGGTTTGTGGCTGATGCGGCTCACGAGTTGCGGAGTCCGATTGCCAGTCTGCGGGCGATTCTCGAGGTGGCGAACGAGCATCCGGAGCGGGCGGATTGGCCGCGGGTGAGCGGTACTGCGATCGAGGAGATCCGCCGGTTGCAGCAGTTGGCCGACGACCTGTTGCTGGTGGCGCGGCTTGATGCTGAGCCGAGCAGCACCAAGCAGTCCGTCGACCTCGCCGAGCTGGTACGGCGGCAGTTGGCGAGGCGGGTGGATGAGGGGCCTGGGCTCACGTTCGATGCGCCCGAGTCAGCCATGGTCGCCGGTGATCCCGCGCAGCTGGAGCGGTTGGTTCGCAACCTCGTTGACAACGCGATCCGGCACACCCGGACGACAGTTGCCGTGGGCATCGAGCAGCGCGACGGCGACGTCGTACTGCGGATTGATGACGACGGCGCCGGGATTCCGGAGGCGGAACGGGAGCGGGTGTTCGAGCGGTTCACCCGGCTGGATGAAGCGCGGAGTCGGGATGCCGGTGGTGCGGGGCTCGGGTTGGCGATCGCGCGGGAGATCGCGCTCCGGCATGGCGGCGCGCTGACGGTTTCCGAAGCGCCTGGCGGTGGAGCGCGGTTCGAACTCGTGGTGCCTCAGGTGTGATCGTTGAGGCGGTCGGGGGTGAGGCGGATGACGACACGGTGGACCTCGGGTGGGAGGGCGACGTACTCGGCGGCTGCGTCGGGGCCGTCGTACTTGATGGCCAGGGACTGGGCGAGGGCGCGGTCCTCGTCGGGGGTGATGACGGCCTTGGCGACGATTTCGACGTAGCGCATCGGGTCGGTGCGGTCGATGACCAGGAGGCTGGTGCGGGGGTCGGCGACCAGGTTGCGGGTTTTGTAGTAGGCGGCGTCGGACGAGATCAGTACGTCGTTGCCGTCGCGGCCGATCCAGACGACGGTGTTTCGCGGGGCGCCGGTGGAGTTGAGGGTGGTGAGGACGCCGACGTTGGTGTCGTCGAGGAGGGCGCGGGCGGCTTCGGAGAGTTCGGCAGGCATGGTGCGAGGTTATGCCCGAAAGGGAGCGAAGGCGGTTGTCGAGGCTGGCAGACTCGGGGCATGCGTTGGGACCGGGCGGTGCTTTTCAAGTTGGCGACGAACGAAACACTCGAGCAGGTGGTCAAGGGGCTGCCAGGTGGGGAGGAGAACGCCTGGCGGGCGGCTTCGCGGTACGTCGCGGGTCGGACGCGTGACGAGGCGTTGCAGGTGGCCGAGGCGCAGTTGGCGCTGGGGCATGGGGTGAGCCTTGACCTGTTCGGTGAGTTGTCGGTGGATGCTGCCGACGCGGAGCGGGTCGTGGACGAATACCTGGAGCTCGCGGAACTGACGACGGGGTGGTTGTCGCTGGATCTCTCGCATCTGGCGGTCGACGTGGATCCGGCCGGTGCTGCCGATCGGGTCGCGCGGATCGCGGGAGCGCTGCAGAGCGGTCGCCGACTGCAGATCGGTGCGGAGGACACCGGGCGGACGGATCGGATCCGCGACTGTGTCCTGACGGTGGCGGGTCGTGGGCTCGGCGATCGGCTGGGGGCGACGGTGCAGGCGAACCTGGAACGGTCCCCGGAGGACATCGACGCGTTCGCGGAGGCCGGCGTACAGATCCGGCTGGTCAAGGGCGCGTACGTCGAACCCAGCGGAGCCCACCCGTACGGCGAACCGACGGATGTCGCCTACCTGCGGTTGGCCCATCAGCTCGCTGAGCGTGGGGCCGACTGGTCGTTGGCGACGCATGACGGGCGGCTCCGGGAGGCGGTGTTGCTTGCCCTGGGCAAGGTTCCGGTCGAGCAGTTGCTGGGGATCCGGCCGGAGGTGCTCGCGGAGCTGCGCGACCGTGGGATCGAGACGCGCGTCTACGTGCCGTACGGCCCGTCCTGGTTCCGGTACTGGCTTCGTCGGGTTGCCGAGTCGCGGGGCGCATAAGGGGCCCTTAAGGCCAGCGCGCACCTGGTATGGAACTCGGTTCCGAAAAATCCCATGCCAGCCCCTAGCTGTTGGGTAAGCGTTTCCCCTACGGTGAGCTCGCGTACGCGGACAGTTACCGCCCCGACTTTCCGATGAGGTAATGCGATGAAAATCCTGCGCACTCTGTGCACCGCCGCTGTACTCGGCCTGGTCGCCCCGGCCGCCGCCCACGCCCAGGTCGAGCCTGGCGGCTGGACCTCCTACTCGCCGTCGTTCTCCGAACAGGAGCGCGGCTGCGGCCAGATCAATGGCTTGAGCTTCCAGCTCACCTGCTCCACCGCCAGCGGCGACCAGCGAGCCGAGCGCCGGTACGCGACGTACTCGAGTGGGACCCGGCAGTTCGAAGGGTCGTTCCGGATCACGTCGATGACCGGCAGCCGGATCAGCCTGAAGCAGACCTTCAACGAGAGCGGTTCCGGCCCGTTCTTCATGCTGGCCGTGGAAAACGGCGGCCGCCTGTACCGAGTCGGCGGCGACACCCTCGCCGGCGGCGCGACCGTCGGAACCACGGTCCGGGTCAACACCGTGCACCAGGTCGGCAGCGCGCACCGGACGTACATCAACGGTTCGCTGAAACACAGCATGTCGAGTCCTGGTGGGAGCTTCTACGACAAGTTCGGTTCGTACCGGACGGACAGCGGTCGCGGTCCGATCCAGGTCCAGTGGAGCGGCGTGCAGTTCTGGCGCAAGTGAATGAAGCTCCCCGCCCTCTGCGCTCTCCTGCTGCTGGTCGGCTGCGCCCCCACCGACCAGCAGCAGGCGTTCCAGCTGACCGCGGATCTGGTCGCCGATGACGTGACCCTGCGCTGGTCGGGCGCGCCCACCAACGCGGCGTACCTGATGGTCGAGTACGCGACCGAGGAGAACGGCGAGTACACGATCCTCAGCTTCCTGCCCCCGGATCACCACGAGTTCCAACACCCCGACCTGATGCCGGCAACAACCTTCTACTACCGCGTCACGCCCCTCACCGCTCCTGAGGGCCAGCCCGCTACCGCCCATCCCCAGCCCAAGGAAATCCACCTCAGCTGGCAAGACACCAGCACCAACGAAGACGGCTACCTTCTCGAACGCCGCCGTACCGCCCAACCCGCCGAAGTAGCCGCCTACCTAGACCCCAACGCCACCTCGTTCAACCTCCCCCTCCTCCCCACCGACCAGCCCGCCACCTACATCCCCCGCCCCTTCCACCGAGGCACCCCCAGCCCGGTAACCCACGAAACAATCCCGCCGGATTAGTCGCACGGCGTCCACTCGATGTCTGCGTCGTACTGTGCCGACAGAGCGTCCAGCCGATCGCGCACACCAGTCCATGGCCTCAGCTGGAACTCTTCGGTCAGGATGCGAAGGAGCAGTCCGCGATCGGGGTCGTCGTACGCGCGGGTGTTCTCCAGTGCGTCGATCATCCCCGCGCGACCGTCGTCGTATCCGAGCTCGTCGAGGACGTAGCCCGTCATACAACCCAGCGCGAGAAACTCCGCCAGCGACTCGCCCACCACATAATGCGGCTTGTCAGCCAAGGGAACGCTCAGGACCACGCGCGTGCCGGTATCACCGAACAGCGCGCAGAAGTGCGTCCCGTCGCCGCCTGTCGATGCGAACCGGAACCCGTTCTGCACGCCGTTCGGATAATCGCTGACGAAACCTGGCTCGTACGGCGAGTCCAGGAACAAGCTCGCAAACCCGAACGCTGCGGCTGTCCCGCCCTCGAACGGCACTCCGGGCGGCATGCTGGCCGCGGTTCGCTCCGCCAGTGCCCACAGGCGTTCCCAGTCCGTGCGGAAGCTCGTCGGTACGTCGGCCATCCGCACATCATGGCAAATGAGGCTGGTGCTCCCGTCTGCGAATGCGGTGGGTGCCGGTCGGGTCGACGTGGAAGACGAATCCATGGGGTGTGGTCCATTCGAGGGTGGTGGGGTTGATGCGGCGGACGTTCCAGCCGCGCGCGTGTGTTTTCACTCGGTGGGCGTAGCGGCCGAGTGGGGCGAGGTTTTCTGTGTTTGTCTGGCCTGGCGGGCCCAGTGGGTCGTAGGGCTCGAGGTGGTCCAGGTCGATGCTGTGGTTGGTTTCGCGGGTGCCGTAGGGGAACAGTTCGACCGGGTGGGTGAGTTTGACGCGTTCTCGGATGCGTTCGGAGGCTTCGTAGCAGTTGACTGAGACTGCGTGGTTGAGGTCGATGACGGGCTTGACGATGTAGGGGCTGTATCCGATCAGCTCGCTCAGCTGGGTTGCCAGTAGGGGGCCGATTTCTTCGGCCCGCACGACACCGTCGCCGGCCGCGAGTGTGTGGTCGGTGAGGTGGACGTAGATCTCGGTCTTCCCGGGGCGCGTGGGAGTGCCTGGGCGCGCGGGGGTGTCTGGGGGCTGGATGGAGGCTAGTCGGGCGTAGGCGTCGTGTTTGATCTGCGCGAGCCGGCTGGCGAGCGCGCGTTGTGCTGCTGCGTCCATGGGCTCGCCGTCATCGGGGTCGTGGTCTGTGCCTGCGGGGAAGGGTTCCGCGAGGTGGTCGGTCCGGCGGTCCGTGTGGTCGAGCGGATCGGGATGGTCGCTGTTGCTCGGGTGTGGTGCGTCTCGATCTGCCTCGTCGTCCGGGCCAGGCTCATCCGGTACAGGCACGTCATCACCCACCCATCCATCGCCCCCGGGAGCGTCCGGCGTCGCGGCGCTTTGAGTGCGGGCGTTGGACGTGGACGTGGGCGTCGCTGCAGCGCGGGAGGCCCCGGTGTGCGCGGTCGCCGTGTTTGCGGTGGGTGCAGCCGTGTTCGGTACCGGTGATTCCGCAGCGGAGGTGTCGGCGGCGGGGTCGCCGGGAGCGGGTGTGGCGTCGTGTGATGCCGGGGGCTGCGGGGTTGAGGTGTCCGGGGCAGACGTGGCTGGTGGTGGGGTGGGGGCTGCGGCAACCGGCGCGGCAACGGGCGCGGTAGCTGGTGCGCTGGCGGGTGCGGGCGGGGCGGGTGGGTGCGGTGCCGGGGAGGGGGTCGGGTGGTGGTGGGCTTGGGTGAGGAGTTCTTGGGCGAAGATCGGGTCGGCGATGATGCCGACTGCTTCGGCTCGGCGGATCTGGGTTGAGCGGGTGTCGCCGAGGGTTTGCTGGGCGTCGCTGAGAGCGTGGATGGTGGCGTCGAATCGGGTGGCCGCACCCGAGGAGGTGCGGATGTAGATGGTTTTGGTGCCGTGTCCGTCGGAGCGGCCGATGAACACGCCGCGTTCGCGGACCTTCGCGGCGGCCTCGGCGCGGGCTCCTTCGGGGTCGATGTGCATCTTGGCTGCCTTGACGATCTTGTCGAGGCGGTACGGGGTGATCGTGTCGATCAGGGCGGCGACCCGCTGGTCGACGTAGCGGGCGGCTTCCTCGGACAGGTCCACGCAGTCGCGGACGAGGCGGCAGGCCTTCCACGGGGTTGCGTCGCCGGACAGGACTCGCGCCCAGGTGAACGGGAACCGGTGCCGCAGTGCGAGGGCATCGCCGATGATCTTGGCGCCGATGCGATGCGAGACGCCGTGTACGGCCGCGTATTCGGCGATCGCGAACTCGGCGATCTCCGGGCAGCCCTCACCACCCAGCACCACCGCGCATTCGCGGCCGTCGGAGGAGCGGCGGCCGGGGCGTGGGGTGCAGGCGTCGGGGTGGAAACGGTCGGCGTAGACCTGGGCATGTTCGAGTACCCGGGCATCGGCCCGGTTCGCCATGGCGCGATGCTCGGCGGACGACTCCAGCAGGTCGGCCGTCGAAAGCAACGTCAGATCATCATCGAACATGCGTTCTAGTTTAGGCAGCCACAGCGATGCATGCAAATCGCCGCAGCGTCAGAATCCCTTGTCCACAAGGGAAAACATCACACCTGCATCAGCCGCGAATCCGTGTAAACCGGGGCCTCAGGATGCGCGCAGTACGGCGAGCAAGTGCTCTTGTACGGCGGTTGTCGCCGCAGCACTGTCGATGCGTGTCGTGAGGTAGAGGGTGTTGAGGGGTGGGACTTCGGGGGTGGTCAGGGGGACCAGCGTGCCGTTGGTTAGGTGGGGGTGGCAGAGGTAGGTGGGGAGGACGGTTAGGCCTGCGCCGGCGAGGGTGGTGGTGAGGGCGCCGCGGAGGTCGGGGACTACGAGGTCCGGGGTTCGGGTTAGGCGGGTGTTGAAGACGGTTCGCCAGTAGCGGCGGAGGATGGGGGCCTCTTCGGCGTACGCGATGAGGGGGATGGCGCGGAGTTGGTCGGGGGTGGTGACTGGTGAGGCTGGTGCCCAGTGGGGGGCGGCTACGAGGGTGAAGGTTTCGTCGTAGCAGGGGGTTGCACGGAGGCCGGCTCGGCGGGGGCGGGTGGAGCTGATGACTAGGTCGAGGCTGCGGTCTTGTAGGCGGTCCAGGAGGTCGTCGGGGAGACCGAAGGTCGTGCGGACCTGGAGGCCGCTGGCTATGCGTGGGGCCAGGGCTGGGAGGACTTCGTGGCAGAGGAAGTCCGATGGGCCGCCTAGATGCAGGGTGGTTGGAGCCGGGTCGTCTAGTTCGTTGCTCAGGAGGGATTGGAGTACGTCGACCGGTTCCGCGATGCGGCGGGCTAGTTCGTTGCCGGCGCTGGTGGGGCGGACGCCGCGGGGGAGGCGGTCGAAGAGTGGGCGGCCGAGGTTGCGTTCGAGGGTCTTCAGTTGGGCAGTGACTGTTGGTTGGGACAGACCGAGACTCTGGGCGCCGCCGGTGATCGATCCGGCTCGGTGGACGGCGAGGAAGGTCCGGAGCAGATCTAGTGACATATCAGGAATCTTATGCCTTGCCCCAGGCTGATCTATTGGATTCCGATAGCTCCAACGACGCATGATGGAGGCATGACACGCGTACTGATTGCTTTGACCAGCCACTCCGAGCTCGGCGACACCGGGCGGAAGACGGGCTTCTATGTTTCCGAGGCCGCTGAGCCGTGGGCGGTGTTCACCGAGGCCGGCTACGAGGTGGGCCTGGTTTCGGTTGCCGGTGGGCGGCCGCCGGTTGACGGGCTTGACGAGAACGACCCGGTGCAGCAGAAGTTCCTCGCTGCGGTGGACCTCGAGCACACTCCGGTCGCGGCCGAGCTGGACGCGACGGCGTACGACGCGATCTTCTTCGCCGGTGGGCACGGGACGATGTGGGACTTCCCCAGCGCCGATGATCTGCTGAAGCTGGCTGCTGACATCTACGAGCGCGGCGGTGTGGTTGCGGCCGTCTGCCATGGCCCGTCGGCGCTGGTGAATCTCAAACTGTCCGACGGCACGTACCTGATCGACGGCAAGAACGTCGCCGGCTTCACCAACGCCGAGGAGGCGGCGGTCGGGCTGACCGACGTCGTACCGTTCCTGCTCGCCGACGAGCTCACCGCGCGCGGCGCGATCCACCACGCGGCCGACAACTTCGCCGTACAGACTGTTTCCGACGGCCGGCTCGTCACCGGCCAGAACCCGCAGTCCGCCCAGCTGACCGCCGAGACCACCGTGAAGGCCCTAGCTGGATAGCGGCCACAGCGGGTTGCGGCCGAGTCGCGCGACGATCTGGTCGAGGCGACCCGGCCCGGACCAGTCGACCTCCGGGCCGAAGGGTGCGCCCGGGTCGAGCCGGCCTGGGCCCTGCGGAACCATCTGCGTGACGGCCCACGCCGTGACCAGGACGTCCTGGGTGAAGTCGACGGTGGTGCCGAGCGACTTGGCCAGATCCCAGCTGTGGACGACGTAGTCGATGAAGTGGAAGCTGACGGCCTGGTGACCGGGTGCCTTCACGTCCGGACCGAATTCCGGCAGCGCGAAGATCCGCTCGGTCACGCCGTCCTCCGCGAATGCCTCCAGGACGTGCTCGGCGGACTCGATGTAGGCCTGCGCAGGATCGTCGCCGAGGTCGCGCAGTTTCCAGAGGTCGGGGTCCGATTCACCGCGGGAGGCGGCGGCGAATCCATAGTGCTGCGTGGTCATGTGCGCGAGCAGGCCGTAGACCGTCCAGGCTCGGCAGGGTGTCGGTCGGTTGAGGTCGGCGTCGGTGACGCCGGCGGCGACCTCGATGCCGGCGTTGACGGCCTGGCGGTCGAGGAGGACGAAATCGATAGTAGGCATGTGTAGATCATAGGCAGCTGCATATGATTGCGCCAGTGTTATCTTTTCGGGCATGGAAGAGCGCCCCGATCTGGCCGCGCTGCTGTACCCGCTGGTGCGGGTGCTGATCGCCGCCGAGACGCCGATCCTCGCCGCTCACGACCTCTCGATGTGGGGTTACTCGGTGCTGACCGCGCTCGACGAGACGCCGGTCCGCACCCAGGCGGCGCTGGCCGAGGCGATCGGCGCGGACAAGTCGCGGATCATCGGGACGCTCGATGAGCTGCAGGCCGCCGACCTGATCGAGCGCTCGCCGGATCCCGACGACCGCCGCGTCCGGTTGCTGTCCATCACGGCCAAGGGGCGCCGCGTCCGCCGTACTGTCCGCAAGAGCATCCGGGCCTACGAGGACGAGCTGCTCGGCACGTTGCCGGCGGCCGATCGGACCGCTTTTTTGCGGTCACTCCGGGCGTTACAGCAGTAGACCGTTTCAGAGCAACCGATTCGGCGTGTGACGTAAAGGTCACTTTCGGTTGAACCAGATGAGCCGGGGATCCGTTCGCATGGGCAAGTCCCCAAACCGCCCCTTGAGGAGTGAGGCTCTCATGCAGGTACTGGAGCGTTATCAGTCGCAGGTGATCGGTGTCTTCAGGATCGTGGTCGGATTCCTGTTCGCCACCCATGGTGCTGCGTCGTTGTTCGGTGTCCTCGGATCCAAGCAGGCCGAGGCGTTCGTGTGGCCGTCGTGGTGGGCCGCCGTGATCCAGATGGTCGGCGGTGCGCTGGTGGCGATCGGGTTCGGCACCCGGTACGCCGCACTGCTGTGTTCCGGGTCCATGGCGTTCGCCTACTTCACGGTCCACCAGGTGGATGCTTTGCTGCCCGTGCAGAATGGTGGCGAGAAAGCGGCGCTGTTCTGCTTCGCCTTTCTGCTGATCGCATTCCTCGGGAACGGCGCCTGGGCGCTGGAGCGGGGGACCGCGGCCACGCAGCGGCAGACGGCAGCCGTCGCGACCGAGTGAGCGTTTAGCCCATGCCCGACAGAGCAGGAGCCCCGATGGCCGACGACCGGGCCGCGATGCTGCGCGAGCTGCACGATGTGCACGCTCCCGCGCTGTGGCGGTTCGTGGTGCGGCTGACCGGCGACGACCGACTGGCCGAGGACGTCGTCCAGGAAACCCTGCTCCGGGCATGGCGAAGGCCGCAGATCCTGACCGAGGACGAAGCGGGGGCCCGGGCCTGGCTGTTCACGGTGGCGCGCAATCTCGTCATCGACGACCGGCGCAGTGCCCGGGTCAACCGCGAGGTGGCCAGCGGCGACCTGCCGGAAAAACCCAGTACGGATCACGCGAACGCCGTACTGGATGCCTGGCTGGTGGCCGAGTCGCTGGCCCAGTTGTCGGAGGAGCATCGGCAGGTGATCGTCCGCGCGTACTACGGGCGCCGGACGGTCACCGATATCGCCGAGGAGCTGGATATCCCGTCGGGCACCGTGAAATCGCGGCTGCACTACGGGTTGCGGGCGATGAAGCTCGCGCTGCAGGAGAAGGGGGTGACAAGCCAGTGAGTGACAAGTACCGGGAGTGGGACGCGGCGTACCTGCTGGGTGCGCTGGCCGCGTCCGAGCGCCGGGAGTACGAGGAGCATCTGACCACCTGTGCCGAGTGCTCGGCCGCGGTGGCGTCGCTGACCGCCGTACCGGCCGCGTTGGCTGCGTTGCCGAGTGAGCAGGCGATGGTGTCGGTCTCGATCAGTACGCCGAACCTGCTGCCGGGGCTGGCTCGCAGGGTCGACGAGGATCGCAAACGCCGACGGTTCCGCGTGGGTGGGTTGGTCGCGGCCGTGGCGGCGGTGTCGATCGGGATCGGTGCGGTGCTCGCGGTACCGCTCGTTCAGGACGAGCCGCAGGGCGACTACGTCGTGCTAGCGCAGACCGTGGAGAGCAAGCTGTCCGCAGACGCCCGGCTGGTGCCGGAGCGCTGGGGGACGACTATCGAGATCAGCTGCCGGTACGACGAACTTGCGACCCCGAGTGAGCGCGCCCGGGGATACGAGCTGTACCTGACCGATGCGTCGGGGAAGGCGCAGTTGCTGGCGACCTGGACCTCCTCGCCCGGTACGACGGTGAAGCCGGCCGCGACCACGAAGTTGAAGCGGAACGAGATCCGCGGGCTGGACATCCGCAGTTCGGAGAGCGGCCGCATCCTGCTCGCTGTCCACTTTTGAGCGAATGCGTGCATAACGCATCACTCTGCGGGCACCTGGGGGGCACGAGCCGCCGGTCGCGCGCGAGGCCGACGACCCAGGCCCCGGTGTTCAGGGATGAGTGCACCGGGGCCGCCCTCTGCCCTGATCCGGAGAACGTCCGGAAGAAACTTCCCTGATTCGTGTAACACTCGCGCCGTCACCAGCGATACACCGTGTGTAACGCCACTGAGGATCCCGTCCCAGGTCAACCGCCCGAAGGGCCTGGGACGGGGTTCTCGTCCGCCGCTAGGCGCCCCGGCCCGGCGTTACAGCAGAAAGCCCCCGGTTGACTCGCATCCCGGGGGCTTTCTCATGTACTGCGGCCCTCCTACGAGGCCTGCTCATTCGGCGCGGGCGGCGCGGCCAGCGCGATCCGGTCCGCCGGCAGGCGTTCCGTCCGCTCCAGGCCCTCGTCGTCCTCGTACTGCACCAGACCGGTCCATCCCGATTCCTCATGCTCGCGGCCGATCAACCAGCCGCGACGCCACTGGCCGTCCGCAAGGACGACCACGTGACCAGGCAGAGGGAGACGGGACACCAGGTCGGCACCGGGTTCGAACTCACTCATGGCCGTAGAATAAGCGCTTTTCGCCGCTACCGCCTCTCGAAGCGTGTCTTCTCACAACCTTCTCAGACAAGTTTCAAGCGATCGATCTCTTCATCGCTGAGCAGAACATCCAGTCCTGCAAGGACTTCCGGCAGGTCATCAGCCGGTACGGCGCGCGTCGTCGACCGACCATCGGCGTACTCGGTGGTGAGCTCGGAACCGACCAGCCGCCGTACGACGCCGTCCGCGACCCGCATCACCACCGGGCGGCCGGTGAACGGTGAGTTGGGATGCGTGGAAACGTAGTGGTGATAGACCTCGTAGTCGATCGGGCGAACCGGCTCGTCGTTCGACGCGTGCTGTGGAATCCAGCCCTCGCTTGTCTGCTTCGCCAATGTCCACACGTCGCCGTCGCGTGTCAGTCGATGATCCCAACCGCCTTGGTCGATGACGATGCCGTCCTTGAGTGGTGTCGGATACAGCTGGCCGGCGCCGAATCCCACATCGGCCAGGAATTCCTGGCCGTCCACGCCGACTTTGAGGAGGGCGTGAGTGCGCGGTCCCGCCTTGTGCGGTTGAACTCTCGCGACTCGTCGACTGACCTCGAAGCCGAGTCGCTCAAGCGCTGCCCCGAACAGCAGCGCGTGCTCATAGCAGTAGCCGCCGCGCTGCCGTCGTACCAGCTTGTTCTGAATGGCTTCCAGCGTGATGCCGGGGTGGGTACCGAGGATGACGTCGATGTTCTCGAACGGGATCTTGAGCACGTGTGCGCGATGGAGACTGTTCAGACTCTCGGCGGACGGGGTGACGTGCGGATGGCCGATCCGGTCGAGATAGGCGGGCAGGTCGAGAGCCTCGATGTTCCACATGGCGACTACCTCAACACTTCAAGATGACTTGAGGTCAAGCTCGGTGAACAGGGTGAGCTGGATGCCGCCGGGGGTCTCCAGGCGAGCGTTCAGTGAGTCCCACGGCGTCCTCGTCGGCTCGGCGATCACTGTTGCTCCTGCCTGCGCAAGCGTTTGGGTCATCGCCGCCGCATCGTCGACCTCGAACGCGACCCGGTACTTCCCGGCGACCCGGCGGCCGACCTCGACGCGGTCGATGAAGTCGGCCTGCGCCGGATCGGCGATCTCGAGTGTCGCGCGCTCGACCTCGAGGATCATCACCCGCCCGTCCTCCGACTCATACGATTCCCGCTCGGGCAGGCCGAGCACGTCGCGGTAGAACGTCACCGCCTCGTCGTAGTCGTCCGCCGTGACCACCAACCGCAGCTCTTTGACTCCCATACAGTCAGTATCTACAGACGGGAGACCTGATAGTGCGCGATCAGACCCTTATTGAGTAGGACGCTGAGGTTGACGGTGATAGTTGGCCGGTCGGTGAAGCTGAAGTCCACGCTCAGATAGAGCAGTTGCAGTCCGTCGGCGAGGTTGCGGGTTTCCAGTACGGCGTACTTCGCGGTCAGCCCGAGCGGTTGCGAGTCGTAGTACTCGGCCACGGCGTCGCGGCCGACGCCGTACGGGTGCAGGCCTTGGAAGATCGCGTCCTCGGTGAAGAGTTCGGCGATGGCCTTGGGGTCGTGGGCGGCGATGCCTGCTGCCCACTGATCAAGTGTTGTATTCATGTCAGTGACCCGCCTGCTGGCCGCCGTCGACGTGCAGGATCTCGCCGGTGACGAACTTCGCGCTCTCCAGGTAGGTGACCGCGTCGACGATCTCCTCGATCTCGCCGAGCCGGCCGACCGGGTGCAGGGCCGCGAGGAACTCGTGCGTCTCCTCGGGATGCATCGGGGTCCGGATGACGCCGGGGGAGACGGCGTTGAAGCGGATGTTGCGCGCGGCGTATTCGATGGCGAGCGAGCGGGTGACCGAGTTGAGGCCGCCCTTCGTGAGTGCAGCGAGCGCGGCCGGGACTTCGCTGAGTGCATGCTCGGCGAACGTGGTGGTGATGTTGACGACGTGTCCGCCGGTCTCGTTCTCGAGCATGGCGGTGACGGCCCGGCGGGTGGTCTCGAAGAAGCCGCGCAGGTTGATGCCGCTGACTTGGTCGAACTCCTCGTCCGTGTACTCGGTGAACGGCTTGGCGACGAAGATGCCGGCGTTGTTGACCAGCGCGTCGATCCGGCCGAAGGCGTCCAGGCCCTGTTCGATCACTCGGGTGCCGACGCCGGTCTCGGCGATGTTGCCGGGGACGGCCAGGATGAACGGGTCGTCGGAGCGGGTGATCGACCGGGAGTTCGCGACGACGGCGTACCCGAGCTTGCGGTACGCCGTGACCAGGCCGGCTCCGATGCCCTGGGAGGCTCCGGTGATCACGGCGACTTTCTGGGTGGTCATGGTTCCTGCTTTCTGGTTGAGTACTTCGATAGTTGTCGAACCTTGTGAGCTTTTCCACGACCGGTTTGCTCCCAGCTGGGAGGCTGCGCCTACTACTGTTCGGAGGGTGGAGCTGCGGCAGTTGCGGTACTTCGTGGCGGTCGCCGAGGAACTGAACTTCGGGCGGGCCGCGGCGCGATTGCACATCGCCGGTCCGTCGCTGTCGCAGCAGATCAAGTCGCTCGAGCGGGATCTCGGGGTCCGGCTGTTCGAGCGTGATCGGCGCACGGTCACGCTGACCGCGTTCGGCGAGACGTTGCTGCCGCGGACGCGGGCGCTACTCGAGCAGGCCGACGACTTACGCCGTACGGCGCGTGGGTTCGCGATGAGTGAGCCGGTGCGGCTGGGGTACGTGAGTTGGCGGCCGGCCGATCTTGAGGAGCGGGTGTCAGGGGTCGCGCGGTTGCGGGTCGACGCGTGGGTGATGCCGTCGCACAAGCAGGCGGCGCGGGTGGCGGACGGGAGCCTCGACCTGGCGATCACTTGGGTGCGGGCGACCGACCTCGCCGAGCAACAACTAACCGGTTGGTTGCTTGGCGTCGACCGCCTGTACGCCGTCTCGATCGGCGACGAGTCGCCCGTCGCGGCTCGGGACACGGTGGTGCTCGTTGACGCCGACGCGGAGACCTGGGCCTCGTGGAACATCTACGCGCTCGAATACGCCCGCTCGGTCGGCGCATCAGTCGAGCGGATCGACGACCACGGGATCACCGGGTCGGCGTTCTACGACCATGTACGGCGGCTGGGGCGGCCGGTGCTGAGTTCGCCGAAACGGGACGCGACTCCGTTGCCCAGTGGATTCACTCGGCGGCTGGTGGTTGATCCGGTTCCACTGTGGACCTGGGCGTTGGTGTCGCGCTCTTCCGAGTCCGATCCCGCCGTACTGGCGGCAGTGGAGGCGTTGACGCGGGATGTGGTGGTGGAGCTCGGGCCCTCGCCGTACTGGCTGCCTGGCGACGACCCGTTTCGGCCGGGGGCTTTGACCTACCAGCCGTGAGCCTGCGCGGTGGCCGGGGTCAGGCGGTAGCCGGTGTTCTCGGAGAACTCGGCTGAGAGGGCGAAGCGGTCGCCGCGGACGATGGTGTGACGCCACTCGACCGGGCGGTTCTGAGCGGTGCCTTGTCTGATGATCGAGAAGACCGCGGCCTCGGCCGGGCAGTGCAGCAACGCCCGCTCGGCCGGGGCCGGCATCACTGCGCGGATGTCCTCGCGGCCGTGGTCCAGGCGGAGACCGGTGCGCTCGGCGAGCTCGTTGTACAGGCTGGTATGGGTGAAGTCGGCGTCCAGCAGCGGCTCCGCGAGCGCTGCGGGCAGCCAGACTCGGTCCAGCGCGAGCGGCTCGTCACCGGCGTACCGGAGGCGTTCCAGGTAGAGCAGGGGGATGGACGCCTCGAGCTCGAGGCGGGCGGCGATGACGCCGTCGGCGCGGATGTCGAGGGCGCGGACCACACTGTGCTGCGCGAGGCCCGAGGCCTCCACCGAGGAGAACAGGCTGTAGAGCGCACCCATCGGCTGCCGGATCTCCGGGACTGTCGCGACCCGGGGTTGGCGGCCGCGCTCCGCCACGATCAGGCCGTCGGCCCGCAGTTGGCCGAGCGCCTGACGGACGGTATGCCGGCTGACCGCGTACTGCTCGACCAGCGCCAGCTCGCCGGGGAACGCGGCATCGAACGCGCCGGACTGCAGCCGCCGGATCAGGTCGGCCTGCAGTTGTTTCCACAACGGCTCCCCGCCGGAGCGGTCAAGCGCGGTCATCCTTCAAGCCTCCGGTTTGCCAAATGTCCGGTCATCTCTTAGCTTAAATGTACGTACATCTTCGCGAGGAGGGGCCGAGCCGATGGTGCAGGTCGAGATTAGGTCACCCGACGACTCGTCCCCCCATCCCACGACCGCCCCCGCCCCACATCCCACGGCCGCCCCGGTCCCGGATCTCGCGGCCGTGCCCGACTCCGCATCCTCTGTCGTGACCCCATTCCACCGTCGCTTCGGCTCCGCTGTGTGGCGGTTGCGAGGGTTGGTGGTGGTTGGTGGGCTGGTGGCGATCGCCGTGCCTCTCGGTCGCTTGGTGCCGGTGGTCGGCGGCCCGGTGTTCGGCATCGTGCTCGGCGTCCTGGCGGGCTTGTTCATCCCCGCGCTGCGATCCGACACCCTGCGACCGGGCATCGACTTCGCCTCGAAGAACCTACTGCAACTGTCGATCGTCGTACTGGGGACCGGGCTGTCTCTGCAACAGGTTGCGCGCGTCGGGATGTCCTCGCTGCCGGTTATGCTCGGCACGCTGGCGCTCGCGCTGGGCGGGGCCTGGTTGTTCGGTCGGCTGCTCGGTGTGCGGGACGACACCCAGATCCTGATCGGCGTCGGTACGGCGATCTGCGGTGGCTCGGCGATCGCGGCGGCGACCGCGGCGATCGGGGCTCGGCGGTCGTCGGTGGCCTATGCGCTCGCGACGATCTTCACCTTCAATGTCGTCGCGGTGCTGACGTTCCCGCCGCTCGGGCATCTGCTCGGGATGAGCCCGGAGGCCTTCGGGCTCTGGGCCGGGACGGCGATCAACGACACGTCGTCGGTGGTCGCGGCCGGGTATGCCTACAGCCAGAGTGCCGGTGATCAGGCGATCGTCGTGAAGCTCACCCGCTCATTGACCTTGATCCCGATCGTGCTGACGCTGGTCGCGCTGAAGGTTCGCCGGGAGAACCGCGCGGCGCGAGCGCTCGACGTACAGGGTGCTTCGTATGAAGGCTCCACCGCCTCGACACGGGGTCCGCTGCCGTGGCGGAAGCTCGTTCCGCTCTTCCTGATCGGGTTCATCGCGGCCGCCGGCCTGCGGACGGCGGGCGCCGTACCGGATGCGTGGCTGCCGACGCTGAGCCTGATCGGGACCTGCCTGATCACCGCCGCGCTGACCGCGATCGGCCTGTCCCTGCGACCACGCGAGCTACGTGACGCAGGACCCAGGCCGCTCCTGCTCGGAGCGATTCTCTGGGTCCTGGTCGCGGTCGGTTCGCTGGTGCTTCAGTCCTTCTTCTCGTAGGCGGCCGGGCGGGTCTGCGCCGCCTGGATCCGCGGTACGTCGAGCTTGTTGGTGCGGTCGAAGTTGTAGATCCCGTTCTCTTCCTGGAAGACATCGGTGAGCTGCGTGTAGCAGTAGCCGAACATCAACGGGTCGTCGAGCAGCACGTCGACCAGCCCGGTGAAGCGGACATAGAAGTCCTCCTCATCGGCAACCCGCTGGCCGTAACCCCACGAGTCCTCGGAGTTGCCGGTCTTGCCGGCGGCCGCCTTCTCCGCGTTCCACCAGATGCCGCCGAACTCACTACAGAAGTACGGCTGACCGGCGTACGGCTGGGAGATCGGCCTGCCCTCGGGCCCGCCGAGGTTCCCGTACGGCGTGCCGTCCTTCAGGCCGGCCATTTCCTGGGCGAACTCGGCCGGGTCCTGCGTGTAGTTGTGCGAGTCCCAGACGTCGGTCTCGGGGACGCGATGCGAGTACCCCGACGAGTCGAGCACCGGACGAGTCGAGTCAGCCGCCTTGGTGGCAAGGAACATCGCGCGGGTTACGTCGTCCAGTTGGGTGATCCGGTCGTGCAGCAGTTGGTGCGTCTCGTTCAGTGGGCACCAACCGATGATGCTGGGGTGGCTGTAGTCACGCTCAACCGCCTCCAGCCACTGCCCGACGTACGAGGCCGTCGGCTGCTGGTTGTCGTCGCCGGTGTGTCCGACCCCGGAACCCCAGTCGCCGAACTCGCCCCAAACCAGGTAGCCGAGCCGGTCCGCGTGGTACAGGAACCGCTCCTCGAACACCTTCTGATGCAACCGCGCGCCGTTGAACCCGGCGGCGATACTCAGCTCGATGTCCTTGATCAGCGCTTCCTCGGACGGCGCCGTCATCAGGCTCTCCGGCCAGTAGCCCTGGTCCAGCACGAGTCGCTGGAACACGTGCTTGCCGTTGATCAGGATCGCCTGGCCGTTGACCGACACCGACCGCAGTCCGGCGTAGCTGTCGGCTTGGTCGACAACGTTGCCGTCGGCATCGATCAGTTCGAGGAGGACGTCGTACAGGTGTGGGTCGGTGGTGTCCCACAACCTGACGCGCTCGGTCGGCACCTGCAGCGTCAACCGCGGCGCGAGATCGAGATCGGCACGCACCTCGGCCGTCGTCACCTCACCGTCGGCGTCCTTGAGGGTCGCGCGGATCTTGTGGTCCGGCTTGTTGGCTGACACCGGTACGGCGAGATGGAAACTGGAGCCGGCGACATCCGGAGTGATCCGCGGTCGCTTGAGGTGCACGGTCGGCACCGCCTCGAGCCAAACGGTCTGCCAGATCCCGGTCGTACGCGTGTAGAGGCAGCCGTAGTTCGCGTACTGCTGGCTCTGCTTACCGCGCGCCTGCGGGCCCTTGTGCGTATCCCGCGCGCGGACCACAATCGTCGCCTCTTCGCCCGGCTGCGCCACCTTGCTCAGGTTGGCGCTGAACGGCGTGAACCCACCCCGATGCCGGACGACCTCGGTCCCGTTAACCCAGACTGTCGCGTCATGGTCGACCGCCTGGAAGTGCAGGACGGCCTCCTTGCCGGCCCACTCCTGCGGGATGGTGACGGTGGTCCGGTACCAAACCACCTCCAGGAAGTCGACATCCTCGATGCCTGACAGTTCGCTCTCGGCGGCGAACGGCACGGTGATCCGTTGTTCCAGCTCCCGCTCCCGCACCCCCCGCTCCAGCCCACTGTCCGACCGATCGATCTCGAACTGCCACTCGCCGTTCAAGTTCACCCACTCCGCCCGCACGAACTGCGGACGCGGGTACTCGGCACGAGGCTGTGTCATCAGTAGCTCCCGAAAGGAAGAGAAGGCGGCGATCCAGAAGACAGTACAACGTTGGAATTGAGCAAGCAACGGGGTGTTCACCCGCACCTCCCCGCCCCCGCACCCCCGGCCCCCGCACCCCCGGCCCCCGCACCCCCCGCCCCCGCACCCCCCGCCCCCGCACCCCCCGCCCCCGCACCCGCCTCGCTACCGCTCGCCCCGCCGGGCGCCCCACCCACCCCACTCCGCGCTGCCGCGCTTCCTCCACGCGCTGCCGCGCTCGTGCGCCTCCGCCCTGCCGCGCTTCGCTCCGCCCTGCCGCGCTCGTCCGCTTCCGCTTCCGCCTCCGCGCTTCCCTCACGCGCTACCGCGTTCCTCCGCCCTCGCGATGCCCGCGCGCCCCGGGGCTATCGCCTCCCGGCGAAGGTTCGCCAGGGAGCAACTGTGGTGATGTGGAGAGTTCGGGCGGAGGGGCGCCGCCGATGTGGTGGGCGCCCGGGTGGATGTGCTGACGCCGAGGGTTTGCCGTGTGATGTGGAGGCTCGCCCGGGATGACTGCGGTGATGGGGAGGGTTCGGGCGGGAGGGGTTCCGCCGATGTGGTGGGCGCTCGGGTGGATGTGCTGACGTGGAGGGTTTGCCGTGTGATGTGGAGGTCCGCCGAGGTGGCTGCGGTGATGTGAGGTTCAGGCGAGACGCCTGTGGTGACGTGGCGGCTCGCCTGGGTGGCCGCGGTGAGTTGGAGGGTTCGGGTGGGAGTGGCTTTGCCGATGGGTGTGGGAGCGCCCGGAGTGGATGCGCTGAGGTGGAGGGTTACCCGGGTGACGTGGAGGTTCGCCCGGGATGACTGCGGTGATGTGGAGGGCTCCGGGCGGGAGGGGATACCCGGACCGCCGCCACTCACCAAACCTCGTTGGCGGGCACATCGGCGGCCGCCGCACGCTCAACACCGCGGTCGCGCCGCGGTTGGTGAGTGTGGGCGGTCCGCAATCGCCGCTCGACGGGTGCGTTGGCGTGAAGGGTTCGCCCGGGGAGAGGCTGGTTGACGCGGTGGGTTCGCCGGAACCGGGTGCGCTGTTGTGGAGGAGGGGCGCCGACTGACTGCAGGTCGCTCGCCCTCGCGGCGCCTCGTCACTCGCGACTCAGCGGTGCCCGCCCAGCGGTGTCGAATCGGCGCACGGACAGGACATATATGTCTACGTGTGGTCCGGTTCACGCCTGCGGATCCCAGCTCGGCTTGGCGATCCACCGATACCTCCTGTCCGTGGCGCACCACGGTCGGCCGGTGGATGCTGCAGTGGCTCTCCGGGGGCGGTGGTCGAACTCCTCGGCATCGGTTCATGGGTATATCAGGGCCTGGGGCAACGATCGTGCGTAAGCCGGTCCGGGGATCGTCGAGCACAGCACGATCCTGCGGTTCGGGTGGGGGTGATGTGTCGGGAAGGACACGTAGTGGTTGGAGAGAAACCGGTTCCGGGGGGTGGGGTAGGCGGGGGTGGGGGTGTGCGTAGACACCTACTACGTGTTCTTGCCGACGGAAAAGCTCAGTTGGTGAAGAGGGCGGCGTTTAGGAAGGGGGCGCCGAAGGTGTGGGGGACGTTGGGTCGGACTGGGCGGAGGTCTATGGGGGTTAGGGAGTTGAAGGTGGAGCGGAGGTCTTCTAGGGAGAAGGACATGCCGCCGGCGGTGTCGCCGGTGGTGAGGATTTGTAGGTCGGTGGGGGTTTCTACTTGGCCGGCGGCGAAGGTGATGATGGCGTAGTGGGCGCCGGGGGATAGGGCGGGGAGGACACGTTCTAGGTAGGTCAGGCGGCGGTGGGGTGCTATGTGGTGGAAGCAGCCGGAGTCGTAGATGACGTCGTACTGGGCGCTGGGGAGTGGGTCTCGGAGGATGTCCAGGGCGGTGACGGTTGCGGTGGGTGGGAGGTCTGGGCGGATGCGGTCCAGGAGGTCGGCGGCTAGGTCTACGCCGTGGACGGTGGCGCCTTGGGTCGCGAACCAGCGGGTGTTGCGCCCGGCGCCGCAGCCGATGTCTAGGACGCGGGCGCCTGACAGGTCGCCCAGTAGGCCGCGGGTGTGCCAGTCGACCAAGGGTTCGTCGGGCAGGTCGGTGGCTAGGGGGTGGCCTTCGCGGGTGAGGATTTCGGTCCAGAAGGCGGCTGCGCCGGGGGCTGATCGATCACCGCGTTCGCTGCGCTCAATCAGGTGGTCGAGGGTCTCGAGGAGCTGGTCGACAGTGTGGAGGCGTGAGGTGTCTGACACCGCCCAGTTCTACCAAACCGGGTTACCAGGTGACGCCTTCGAGGGTGAGGATTTGGGGTTGGTTGAGGGCGGCGGTGATGTCGGGTTGTTGTACCAGGGATCGGGATTGGGTGTCGGTCCAGCTGTACCAGGAGTGGGCGAAGATGGCTGTGGTGTAGGTGTCGAGGGAACGGTCGATGAGGGTTTGGGCGCCTCGGGGGTAGGCGTCGCCGGCTGGGCCGAATTCGGCTAGGCCGGCGGGGTGGCTGAGGTTGCGGGTTTCGGTCCAGTCGTCGGCGTCTGGGCGGTGGCCGGGTTGGTAAGGGCGGAGTTCGTCGTCGTAGAGGTCGAAGCCGGCTAGGTCGACGTAGGCGGCTCCTGGGTAGTAGTGGCGGATCGCGGCGTTCCAGCTGGTGGCTGGGGAGTAGAGCCAGAGCAGGTTGGTGAAGCGGGTCGACAGGTACTGGTGGAGGTCGCGCCAGAGGTCGATGAGGGCCGTGCGCGGAACGGTGACGTCGTGGCCCCACCAGAACCATGGCCCGTTCATCTCGTGGAATGGCCGCAGCAGTACGACGGTGTCGCTGAACCTGTTCAGTACGGCGACCAAGTCGGCCACCTGCGCCCAATAAGCGCGTTTCGGCGAAGAGTCCGGTGCCGTGCTGAGGAGTTGGCGGAGATCCGGTTTCGGTGCTTCGGAATTGCGGACGTAGTACTTGCCCTCGCTGGGGTAGTCGCCCCAGGGATGTGTCCAGTGGGTGCTGATGGTGACCAGGCCGCCGCGGCCTTTGTGGTCCAGGAGTTTGTCGATGGTCCGGGTGTCGTAGTCGCCGGGTTCGAGCAGGCTGACGCCGACCATTGCGGGTCGCTTGCCGGTCTTGCGTTCCAGGCCGTCGACGAATTCGCCGTACGTCGCGGCGCTCCACGCCGAAATCTCCTGGCCGATCAGGAGTCGATCGGTCGACCGGGTCTGCAGGGAACGCAACCAGTTCAGCAGGCGGTCCCGCGGCAGGTCGGCGGGGTGGAACAGGCCAAGGCTGGGCGCGAGGGCGGCGGCTCTGAGGACGGTACGGCGGGTCAGCATGTCTGAAGTGAAAGGGGTCGACGAGTGGACGTTCAATCCTTTCGACCAGCCGAGAAACCTTCCGCCGTGGCCACGGGGCCTCGAACTCCAGGGAACAGAACGTTGAACACGGTGGCAATTCGATCGCAGTGATACGGCGAAAGAACTTGTGGACGCGTTCATCCGGAGGTTTCCCGCGGCCACCGGAGGATCGCCAAGAATCGAGGCTCTTCTGTTGGGCGAAACAGATTTGGAGTGACAATGAAGAAGCTATTCATGGCCGTCGCGGCCGCTGCGGTTGTCGTCGGTGGAGCTGTTGTCACGGCGCCGGTCGCGTCGGCCTCGCCGTTGCGTTACTACACCACCTTCTACACCGGTGACACCTATTCCCAGTGCGTGCAGCGCGGAAATCAGGGCATCCGGAACGGCGAGTGGTACGACTACAAGTGCAACCTGGAAAGCTACGGGTCGGATCTCTACATCCAGATCAGCCCGAACTGACCCAGCCTGGACGCTGAGTGCCATGTGGCGATAACATCGCCACATGGCGATGGTTGATGAGGCGTCCGCGCTGGCGGTGGCTGGGTGTCTGTTCCACGGGTTCAGCGATGCGTCGCGGTTGGCGATCGTGCGGCACTTGGCGGTCGGTGAGCATCGGGTCGTCGACCTGACCGCGCACCTCGGGCTGGCGCAGTCGACGGTGTCGAAACACCTTGCCTGCTTGAGGGATTGCGGGTTGGTCGAGTCGCGGGCGGAGGGCCGGGCATCGGTCTTCCGCCTCGCGCACCCCGAGGCGACGCTGGAGTTGCTGGCCGCGGCCGAAAAGCTCCTCGGCCTGACCGGCGACGCGGTCGCGCTCTGCCCGAACTATGGACTGAACCATGGCTGAGCCACTGCAGCTCGGCGCCACCCGGACGGTCGATCGGCAACGCCTCGGCCGCCGGGCGCAGCTTCTCGCCGGCGCCTCCGTGACGTACAACGTGATCGAGGCGATCGTCGCGATCTCGGCCGGTCTGGTCGCGGGGTCGGTCGCACTCGTGGGCTTCGGGCTTGACTCGGTGGTCGAGGTGTCGAGTGGCCTGATCATCCTCTGGCAGTTCCGCCACCCGCTGCCCGAGACGCGGGAACGTCGAGCCTTGCGCATGCTGGCGGTTTCCTTCTTCGCGCTCGCGGCGTACGTGACGTTCGAGTCGGTCCGCAGCCTGATCACGCAGGCGGCACCGGACGTCTCCCCGGTCGGAATCGGGCTCGCGATCGCGTCCCTGATCGTGATGCCGTTCCTGTCCTGGGCCCAGCGTCGTACCGGAAGAGCCCTTAATTCCAACGCGGTTGTGGCCGACTCGACGCAGACCTTGCTCTGCACCTACCTGTCCGCGGTACTGCTGATCGGCCTCGTCCTGAACGCCACGCTCGGCTGGACCTGGGCCGACCCGATCGCCGGTCTGATCATCGCGGCCGTTGCTACCCGGGAAGGCATCCAGTCGTGGCGCGGTGACAACTGTTGCTCACCCACGGCGACCACGTGCGACGACGGCTGCTGCGCACCGTAAGGTGGCGCAGTGATCGATGCTGTGGGGCAGATCGAGCGGGTGCTGGGTGGGCGGCCGAGTCAGTTGGCGTTCCGTGCACTCTGCGCCGCGTTGGGCCGAGCGGGCAGTCCGGATGAGCTCGTTGTTCGTTGTGCGCAAGGGCTCGCGGATTGGCCCGACGAGACCCGCGAAGCGCCGTGGTCCTGGCTGGCCGCTCTCGACGACGGGTACGCCGTACCGGGGTGGTCGCTGGTTCGTTCGCTCAAGCTGAAGTCGGAACGCATCGGTACGGCGGATGTGCCGATGGAGCCGCATGCGCAGATCACGAGGCTCGATCTGGGGTGGTTGGCCGGCGATCAACTCGCGGCCGTTTCCGAGGCGCTGCCGTCCTGGCCGAATCTGCGGTCTTTGGCCACGCAGATGCTGACCGAAAGGGATGCGGACGCAGTGGCCGGGCTCGCCGCGAACCCCGGACTCACGCAGCTCGAATCGCTTGACCTGATCGACGTCGGAGAGGACCTGGTCCACTTCGAACCGCCGCCCTTCCGCCCACCGGCCGGTCGGGCCCTGCAGCTCCGGCATGCGGGGTTGCGTGCTTCTGACCTCGTGCACTTGCTGCGGTCGGGGATTGTGCCGGAACTGCGCTCGGTCGCGGTGCGCGTCGAGAGCATCGAGGAGGCGCGGGAGCTCGCTGCGTGCTCTGAGCTCGCGCGGCTCGAGCGGTTGGCGATCGCGTTCCGCTGCGGCCGCAACGGGATGCATTCGTGGGACTTGAGCATCGGGAACGTGATTCCCGAGGATGACGCGGCCTGTGCAGCGTTCTTCGGGAACGCCGAGCTGACGGACCTGCGCGACCTCACCATCGTGGGTGCGTCGTTGGTGCGCGGTTATCACGGACTCGGCGCCGATGGGCTCGACGCGGTGGTTGCGAGTGGTGTGGTGAGTCGGTTGACCGCGCTCAGCGTCAAGTTCCTTCCGTTGTGTGATGCGCCGGTGATCCGGGTGGTCGAGGCGCTCGATCGCGAGCAGATCGAGAGCCTGAGCTTGCACGGGGTTGTCATCACTGATCTGACGGCCGAGGCCTTCGCGGGTACCTACTCGGCCCTTCGGAACCTCGATCTCAGTCATAACTTCCTGAGCGAATCCGGTGCTCAGCACCTGGCGCACGATGTCGATCTCCCGGCGTTGGAGCGTCTCGACCTGTCGGGGGATCAGGGCGGTTCGCCGTACTACGGTCGTTCGGAGATCCAGCCGATCGGGGATGCCGGCGCTGTCGCCTGGGCGTCGTCGCACAACGCGATCAACCTGACCGAACTCCGCCTGGCCGCGACCGGCCTCACCCCGGCGAGTGTCCCCGAGCTCCTGAACACCGGCCGGCTCGAGACACTCGACCTGTCCTACAACCAGCTCAGTGGTTGGCCGATCGTCGAGCGACTGCCCGGGCGTCGCCTCGACCTTGAGGCCTGCAACTTGAACGACGACGACCTCAGCGCGCTCACCGCCGCGACTGCCGAGCTCGACAGTCTCAACCTGGCGTACAACAGCTTCGGTTCGGCGAAGGCGTTGGCCGCGTGGTCCGTCGTACCGGGGTTGTGGGAGCTCAACCTGCACGACAGTCACCTCGATGACGACAGTCTCGCTGAGCTCGGTCGCGCCGCCGTCAGCCTGCTTGAGCTGGACCTTGAGCAGGACTGCTGGAAGCTCGACCGACGCCCGTATGACGAATCGCTGCCGCCGGTGATCGCGGATCCGGCGTACTTTCCCAACCTGGACGCGATCTTCCTCGGTGTGGTCGATGAGTATCACGGTGCTCGCTACTCGGCCGGTTATCCGCAGTTGGTTCGCGAGCAACTCGCGCCGACGACACGGCAGGTGCTCCGGAGCTTCCTCGCTCATTTGGAGATGGACGAGGAGGAGACCGGGCCGGACACGGCCGAGGGGCGCGCCTACCGCGCCGAGCACGACTTCCGCCACGACCTCGCCACCAACCGCGCCGAACGCGAGGCGGAAGCCCGAGCCTTCGCGAGAGAACTCCGCGGCTAGGCCCGAGCCCGGGAGCCGAGCAGGCTAGACGCCGAGCAGGCGGGCGCCGTTGTCGTGGCAGACGGCGCGGAGCCAGTTGTCGCCCAGGTCCAGGTCGGCGAGGACCTGGAGTTGGGTGGCGTAGGAGTAAGGGATGTTGGGGAAGTCGGAGCCCAACACAATGCGATCCGCCAGGTCGCCGAGGCGCGGGACCAAGTCACGGGGGAACGGCATCATCGCCTCGGTGAACGGTGTGAGCGCCATCGTCGTGTCCAGATGGACGTTCGGGTACGACGTCAGGTCCAGGTGCTCGGCGTATTCAGGCATGCCCAAGTGAGCGACGACCACCGTCAGCCGCGGGTGTCGGCGGAGGACCTCGCCAATCGGACCCGGCCCCGTATGGCGACCAGGGATCGGGCCCGAACCGCAGTGCGCGACAACCGGCGTACCGGCTTCGGCGAGCTGACCCCAGACGTCGTCGAGGACCGGATCGCGCGGATCGTAGTCACCCACCTGCAGGTGCACCTTGAAGATCCGGGTGCCCAGGTCGAGTGCCTCCCGCACGTATCGCGAGGCAGACGGCTCGGGATAGAACGTCCCGCTCGGCACGCAGCCAGGCGTCTGAAAGGCAAAGGAACGAGCCCACGTGTTGAGCCACTCAGCCATGTCCGGCTTGTGTGGATAGACCAACGAAGGAAACGCCCGAACGCCCAACAGTTCAAGGGTTTTCAGCCGTTCCTCGACCGACGTCCGATACGTGATCGGCCAGGCGGTTCCATAGTGCGTCGACGCCTGGTCGAAGTACGCCCAGACCGCGTTCATCACCTGGTCGGGCAGGAAATGGACGTGGATGTCGACCAAACCGTCCAATCCCAGCCCGGCCCACCACGCCGGTACCTCAGAATCCTGCATGCAGTCAGTGTGTCTCAGCCTGGTCCGCCAGCCACAGATTGATCAGCCCCTGGAAGTGCGCCTGGAACTGCTCCTGCTCGTCAGCCGGGTACGTCGCCACAACCGTCTCACGCAGAATGTCGGAGAACTCCGAACCGCTGAACCAGTCCCGGACTCGAGCGTCGAAGTCGGGCAGATTCTCCGCACACCACTCGTGGTATCGAACGGTGTCGAAGTGCTCATCGGCCAGCGCGAGATAGGCCTCGATCTTGGCGTCGTAGTCCAGATCAGGATTGTCGGCGATGGCGAAGTACTTGTCGGTCTGCAGGTCGACCGAGCTGCGGCGGCCGGTGGCCAGGCTGAACACCGACCACTTCACCAGTGCGCTGATCGCCCACGGGAAGTAGTAGTGCAGCGAGGTCACCGCGACGTCGGGGCAGGCGTTGGCGTAGTCGATCGGGTGGACCGAATCGCCGCGGACGAGCATCTCGCAGGAGTTGAACTCCCAGCCGAAGAAGGCGTTCACGATCCGGCTGATCGCCACCGCCTGGTGTCCGGCGGACTGCGAGAGGAATCCGTGCGAGACGGCGTACCGGTTGTGCATCGGTTCGTCGGGGCGGAAGTCCATCACCATCGTCTCGGCGCCGATCGAGAGCGCGCGGGCGAACTTGTCGTAGTCGATGGTCGCCTGCAGGTGCATCAGCATCTCGCCGGACTGGTCGTAGGCGTGATGCAGGTCGACCTTGTTGTTGATCCGGGAGACGCCGCGCCAGCCGCCGCCGTCGAACGGCTTCATGTACAGCGGGTAGCCGAGGTCCTCGGCGATCGCGTCCAGGTCGAAGGTCTTGTTGTACTTCGCCGAGGTGTAGGCCCAGCGGACGTTGTCGACCGGGTTCTTGTACGGCACCAGCACGGTCTTCGGGATCTTCAGCCCGAGCCGGAGCATCGCGCAGTACGCCGAGTGCTTCTCCATCGACTGGAAGGTGAACGGCGAGTTGAGCAGGTAGGTGCCGTTCATCAGCGCGGCCTTCTTCAGCCATTCGCGCGGGTGGTAGTACCAGTAGGCGAGCCGGTCGATCACCAGGCCGACCTTGACCGGGTCGTTCAGGTCGAACGGTTCGATGGTCAGCCGCTCGGCCTCGAACTCGTGGGTGCCCGAGGCGGTCTTGACCGGGCCGACCTGCCGCAGCAGGGCCTCGAAGGCCTGTGGCCAGTCCTCCTCGGCACCCAGCAGCAGCCCGATCAGATGGCGAGAGTTGTCAGCCACGGGTTCTCCTCACGAATCAGACGAATCGGGGCAGGTGGTGGGCGATCTGCTGCCGCCACCACGGCCAGTCGTGGGCTACGTCGTACCCCCATTGGTCCAGCTCATGCGGGATGCCCTTGGCATTCAGTACGGCGTCGATCGCGCGGGCCGACGGCAACGAACCGGTCGGGTGGGTCTCCCAGTCGCCCTGACCGACGGTGAGCACGACGAACAGTCGCCGGCGCAGCCAGTCCAGGTGGTCGCCCTCGAGGTTCGGCAGGTAGTCGGCCGGGTTGTTGAAGTACGTCGCCTCGCCGCGCTCGCCCCAGGCGTGCCAGCTGGCCGCGTCGTAGTTGCCGGACTGGCAGATCGCGACCGGGAACAGATCGGCTCGTTTGAACGCGAAGTTGAGCGCGTGGAAGGCGCCCAGGCTGCAGCCGGTGGTGATCATGTCGGTGGTGCCTGGTGAGTCCGCACCGATCGCGGGGACCACCTGGTTCAGGATCCAGGACTCGTACCCGCCGTGTCGGCGTGCGCGGTCCTCCAGTTGGATGCTGCGGTCCGACCAGCTCAGGTGGTCGTAGGAGTCGACGCAGTACAGCTTCACCCGGCCGGCCTCGATCAGGTCGGCGACTGCGTCCACCATGCCGTTGTTCTCGTAGTCCCAGGCACGACCCTGCTCACTGGGGAACACCAGCACCGGGCGGCCGTAGTGCCCGTACCGGATCACGGTCCCGCGCCGGTCAAGCCCCGGCGCGTCGAGTTCGACCTGCTCTCGCTCCATTCGCCTCACCCCCGCAGTAGTGTCCCGCCAGCCACCTTGCCATGTCTTTACCTCGGCTGCTTTGTCTCAGCGCGTCCTGCGACCGGACCGAGGGCTGCGACGACTACAGCCAGTACTGCGACTCCACCGAGTGCCGTCGGCAACGACCAGACGCTGGATGCGGCGCCGACCATCGCGGGGCCGAGGAGGAAGCCCAGGTAGGCGATGGTGGTGACAGTGGAGATTGCGCTCGCGCGGCGCTCCGGACCGGCCCAGGCGCCGGCCATGCTGATGATGGTCGGCGCGCAGACCGACGTACCGAGTCCTGCGATGGCTATGCCGACCAGTGCGAGCCAGGCGTTACCGGCCACGGCGGCCAGGGCGCTGCCGACCGCTGCGATGACGCCGCCGGCAACCAGAAGCTGTGCAGGCTTGAGGCGGCGGAGGAGCGCGTTGCCGCTGATTCGGCCGGTGGCCGCGGCGGCGGCAAAGACAGCCGGTGCGCTGGAGGCCAGGGCCGGGGCGGCGCCGAGCGTGGTGTCGAGGTGTACGGCGCTCCAGCTCTGCCAGGCGTTCTCGACGACGAAGGCGAGTGCGCAGAGCCCGCCGAACACCAGTAGTGCGGGTTCCAGTCGTCGGGGCGCCTTTTCGGCGACCACTGGCTTGATGTGCGTGGAGCCGGGTGCGAGGACGACGGCAGCGAGTAAGGCGATCAGGATGAAGACTCCGCCGAGTACTGGCAACGCACCGGCGCCGGACGCGCGGAGCGCCGCCGTACCGAGGCTTGCGACGACTACTGCGATCGAGAACAGGCCGTGAGCCAGGTTCATCAGCGGTCGGCCGGTGTCAGCCTCAGCCGCGGACCCGGTTGCGTTGACTGCCACATCCGTGGCTCCCGAGGTGGCACCGAGCAGAAACAGCGCACCGCCCAGTGCGACGGGCGATCCGGCCAGTGCGGGCAGCACACCGCACGCTCCGAACAGGAGTACGGCTACCGGGAGTACAACTCCGCCGAAACGGTCGATCAGGTAGCCGGTGAACCGCATCGAGCACAGTGCGCCCAGTCCGACCATCAGCAGCGCACCGCCCAACTGGGCATCGGTGACACCAGCCTCGGCCTTCACAGCGGGTAGCGCAGCACCCCACGCACCCCAGAACAGACCGAACGCACCGAACCCAGCGAGTGTTTTAACCACCCGCTCGACACTAACTCCAGACGCGGTTCAGCAATCCGGTCAGATCAGGATCCAAGACGTCCCGCCAGGCGGTGAAGTTGTGCATGTCAGGTGTCTCGTCGAACTCGACCGCGAGCCCGAGCTCGGCCAGCTGCGCCGCCATCACCCGGTTGTTGTGCACGTTCTCTTCCGTGGCACCCGCAGTCATCGCAACCGCCGGTGTGCTCGGGGCAGCCGTCGCGGCCAGCACCTCGCGGACGAAACCGGTCACCTGCGCGTAGAACTCGAACCGTGACTCCTGCGGGTCGGTGTCCGGCGTGAAGAACGATCCGGACTGCAGGAACAGCCCGTCGAACGTCCCCGGGTGGTGCCACTCGGCGTACAGCGCTGCCAGTGCGCCCAGGCTCGCGCCCATGAGCACCGGCTGACGACTCTTGTACTGCGCCTCGATCGTCGGAAGCACGAGCTGTGTCAGAGCCTCGGCGTACTGCGGATTGGCGGCGTACCAGAGGTTCCGCGTGGTCGGCCGGATCAGGGCGAGCCGGAACGGCGGGAGGTCCGCGGAGGCGATCATCGCGCCGGCGTAGTGCATCAGACCGGCGTACATGGCGAACTCAGGCCCGTCATGCGACAACAGCAACGGCAGCTCGAACGCCGGTGTGATCCCCTCCGGCGCCCACACCTGTACGTCGATCGGCCCGACCGGCGAGTCCACCGTGAGCGGGGTCAGCGTCGACGCCACCGGCGCAACCCCGATCCACGCCGGCTCGACGTACCCGGGCAGCGGCAGCCACGAGTGGTCACCGAATGCGCCGCCAACCACCCGCGGGTTGGTCGGATCGGTCCGCATCCCCAGGTCGGCGATATCGAACAGGTACTCCATCCGATGCACCGACGGCCGCGGCAACCGCAGCTCCCAGCCGTAGTCCACCGGTTTGAACTCCAGCAGCTCAGCCGCCAGCCCCAGCTCCTGCCACAGCCGCACCCCCGTGAACGCATGCGACGGATCGCCGAGGCGGAACACCACCTCGGCCCCTTCGACCGCACTGACCACACTGGGCATCCGAACACGGTAGCGGCAGAAACACTGACAACACCTGTCAGTGATGACGGCTTATCGTGAGGAGGTGGTCGATCTCACGGATATTCGGGCAGCGACAGCCGACCTGCCGCGCAGCTACGAGGTGCTGGTACGAGACCGGATCAAGTTCCGGGTCGGCAGCATCGTCTACCTGGCCGTGTCGCCGGACGAGGAAACGATCGGTATCGGTTTCCCCCGCGAGGAACGCGCCGCCGCGCTCGCCGCCGAGCCGGACAAGTTCCTCCCGCCGAGCAAGTCCGACGAGCGGTTCCAGTGGATCGTCGTACGACTCGCAGCCATCGAGTACGACGAACTCCGCGAACTCGTCATCGACGCCTGGTCCCTGTGCGTCCCGAAAAAGGTGCGCACGGAGTTCTTGGCGAATCTCTGACACTGCTCCCGGTGACGGAGCGCAACGGAATGGGTACGTTGTCCCCTCGACCGTGAGAATTCTGGGGGAGACATGGCCGAGGTTCCGGTGGGCTTCAATCGACTCGCCACCTCGTTGTACCAGGCGTACCGGCGGGGGAGCCTGCGGCGCGAGAGCGACGAGTCACAACCGATCTTCGCGTGCAGCCAGGATCCACTTGACCTGGAGCCGGCCCGGGGCGGTGAGCCCGCGACCCCGGTCGTGTTGCGGTTGCTGGCGACCCGGCTGCAGCTCGGCGGCCGGCAGGCGCCGGAGAAGCAGATACCGCACGTTCTCGTCGGCCTCGAGGATGTCTCGCCATCGGACGGGCCGGACGAGAATCTCCAGCCGGTGTCGACGGAGGAGGTCGACCAACTGGTCGAACTCCTCGATCGTTCGACGTCAGGGCTGAAGGACAACCACGCGGGCGGCTATGACTTCCCCCGGTACGACCTGGTCCGCTGGCTCATGAAGGGGTACGCCGGTGCCCTGCCCAGGCAAGAGGATCCGCCCCCGCCACCACCGTCCTTCAAGGACGGGCAGGTTCGCCAGGCAATGTACCGGCGGGCTGTCGGAGGGGCCGCCTCCGCCGACAGTGTCTGGGGACGCATCCAGCTGCAGTTGCCGGGGTGGCTCCAGCCGCTCACCCTCTGGCTGCTGCCCGCGTTCTTCTGGTTGCGGCACAGCGGCCGGGTGCCGGTGCTGTCCGGGGAGTACCGCTGGCTGCGCAATCAGGGTTACCTGGCGCGCGGTGACGACGACAACCTGTTCGAGCTGGCCCTGCGACTCACCGAGGACAAGCGGCGCAACCTCGACCCCGAACGATTCGCCGGACTGCTGGTGAACGCGTTCCTGGAGGACCTGCGGGCCGGGTTCCGGCCGGTCGAGTGGATCCACAAGCACCGGACCATGCACCCCATCCTGCTGGTCGGGCCGATCAGCAGGATCAACGGCGGGTACCTGCTGGTCCGGATGGTCGAGACGGTCCGCAACGACACCCTGCGGTTCGACCCGCTGGTACTGGTGACCATCGGCCGCAAGGTTCCACCGCTCGCGGAGGAGCCCGCCGAGAACGACGTGAGTATGGACGTTTGGCGGACGAAGCATCTGGAGGAGAGCCTCCGGCGCTCTGTCGGAGCCTGGTTGCTGAAGTTCCCGATCAGCGACACCGTCGACGAACCGCCGCCTCCGCGCAAGCGCTTCGGACCGCCCCCGGCACCCAAGCCGCCGAAGCTGGAGGAGGAGATACCCCAGTCGTTCGAGCGGGTTCGCGGGCCGATGTGGCGGCGGCGGTCCGGTGGCTGGTCGATCATCGTGACGGTGCTGGTGGTGCTGGCCGCGACGTACGCCGGGTTCGGCGTACTCGATGATCGGCGGCACTGTGGTGGCGACGGGTTCCGGTGGCTGTTCTTCGAGGCCGTGGACGACTCGGTGGCCAGGGTGGACGGTGACTGCGTCGGTCTGACCGACGGTACCAACGCCTTGCTCTACCCGAGCGAGTCGTTCGGTCCGGTGGGGGACAAGATTCTCGGGCAGAACCGGCAGGCCGCCGAGTTGAGCAAGCGGGATCCGGAGCGGCCGGTGATCACGCTGGCCTCCCTGACCTCCGCGAGCGACGGCGGCTCGAGTCCGGGCGGCTTCACCGCGGAGCGCGAGCAGTTGGCCGGGCTGGCGGTCGCGCAAGCTGTCCAGCTCGGGAAGCCGTCCCAGCGCTACGAGCCGATCCTGCGCGTGCTGATCGCGAACGCCGGGCCGCGGTACCGGCATGCGGACCGGGTGGCGGCGCAGCTCGGCGCCTTGGCGGCGAAGGATCCCTCGGTGGTGGCTGTGGTCGGCATGGTCGAGAGCCGGCAGTCGACGCAGGACATGATCCGCAAACTCGCCGCGGTCGGGCTGCCGACCGTCGCGGCCACCCTGACGGCCGACCAGATGATCGACGTCAGCCGGATGTATCTGCAGATCAGTCCGCAGAACCGGCGCGAGGCGGCGGTCGCCGCCGCGCACGTCCGGAACCAGCTCGCGACCGGGAAGGACCCGTTCGGCAACCCGCTGACCAACAAGCTCATCGTGTACAAGTCCGACGATCCGTCCGACACCTACAGCCAGAACCTGGCCAAGGACGTCGTGCAGGCGTTCGCGGCGGTGGGGATCTCCGGTACCTCGTCCTCCTACAGTTCCCAGGGCGGGGCGACGGATCCGGCCGCGGCCGGCCGCGAGGCCTGCGATCACCAGGGTGAGGTGGTGTTCTTCGCCGGCCGCGGCCAGGTCGACTTCCAGGCGTTCCTCGGTGGCATCCAGGACCGCTGCCGGACCAGGCCGCCGTACCTCATCGGTGGTGACGACACGACCAAGTACGTCGCCGATCGCGAAGTCAGCGGCCTGAACCAGTCGGTCCCGTTCCAGTACCTCGCGCTCTCGCTGGCACCCGATCTGCTGGAGAACGCGACCTCGGAGTCGGCCGATTTCTACAGCCGGCTGGAGGAGTTGTTCCCGTACGAGAAGACCGATCGTGGCCGCAGTCTGGACGGTCACGCCGCGCTGAGCTTCGACGCGGCCTACGCCGTGGTGCTGGCGACCAGTTTTCTGCGGCGGGACAACATCGCCGTGAACGGCGGGACGGTCTGGTCCGCACTGCAGTCGATGACCGACGCCGACGGCGCCAAGCGCGGCTACCAGGGCGTGACCGGGCGGATCGACTTCGGCGGGACCGTCTCGCGGCGGGTGCCGGTGAACAAGCCGGTCGCGATCGTCACCTTCCAGCGGGGTAAGCCGGTGCCGAAGGCAACGATTGTCTGCGGTTCGCGGTCCGAGTCGCCGGCCTGGTGCCCGGCTGACTAGTCCTTCGGGATGAGGGAAAGACCATCCTGGCGGCCGATGGGTGGCGGCGATTCGGCACGCATTCTTGAAGGTATGACCGGGGACTTCTTACCTGAACGCCGTAAGGCTTCAGTGCTCAGCCAGATTCTGACCGTCGCACTACTTGCGGCGGTCGCCGTCGTTGCCTGGCTGGTGCTTTAGGCGTCCCAGCGCACTTCCGCCTCGCCGGGCCGGACCACGCCGGCCTCGTAGGCGACGACGACCGCCTGCACGCGGCTGGACAGACCGAGCTTGGACAGCACGCTGCTGACGTGGGTTTTCACCGTGGTCTCGCTGACGAACAGCTTGCTGGCCAGGTCGCGGTTCGAGAGACCGCGCGCCATCCAGACCAGGATCTCCCGCTCACGCTCGCTCAGCTGACTGAGCATCCCGGCCCAGCGCGCATCCGGCTGCGCGGGCGCTGCGGCCGTCGTACCGCCGATTTGGCGCTCGAGCTCGACGCAGCGCTCCAGCAGGACGCGCGTCGACGCCGGGTCGACCAGTGAGTCACCGCGGTGTACGGCTCGGACGGCTGACACCAGCAGGTCCGGGTCGGTGTCCTTGAGCAGGAATCCGGACGCCCCGGCCCGCACAGCACTCAGTACATAGGCCTCGTCGTCGAATGTCGTCAGCACCAGTACGGCGGGCTTCGAGCGCCCGGCGGCCTTGTTGGCCGCGGTGATGCGCTCGGTCGCGACCAGGCCGTCCATCACCGGCATCCGGATGTCCATCAGTACGACGTCCGGGTCGTACTGGTCGATCAGCCGCAGCGCCTCTTCGCCGTCACCGGCCTGCGCGACCGTGGTCAGGTCGGGCTCGTGATCGAGGATCATCGCCAGCCCCATCCGGATCACGCCCTGGTCGTCGGCGACCAGGATCCGGATCTTCGGCTCGCTCAGTTCTGCGGCGGCAGCCATGCCTGCACTCTCCATCCACCCAAGGGGCCCGCCGCGACGGCCAGTGTGCCGCCGACCGCTGTGGCCCGTTCACGCATCCCGATCAGCCCGTTCCCGCGGCCGCTCTCGCTCCGCCGGGCGGTCTCCAGCACGTTCACCGGTGGTGGCCCACCGCTGCCGTTGTCGTCGATGGTGAGGAGCTCGCCCTGCGGACTACTCTGCCAGGTCACCCGAGCCGCGGTGGCCTTCGCATGCACCATCACGTTGGTCAGAGCCTCCTGGATGATCCGTACGGCGGTCAGGTCGGTGGCCGTGGTGAGCTGCTGCTGCCGGGTCGGCAGGAACATCGCGACGTCGATCCCGACCGCCTTCAGCCGCTCGCCCATCCGGGCCACATCGCCCAGGTCGGGGACCGGGGCGGTCCCGCCACCGGAGTCGGTCGGCTCAGTTCCCGGTGCCGCGTTCAGCACCCGCACGGTCTCGCGCATCGCGGTCAGCGCTTCCTTGCCGCTGGCAATGATCCAGCGGATCGCCTCCCGCAGTACTTCGGGGCGCTGGTCGGCCACGCGGTCGGCGGCCTGGGCGCGGATCACCACCGCGCTGACGTGGTGCGAGATCACATCGTGCAGGTCGCGGGCGATCCTGGTGCGCTCAGCGACCGCGGCGCGTTCGGCCTCGACCGCGCGCAGGCGGACCAGTTCGGCGTTGCGCTGCTCGAGGACCGCGACGCTCTTGCGGCGCCGGCGGGCATCGGCGCCGAGCAGCACCATGCCGCAGATCAGTGCCTCGGCGAAGACGAAGAGCGACACGTTGATGTAGCTGTAGAGGCTTTGCAGGTCGCTCGGCAGGTTCTCGTACCGGCGGCCGTACATGATCGCGCGGTTGGAGTGCCCCAGCACGATCGCGACCACAGTCGGCAGCCCGATCATCAAGGCGGCCAGGCTGCCCATCGCGAAGAATCCGCTGACCAGGCGACGGACGCCGTTCGAGGCAGCGATGTAGCCGGCCACCAGCAGCGGGACCAGATGGATCTCGGACTGCAGTGCCGCGTCGGCGATCTCGGGCTGGCCGAACATGGTGAGCCCGAGCTGGGCGGCCAGACCGGTGCCGACGGTCGCGTACACGAGCGGGTAGAGGATGGCGACGGTGATGAGGGTGGTCCGGGGGCTGCGGCGGCCGAAGGCGACGGTGGCGATCAGGAAGACACCGGTCACCGCGGAGACCATCGGATTGCGCGGTCGCAGCCAGCTGTCGTCGATCACTCCGAGGGCCACGAACCAGACAACGCCCACGAGGGCAGCCACCAGCAGGTCCTGCTGGAGCTGGGTCAGGCGTCGCCATCCGGTCATGTCGCCCAGCGTAGTCATCCGGTTCTGAGTAACGCTTCGTCACAGCGGTCGGGAAGTCTCCAACTTTCGGACGAGTCCGGACGTCCGAACTGATACTCAGGGCCTACTGGTGGACTCGGAGGACGGTCCCTGGGACCGATGTGTGTTCCGTGGCAATCCGAGAGGCTGTACCCCATGACCGAACAGCTACCGCAGCGGCCGCGCCGTACCTTGCGGTCCCGGTTGCTGTCCGTGACCGGAGCGGCTGTGCTGGTGACCGTGGTCGGATCGGTCCTGATCTGGCACACGCAACTGGGCGAGTTCTTGTCGCCGGAAGCCGACAAGGAGCCGGTCGTCTCCGGTCTGAACGCGCCAGGCGTCGGCGCGCCGCCTCCTCCCACGAAGCTGGCCACCGGCAGCCCGGCGAACCAGCCCACGCGTGGCCCTAGCTCCGCGCCCACCAAGGCCCCCAAATCCGAGCCCACCAAGCCCGGGTCTACCAAGCCCACGACGCCGGCGCCGACCAAGCCCGCGCCCACCAAGAGCCCCAAGTCGACGCCCACCGCGGAGTACGGCGAGCAGAACATCAACGCGCTGTCGCCGAAGCTGCGCGCCCGGTTGAAGAAGGCGATCGTCGCGGCCCGCGCCGACGGCGTCCGGATCCAGATCAACTCCGGCCGGCGCAGTACCGCCAAGCAGCAGCGGCTGTTCGACGACGCGGTCAAGAAGTACGGCTCCGCGAAGGCAGCGAGCCGCTGGGTGCTGCCGCCCAAGTACTCCGCCCACGTGCAAGGCAAGGCCGTCGACATCAAGCCGGCCGCCGCCATGCAGTGGCTGGACAAGAACGGCTGGCGCTTCGGCGTCTGCCGCCGCTACGACAACGAACCCTGGCACTTCGAGGCACTGACAGCGCCAGGAACCAAATGCCCACCGCGTGAACCCCACTCAGTGGCCAAGAAATAGTCCATCCCGATGCTTGCCAGGAGCAGATCATGACGATGACCTACGCACACCCGTTGCCCACGCGCTACACCCGCGCCCGGCTGACCGTCCCCGCCCTGTGGCGCCAGGTGATCCGCGGCACCGACACAGCGAAGGGCAGTGAGAAGACCATGCCGGAGCCGGACCGTTCGGCGTACACGCAGCTGGAGATCTACGACGGCGTTCTCGCCGCCTTCGAGCGCCGCGACGAGGTCGCCGCCGTGCTGTCCGCCGCCGGCGACCGCGACACCGCAGTACGCCGCTTGCGTCAAGAGCTGGCGTTGAGCCACCTGCAGGCGACCGCTCTGGTCGATCTCCCGCTCACCACCGAGTGCCGCGACCGCATCGCCCACCGCGCCGCGGAGTTGCGTACAGCCCTGGAGCGGTAACACTGGATGTGTGATCACCCTCGAGCAGGCCGCACGGTTACGCAAGGCGGGTGTCCTGTGGACACCCGCGGCCGGCGATCGGTTCGTCGTCCCCGACCGCGAAATGGACGAAGACGTCTTCGTCGTGAGCGACATGACCGTCGAGGTCCACGACTACCAAGGCAGCAAGGTGATCGGCTTCAACGGAACCACCGAGTGGGCCCTGGACAGCATCGAACAACGCGAGGTGATCTGGCTCCCTCGCGAAGAACAACTACGAGCCCTGCTAGGCCCCCACTTCCGCCGCCTAGAGGCCGTCCCCGACGGCTTCGCCGTCGAGCTGACGAGTTCCACACATAGCTCTCCAGACGCCGAACAGGCCTACGCCGACGCCGTACTACATTTGCTAGCCGCCTGATTCCCCAGGCCCGCGATCGCGGCACGGGAGCAGGACGTCGGTGGACCAGCGATGATCGCCACCTGCGCGGACCGTTAGCACCGAGCGAATCACCCCGGCCCCCCGGGCTAACCAACCCGGCCCCGAGCTAACGACCCCGGCCCCGGGCGAGCCACCTCTAGCCGTGGGCGAACCACGCCTCAGCCACCCCGGCCCTCGGGCCAACCACCCCGCTCCTGGGTGAGCCACCCCTATCCGCGGGCTAACCACCCCCCCAGGGCTTAACCACCCGGCCCCCGCCCCGGGCGAGCCACCCCAGCCCCGGTTGATCGGGCTCCGGCGCGCGCCCATCCCCGCAACCACGTGTCAGCTAGCCGCGGTGCACGCGACGTAGGAGCGGGCTGGAGCGGCGGCTGCTTGCGAATGGACGGTGGGGCGAAACTGCTTTCGAGGGGAAGCGGCGTTAGCCGCGTCGGAGGGTGGGTGGGGCGCACGGGTGGAGCTCGCGACGGAGGAGCGCGCGTGCCTGGAGCGAGGGGTGACGGGCGTCGGGAAGGACACGTAGTAGTCGCCTCCGGAGGCTCCGGTCAGGCGTGGGTGAGCGTGGGGCGACCGGTGTTGCGGCACCACTACGTGTCCTTACCGACGATCCCCAGCCGTCCAGCAAGAGCCGAACGGCGCTCACCACGCCACCCCGACCCCGGCGACCACCCCAGCCCAGCCGAGCGGGCTCCCGGCGTCGTCCCTCCCCACAACCACCTGTCAGCTAGCCGCGGTGCACGCGACGCAGGAGCGCGCGTGCCCGGAGCGAGGGGTAATCGCGCGAGGCGGATCGCCAGCTCGGGCGAGCCACCCCCAGCCCCCGGGCAGGCAACCCCAGGCTCGTTGACCGGGCTCCGGCGCGCGCCCATCCCCGCAACCACGTGTCAGCTAGCCGCGGTGCACGCGACGTAGGAGCGGGCTGGAGCGGCGGCTGCTTGCGAATGGACGGGTGGGCGAACGGATCTTGAGGGAAGCGGCGGTAGCCGCGTGAAGGGGTGGGTGGGGCGCACGGGACGTAGGAGTGGGCGTGTTCGGGGCGAGGGGGGATCGCGTGGGGCGGACCGCCCCCACTCACTAACTTGGGGGTGGTCGTGTGGTTCACGCTCAGTGCGTCGGTTGTGGACGACCTGAACGGGGGTTGGTGAGTGGGACAGGTCCGCGATCGCGGTACGGATGCTGAGGAACTGCTCGGGTAACCGTGGAAAGTTGATGGCGGGCTCGAGGAAGCAGCGGGCGTGCCCGGAGTGAGAGGGCTACCGCGGGTTGTTGGATCGCCAGTACTGCTTCTTGTCTTTGTCCTTCACGGTGTAGCCGAGTTTGGCTACCTCGTCGCGGAGTTCGCGGAGGTCGGCCTTGCCTTTGTCGCCGTCGTCGAAACCCTTCGCGCGAGCTTTCAGTACGGCGTTCGCTCCCGGAGGCAGCTCGGGTTCGTCCTCGACCCACCGGCGGAAGCGGTCCTCGTACGGATCGCCACTGTCGGTCCACGGATAGCCGTGCGTGCGGAAGGCCTGCGGGATCTTGTGGGCCTCGCCTTTCAGCTGATCGTGCTTCTCCCGCGCCAGCTCACGTGTGGTCGAGTCCAGTAGGACGATTTCCTTGCCATCCAAGAACGCGGTGGCGACCTTGTTCCGGGGCACGGTCACGGTCTTGTCGTTCTTCAGGAACTCGACCGACTCGTTGGTGATTGTCACCTTGAGCGTGTCGGCGAGGGCCATTGCGCCCAGCAGTAGTCCGCCGAGTAGGCCGGCCACCATGCCGCCGACGCCAACCCAGAGTGCGTCCCAGGTTGCGAGTACCTCGAGCAGCCGGCGCCAGGGGACCCAGCGTAGGCCGACTGCCCAGTCGGCGATTCGGGGGAGGAAGAAGCCGAGTACTACGCCGACCAGTGGCAGCCCGCCGTACAAGATCAGCTTGTCGGCGAGCGAGTGCCCGATCACCGTCTTCCCGGTCGTCACCTGCATGCTTCGAAACTAGCGTTCGGGAAGAGAACTTTAGTATCGAAACACGACGACCGAAGGAGACTTGGTGACCGAAGGCATCTGGCTGCGCTTCCTGAGCGGGCCCGAGATCGATTCGCTGGGGCTGACCCGGACGGAGATCGTGGACGCTGTCGAGGGGGCGGTCCGCGAGCACGGGCTCGGGCGGACGAGCTTCGAGCCGCGGGTGCACCTGATGCCGTCGAACGGCGGGATCGGTCATTTCAATGTGCTTCGCGGTCATCTGGACGGGTTGGGCGCGCACGGCATCAGTGGGGTGAAGGTGGTCGGCGACTTCGTGCCGAACTACCAGGTTGGTCTTCCGAGTGAGTTGGCGATGGCCACGTTGTTCGACCCGACCACCGGTGTACCGCTGGCTGTGCTGGACGCGACGTTCATCACCGCGGCGCGGACCGGGGCGATGACGACGGTCGGGGCGCGGTATCTGGCGCGGCGGGACAGCAAGATCCTGGCGCATGCCGGTGCGCGTGGGACCGCGTGGTGGAACGTGACGATGCTCGACGATCTGTTCGACCTGGCCGAGATCCGGGTGACGTCTCGGCGGGCCGAGTCGCGGGAGAAGTTTGCGGCTGAGTTGTCGGCGGAGCTGTCGACGCCGGTGCGGGTGGTGGCGACGGCTGAGGAGGCGTTCGACGGGGCCGATGTGATCGTGGAGGCGACGCGGTTGATGGAACCCGAGCCGTTGCTGCGGACGGCTGCTGTTCGGCCCGGGGCGTTCGTGGTGCCTTATGGGACGGTCAGTGCGGTGGAGCTGGATCTGCTGGACGTGATGGACAAGGTCGTCGTGGACGACTGGCGTGAGGCGCAGTCGGGGAAGTTCGGTTCGCTGCGGCGGCATGTGGATAGCGGTCGGCTGTCGCCGGAGACCTTGTACGCCGAGCTCGGGCAGATCGTCGCCGGTCAGAAGCCGGGGCGGGAGAATGATGCCGAGCGCAACCTTTTCTGGCATCGGGGGTTGTCGTTGCTGGATGTGGCGATCGCGTACCTGATTCTGCAGAAGGCCGAAGCGGCGGATGTCGGCACGATGCTGCGGTTCCACTGACATGCTGATCAACCAGGCAGCGGATGTCGATCCCAGCAGTGCTGAGTCGGTGGAGATCGCTCAACCGTTGCTTGATCAGCTCGCCGCGATCCGCCGAGAGGTGCTGCAGGCGTTGGCGTCGGATGAGCCTGTGTACGGCGTCAATACCGGGATGGGGGCGATGAGCAAGGTTCGGCTGAGCGAGTCCGAACAACGCATCCACCAACGGAACCTGCTACTCGGACGTGCGGTTGGCGGGCCTCCGTGGTTGCCGGCCGATGAGGCTCGCGCGGTGTTGCTCGGTCGGCTCCGTACGTTCCTGAACGGCGACGCGGGGGTGTCGGTCGAGCTGATCCAGCAATTGGTTGCCCTGATCAACAGTAACGTGGTGCCGCAGATCCCGGCCGAGGGGGCGGGGTCGGCCGGCGAGATCATCCCGCTCGCACACGCCTTCGGAACGTGGGCGGGTGGAGACGCATCGGGCCCTGAGATCGGCCTCAAAGAGGCGGGCCTTGAACTTGGCGTCGACAGGTCGGGATCTGAGCTCGACCCCCACGAGTCGGGCTTTGAGCTTGGCCCCAAGGAGGGGATCGCGTTGCTGGCGGGGATTCCCGGTGCGACTGGTCGGGCGGCTCTGCACGTGGTGCGGGCTCGGCGGTTGGCTGACCAGTTGACGGCGGTTGCTGCTGGGGCGATCGCGGTGGTGGGGGCCAACAGAGCGCCGTACCAGCCGTTGGCGGGGCGCGGGAACGACGTACTGGCTGGGGAATTGGCGCGGCTGCTCGAGTTGGCCGGGCCTGAGGGGGAACCGCGGAGTTTGCAGGCGCCGGTTTCGTTCCGGGTAGCGGGGCAGGTGATCGCGCACGTACGGCGGTCGATCGACGACCTCGACCGTGCTGTCGGGCGGGCGTTCGACGGGGTGACGGATTCGCCGGCGTACCTAGGTGGTGAGTTCGTGGGTACGGCGGGCTTCCACGGGATCGATCTGACGGCGTACTGCGATCACCTCACCGCCGCATTGGCTCATGCGGCGGAGGTGTCGGCGGCGCGGTTGCATCGGCTGCTGGATCCCAGCGTGACGGGGTTGCCGGCACAGCTCACCCACGAACCGGGGCCGCAGGCGGGGTTGGTGGCGGTGCACAAGCGGGCGGTCGCGACGACGCATCGGCTGCGGCGGCTGACGTTGCCGACGGCAATCGGTACGGCGGAGACGTCGAACGGGCAGGAGGATGTGCAGACCTTCTCGTGGGAGGCGGTCGGCAACCTCGCCGAGGCCATTCGGCTGACCCGCGAGGTGACCGCCTGCGAACTCCTGGCCGTCTATCAGGCCTTCACCCTGGCCAAGCGTCCGCTGCCGACCAGCCTGCAGATCGTGGCGGACGTCGTACCGCCGATCTCCGTCGACCGGCCCTTCGGGAAGGACCTGACGCGACTGCTGGAGACCGTGCTCTCCTGACGCGTCAGGAGCCATGTCAGGGGTTGAACGTAAAATCCAGCGCGACACGCGGGTTACGCACGAGTTGCAAGTAGCTCGCGGCCCTGTTGTGTCGTTCAGAAGGTAAAGCTGACCCGACGGGGGTATCAGGTCACTGGTTGTATCCAGTAGCCTGACGCGCGTGTGGCGGATATGGAGGAAGTCGTTGAAGCGGTTCGTGGTCCCACCGGACTGGCCGTCGCCGCCGCGCCGCAGTTGGGTTCCTCCGAAGACCTGGCGTCCTGATCCCTCCTGGCCCCCGGCGCCCGACGACTGGCAGTTCTGGGTCGACGGCAAGGGCGAGCCGGTCCGTGGGCCGATCGGTCGGTACGCCGGTCCTGCGCGCGGCAAGGTGTTCGCCGGGGTCGGCGCGATGGTGACGGCGCTTGCGGTCGTCTTCTGGGCGTTGTCCGCGGTCGGTCTGTTCGGCGGTGGTAGTGAGGACGCCGGTGCGGCGCGCCTCGCCCAGACGTCCGAGAAACCGTCGGTGAGCGAGACTCCCGTCGTACCGCCGCGGGTGCCGTCGGTGAAGCCGAGCCGGCGCCCGACACCAACGGCGACGCCGACCAAGATTCTCGTCGAGCCGTCCGTGCGGCCGACCAAGACGAGGACCACCAAGAAGCCGGAAACCGTTAAGCCTTCGACCACTCCGAAGACGACCAAGACGGTGCAGCCGACTCGGCCGAGCACGAGCAAGCCGCCGACCCGCGAAGAGATCCTCCGGCAGTACTGCATCGACCGCGGCTGGCCGCCGGAGTGGTGCGTCCCCGACGACGACCCCGAGCGCTGATCAGACGACGTTGCGCTCGGTACGGCGGATGTCCGCGCCGAAGCGGTCGGCGTGCATGGGGCTGATGTCGACGAACGGTTCGCGGCCGAGGTAGAGGTCGCGGATGATTTCGCCGACGGCCGGTCCTTGCAGGAACCCGTGGCCGGAGAAGCCGGTGGCGTAGAGGAACCGGGATAGACCGCCGGCTTCGCCGATCAGGGCGTCGTGATCGGGCGTGACCTCGTAGAGGCCGGCCCAGCCGCCGGTGAGGCCGACGTCGAGGAGCGACGGGGCTCGGCGTTCCATCGCTGAAGTGAGGCGGGGGAGCCAGGCATCGGTGCGGTCCAGGTGGAAGCCCGGCAGTTCGTCAGGGTCGGACATACCGATCAGCAGGCCGGGGCCCTCGTGGTGGAAGTAGAGGGTGCTGGTGAAGTCGATGGTCATCGGCATCGTCGGCGGCAGGTCGGGGATCGCCTCGGTGACGACGATCTGGCGGCGCAGCGGAGTGACCGGCAGGTTGATGCCGAGGGGCGCGGCGAGCGCGGCGGACCAGGCGCCGGCCGCGCAGATGACGGTGCTGGTGCGGACGGTGCCGAGGCTGGTCCGGACCGTACTGATGTTGTTGCCGATGGCATCGATTCCGAGGACATCGCAGCCGGTGAGCAGGGTGGCGCCCAGGCGTCGGGCCGCGGTCGCGTAGCCGAGGACGACGGACTCCGGTGAGCAGTGACCGTCCGTGGGGGAGAAGCAGGCGCCGGCCAGGCCGTCCGGGGCCAGGATCGGTGCCAGGGAAAGGGTTTCGTCGACGCCGATCATCCGGGTCGGCAGACCGACCGCACGCTGCCGGATCGTGCTTTCGCGGAACAGTTCGAGCTGGTCGTCGTTCTCCAGCAGGAACAGGTAGCCGACCCGGTGCAGGTCGATCTCCTGGCCGGGGCGCTTGCCGAAGTTCGCGAACGCCTCCAGGCTGCGGGCGCCGAGCGCGATGTTCAGGTCGTCGGAGAAGTTCGCCCGGACCCCACCGGCCGCCTTCGACGTCGAACCGGAACCGAGTGCGTCCCGCTCCAGCAGCAGCACGCGTTCGACCCCGGCCTCGGCCAGGTGGAACGCGATGCTCGTCCCCATCACCCCGCCGCCGACGATCACCACGTCGGCGGCCTCCGGTAGAGCGCTGCTCATGGCAGCAAGAAGTCCAAGTCGGCTTGCACTGTCTCAGTATCCATCTGGGCCTTCTGCAGCTTGCCGGAGTAGTCCCAGTTCATCGACTGCCAACGGGTGAACTGGTCGAGCACCCAGATCCCGCTCTGTCGCGAACCGTTACCCGACTTGCCGTTGCCGCCGAACGGCAGATGCGCCTCGGCGCCTGAGGTCGAGTTGTTGACGCTCACCATGCCGGCCGAGATGCCCTGCGCGAACCGGAACGCCTCATTCGGATCGGTGGTGTAGATCGAGCTGGACAGCCCGTACCCCGGCTTGTTGCCCAAGGCAATCGCCTCGTCGAGGGTCGTGTACGTCGTGATGCCGACCACCGGACCGAAGGTCTCGTTGAGGAAGATCTCGTCGTCGGACCGTACCCCGTCGACGATCACCGGGTGGTAGAACAGCCCGTCCGAGGGGTCGCCGACGAATCCGGCCCGCGGGTTGTCCGCGCCGACCCGGCCGGTCGCGCCGATCACCTCGTGGTGCGCAGCGATCCAGCCCAGCGACTTCTCGAACCCGGCTGCGAACTTCTCGTCCAGCAACGGCCCGAACAGCACATCCTGGGTCGGATCGCCCATCGCCGCACCCGCGACCGCGGCGGTGAATCGCTCGACGAACGCGTCGTGGATCGACTCGTGCACGATGACCGTGCCGAGCGACGTACAGCGTTGACCGGCCGTGCCGAAACCGGAGAACAGGGCACCCTCGACAGCCAGGTCGAGGTCGGCGCTCGCACTGATCACCATCGGGTTCTTGCCGCCGAGCTCGAGACATGGCGTCTGCAGGTGGCGGCCGCACAGTTCGCCGATCTGGGTACCGACCGCACTCGATCCGGTGAAACCGACCTTGTCGATCAGACCGGCCTGCAGCGACTGTTCCAATCCCGCGAAGGTGTCTGGACCATCGGCGTACACGACGTTGAAGACCCCAGCCGGTACGCCGGCATGCGCGAACAGCTCGTAGAACGCGTCGGACATCACTGCCGAGTACTCCGCAGGCTTCCAGACGACTGTGTTGCCGCAGAGCAGCGCCGGGACGATGTACCAGGACGGGACCGCGACCGGGAAGTTCCCGGCGGTGATCACCGCGACCGTGCCGATCGGGCGGCGGAAGGTGAACAGCTGCTTGTCCGGCATCTCCGACGGAACGGTCTGCCCGTACAGCCGACGGCCCTCGCCGATGAAGAAGTCGCAGGTGTCGATGATCTCCTGGACCTCACCACGCGCCTCCGCGATCGGCTTGCCGATCTCCCGCGTGACGAGCTGAGCGAGCCGCTCCTTGTTGGCGGTCATCAGCCGGCCGACGTTCGCGATCACCTGACCGCGCTGCGGCGCCGGTGTCGCGGCCCACGCGCCCTGCGCCGCCCGAGCCGCCTCGGCCGCTCGCACGAACACCTCCGGCCCGGCGCTAGCCACCGTCCCGACGACATCGCTCAACCGCGCCGGGTTCGTCGACTCGGTACGCCGTACCGACTCCGTCACCCGCTCGCCGCCCACAACCGACAACACCTCGACGCCCATGCAATTCCCCTCAGCTAGTTGATCACCCCCACCCTCACCCACCCAGCCGCCCCTCGCCACCCCAACCCGCCAGGTGGCCCGCCCACCCCGGCGCCCCCATCCGCAGAACGGGGCGGCAGGGTCAGGTGGGGACTTTGCGGTTGGGGTAGAGGTCGGGGACGGGGATGGGGAGGCTCCAGAAGTGGGTTCGGGAGTTGACCATGCCGTAGCGGACGGCCAGGTAGCGCATCACCTTCAGGGGGCCGCCGATGAGGATCAGGGCCAGGGGGATCTCCAGGAGGACAGCGCTGAGGAGGGCTTGCATCAGGTCGGTGCGTTGGCTGGTGAGGATGTCGAACCAGGCGTCGCAGAGCAGCAGTACGCCGGAGACCACGGCGGTCGGGAAGACCATCACCCGGCGTTTCCAGCCGGCGATCGCGGTGAGGGTGAGGGTCGACAGCAGCATGATGTCGAAGCCGACCCAGGTGGCGACCCAGTTCCGGGCGACGTAGTGGTTGGGCAGGGTGACGGCCAGGTAGACGGTCCACGGGATCAGGGCGAGTGCGCAGAGCAGGATCAGCACGGTTCGCCACTTGCGGATCCGGTTGATCGTCCGCGCCGACGGCAACCCGTCCGGGCGCGGTACCAGCCGCAGGATCAGGTCGCGCCGCTCCGCCGGGGTCAGCGCAGCGATCTGTTCGTCGGTCAGGGTCACCCTCCCAGTATCGAGGCGAGGTCCAGCACTCCTTGTGATTGCATTCACAAGCACGTAGGATGAACGTCCGGAGCAACTGTCGATCTGACAGCGAGGTGCCATGATGACGAGCCGCAAGCCGCCGTCCATGTCGATGGAGGACTGGGTCGATCTCCAGGTCCGCCAGGCCGAGAAGGATGGCAAGTTCGACGATCTGTCGGGTGCGGGCAAGCCGTTGAAGCTTGCCGACCAGCACGATCCGGACTGGTGGGTGAAGGACTTCATCCGCCGGGAGAACATCGACACCGAGGCGTTGCTGCCGCCGCCGATGCTGCTGCGCAAGGAGAAGGCGCAGGTCCGCGAGAAGGTCGCGAAGATGCGCCGCGAGTCCGAGGTCCGCGACTACCTCGAGGACCTGAACAAGCGGATCGTGCTCGCCATCCGCGACACCACCGGCCCGGTGATCCCGGTCGGCAAGGTCGACGCCGCGGCGGCTCTCGAGCAGTGGCGCGTGGACCGCGAGGAGTGGCTGGAAGAACGTCGCCGTGCCGCCGCGCGGGCGGACGCGGCGGACGCCGTACCGGCGAAGAAGTCGTTCTGGCAGCGGCTCTTCAGCTGATCAGCGCGCGGGCGGCGGTCTCGATCGTCTCCTCACTGAGCAGCACCTGACGGGCCGCATCGCCGAGCGGGACGAACGAGTCCTCCGAGGTGACGCGAGCCATTCGACCGGTGTAGCCGTGGTCGACCAGTGCGGCCAGCACGCCCTCGGACACGCCACCGGATCGCCGGGTCTCGTCCACAACGAGCACCCGGCCGGTGGCCGTTGCCTCACGCAACAAATCCTCGATCGGCAGCGGTGCCAGCCACCGCAGGTCGAGAACCCGTACGCCGGGAACCCGCGCCGCGACCCGCAAGCTCATCGGCACCCCGTTGCCGAAGCTCACCAGGGTCAGCTCGGTACCGCCGCCGTACGTGCGGCCGCGGCCGATCGGTACCGGTTCGGTCGGGTACGGCGTCAACCACGCGTCGTCGGCCTCGTCGTACAGATCGCGGCGGTGGTAGAGCGCGATCGGCTCGAGGAAGACGCAGACCGTGCCGGAGGATCGGGCGGCCGCGGCGCAGGCATGCAGCATCGCCGCGGCGTCGTCCGGTCGCGACGGTGACGCGATCACGATGCCGGGGATGTCGCGCAGGACGCCGATCGCGTCGTCGTTGTGGAAGTGGCCGCCGAAGCCCTTCTGGTAGCCGTAGCCGGCGATCCGCAGGACCATCGGGTTCGCGTACTGCTCCTGCGAGAAGAACTTCAGCGACGCGGCCTCACCGCGGAGCTGGTCCTCGGCGTTGTGCAGATAGGCCAGATACTGGATTTCTGGAAGCGGCAGCAGGCCGGAGACACCGGCACCGAGTGCGAGTCCGAGGATGGACTGCTCATCCAGCAGGGTGTCGAAGACCCGGGCTGCGCCGTGCGTTTTCTGCAGTCCGCGGGTCACGCCGTACACGCCGCCCTTGCGGCTGACGTCCTCGCCGAACAGGACGGCCTCGGGGTATGACCCCAGTACGTCGCTCAGTGCGCGGTTGATGGATTGGCTCAGTGTCAGCCGTTCCGTGGTTGGTGTGCGCTGGGGCAACGCTTGAGCGACGGTTGCCGGATCGGGGAAGCGGAGTGGGGCGGCGACGGCCTCGGGTGATGAGAGCTGCGGGAGTCCGGACACCTCGGCTGCGATCCGCATCGCCTCGGCGCGCTTGTCCTCGTAGAGGTCGATCACCTCGTCCGCGCTGAGGCCTGCGCCCAGAAGACGACGCGCGGTCCCCAGTAGTGGGTCGAGCACCTCGTCGGCCGCCACTTCCGCCGTACTCCGGTACGCCGCCTCGACGTCGGAACCGGCATGGCCGAGCAGCCGGACGGTTCGTAGCCGGAGGAATGCCGGCCGCCGATTCCGCCGTACGAAGGTTGCCGCTTCCGTCGCCATCGTCAGGGTCGCGGCGAGGTCGGTACCGTCGGCGTCGAAGTAGCGCAGGCCGGGGCGTTGGCCGTAGGCCTGCTTGATCCAGCCGTCCGGCGTCCGCACGCTGATCCCGAGTCCGTTGTCCTCGCAGACGAGCAGCAGCGGCATCGGGATGCCCTGGTACGACGTGTGCAGCGCAGCGTTGATCGCACCGGTAGCCGTGGAGTGGTTGGCCGAGGCGTCGCCGAAGCTGGTCACCACGATCGCGTCCGCCGGCCACGGCGACGGTACGCCGAGCTTCGCGGCCCGGGCCATCGAGAACGCGACCCCCATCGCCCGCGGCAGGTGCGACGCGATCGTCGAAGTCTGCGGAATGATCGCCAGGTCGTGCCGCCCGAAAACTTTGTGTCGACCGCCCGAAATCGGCTCGGTGGTCGCCGCCGCGACGCCGAGCAGAATGTCGCGCAGCCCGTCCTTCACACCGCACTGATCCGCCCGCGCGAGGTAGAAGGCGCCCGACCGGTAGTGCAGCAGAGCGGGGTCGGTCGGCCGAAGCGCCGCGGCGACGGCCGCGTTGCCCTCGTGTCCCGCTGATCCGATCGTGTAGAAGCCATGCCCCTGGGACTGCATCCACCGGGCCGCGAGATCCGCGTGCCGGCTGCCGAGCTGAGCGTCGTACAGGCTGCGCAGCAGATCGGCGGAGTAGTCACAGGGGGCGGATTTGAGGGCGCGGACACGCTCCGCGAACCGCTCGTCTACTGCGGTCATGGAACGACTATCTCAAAGGCCGCAGTCGAAGCCTTCGTCGTTGGGGTTGGCGTCGGCCAGGACGTTGAGGATCCGGCTCGACGCGTGAAGGTCCGCATTCGATACATGATCCGCGAAGAACGTCGCGACCACAGCTTCGACCACGGGTCGGGCGGCGTCGAGGGCCTTGCGGCCGTCGTCGGTGAGCTCGGCCCAGGTGGCGCGGCGGTCCTCCGGGGTGTTCCGGCGGACGACCCAGCCGTCCTTGTCCTCGAGTTTGCCGATCAGACGGGTGGCGCCGCTGCGGGAGATCATCAGCTCCGCCGCCAGCGGGGCCATCCGCATCCGGCCGCCGGCGCCGTCCAGGGCGCGCAGCACCTCGTGCTCGAAGTAGCTCATCTTCAGCCTGGTCCGGAGCGTGTTCTCGATATGCGTGAACAGCAGCGTGTCCGCGCGGTACAGCGCTCGCCAGGCCTGGAGCTGGGTGGGACTCATCTCCGGCGGCATGGGGTCAGTCTACGCGTTTCGGTGCACGATAAAACAGTTGACACGTGAACAGTTCGCGTGGGTATTCTGTCGGCTCCGGGTGAAAGTGTGAGCAGAAGGAGGCGATCGTGAGCGAGAGTGGCGCGGGGTGGAAGGCGGTTCGGCCGCTGCGGCACCGCAATTACCGGCTGCTCTGGACCGGACTGGCAGTGGCCCTGCTCGGTAGCGGGCTCTGGCTGGTCGCGCTCGCCTGGCAGGTGATCGAGCTCGGGGGCGGGCCGGTCCAGCTGTCCGTGGTGACGACGGCGTACAGCATCGGGCTCGTCGTCTGCGTGCTGTTTGGCGGAGTCGCCGCTGACCGGTTGTCGCAGCGCTCAGTCATCGTCGCGGCCGATGTGGTCCGCGGTGTGGTGCTGCTGGTGGTCGCCGGGCTCGCGTTGACCGAGCTGCTGGAGGTCTGGCATCTGGCCGGAGCGGCCGTGCTGATCGGCGCCGGCGAGGCGTTCCTGATCCCGGCGTACACGGCGTTGGTGCCGAGGCTGCTGCCTGCCGATGAGTTGCTCGCGGCCAACGGGCTCGAGGGGACACTGCGGCCGTTGGCACAGCAGGCGACCGGGCCTGCGCTGGGTGGTCTGGTGATCGCCGCGATGTCGCCGGGCCTGGCGATCCTGATCACCGCGCTGACCTACTTCTTCTCGGCCGCGTGCGTGCTCGCGATGCGGATACCGGCCGATGAGCAGCCGGCCGAGATCGACGAGGAGCGGGCGACCGGCGTACGGGCGATGTTCGCTGACCTCCGAGAGGGCTGGAGCTATGTACGGCGGACTCGGTGGCTGCTCGCGTCGTTGCTGTTCGGCACCGCGTTCGTGCTGTTCATTCTCGGGCCGCTCGAGGTGCTGCTGCCGTTCGCGGTCAGGGATCAGTTGGGTGGTGGGCCGAAGGACTTCGGCCTGGTTCTCGCGGCCTTCGGCATCGGTGGCGCGGTCGGTGCGCTGGCGATATCGTCCCGCAGTCTGCCGCGGCGCTACCTGACCGTCATGACGTTGATGTGGGGCCTCGGTGCCTTGCCGATCGTGGTTCTCGGTGTCGCCCGGGACCTGTGGGTGATGGCGCTCGGCGCGGCCGTGGTCGGCGCGACCATGTCGGCGGGGATGGTCATCTGGGGCACCTTGCTCCAGCGCCGGATCCCCGACCAGTTGCGGGGCCGGATCGCCAGCCTCGACTTCTTCGTCTCGCTGCTGCTGATGCCGGTCTCGATGGCGCTAGCCGGCCCGGCCGGTGCGCTCTTCGGTGTCCCAGCCATGTTCATCATCGCCGGTGTCGGTCCGGCTGTTGTCTGCCTACTGGTCGTCTACTTCGGGCGGATGCCGTCCGACGAGCTCGCCAACCCGCTCGACACCACGGCGGAACCCGTCAACGCCTGACCGCGTCCGACCCGAGGCTTCTCGCGGTGACAACCTTTCGCCAGGTTCCAGACGTCTCTGTTTGGGGAACGGTGGGAAGAGGCCGCTCGTTCTATCGGGTAGTGGGGTGCTTTGACGTGAGGTGGGCGTGACTGTGAGTGTGCAGCGGGTGGTGATTGCTGCCGGTTTGGGTGCCGGGACGGTGGGCGCACTCACCGGCGTGCTGCTGCTTGGGCCGTTGGGGGCGTCGCTCCTGCTCGCAGTCGTCTTCCTGATCGTCTGGCCACTGGCCGCGGTGATCCGGCAGGTCGTCGTCGACACCCCGGACTATTCGGCCACCACGGTCGCGGCGCTGGCCGCCACCGGCGTGCTGTGTCTGCCCGGCCTGGTTCGGCTGGTCGCGGACGGCGCGTTCGGTGTCGCGACTCTGCTGGTGGGTGCGGTGGTGTTCGTGCTGATCGATCTCGTCGTACCGGATCGTCGGGAGCGGCCGTCGTCGCGCCGGCAGCGTCGGATCCGGCGGTTGACCGAGGAGCAGTTCCTCGAGGACGAGGCGCTGATCGCGTCCCTGCAGTGCCCGCTGAGCATCAGCGAGCTGTGTGACGTCTGGGTCGAGACCGCGGGCCAGTTGGCTCAGGGTGCCGACATGCGCGACCGGCAGGCGGTCGCCGAGGTGCGGCGGATCTGCCTGGACGAGTTCGAGCGCCGCAATCCGGTGGGGTTCCAGCGCTGGCTCGACGCCGGTGCGCCGCCGAACCCCACGACGTACCTGATGGCCCACGGCGAATAGCCCTTACGAGGCCTTCTTCCGCGCCGTCTTCTTGGCAGCGGTCTTCTTCGCGGCCGGCTTCTTCGTGGTGCGCTTGGCCGTGCGGGACTTGCGGGCGGCCTCGACGCTGGCGCGCAGGGCGCTGACCAGGTCGGTCGGCGTGGTCGCCTCCGGCTCCTCTTCGGAGTAGACGACCTCCTTGCCCTTGCGCTTGGTCTCCACGAGCTTCTTCACCCGCTCGGTATAGGTGTCCTTGTACGCCGACGGTTTCCACTCACCGCTCATCGCCTCGACCAGGTCGGCGGCCATCGTCAGCTGCTTCCCGGCCCGCGACTTGGCCGGCAGATCGTCCAGCTCGGCGACCGGATCGCGGATCTCGTCGGCGAAATACATGGTCTCCAGCACCAGCACCTTGTCCTGCGCGCGGATCGCGGCCAGGTACTCCTTGCCGCGCATCACGAACTTCGCGATCCCGGCCCGGTTCGTCTTCACCAGCGCGTCCCGCAACAGCCCGTACGACGAGGCGTTGTCACCCTGTTTCGGGCCCAGGTAGTAGGTCTTCTGGAAGTGGATCGGGTCGATCTCGTCCAGGTCGACGAAGGTGTCGATCTCCAGCGACCGCGACTTGCCGGGCGCGATGTCGTCGAGCTCGGACGGTTCGACGACGACGTACTTGCCGTTGCCGAGGTCGTGGCCCTTCACGATCTTGTCGTAGGCGACCTCACGGCCGGTGCGTTCGTTGACCCGCTTGTAGCGGATCCGGTCCGACGTCCCGCGCTGGAACTGGTGGAAGTCCAGCTCGTGCTCCTCGGTCGCGCTGTACAGCCCGACCGGCACCGAGACGAGCCCGAAAGTGATGTAACCGCTCCAGATCGATCGCGCCATGCGCGTCCGGTACCCAGGTCACATGCGGTTGTAGCGCTTCCGGGCCTCGCGACTCTCCTTCTGAGCGTCACGAGCGGTACGGCGGGCTTCGTCGAGCTCGGCTCCCAGGTTGTGCACGAGTTGCTGCGCCTCGGCGAGTGCCTCGCGCGCGTCGTCGAGCTGTTTGTCGAGATCCTCGACTCGCGCTTCAGCGGCCTGGGCCGTGGCGACGGCGTCTTCGAAGGCCTTCTTGGCCTCCGCGCGAGCCGCGGCCTCCTGCTCCTCGGCCTCCCGCTGCGCCCGGTCCTTCTCGGCGTCGGCCTTGGCATCGGCCGCTTCCGAGGCCTGCTGGGTCTTCCGCCGGGCGCGAGCCGCCTCCCGGCGTTCGTCGGTCAGCGGCGTGACGTTGGTGGGCTCGCCGTTCTCGTCCACGACGCCGAAGCCGACGTGCCGCAGCGCGCTGCTCAGCCGCCCTTCCCGTACGGCGTCGCCTGCGGCGGGGTCGACCAGCGCAGCGTCGAGCGTCTCGCGGAGCTTCTGCGTAACGTCCGCGCTGACCTTCTGGTTGGCGTCCTTGGCGAGCCGCCCGGCCTCTTTGACCAGTTTGTCCAGCAGCTGATGGCGTTTCGGGGTCAGCTCACGCAGCCGGTCGCCATCCATATCGGCGGTCGCCTCGCGGAACTCGTCGCCCAGAGCAATCAGATCGTCGAGGTCGTCGGCCGCGTTGTGGGCCACCAGGTTCGCCACCCAGGCGGCGACGGTCGGCTTCCGGAGCGCCTTCAGCCGCGTCGAACCGAGCTGATCGCCATCAGCCTTCAGCTGCTTGGCCAGCTCGTTGCGCGTCGGAATGAAGTCAGCCGCCGGAATCGCGTACAGCCGGTCCGCCGCCTCCTCGAAGTCCACCCGCCTGACGCTACCCGAAAGCTGACATGTTCTGGCAGGTTGATCTGCTTGACTCGCGCGGTGAACGAATGCTGCTCCGTGGTCGACCTCCGTCAGTACACGCTGCACCCAGGCGCCCGCGACACCCTCATCGACGTCTTCGACGAACACTTCGTGGAGGGCCAGGAAGTGTGCGGAATGCACATCGTCGGCCAGTTCCGCGACCTCGACGACCCAGACCGCTTCGTCTGGCTCCGCGGCTTCAACACCCTGGACGCCCGCGCCGAAGCCCTCAAGTCCTTCTACTACGGCCCGGTCTGGCGCGAGCACGCCGCAGTAGCCAACGCCACCATGATCGACTCCGACAACGCCCTACTCCTGGAACCGATTCACCTAGGACCGGACTACCCAAGCCCCAACTCCCCACGTCCTACCGAACCCGCGGAGTCGCTCATCACAGGGTTCGTCCATCCGGCCGGCCCTGGGTTCGTCGAGCAGTTCCAGCGCGAGATGCTTCCCGCTCTTGCTGAGGTGGGGGTTTCGCCTCTGGCGGTCTTCCGGTCGCTGGTTGTGGAGAACAACTTTCCGCAGTTGCCGTTGCGGGACGACGTGGTTCTGGTGTGGCTCGCGCGGTGTGTGGATGAGCAGGCGCGGGAGGTACTGCGTGCCTGGGAGGGGCAGGAGTTGCGGCTTCGGCCGACCTCGCGTTCTCAGCTGCGTTAAATAGTTTGCGCGCCCGCGCGGCGCCGGGCATCCTGAATCGACTTGAGCGGCGACGAGCGCTGCCTGGGCCTAAGGAGGGCTGACGGATGGCAATCACTGTGCTGCGGCATGTCCGCGTCAGTCTCACCTCAAGCCTCAGGAGCACTCCCGATGTCTTCCGACGTCTTTCGTACCGAATCTGACTCATTCACTTTTGACTTCCAGCAGGTCGACGAACATCTGGCGCCGAACCAGCGCTGGACCACCTGGCTGGACGTCGAGCGCGGTTCTCGCGGGCCTGAGCCCCGCCCCTCGTGGGTGGTGACGGCACAGGCCGCGATCGATACCGAGCTCGGCGTCCTCAAAACCGGTAAGGAAGCCGATGTCTTCCTGATCGAGCGCGCCGTCGAAGCCATCGGCGACGCGCCCGCACAGTCCTCGCTGCTCGCCGCCAAGCGGTACCGCACCGAGGAACACCGGTCCTTCCACCGCAGTACGGCGTACGTCGAAGGCCGCCGTACTCGCAACAGCCGCGACAGCCGGGCTATGGCCAAGAAGACCCAGCACGGGCGCAGTGTCGCGTCCGGGCAATGGGCCTACGCGGAATGGGCCGCGCTGAACCAGCTGTGGAAGGCCGGGGTGCCAGTGCCGTACCCGGTCCAGATCGACGGGACCGAACTGTTGATGGAGTTCATCGACGACGGCGAGGGCGGAGCCGCGCCACGGCTGGCCCAGGTCCGTCCGTCGAAGGACCTGCTCGGCGAGTACTTCGAGCAGTTGCGAGGTGCCATGCGGGAGCTGGCTCGCGCCGGTCTCGCGCACGGCGACCTCTCGCCGTACAACGTGCTGGCCCAGGGCGAGCGGATTGTGATGATCGATCTGCCGCAGGTGATCGACGTCGTCGGCAACCCGAAGGGGATGGAGTTCCTCCTCCGGGACTGCCACAACATGGCGGCCTATTTCACCAGCAGGGGCTTGGAAATCGACGAACAGGAGTTGTTCGCCGATCTCCTCTCCATGGTGTTTTAAGAGACTGCTTTTGCAGCTGCGCGGCCGGCGGTGCGTCCGGTGAACAGGCAACCGCCGACGAAGGTGCCTTCGAGTGAGCGGTAGCCGTGGACGCCGCCGCCACCGAAACCGGCGACTTCGCCGGCCGCGTAGACACCGGGCAACGGCGTACCGTCGGTGCGCAGGACGCGAGACTCCAGGTCGGTCTGCAGGCCGCCCAGGGACTTGCGGGTCAGGATGTTCAGCCGTACGGCGATCAGCGGGCCGGCCTTCGGGTCCAGGATCCGGTGCGGTGGCGCGACCCGGATCAGCTTGTCGCCGCGGTAGTTGCGGGCGCCCCGCAGCGCGGTGATCTGCAGGTCCTTGGTGAAGCTGTTGGTGATCTCGCGGTCGCGGGCGACGATCTGGCGCTCGAGGTCAGTCAGGTCGATCAAGTTGTCGCCGGACAGGTCGTTCATGCCGCGGACCAGGTCGGGCAGGTTGTCCCGGACCACGAAGTCGGCGCCCTTGTCCATGAAGGCGCGGACCGGCGGAGTCGCGCCACCGCGGGCGCGGCCGAGGACTGCCTTGATGTCCTTACCGGTCAGGTCGGGGTTCTGCTCCTGGCCGGAGAGGGCGAACTCCTTCTCGATGATCTTCTGGGTGAGCACGAACCACGTGTAGTCGTAGCCGGTGGTCATGATGTGCTCGAGCGTTCCCAGGGTGTCGAAGCCGGGGAAGAGCGGGACCGGGAGCCGCTTGCCGGTGGCGTCGAACCACAGCGACGACGGGCCGGGCAGGATCCGGATGCCGTGCATCGGCCAGATCGGGTCCCAGTTCTGGATGCCTTCGGTGTAGTGCCACATCCGGTCGCGGTTCACGTACCGGCCGCCAGCCTGTTCGGTGATCGCGAGCATCCGGCCGTCGACATGCGCCGGTACGCCGCTGATCATCCGCCGCGGCGGTTCGCCCATCCGCTTCGGCCATTGCGCGCGGACGAGATCGTGGTTGCCGCCGATGCCGCCCGACGTGACGATGACCGCCTGCGCCTTGAGCTCGAAGTCACTGACCTCGGTCCGCGAACTCGCCTGGCCACGCAGCACGTCGCTGGGCTCCAGCACCTTGCCGGAGACACCGTCGACGACACCACCGGTGACGGTCAGCTCGTCGACGCGGTGCCGGAAGCGGAACTCCACCAGCCCCTTGGCCACCGCCTCACGGACGCGGCGTTCGAACGGCGCGACCAGGCCCGGGCCGGTGCCCCAGGTGATGTGGAAGCGTGGGACCGAGTTGCCGTGCCCATCGGCGTTGTACCCACCGCGCTCGGCCCAGCCGACCACGGGGAAGAACCGCACGCCCTGGGCATGCAGCCACGGCCGCTTCTCGCCAGCGGCGAAGTCGACGTACGCCTCGGCCCACTGCCGGGCCCACTTGTCCTCGTCGTCCAGCCGGTCGAACCCGGCCGAGCCGAGCCAGTCCTGCAGGGCGAGATCGCGGGAGTCCTTGATCCCCATCCGGCGCTGCTCGGGGGAGTCGACGAACATCAGGCCGCCGAACGACCAGAAGGCCTGTCCGCCCAGCGACGCCTCCGGCTCCTGGTCCAGCAGCAGCACCTTCTTGCCCGCATCCGCAAGCTCCGCGGTCGCTGCCAGCCCGGCCAGTCCCGCCCCCACGACGATCACATCGGCGTCCATGGGGACATGTATACCGGACAGTAGTCAGGCATGGACTCTGGTGCGCGTAGTTGCAAGAATATCGGCCGTGACGATCCTTTCCGTGCAAGATCTTGTCCTGCCTGCCGCTGCTCTCGGCGGGGAGAACCCGTTGCCGCCGCTCCGCAGTCACCAGGAGGTGCACGAGGTCCGCAACCTCGCCGAGCTCCCGGCCGACCTGCAGGCGAACATCACGTACGGCGGCCTGCGCAGCACCCTGCCGTGTCTGGACCAGGACGGGTACGACCGCACCCTCGTCGAGACCACGCTGCCGTCACTCGTCCTGGAGAACGACTTTGTGCGGGCGGTTGTGCTGCCGAGTCTCGGTGGGCGGCTCTACTCGCTCGTGCACAAGGCGACCGGGCGCGAACTGCTCTACCGCAACCCCGTCTTCCAGCCCGCGAACCTTGCCCTGCGCAACGCTTGGTTCGCCGGTGGTGTCGAGTGGAACGTCGGTAGCACTGGCCACTGGACCGGCACGTGTTCACCGATGCACGCGGCTCGGGTCGAAGGGCCGGACGGTACGCCGATTCTGCGGCTGTGGGAGTTGGAGCGGACGCGGAATCTCGTTACGCAACTCGACTTTTGGCTGCCTGCCGATTCCGAGTTCCTGTACGCCGGTGTGCGGCTGCAGAATCCCGCGGACCACGACGTACCGGCGTACTGGTGGTCGAACATCGCGGTCGATCAGTCGGAGCGCACGCGGGTGCTGGTGCCGGCGGATCAGGCGTGGCGGTACGGGTACGGCGCTCGGCTGGATCTGGTCGATGTGTCGAGCGAATTGACCTATCCGATGTCGCACGACAAGGCGGTCGACTACTTCTTCGAACCGCTGGCGGGTGAGCGGCCGTGGATCGCGTCGATCGATGCTGAGGGCAACGGGTTGGCGCAGGTGTCGACTGCTCGGTTGCGTGGACGGAAGCTGTTCGTGTGGGGCGAGGCGCCGGGCGGGCGACGGTGGCAGGAGTGGTTGGCGCCGGGTCTTGACGGGCCGGGGTATGCGGAGATCCAGGCTGGGTTGGCGCGGACGCAGATGGAGCACTTGAAGTTGCCTGGGGCAACTTCGTGGCAATGGCTGGAGGCGTATGGGCCGGTGTCGGTGGATGCCGACGCTGCTCATGCGGATGACTGGCAGGTCGCGCGTACGGCGGGTGCTGCGGCGCTGAACGGGGTTCTCGACGGGCTGCCTTCGCGGGAGGCGGAGTGGTCGACCGTGGTCGATGCGGAGCCGGTGGAGCGGGTGGCGGTTGGGTCGGGGTGGGGTGCGTTGGAGCTCGCGCGGACTGGATGGTCGGTGTCGGCGGGGACGCCGTTTGACGCGGACACGATGACTGATCGGGAGCGGGCGTGGTTGCCGTTGCTGGACGGACAGTTGCCGGCGACGGACGGCGTACCGGACGGGACGCTGGTGGGGTGGTTGGAGCTGTTGGAGAAGGCGGCGGACAACTGGCTCGTCTGGTACCACCGCGGGGTCGCGCGCTACTACGCCGGTGACGAGGCCGGCGCGCTGGACGCGTGGCGCGAGTCCGGAGACAACCCATGGGCGCTACGGAACATAGGTTTCGTCCAACAAGACCTCACGGCATATGACCGAGCTCTCGAACTTTGTCCCGACCTCGTCGAGTTGCAGGTTGAGGCCATTGGGCTCGCCATCGCCGTCGATCCGATTCGTGCCACGCAGTACCTCGCGTCCGCAGCGGACGATCCGCGCATTCAGGCTCTCCGGGTACAGCAGGCTCTTGCCACCGGGGATGCGCAGCGGGCGCACGAGTTGCTGGCTGAAGGTATTCAGCTTGCGACTGTTCGTGAGGGGGCGAATCCGCTGACTGACTACTGGCTGGCTGCTGAGGAAGCGCTGGGGACTGGGCGTCCGGTGCCGCCTGAGTACCAGTTCGGGATGTCGGGAAGCTGACTCTGCTCGATACCTTCCCCGCCCCACCACCCCGGTCGGAAATTCTTTGTTCGGACCTGGAACCGAGTACGTGTAACCGGCGTCTCACCGACGTGCGGCAAGGGCCGCGCAGTCTGTTTCGGGGAGGTGAGTGCCATGTTGACGATCGTCGTTCTCGGCGGGTTCGGCCTGGTGCTGCTGGTCACCGCCTGCATCGTGGCGGATGTGATCAGTGGTTCCCGGCATGAGGCGAACGCTTCGGGGAGTGAGGAGAAGACCGCAGGACGGGTGCTCCGGGTTCGTGGCCCGGTCCATGGGCGCCTGCAGGACGGAACACCGGCGACGTACACCGAGGTCGTCGTCGAGTACTACACCCGTCGGGGTGAGGGGCCGTTCGAGGTCGCTCGCAAACTGCCGGTGGGCAGCAGGACGTCGTACAGCAAGGGCGATCGCGTGATCGTCGCGTACGACGTGCGCACCCCGCGGCGGGGCCGGATCGCCGGCCGCGTCACGCACTGGCCGCAGCTGGGACCGAGGTCCGGGCAGCCGGTGCCAGAGGAGCCTGTGCCACACGGCTAATACTTGAACACCTTGGAGTCCCTCACCTGATTTTCCAGGTGAGGGTTTTGTGATTCAGGCCGGGAAGTGCGGGGCGAGGGTGCTGTAGAGGGCGGGGAGCCCTTGGGACAGGACGTACTCGGCCTCTGCCTCCGGCAGTCGGTCGGCGAGGTGCGCGAGCGCCTCGCCCATGGCGATGCTGAGGGTGACCGCCAGCCGGAAGTTGCGGCTGTCGACGGCGCCGAAGCGCGCCACCAGCAGCTCCGAGAACTCGCCGGCGTGCTGGTCGTCGTACTCGCCCGGCTGGGTCTCCAGGTCCGGGTCGCCGAGTCCGCTCAGCACGACCGCGCGGAAGCCCGGGTCGGTGCGGTGCATCTCGCGGAACGTCACCATCGTGACGTCGACGGCCTGCCGCCAGCTGGTCACCTCTGCCAGCCGGCTGCTCACCGCCTCGGTGTAGCGGGCCTGGTTCCGCCGCTCGATCGCCTGGATCAGGCTGCGCTTGTCGGGGAAGTAGCGATAGACGCTGCCGACCGCGATCTCGGCCCGTTTCGCGATCCCGCTCGTCGAGGCCGCGTCGTACCCGCGCTCGACCACCTCGGCACAGGCCGCGTCCAGAATCCGCTCGACCTGGCGGCTGGCCCGATCCTGGGTCGGTGTACGGCGCAGCGGATACGCCGACGATGTCACCATTCGGCCATTGTGCACCGAAACGTCGACAACGTTGCCACTCTCGTATGACAGATTGCCGTCAGATCTGCGTCATGACTCATGGGAGGGAACGCACGATGCGCATCAGCAAATCGGTGGTCGCCGGAATCGCGACCACCGCAGTCGCCGCGTCCGGGCTGGCCGGTTCGGCTCTGACCACGTCGCAGGCCAGTACGTCGGCGGGGCTCAAGATGAACCAGATCCAGGTGATCGGGTCGCACAACTCGTACCACCGTGAGCTCAGCGACGCCGAGAAGAAGATCCAGGTCGGGCAGAACCCGGGCGCGGTCGACCTCTTCTACTCGCACGCCCCGATCGGTCAGCAGCTCCAGGACCAGAACGTCCGCCAGCTCGAGCTGGACCTGTTCCCGGACCCGAACGGCGGCCTCTACACCTATCCGCTGATCCGCAAGATCGCTGGACTCCCCGCGCTCACCGACCCGGAGCTGGCCAAGCCCGGTATCAAGGTGATGCACATCGTCGACGTCGACTACAACACCGTCTGCCGCAGCTTCACGCAGTGCCTGCAGCAGGTGAAGACCTGGTCCGACGCGCACCCGCACGCGGCGCCGATCGCGATCAGCCTCGAACTGAAGCAGTCCGACCCGGCGATCGTCGCCCAGGGCGGCGTGAAGGCTCCGCCGTGGGACGCCGGCAACCTGAACAGCATCGACGCCGAGATCCGCTCGGTCTTCAGCGAGCAGCAGTTGCTGTCGCCGGACGACGTACGGAAGTCGGGCCTGACGCTGGAGCAGTCGGTCACGACGAAGGGCTGGCCGACGCTCAAGAACGCGGCCGGCAAGGTGCTGTTCTACTTCGACAACGCCGGCCCGGGCACCGAGATCCGCAACATCTACCGCGAGGGCAAGCCGAACCTGGAAGGCCGGGCGGTCTTCACTCGCGGTGCCGAGGGTGAGGCCGACGCCGCGATCACCCAGGTGAACGACCCGCGTGGTGAGGGCTCGGCCGAGATCCAGCGCCTGGTGAAGAAGGGGTACCTGGTCCGGACCCGGTCCGACGAGCCGCTGTCGACGATCCGGAACAAGGACTTCAGCCGGGTCGACATCGCGCTGGGCAGCGGTGCGCAGTTCGTCAGCACGGACTTCCCGGTGGCCGGGATGGCGTCGCGGTACGACAGCGACTTCGTCGCCAAGCTGCCCGGGAACACTCCCGTACGCTTGAACCCCGTCACGGGGAAGCCTGGGGCCCGCGTAGCAGAGAGGTGATCTGAACATGTCGGAGCACGTGGTCGACGTCAACTGGAGCCGTGGTGAGCACGAGTTCACCTACGACACCTACAGCCGCGACCACGAGTGGCGCTTCGACGGTGGGATCACCGTGCCCGGGTCCGCCAATCCGGCGTACCTGGGCAGTCCCGGACCGGTCGATCCCGAGGAGGCGTTCGTGGCGGCGATCTCGTCCTGCCACATGCTCACCTTCCTCGCGATCGCGGCCCGCAAGCGACTGGTGGTCGACTCGTACGACGACCACGCGGTCGGCGTGATGTCGAAGAACGAGGCCGGGCGGGTGGCGGTCACCGCGGTGACGCTGCACCCGAAGATCGTCTGGGGCGGGCCTTCGCCGGATGCCGCCGTACTGGATCGGCTGCATCACCTGGCGCATCAGGAGTGTTTCATCGCGAACTCGGTGACCACCGAAATCACTGTCGAGCAATAAAAAAACCACCCACCGAGTCTGGCCTGAGCCTCGCGCAAGCGGCGTCAGGACAGTCGGTGGGTGGTTTTGCGGTGCATCTCTGTGGTGATGCACCGGACGGATCCGGCGGCGCTGCACATGGGCGCCTCTGCGTTTCGTGTGCGTCATCCGAGCGGTCCAACTCGGTGGGTAGGACCGTTCGGGTGCGCCGCCGGTTTCCGTTCGTCCGGTTCGCGCCAGTTATTGCTCAGCGGCGGCGTCGCTCCGGTCGTCTGTGGTGGGGTCCGTTTCGGTCCGGCCGAGTTCCGTGGCCAGTGCCATCATCATTCGGTGGATCGTCATGCCAGTGAGACGCACGGCAGGCCGGGGTATGACGAGAAAACCCCGAAATTTCTCGATGTGACCTAGGCCACTACTTCTCGTCGAGCCCGTCCAGGCGCAGCGGGACGAGTTTCCGGGCTTCGTCGTACGACGTCCCGGTCAGCTCGAGCAGGTCCACGACGGTCGAGCGGATCTGGCCGAGTACCACGACCGCGGACAGGCCGGCGGGGAGCGGCAATTCCGCCGTACGGCGGCCTAGCTCGCCCAGGACGCGGTGAGCGGCGACCTTGGCGGCGGGCTCGAAGAGGGATTCCGCGATCAGGCGGGTGCCGTCGGCGAGGCGGTCCAGGAGCATCGGATATTCGTCGGGCATCCGCTCATCACGCCAGACCGAGACCGCGCACCGCCGTACCAGGACCCGGATGTTGCGGATCGCGCGGTCGAGCGGGACGACCAGGTCGGCGATCTGCTGGACGCGACCGCGATGCCTCCGGCGGAACGGCGAGAGGCGGACGACCGCGACACCCTCCGCGGCGGCGCTGCGCAGGTCGTCGAGCATCGCCTCGCTCGCGCGTGCGCGTCGGAGGGCGTCGGTCAGCTCCCGCTCGTCGCGCTCTTCGGCGTGTGCCTCCTGGTCGTTCTTGTCGCGGAGGCCCTCGGCAGTCTCGACGAGGATCGCCGAGAGCTCGTTGAGCACCTCGGAAGCTTGTTGCCGAGGGCGCCTGATCGCGGCGGCTGGGGCGATCGTCGCCGCGGCGAGCGCGACCACGCCGCCCAGCACCGCATCCAGCCAGCGGCTGAAGCCCGCGCCCGGGTTGGGCAGCAGGGTGGTGACGATCGCGGCCTGGACGCCGGCCTGGGTGGTCATCAGCGTGCCGGCACCGAGCAGTACGGCGATGCTCATGGCCAGCGCGACCACGAAGATGATCTGCGGTACCCCGGTGCCGAAGAACCGGACGAACAAGTCGCCGACCCCGACTCCCACGGCCACTCCGACCATCACCTCGGCGACTCTCCTCAGTCGCTGGCCGAAGCTGAAGCCTAGACAGACCATCGCGGCCACCGGCGCGAAGAACGGTTGATGGTGGCCTGCGACGTACCGGGCCAGGGCCCAGGCGACGCCCGCGGCGAGCGCACACTGCGCGATGAAGAAGATCCGATCCCGCCACCGCTCGAGCCGGCGGCGGACCGAAGCACGCGAGCGTCGCGCAGCCTGCGGCGCGATGTCGTCCCGCAATTCCCGCAGCTGGTCCAACGTCAGCCTGACCGGATCCATCCGCTCATTGTGCCCGGCTTGATTCATCCGGCCTCGACGGGACACTGTGTGTCTATGACCGAGAACAACCGTGAGGACTACGGCAGCTACAGCGTCGACGACGAGGACCAGCTGCAGGCGGAGGACACCCTGAACGACCGTGGGGTGGACGATCTGCTCGACGAGGGCTACTCCCCGCCCGAGAAGTGGTCCGCCGGTGAAGGCTTCGGCACCACCGCCGACGAAGCGCTCCAGGGCGAGACCCTCGACCAGCGCATCGCCCAGGAAGAGCCCGACGTGGACCCCTACGCCGAAGACCCCGAAGACGTCGGCGGCCCCGAAGTAGGCACCCGCCGCTCCGGCCGCCTGGTCGCCCCCGACGAAGGCGCCCACTCCGACACCGACTCCGACCTGGTCGCCGAGGACATCGGCTTCGACGGCGCCGCCGCCTCAGCCGAAGAAGCCGCCGTCCACGTGGTCGACGACGAAGAAAACTTCGAACTCGACGAAGACGACGACACCGACCTGTCGTCCTACGAAAACGTAGACCTGGGCGACATCACCGACCCCGAGAACTGAACGTCCATTAGCGGCGGGTGACGGTGACCTTCGTGCCGTGTTTGGGGACGAGGGTCACGTTCTTGGCCTGCGCGGGTTCGGGAGTGGGGTCGGGCGCGTGCACGTTGTAGGCGGCGAGCGTGGCACGGAGGATCTCGGTGCCTTCCATCAGGGAGAAGCCGGCGCCGATGCAGCGCCGGGCGCCGCCGCCGAACGGCATCCAGGTACCGGGGGCCGGTGGGTCGTCGGAGAGGAAGCGCTGCGGGCGGAATTCGGTCGGCGCGGGGAAGTGTTCGGCGTCGCGATGAACCAGGCCGATGGCGGCCATGATCGTCGTACCGCGGGGGAGGCGGTAGCCGGCCAGGTCGGTGGTCTCGGTCAGGCGGCGGCCTACCTGGTAGACGACCGGGTGCAGCCGCATGGCCTCCTTGACGATCGCCTCCAGCTCACCGTCCGCCGCGTGGTCGGCAGCGCGCTGACCGAAGGCGAGGTCCTCCGGCCGGCGGGCCAGCTCGTGGAAGGCCCAGGCGAGGGCGGTCGCGGTTGTCTCGTGGCCGGCCAGCAATAGCGTCACGAGTTGGTCGCGCAGTTCCACGTCTGTCCACTCACCGGCCGCGAGCAGGCGCGACAGGACATCGTTGCGTCCGGCAAGGTTCCCGCGGCGGCGCGCGATCTCGTCGTACAGGATCTCGTCGACCTGCTCCTGTGCTCGCAGGAAGCTCCGCCACGGCGGGATCCGGAGCAGCGGTGGGTAGAAACCGCCGAGCATGATCACCGGCGACACCGACACGATCTTGTCCATCAACGGGCGCAGGGTGTTCAGCCGGTCGACGTCGGTCACGCCGAAGATGACCTGGAGGATGATCTCCAGCGTCAGGTTCCGCATCCGCTGGTGCATCTGGAACGGCGTATCGATCGGCCAGGTCGCGACTTCGGCGACCGCGAGCTCGTGGACCATTTCGGCGTACCCACGCAGTGCTTGCCCGGAGAACGCCGGCATCAGCTGCCGCCGCATCCGGACGTGGTCCTCGTCGTCGAGTAGCAGTAGCGAGCTCGACCCCATCACCGGTTCGAGCGCGGTGTTGCCCTCACCCGCATGCATGACCGCGGGCGAGCTGCCGAAGACCTCGCGGATGTGATCCGGCCGGCTCAGCACGACACAGACGCGGCTCGACGGAACCAGGCGGATCGTGAACACATCGCCGTACTTCTCGCGCATCCGTGGGAAGAACGTCTTGCGGTGGTTCGCGAACAGCACGCTCTGCACCACCGTCGGCAGACGCGGGCCGGGCGGCAGCGTGCGGGCGGTCTGCCGATCGAGAGTGCGGGAACCGAGCAGTGGAGTCGGAGCCATCCTTCGACGTTACGTCACACGGGTGAACGCTGAGCATCGAACGCGACAAGCGCAGCAACGATCCTGGGCAACTGATTGTCGCTGCCCGGATCGAGGCCGGTCAGTTTGGCGACCTGTTTGAGCCGGTAGTCGACGGTGTTCGCGTGGACGTGCAGGTCGGCCGCGGTCTGGCGGCGGCTGCGCGCGTTGTCGAGATAACACCGCAGCGTGGAGAGCAGGTCGGCCCGGTCTCCGAGCGGTTCGAGGAGCTGCGCCAGCCGGTCGCGCGCCGGACTCGGCCGGCTCAGCTGGAACTCCAGGACGAGATCGTCGAGCTCGTAGACACCCGCCGGATGACGATGGATGCGGATGACGTCGAGCAGGTCCCGGACCAACGCAACAGCAGCCGGTACGTCGGATGGCGCGCTGGTGGTGATCGCCAGCGTGACGTCGACACCCGCGACCCGGCTCAACTTGGTGCGGAGGTTGTCGACCTCGCCACGGGTACACGGGAGCAGCGCGATCCCGCCGTCGACCGACAAACTCGCCATACTGCCGGCCAATCGATCAAGCTCGACCCGCACCCGCCGAAGCTTGCGCCGGGCAACGATCTGCGGGTCGACACCCGGCTGGAGCTCGTCGGGATGAGTACCGAACGCGAGGCCGGCCACGAGATACTCGGCCGGCAGCCGTACGCCGGTCCGCACCGCAGCCTCGTCAACCGCGCGCCCGTCGAGCAGCGCCGCGAGCACTGCCTGCCGGGAGGCCTGGTCCTCACCCGCGATCGACTGCCGCTCCTCGAAGTAGCTCGCCGAAACGATCGCCGTCACTTGCTGCAGGAAGTCGAGGATCAGCCGGTTGAGCGCGATCGCATCCGCCAACTCCTCAGGCCGGAACCCGGCGGCGACGTCATCGGCACAGACCTTCCCACCCAGGTGGTAGGCAGCCAGCAACGCCTCCAGCGGCACGCCCTCCTCAGCCCGCCGCCGCGCCGACTCCCTGAGCGGCGCGAGAACCTCCCCGGTCGGTACGACGCCAGTCCGGAAGGTCTCGATGAACGCCCGCAACGACTGATCGGTGATCCGGCGGATATCGCCCTGCAACTCCTCGGCCGGCAACTGCGCGTACAGCGGGATCTCCGCGACCAACCGCGTCAGTACGTCGTCGACCAGCCGCGGCAGCCGGGACCGCACAAGCTCATGCACCGGCACACCACCGGACCGCAGCTCCTTGTGATCCGTCACAACGATCACCCCTCGAACTCTGGGCGTGGCCCCAGCGACCGGCGGGCGCTTTGGGGTCGAACATTACTACCCAGAAGTAGTGCTCGACCGACCGCAAAGGGTGATGACCATGAAACGACGGGTACTGCTGGCAGTAGGCGTGATGCTGGCCGGCCTGGTCAGCCCCACGGCGGCGCGTGCGGCCGACCCCTTCGAGTACGTCGCCCTCGGCGACTCCTCCGCCGCTGGGCCGCTGATTCTGCCGCAGATCGACCTGCCGTGCCTGCGGTCCGCGGTCAACTACCCGCACGTTGCCGCCGCCAAGCTCGGCGCCGACCTGACGGACGTGACCTGTTCGGGAGCCGTCATCCCGGACTTCAGCGAGAAACAGTTCGGGTTCGTGCCCCCGCAGTACAACTCCCTGAGCGCGGCGACCGACCTGGTAACGGTCGCCATCGGCGGCAACGACACCGGCCTAGTGGCCGCAGCACTGAGCTGCATCAACCTGCTCCCCGCCCCAGCCGGCACCTCCTGCAAAGAGCGCTACACCGCCGGCGGCAAAGACCAGCTAGCCGCCCGCATCACCGCCACAGCCCCCGCCTTCGGCCAAGCCCTCGACCGAATCCGCACGTTGGCCCCCAACGCCCGCATCCTCGTCACCGGCTACGGCACCTACATCCGCCCCAACGGCTGCTACCCCCAAATCCCCGTCTGGCCCGTCGACGCCAACTACCTCCAAGCCACCGTCGACCGCCTCAACCACATGCTCGCCACCCAATCGGCCCAGCACGGCGCAACCTACGTAGACCTCCGCACCCCCTCCATCGGCCACGACGCCTGCGCCCCCATCACCCAACGCTGGCTAGAAGGCCTCATCCCCACCTCCGACGCCGCACCCCTCCACCCGAGCCGCCGAGGAATGGCCGCTTTCGGGGAGCTGGTGGCGGCCGCCGCGAGTTAGCCCCCTCGCCCCGGCTCCCGCCTCGCTACCGCTCGGCCCGCCGGTGCCCCACCCACCCTTCCCACGCGGCTACCGCCGCTTCATCTCGAGAGCAGTTCCGGCGGCTGTGCGGTTCGCATGTGAGTGTGGAAAGCGCGGAGGCGTCCTGGGGTGGAGTCCATCCCACACCAATTGCGGTTGGCGGGGTGGGCTGGGGCGTGGGCAGTCGCCCCGGCACGCGATTGATGAGTGCTGGTAATCCGCCCGTGCGATCAACGCAGGCGATGATCCACTCGCTCCGAGCGACGACGCGCTAGTCGGTAAGAAATGGGCATATGGCGCCCAAAAGTTTCCGACCAACGCAGCACCCGCCACGAAACAGCCACCTCAACAAGCCCTCGAATCACACACTGCGCGCACCACCCACCCAATCCCAGTACAGCAAGCCGCGTGCACGCGACGGAGGAGCGGGCTTAGCGGCGGCGGTTGCGAATGAACGGTCGGCGGAACGTTCTCGCAAGGAAGCGGCGGCAGCCGCGCGAGAGGGTGGGTGGGGCGAACGGGCGGAGCACGCGACGCAGGAGCGCGCGTGCCCCGGAGCGAGGGGCAACAACCTCCCCCGAATCACACACGGCGCGCACCACCATCCACCCAATCCCCAGTGCGGCACGCCGCGCAAAGGGTGGGGCCCGAGCGGTGGCGAGGTGGGAGTTGGGGCGAGGGGGGAGACAAGCGCCGCGCCCGGTGCCTGAGTGGCACCGGGCGCGGGGAGTGGGCGGCACCAGGGTGGGGGTGGGTGGTGCCGCTCCGGGGTTAGGAACGCTTGAAGCGCAGCGTCAGGATCTGGAACGGACGCAGGTCGAGAGCGACCGCTCCGCCGTCCAGGGCCCGGTCCGCGAGGTGGCGTTCGAGGAGGTCTACCTCGGTGACCGACGTTGCCTCGAAGGACGGGGTGATGACTCCGCGGGAGCGGCCGCCGGTGGATTCGTAGAGGCGGACTATGACGTCGCCGGACTGGTCGTCGGCGAGTTTTAGGGCTTCTACGACGAGGTTCGGGTTGTCGATGGCGACCAGGGGGGTGGTGCCTTCGGCGCCGGTGATGGTGCGTTCGGGCAGGTTGATGTTGTAGCCCTCGGTGATGGCGTCGCCGATGGCGGCGCCTACTACCAGGGCGTGGTTGACGGTGTGGAGACCCTGGTCGGTCTCGGGGTCGGGGAACCGGGGGGCGCGGATCAGCGACGTGCGGATGGTGGTTGTGGTGCCGCCATCCGGGCGGGCGGTGCGGTTGATGTCGTGGCCGTACGTCGAGTCGTTGACGACTGCTACGCCGTAGCCGGGTTCGGCTACGTGGACCCAGCGGTGGGCGGCGATCTCGAACTTGGCCGCGTCCCACGAGGTGTTCTGGTGGGTCGGGCGGAAGATGTGGCCGAACTGGGTTTCGGAGGCGGAGCGGTCGGCGTGGACGTCGACGGGGTAGGCGGCCTTGAGGAACTTCTCGGCCTCGTGCCAGTCCATCTCGGTCTCGATGTCGACCCGCTTGGCGCCCGGGCGCACCCGCAGCGTCTGGGTGACGGTCGAACGGTTGAAGGAGCGCTTGACGACAACAACAGCCACGCCGTCGACCACGCTGAAGTCGACCGAGTCGACCTCGGTGATGTCGCGGACGTTGTTCTTGTAGAACGAGTCGACGTCCCAGGCGTCCCACTGGTTCGGGGTGTCCACGTGCAGCTGGAGAAGGTTGCCGACGGCACCTGGTGCGATGACCTCGCGGTCGGCCTCGACGTCGTACAGGGAGGTGATCAGGCCGCGCTCGTCGATGGTGACCCGGATGACTCCGTTGTCCAGTACGCCGTCCGCCACCGAGACCGCGGTTCCGGCCGGCGCGGCGACTGCCGAGCCCAGGCCGGCGACGCCGTTCCGGGTGTGCGGTGCACCGTTGAACACGATCGGCGAGGAACCGGTGCCGGCCAGGGCCTGCTGTGCCTTGCCGATGATCGCTTCGAGCTCCTCGGCCAGGCGCGCGTACGTCGCTTCGGCCTCGCGGTGCACCCAGGCGATCGAGCTGCCGGGCAGGATGTCGTGGAACTGGTTCAGCAGCACGGCCTTCCAGATCCGGTCCAGCTCGTCGTACGGGTAGCTGTCCAGCTTGCCCGCGACCACGGCGGCTGCCGACCAGAGCTCGGCCTCGCGGAGCAGGTGCTCGCTGCGCCGGTTGCCCTGCTTGGTCTTGGCCTGCGAGGTGTACGTCGCGCGGTGGATCTCGAGGTAGAGCTCGCCGGACCACACCGGGGCCTGGTCGGCGTACTCGTCCTGGGCGGCGGTGAAGAACTCGGTCGGGGACTCGATGGTCACCCGCGGCGAGGACTCCAGGTTGGCCACCCGACGGGCGGTCGCGATGAACTCACGGGTGGGGCCGCCACCGCCGTCGCCGTACCCGAACGGAGCCAGCGAGCGGGTCGCCGAGCCGTTCTCGGCGAAGTTGCGCTGCGCCTTGGCCAGTTCGCGGCCGGACAGGTCCGAGTTGTAGGTGTCGATCGGCGGGAAGTGGGTGAAGATCTGGGTCCCGTCGAGGCCCTCCCACCAGAAGGTGTGGTGCGGGAACTTGTTCTTCTGGTTCCAGGAGATCTTCTGAGTCAGGAACCACTTCGAGCCCGACAGCTTCACCAGCTGCGGCAGGGCCGCGGTGTAGCCGAACGAGTCCGGCAGCCAGACCTCCTGGGTGTCGATCCCGTACTCGTCCAGGAAGAAGCGCTTGCCGTGCACGAACTGCCGGGCCAGCGCCTCGCCGCCGGGCAGGTTGGTGTCGGACTCGACCCACATGCCACCGACCGGAACGATGGTGCCCTCGGCAACGGCCTTCTTCAGCCGCTCCCAAACCTCGGGGTAGTTCTCCTTCACCCACGCGTGCTGCTGGGCCTGGGAGAACGCGAAGACGAGCTCCGGGTACTCCTCGGCCAGCGTCGCGACGTTGGAGACCGTGCGGGCCACCTTGCGGCGGGTCTCGCGCAGCGGCCACAGCCATGCGGAGTCGATGTGGGCGTGCCCGACAGCGGACAGCTGGTGCGCCGAGGCGTGCGCCGGCCGGCTCAGTACGTCGGTCAACTGGGCGCGCGCGTCGGCCGCCGTACCGGCGACGTCCTCATAGTCCAGTACGTCGAGCGCCCGGCTCAGCGCCCGGAGAATCTCGCGACTGCGCGGCTCCTGCGGGGCCAGCTCGCGCTGTAGGCCGTCCAGCGCCTCGAGGTCGAGGATCAGGTCCCAGACCTCGGCGTTGAAGACGGCCAGGTCGGCGCGGGTCAGCTCGTAGATCGGCTTGCCGCCGGGCTCCGGCTTGGAGCCGAGGTCCGCGGACACCGGGGCGAACGCGTTCCAGCCCAGTACTTCGGGGTTCGCGGCTGCCTCGACGTAGAACTCGATGGTGTCGCCGGGCGAGGCCGCCGTACCGTCCGGGCCGAGGATGGACAGCGGCGCGTAGGTCTGGCGCGGGTGCAGACCCTTCAGTGGGACGCCCTTGGTGGTGTGCACGAGGCCCTCGGCGGAGAAGCCGGGGCCGCCGCTGAAGCCGAGGTCGATGACGGCCTCGATCTCGGAGCCGGCCCACTCGGCCGGGACCTGGCCGCTGAAGTGGAACCAGGCGGTGCCCCACGGGGCGCCCCAGGGGAGGCCGATCTCGGCGGGCTCGTAGGTGGCAGCGAGTGCCTCGGCGGGGGACACCGGCTCACCAGGCGCGTGCCACACCTTGATGTCCAGCGGGACCGCCGCGCCGTAGATCGCGGGGCGGATCCGCTCCCGCAGGGCGCGCTGGAGCCGCTCCTCGATGAGTTGACGGTCGTCGTGCACGAAATCAGCCTCCGGGGCCTTGTGACGGGGGTTCAGTCACGCAACCCACGCGGGCGCGCGATGACAACGCTGTCACACCGACCGGGGGCCCGTCCAGACGTAGTTTGTGAGAACTATCCGACGAACGCTCCGGGTAGCGGTTCGGTAGCGGCGGGCACGCGCAGCTACCGATCCGGCCCGGTTGCCACATAGGTTGTCCCGTATGGATCGTCCCCGCCTGATCGTCCCGGATTCGATGAGCCGGCGCCGCGTGCTCGGCCTCGGCGCGGCCGCCGCGGCGGCCTTTGCGGTGCCCGGGTGCTCGCGCGGCCGCTCCGACGAGCCCGCGCCGTCGGCTCCGGCCAAACTCGCGACCGGGAACGTCGGCGGTGTCTACAACAAGTTCGGCACCGGGCTGGCCCTGCTGGTCAGCGAGGTGACGGGGATGACGCTCAGCGCGGTCGAGAGCGCCGGGTCGATCGACAACCTCCGCCAGGTGGCGAAGGGGAGCGTTGATGTCGGCTTCACGACTTCGGACTCCGCGTACGCCGCCTATGAGGGGCTCGGGGCCTTCAAGTCCGGGGCGCTGGAGTTCTCCTCACTCGGCCGCACCTACGACAACTACGTGCACGTCGTGGTGCCGATGGCCTCGACGGTCAAGACTCTCGAGGACCTGGCGAACAGGGACGTCAGTGTCGGTCCGGAAGGATCCGGGACTCAGCTGGTCGCCGAGATGATCCTCGACACGGCCAAGATCGAGAAGACCGGGGAGAGCCTCGGGAGCAAGGTCAGGAAGCGGGCGCTGTCACTCGAGGACGCGGTCAAGCAGCTGACCGCCAAGGCCGAGAACCCCGCTGCCAGGGGGATCGACGCGATGATCTGGAGCGGCGGTCTGCCCACCGGACCGATCGCGGCGATGCAGCAGACGATCGGCTTCCGGCTGGTCGACATCGGCTCGGTCGCGCAGACCATCGCGCTCAAGCAGTTCGGCGGCTACATCGTCTCCTCGATCCCGCCGAAGACCTACGGGCTGGCCAGCGCGGTGCCGACCCTGACCATCCCGAACTACCTGATCGCCCGGCCGAACCTGTCCGACTCCTGGGCCTGGTGGATCGTGAACACGCTGTTCCGCCGCCAGAAGGACCTGATCGGCAACCCGAACGACAAGGAGCACTACCACCCGGAGGCCAGCGCCCTGGACCCGCGATCGGCGATCGCGACCATGCCGGTCCCGCTGCATCCGGCCGCCGAACGCTGGTACCGCAACAACCACATCTGAGGTACGACGAACGCCGTACCTCAGAGCTCGTAGTCGTCGATCAGCGGGACGCGGACCTCGATCACCAGGCCGCCGCCGATCGGCGGGCGGGCGACCACGCGGCCGCCGACCCGGGCCGCTTCGGAGCGGACGATCGCGAGGCCGAGACCGGTGCCCGGCATCTCGCGGTGGTGGGCACTGCGCCAGAACCGCTCGCCGACCTTCTTCAGGTCGCGTGAGCCGAGGCCGAGACCGTGGTCGCGGACCGACAGCACGACCTCGGTGCCGTCGCGGGTGACCGAGACCTCGACCGGCGGAGCGCCGTACTTGGAAGCGTTGTCGAGCAGTACGTCGAGGATGTCGTCCACCTCGAGTTCGGGCGCGACCCCGCCGGGGACCATGTCGCCGATGATGAGCTCGAGGTCGTCGGCGGCGTACACGGCCTTCCAGCCGACCAGCCGCTCCTTGACCGCCTGCGCCAGGTCCAGCGGCTCTTCGCTGCTGCCCTCGGCCTCGGCGCCGGGGCGGTCCGAACCGGCCAGCCGGGACAGCCGCTGGACGATCCGGCCGAGCCGGTCGATGTCGCTGAGCGCGAAGCGCGCGGTCGGGGACAGCCGGGACAGACCCTCGATGTGGATCCGGGCCGAGGTCAGCGGCGTCCGGAGCTGGTGCGAGGCGTCTGCGACGAACTCCCGCTCGCGCTGCCGGGCCTGGTGCAGGCTGAGCGCCATCGAGTTGAAGCTGTCGCCTAGGCGGCGGAGCTCGGGCGCACGGCCGTCGGTGGAGACTCGGGTGTCGAGCGCGCCGCGGGTGATCTGGTGAGTCGCGTTGTCCAGGTCCTTGACCGGGTTGATCACCCAGCGGCTGATCGGCCGGACGATGCCGGCGATGATTGCGCCGATGCTGATCAGCAGGCCGATCAGCAGCAGGATCAGGCTGCGCCGGACCTCGAGCCGCGGGTCGTCAGTGGGCACCCGCAGTACGGCGGCGCCGAGGATGCGGCCGTTGTTGGCGACCGGACGGGCGACGACCATCTCGCCGCCCTCCCACGGCCAGAGTGCCGGCGGCTCGGCCGGTAGCCGACCGGCCAGCGTGCTTCCGAGGGCAGTGGCGATATCCGGCTCCGCCAGGTCCACCCCGGACTTCGACGTGGCCACGACCTTGTTGTTGTCGTCGACGATGAAGACCGGCGTGTTGTAGAGCTCGTCGTACCGGACTGCCATCTCGCGCAGGTTCGCGATGTCACCGGACTGCAGCGGAGCTTCGGCCATGGTGGCGAACCAGTCCGCGTCGTTGCTGCGGGACAGGAACAGGGTGCGGGAGGCGCCGGTCGCGATGAAGTTCGCCAGCGGGACGGTGGCGATGATGGCAAGCAGAACCACCATGGGGACGAGAGACTGCAGCAGTCGACGGCGCAACGGTCAGTCCGAACCCAGTCGGTAACCGACGCCCCGGATCGTCTGCACGAGCTCCGGACGGCCGAGCTTGGCCCGCAGGCTGGCGACATGCACGTCCATGGTCCGCGAGGAGGCCTCGAAGACGGACTGCCAGGCGTACAGGGCGACCTGTTCGCGGGGGACGACCCGGCCGTGGTGCGCGGCCAGCACAGCGAGCACGTCGAACTCCTTGCGGGTCAGGCTGATGGGCTTGTCAGCGACCTGGACGGTTCGGGCCTCGATGTCCACGGTGAGGTCGCCGACTGTTACCCGGGGGCGGGGCTGCAGCAGGCCGGTACGACGTAGTACAGCATCGATCCGGGCCAGGAGCTCGGAGATCGCGAAGGGTTTCACCACGTAGTCGTCGGCGCCGCTGCGCAGCCCGCGAACCCGGTCGGCCGCTTCACCACGCGCGGTGACCGCGATCACCGGCACGTCGGAGACCGAACGGATCTGCCGGCAGACGTTGATGCCGTCTCCGTCGGGCAGTCCGAGGTCCAGCAGGACCAGGTCGCCGGGGTCCGCCGCGAGGGCATCCGCCGCCGTCCGTACATGGGTCACCATCAGGCCGTAACGCCGCAACGCGGGTATCAGCGCATTGGCGATATCGAGATCGTCTTCGACCAGCAAAATCCTGACGGCGCCACTCATGCGGTGATCGTAGGCCAGGTGACGCCCTGATGTGTCAGATCTTGGTAAAGACGTAATCACGCGACTCCACGCAGTGTTCGGCAACATTAGCCTTCCGCACACAGGAGGGAACCGCTAGATGACTGTCGGTATCGGACCGGGGGGTGGCGTGAGCACGCCCTCCGACCAGGAGTTAGCCGAGTACGAGCAGGAGCGGCCCGCTCGGCGGCTTCGTCCTGCTCTGGACCTGGTGATCTCGGTCTGGTGCGCGGTCGTCAGTGTCGGCGTCCTCGTCCAGGTGTTCTTCCCACTACCACAGGGAACCCAGTTTTACCTGGTGATCTTTCTCGCAGCCATTCTGCCGATCACGCTGCTGTGTTACCGGGGCTGGAAGGTCCCGGCGGTGCTCAATCCGTTCAAGCCGCGCTCGCATGACGACCCCGGCCTGACCGACTGGTTGCTGGCGCTGATCGCGCTCGCGGCGTGCGTCTACCCCCTGCTCGACTTCGACGGCTACCTGGAACGGCGTCAGGCTCCGACCGGTCTCGACGTACTGGCCGGCGCCGTACTGCTGGTGCTGCTGCTGGAAGCCTGCCGTCGTACGACGGGGTGGGTGCTGCCGCTGGTGAGCCTGCTGTTCTTCGCCTACGCGTACTACGGCGGTTTCCTGCCCTACACGTGGTCGCTGGCGCACCAGGGCTTCAACTTCGACGCGATCATCGGCCAACTCACGATGGGGACGGCCGGCTTCTACGGGACACCGTTGAGTGTCGCGGCGTCGTACATCGTGCTGTTCACCATCTACGGCGCGGTCCTCGACTACTCCGGTGCCGGCAAGTTCTTCATCGACCTGTCCTTCGCAGCTTTCAAGCGCAGCCGAACCGCACCGGGCCGAACCGTCACCCTGGCCGGCTTCCTGCTCGGCAGTGTCTCCGGCTCCGGTACGGCGACCGCCGTATCGCTGGGGACGGTGTCGTGGCCGATCCTGCGCCGGGCCGGGTATCCGCCCGAACCGGCTGGTGGAATGCTCGCCGCCTCCGGTATCGGCGCGATCCTGTCGCCACCGACCCTGGGCGCGGCGGCGTTCATCATCGCCGAGTTCCTGCAGGTCTCGTACCTGACCGTGCTCGGCTTCGCCGTGATCCCGACGATCCTGTACTACCTGGGCATCCTGCTCGCGATCGAGATCGACGCCCGCCGGCACGGTACGACGTCGGCCGAGACGTCGACGCAGTCCGCGCGGAAGCTGCTGTTCCGGTTCGGGTACCACTTCCTCTCGCTGTTCGTGATCATCGGCTTCATGGCGGTCGACGTACCGCCGTTCAAGGCTGTCGTCTACGCGGTGATCATCCAGTTCGGGTTGTCGTTCCTGGACAAGGAGCACCGGCTGACCGGGCGGCCGCTGTTCAAAGCGCTTGCCCAAGGCACCCGTTCGATCCTGCCGGTCGCGGCGACCTGTGCGACGGCGGGCGTGATCGTCGCGGTCACGACGCAGACCGGGCTCGGGCTGAACCTGGCCGAGATCATCGTCGGCGCGGCTCGTGGGCTCACCGACAACCAGACCGTGATCCTGATTCTGACCGTCGTGTTGTCAGCATTCGCCGTACTGGTGCTGGGGCTTGCGGTTCCGGTCACCGCGTCGTTCATCATCGCGGCCGTCATCATCGCGCCGGCGCTGGTCCAACTCGGCGTGACACAGGCCGAGGCCTACATGTTCATCTTCTACTACGCGGTGCTTTCCGAGGTGTCGCCGCCGACCGCGCTGGCCGCGGTCGCGACGTCCGCGATCACCGGCGGCAAAGTGATGCCGACGATGTGGCAGGCCTGGAAGTACACCCTGCCTGCGTTCCTGGTCCCGTTCGCGTTCGTGCTCACCGACAACGGCGCCCACCTGCTCGGTCAGGGATCCTTTGTCGGCATGGTGTGGACGCTCGCGGTGTCGATGCTCGCGGTCGCCGCTTTAGCTGTCGTGACAGGCGGTTGGATCGTGGTCGCGACGAGCTGGATCGAGCGCGTGTTGTGCGTACCGGCCGCGCTGTTGCTGCTTTACCTCGCGCCCGTAACCATCAGCGCCGGAATCTGTTTGCTACTTGTTGCCGTCGTCATCAATGTGGTCCGGCGGCAACGCCTGGCCGCACCCACGGAAGGATCCGCCAGATCATGAGAATCCGTCGCCTCCCCGCTGTCGTGGTGGCGCTCGCCGCCACCGTCTCACTCGTTGCCTGCGGCGGGCAGCGGGAACCTTCCGGAAACGGTACGGCGGCCGGTGGCCGGCTGACCATTGCCACCGGCAACACCACCGGCGTCTACTACCAGCTCGGTGGCGCGCTGGCCTCGGTGATCTCGCAGAAGATGACCGGCTACCGGGCCACCGCGAGTGAGACCGGCGCCTCGGTGCAGAACATCCAGGGTCTGGCCGGCGGCAACTACGACATCGCCTTCTCGCTCGGTGACACCGCGGCCGACGCCGTCAAGGGCGAGAACAGCTTCCAGTCCAAGCAGGACGTGGTCGCGCTGACCCGGCTCTACAACAACTACACGCAGGTAGCGGTCCGCACCTCGGCGAACATCAACTCGATCGCCGACCTGAAGGGCAAGCGCGTCTCCACCGGCTCACCGAACTCGGGTACCGAGGTGATCGCGCGGCGCCTGCTCGAGGCCGCCGGTCTCGACCCGGCCAAGGACGTCACCGCCCAGCGGCTCGGGCTGCCGGAGTCGGTGGATGCGATGAAGTCGGGCTCGATCGACGCCCTGGTCTGGTCCGGCGGGCTGCCGACCGGTGGCATCACCGACCTGACCACCAGCCTCGGCAAGGGCGTCAAGCTGTTGCCGATCGTCGATCTGCTGCCCAAAATGACGGAGAAGTACGGCTCGGTCTACGCCGAGGCGCCGATCCCGGCCGCGACGTACAAGCAGCCGGCCGACGTCGCGACGATCGTCGTACCGAACGTGCTGCTCGTCCGCAAGGACATGAAGGATGAGCTGGCCGAGCAGCTCACCAAGACCCTGTACGAGAACCTCGACGCTCTGGTCGCGGTGAACGCGGCCGCCAAGGGCATCACCAAGGAGAACGCCGCCAAGACCGACCCGGTGCCGCTGCACCCGGGTGCCCAGAAGGCGCTGGACGCCTTGAAGTAATCCCCTGAACCGTCCTCCCTCGCACACCAGGCGCAGCGGGGGAGGACGTCAGATCGGCTCCCACAACCAGGCGCAGTGAGAGCCGGTCGGCCGGGCCCGGCCCTTCGGAGGCATCCGAGGGGACCCGGGCCCGGTCACTTTTCTGCGGCCGGTGTGTCCGTCTCCGGCATCGCGGTTCCGTACAGGTAGTGCGACAGCGCCGAGTTGCGCTTGGGATGCACGTGATACTTCGCCGGTACGACGCGCCCTTCGGCGCTGTCCCAGGCGGTGTCGGCCAGCCGCCACCACCGGTGTGCCAGCCGGCCGGCGCGACCGGTGTGCGGTGAGTTCGGGTGTGCTCGGGTCGGGGCGACCTCCTCGGCCTCGAGCAGCTCCTTGGTCAGCTCGTTGACCTCGGCCGCGTCGAGCTGCTCACTCAGCTGGTGGCCGTAGTCGGTCTCGAGTCGCTCGTGCTCGGTGAGCAGACCGTCGATCGTGCGGAGGACGTCGTACGGATCCAGGTGCTGGACGCGACTGTCGCCGTACTGGCGTCCTTTGAGGTACCGCAGGTTTCGCTCCAGGTCCTTGGCGTTCACGACGTACCGTGCGACCAGCTCGGCGCCATCGGGCAGGCGTCGTACTTGGGGCAGCAGTACGTCTTCAGCGGCGGCCAGGTGCTGCGCGGTGATCGCGTAGAACCAGTCGGTCCGATGCCTGCGTTCCGGGTGGGCCGCGGCCGGATGATGGGCCGGTTCGGCCAGCTCCCGGATGTTCGCGTGTTCGTAGCTCAGCGCCATTTCCAGCGTCGAAGCGGTCACAGCAACCACCTCCAGGGTCTCTCCCCAGCGTGTGCCCACCTGCTGCACAACGCAACCACCCCAGGACTTTCCGTCAGGTAACGGTTGCCCGGGGTGGTCTTTTGCTCGCTGCCTCAGCTCAGTGGTCGGAGCTCTTCTTCCACAGGTTGATCCCGGCCTCGACCGCGTCGGCGTCGATCGCCTCGAGCTCTTCCGCAGTGAACTTGAGGTTGCGGACGGCCTCGAGGTTGCCTTCCAGCTGCGCAACGCTGGAGGCGCCGATCAGGGCGCTGGTGACGCGGTCGTCGCGCAGCGTCCAGGCCAGAGCGAGCTGGGCGACGGACTGACCGCGCTGCTTGGCGATCTCGTTCAGCGCACGGACGTGCTTGAGGGTGTCCTCGGTCAGCGAGTCCGGGTTCAGCGACTTGCCCTGGGACGCCCGCGAACCCTCCGGGATGCCGTCCAGGTAGCGGTCGGTCAGCACACCCTGCGCCAGCGGCGAGAACGCGATCACGCCGACCCCGAGCTCACCGACCGCGTCGAGCAGGTCCTCCTCGATCCAGCGGTTCAGCATCGAGTACGACGGCTGGTGGATCAGGAGCGGCGTACCGAGCTCCTGCAGGATCTGCGCGGCCTGGCGAGTCTTCTCCGCGCTGTACGACGAGATACCGGCGTACAGGGCCTTGCCGGAACGCACCGCGGTGTCGAGGGCACCCATCGTCTCCTCGAGCGGGGTGTCCGGGTCGAACCGGTGCGAGTAGAAGATGTCGACGTAGTCGACGCCCATCCGCTCCAGCGACTGGTCGAGGCTCGCCAGCACGTACTTCCGCGAGCCGCCACCCTGACCGTACGGACCCGGCCACATGTCGTACCCGGCCTTGCTCGACAGGATCAGCTCGTCACGGTACTTCTTGAAGTCCCGCTGGAAGTGCGTGCCGAAGTTCGTCTCGGCCGCGCCGTACGGCGGGCCGTAGTTGTTCGCCAGGTCGAAGTGCGTCACACCGAGATCGAACGCGCGGCGCAGAATGTCGCGCTGCGTCTCGAACGGCTTGTCGTCACCGAAGTTGTGCCACAACCCCAGTGAGATCGCCGGCAGCTGCAGGCCACTGCGGCCCGTCCGCCGATACACCATCCGGTCGTCGTACCGCTCCTGGGCAGCCACATAGTCAGTCACGAGCCTCAGTCTGCACCATGTCGTAACAAGCGCAAAACCCCTTGTTTTGCGCGAGAAACGTCAGCTCTGAGACCCAGAACCCGGCCTTCTTGATAGGTCGAAGTGGCCGGGCCAATCGGCGTACCGGATCCGGCTGATCTCCCGGATCTCACCCAGCGTCGACCACTCGTCCTTGCCGAGCCGAGCCAGCGGCCGCAGCAACCGAACCTCCGGCCGGCCATCGGCCAGCACCGCCTCGTCGACCGCGATCGCCCGCACCTGGCCGATCACAACCGTGCAGTCCCCGAGCTCCAACGTGGTGTGCAACGTGCACTCGATCGCCACCGGCGACTCGGCCACGCGTGGGGCTTCGACAGTTCGCGACGGCTCCGGCGTGACCCCGATCGCCTCGAACTCCGACACATCCGGCGGGAAGTTCGTCCCCGACGCGTTCACCTGCTCGAACAACCCCTCGGCCGCGAAGTTCACCACGAACTCCCCGGTCGCCTCGACATTGTTCAAACTGTCCTTCCGACCCACCGACGTGAACTGCACCATCGGCGGCCGCACACACGACACCGTGAAGAACGAATGCGGCGCCAGATTCAGCACCCCGTCCGCCGACCGGCTCGACACCCACGCAATCGGCCGCGGCACCACCACCGAGTTCAACGTCGCATAGATCTCCCGCGACCCGACCTGCTCCGGATCCAGCTCAACTCGCACACCCGCAGTACATCAAACCGTTGGACACCACCCGCTCCCCCCGTCGAAGATCACCGAGATGGATCGAATCCTGGACGACGTACGCCAACTGGCAGTCCGGTACGGCGTCGCCCCGGCCGAGGTGGCCGAAGTCCCCGGTGGTGTTGCGAATCGCGGTTTCGTTGTCGGCCCGCGACTGTTCGTCCGGGTGGCGAGGGTTGGCTTCGAAGACGACCTCCGTAAGGAAACCCTCGTCGTACCGCTGGCCCGCAAGGCCGGCGTCCGAACACCAGCCATCCTCGAATACTCCGAGAGTCGCGCGCTGGTCGTGATGGAACGAGTCCACGGCACCGAGCCAGTCACCACACCCTCCGAGGTCGTCGTCGACCTGGCCCGCCTGCACTCCACCGAACGCCTTTCGCTGCCCGGCGTCCCCACGGACGGCTGGGGTGAACCACGCACGACCGTCGAAGACCTTGCTGTGCGTGGATATCTAGACGCCGGCACAGCCGACTGGTTGATGGGTTGGTTCGACCGCCTAGAACAACGCTTCGACCCCTCGGCGCCACTTGTCCTACTCCACGGAGACGTTGCCCCCCACAACCTTCTCGTCAACCCTGCCACTGGCAACTTCGAAGCCCTCATCGACTGGGGCGACGCCGCCTGGGGCCCCCGCGCCTACGACTTCGCCAAACTCCGCCTAACCGAAGTCGCCCACCTACTCCCCAAATACCTAACCGCAACAGCCACTTCTGTCTCCGACGACGAACTAGCCGCCGGCATCCTCTACCTCCACCTCTCCTGGGCCCTAGGCAAACTAACCGCCACCCCCTGGCCCGCCCAACGTCACTGGACCGCCCCACCCACCAGCCGCCTCCTAAACCTCCTAGCCTTCTTCACCACCACCCCACCCCACCCCTGGCCCACCCTCACCTAACCCCGCCCTCGGTCACATGTCAGCCGACCGCAGGTCCCCCCGGAACACATCACCACCCGACCGACAGGACGTATACGCCAAATCCCCCCTGCCCCCACCCCCGCTAAGTGTCCCAGGTCGCCTGCCACCCCTACACGTCCTGTCGCTGCGCACATCCCCCGTCACTCGAATGCGGCCGGCCCCCACGCCGGCCCTTGCCCGCCGCCGCGGCCGGCCTACAAAGGAGGAGCGGCCGGCCGGCCCTGTGGCTGAACTGCTCGGCGATGCCGGCGACCGCATGCCCATTGACACCGTCGACGCACGTCCGCTGCACGCGATGCCTCGGGCTGACGGGCTCCGGTTGCCGCCGGTGAGATACGTCGTCTGACGACTAACCGCCGCAGCTGCGACCGGTTGCGTGCGGTCAGCCGGCCGACAACGGCGGCGACCACGTCGCCCGAGACCTCGGGGGTGTCTGGCGCGTTAGTCGGAACGGAATCGGGTCCAGGCGCCCCCGAAAATCTTCCGACTAACGCAAGACTCGAGCATCACGCACCCCAGCCGCAGCCCGTCAGCCCCAGACAGCGTGCGGCCGCGGTCGCCGGCCTCGCCAACCAGCCCAGCCACCCGCGTGGTGCACCCTCTGGTTTCTGTCGGCCGCCTTTGGTGGTCGAGTCGGGGTGCAGGCGCGAAAGGACTCGGCCGGGGACGTTCGCTGTGGCTCATCGCCGCTTCCGGCCGACTAAAAAGAAAGCGTGGCTGGGCGCCGCGGTGGCTGAGGCGGATGGCGAGGCCCGGCGACCGCGGCTCCACGTCGCCTGGGGTTGCCGGGTTGTGGTTGGCGTGCGGGAAGGGGCCTGCTGGGAGCCGAGCCGAGCCGAGCCGAGCCGAGCCGACCGGGCGAGCCGAGCGGCCGAGCCGAGCGGCCGAGCCGCCGACCGGGGCGAGCCGCCGACCGGGCGAGCCGGCCGACCGGGGCGAGCCGCCGACCGGAGCCGACCGGGGCCGACCGGGGCCGATGGAGCCGAATGAGGGCCAACGGGGCGATCGGCGTGGAGCCGGGCCTGTGCTGGTTCGGATCGGGATGAATGCCAAGCCGATTCGGGGGCAGATTGTCTCCACGCCGCTCCCGATCGCTAGTCGGTAATAAATGGGCAAATAGCGCCCAAAAGTTTCCGATCAACGAAGGTTGCCTCGATGTGGCGAGGATCCGGGACGACGCGTTGGGGGAGGTAGCTCCGTGCCCGTCAATCTGTTGTGTGGGCTGGCTTCTGCGGTCCTCTCTCGTTGGCTGGCTTAGGCGATCGGTTGGGGATCTGGATCTGCGGTTGCCGCGTTCGGGTGTGGGCGAGTGCGGGTGGACCTTGCCGGGACTGGCGATCGGCGATCAGGTACTGCGGGTCGTCCTGCTCGGTGGGTTGCTCGGTCTCGCGGATTCGGGGCTGGTGCTTGTTGACCCGCTTGTACTACTGCGCGAGCTGATCCGCCCCGCGATTCCCGGTCTCGTCGTGGTGCACGTCCTGCCCGAATCGGCATGGGGAGATTGTTGAGCCGGATAGGGCGAATATCGACCCCGGTCTGCCAGCCGGCCGGACGTCCCGGCGGTCTGGGCGCCCGCGATCGCCCACTCGTCGTGCGACGGAGGTTCACCTACGCCAGCTACAGCCGGAAACCACAGGCGACCAGCGTTCGCATCATCCGATCGACAGGATGTGTACGCCGAATCGGGCTGGTCGCCGCCTGTACTGAGCGTGCCGATGGCGACTAGTAGGTCTATACGTCCTGTCGTTTCGCAGGTCGCGTGAGCAGGCAGGCTCGGATGCGGCCGGAGACGTACGGCGGTGGGTGTTCGCCGCTGCGGCCGGCTTACTGAGGAGGGGTGGCGGAGCGGGGCTGTGGCTGAGCTGCATGGCGAGGTCGGCGATCGTGTGCCGATTGCCGATTGCCGATTGCCGGTGGCTGACGGGCTTCGGTTGCCGTCGGTGAGATACGTCGTCTGACAGCTGACCGTTGCCGCTGGCCGAACTGGCCCGAACTGGTCCGAGCGGGGTCGGTTGGGGGTGGAGCCGGGCCGACGGGGTTGAGCGGGGTGGTGCTGGAGGGTGGCTGGCTGAGCTTGTGGCTGAGGGGGATCGCGAGGCTGCAACCGTGTTCTCGTCGCCCGTGTAACGGTTGCCGTGCCCGGTTCTCGGTACCCGGCCGTCCGCTGCCGGTGCCCGGTGCCCTGCCGATGCCGATGCCCGGGCGTCCGATGCCGATGCCCGGGCGTCCGATGCCGATGCCGTGGCCGGTGCCCAGCCGCCGATGCCGTGGCCGTGGCCGGTGCCCAGTCGTCCGTTGCCGATGCCGATGCCGTGGCCGGTGCGCGGCCGTCCGTTGTTGTTGCCCGGGGTGTCCGTCGCTCGTGGGCGGATTGGCGGTTGGCTGGGGCTGACGGGTTGTGGTTGTTGCTGGGGATCGCGTCCTCTGACAGAGAGCCGATGTGGGAGCGGGGTTTGCTACCGGTCGATTCGAGGTTGGAGTCGGTGGGTTCTGTTTCCCGGCGTGTTGGTCTGCGGGGCTGGCCATCGTGGTGGCGTGGGTCTGGGGCTGTTGGTGCCGACGGCAACCACAGCCCGTCAGCTGTAGACGGCGTGCAGCTCGGTTGCCGGCCTCGCCAAGTAGCTCAGCCATAGGCCTGGCCCGCCACTCCTCTCTTCTGTAGCCCGGCCGCAGTGGCGATCAGCCACTGTGGACGTGCCCGGCCGCACAGAAGTTCGGCGGGAGGGAGCTCCACACAGCACGCCCGGGCGCTGGGGCCTCAGTCGGCTTCGGCGGGGAGGGAGCTTACGAGGGTGGTTAGTTGGGGGGAGAGGGCGAGGGTGGTGGGGGTGGAATGGGTGGTGGCTGGGTGCCAGGTGGGGTGGCCGGTGGGGGTGAAGGTGACTAGGTGGATGTCGGGAGAGAGGGGGCCGGGGGCCTGGGTGTGGGCTCGGGCGGTTAGGTGGAGGAGGTGGCCTAGGGCTGGGAGGACGGAGAGGTCCTTCACGATGTGGATCAGGAGGAGGTCTCGGGAGGGGACGGCGGCTAGGACGGCGGACGGGAGGGTGGGGAGGTTGAGGGTTTCGTGGAGGACTGTGTCGAGGACCAGGGCTCGGGAGGCGGTGAAGGAGTCGCCGGTTAGGCGGGCGATCTGAACGTCGTCTTCTTCCAGGAGGTCTAGGTGGTCGGGGCGGCGGCGGAGGTTGGCTAGGCCTAGGGCTTCGGCGGCTGACCAGGTGAGGCCTAGGTCGGTGGGGTCGAGGTACATGGTGACGGTTTGGTCTTGCTGGGTGGCGGGGACGGACAGGAGGCCGGGGAGTACGTCGGGGCGGCTGGCGACCCAGTTGGGCGGGAGAGATGTGCGGGGGACCAGGCGCTGGATGAGTTGGGCGGCGGGGTTATCGGGGGGATCGGGGACGCCTTGGTCGAGGCGGCGGAGTAGGTCGATGAAGTGGATGTCGATGAACTGCGGCCAGTCGTCCGGGTCCTGGTGGGCGATGGCTCGGGCCAGGTTGGTGAGGCCGAGGATCGGGCCGGGGCCAGGGGAGAACAGGGCGCCGGCTTCATAGTGCAGATCGAAGCCGAGTCGGCGGCAGGTGGACAGCGCTAGCGTGACCAGACGGTCGACCTGGGCGGCGGTCAGGGGGCTCAGGTAGGCGTCTGTGGGGGTTTCGGTGGTTGTCATGGGCACCTCCTCGACAGAGAAAATACGAGGATTCGCCCCCGCCCCAACCGCCCAATCCGAACCTGTGGACAACTTGGTCGGTACTCTGCGGCCGGGACCGAACCGGTCCCGGGACCGAACCGGTCCGGAGTGAAGGAGAGACCAGATGTCCAGCATCCCGGCGTCGCGGCCGACCTCGGTGACTCGGCTGTCGTTGTCGCACATCACGGCGCAGAACGAGACGAACCTGCTCGGTACTGTGCACGGCGGGGTGATCATGACGCTGGTCGACTCGGTCGCCGGGGTGGTCGCGGCGCGGCACTCCGGTGGGCCCGCGGTGACCGCGTCCATGGACGAGATGACGTTCCTGGTGCCGGTCCGGGTCGGGGACGTCGTGCATTTCACCAGCCAGGTGAACTGGACCGGCCGGAGTTCGATGGAGGTCGGGGTGCGGATCACCGCCGACCGGTGGGACGCGGTCGGACCCGAGGTGCACGTGGCGTCGGCGTACCTGGTGTTCGTGGCGGTCGACGCGGATGGCAAGCCGCGCGAGGTGCCGCAGGTCGTGCCGGAGACCGACGAGGAGCAGCGCCGGATGCGGGAGGCGGAGATCCGCCGCAGTCACCGGCTGGCCAAACGGCAGGCCATCATCGCCTCGCGTGAGCAGGACCGGGCGCAGGCGGCGGCAGGCGACGAGGCCGCGGGATGAGCTGGTTCTCGGGCGCCCGGCGGCATCCGTCGGCCGTCCTGCTCGTTGTCCAGTTGCTGGGTGTGGTGATCTACCCGCTGACCCAGGACTCCCAGGCGGGCCGCGTCGGCTTCGAGATCATCGGCATCGTCGTACTGGTGCTCGCGGTCTTCTCCGTGCGCGCCACACCGGGTCTCACCTGGATCAGCATCGGCCTGGGTATTCCGGCCGTCGTCCTTTCGCTCATCGACGTGTACAACTCCAGCGACACGGTGGTGGCCGTCTCCGCCGTGTTGCACGCGGCCTTCTACTTCTACGCGGCCTACAGCCTGCTGCGCTACATGCTGTCCGACCACGACGTCAGCACCGACGAGCTCTACGCGACCGGTGCCACGTTCACCTTGGTGGCCTGGGGTTTCGCCTACCTGTACGTCTTCGTCCAGGTCCTCGTCCCCGGCAGCTTCATCGCAGCGGTTGCCCCCAGCAACGACCGGACCTGGATGGAGCTGCTCTTCCTGAGCTTCACCACGTTGTCCAGCACCGGCCTGAGTGACGTCGTACCGATCACCAACTGGGGTCGCTCGGTCGTGATGCTCGAGCAACTGGCAGGTCTCGGGTACGTCGCCATGGTCGTGTCCCGCCTGGTCGGTCTGACGATCTCGCGGCGCAACGCTTAAGCGTGAAGGCGCGGCCACCCGGCAAGCATGTCGGCGGCAGCGCGGCCGGCGACCTCGGTCGCATTCGCCATCGCTGCAACCCGGAAGCTGACCAACGCGCCCTCGTGCAGCAGTAGGAGCCGATCAGCCAGCTCGCCGGGATCCGCCATCCCGGCCAGCCGTGCCTGCGCTTCGAACTCGGACCGCATCCACTGCTTCTGCCCGACGATCACCGGCATCGCCGGATGGTCAGGCGCCGCGAGCTCGACACTCGCGTTGATGAACCCACACCCGTTGCGCGACCCCGCAACCCAGTCCGTCAGCGCCGCGAACAGAGCCAGTACGACGTCCTCCGGCGTCTGCGGTGCGCGCTCCGCGAGCTGCTCATCCAGGAACTCGTGCCACACGCGGTTCCGATGCTCCAGGTACGCCGCAATCAGCCGATCCTTCGAACCGAACCGGTCGTACAGGGTCTTCTTCGTCACGTCGGCCGCCGCCGCGATCGTGTCCACCCCGACCGTCCGGATGCCCTGCTCGTAGAACAGGGTCGAAGCCGCCGCCAGGATGCGTGTCCCGGCCGGGGTCAACCGGTTCGCCACCGGCACTTCGCGGTCGACGAGCAGTCTCATCTGCTGAACAGGCATACTGACAGTATACCGACCGGTGTGGTTACTGTCGGGGAATGACAACCCAGGCAGTACGACGTACGCCGGATCTGCGCCTGATCACGCTGGCCGCGGGAGCCGGATTCGTCGTGTTCTGGAGTTCGGGGTTCATCGGCGCCGGCTGGGGGACGCGGTACACGAACGCGTTCGACCTGCTGGCCTGGCGCTACCTGGTCGCTGCAGCACTCGGCGCAGTGATCCTGAGCATCCGCCGACCCCGGATGACCCGCCGCGACCTCGTCACCCAGGTGTGGATGGCAGTCCTGACCCAGTTCGTTTACCTCGGTGCGATCTTCACCGGCATCGACCACGGCATCACCGCCGGAGCGACGGCGTTGATCGGCTCGCTGCAACCGCTGCTAATCGCGACTGTCGCCGGTCCGCTGTTGGGCGAGCCGGTCAGCCGACGTCAATGGGCCGGACTGGTCATCGGGCTCGGCGGTGTCGCTCTGGTGGTCGCAGATGATCTGAATGCCGGCCACGGCTCGCTGCTGCTGTTCCTGATCCCGCTGCTCGGCCTGCTCGGTCTGGTGGCCGGCACCGTACTGGATCGTCGCCGTCAATCAGCCGTCAGTTCACTCGATGCCGTCTGTGTTCAGAGCATGGTGTCGGCAGTGCTGTTCGTCACGTTGGCTGCGTCGACTCACCAGCTCAGCGTTCCGCAGCAGCCAGGGTTCTATGGCGCTGTGCTGTGGCTGGTGCTGTTGGCAACAGGCGGCGGCTGGGGCTTGTTCTTGGTCAATTTGAAGCTTTCCGGAGCTACGCGGGTCAGCGGCCTGCTCTATCTGGTGCCCCCGACCACGATGCTGCTGGCCTACGTTGTGCTGGACGAGAGCATCGGAGCGCTTGCAGTGCTCGGCATGTTGGTCTGTGCGGTTGCAGTCCTGCTGATTACGCTGCGGGCATGGCGGAACCCCGATGGCTGAACGAGAAAGAGGCGCGTGCGTGGCGAGCGTTCATCGCTGCCCAACGCGTGGTGAACAGCCGGATCGAGCAGCAGCTGCAGCGTGACGCCGGGATTCCACACACGTACTACGAGATCCTGGTGCGGCTGTCCGACGCAGCAGACGGCCGGTTGCGGATGAGTGAGCTCGCGATCGCGACGCTCGGTTCCCGGAGTCGTCTCTCGCATGCGGTCAACCGCCTGGAGCAGTACGGCTGGGTGCGTCGTGAAGGGATCGAGTCCGACCGCCGCGGTCAGGTGGCGATCCTCACCGACGTTGGTCGGCAGAAGTTGGTGGACTCCGCGCCCGGTCATGTCGAGGAGGTCCGCAGTGCGATCTTCGACGCCCTGAGTCCGGAGCAGGTGGAGCAGCTGTTCGACATCTGCACGGCACTGGCTGAGAACACCGGCCAGGACCGCTGATGATCCGGGCACGCGCGACAGCTCTCGTCGTACTGTCCGCGCTGTTGCTGGCCGGATGCAACGACAGCCAGTCCCCGCCGACCGCCGGACCCAGCACAGTCCCGTCATCGTCGGTACCGCTGCCACCGAAGACCACAGCGCAGCCAACGACAACCCCGACCGAGACGCCGTCCGAGCCCAGCTGCCTCGACGCGAAGCTGGAGAGCCTCACACTGCGCCAGCGCGCGGCCCAGCTGATCATGACCGGCATGGGCGCCAACGGCATGACCTCGGCGCAGCGGTCGATCATCCAGAAGCAGAAGCCCGGCGGCGTCCTGCTGCTCGGTCCGGGCGGCAGCCTGGCACACACCCGTACGGCGACCGCCGCCGCGACGACCGCCGCCACGGTCGACGGTATTCGGCCGCTGGTGGCAGCGGATCAGGAAGGTGGTCAGGTCCAGCGTCTGAAGGGCTCTGGCTTCACCCGCATCCCATCGGCGACGGTGCAAGGCACGTGGACGAGTGACAAGCTCACCGCCCGGGCGACGCAGTGGGCCGGCCAGCTCAAGCAGGCTGGGGTGAATACCAACCTCACTCCGGTGGCCGACGTCGTACCGGCGTCTCTGAAGAAGCAGAACGCGCCCATCGGCAGTCTGGACCGCGAGTTCGGTAACACGGCGGCCGAGGTCGGGCCGCCGGTGCAGGCGTTCGTCCGGGGGATGGCCAAGAGCGGTGTGATCACCTCGGTGAAGCACTTCCCCGGTATCGGCAAGGTCAAAGGCAATACCGACTTCTCGGCGAACGTGTTCGACAACGTCACCGTCCGCGGCGACGACGACCTGCAGCCGTTCGCGGACGGGATCGAGGCCGGTAGCGAGATGCTGATGGTTTCCACGGTCACGTACACCAAGATCGACCCCGACAACCGGGCGGCGTTCTCCAAGACCGTCATCCAGGGCATGATCCGCGGCGACCTCGGGTACGGCGGCGTTGTGATCACCGACGATGTCGGCGCGGCGGCGAACGTGGCGAGCGTGCCGGCCGGTCAGCGTGCGACCCGGGTCATCGCAGCTGGTGGCGACATCGTCATCAACGGCGCAGCGAATCTCACGGCCGCCATGGTGAACGCACTGGTCGCGAAGGCCCAGCAGGACAAGGCGTTCGCCGCACAGCTCGACCAGAGCGTACGGCGGGTGCTCGCGCTCAAGCAGAAGCACGGTCTGGTGACCTGCTGATGCCGGAGGAGCAGGAGCCTGATTACCGGTTCACTCTGGCCAACGAGCGGACCTATCTGGCGTACCTGCGGACATCACTGGCCTGTTATGCCGGTGGACTCTCGGCCGTGCAGTTTCTCGACCTCGGACTGGACCGCTGGCCGGCCCGCATCATCGGACTGATCCTGGTCAGCGCCGGACTGGTCACGACCTTCGGCGCACTGCGCCGCTGGCAACAGAACGTGGTCGCCATGCGGCGCGGTGAGCCGTTGCCGGTGACCAGACTGCCCCTGATGCTCGCGGCAACCATCGCCGTGGCCGGTCTGGTGGGCCTGATCTTCGCAATGTGGCGATGAGCACACCGGACCCCGGACTGCAGCCCGAGCGCACCCTGCTCGCCTGGCGCCGGACCTCGCTCGGTCTGATCGCCAACGGCATCCTGCTGCTTGCCTCCGGCCACGGTTCGTCCGATGTCCGCACCGGCCTGGGCATCGTCGTACTGGTGCTTTCGCTGGGCTGCTGGGCGGCGGTGAGCGCTGTTTACCGGCATGCGCAGGGTGCCGCGGTCCCCGCCCTCGGCCACGACCGGGTGCTCCGGATCGCCGCCGGGCTGGTGCTGGTGGTCGGTCTCTTCGACCTCTATGCCGTGGTCACACGCTGATACCAATTGATTACTCGGTAGTCATCTCCTAGTGAACTAGTTCACCCCGACGCGCTACGTTGACCCCGCGGATGCAAGAACCGCGGGCTGTTCCCCCTAGCATGATCAACGGTTTGTCCCTCGTTCACCCGGAGCTTGAAGTGCCGTTACGTCTGCGTCCGAACGACCCGACGTTCTACGACCTTTTCACCGAGTCCGCCAACCACCTCGTGGACGGAGCTCGCATCCTCGCCGAACTGCTCGGCAGTACCGCGGGCACCGGCCTGTCGGCCAGTCATCAGATCGCCGTCCAGATGAAGGACGCCGAACACGCCGCGGACGAGACCACGCACTCGATCATCCGCCGGGTGAACTCGACGTTCGTGACCCCGTTCGACCGCGAGGACATCTACCGGCTGGCCTCCGACCTCGACGACGTCATGGACTTCATGGAGGAGGCGGTGGACACCGTCCACCTCTTCAACCTGGAGAAGCTGCCGGAGGAGGTCGCCGAGCAGATCGAGGTCCTGCAGCGGGCCGCGCAACTGACCGCGGAGACGATGCCGCGGCTGCGCACCATGAAGGACCTGGCCGAGTACTGGATCGAGATCAACCGGCTGGAGAACACCGGTGACGCGGTGCACCGCCGGATCATCGCCAAGCTGTTCAGCGGTGAGTACGAGACGCTCACCGTGCTGAAGCTGAAGACCGTGGTCGACCTGCTGGAGGCTGCGATCGACGCGTTCGAGCACGTCGCCAACACGGTCGAGCAGATCGCCGTCAAGGAGAGCTGAGCGTGGAGTTCGCGCTCGTCATCGCGGTCGTCGCGATCGCACTGGCCTTCGACTACACCAACGGTTTCCACGACGCGGCGAACGCGATCGCGACCTCGATCTCGACCCGGGCGCTGACCCCGCGGGTGGCCCTGGTGATGGCCGCGGTGTGCAACTTCGTCGGCGCCCTGATCGGCACCGAGGTCGCCGAGACCGTCGGCAAGGGAATCATCAACACGCCGACCGGGCAGCACGGCCTGGTGATCGTCCTGTCGGCGCTGATCGGCGCCATCACCTGGAACCTGATCACCTGGTACTTCGGCCTGCCCAGCTCCTCGTCGCACGCGCTGATCGGTGGCCTGGTCGGCGCCGGTCTCGCCTCGAGCAGTGTCGTGCTGTGGTCCGGAATCGTCGACAAGGTCGTCATCCCGATGGTGATGTCACCGGCCATCGGCTTCCTCGGCGCCTTCGTGCTGATGACCGCGATCCTGTGGATCTTCCGGCGCAAGAATCCCGGCAAGACCACCCGGGGCTTCCGGCTCGCGCAGTCGCTGTCGGCCGCGGCGATGGCGCTCGGCCACGGTCTGCAGGACGCGCAGAAGACGATGGGTGTCATCTTCCTGGCGCTGCTGACCACCGGTCATGTCTCGAAGGGTGACGGCATCCCGCTGTGGGTCAAGCTGTCCGCCGCGACCGCGATCTCGCTCGGGACGTACTCCGGCGGCTGGCGGATCATGCGGACCCTGGGCCGCCGGATCATCCACCTCGACCCGGCCCGCGGCTTCGCCTCCGAGGCGGTTGCGGCCACGGTGCTGTACGTGATGGCGATCGGCCTGCACGCGCCGGTCTCCACGACCCACACGATCACCAGCGCGGTGATGGGCGCCGGCGCCACCAAGCGCCTGTCCGCCGTCCGCTGGGGTGTCGCGAAGGGCATCGTCACCGCCTGGGTGCTGACCATCCCGGCCGCAGGCCTGGTCGCCGCCGGCTGCTACGCCCTCGCACACTTCATCCTCGAGTAATCCCCGAATCCCATTCATTTCGAATTCATCCACCGCCCCTACGGTCGGACGAGGCCCCACTCGTCCGCCCAGGGATGTGATCGAGATGGATCTGTCGTTTCTCGTCGTCGTGGTGATCATCACCGCGCTGGTGTTCGACTTCACCAACGGCTTCCACGACACCGCCAACGCGATGGCGACATCGATCGCCACCGGCGCACTCAGACCCAAGGTCGCGGTCGGACTGTCCGCCGTACTGAACCTGGTCGGGGCGTTCATCTCCACCGAGGTGGCCAAGACGATCTCGAGCGGACTGGTCGACGACACGCTCGTGACCGTCCCGATCATCTTCGGCGGCCTGGTCGGCGCGATCTTGTGGAACCTGCTGACCTGGTACCTCGGTCTGCCGAGCTCGTCGTCGCACGCACTGTTCGGTGGTCTGATCGGGGCGACCTGGATCGCGGCCGGTAGCGGCGCGGTCAACTTCGGCACCGTGGTGCAGAAGATCATCGTTCCGGCTGTCGCAGCGCCGGTCGTGGCCGGAGTGGTCGCCCTGCTGGGCACCTACCTCGCGTACAAGATCACTGCGCGGGCCCGGAAGAAGAGCGTCAACGACGGCTTCCGTGCCGGTCAGATCGCCTCCGCCTCGCTGGTCTCACTGGCGCACGGCACCGGTGACGCGCAGAAGACGATGGGCATCATCACGCTGGTCCTGATCACTTCCGGCAGCCTGGCGCAGGGCTCGCGGCCGCCGCTGTGGGTGATCTTCGCCGCCGGTCTGGCGATCGCCCTCGGCACGTACCTCGGCGGCTGGCGGATCATCCGCACGATGGGTAAGGGGCTGGCCGAGATCGAGTCGCCGCAGGGCTTTGCCGCGGAAACCAGTTCGACCGCAGTGCTGCTGGCGTCGTCGCACCTGGGCTTCCCGCTCTCCACCACGCAGGTCTGCTCCGGCAGCATCCTGGGTGCCGGTCTGGGCAAGCGGCTGGCGGAGGTGCGCTGGACAGTCGCCGGCCGGATGGCACTGGCCTGGCTGTTCACGCTGCCCGCCGCCGCGATCGTTGGCGCGCTGGCCGGCCGCGTGGCGAACTCCGGCAACCTCGGGGTCGCGCTGATCGCCGTACTGGCTGTGGGTGCCGGTGGCGGCCTGTACGTCGCCTCTCGGCGCAAGCCGGTGACTTCGTCCAACGTGAACGAGTACCCGAGCACCCGGGCCGCCTCCTCGGCGACCGCGGCGGTCTGAGAGGAGTAGGGCGATGCACATCAACTGGACCGGTCTTGGTGAAGTGGCGCTGGTCAGCCTGCTCTTCGGAGTGGGGCTGGCGGTGCTGTTCGCCTTCGGTGTGACCGCTATGGGGCGGCGAGCGGTGGCAATCGACGAGAAGCGGCCGCCGGCGATGCTGGACACCGCAGTGGCGTCGCTGTGCTTCGCAGCGTGCCTAGCTGCGGTGCTCTACGGCCTCTACCTGATAATCCCGCAGTTCCATTAGCGGTTCCACCTACGCACTGCCTTGGCCACGTCCTTGGTGCGCACTGCGTCGAGGTTCTGCTCCCAGGCTGCGAAGAGCCGGTCGCCCAGCTCGCCCGCGTCCAGACCAGCCTGGGGACGGACCGCCACGGCCCACGTCGCTGCGGCAGCATGACCCTGCTGGTGCAGCAGGTGGTTGACGGTCGCCTCGATGCGCTGCCGGTTCTCACCGGTCAGGCCGCGACCGGCCCACTCCTGCAGGATGGCTGCGTCGTCGGCAGTCATCTGAGCCAGATAGGTCAGCGGACCACGCCAGTAGCCGCGGTGGCCGATGCTGTCCAGGCTCTCCAACGGGAACCAGCCGTTCGCGCAGCGGCGGCCGTTGACGGCGGCCTCGACCTCGCGGGCCCGCTCTGCATCCAGACCCTGGCTGGACCAGTCGATGAAGTAGCCCCCGGCGTCCGGGAGGTGCTCCGCCACGTGTGGCGCGATCTGCAGCGTCCCGGGATCGAACAGGCGCAGTTCTTCCGGTGATTCGAACAAAAACCTTCCCCCGCCCAGCACAAGGCAAGCAGCACAGAAATCCCCCAGATTCCTGCCTTGTCAATAACAAGTGCCCTTCGTACCCTCATCGACCGCCGAGGGTCAAGGCCTTGTCCGGAGTTACTGCTGCCGCTCCGCGCGCCGCGCGAGCTCCTCGCGGTCCAGCCGATCCGCCTCTTCAGGCGTCGGTGCGGAGCCGCCATAGGCCGCCGGCAACCACCACGCGCCCGGCGGTTGCTCCGGGTAGGCGCGGATGGTGTCGTCGAGCATCTCGGCCATCTTCGAGCGCAGTACGGCGGTCGCCGCGACCGGATCGTCGTCCGTGGTCACGGACATCGGCGTACCGACCGTGATCGCGATCGTGCGGTGCCGGGAGAAGTCCTTCGGATGGTCCTTGGTGAGCATCCGCTGGGTGCCCCACAGGATCAGCGGAATCACCGGTACGCCGGCCTCAGCAGCCATCCGGACCGTGCCGGACTTGAACTCCTTGAGCTCGAACGACCGGCTGATCGTCGCCTCCGGGAACACGCCGACCACCTCACCGGCGCGCAGGTGCCGCAGAGCATGCTCGTACGACGCCGCTCCCGCACCGCGGTCCACCGGGATGTGGTGCATCCCACGCATCAGCGGACCGGACCAGCGGTTGCGGAACAGCACCTCCTTGGCCATGAACCGGACCAGCCGCTTGCTCGGCAGAGCGCCGTACCCGCCCAGAATGAAGTCGACGTAGCTGATGTGGTTCAGCGCGATCACCGCACCGCCGGTCCGGGGCACGTTCTCGGTCCCGGAGAGCTGGAAGTTCACGTCCAGCACCTTGAACGCCGTACGGGCGAAGCCGACCACCGGTGGGTACACAAAGTCGCGCATCCACGAATGCTACTAAGCTGCCGGTGATAACTAGAGATCGCGGGAGCTCGCACCGTAGTGGGCTGAGAGGGCGGCTGGAGGATTCCGGCGCCGCCGACCGCCGAACCTGTCCGGGTAATTCCGGCGTAGGGAGCAGCAAGTGACAACCATCGGCACCGTACGACCGACTGTCACCACCGGCCCGATCTCGGGCTCCGAGAAGATCTACCGCGGCGAGCTGGGAGTCCCGGCGCGTCGTGTCCACCTCACCAACGGCGAGCACTTCGACCTGTACGACACGTCCGGGCCGTACACGGACGCGACCGCGCAGATCGACGTACAGACCGGTCTGCCCGCGCTGCGGCGCGAGTGGATCGCCGGCCGGGAGAACCTGACCCAGCTGGCGCATGCGCGAGCCGGCACCATCACCGAGGAGATGCGGTACGTCGCCTTGCGGGAGAACATGGATCCGGAGTTCGTCCGGTCCGAGGTGGCCCGCGGCCGGGCCGTCATCCCGGTGAACCGGCGGCACCCGGAGGTCGAGCCGGCGATCATCGGCAAGAAGTTCCTGGTGAAGGTGAACGCGAACATCGGCAACTCCGCCGTCAGCAGCTCGATCGAGGACGAGGTCGAGAAGCTCGTCTGGGCCACCCGCTGGGGCGCGGACACTGTGATGGACCTGTCCACCGGCAAGAACATCCACGAGACCCGTGAGTGGATCCTGCGGAACTCGCCCGTCCCGATCGGCACCGTGCCGCTCTATCAGGCGCTGGAGAAGGTGAAGGGCGATCCGGCCGCGCTGAACTGGGAGGTCTACCGCGAGACGGTGATTGAGCAGTGCGAGCAGGGCGTCGACTACATGACCGTGCACGCCGGCGTACTGCTGCGGTACGTGCCGTTGACCGCCCGGCGGATCACCGGCATCGTCTCGCGCGGCGGCTCGATCATGGCCGCGTGGTGCCTCGCGCATCACCAGGAGTCCTTCCTGTACACGCATTTCGCCGAGCTGTGCGAGATCCTGCGTGAGTACGACGTGACGTTCTCACTCGGCGACGGACTTCGCCCGGGCTGTATCGCGGATGCGAACGACGAGGCCCAGTTCGCCGAGCTGCGGACGCTGGGGGAGCTCACCAAGATCGCCTGGGAGCACGACGTACAGGTGATGATCGAGGGCCCGGGGCACGTGCCGATGAACAAGATCGCGGAGAACGTGCGACTCGAGGAGGAGCTCTGCGGCGAGGCGCCGTTCTACACCTTGGGGCCGTTGGCAACCGATGTGGCGCCGGCCTACGACCACATCACCAGCGCCATCGGTGCGGCGCAGATCGGCTGGCTCGGTACGGCGATGCTCTGCTACGTCACGCCGAAGGAGCACCTCGGCTTGCCGGACCGCGACGACGTGAAGACCGGGGTGATCACCTACAAGATCGCCGCCCACGCTGCCGATCTGGCCAAGGGGCATCCGGGAGCGCAGGCCTGGGACGACGCGTTGTCCACGGCCAGGTTCGAGTTCCGCTGGGAGGATCAGTTCAACCTCTCGCTGGATCCTGACACCGCGCGGTCCTACCACGACGAGACACTGCCGGCCGAGCCGGCCAAGACCGCACACTTCTGCTCGATGTGCGGGCCGAAGTTCTGCTCGATGCGGATCACCGCGGATATCCGCGCCTACGCCGAGGAGCACGGCCTGACCTCGACCGAGGCGATCGAGGCCGGCTTCACCGAGATGTCCGAGACCTTCAAGGCCAAGGACAGCAAGCTCTACCTGCCGCTGGCGGACTGAGCAACGGGCCCTCCGAAACCGCGGTCTGAAGCGGTTTTGGAGGGCCTTCGGGCGCGAAAACCGGCCTTTTCAGCCTTACGCGCTGTGAAATTGGCGCGCGAGTCGAGATGCCGAAGTGGCCGGTTTGAGCGGAGAATTGGGGAATCAGCTGTCCCGCGGGGTGATCACCGAGAGTGATTGGGTGAACCGATTCAGGTTTTCGCCTTCACTCAGCGTGAATAAGACTGTAGCCTTAACTCCGTTGGAAGGAGGTGCGGGACAGTGCTCTTCGTTCTCACGGTAGATCAGCGAGGCAGCAGAATCAGCGGCGATCTCGTACCCGAGCTACTGATCAATCTGAACCGCAGACCCCGCGTGCCCGGCCTGATCCGCAAGTTCGAGCGGACCGCCGGCGACGAGGTACAGGGCGTGCTTTCGGAGGCCAAGGCAACCATCGACCTGGTCGTCGAGCTGCTCCGCCGCGACTCCTGGTACGTCGGGCTCGGGATCGGCGACGTCATCGAACCGCTCCCGCGCAGTACCAGGGCGGGTAACGGGGACGCGTTCGTCCATGCCCGGGACGCGGTGACGAAGGCGAAGTTCAGCCCGCATCATGTCAATGTGTGCGGATCCGACGCCCAGCTTGCCGATCAGGTGGAAACGGTGCTGTGGTTGATGGCGTCGGTACTGCGCCGGCGTAGTGACCGCGGGTGGGCCGTCGCCGACCTGCTGGCCGAGGGACTGACACGACGGGAGATCGGCGTGAAACTGGGGATCAGCCAATCTGCGGTAACCCAACGGGCTCAGGCGGCCGGAGTGGCCGAGGAGCAGCGTGGCCGGGTGCTGGCGTCCGAACTGCTCAGTCGCGCCGAGGTCGCTGCGTGACGGCACTTGTCCTGGCACTCACGGCCGGTGGGCTGCTGTTCGCCGTACTGGCCTGGGTGCCGAAGGCCGGTGCCACGCTGGAGATCGTGCTCAGCGGCATCATGCTGGCCTGTGGTGTCGCGGTCGGCCTGGTGCTGCTCTCCGGCGACGGTGTGGCGTCCTGGCCGGAGCGCTGGTGGAACGTATTGCTTCTACTGGCTGGCGGGCTCGCAGTGACCGGTGGCGGCCCGCTGACGACCTCTGTGCTCGCTCTGGTGGACCGAGGCAACACTCGGGCGCAGTCGACGCAGAAGGCCGGTGAGGTGCTGCGAGGCGGCGCTCTGATCGGTTCACTCGAGCGTGGTGCGATCTTCGCGGCCCTGGTGGCCGGCTGGCCGGAGGGGCTGGCCATCGTGCTGGCCATCAAGGGACTGGCCCGCTATCCCGAGCTGCGCAGTCCGGACCAGCCCGCCTCCGTCACCCCGCAGGCGGTCGCGGAGCGCTTCATCATCGGCAGCTTCACCAGTGTGCTCTGGGCAGTGACCTGTGCCGGGTTCCTGCTGTCCCACTGACCGCTAGCGCTGGGTGTCGATCACGACGTACGTGTTGAGCACCTTGTCGTGCAGGGTCTGCTTCTTCTCGTCCCAGAGCGGCCACAGTACGTCGATCAGCGGGGCGTAGGCGAAGACCCAGCTGAGGAGCTCGCGGCCGAGCGCCTTACCCGGGCCGACCGGCTGGTTGTAGACACCGTCGATCAGACGGATCTTCAGCACGCTCTTGCCGATGCTCTGGCCGGTGTTGCCCTGGCGGAACACGCGGTTCCACAGCCACAGGCCGAAGCTGATCGCCATACCGGCCAGGAACGCGAGCACGGCCCAGGCCTCCGGTGCGTCGTTCTCCAGGTCCGCCCGGGAGAAGACGTTCACGATGAACAAGATGTAGCCGATGGCAACGGGGAGGTTCTGGATCAGCCCGTCGACGAGCCCTGCCCCGACCCGCGGCCCCCACTCCGCCAGCGGAGCCCATTCGTTGTTCGGCTGAAAGTACGGTGCAGTCATTGGTGTGTCCTGTCTCAGGTGCTGACGACGATGTCGTTGACGACTTTGTCGTGCCAGGTCTGCTGCTTCTCGTCCCACAACGGCCAGAGCAGGTTGATGAAGCAGAGGTAGTTGAAGAAGTAGGCGCAGATCTCGCGGCCGAGGTTCGCGCCGAATCCGATCCGTTCGCCGGTCTCGATGCTGATCACCCGGCTGCCGGTGATCTTCTTGCCGAGCGACTGGCCGGTGCGGCCCTGCTGGATGACCCGGTTCAGGAACCAGATCACGAAACTGCCCAGGAATCCCAGCGACAGCGGAGCTCCGGCGGCATCCGAGGTGTGCATCGCGATGGTGACGATCAGCCCGATCCCGGCCGGAATCCCCTGCACGAAACCGTCGATCAGGGATGCGCCGACGCGCGTTGTGAAGCCGACCGGATCACCGGGGAGCGCATAGCGGAAGTTGCCCTGTCCCGAAGGGCCTTGCCCATAAGGGTTGTAGCCCGGCTGGATCTGCCCGGCCGGCTGGAACCCGCCACCCGGCTGGCCCGGCGGGTACTGGTTGGGCTGACCAGGCGGGTACTGATTCGGCTGACCGGGCGGCGTGGGGCCGCCGTACGGAGGGGTGGTCACCTGGGATTCCTCTCTGGTGCACTGCTGCGGGCTGCAAGGCAGGTTACTGTGGTGCGGTGAGTGATGGCGTCGTAATCCGCCCTACGGGACCGGTCGTGCCGGTGGACCGACGGGTGCAGGGGCTCGCGCTGGTGGGGGTCGGCGGCTTCGCGCTCGCCGGGGTCTACCAGCTGACCGGGCTCGGCATCCCGTGCATCCTGCACGCCACCACCGGTCTGAACTGTCCACTCTGCGGATCGACCCGGATGGCTGCCGCCTTACTCCGTGGCGATCTGAACGCCGCCTGGCACTTCAACCCCGTCGTACTGGTCCTGGGACCGCTGATCGGCCTTGCCGTCGGCTACCAGGTGCTGGCGTGGGCCCTGGAGGCACTGCGGCTGGTGAAGCTGCCCCGGATCAGCATGAGCCCGCGGGTCGTGGACTGGCTCACCAAGGCCGTGATCGCCTTGATGATCGTGTACGGCGTCGCTCGCAACCTGAACTGAAGAGCGCCGGGTAGCGAGTGCTACCCGGCGCCCTTCGAGCGTGAACGTCAGCGGCCGACGAGACCGGTGGCGTACGAGATGATGCCGAGGACCAGGAACGCGATACCGCCGATCCAGGTCACCTTGGCCAGCGTGTCCGACTGGCCCTGCTCGCGGTACTTGCTCTGCGCGAACAGACCCAGGCCGATGGCGGCCGGGGAGCAGCAGAACCAGCACACGATGCCGATGATCGACAGGATCATCGGGGTGTTGCTCGGGGCAGCCTGTGCACCGTAGCCGTAGCCCTGGTTCTGGCCGCCCGGGTAGGCGCCGTAGCCACCGGCTGCCGGCTGACCCGGCTGCTGGCCGTAGCCACCGGCACCCGGCTGCTGCTGGCCGTAGCCCGGAGCCTGCGGGGGCTGCTGGCCGTAGCCCGGCTGCTGCTGCCCATAGTCAGGCTGCTGCGGCTGGCCGTACTGCCCGGGCTGACCCGGGTAGGAACCAGGCTGCTGCTGGCCGTAGCCAGGCTGGCCGTACTGCCCCGGCTGGCCGCCCGGAGTCTGGCCAGGAGTGTCCTGGGGGTCGTTCTGATCATCGCCGGGAGGCGTCGGAGTGCTCACCACAGTCCCTTCTGAGACATCGAAGAATCCCCGCAGACTATCTGGGCCACGGGTTCAGGGTCACGTACCCGCGCCGCCTGGCGCGGGGACGTGATTCTCTGTGATCAGCCGAAGCGGCCGGTGATGTAGTCCTCGGTGGCCTTCTCGGTCGGATTCGAGAAGATCTGCTTGGTGGCCGCCATCTCGATCAGCCGGCCCGGCTTACCGGTCGCGGCCAGGTTGAAGAAGGCCGTCTGGTCCGAGACCCGGGCCGCCTGCTGCATGTTGTGCGTGACGATCACCACGGTGAAGCGGTCCTTGAGCTTCTCGATCAGGTCCTCGATCGCCAGCGTGGAGATCGGGTCCAGGGCCGAGCAGGGCTCGTCCATCAGGATCACCTCGGGCTCGACCGCGATCGCCCGGGCGATGCACAGCCGCTGCTGCTGACCACCGGACAGACCGGCGCCCGGCTTGTCCAGGCGGTCCTTGACCTCGTTCCAGAGGTTCGCGCCCTTCAGCGACGACTCGACCACCTCGGTGAGCTTCTTCTTGTCCTTGACCCCGTTCAGCTTCAGGCCGCTCGCGACGTTGTCGAAGATCGACATCGTCGGGAACGGGTTCGGCCGCTGGAACACCATGCCGACAACCCGCCGTACGGCGACCGGGTCGACGCCGTTGGCGTACAGGTCCTGCTGGTCCAGCAGCACCTTGCCCTCGACGCGGGCCCCCGGGATCACTTCGTGCATCCGGTTCAGGGTCCGCAGGTAGGTGGACTTGCCGCAGCCGGACGGGCCGATGAACGCGGTGACCGAGCGGGGCTCGATCGTCATCGACACATCCTCGACGGCCTTGAAATCGCCGTAGTAGACGTTGAGGCCGCTGACCTCGATGCGCTTAGCCATATCGACTCAGAACCTCTCTGACTATTTCGACTTGATGGTGCTGAACCGGGCAACCAGCCGGGCCAGCAGGTTGAGGGCAAGGACCAGGAGAATCAGCGTCAGAGCCGCCGCCCAGACGCGATCCGCGGCCGGCTGCAAGGCCAGCTCGGTGCGGTCCTGGTTGATCATCGTCGGCAACGCGCCCTGGAACCCGTCGAACGGATTCAGGTTGATGTTCTTCGAGTAGCCGACCAGGATCAGCAGCGGCGCGGTCTCACCCATCACCCGGGCCAGACCGAGCATCACGCCGGTGACGATGCCGCCGAACGCGGTCGGCACGACCACCTTCAGGATCGTCTTCCACTTCGGCACCCCGAGCGCGTACGACGCCTCCCGCAGCTCGTCCGGCACCAGCTTCAGCATCTCCTCGGTGGAACGCAGTACGACCGGCAGCATCAGCAGCACCAGCGACAGCGACACCGCGAACCCGACCCGGTTGAAGCCGAAGATCGTGATCCAGACCGCATAGACGAACAGTGCCGCGACGATCGACGGGACACCGGTCAGGATGTCGATCATGAAGCTGACCGCCCGCGCGGCCCGCGTGCCCTTGCCGTACTCGACCAGGTAGACCGCGCCCATGATCGCGATCGGAACCGCGATGACCGCGGTGATCAGCGACATGATCAGCGTGCCCATGATCGCGTGATAGGCGCCGCCACCCTCACGACGTACGGTGACGCCGCGTTGCGACTGACTCCACCAGTCCGCGCTCAGCAGGAGGTGATATCCCTTGCTGACAACGGTCCAGAGGATCCACAGCAGCGGGATGATCGCGACCACGAAGGCGGCGACGATCAGCACGGTGGCCAGCGTGTTCTTGAAGGCGCGCAGCCCCGACTTCCCGGTGAGGTCCAGCTCCTTGCCGTCGTACGCCGGCCTGTTCTCGATGACTGCGGTCATGACGAGGCTCCTTCGGCGGCGGCCGTCGTACCGGCGCGGCGGTTGCGCTTCGGGCGCTTGGCGCCGGGCGCGCTGCGGGCGACGATCAGGCGGGCCGCGGAGTTGACCAGGAAGGTCACCACGAACAGCACCAGGCCGGCCGCGATGTAGGCACCGGTCTTCTCCGGCGAGTCGAACTCGGCGGCGTTGTTGGCGATCTTCGACGCGAACGTCTCACCACCGGCGAAGATCGACGAGTTCCACGGGTCGTTGCCGTTCGGCACCGACAGGATGATCAGCACGGCGACGGTCTCACCGAGGGCCCGGCCGAGGCCGAGCATCGCGGCACTCGTCACACCGGAGCGTCCGTACGGCAGGACTGCCATCCGGATCATCTCCCACTTGGTGGAGCCCAGTGCCAGCGCGCCTTCGCGGTGCGAGATCGGTGTCTGCGCGAAGATCTCGCGGCTGATCGCGGTCACCACCGGCAGGATCATGATCGCCAGTACGACGGACGCGGTGAAGACGACCCCGACGTTGTCGCCCGGCGGCTTGTCGAACAACGGGATCCAGCCGAGCGCAGTGGACAGGCCGTTGATCACCGGCCGCAGGATCGGGGCGAAGAACAGGATGCCCCACAGGCCGTAGATGATCGACGGTACGGCGGCCAGCAGGTCGACCGCGTGCGCGACCGGTGCCGCGAGCCGCTTGGGTGCGTAGTACGTGACGAACAGCGCGACCCCGATCGCGATCGGGACCGCGATCAGCATCGCGATGATCGAGCTGATCACGGTGGTGTAGAACAGCGCCGCGATACCGAACCGCGGCTCGGCGCCGCCCGGCTCCCAGATCCGGGAGAACAGGAAGCTGCTCTTGTTGTCGGCGAGCGAGGGAATCGCCAGCGCCAGCAGGAAGATGCCGACGAACGCCACGATCGCGACCACCAGGCCGCCGGATCCCCGGGCCAGGCCGGAGAACAGCCGGTCGCCGAGGTGACCGACCGGGCCGAGCTCGAGCTTCTCCTTGCTCTGCTCAGGTTCCGGGGCCGCGGGGCGGGCGCCGTCGTCGTGCTCGTCGGTCAACGTCTCGAAGTGCACGGACGCCGGGCCGGTGGTGTCGACCAGGTCCTCGATCCGTGGTTCTGCTCCGGAGGCAGCCGGTTCCGCCGGCCGGTCGGGCGGTTCCGTGCCGTCTGGACTACTCATTGATGGTGCTCCAAGCGCCTGGGGTCGTCGTCGGGCTGTGTGCGGTGCGGGATGACGAGGCGAAGCCCCGGCCGTCGTCCGAGGAACTCGGGACCGGCCGGGGCTCGCTTCACTGCTTTGTCGTAATCAGCGGATCTGCTGGATCAGCTGATCGTCTGGATGGCCGCGTCGACCTTGGTCCGGATCTCCTCCGGGAGCGGCGCGTAGTTCAGCTCGGTGAGCGCACCCTGGCCGTCCTTGCCGGCGAAGTAGGTCAGGAAGCTCTTCACCAGCGCGGTCTTCTCGGCCGGCAGGCCCTTGCTGCAGGCGATCTCGTAGGTGACCAGGATGATCGGGTAGGCCCCGGCCTCCTTGGTCGCGTAGTCCAGCTTCAGCGCCAGGTCGGATCCGGTGCCGGCCGGCTTCGCGGCGGCCAGCGCCTTACCGGCGGACTCGGCGGTCAGCTCGACCGGGGTGCCCGAACCGTTGTCGATCTGCGCGACGCCGAGCTTGTTGTCGACGGCGTACGACCACTCGACGTACGTGATCGCGTTCTTGGTGCTCTTGACGCCCTCGGCGACACCCGCGGACTTCTCCTTGCCCGCACCGGTACCGGTCCACTTCTTGGCCGGCTCACCCTTCCAGGCGCCACCACCGGCGGCCTTCAGGTACTTGGTGAAGTTCTCCGTGGTGCCGGACTCGTCCGAACGGAAGAACACCGAGATCGGCGCCGACGGCAGCGTGACGCCCGCGTTCAGCTTGGCGATCGCCGGGTCGTTCCAGGTCTTGATGTCACCCTGGAAGATCTTGGCGGCGGTCGCGCCGTCCAGGACCAGCTTCTGCACGCCGTCCAGGTTGTAGGCGATCGCGACCGGGCCGATGACCATCGGCAGGTTCAGCGCCGGGTTGTTCGCGCACCGCTTCGCGGCCTGCGCGGCCTCCGGCTCGCCGCCGTCCTTGGACTCGGTCTTCAGCGCCGAGTCCGAACCGGCGAAGTCCACCTGGCTCGCGTTGAACTGCTTGATACCCGCGCCGGACCCGGTCGGGTTGTAGTTCACCGTGACCTTGTCGCACGTCTCGTTGTACTTGCTGATGACCTCTTCGATCGCGTTCTTCTGCGCCGAAGAGCCCTCGGCGTTCAGGGTGCCCTGCGGGCACTCCGCACCGGTCGAGGAGGAACCCGTGCTCGGGCTCGAGGAGCCGGACGGCTCCGGGTCACTGCCACAGGCGCTCAGAGCGAGCACACCGAGGGATGCCACGGCGACGGAGCCGACGCGGAGCAGGCGATTCACGGACACGAGAGTGTTGCCCTTCTGCGGGAATCAGACTTCTGAACTTCCACAGACGGTAGGGAGACCACGTGACTGAACGGCCCGTCGCCGGTAAACGACCGGTGAACGGTTCCAGCACCGTAAACGACGCCCGGCGTGCCACCAGGCAGCCATCAGGTGAACTGAGTTAGCGCCCGTCACTCTCAGTGCATCAAAACGATCATTTGCTCACGTTTCGGTAACACTCAGCGCTCTCCTAGTACACGGTCAAGGTGAAGTAGGAAGTGCTCGTGGCCAGGACCGGGAGCCCGTTCACCTTCACCGCCGGAGTGAGGACACGGTACCTGGTCGTCCCGGCCGGCGCCGTGGCCCGGAACTGAATGCTCACCACGCCCTTCTTCAGGGCCAACTCGCGCGCGTACCGCCACTGCTTGCCGTCCCACCGCTGTAGCGCCGCCTTCATGTCCACCGCCGGCTGCACCTGAACCTTCAGACCCACCATCCGCCCAGCACGTGCCTTCGAGGCGACGATTCCGCGGGTGTAGATCCACGCGATCGTCTTCGAGGATTTGGCGCTGGTCGACGCGGCCGACGTCAGCTTGATCGCCGACTGGGTGACCTGCTTCGACGGCAAGACCCAGAGGCGGTACTGACGCTCGCCCAGCGACGCGATGTGTGTGTCGAACGACGGCTCCCGCACGTTGCCGTCGTACCGGCCGTAGGTCTTCCACGGCGCCTTGCTGTTCGGACGAGCCTGCAGGTGCACCAGCGGGCTGATGTTCGTCAGGTTCGACTTGAGGGTGCTCTCGATCCCGAGCTGCTGGCTGAACGTCCCCAGCGCGGGCACGACGAACGAGGCCGCCATCGTGCCCACTTCGACCTTGCGCTCGAGCCACGGCCCGTCTCCGTTGGACAGGAACGACTCGCGCCACTCGTTTCCGGCGTACAGGGTGATCGTGGCAGGCCGCGGCCTCGCAGGCACCGTGTACGACGTCGAGCCGGCCGGGATCAGCATCCTCTCCGTCGGTCGGCCCGGTACGACGACCTGGGCGCCCAGGTACTCGTCCGCCGCCGGCCGGTCCAGCGGGTCACCAGGGTTCGTGTCCGCGACCACCGGCTGCTTCCACCGCACCAGCTGCACCGACCCGTCAGCCAGCAAGTTCGCGTCCTCGATGATCGGATACACCGGAATCCGAGCATCGAACTCCACACTCGTCGCCGACGGTCCGTTCTCCCCCTCCGGGGTTCGCACCAAGACCCGGATCAGAACCCGATCCCTGTTCATGAACCTCGACCTGTCGATCAGAAGCTCATTGGCCCCGCCGGCTACCGTTCGGCCGCTCGTCTCGACGAACCCGGTCCCCGGGTAGGACGTCCAGATCTCGTTCGCGTCCCCGCTGTCCTGCCAGGTCACCCGAACCTTGTCCCCCGCCCAGGCGACCTGCACATCAGTAGGCGCCTCAGCAGCCCAAGCAGGCGTGGACAAACCCGCGGTCAGCAGGAGGGCGGCGCTACTGATAGCGATTGATTTACGCATGAAGTTGGCTTCCTAGCGAATCGTGAGAACGAAGGGCTTGCTGGTGGTGGCGAGGACGGGCAACCCGTTCACCGTCAGTCGCCCACCGCGCGTCGAACCACGCCGAAGGCGTCGCCGTACTCTGCTCGCCGCCGTCCTTCGTCGTCACCGTCACACGAACCCGGTTGTCGTCCACGAACCTGTTCACGAACGCCTCGTTCGGCGCACCCGCCTCCGTGAACTCAACCACCTGAATCAGCGGCCGATCCGGATACTCGACCCGAACCGTATTCGCCTCGCCCTGGTCCTGCCAGCTGATCCGGACCCGCCCGTCCACCCACGCCACCTGCACGTCGGTAGGCGCTTCGGGAGCCGCAGCCCAGGCCGGCGTGGAAAGACCCGCGGTCAGCAGAACGGCAGTGGTGCCAAGAGCAACTAATTTGCGCATGAGATCCCTAGCGGACGGTGAGGGTGAACTCGCGGCTGATCGTCGGCTCGATCGGCAGGCCGCCGACAACGAGCCGGGGGACCGCGATCCGGTAGCGGGTCTTGGTTCCGCGCCCGGCGGCCCGAATCGCCACCGTCGCCTTGCCGTTGGTGAGTTGCACGGTCCGCGCCGTACGCCAGCTCGTGCCGTTCCAGGCTTGCAGGGTGACCTTGGTCGTCACCCAGGGCCGCGAATCGACGACCAAGTTGACGGTTTGGCCGACCTGGGCGGTCGGACGGCTGAAACCTGCGGTCGCGATGTATGCCCGCGTCTTCACCAGCCGCGCGCTGGTCGATGCCGGTGTCGCGACGATCCACTCGCTCTGCTCGGGGAAGTTCTTCCAGCTCGGTACATTGAGCCGGTACTCCTGCCCGCCGCGTGCGCGCGTCCCTCCTTGCACCTGGCCGGCAGTACCGGACGTCGCCCGCGAGATGTAGCCCCACGGCTGCTTGGCCTTGGCTCGTCCTTCCAGCGTGACCGGGATACCGACTGTCCTCGGCTTGCAGCTCGGCGTCACCGGCAGGCAGATCGGCGTGCTGGCTGTCGCCTGGATCGGCTCGCTCCAGCTGTACTCGTCCATGGTGGGGACAAAGGTGTAGCGAATAGTCATCGTGCTGAACACGAGCCTCCGCTTCGACTCCTGCTTGCCCCACTCGTTCTGCGCAGCGATCCGGACCGGGAACGGCCGAGGACGCGGTGGTACGACGGCACTCGTCGTACCGGCCGGAGCTGCGAACCACTCCATCGTTCCGCCGGCCGATTCGCTGGGGGACCAGACCACCGGCCCGACCGCCTTGCTCGTCGGAAGGTCGAGCGGATCGCCGGGAGTGGTCTCTTCGGGCACCGGGGCGTTCGCCCAGTTGACCTGCAGCGCCCCGTCCGGGAGCGGCGTCGCGCCCTTCAAGGTCGGTGCTGCCGGCCCGGTGGTGTCGAACCAGGCCGAAAAGACCGGAGAACTCTCGACACCGTCAGCGTCGACCGCCGTCACCTGGATCCGGGCAACCTTGTTCAGTCTGAAGTAGGCAACTGCAGTACGCGCGACGTCGTTGGGCTGGTCTGCCGGCACTTGAACCAGAAGCTCAGGAGTCGGCCAGTCCTGGTACTCGACCCGCACCCGATTCGCTTCGCCATTGTCCTTCCAGGTCAGCCGCACCTTGGTGGGCGCGGCCGGATCCACCCAGCCGACCTGCAGGTCGGTAGGGGCCTCCGGAGCCACAGCCCAAGCAGGGCCCGACAACCCCGCGGTGAGCAGCAGAGCGGCGCCACCGATAGCCATTGATTTACGCATGAAGTGGCTACCTAGCGAATCGTGAGGGTGAAGGGAGTGCTGGTGGCGGCGTCCACCGGCAGGCCGTTGACAGTGACGGCCGGGGTGGCGATCCGGAACTTCGTCGTGCCGCGTCGAGTCGCCTTGATCGCGACGCTCGCTCGTCCCTTCGTCAACGGGAGTGCCCGCGCATAGCGCCAGTGCTTGCCGTCCCACTGCTGCAAGGCTGCCTTCATGTCGACCTCGGGCCGGACAGCGACGTTCAGCTTCGTGGTCTGGCCGACCTTCAGGCTGGCCGGCTGGAACTTGGTGGTGAGCATCCTCGAGAAGGTTCGCGAGGATTTGGCCGCGGTCGAGACCGCAGGCGCCAGGGTGATCGTCGACCAGTCGGACTTCTTCAACGCCGGGACCCAGATCCGGTACTGGCGGCCGCCGAGCGAACCCAGGCCGGTGTCGAACGACTTGATGTAGGCGGAGTACCGGCCGTAGGTCTTCCAGGCGGCTGCGCTGTTCGGGCGCGCTTGAAGCTGAACCGCATCGAAGTATTCACCCGGCAGGTTGGACGTGAGAGTGGTGCGCATCGGCATCCACAGCCCGTATGCCATCCGCGCCGGTACGCCGGACAGGACCGCCTGCACCGTGCCGACAGACACCGTTCGCTGGTACGACGGGCCGCTGCCGGCCTCATGGATGTACGACGCTTTCCACTCGTTACCGGCGTACATCGTGATGGACCACGGCCGGGGCCGGGCCGGGACGGTGTACGTCGTCGAGCCGACCGGGACCGTGATCTTCTCCACCGGCGCCCCGGGAGCCCCGAGTTGCAGACCCAGGTACTGGTCGTCGACCGGCCGGTCCAGTGGATCGTTCGGCGTCAGGTCCTGAACCGTGGGTTGCGTCCAGCGCAATCGCACCGACTGATCGGCCAGCAGATCGGCGTCCTCGATGAAGGGGAAGACCGGCACCCGTGCGTCGAACAACGGGCTGGTCGCCGCGGTGCTACTGCCCTGACCGGTGAGGTACGACGTGACCAGGATTCTGATCCGGTCACGATCCTCGAAGGCGGCACCGGAGATGCTGGCCTCGTTCGTCTGCGTGGCCGTCCTGTTGGCGAGCAGCACCGTCCGGTCCGCGTCCACGTACTCCGCTCGGACCATGTTCGGTTCGCCGTTGTCCTGCCAGGTCACGCGGACCTTGCCGTCGGCCCAGGAGATCTGTACGTCGGTCGGTGCTTCCGGGGCAGCGGCCCACGCCGGAGTGGACACGGCAGCGGTGAGGACAGCCGCAGTGGTTGCGGTGACGAGAAGCTTGCGCATGAAGAGAGTCCTAGCTCGGGTCACAGAACGATGAGGGTGAAGGTCTTGCTGGTGGTGGCCAGGATCGGCAGGCCGTTGTAGCTGAACTTCGGAAGCACGACGCGGTAGCGCGTCTCACCCTTCAGCGCGGTCTTGATCGGCATCCGCACCATCGCGCCGTTCTTGATCTGTACGACGGGACCGCTGCGCCAACTCCCGTTGGCCCAGCGCTGGAGGTTGCCGCGCACGGTGACACCAGGCTGGATCTTCACCGTCAGATACACGTTCGTTCCGAGCTCTGCTGCCTTCTTGTCGAAGCCGACGACCGCGAACTTGGTCGTGGTCTGCGACGACTTGGCCGACGTCGACGCGGCTGAGAAGAGGTCGATCCACCCCTCCTCGATCTCTTTCACCGCGGGCACCCACAAGCGGTACTGGCGGCCGCCGAGGGACGCGATCCCGGTCTCGAACGGCCGGCCGACGCTTCCGCTGTACCGGCCGACGGTCTTCCACGGGGCTGTGCTGGTCGGGCGTGCCTGCAGCTGCACCGGGTGATTGGCGTCAAGCGTGCTGTAGATGCCCAGACGCTCGCCGAAGACTCCCTGTGCAGGCACGGAGATCCCCGCCCGCTGTGTGCCGGTATGCACCGTCCGGCTGTCCTCTAGGGGTCCGGAGACGGACCGGCCCCACACGTTCCCGGTCTGCACGCTCGTGCTGGTCCACGGCTCGGCCTGCGCGGGGACGGTCATCGTGGTCGTGTCCGGAGCGATGGGGTACGTCGCGAGCCTGCGGCTGCCGGCCCACTGGTCGACCCACACCAGCCGCCAGTCCTCGGATGTCGGCCGGTCCAGCGGGTCGTTCGGCGTCTGGTCCGCGCGCGTTGCCTGCGTCCACCGCAGCCGGACCGACCGGTCGGCCAGCAGATCGGCGTCCTGGATGAACAGGGGTGCCGGCCGACGAGTGTCGAACGTGACCGACGCCGTCGGCGCACCCCAGTGCCCCGTCGTACCGCTCGCGACCGTGATCTGCACCTGCTCCCGATCAGCCCCGAGCATGGACGGGGAGACCATCAGCTCGTTGGTTTCGCCCTCGACCCGTCCTCCGAGAACCGCGCTACCGCCGTCGGCCGGGACAGTGGTGCGGATGGTGTTGGCGGCCCCGTCGTCCGCCCAGGTCACCCGAATCTGGTCCCCGGCCCAGGAGATCTGTACGTCGGTCGGGGCCGGATCAGCAGCCCAGGCCGGGGTGGACAAGGTGGCTGCCATCACCGCCGCAGTGGTTGCAGAGGCGAGAAGTTTGCGCATGGAGAGAGTCCTCACTGGGATCACACGATCAGGGTGAAGGTGCTGCTGGTGGTGGCCACGAGTGGCAGGCCGTTGTAGGCCAGCCTCGGAAGCGCCACGCGATACCGCGGTTGACCCTTCACGGTGGCCTTCATCGGAAGCCGCGCCGTACCGTTCGTGATCTGTACGACGGGACCGTTGCGCCAGCTCCCGTCGACCCAGCGCTGCAGATTGCCGCGGACCGTCAGAGCGGGCTGGATCTTCACTATCAGGTTCACGGTCTGACCAAGCTCGGTTCCCCTGCGGTCGAACCCGACGTCCGTGAACTTGGTCGTCGTCTGCGATGCCTTGGCCGAGGTCGACGCAGCCGGGAACAGGTCGATCCACGACTCGTTGATCTTCTTCAGAGCCGGTACCCAGAGGCGGTACTGCCGGCCACCCAGCGACGCGATACCGGTCTCGTGGTTTCCGATGTCACTGATGGAGTAGCGGCCGACCGTTTTCCAGGCGGCGGTGCTGCTCGCACGCGCCTGCAACTCCACCGGCCAGGTGCCGGAAAGACTCGGGCTGAGCGAGCTGTAGATCCCGAGGCGCTTGCTGAAGACGCCCAGGGCAGGCACGGACATCTTGGCCTTCAAGGCGCGGGGATGCACGGTGACGTAGTTCTCGAGCGAGGCCGGAGAGGAGGTGCCCCACACGTTGCCGGTCTTGACCGCCAGCCAGGACAGCTTTGGCTGCGCAGGGACGGTCACGGTCGTCGACCCCGGTGCGAACGGGTACGTCGCGAAGACACCGCTGCCGTCCTCGTCGTGGATCTCAACCGTGCGCCAGTCCTCGGATTCCGGTCGGTCCAAGGGGTCGTTCGGTGTCAGATCCTGCCGGACTTTCTGGGTCCACCGGATGCGGACCGACCGATCGGCGAGCAGATCGGCATCCTTGACCTGCAGGAACGTCGGCTGCCGGGTATCGAAGCTCACCGACGACGTCGGAGTGCCCCACTGCCCCGTCGTACGGCCGGCGACCGTGATCTGCACCTTGTCCCGGTCAGCTTCCAACACGGTCGGAAGAACCTCGAGCTCGTTCGTCTCCCCTTCGATCCGGCCCCCGATGGTCTTGCTGCCGCCGGTCACCGGATAGACGGCCCGGATGGTGTTGGCAACACCGTCGTCCTTCCACGTCACCCGAATCTTGTCCCCGGCCCAGGAGATCTGTACGTCGGTCGGGGCCGGATCAGCAGCCCAGGCCGACGTGGACAGACCGGTGGTCAGGAGTACGGCGGCAGCGGTGGTGGCTGCGAGTTTTCGCATGGGATCCCCAGGTGAGTACGCCTGGTGGTCACCCCTGCCGCCAGTGCGTGCAGGAAAAAGTAGCGCACGGACTGGCGGGTGAGGCAAGTCGAATCGGTTGCAGGTTCGTGCAATTAGCCGATGGTGATGGGGAAGGCTGAGCTGGTTGTGGGGCTGAGGGGGAGGCCGTTGATGGTGGTGGCGGGGAGGGCTATGCGGTAGAGGAAGTGGCCGCGGTCGTTGCCTACGTTGGCGTGGGTGAGCATGGAGCCGTTGCGGAACTGGACCGGGAAGACGTTGCTCCACTTGTTGTTGAGCAGGACCTGGAGGGTGCCGCGGACCGTTGCGGCGGGCTGGATCTTGGCCCAGACATCGACGTTGGCGTGGCGGGCCGGGTGGGCGGGAGTGAAGCCCTTGCTGACGAACTTGACCAGGGTCTTGGAGGACTTGGCCGAGGTCGACGACGCCGGGGTCAGGGCGATGACGTTGCCGCTGACAACCTTCCGGGCCGGGACGAGCAGCCGGTACTGGCGGTTGCCGAGGGCAGCGATGCCGGTCTCGAAGGCGGTCGTGGTGTTACCGGCGTACCGGCCGTAGGTCTTCCAGGCGTCGGTGGTCTTGGCGCGGGCCTGGAGTTCGACCTTGATGCCGCTGGCGCGCTCCTCGCGCCCCTCGCTGGTGAAGAGGTCGAGGGTGCTCTTGATACCAAGGCGGTTCCCGTAGAGCGCGGACGCGGGGACGGTGATGCCGGCGCCCAGGGTGCCGAGGCGGACGAGTTTGGTGTCGGCGGTCTCGCCCCACTCGTTGACGCCGCTCAGCTTGACCGCGGCCGGGCGTGGCTGGGCCGGGATGGTGCCGGTTGTTCCCGGGGCGAAGCTGTAGGTGCGGGTCGCGGTACCGGGGAGGTCGACGGAGGCCTTGACCGATTCGCCGGTCGGGAGGTCCAGCGGATCGCCCGGGTTCGTGTCGCCGATCGGGAACTGCTTCCACTTGAGTGATGTGGACAGGTTCGTGAGCAGGTTGGCGTCCTGCAAGGCCGGTACGTTCGGCCGGAGCGTGTCGAACTGCGGTGTCGGCGTCTGCTGGCTGTACTGCTGGTCGACGAAGGACCGGACGTGCAGCCGGACGCGTTCGGCGGCCTGGAAGGTCGGTGGCAGTTGGACCTCGTTCGGCGCGTCCGCGGCGGTGGTCGCGACGATCTTGATGTCCTGCGTGTCCTGGTTCTCGAGCAGGACCTCGTTCTGCTCGCCGTTGTCCTTCCAGGTCAGGTGCACCTGGCCGTTGAACCACCCGACGGTGACGTCCGTCGGCGCGGGCGGGGTCTCGACGGCCCAGGCTGGTGCCTGCAGGCCGGCGGTCAGTACGGCGGCAGCGGCCGCGGTCAGAACAGTCTTGCGCATGTGGTCCCCAGGTGAGAGTGCCTGGCGATCACCCCTGCCGCCAGTGCGTGCAGGAAAAGTAGCGCACGCACTGGCGGGTCGGGCAAGCTCGATGAGTTGCAGCTTCGTGCAATCTCAGCGGAGGGTGAAGTTGAAGGTGGGGCTGACGGTGGCGCTCAGGAGCAGGCCGTTGACTGTGATGGCGGGGAGGACGATGCGGTGGCGGTAGGTGCCTGGCTTGTCGACGCCGGCCCTGCCGTGCTTGAGCATGGAGCCATTGTTGAACTGCACCGCGAAGCCCTTGTCCCACTTGGAGCCGGTCCAGTACTGCAGGGTGCCGCGGACGGTGGCTCCGGGCTGGATCTTGCCCGTGATGTCGACCTTGGTGCCGGTCTTGGCCGCCGCGGGGGTGAAGCGCAGGCTGACGAACTTGATGAACGTCTTCGAGGACTTGGCCGAGGTCGACGACGCCGGGGTCAGGGCGATGACGTTGCCGCTGACAACCTTCCGGGCCGGGACAAGCAGCCGGTACTGGCGGTTGCCGAGGGCAGCGATTCCGGTCTCGAAGGCGGTCGTCGTGTTACCGGCGTACCGGCCGTAGGTCTTCCAGGCGTCGGTGGTCTTGGCGCGGGCCTGGAGTTCGACCTTGATGCCGCTGGCACGTTCTTCGCGGCCCTCGCTGGTGAACAGGTCGAGCGTGCTCTTGATGCCAAGACGGTTCCCGTACGCCGCCGACGCGGGAACTGTGATCCCGGCTCCGAGGGTGCCGAGGCGGACGGTCTTGGTGTCGGCGGTCTCGGTCCACTCGTTGACCGCGACCAGCTTGATCGCCGCGGGGCGGGCCTGCGCGGGGATCGTGCCGGTCGTCGTACCGGCGGCGAAGGGGTAGCTCTTCGTGGCGGTGCCGGGGAGGTCGACGACAGCCTTGACGGTGCCATTGCCTGGTACGTCGAGGGGGTCGCCCGGCGTCTTGTCCTCGACGGTGCCCTGGGTCCACTTGAGCGTGGTGCTCAGGTTCGTGAGCAGGTTGGCGTCCTGGAGAGCCGGTGCACCCGGGCCGCGGGTGTCGAACCAGGGCGACAGCGTGTCCACGCTGGAACCGTCGGCGGCCACCGTGCGGAGGATGAACCGGACCTTGTCCGCCGGCTGCAGGTTGGAGAAGCCCTGGATGTCGTTCGGTTCGCCGGCGGCGAGGTTGGCGAAGAGAATGAGCTCCTGCTGGCCGTCGTACTCGGCGAGGACGATGTTCTGCTCGCCGTTGTCCTTCCAAGTCAGGTGCAGCTTGGCATTGAGCCAGGAGAGCTCGAAGTCGGTGGCCGGATCGGCTGCCCAGGCAGGTGCCTGCAGCCCGGCGGTCAGCAGTACGGCGGAGGCCGCGACAGCGGCGAGTTTGCGCATGAAGGATTCCTCAGGGGGTGGTCAGCAAAATCCCCGCTGCCGACCCGTGGGGCCGGAGCGGGGATTCGTGGAGCTGTACTTAGCGAACGGTCAGTGTGAAGGCGGAGCTGGTGGTGGCGCTGAGGGTCAGGCCGTTGACTACGACCGCGGGTGCGGTGATGCGGAAGCGGGCTGAGCCGGGCTCGTCGCCGGCGCCGCCGTGCTGGAGGGCGTAGCCCTTGGTGAACTGCAGGGGGCCGGCGTCGAACCAGCGCTGGCCGTCCCAGAACTGCAGGCGGGCCTTGACGGTCGAGGCGGGGGAGATCCGCGCGGACAGGTCCACGTTGGCGCCGCGGCGGGCGACGGCGGGGGTGAAGCCGGCGGAGATGAACTTGATCAGCGTCTTGGAGGACTTGGCGGAGGTCGAGGTGGCCGGGGTCAGCGCGATGACGTTGGTGCTGACGATCTTGCGGGCCGGGACCCAGAGCCGGTACTGACGGTTGCCGAGCGACGCGATGCCGGTGTCGAAGGCGGTCGTGGTGTTACCGGCGTACCGGCCGTAGGTCTTCCAGGCGTCGGTGGTTCCGGCGCGGGCCTGCAGCTCGACCGGGATCCCGCTGGCCCGCTCTTCGCGGCCTTCGCTGGTGAACAGGTCGATCGTGCTCTTGATCGCGAGCCGGCTGGTGTACACCGCCGACGCGGGCACCGAGATGCCGGCGCCGAGAGTGCCGAGCCGAACGCTCTTGGTGGCCCGGAACGAGCCCCACTCGTTGGCGGCGATCAGCTGGATCGATGCCGGCCGAGCCTGGGCCGGGATGGTGGCCGACGTCGCACCCGGGTCGAGGGGGTAGCTGTTCGTGGCGGTGCCGGGGAGGTCGATGAACGCGGTGAGGGCCTTGTCCGTGGCCGGCAGGTCGAGCGGGTCGCCCGGGTTCTTGTCGACCACGGCGGCCTGCGAGTACTTGAGCGTGGTGGTCAGGTTCGTGGCTAGGTTGGCATCCTGCAGCACCGGCTGACCCGGCGTCTGGGTGTCGAACTCCGGCGTCGCGGTCCCCGTGCTGACCTCGCTACCGGCAACGGCCTTGACGACCAGCCGGACCCGGGCGTTCTGGCCGAAGGTGGGCGGCAGTACGACGTCGTTCGCGCTGGTCGACAACACCTCGGCGACGAGCCGCGACTGGTTGGTGTCCAGGTCCTCGAGGTGGACCGTGTTGGCCTCGCCGTTGTCCTTCCAGGTCAGGTGGACCGACTTGTCGGCCCAGCCGACGGTGAGCTCGGTCGGGGCGTCCGGGGCCGCCGCGAAGGCGGGGGTCTGGAGACCGACGGAGAGGGCGGCGACCGCGGTCGCCGCGAGGGCAAACTTACGCATGGGGGAGCCTTTCGAAAACGCACTCACCGCCACGGCAGGAGCTGCCGTGGCGGTGAACATGCGGTGACTGACTACTACTTGACGGTGAGGTTGTACGCCGGGCTCGTGTTCGCCAGGACGGTCAGGCCGTTGACGACGACGGTCGGTACGACGAAGCGCAGGCGCAGCGTGTAGCGCTCGGTCTCGATGTCACCGCGCTCGACGTACGAACCCTTGGTGAGCGGTACGTCGATGCCGAGGTCGATCCAGCGGCGGCCGTCCCAGCCCTGTGGACGGGCCTTGACGGTGACGGCCGGCAGGATCTTGACCGACAGGGTCGAGCGACCGCCGACCCGGACCGTCGACGGGTTGAAGCCGCCGGGGCCGAACTTGACGTAGGTCTTCGAGGACTTCGCGCCGGTCGAGGCGGCCGGGGTCAGCGCGATGATGTTGCCGCTGACGACCTTGCGGGCCGGGACCCAGAGCCGGTACTGACGGTTGCCCAGCGAGGCGATGCCGGTGTCGAAGGCGGCCGTGGTGTTACCGCTGTAGCGGCCGTAGGTCTTCCAGGCGTCCGTGGTCTTGCCGCGGGCCTGCAGTTCGACCTTGATCCCGCTGGCCCGCTCCTCGCGGCCCGCGCTGGTGAACAGGTCCAGGGTGCTCTTGATCGCGAGGCGGTTCGAGAACAGCGCCGAGGCCGGGACGGTGGTCGAGGCGCCGAGCGTGCCCAGCTTGACGGTCTTGACGTCCTGCGGGCTCGTGCCCCACTCGTTGACCTGGCTCAGCTTGATCGCTGCGGGCCGAGCCTGTGCGGGCACCGAGCCGGAGGTCGCACCAGCGGCGAAGGGGTAGCTCTTGGCGCCGCCGGGGCCGGTGACGTTCGCCTGGACGGTTCCGTTACCCGGGAGGTCCAGCGGGTCGTTCGGCGTGTTGTCCGAGATGATCGAGCCCGGCACCCAGCTCAGGTTGGTCGTCAGGTTCGTTGCCAGGTTGGCGTCCTTCAGACCCGGAGCGGAGGGGCGCAGGGTGTCGAACGCGGGCGTCGCCGCATCCGCGCTGACGCCGTCGGCGTTCTCGGACCGGACGAGCAGCCGCACGCGCTCCGCCTGCCGCAGCGGAACCGACAGCGTCACGTCGTTTCCTTCGGCGGCGGTGGTCTGGAGGACGGTGCCGGGCGTGCCGCCGTCGTACTCGGCGAGGATGTAGTTGGCCTCGCCGTTGTCCTTCCAGGTCAGGTGGACCTTGCCGGCCTGCCAGTCGACGGTCAGGTCGGTCGGTGCGTCCGGCGCCGCGGCGAACGCGGGCGTCTGGAGACCGACGGAGAGGGCAGCGACAGCCGTCGCCGCAAGGGCAAATTTGCGCATGTGTGTAACCCCAGGGGAGATTCGCCTGGCGATCACCCCTGCCGCCAGCGCGTGGCTCGGACCCTAACAGGTCAACGGTGCAGACCGGAAAACTTTTGCACCAACGTGCAAAAGCTCACTCAGCTGGAGAAGTCCTCCGGCGCGACGCCGTCCAGGAACTGGCGGAACCGCTCCAGCTCGGCCTGTTCCTCCTCGGGCGTGGCCACGCCCGCCTCGCGGAGAACCTCTTCTGTACAACGGATCGGGGTGTTCAGCCGTACGGCGAGCGCCACCGAGTCGCTCGGTCGCGCCGACACTCGCGCACCGTTGTCGAGCAGTAACTCCGCGTAGAACACCGCATCGCGCAGTTCGACGATCTCGACCGCCTCGAGCCGCACGCCCCAGGCCTCGATCAGGTCCCGCATCAGATCGTGGGTGAGCGGACGGGACGGGCGCAGGCCCTGTTCCTCGTAGGCGATGGCGGTCGCTTCGACCGAGCCGATCGAGATCGGCAGGTAGCGGTAGCCCTCGGTCTCGCGCAGCATCATCACCGGTGCCCGGTTGGGCGATTCCATCCGGATCCCGATCAGTGTCAGTTCTCGCATCATCGTCATGGTGCGACCTCTCCTCAGACCGGCACCCGGTGGGGCGCCGGTTCCTCGGTAGGAACATACCCGCCACTCCCAGTGTCACCCGGAAGCCCCTGCGGCTGTGCCAGGATCGACACCGAGCCGTGTCTCTACGGTGCGCGGAACCGTTCGTACACGAGCCGGCCGTCGGCCAGCCGGTGTGCGACCAGGAAGGCGCCGGGGGAGAACTTCCCGACCTTGAGACCGAGTTCGCGTTGCAGTGCGGGCAGTACCGGCCGGTGCGAGCACACCACAGTCACGCGGTCCGACTTCCACGCCCGGTCGCCCGAACCGCGCAGGCGGTCCGGATCGGCGTCGTACCCGCGTTCGGAGATCTCTGGCCAGAGGTGCACGTGCCGGTCGATCGAGTCGGCGTACGGCAGCACTGTGGCTGTGCAGCGCTCGGCGTCGCTGCTGATCAGCCGGTTCGCACCGAGAGCAGCCAGTACGTCGCTCAGTCGCTCGGCGACCGCCGTACCGGTCGGGTTGAGCGGGCGGAGTGTGTCCTTGCCGTCCCAGTCCTTGCGTTTCACCGCCTCCGCGTGCCGCACCAGGATCAGAGTCGCGTCCACGGACGCCACACGGTTGAGGGCGTCCAGGATGTCGACGTCACGCGGGTAGCTGAGCCGCGACCGGGCCTTGTCCACCGGCAGCCACTCGATCTCGTCGACCTCGTCGTTCGGCTGGAAGTCACCGCCCCCAGTGGCGGCGGCAGACCAGTAGTGCACCAGCTTCTGCGCCGTACCGCCGTTCTTGCGGACCAGATAGCGCTGCACACCGAGTGGTGCACCGAGCACTACCTGTACGCCGGTCTCTTCCTCGATCTCACGTCGTGCCGCGAGCAGGACGTGCTCGTGCTGGGACAGCTTGCCCTTCGGCAGGGACCAGTCGTCGTACCGAGGGCGGTGCACGAGCAGCACCTCACGGATGCCGCGGCGCTCACGCCACACGACACCACCCGCGGCGATAACCGTCGCCGGGTTGCTCATAGTCGAAGCCTAAGTAATCGGGTCGGCAGTTCTGCGGCGGCCACGCGTGGCGATCAGCTTTTCCTGCAGGTCACGCAGTGGCTCACCATCTGGTCGGGTCAGTCTGGCTTCCCAGGTGTTGTCCGGCTGCAACCACCAGGACTGGGTCTCGTCGTCGAGAGCCATGTCGAACATCTCCCGGACCTCACCGATGTGGTCGGGCTCCTTGAGTTGCACGAGCACCTCGACCCGGCGGTCCAGGTTGCGGTGCATCAGGTCGGCCGATCCGATCCACGCCTCGGGCTCATCGCCGTTCTCGAACCAGAACACTCGGCTGTGCTCGAGGAACCGGCCCAGGATGCTGCGGACGCGGATGTTCTCCGACAGTCCCTCGATCCCCGGCCGGATGGTGCAGATGCCACGGATCCACAGCTCGACCGGTACGCCGGCCTGCGAGGCCCGGTAGAGCGCGTCACACAGGGCCTCGTCGACCAGGCTGTTGACCTTGATCCGCACCCGGGCCGGACGACCGGCCAAGTGGTGCTGGACCTCGCGGTTGATGCGCTCGATCAGACCACGCCGTACTGACTGGGGAGCCACCAGGATCCGGCGGTAGCCCGCGTTGCGGGCGAAACCGGAGAGGTGGTTGAACAGGTGGGCCACGTCCTCGGTGACCACCTTGTCGCTGGTCAGCAGGCCGAGGTCCTCGTACAGCCGGGCGGTCTTGGGGTGGTAGTTGCCGGTGCCGATGTGGACATAGCGGCGCAGACCATCCGGCTCGTCCCGAACCACCATGGAGAGTTTGGAGTGCGTCTTCAGGCCGATCACGCCGTACACGACGTGGCAGCCGGCGTGCTCGAGCTGCCGGGCCCACTTGATGTTCGCCTGCTCGTCGAACCGGGCCTGGATCTCCACCAGCACCAGCACCTGCTTGCCGGACTCGGCCGCGTCGATCAGGGCGTCGACGATGGGCGAGTCACCGGAGGTGCGGTACAGCGTCTGCTTGATCGCGAGCACGTGCGGGTCGGCGGCCGCCTGCTCGATGAAGCGCTGCACGCTGGTCGAGAAGGAGTCGTACGGGTGGTGGACCAGGACGTCGCGCTGCTTGAGCGCGTAGAACATGTCCGCCGGGTTGGAGGTCTCCACCTCCGCCAGATGCGGGTGGGTGGACGGGACGAACGCCGGATACTTCAGCTCGGCGCGGTCCAGACCGGCGATCGTGAACAGACCACGCAGGTCCAGCGGGCCGGGCAGCTCGAACACCTCGGCCGCGGTGACACCCAGCTCGGACAGCAGCAGCGCCTTCACCTGCGGGTCGATCGACTCCTCGACCTCGAGCCGGACCGGCGGGCCGAACCGGCGGCGCAGCAGCTCCTTCTCGAGCGCGGCCAGCAGGTTCTCCGCGTCGTCCTCCTCGACCTCGAGGTCCTCGTTACGCGTCACCCGGAAGGTGTGGTGCTGAGTGACCTCCATGCCCGGGAACAGCTGGCCCAGGTGGGTCGCGATCACGTCCTCCAGCGGGACGAACCGGCCCTCGGCCACCTGCACGAACCGCGGCAGCAGCGGCGGCACCTTCACCCGGGCGAAGTGCTCGCCGCCGGTGTCGGGGTTGCGGACCACGACGGCCAGGTTGAGGCTCAGGCCGGAGATGTACGGGAACGGGTGCGACGGGTCGACCGCCAGCGGGGTCAGCACCGGGAAGACGCGGTCCCGGAAGAACCGGGTCATCTCCTCGCGCTCACTCTGCTCCAGGTCGACCCAGCGCAGGATGTCGATGCCCTGCTCGGTCAGCGCCGGCTGGACCACCTTGCGCCAGGTGTCGGCCTGGCGGTCCATCAGCTCGCGGCTACGGGTCAGGCTCCGGTCGAGCACCTCACGCGGGAGCAGCCCACTGGCCGCCTTCACCGCGACCCCGGCCGCGATCCGGCGCTTCAGACCGGCGACGCGGACCATGTAGAACTCGTCCAGGTTGCTCGCGAAGATGGCCAGGAACTTGGCCCGCTCGAGCAATGGGACCGTGTCGTTCTCGGCGAGCTCGAGCACCCGCTGATTGAACGCCAGCCAGCTCAACTCACGATCGGAGAAGCGGTCCGCCGGGAGATCGCCCGCAGCCGCGATGTCGTACGGCGGTTCTACGTCGTACTCGCGATTATGGGACGCCAGCAAGTCTCCAGCCACGTTGACCAGCATCCCATCCTTTGATGAACATGAGGTTGCGGAGGGCATGTCTTCGGACAGTCCGAACTTGTTGCTAGCGTCACTCCTTGTGAACCCTCGACTGGACGCCTTGCTCCGCGGCACCGTGTCCGCCGTACAGGCGAACGCGCTGACGCCGCTCTACGCGCTGCCCACCGCTGTCCGGCGGCGCCTGGCCGGCGCCCCGATCCAGATCGACGGCAACACCTTCGACCCCGAAGTGCAACTGCTCCTGCGCGTGGAGTCATTGTTGCCGGGCACAACTAAGACGGACGCGGCCACGGCCCGCGCGAACCTGCGCAGCGTGAGCAAGCTGATCGCCGGTCACCCCCGCGAGCTACAGCGTGTGACCGACCTCACCGTTCGTGGCGCCGACGGCCAGCTCGGTGCGCGTCTCTACGTGCCCCGGAACGCCGGCCGCGGCCTGCTCGTCTTCTTCCACGGTGGCGGCTGGGTGGTCGGCGATCTCGACACCCACGACGCCCTCTGCCGCACCATCGCCGCCGATGCCGGTATCCGCGTCCTGTCCGTCGACTACCGCCTTGCCCCCGAGGCACCCGCCCCGACCGCTGCCGAAGACGCCATCGCCGCCTTCACCTGGGCCGTCGAGCATGCCGAAGACCTAACAGTCGACCCAGGGCTGATCGCGGTCGGCGGCGACAGCGCCGGCGGGAACTTGGCCGCGGTGGTGGCCCAGCAGTCGGTCGTCCGCGACTTCCCGCGCCCGGCGCTCCAGGTGCTGCTCTACCCCGCAGTGGATCTGGTCGGCCGCCGTCCCAGCCGAGACCTCTTCGGCGAGAACTTCATCCTCACCGAGGAAGACATCCTCTGGTACCGGGACCACTACACGCCCGACCCAGCACTCCGCCCCGACCCGGTCGTCTCCCCGCTGCTGGCCGATTCGCTCACCGGCCTGCCGCCGGCTCTCATCACCACCGCCGGCTTCGACCCGCTCCGGGACGAGGGCACCGAGTACGCCGACAAGCTGGCCGAGGCCGGAGTCGAAGTGACCCACATCTCGCACGACTCGCTCCCGCACGGCCACTACAACCTCCAGGCCCTGCCCGGAGCCGCTGCGGACGCCCTGACCACCCTCACGACCCACCTCAAGTCAGCACTGCACTGACGAGTTGGGGGCCAGGAGCCGTCCGGCTGGGGGGTTAGAGGCGCAGACGGCTCCTGGTTGTCAGTGAGACGAGCACTGCCGCGGATTATGACGCGGAGTGAGGGACCGAGTTCGGTGTGGCGTCGGTCACGGGCGTGTACTGGACGTGCTGGGCGGCCGTGGTGAAGCCGAGGTTCGCGTAGAGGCGGCGGGCCGGGGTGTTGGTGCCGTCCACGTAGAGGGTGATGGTGTCCAGGCCGCGGGTGTCCTGGAGGTAGATCAGCCCTTGGAGGGTCAAGGCTTTACCCAGGCCGGCTCCCTGGTGATCGGGGGAGACGCCTACGACATAGACCTCGCCGCCGCCGTCTTCGATCTTGGTCCAGTGGTATCCGGCCAGGTTGCCCTCGGCATCTATAGCGAGGAAGAACCCCTCGGGGTCGAACCAAGGCTGGTTGAGGCGGTCGGTGAGGTCGGACTGGGTCCAGGCGCCTTGTTCGGGGTGGGTGGCGAAGGCCTGGCTGTTGACCTTCAGCCAGGCGGCGTCGTCCTGGCCGGGGACGAAGGTGCGGACCGTGATGCCCTCGGCCCAGGTCGGCTGGGGGAGGTCGGCCCGGGTACGGCGGAGGAAGTAGAGCTCGCGCGATACCTCGAGCCCGAGGTGGGCGGCGAGTTCGTCGGCGCCGGGCAGGCGGCCGTGCGCCCAGACGGCGAGCCGGGAGCCCGCATGGTCGAGCAGGATGCGCAGGAGCGCCGTACCGGTGCCTTGGCGGCGGAAGTCCGGAGTGACGACGAGTTCGGCGGAGCCTTCGGGGGTGAGAGCGGCGTAGCCGATCAGGTTGCGGGCGGACTGGAGGCCGGTGGGTTCGAGGGTGCCGGGTTCGCCGTCGTAGGCGAGCACGTGCAGGTCGCCGGGATGTTCGCCGTCGAGGTGCAGGAGGGTGCGCTCGTCGAGCGGGTTCACACCGTCGCTGTGCGCGGCCGTGCGAGCGAGCTCTGTGACGGCGGCAGCGGTGGCCGGGGGCAACGGTGAGGGAACTGCTTCGAGAGTCACAGGAATACCGTAAAAGGTCCTGGTCAGTTCATGCTCGAGTCCTTGGAAGGGTTGCCGCGCGTCGGGTAATTTCTCGGGATCGCGTGGCGAATCCGCGCGGTGATCGCTACGACGACGGAGTAGACATGGCCTTGACAGGACGAGACATGAAGTGGCTGCGCGGACGGCGGGGCGTCGGCCTGATCGCCGCCGGCACGGCCGCGGTGCTCGGCTTGGCCACGGGGGGAACCGTGACCCAGGCAGCGCCGGCGAAACCGAAGCCGACGCACACGCAGATCCAGCTGCTCGCCATCAACGACTTCCACGGCAACCTGGAAGCGCCCGGTGGATCGAGCGGCAACATCAACGGCGTCCCGGCCGGTGGGGCGGCCTTCCTGGCCACGCACCTGAAGCAGATGCGCGCGTCGGCGGAGGCCAAGGGACAGGACTCGGTGACGGTCGCCGCGGGTGACCTGATCGGGGCGTCGCCGCTGCTGTCGGCCGCGTTCCACGACGAGCCGACCGTCGAAGCGCTGAACGGGATGGGCCTGGAGGCCGCCTCGGTCGGCAACCACGAGTTCGACGAGGGCTGGCACGAGCTGCTCCGGATGCAGACCGGTGGCTGCCTGCCGGACGGCGACGGGCAGAACAACCAGAACTCCTGCCCGGACCCGAAGCGCCCGTTCCAGGGCGCCAAGTTCAAGTACCTGGCGGCCAACGTGTTCTTCGAGAACACGCAGAAGACGCTGTTCAAGCCGTACACGATCAAGACCTTCGACGACGGCCGCAAGGTCGCCTTCATCGGGATGACCCTGGAGAACACGCCGAACATCGTCACCAAGGCCGGTGTCGAGGGGCTGACCTTCAAGGACGAGATCGAGTCCGCGAACGCGCTGGTTCCGGTGCTGCAGAAGAAGGGTGTGAAGTCGATCGTCGTGCTGCTGCACGAGGGTGGCTTCCCGGCCGACCCGAAGGCGTACAACAGCTGCCCGGGGATCTCCGGCCCGATCGTCGACATCAACAAGGGCCTCAGTCCGGAGATCGACGCGATCATCTCCGGCCACACCCACCAGGGCTACAACTGCAGCCTGCCGGACAGCGCCGGCAACCCGCGGCTCGTGACCAGCGCGTCGTCGTTCGGCCGCCTCGTCACCGAGGTCCGGCTGAGCATCAACAACGCCACCGGTGACGTCGACCGGCTGAACACGCTGGCCAACAACCAGATCGTCACCCGCGATGTACCGGCCGACCGCCGGACCAGCGAGCTGATCACCAAGTACCAGACGCTGGTAGCCCCGATCTCGAACAAGGTCATCGGTCACCTGACCGGTACGTCGGTCTCGCGCACCCCGGACGATTCCCTCGAATCCCCGCTGGGCAACCTGATCGCGGACGGGCAGCTGGCCGATCCGTCGACCGTGACCGGTGGCAAGGTGCCGGTGGCGGCGTTCATGAACCCGGGCGGGATCCGGGCGGACCTGGCGTCGAACGCGGGTGAGGTCACCTTCGGGCAGGCCTTCACTGTGCAGCCGTTCAACAACTTCCTGGTCTCGATGGACATGACCGGAACGCAGATCAAGGCCCTGCTGGAGCAGCAGTTCTCCGGCGTGAACGGTCCGGAGGCCGGCAAGTACAAGGTGCTCCAGGTCGCCGGTATCACCTACACCTGGAACCCGGCCGCGGCGGCGGGCTCGAAGATCGTGGCAGGGTCGGTGAAGATCGCCGGGCAGCCGATCGTGGACGGGACGTCGTACCGGATCGTCACGAACAACTTCCTGTCCGACGGTGGTGACGGCTTCCCGGCCTTCACGACCGCGACGAACAAGTTCTTCGGCGGGCTCGACATCGACGCCTTCGCGAAGTACCTGACCGCGCACGACCCGTACACCCCGGGCGCGACCGACCGGATCTCGATCGGTTCCTGACCGGCTCCTGGTGAGTGCGCCGCCTCAGCGGGGCGCACTCACAGGAAGAACTTGAGCAGCACGAAGGTGAGTGCGCCTGCGGTGGTGAGCGCGGAGAGACCTCCGAACCCGCGCCGCAGGGCAGCACCGAAGACGGCCAGGGTGAGCGGGACCAGCATCACCAGCAGGGTGACGCCGCCCGCGTGGACGCCGACATGCTCGCGGCCACTGAGGACTAGGCCGAGAATCATCGCGAAGGTCAGACCCAGCCAGGTGGACCGGCGGATCGGACCGTCAGCGGTGCGATGACCGCGGTGCGAAGCGCGGGTCGCGCGGCGATGCGAGGTCGGAGCAACGTGCGCCATCGATGATCGGTGACCTTCCGTGGAACGACGGAATACGCAAGGTAGCAGGATCCTTGACAGTCGTAAAAGGTCGTCGCCTCACCAGTCACACTACTTTCTTCCGTCACATAACGACGGCCGCGCAACGGCGTATCAGCCGCCGGCGAAGGGTGGCAGCGCGTCGACCTGAGCGCCCGCCGGAAGCAGCGTGGCAGGCGTCGCGCGCTCGCCGTTCAGCAGAAAAGTGCAGAGCGAGAGGACCCGCGCGAGCTCGGGCCGATCGGACGAGACCGTGCTGATCAGATCGCCGAGCGAGGCGGCGTCTGCGGTCGCGGTGGACTCACCGGCGGCGCTGCGGGCGGCGGCGAAGTACCTGATGGTGACTTCCGGCATCTGGAGGGGACCTCACTAATCGGTTAAGTCTTCCGCTATTATGTCAGCTTGCTGTTGCTATCCAGTGTCTCGGGCCCCCGGCAATGACGCCGCTGGGGCTCGACGTGCACTACGACCGGCACAGGGGGACAACGTGAGCACGTTGCTTCTGCTGACGAACGCTCTGCAGGCCTCCACCGAGGTGCTGCCGTCGCTCGCGTTGTTACCGCACCAGATCCGGATCCTGCCCGCCGAGGTGGCCGCGTTGGTCGATGCCCCGGATGCGGATGCCGTCCTGCTGGACGCGCGGCGGGACCTGGTCGCCGTCCGCGGCGTCTCCCGCCTGATCCGTACGACGGGAATCGACGTACCGCTGATCCTGGTCGTCACCGAAGGCGGCCTGACCGCGGTGAACGCGGACTGGGGCGCCGATGACGTGCTGCTCGACACCGCTGGTCCCGCGGAGATCGAGGCTCGGCTGCGCCTGGTGATCGGCCGACTGGCCGCCACCCGCAACGAGGACCCGGACACCAGCCTGATCCGCACGGGTGACGTCGTGATCGATGAGGCGTCCTACACCGCCAAGCTCAACGGGCGGGCGCTCGACCTCACCTATAAGGAGTTCGAGCTCTTCAAGTTCCTGGCGCAGCACCCCGGGCGGGTGTTCACCCGGGAGCAGCTCCTGCAGGAGGTCTGGGGCTACGACTACTTCGGCGGCACGCGGACGGTCGATGTCCACGTCCGGCGGCTGCGGGCCAAGCTCGGCCCGGAGCACGAGCAGCTGATCGGCACTGTCCGCAACGTCGGCTACCGCTTCGTGGTCCCACCGACCACCAGCCAGCGCGAAACGGCCGAAGCACCGGCCTGAAGTCTCGCGACGCCCCCACGGGCAGGTAGATTCTGCGCGTGGCGATGGAGTCGGGGTCGTTGCTCACCACGGTGGGCCGCGCGGGGGTCTTGTTCGGTAAGGCGTGGCCGAGGTTGCTGGCGGTGTTTCTCATCGCCCAGCTCGCGCATCGCGGACTGCAGTGGGTGGCCGTCCAGGCCGGTGCCGCCGCGGAGGCGGCCGGTCTCGCAGTCCTCGCGCTGATCGTCGTGGTCTCACTGGCCATGTACGTCGCGATGTTCCTCGTCCTCCGCGGTGAGCTGCCGTTCCACCGGCGGGCCGTTGCCGAGGGCATGCTCGCGCCCGACGGTGTTGAGCCTGGCAAGGAGAGCCGCCCGGTCGATGCGTTGGCCGCGGCCCTCTTGCCGTTCCTGGCGTTCTACGCGGCGTACAAGTTCTTGCAGGCCGAGGCGCTTGACTACGAGTACAAGCTGGCCGTCCACAAGGTGAACGAGACCGCGGCCACGGTGCTCGGCGGCGGGACAGTCGCTGAGCCGTCGCAGGGCCTGCAGTCGTTGTCGACCTGGTTGTTCATCGGCCTCGGTGCCGTGGCGTACCTGCTCCGCTTCGTGTTCAAGAAGTGGAAGCGGGAGGACGAGGGCCCGGTTCGGAAGCTGTTCGTCACGTACCTCGAGGCGCTCTGGATCTTCGTGGTCATCTACCAGGCCTCGTCGTACGTGCCGTCGCCGAAGCAGTGGCTGCAGGAGCGCCAGATCTGGCAATGGCTGCACGACGCCTACGTCTGGGTCCTCGACCATGTGCTCGGCGTGAGCCAGGTCCGCGAGATCTGGGACGCCGTCACCGGCTTCATCGCCGCTGGCGTCGGCGACCTGTGGAGTGCGGCCGTGCTCCCGCTGATGTGGATCACCATGACCGCGGTGATCTACGGCCGGGCCGTGCACAAGGCGCAGCAACAGCCGCGCTGGCGCTTCGACCGACTGACGAACCGCTGGCAGGCGACGCCGCGCTTCGTGCAGGCGGCCGGTAACACCGTCGTCGCGGACTGGAAGGATCGTTGGACGCCGGTCGCAGACGCGTTCCGGCTCGTGCTCCGCTCCGGCCTGCGCCCGATGCTGGGCTACTTCCTCGCCTGGGCGGTCGTCACGTTCCTCGCCAGCGGCGTGTGGATCGCGCTGAAGCTGTGGGTTCTCGGCCCGCACACGCTGCCGTTCTGGCTGGTGATCGACGAACCGCTGAGCCTGCTCACCGACGGGCTGAAGATCATGCTCCAGGTCGCCCTACTCGCGGCCGCCTACGACCGGATGATCGGTGGCCTGGCCGGCTACCTGAACCGCGGCACGCACGCGGTCGTCGAGCAGGACGACAGCGAGCAGGGCGGCGTCGCCGACCTGACCGCTGCTACCTCGGGAATGCCAGATACTCAGGGACTTTCGTAGCCCACGTGATCGTCGGCTGAACCTCGGCCGCAACAGATTTCGGTACGACGAACACGGCCGCGATCTCGTACGGCTTCCCGGCCGCCGGCTTCACGTAGTACTGGGCCGACTGTCCACGCCAGCTCTGCGGTTTGTCGTCGTACCCACCGGTGCAGCTGTTCGGCCGGTCCTGGTAGTCGTCGGCGAGGATGTCCTCGTCCCAGATCCGCCCGTCCGACGCCCGCAGGTGTGGTCGGCAACCGCCGAGCCCAGGCTCGTCGAGCGTCTTGATGTCATCGACCTGAAGCCGGAAGTGCACCCGGATCCGGGTCGTATCCGGCGGCAGCGGATCCTCGGCCCCGGCCCGCTTGGGCTCCGGGTTCTCTTCGACACTGGCGGCGTACCAGACGGCTCCTTGGTACGACGTCCCACCGTCGGCAACGACGACCGCGTCGCGCGGCTCGGCGTCGTACCAGGATTTGTAGTCCGATTTCGTCGTCCACCAACCGGCCAGCGGCACGGTGACGACCAGCGAGGCCAGTGCGGCGACGTTCTTGCTGAACCAGCCGCTGCGTCGGCGGGCCCGGCGTGCCCCGGTCATGACGCGCTCGCGCGGGTGAAGGTGACGACCGGGCTGATCTCGGGGGACTTCACGTCCAGCGGGACGTTCACTTCGGGCTCGAGGTCGTTCATGATCGACTTCTCCATCACCTGCAGGGTTGCCCCCGGCAACTTGTCGGCGGGCATCTCGACCACGAAGGCGCCGCGCGCCGGAATCCCGGGCGCGAACTGGAAGCCGGTCAGGTCGACCCGGTCCAGGCCGCTGCGGTTGGCGCCGAGATAGGTGATCCCGTCGGAGCTGCGGATCTGCACCCGGTTCAGGTGGATCGGCTCGCGGGTCGCGGTGACGGTCGCGTCCACGACCACGAAGCTGGTCTGGGTCTTGCGGTCCGGCGAGCTGCTCGGGATCTTCAGCGTCTTCCCGACCCGCACCGCGTCGACCTTCAGCTCGAACCGGCCGGCGTCGACCGCGCGGCCGACGATGCCGTTCACCGGCGTCGGGTCCTGGATGTCCTGCTGGGTCGGCGTCAGCCGGTAGAGACCGATGATCGCGACCAGGACGGCCAGCGTCAGGCCGCCGTTCAGGAGCTTGCGGCCGGTCACTTCGTGTTGTCCTTCACCTTGATCGTGCCCTCGCCGGCGAGCTCCTCGGGCAGCCACTTCTCGTGGTGGTCCAGCAGCGATTCGTCGTAGTGCTTGTAGCCCTGCACGCTCACCTTGACCTCGGTCGGCAGGTCGGAGAGCTTCGGCAGCTTCCAGACGAAGGCAATCTGCTGCTCGACATCCGGGGTGAGCACCGGGTTCATCGTCTCGTCGTCGATGGTGGTGGTCCCCATCGGCGCCTCGGTCTCCTTGATCCCCGGTACGCCGATCAGCCGGAACAGGTCCGACGGCGGCGTGGTCCCGAGGTCGTCGGTGACCTTGATCTTGGCCACGATCGCGATCAGTGCACCACCGGGCTCCGGCTGGAACAGCGGCTTCAGGTGCTTGACCGTGACGACCCGATCGACGGTGATCGCGAACTGCCCGGCGTCCACCGACTTCCCCGCGGCCAGCGGCGGCGTCTCCGCGGCCGCCTTGTTCAGGCCACCGAACGCGGCCGAAACAGCCAGTACGACGGCGCTCGCGCCGATCACCCAGGTCTTGACCGAACGCCCGCGCACCTTCAGGTTCGCCAGCTCCGGAAGCTCTTCAGGCTCTTGCTCTTGCCCCGGCCCTTGCTCTGGCCTCCCCGTCTGCACGGGAAAAGGGTAACGAGCAGCGGGGGCAACAAGGTGTAATGGGTCTGTGGAGGAGACGGGGCTGATCGTGCGACCGGGGCTGGTGGTCCCCGAGGGGGAGCTGAGTTGGCGCTTCTCCCGATCCAGCGGTCCGGGCGGGCAGTCGGTGAACACCACCGACAGCCGGGTCGAGCTGAGCTTCGACCTCGCCGGTACGACGGCGCTGTCCGGCGTACTGAAGACTCGCGCGCTGGAGCGGTTGGAGTCCCGCCTGGTTGACGGTGTGCTGACGATCGCAGCTTCGGAGTACAAGTCGCAGTGGCGCAATCGGGAGGCGGCGCGGACCCGGCTGGTCGCGTTACTGCGGGAGTCGATCGCGCCACCGCCACGGCCGCGGCGGGCGACCAAGCCCAGTAAGGGCGCGGTCCGCCGTCGTCTCGACGACAAGAAGCGCCGCGGTCAGACCAAGCGGCTGCGATCCCGCCCAGAGGACTGACTGTCCAAGGCGTGAAACAGCAGGTGGAGCTGAAAAACCACCGACGTACTCTGGATTGTTGTGAGCCTAGGTCTGTGGGTACTAGCCGGCGCGCTCGTCGCCGGAGTGCTTCTCAGTGTGCTCAAAACCTGGATCGACGGGCGATTCCGCGAGAAGGCGAGTGATGTGGAGAGGGTTTCCGCAGCCGACGTAGGTGTCGAGCTGGGTGAGCGGGCCACGTTGCTGCAGTTCTCCTCCGCCTTCTGCGCTCCCTGTCGAGTGACGAGGCGCACGCTGGCCGAGGTCGAAGGCATGGTCGACGGAGTCCGGCATGTGGAGCTGGACGCGGAGTCGAATCTGGACCTGGTCCGGAAGCTCGACATCCTGCGGACACCGACCACGCTGGTGCTCGACAGCACTGGTGCAGTGGTCAAACGCGCCAGCGGTGCGCCGCGCAAGCCGGATGTGATCGCGGCACTGGCTACGGCGATCGACCACCAGCCGAACTGATAGGGATGGCGCTCGACCCCGCCTGACCGGCATGCTGTGCCAGTGAACTTCCCAGCCGGTTGGTACGACGACCCTGAGCACCCGACACAGCAGCGCTACTGGGACGGGAACGTGTGGACCGACGAGCGTCGTCCGCGTGAGCAGCCGTCGCCGTACCAAGGCCAGTACGGACAGCCCAAGCAGGACCAGCCGCAGTACGGTCAGCCGGTGCAGCACGGCCAGGTGTTCGGCGGTGGACAGGCACAGAAGCCCGCATCGGACCGCCCGGTCTACGGCCAGCCCGGTCCGCAGCAGCCGCCGCAGGCCCAGTACGGCCAGCCGCAGCCGCAGTACGGCCAGCCCGCTCAGCAGCACGGCTATCCGGCGTACCCGCAGCAGCAGCCGGGCTACGGCTACCCGGGCCAGAACCGCTTCACGACCCCGGACGGCCAGCCGTTGTCCGGCTGGTGGCGCCGGGTGCTGGCCCGCGTCATCGACTCGGTCCTGATCTTCTTCGTCAGCCTGCCGCTGACCGGCTACTTCTGGATGAAGTACCTCAACGACTACACGGACAACGTCGAGCGGCAGATGCGGAGCACGACTCCGCCGACCTTCTCGGAGATGCTCAACTCGTCGATGTCCGCGGTGGCCTGGACGATTCCGGCGGCCATCCTGACCGCCGTGGTGATGTTCGCGTACGAGTACCTGATGCTGACCAAGAAGGGCGCCACGATCGGCAAGTCGGCGGCCGGTATCGCGGTGCGGCTGCGGGACGTGCCCGGGGCGGCACCCGGTGCGGCGATCGCGAAGCGGGCCGGGATGGGCCTTGCGCTGACCGTGCTGGGTGCGGTCCCGATCCTCGGTTCGCTGCTCGGCATCGTGGTCCTGCTGAACTACCTGTGGCCGCTGTGGGACGACAAGAAGCAGGCGCTGTGGGACAAGGTCGCCGGCACCAACGTCGTTCGCACCTAGCTTGTCCATCATGTGATCAGTTGTCTCATTCAATGGGACAACTACGAACGTCTCGCTCCACGTTCCGTACTCTCGGAGCGTGGAGTACACGACCTTGCTGACCAAGCGCCGCGCAGTGGACAACTGCCGCATGCGCTCGTCGCTGTGTCGTGGCCGCTGACCAGGCGGCGTCCCGAGCGCTGTGGAACTGATCGCTGAGCGCGGTTCCACGTACGTCGTCTCCCGCAGGTACGGGCGGGTCCGGCTCGAACCACTCCTCCTCCAGGAGTCGTCATGTCCGAACAGACGGCCAAACTCACTCCTCCCCAGGTCGACCCGCGGGGGCTCCGGTTCGCAGCCGGTGTGACCGCGGTTCTGCTGGCGTTGACACTGATCCTCGGTAACCCGTGGATCCTGGCGGTCCAGACACTGGTGTTCGCGATCGGGACCGCCTTCGGCGTCCAGGCATCGCCGTACGGCCAGTTCTTCAAGCGTGTGATTCGTCCGCGCTTGAGTCCGCCGAAGGAGCTGGAGGACGCGGCGCCGCCGCGGTTCGCCCAACTGGTCGGGCTGGTCTTCGCGATCGCCGGCCTGATCGGCTACCTGAGCGGCGCGACCGTGCTCGGAGTGGTCGCCACCGGATTCGCCCTCGTCGCCGCGTTCGTGAACGCGGCCGTGGGGCTCTGCCTCGGCTGCGAGGCTTATCTGCTGATCCAACGCATTCGTACGCCAAGCACCGCTACCAATTAAGAGAGGCAGCACACATGAGCAGGGAATCTGCGCTCGTCTCGGCCGACTGGGTCGAAGAGCACAAGAGCGATGCCAACGTCGTCCTGATCGAGGTCGACGAAGACGTCTCGGCGTACGACGCCGGCCACATCGCCGGTGCGATCAAGCTGGACTGGAAGGACGACCTGCAGGACCCGGTACGCCGGGACTTCGTCAACCAGCAGCAGTTCCAGGAACTGTTGTCCGGCCGCGGTGTCAAGAACGACGACACCGTCGTGCTGTACGGCGGTAACAACAACTGGTTCGCCGCCTACGCGTTCTGGTACTTCAAGCTCTACGGTCACGCCGATGTCCGCCTGCTCGACGGTGGCCGCAAGCGCTGGGAGCTGGACAGCCGCGAGCTGACCGACGAGGCCGTCAAGCGCGACGCCACCGAGTACGTCGCCAAGGCGCCGGACCTGAACATCCGCGCCTTCCGCGGTGAGGTCGAAGAGGCCATCGGCGTGAAGAACCTGGTGGACGTCCGTAGCCCCGACGAGTACGCCGGCCGGCTGCTCGCCCCGGCCCACCTTCCGCAGGAGCAGGCCCAGCGCGCGGGTCACATCCCGACCGCGGCCAGCATCCCGTGGAGCAAGGCGGCCAACGACGACGGCACCTTCCGCTCCGACGACGAGCTGAAGACCCTGTACGCCGACGCCGGGGTCGACTTCGGCAAGGACACCATCGCGTACTGCCGGATCGGCGAGCGCTCGGCGCACACCTGGTTCGTGCTGCACGAGCTGCTCGGCCAGGAGAACGTCAAGAACTACGACGGTTCATGGACCGAGTGGGGTTCGCTGGTCGGCGTACCGGTCGCCCTCGGCGACGAGCCAGGGGAGGCCTGACATGTGCGGAGCCAAGAAGGGCGGCCTTGATCTCAAGGGCGTCGACGTGGACAAGGAAGCCGTGATCCAGGGACAGGTGCTGCGCGGCGAGGAGCCGGTCGGCGGCGCCTACGTGCGGTTGCTGGACGCAACGGGTGAGTTCACCGCCGAGGTACCGACCTCGGCGACCGGACACTTCCGTTTCTTCGCCAAGCCGGGCGAGTGGACGCTGCGCACGCTGGCGCCCAAGGCCGACCCGGTCGACCGCCAGGTGGTGGCCCAGTACGGCGCGGTCGCGGAAGTGGCCGTTACCGTCTGAGCTCTCGCTCGTTACTGATGGTGCCGCCGTCACGGGACGGCGGCCCACCCTGAGGCAAGTCCCCGAAGGGCCCGGACCTTGCGCGTCCGGGCCCTTCGGCATGCCCGGAACCTGTTGTACGTAACGGATTCCCGGTCATTCGACCGGGGTTATGGGTGCGGGTTCATTGAACTGCAAGGTAACGGTTTGGTCTCGGAGCGCATCAGGCTCGTTACCTACCGCTACCGCCTGAGTTGTGCTCTGTGTCCTGGCCCGCGCTACGGGTCATGTCATCACTCAGGGAGGAGGGGTCATGGGACCCCGCATCGGATACAAGAAGCTCGCCGCCGTCGGTGTAGCGGCGGTCGTCGGCGTTGCTTCTACGATCGCGCTGACTTCGGGCTCGGCGTCCGCGTCGCCGGTCTTCGGCTACAGCGGCTACGGCATCGGCGTTGAGGCCACGGGAGGTGTCGTCAACAGCGGCCCGCAGACCGTGAGCACCATCAGCTGCACCACGAACTCGTCGGCCAAGATGTCGAACGACGTCGCCACGGCGAACGTGAACAACCAGGCCATCGCGCGCACCGTGCGGACCGACACCCACGCCTTCAACAACAAGAACGGCAACGGCGTCACCAGCAATGCCTCGGCTGTCGACATCAAGATCGGCAACCTGCTGCACCTGACCGGTGTGAAGACGACCACCACGGCGGTGTACAAGAACGGCAAGCTGTCCTACACCGGCAACACGACGTTCGCCGGCGTGAAGATCGGCGCCGTCTCGGTGCCGTCGCTGCTCAAGCCGGAGTGGAACACCAAGGTCGCCGTACCGGGCCTGGGCTACATCGTGCTGAACCGCGTCGGTGGCGTGAAGAGCGCGAGCGGCATCTACTCGTACGCGCAGGCGGTCGTCGTCCACGCGAACGTGAAGAACAAGTACATCCCGGAGGGTGTCGACGTCGCGATCCTGAAGACGCGTGCGGAGATCGCCAAGCCGGCCGTCGGTGTCGTCATCGGTGACGCCTACGTGACCAAGGCGAACGTCGACAAGCTGGTCGTCTCCGGCCCGACGTCGTACCAGGCCACCTGCAAGGGCACCGAGGGCAAGACGATCCGCGCCTCGGTGGGCGAGGTCGTGATCCCGAAGGTCGCCTACGTCGGGGCCGCGTTCACCACCAAGAACGGCTACCAGAACGCCGACAAGGCCGCCGTCAACTTCACCTCGCACGTCGCGGGTGTGAAGGTCGGCACGCTGGCCATCGGCGCCGTCAACTCCTCGGCAGCGGCCTGGAAGTCCAAGGACGGCACGTACGGCGTCAAGTCGACGTCGAGCATCGCGTCGATCTCGGTGAACGGCAAGGTCTACCCGGTCAAGACCGGCGTGAACTCCACGCTGGACATCCCCGGCATCGCCAAGCTGACCTTCAACCAGGTCGTCAAGCAGCAGCGGTACATCGCAGTGAACGCGCTCGTGATCGACGTCTACAGCCTGAACACCAAGGTTGTCGTCGGCCACTCGGCCGCGGGCGTCATCGGCTGATCGAGCCAACCGTCTGAGTCGAACCTCACCGTCTCAGAATCTCTGAGAACCGCCTCGGGTCCTTCGGGACTCGGGGCGGTTTTCTTATGCCAGTAAGCGCGCAGCGAGTTCGGCGTTGCGTTGGGCAAACAACTGCCAGCCGACCGGAGTTGCCGCGACCCGCTCCCGCGCCGTCCGCTCGGTCATCGCATGCTGGGTCCAGGTCCGCACCCGCCCGTCGCGCACTCCGAAGCCGACCATGACTCCGTCGGCCCAGCCGAACACATCGGCGTCATCGGCCGTCAGTAGCGACACCTTCTGCTCGGCCACGATCCACTCGAACGCCGCCAGTTCGTCCTGCAGCTTCCCCGCGAACTCGAACCGCAAGGCACCCGCGGCCAGATCACGCCGCCGCGTGAGTTCATCCCGTACGGCGGCCACCGCGCCCGGCTCGCGGTCGAGTACGGCGTACGTCGTCCTGGTCAGCGTCTCGCGGTCGTCGGGGCCGACGCCGAACAGCTTGGCGAACTCGCGGACTGAACCAGTCGCGTCGGTCGTGTACTGCAACGGGATCACGCGTTGCAGGGCCGAGATCGCCTGCCGAACGCGCAGCCCACCGAGATAAGGCCCGAAGTGCTTTCTCGTGAGTTCTAGCTCGTGGGTGAACCGCGGGCCGTCCGGATCGAAGCGGATGTACCCGACGACCTCCGCCCCACCCTCGGTCCGGTTCCAGCGCGGTTTGGTGTGCTCGAGCAGGTTGCGTTCGAGCCAGGCCGCTTCATGTTCGGAGTCGCACTGGACACCCTCGACCCGGGCGATTCGGTTCACCATTCGTGCCAGCCCCGGTCGGTCGCCGAGGTGCGTCCAGTACGACAGGACGCGGCGGCGCAGGTTGACCGCGCGGCCGATGTAGAGGATCCGGCCGCCGTCGTCGCGGAAGCGGTAGACGCCGGGCGCCTGTGGCAGTCGGCGGGCGACCAGACGGGCCTGGTCCATGTCAGGCGTCGAGAATCAGCGTGACCGGACCGTCGTTGACCAGACTCACGTCCATATGGGCACCGAACCTGCCGCGCTCCACCTTGGCGCCCAACTTCTCCAGCGCTGCGCAGAAGGCGTCGTACAGGGGTTCGGAGACGGGACCGGGGGCGGCCGCGTTCCATGACGGGCGCCGGCCCTTGCGAGTGTCGGCGTACAGGGTGAACTGGCTGATCGCGAGGATCGGCGCCTGCTCGTCGGACGCGGATCGCTCGCCGTGCAGGATGCGGAGCGTCCAGATCTTGGCGGCCAATGTCTTCGCCGTCTCGGCGGTGTCGTCGTGCGTCACGCCGAGCAGGACCAGCAGCCCCGGCCCGTCGATCGCCCCGACCACTGCGCCGTCCACCGTCACAGACGCCTGACTGACCCGCTGCACCACTGCTCTCATGGGATCAATCCTGCCGTGCCGGAAAAAATCCTGCGAGTCTGCTGTTTGACCGCCGAATCTCCCGGATCTCGGAGTGATCTGGCAAGATCTCCCCATGGCCTCGACTCTGATCACCGTTGCCCCCACCGGCGCCGAGACCGCGAAGGCGGACTGTCCGGCGCTTCCCACCACCCTCGATGAGCTGGTCGAGACGGCGAAACGGTGCGAGGCGGCGGGGGCCGCGATGATCCACCTGCACATCCGCGACGGTGAGCACCGCCCGACGCTCGACCTCGGCCGGCTGACCGAGGCGGTGGCTGCGGTGCGGGCGAACACGGCGCTGATCGTGCAGCTGTCCAGTGGCGGTGCGGTCACCGATCCGTACGAGAACCGGCTGCGCGTGCTCGATGCAGAGCCGGACTCCTGCTCGCTGACGATGGGCACGGTCAACTTCGGCGACGACGTCTTCATGAACCCGTGGCCGTTCGTGACCGAGCTCTACCAGCTCAGCCAGGAGCGCGAGATCGTCCCGGAGTTCGAGCTGTTCGACCTCGGCCACGTGGCCGCGCTGCACCGGCTGCTGGACAAGTTCGGCCTCCCGTACGGCGGTCGCGTGCACTGCGACCTGGTGATGGGAGTCCCCGGCGGCATGCCCGGTACGGCGGATGCCCTGGTGGCCGCGGTCAACGCGCTGCCGTCCGCGGTGACGTCCTGGTCCGCAACCGGCATCGGCCGTACGTCGATCACCGTCGCGCTGGCTGCGTTGTCGAAGGGCGGCCACCTGCGGGTCGGCATGGAGGACACGCTGACCCTGGCGAAGGGGCAGCCGGTGAACCACAACGCCGAGCTGGTCGAGCGCGCTGCCGCACTGGCGACGATGGCTCAGCGCCCGCCGATGTCGCCGGACGAAGCGCGCGATCTCCTGAACATCAAGCGCGACCGCTGAATCAGGAACACTGCTAGGCCTGTTGTGATGATGGTTGCCTCTAGCAATAACCAGTCGCGGAGGTAGTTGCGGGGCAAGATCGTTGGGTTCGCGCCCTTGCCCTGGCGGAGGAGTAGCGGAATCGCGATCAGTGTGGTGACGCCGACGTACAGCAAGATGGTGCGGACGGCGCCGACCGTGCGGTGATGGTCGGGGCCGATCGACCAGCGGGTGACGAGCCAGCCGACCGCGACCGTGATCGGGACGAGGAAGAGGTCGTCCGCGATCACGGCACCGCCCAGCCAGAGCGGTAAACGGATCAACGCCTGCGGTTCCAGGGCTTGGAACATCAGCCAGACGCCCCAGAGGCCAAAGCCGACGCCGAACGCGGCCAGAGCCGCCCGGGTCTTCATGACAGAACCTCCAGCCGGTGCACCCATTTGGTCTGCAGGACGCCGGGGCGGTTGGGCGCGATGATCCGGGCCGGGAAGCCGTGGTCGAGGGCGAGCTCACCGCCGTTCAGTCGAAGCGCGAGCAGCGTGAGCGGATCGGCGGCGTACTCGGGTGGTAGCTCTGTCGTCGCGTAGAAACCGCCCTTCTCCATCGAGACGACGCGGACGCGGGAGGTCGCTGGGGCGCCGCAGAGGTGGAGTAGATCGCGGATCCGGATGCCTTCCCAGCGCCCGCCTTGGCTCCAGCCTTCGACACACGCGATCGGCAGGTCGGAGCGGCTCTGCGGGAGGTCTCGCAGTTCGTCGAGTGCGTAGGAAAGTTGCCGTGGGCCACTGATCGTGAAACGCCAGTCGGCGGCGATCCCGAAGACGCCTGCGTCGTGGGCGGTGCGGTTGACGGGCAGGCCTTGCGGTCCGACATTCGGCTTGCGGGGTGCGAGAACGGCGACCGGGCCGAAAGCGGGGACGGATTGACCGATCGTGCTGATTCCGACCAGCGATGCGGCGCCGGCGACCGTGCGGAACAGGCCGCGCCGGGTCAATCCGGTGGTTGCTGGCGGCAATGACTCTGCGACGACTTCCGCCGTACGGCGCCAATGGGTGCGGATCAGTGGGAGTTTGACGGCGAGGTGGACGAGGAGGGCGCCGACGATGATCCAGGCCAGCGCGTAGTGCGTCTGCTTGAAGGGGAACGGCCACGGATACCACTGGAGGGTGTTGAGGTAGCCGATGAAGAGTTCGAGTGCCATCGCGGCGACCAGAACGAGGATCGACGCCTTCTCCAGGAGGCCTTTGAGGTTGAAGAGCTTGGGGTAGACGGTCCAGAGCTTTGCCAGCAGCAACGGTACGGCGATCGTGCCGCTCAACACGTGCAGTCCTTGCGTCACCCGGTAAAGCGAGGCCGGTCGGGTGGGGATGTGCAGCCAGGCGGGGGTCTCCTGGACGAAGTGGCTGAACAGGCCGGTGAGGAAGCAGATCACCACCGCCACGGCCAGCCAGCGCCCGAGCACCGTCGCCACGCGGGGATGGTGCAGCGGCGACCGGAACGACTTCTCCGTCGGAAGGGCCGGAAGCTTCATGACTCAACTACAACCCAGAACCTGGCCGCTGAACGGCGATCTGCGCTTACTGCTCGCGAACGGGATCCGTTGCCGGTTTCGGCACGTCTATCGAAGGGGTGCCCGGCCCGCCGAAGGCATAGGCTGGGCCGGATCAGCGGAGAGGAGTGAGCACCAGGTGAAGACGCAGCAGCGGTCGTTCGAGGACGACGAGCGGGCGATGGCGGACCTGGCCGAGGTGACCGACTGGACCGCGGTCTGGGGACCGGCAGGGGCCGGCCCGGAGGCGATCCGGGAGCGCGTCCTGCGGATCACTGCTGCCACCGGCTGGCGGCCCTGGGCGCCGGGGAACATCGATCCCGAGCGATTCACCTGGGGCCTGGTCACCCCGCGCGAGACGGTGATGCTGTTGCTGCCCGACGCCGTACTGCCGGAGAGCCCGCGCAGCGGATGGTCGGCGTACGAGATCGGGCCCGGTGAGCTGGCCGCGGCCGAGGAGGGCCTCGACGAGCACTGGCCGGCCGAGATCGAACGCGGCCGCCGGCACTGGGGTGCCCCGGTGTACGTCGGACCTGGATCGGACCCGCGGGTCCCGCCGGAGTGGCGGGATCGCCGGCGGCACCTGGCCGTCTGGCTGCGCCCGGGCGCCGAGTTCCACCTTTATGCCACGCAGCCGACTGTGGACACCCCGCAGGCCGGGTTCGGGTACTCCGTCTATGCGAGCGAGGTCGCCTGATGGCTGATGAAGCCGAAGAGATGCTGGAGATCCTGTTCAAGCAGATCAGGAAGCTGGTTCGCGACCTGGACAAGGTCCGCAAACAGATCCAGCAGTACAAGCAGGCGCAGATGCCGCGCTCCCTGATGGAGGAGGCCCGCGACATCCAGCAGCAACACCCGGGCGTCGATCGGGTCACGTCCCAGCGCGAACCCGCGGATCGGTACGCGCAGATCGAGCGCGAAGTGCAGGTGCTGCGGCAGCGCGAGGCCGACCTGCAGCGGCAGCTCGACGACCGGCAGCGCGAACTCGAGGCGAACCAGGACCTGAACCGCGACGGTATCGACGACACCTCGGTCGACGACCGCGACGAACGCGACGAGGTCACCGACGACCGCGACGACCGCGAAGAGAACACCGACGACCGCGACGAGCGGGACGAGCAGGAGCAGCAGGACGAGCGCGAACGCGAGGAGCAGGAGCAGCGCGAGCGCGAAGAGGAAGAGCGCCGGCGCGAGCAGGAAGAAGAGCGCAAGCGCGAGGAGGAAGCGCGCAAGCGTCAGGAGGAGGAGAAGCGCGAGACCGGTACGCCGAACCCCACGCTGCCGGTGGCTGGTGCCGCAGCGGGAGCGGGCGCCGCGGCCGCACTCGACGACGACTTCGACCAGACCGCCGAGCAGATGCAGGCGGACAACGAGGCTGCACGCGATCAGTTGCGCGAGTCGATGGACGCCCAGCGCGAGCAGATCGCGGAGCAGCAGCGTGAGCAGCTGAACCAGGGTCTGGAAACTCCGGAGCAGGAGCAGACGGAGACACGCCAGGAGCAGGCTCAGCAGGAGCGGGTCCAGCAGGAGCAGCCCGACCAGACCCAGGCTCGGCAGGAGCCGCTCGAGCAGACGCAAGCTCAGCAAGAGCAGCTTGACCAGACTCAGGATCCGCAGGAGCAGGTTCGCGAGCAGGAGGAGCGGGAGCCGCAGGCTCAGGAGGATCGCGAGCAGCAGGCCGAGGTCGAGCAGGACGGCGTGGATGGCGACGGGCCCGAGAGCCGGCGGGAGCAGGAGACCGAGCGGCAGGAAGAGGATCGCGAGCAGGCTGACGTCGGTACCGGGGAAGGGTTCGCGACCGGCGGCGATCACGCGGTGGCGGATCGTGCGGCTGAGCAGGCGGAGCAGCCTGATGGGCGCGTTCAGGCCGAGGACCAGCTGCTCGAGCAGGAGCGGCTCGACCGCCAGAACCAAGGCGGCGCGAGTCCCGAGCAGGACGGGACCGGCCGGAGCCAGATGTCACCGGAGGAGATGCAGCGTCTCCAGGACATGAACAAGGGCCTCGAGAACCCGAACGGCGCCGTCGGCAGCCGCCCCAGCGGGGAGTCGCTGGATGGCGCCCGCGGCGGTCAGACTGCGGCCCAACTGCATGCGAAGACCACCCAGCGCGGCGGCCGCGAACAGAGCGGCCACGAACTGCAGAAGGGTTAGTAGACGATCGCCTGGGCGTTGTCGGCCAGGATCTCCTCGGTGAACGCGGGCGCTCCGGCGATCCGCGTACCGGGGAGCAGATCGGCCTCGGTCAGATCCCGGCGCTTGACGCACTGCGTGCAGGCGGTCAGCTGACCACCTTCCAACACCGCCGCGAGCAGATCCGCGAGAGGAGCGGCGTACGGGAGTTCGAAGCTCTCGGCGCGCCCGGGGACGGCGAACCAGACGGCCTCACCGGTCAGCCAGAGCGACACCTCGGCACCGGCCGCGACCGCGGTGGCGGCGACGGTGAAGGCCTGGTTGGCGCGCTCGGCCTCGTCGGCGCCTGCGGTCAGTTTGATCACCAGCGTGCGGGACATCACGCCACGGTAGCCGAAGGCCCGCGAACCATCCTCTAGACTCGTGATCGTGCTCCACGTCATCTTCACCACGCTGCTGGTCCTGGTCACGATCTTCATGGGCTGGTTCTCGGCATACGTCGTCTACCGGCTGTTCAAGGGCCGGACGGCCAGCTGATGGCGTTCGAGATCCCGCAGAACCTGCACCCCGACCTGATGCCGCTGGCCTGGCTGCTCGGTCGCTGGGAGGGCCGCGGACACGGTGACTACCCGACCATCGAGAAGTTCGAGTTCGGGCAGCAGATCGACTTCAGCCACAACGGCAAGCCGTTCCTGCACTACGTCAGCCAGACCTTCGTGGTCGGCGAGGACGGCAAGCGGGAGCGTCCGCTGGCGCTCGAGACCGGCTTCTGGCGGCCGAAGCCGGACAACAAGCTCGAGGTGATCCTCGCGCACCCGACCGGCTTCGCCGAGATCTGGTACGGCGAGATCGAGGGCGCCAAGATCGAGTTGCGGACCGACGTCGTCGCCCGCACCGAAACGGCCAAGGAAGTCACCGCCGGCCACCGCCTCTACGGCCTCGTCAAGGGCGAGCTCATGTGGGCCTACGACATGGCCGCCGAAGGCCAGCCCCTCCAACCCCACCTCTGGGCCACTCTCGTCCGCTCCTAGCTCTCGGCCACCCAGCTGTACTCAACCTTCGGGCGGCCGCTGCGCCCGTCGTATCGCTGGGTGCGCAGCGCCTGGCCCTGGTCGGCGAGGTGTTCCAGGTAGCGGCGTGCGGTGATGCGCGACGTACCGAGTGAGGTGGCGACTTCTTCTGCGGTCCAGCCTTCGCGGTTGCCGAGGAGTTGGACCACTCGGTCCAGGACTGAACCCGCCAGGCCCTTGGGGACCGACGAGATTCTTGCTGGGTGCAACAAACGGTCGACCTCGTCCTGGTCGGCGACCACCTGGCCGGCTTCGGCGGCTCGGCGTTGGCGGGCGTACGCCGTGAGTCGGTCGCGCAAAGTCTCGTAGGCAAAGGGTTTCAGCACATACTGGACGACGCCGATCCGCGCCGCCGCCTGGACCGCCGCGACCTCCCGTGCGGACGTCACCGCGACCACATCGGTTTGGTTGCCCTGGGCCCGCATTCGGCGAACCACGTCCAGGCCGTGACCATCCGGCAGGTTCATGTCCAGCAGCACGAGATCCACGCCCGGCCGGGTGAGCACCTGGAGCGCGCGAGCCGCCGTACCGGCGATGCCGATACACGTGAACCCCGGCAGCCGATCGACGTACATGCGATGTGCCTCGGCCGCGACGGGGTCGTCCTCGACCACGAGGACCTGCAGGTCAGGCACTCGCGCTCACCGCCCGCGGCAGCCGCACGCGCACGGTCAGAGCTGGTACGTCGGCCAGTTCGGAATCCGGGTCGACCATCAGGGTGCCCTGCCAGCGCTCGACCGTGCTGCGGACGAGGACGAGTCCAAGGCCATGACCGGGCTCGGCCTTTGTGGTCCAGCCGCGCTCGAACATGTGCGCCAGTTCAGTCGCGCCGAGCTCGGCGCCGGTGTTGGTGACAATCAGGTCGATCGCGTCTGGCGTCGTACCAGCTCGGAGCTCGACGCGGCGGGGTGCCGGTCCGCCGCGGGCGGCCTCGATCGCATTGTCGAGGAGGTTGCCGACCACAGTGACGACATCCTGAGCCGGGAGCCGGGTGTTCAGGGGCTCGTGGCCGAGTTCGAGGGTGAGCGTGACACCGCGCTCCTGGGCCTGCGCCAGCTTGGCGAGCAGCAGCGACGCCAGCACCGGGTCGCCGACGGTGCCGACCACTCGATCCGTCATCGCCTGGGCGAACTGCAACTCGGACACTGCGAACTCCCTGGCCCGCTCGGGCTTGCCGATCTCGATCAGGCTGACGACCGTGTGCAGCCGGTTCGACGCTTCGTGGTTCTGTGCCTGCAGCGATTCGGCCAGGCTGCGAACCGCGTCCAGCTCGCCAAGGAGTCGCTGCAGCTCGGTGTGGTCCCGCAGGGTGACGATCCGGCCGGCCCGGGACGGTTGCTGGTTCACGACCAGGACACCACTCGCGCCGAGGTGAAGTTCGTCGTACGCCGTCCGGCCGTCGCGGAGGAGCTCGGCCAACGGCGTACCGAGGTGGAGCTCCTCGATCGGCGTACCGGGTGGGACCTCGCGCAGGCCGAGCAGCTGCAAGGCCTCGTCGTTCGCGAGCTGGACCCGGCCGTTGGCGTCCAACAGGATCAGGCCTTCGCGGGCGGCGTGCAGGACGCCCTCGTAGAAGTCGAGCATCCGGGCCAGCGATTGCGTGCCGATCCCGCGGGTGGCACGGCGGACACGGAAGGCGACCAGTGCGTTTCCGGCGATCGCGACCCCGAGCATCAGGCTGGCGATGCCGAGCATCGGACGCAGATCGAGCCGGATGAGCTCCCACAATCCGGCCGGGGTGGTACCGGTCGCGGCCGCGTCACGGTCGGCCTGGGCGCGGGATCTTGCGACCAGGGAGATCCAGACCATCACAATGAGCACCAGGACCGTGACCGTCTGCAGCCAGAGAACCTGGCGACGGAGTTCCCACGGCCTGCGTTTCACACCGGACAGTCTGCACCGAGAACGATATGAACGAAACGCGCACTTCTCCTGTGCGTCACGTCACAGTTACTCAAGCCCTCCCAGTCCCTTGGTTGTCAGTACTGCCCGCCGGCCGACACAGGAGTCCCGCATGGCCACGACCGAACCCCGACCCACCCCGGTCCGGAACGATCGAACCCACTTCCTCTACATCGCCGTCATCGTCGCCGCTCTGCTCGGTATCGGTGTCGGACTGCTGTTCCCGAGTTTCGCGGTCGAGCTGAAGCCGCTCGGTACCGGATTCGTGAACCTGATCAAGATGCTGATCAGCCCGATCATCTTCTGCACCCTGGTGATCGGCATCGGCTCGGTCCGCCAGGCGGCGTCCGTCGGCAAGGTCGGTGGCCTTGCGCTCGTCTACTTCCTGGTGATGTCGACGGTCGCGCTGTTCATCGGGCTGCTGGTCGGCAACATCGTCCAGCCGGGCTCCGGTCTGAACCTGACCGACAAGCTCCGCGAGGCCGGCCAGAAGCAGGCCGGTGGCGCCCACGAGACGACGACCGACTTCATCCTCGGGATCATCCCGAAGTCGCTGCTGTCCTCGCTGACCGAAGGTGAGGTCCTGCAGACCGTCCTGGTGGCGTTGCTGGTGGGCTTCGCTCTGCAGGCTCTGGGCTCGAAGGGTCAGCCGATCCTGGTCGGCATCGGCCACATCCAGCGGCTGGTCTTCAAGATCCTGTCGATGATCATGTGGACCGCCCCGATCGGTGCCTTCGGCGCACTCGCCGCGGTCGTCGGCGCGGCCGGCTCGACCGCGCTGGTCAGCCTGCTGAAGATCATGGTCGCCTTCTACATCACGTGTGCGCTGTTCGTGTTCGTGGTCCTGGGCACCATTCTCAAGATCGTCACCGGGATCTCGATCTTCCAGCTGCTCAAGTACCTGGGCCGCGAGTTCCTGCTGATCGTCTCGAGCTCGTCGTCGGAGACCGCGCTGCCGCGCCTGATCGGGAAGATGGAACACCTCGGCGTCGGTAAGCCGGTCGTCGGTATCACCGTCCCGACCGGCTACTCGTTCAACCTGGACGGCACCGCGATCTACCTGACCATGGCGTCCCTGTTCATCGCCGAGGCGATGGACACCCCGTTCTCGCTCGGTCAGCAGGTCTCGCTGCTCGTCTTCATGATCGTCGCCTCCAAGGGCGCCGCCGGTGTCACCGGCGCCGGCCTGGCCACCCTGGCCGGCGGTCTGCAGTCGCACCGCCCCGAACTCGTCGACGGCGTCGGCCTGATCGTCGGCATCGACCGCTTCATGTCCGAAGCCCGCGCCCTGACCAACTTCGCCGGTAACGCGGTCGCCACCGTCCTCGTCGGCCACTGGGTCGGCGACTTCGACAAGGCCCAGGCCCGCCAGGTCTTCGCCGGCGAAGACCCCTTCGACGAAGCCGCCTTCGCCGCCGGCGACACCCACGCCGGCGACGTCCCCCAACCCACCGCCCCCGGCACCGCCGCCACCCACTAACCACCTTCCCACCCCCCACACTGCCCGCCGGAGCCACAGCCCGGCGGGCAGTGTCACGCCCACCCCACCCCAGCAGGCAACCCCCCACTCCCCCCGCCAACCCCCCAACTGAAGGGGTGCCCGTCCACATCGGGGGTTGCCCCCTCAGAATCTCGGTGGGCAACCCCCCATCTCAGCGGGCAACCCCCTACTCTTCCCGCCAACCCCCCAAGCTGAGGGGGTGCCCATCCACATCGGGGGTTGCCCCCTCGGAATCTCAGGGGGCAACCCCCCAATCGCGTGGATATCCCCTGAGATGGGGGGTTCGCCGGCGGGGTGGGGTGGGGTGGGGTGGGGTGGGGTGGGCGGTTGGTTAGTTGCCGGCGAGGAGTTCGATGACGGGGGCTAGGTCCTCCAGGTAGCCGTCGTTGACGGTTATGTAGGTGGTGCCGATGGATTCGCGGCGGCGGAGGAGTTCGTCGGCCATTTGGTGAGGGGTGCCGCGGAGGAGCATGAGGGAGTCCATGGCCTCTAGGGCGTCGGGGTCTACGCCGGAGGCTCGTTTGGTCCAGGGTGGGAGGGGGCGGGTGCCGGCGGCCAGGAGGTTCGTGGCTAGTTCGATGTCGTCGGCTCGGGAGCCGGCCAGGGTGCGGAGTTCTTGGGCTACGGCTTCCACCTCGGAGCGTGGGGTGGTGGCGTCCTTGGCCAGCGAGACGATGTCGGCGCGTTCTGCGGCAAGGGCGAGGGCTTTGGGTCCGCCTGCGGCGAGCATGATCGGCGTACGGCGTTCTCCGTCGAGCTCGCGCAGTAGGTCCAGCGTCTCGATGACCTGCTCACGGCGTTCGCGAGCCGTGCCCCAGGGCAGGCCGACCTCGGCGGTCTGCTGTTCGGCGACCGGGCGTCCGGTGCCGATGCCGAACTCGAACCGGCCGTCGGTCAGCACGGTCAGCGTGTGCGCCTCCCAGGCCGTCTGCCGCGGAGTGCGAAGCGGGGCCGCGGCCACGAACGTGCCGACGCGGATGTCGGCGACCGCCGCCGCCATCGCCAGCGACGGGAACGGGGACGGCAGTTGCAGCCCGTCCGGCATCAGCACGGTCTCGTAGCCGAGTTCGGCCGCTCGTCGTGCGGTCGTCATCCAATCCGCTCCGCTCCGCGGGCTACCCACCACACCGAACCGGAATCGCCTGTCACTCATCGTCCTGCTCCCTTCAACCTGGTGTACCCACAGCCTCGCCGGAGACGGGTGTCGTTCACATCCCACGGTGGGAGGCGATCGCCGTACGCCGGGCGACGTACTCTGGTGACATGTCACGGACCCGCAGCCCCCTGCTCGACCGGCCCGCAGCCGTCGAGGCCGACGGACTCGACGCCGGAGTCGCGGCCCACTACGGCTCGGATCTGCGCGAACAACGCGCCCTGGTCGCCGGTACGGCGTTCGTCGACCTGTCGCACCGTGACGTCGTCACGATCGCGGGCCCGGATCGCCTGACCTGGCTGCACGCGCTCACCACCCAGTACTTCGAAGGTTTCAAGCCCGGTACGTCGACCACCGCGCTCCTGCTGTCGCCGACCGGACACGTCGAGCACGCCATGTACGGCGTCGACGACGGCGAAACGTTCTGGCTGCACACCGAGCCTGGTGCCGCGGCCGCGTTGGTCGAGTGGCTGCAGAAGATGGTCTTCATGTCGCGAGTCGAGATCACCGACGTCACGGACGACTACGCGATCGTCTGGCGGCCGGGCGCGGCCAGCGGTGAGCACCTGACGCGCTCCGGCGCGGACTCGCTGGGCGGGCACGAGGTCTTCCTCCCGCGGGCTGAGCTGGCCACGCTGGAGGGTCCGGCCGCTGGTATCTGGGCCTACGAGGCGCTCCGGATCGAGGCCGGCCACCCGCGGTTCGGTCTCGACACCGACGAGCGCGCGATTCCCAACGAGCTGGGCTGGCTGGGCATCGGCGTCCACCTGGACAAGGGCTGCTACCGCGGTCAGGAGACAGTCGCCCGCGTCCACAACCTCGGCCGCCCACCGCGCCGCCTCGTCCGACTCCTGCTCGACGGCTCGGTCGACCACCTCCCCACGCACGGGTACGCCGTACGGGCCGGTGAGAAGCAGGTCGGCTTCATCGGCTCCGCGGCCCGGCACCACGAGCTCGGCCCGATCGCGCTCGCGTTGGTGAAGCGGAACGTCGACCCCGAAGCCATCCTCGAGGTCGTCGCCGACGAGCAGCCGACCGTGACCGCGACCCAAGAGGTCCTGGTCGACCCCGAGGTCGGCCTGCACGTCCGCTCCCGGCTGTGAGCCGGATCATTCGCAAGACCGCTTTTTGCCCCTGACATTCAGGCCGTACAGTTCGTGCCGTGAGCGAACTTGTGATCCTGGCCGACGTCGTCCGCAGCGGCTTCGTCGAAGGCCACCACCGTGGCTCCGTCGTGGTGACCGACCCCGACGGCACCGTCTCCTGGTCGGTCGGTATCACCGACCAGCCGATGTTCCCCCGCTCCTCCAACAAACCCATGCAAGCCGTAGGAATGCTCCGCCACGGCCTCCCGCTGGAGGATGAGCTGCTGGCACTCGCGGGAGCGTCGCACTCCGGCGAGCAGTTCCACCTCGACGGCGTACGGCGGATCCTCGCGCTCGCGAAGCTGGATGAGTCGGCGCTGCAGACCCCGATCGCCTATCCGCTCGACGACGCGGCCCGGGACGCCTGGGTCCGCGCCGGTCACGGTCAGGAGCGGGTCGTGATGAACTGCTCGGGCAAGCACGCGGCGATGCTCCTCACCTGCACGCTGAACGACTGGTCGCTCGAGAACTACCGGGAGCCGGATCACCCGCTCCAGCAGGCGATCCGCGTTGCCGTCGAAGACGCGGCCGGCGAGAAGGTCTCCTACGTGGCTGTCGACGGGTGCGGTGCGCCGATCTTCGCGATCAGCCTGGCCGGTCTCGCTCGAGCGTTCGGGATGTACGCCGCCGCTGCTCCCGGCACCCACGAGCGTCAGGTGGCCGATGCCTTCCGCGCGCATCCGGCGTACGCCAGTGGGAGTACGCGCGACGAGTACGAGCTGATGCGCGACACGGCCGGTGTGTTCTGCAAGGCCGGTGCTGAGGGTGTGTACGCCGTTGGACTGCCAGACGGCCGGGGTATCGCGCTCAAGCTGGAGGACGGGACTCCGCGCGCCCGCAAGGTGGTGATGGCTGCGGTGCTGCAGCGTCTGGGCGTCACGAACCCGACGATCGAGAGTCATCTGCAGTTCGCGTTGACGGGTGGCGACAACATCGTCGGCGCCGTGCAACCGCATGCTCCTGCCTTTGGGTGAGTGAGGTCACTGCGGGTCTGCTTGCAATTGCAAGCAGGTTGCTAGCAGACTGTGGGTATGGCCAGATTGAGTGATCGTGTTGCCGGGTCGGTGGGCTCCGTGGGGGAGTACCTGGCCGAGCAGCGGCGGCAGGCGCAGTTGTCGTTGCGGCAGCTGTCGGATCTGGCTGGAGTGTCGAACCCGTACCTGAGCCAGATCGAGCGCGGCCTGCGGAAACCGTCGGCCGATGTGCTGCAGCAGCTTGCGAAGGCGTTGCGGATCTCTGCGGAGACCTTGTACGTACGGGCCGGCATTCTCGATCCGGACGACAGCTCGGACGGCGAACGCGCCTCCGGGGTGGTTGATGCCGTTCTGCTGGACCCCTCGCTCAACGAGCGGCAGAAGCGGGTTCTGCTCGACGTGTACGCCTCGTTCGTCCGTGAGAACACGCCCACCGAGGAGCCTGCGAAGAAGCGGGCCGCGGCCAAGAAGACCCCTGCACGACCCCGCAGTACCAACTCGCCGAAAATTCAAGGAGAAGCCTGATGGCTACCCGTACGCCCGTCACCCCGTTGTACGCGATCGCCGGTGCCGGCGACCTGGCCGTGGAGAAGGTCCGCGCTGTCGGCGCCGACGTCACCACCCGGTTCGCCAAGCTCGACCAGAAGACCGTGCAGGCCGAGATCAGCAAGCGCCAGAGCGAGCTCACCGCGGAGCTGACCAAGCGTCAGGCCGAGCTGACCAAGCGCTTCGAGGCCCTGGTTGCCGATGCCCGCACCGCCCCGGCCAAGCTGCGTGAGCTGCCGGCCGTCGCGCAGGCCGGTTTCACCACCGTGCTCGGCCAGGCCGAGGAGACCTACGAGGACCTTGCCGGTCGCGGCAAGGACCTGGTCGAGCGGATCCGCTCGCAGCAGGCCACCGAGGACCTCGAGGCCGCCGCGAAGACCACGGTGAGCAAGGCCAAGGCCACCCGCACGACGGTGAAGAAGACCGCCGAGACCGCGCAGCGCAACGTCAAGGCGACCACCACCGCGGCCAAGAAGACCGCGAAGACGGCCGCCAAGGCCACCACCGACGCGGCCGCCAAGGTTGGCGACTGACAGTAGTAATTCACCCAACTCTGGGTGAAAGTTCCGCCTGGGCGGCCCGCACCTGTGCATGACGGGGGTGGGCCGCCCGGTCTTTCGGCTAGGCTCGGGGCATGCTCCCACTCGCCACGTTCCCGAACCTCTTCCCGGGGTTCGCGGGCCCGTTCGAGATCATCTGGTGGGTGCTGCTCGGGCTGAAGCTGGTCGCGCTCCTCGATGCGGCCTTCCGGCCGCGGGCGGTGTTCCTCGCCGCGGACAAGCTGACCAAGCCCGGCTGGGTGCTGATCCTGGTCGTGTTCTCGCTGAGCCAGCTCTTCCAGGGATGGCTGAGTTTCTTCGGCCTGATCGGGATCGCGGCCGCCGGTGTCTACCTCGTCGACGCCCGGCCCGCCCTGCGCGCCGCCACCGGTCGTGGCCGGGGTGGCTGGGGCATCCGCCGCCGCCGCGGCCCCCGTCCGCTCTGAGGTACCGCTACGAGCGGTAGACGATCACCTTGTCGCCGACGTGCACCTGGTCGAACAGGATCTTGATCTTGCCCAGGTCCCGGACGTTCACGCAGCCGTGTGACGCCCCGTTGTAGCCGCGGGCCGCGAAGTCCGACGAGTAGTGGACGGCCTGGCCGCCGCTGAAGAACATCGCGTACGGCATCGGTGAGTCGTACAGCTTCGACACGTGATTCCGGCTCTTCCAGCCGACCGTGAAGCCACCCTCACGAGTCGCCGTCTTCACCGCCCCGAACCGTACGTCGAACTGCATCTTCACGACGCCATCGACGACGTACCGCAGTTTGCGCGTGGTCTTGTCGATGCACAACGCCACCCCGGTCGCACACCGCGAGTCCAGCTTCCGCCCGTCGACCACCGGCACCGGCGGGTACAGCTCCTTCTGCGTCGGTTCCTTCGTGACCGCAGCCAGCTTGTCCCACGTGTTCTGGTCGACATACCCGAGCGGCGGAATCCCCTTGGACTGCTGGAACTTCTTCACCGCGGACCGCGTCATCGTCCCGTACTCGTTGTCCAGATACCGCTTGTCCAGCAGCTTCAGCTGGATCAACCGCGCCTCGAGCTTCCGCACGCTCACACTCACCGCGCCGTACCGGTACAAGGCCTTCGGGTAGATCGGAAGCTCGCCGCTCACCTCGAACGGCACCACCTTCACCTCAGCCGGCGTCGCCTTCGCAACCACCCCAGCCCCAGCCACCACCGCAACCGCCACCCCGGCGACCACCCCGGCCACCACGTTGCGAATGATCAGCGCGCGCATCGGACACCCCTCAGTCGACCTTGTCCCCGTACCCCGTAGGACGTCCTCACAGCCACTTTTGTTGACCCCCCAGCGTAAATTACTCACCACCACCCCGCATCCGCCGTAAGCAACTCGTGACCGGAGAACCCCGCATGGAGATCGTCCTCAGTACGGCGGACATCACCACCGTGCCCGCCGACGCGATCGTGAACGCCGCCCACCACGCCTTACGCGGCGGAGGCGGTGTCGACGGCGCGATTCACCGGGCCGGTGGTCCCGAGATCCTGGCGGAACTCATCGAGCGCTATCCCCGCGGTGCATCTGCCGGTGAGGCCGTGTGGACGACTGCGGGGGCGCTACCGGCGTCGTACGTGATCCACGTGGTCGGACCGAATTACAACGCTGGGCAACGGGATCCGGCGTTGCTGGAATCGTGTTACCGCAACGCGTTGCGGATCGCCGACGAGCTTGGGGTGAAGACGTTGGCGCTGCCGGCGGTTTCGGCGGGGATCTTCGGGTGGCCGGCGCAGTCGGCGGCCGACATCGCGGTCGGGACAGTTCGTCGTACGGCGAGTGGTGTCGTGACGGCGACGTTCTGTCTGGTGGAGCCGCGGCTGTACAAGGCGTTCGGGAACGCAACAGCGGCCGAGGCGTGAGCCCCGGCCGCTGTCAACGAACGATATGTCAGCCGCTGTAGACGACGACCTTGTCGCCGATCTTGATCTGGGCGTAGATCTTGGCGAGCTTGGCCTTGTCGCGGATGTTCAGGCAGCCGTGCGAGGCGCCGTTGTAGCCGCGGGCCTTGAAGTCGGACGAGTAGTGGACGGCCTGGCCGCCGCTGAAGAACATCGCCAGCGGCATCTTCGACTTGTAGAGCTTCGAGACGTGGTTCTTCGACTTGCGGTAGACCTTGAACTGGCCGTTCCGGGTCGGCGTCTTGGAGCCGCCGAAGCGGGCGTCCAGGACGTAGATCGTCTTGCCGTTGATCAGGTAGACCATCTTGCGCGTCTTCTTGTTGGCGCACATGACGCGGCCCTTCATGCACCGCGGGTCGAGGTGGTAGCGGCCGATGTACTTGGTCTTGACGGCGGCCTTCTGCGGCACGGCCACGGCGGTCTTGGGTGCGACCTTCGGAGCCACGGTCGCGGCCTGTGCCGTCGTACCGACTGTCAGAGCACCGACCCCGACGAATGCGACTGCGGTCACGGTGGCGCCGAGCTTACGCAGCATGCCCATGGTGTTTCCTTCCCCCAACTGAAGTTTTGCTGTTCACAGAGTCAGACGTCGGGCAGCGCCATCTGGTTGGTAACGATCCAGAAGTATCTGCCCGACGACGGGCCGAAAAACGGTGTATCACACCGGTGGAATTCGGCGCACGTCGTCGGGGTCGGCGTTGCCGAACCGTGTTGCGAAAAGGCTTATCAGGCCTTGGCTTTGCGCCCCAGCTTGGCGCGCTCGATCTGCGTCAGCGCGACCTTGCGCATCCGGATCGCGTCCGGGGTGACCTCGACGCACTCGTCCTCGCGGCAGAACTCCAGCGACTGCTCGAGCGAGAGCTTGCGGGCCGGCACCAGCTTCTCGAACTCGTCCGCGTTCGAGCGGACGTTGGTCATCTTCTTTTCCTTGGTGATGTTGACGTCCATGTCGTCGGCGCGCGAGTTCTCGCCGATGATCATGCCCTCGTACACCTCGGTGGTCGGCTCGACGAACATCGTGCCGCGCTCCTGCAGGTTGATCATCGCGTACGACGTCGCGGCGCCGGCCCGGTCGGAGACCAGCGAACCGGACGGGCGCGTGCGCAGCTCACCGAACCACGGCTCGTAACCCTCGAAGACGTGGTGGGCGATACCGGTACCCCGGGTGTCGGTGAGGAACTCGGTGCGGAAGCCGATCAGGCCACGCGCGGGCACCAGGAACTCCATCCGGACCCAGCCGGTGCCGTGGTTCGTCATCTGCTCCATCCGGCCCTTGCGGACCGCGAGCAGCTGGGTGACGGTCCCGAGGTACTCCTCGGGGCAGTCGATGGTCAGCCGCTCGACCGGCTCGTGGCGCTTGCCGTCGATCTCGCGGGTGACCACCTGCGGCTTGCCGACGGTCAGCTCGTAGCCCTCGCGACGCATCTGCTCGACCAGGATGGCCAGCGCCAGCTCACCACGGCCCTGCACCTCCCACGCGTCCGGACGCTCGGTCGGCAGCACCTTCAGCGAGACGTTGCCGACGAGCTCACGGTCGAGCCGGTCCTTGACCAGGCGGGCGGTCACCTTGGTGCCCTTGACCCGGCCGGCCAGTGGCGAGGTGTTGGTACCGATCGTCATCGAGATGGCCGGCTCGTCCACGGTGATCAGCGGCAGCGGCTTCGGGTTCTCGGGGTCGGTCAGGGTGTCGCCGATCATGATCTCCGGGATGCCGGCGATCGCGACGATGTCACCGGGGCCGGCCGAGTCGCCGGGCACCCGCTCGAGCGCCTCGGTGACCAGCAGCTCGGTGATCTTCACCCGCTGGATCGAACCGTCGTGGCGGCACCAGGCGACCTGGGAGCCCTTCTTCAGCGTGCCTTCGTGCACCCGGACCAGCGCGAGCCGGCCGAGGAACGGCGAGGCGTCCAGGTTGGTCACGTGGGCCTGCAGCGGCGCGTCCTCGGTGTACTCCGGGGCCGGCACGTTGGCCAGGATCGTCTCGAACAGCGGCTCGAGGTCCTCGGAGTCCGGCAGGCCGCCGTCGGCGGGCTGGGTCAGCGAGGCCCGGCCCGCGCGCGCCGAGGCGTACACGACCGGGAAGTCCAGGGCGCTCTGGTCGGCGTCGTGGTCGAGCAGGTCCAGGAACAGCTCGTAGGTCTCGTCGACGACCTCGGCGATCCGGGAGTCCGGCCGGTCGACCTTGTTCACCACGAGGATGACCGGCATCCGGCGGGCCAGCGCCTTGCGCAGCACGAACCGGGTCTGCGGCAGCGGGCCCTCGGAGGCGTCGACCAGCAGCACGATCGCGTCCACCATGGACAGGCCGCGCTCGACCTCACCACCGAAGTCGGCGTGACCGGGGGTGTCGATGATGTTGATCGTCACCGTCTCACCGCTGGCCATCTTGTGCCGGACGGCGGTGTTCTTGGCGAGGATCGTGATGCCCTTCTCACGCTCCAGGTCACCGGAGTCCATCGCCCGCTCGTCCACGTGCTGGTGGGCGCCGAAGGCGCCGGACTGCCACAGCATCGCGTCGACCAGGGTGGTCTTCCCGTGGTCGACGTGGGCCACGATCGCGACGTTGCGCAGGTCGTTACGGACAGGCATGGGGAAGCGCTCCAAGCAGTAGACTGGGTGTCAGGCGGTGGCTACGGCGTGTGTTGAGTCACGCCGCATTGATTTGCAGCAGGGGCCACTCGACGCAAGGCACAGCCTCTCTATCCTACCTGTCACGGTGCGTGGCAACGAATCGCGATCAGCTCCCCGGTGGCCGCCAGTCCAGGACCCGGGTGCCCGACCGCTGCGCCGTACGGGCGGGAGTCAAGCGGAGCAGTGCATTGCGCAACGCCTGCCCGCGACCGAGGTGCGCACCCACCCGCGCCATCTGCGCCGACCTGGCAGCCAACTTCTGGGTACGCCGGTAGCGCGCGCTCTCGTAGTCGCGCAGATCACCATCCGCCCGCGCCAGCAGCCCGACCGTCACACCGTCCTCGAGCGCCGAATTCGCCCCCTGCCCAAGCGTCGGCAGCATCGGATGAGCCGCATCACCGATCAACGCCGTACGCCCACGGGTGTATCGCGGCAAGGGCTTCGCGAGCTGCCACACGTCATGCCGGATCAACTCCGACGACTCAGTCGCCGCAATCAACGCCTGTACGTCGGGCGCCCAGGAAGCGAAGTGTTCGTGAACACCGGCCAGCTCGTCCGAGAATCGGTGCCCAGTCGGCAACGCGACGTACCCGTACCAATAGATCTGCTGAGCGCTGATCCGCAGCCTGCCGAACTCGGCTCGCGGTCCCCACACCATCGCGAACCGATCGGCCGCCGTGGTCGCATCGGCCACGACCGCACGCCAGCTCGAATACCCGCTGTAGGCCAACGAATGGCCGGGAAAGAGCGCATCCCGGGTGGCGGAACGGATCCCGTCGGCGCCGATCACGAGATCCGCGGTCGTGGTGTGTGTGCCCCAGATCACCTTGGCTCGTTCGCCTCCCGGCGTACCGGGCTCGACGGCGGTGACCCGCGCCCCGGTGACGAGGTCGGCGCCGCGAGCCGCCCCGGCGAGGGCTGCGTGCAGTGCTTGGCGGTGGATGCCGACCATCTCGTTGAGCGCGTCCGGTTCAGGTGCCCTCAGCAACCATTTGCCGTCCGAACGCCGGGTCCCGGCCGGACGAACGGCGTACCCGGATCGTCGGACCGCATCAGCCGCGCCGATCGCTGCCAGGGCCCGCATCCCGTTGACCGTCACGGCCAGTCCGGCGCCGACCTCGCCCAGCTCCGGCGCGCTCTCGAGAACCTGCACCTGCCAACCCGCCTGCAGCAACGACGCCGCAGCGGTCAGCCCGGCGATCCCGCCGCCGATCACAATTGCTCGTTGTGCCATGGCTCCACGCTAGGAGTTTGCGGCGTTCTTCGCGTACGGCGGTGGGCGTATTCGCGGAGCCTTCCAGCGGAGGATGCCTGGCGGGTGCTGCCGCGGCCAGAGTGATCGGCATGGACAAAATCACGCGTCGGCGGGTGTTAGCCGGATCAATGGGAGTCGCGGCCGGTGCCGCACTAGGGACACCGGCGATGGCCGTCGCGGACCCGATCGACAACTGGATCCGGCGCAACGCCCAGCCGATCGGAGACCTACGTCGGTCGATCGGTGGCGCGCAGATCGTCGGGCTCGGCGAGGCCGTGCACGGTACGGCGGAACTCACCCGGCTGAAGCTGCGAGTGGTCCGGTTTCTCGTGGAGGAGCTGGGTTTCCGGGCCATCGCCTTCGAGGACGACTGGTCACTCGGCACGCAGCTGAACGAGTACGTGCTCACCGGTCGTGGCGATCTGCGGGCGCTGGTTCGCCAACTCAGCAAGGAATCCCGGACCCACGAGATCGCCGAGCTGTTCGAATACCTCCGCGCCTACAACTCAACGCATCGCGACAAGGTCCGCTTCGCCGGCGCGGAGTACTTCGCCACCAGGCATCTCTCCTACGACGCGATCGACGAGTACGTCGGCCGCCGCGCCCCGGCCCGCCTGTCGGAACTGCGTCGCACCCTGAACCCGATCCGGCCGACCATGACGGATATCGGCGACTACGTGCAGTGGTACTGGCGCGAAGTTCCGGCAGCCGACAAGGCGTCGTACATCGCGAAGGCGGAGGCAGTGCACGACCTGATCGCGGATCTCCCGCATCGCGCCAACGACCGGGATCACGCGATCACCGAGCAGCACGCCCGGCAGATCCGCTCGTTCTACACCGCATTCAGCCTGCCAGAGGCCGAGATCTGGGCCTACCGCGATGCACGCGCGGCCGAGAACGTCCGCTGGTGGCACGGATTCACCCGCAACAAGGTCATCTACTGGGCCGCGAACGCCCACACGATGAACGCTCCGAACCTGCGCTTCGTGACCCCCGATGCCACCTTCACGAACGTCGGTACGGCGCTCCGCGACTGGTACGGCGATCGCTACCGCTCACTCGGCTGCACGTTCGACCGCGGTACGGCGTTCGGCGGGGTCGACCTGCCACCGGCCGCGCCCGACTGGTTCGAGCACCGACTCGGTGTGGCGAACCTGGACCAGTTCATGCTCGACCTACGCCAGCAGCCGCAACCGCCCGCGGTCCGCGCGTGGCTGAACCAGACCGCACGCACGCGCGGGGTCGCCGGAGTCCCCGGCTCATACCTGACCGGTGACAGCCCGGGCACCTGGTACGACGTCGTACTGCACACGCGCGAGGTGTCGCCGACGCACGCCTACTGAACGCGGTGGACCTTGTGCTGCGCCGCTTGGGCTCGGGGGCGGACGGTGATGCGGTCGAGGTTCACGTGCGGCGGGCGTGAGGCGACCCAGCTGACGATGTCGGCGATGTCGTCGGACGTGAGCGGTTCGGCGACCCCGGCGTACACGGCGTCGGCCTTGGCCTGGTCGCCCTCGAACCGGGTGAGGGCAAAGCCTTCGCTCTTGACCATGCCGGGCGCGATCTCGCTGACCCGGACCGGCTGGTCGAACAGCTCGAGACGCAGCGTGTCGACGACCGCCTTGGTGGCGTGCTTGGCGGCGACGTACCCGCCGCCGTTCTCGTAGGCCACCTGGCCGGCCGTCGAACCCATCACGATGATCGTGCCCTGCCCGGCGATAAGGGCCGGGAGCAACGACTTGGTGACGGCCGCGACGCCGATCACGTTCACCTCGTACATCCGCCGCCAGGCGTCCAGATCGGCGTCGGCCACCGGCTCGGCGCCGAACGCGCCACCGGCGTTGTTCACCAGCAGATCCAGCCGGTCACCGACAGTCGCGGCCAGTGCGGCCACGTCGTCCGCCGACGTGACATCACACTGGACCGCGCGACCGTCGATCTCCTTGGCCAGCGCCTCGATCCGATCCAGCCGCCGGGCGGCCGCGATCACCTCGAACCCATCCTTGGCCAGCCGGCGGGCCGTGGCGGCCCCGATCCCGCTGCTCGCTCCGGTCACCACGGCAAGTGGACGTTCAGTCATACCTTCAGTGTTTCACCCGCCAGGATCTTGTCCGAACCTGTCTCAGGTACGGCGGCCTGTCGCCGGGCGGAAGCGATCGTGAACACCAGCAGGAGCAGGCTGAGTGCGAGGAAACCACCGAACAAACCCAGCGTTTGTCCGTCGGGGTGGATGACCGACTGCCCGCGGAACGCCTGGACGCTGGTGGTCACCATCAGACCGGTGTAGGCGATGACGGCTACACCGACGAGCCGGGCGCGGACCCGTTCCGGCCGGAGCCAGACCACGCGGACCGCGAGGACGCTCAGCAGTACAACGACCGCCAGCAGGGCGTGGATCGCGTGCAATCCGATGAAGTGCGGCACCCGCAGGTCGCCGCCCTCAGTGCTCCAGTGGACGAACGGCAGGCCGGGACCGCCCGCCTCGACACCGACGCCGTGGCTACCGCCCAGCTCAACCGCGTTGCCGTAAGCGTCCACAGTCTGCTGGCGCGCGCCGTTCGCACCCACCAGGTAGAAGGCCAGAGCCATCCCAGCAAGCGCCAGTGCGATGCCGGTCCGGATCGCGCGGTTCAGCGGGGCATCCCCGACTCGCTGGAACTGCAGCAGGATCGCGATCACGAGACTCGCGCCGAACAGCCCGAGAACGCCGGACATGAAGACCTGCTGACCGACCTGGTTGAACGTGTCGGTGTTGGCGTTGAAGTGGCTGAACGTGCCGCGTGCGGCCTGGACGGCGACGAACCCGACGTCGACCACACCGGTGACCGCGAACACGGTCCCCAGCCACCAACCGAACCGCTTGCCCTTGCGCAACCGCGACAGCAGCCAGGCGAGAGTGGCGCCGTACAGGACGAAGGAGATGCCGAACTTGGCTGGCTTGAGCCAGACGGACTCGTTCAGGATCTCGCGGCTGTCGATCAGGAGACCGACGAAGGAGACCAGGACCAGGGCGGCCATGACCGACACCATCACCATCAGCGGGCGATGCCACGTGCGTACTTCGGCGAGGACTTTGTGCATGCATTCATGCTTTCTGCGCAACGCCTGCACCGCAGTGGGCTCAGTCCGCCTCCCATGGGGGTGGTAGGTCTACTTACCGGCGTACGCTGGCGAGGTGAGTTTCCCGCCGTCCGCCGACCGCCCGCCGCGGCGGGTCGCGATGATCAGCCTGCACACCTCACCGCTGGACCAGCCGGGTATCGGCGACGCCGGCGGCATGAATGTGTACGTCGTTGAGCTGTCCAAACAGCTCGCGGAGCTCGGGATCGAGGTGGACGTCTTCACCCGGGCGACCACGTCGGCGCTGCCGCCGCGGATCGAGCTGATGCCCGGCGTGACGGTTCGCAACGTCGCCGCGGGTCCTTATGAGGGCCTGACCAAGAACGAGCTGCCGGCCCAGCTGTGCACGTTCGCCCGGGCCGTCCTGCGGGCCGAGGCGATCCACGAACCCGGCTGGTACGACGTGATCCACTCGCACTACTGGTTGTCCGGGCAGGTCGGGTTGCTCGCGCGAGACCGCTGGGCGATCCCGCTCGTGCACACCATGCACACGATGGCGAAGGTCAAGAACGCCAGCCTGGCCGAGGACGACGTACCGGAACCACCGGCCCGCGTGATCGGCGAGGAGCAGGTGGTCGAGTCCGCGGACCGGCTGCTGGCCAACACTCCGGACGAGGCCCAGGAGCTCATCAGCCTGTACGGCGCTCAGCCGGCGAAGGTCGGTGTGGTCAACCCTGGCGTGGACCTGGAGGTGTTCGGGCCCGGCGACCAAGCGGCGGCGCGGCGGGCGGTCGGCGTACCGGAGGATGCCGTCGTCCTGGCTTTCGTCGGGCGGATTCAGCCGCTGAAGGCTCCTGATCTGCTGATCCGGGCGGCTGCGCGGATTCTGGAGCGGGACCCGTCGCTGAGAAGTCGGCTGGTGGTCGCGATCATCGGCGGCCCGTCGGGGAACGGGATGGAACACCCGGAGGCGCACGCCGAGCTGGCGCGGGAGCTGGGCGTGGACGACGTGACCCGGTTCGTGAAGCCGATGGAGCGCAGCGGGTTGGCCGACTGGTACCGAGCGGCCTCGGTTGTCTGCGTACCGTCGTACTCGGAGTCCTTCGGGCTGGTCGCGCTGGAAGCGCAGGCCTGCGGTACGCCGGTGGTCGCGGCAGCCGTCGGTGGGCTGACGACCGCGGTCGCGAACGGGCAGACCGGGCTGCTGGTCGACGGGCACCGGGTCGACGACTTCGCCGACGCGCTGGCCCGGATCGCGACGGATCCGGTCACCCGCGAGACGATGAGCCAGGCAGCGGTCAAGCATGCGCGCGGCTTCGGCTGGGAACTGACCGCTCGGAAGACGCTGACGGCGTACCGGACCGCAGCGGAGTCGATGGCGGCCGATCTGGCTGCGGAGGTAGCCGGATGAGAGTGTCCGCGGCGGACGTGATCCGCCAGGTGCTGACCGAGAACGAGATCGAGTTCACCGAGAGCTCACCAGGCGTCTTCAGCGCCGACCTGCCGGGGGAGCGCAAGCTCAAGACCACGGTCGCGCTGACGGTCGGCGCCCAGGCCGTCCAGGTGCACGCCTTCGTGGCCCGGCACCCCGACGAGAACCACGAGGCCGTCTACCGCTGGCTGCTCGAGAAGAACCTGAAGATGTACGGCGTCGCGTTCGCGGTCGACCATCTCGGCGACATCCACCTGGACGGCCGCGTCCCGCTGCACGCGATCACCCCGACAGAGGTGGATCGGCTGCTGGGCGCCGTACTGGAGTATGCGGACTCGTCGTTCAACACGATCCTCGAGCTCGGCTTCGCCTCCTCGATCCGCAAGGAGTACGACTGGCGGATCTCGCGGGGCGAATCCACCCGGAATCTGGACGCTTTCAAGGGCTGGCTGGAGCCTCGTTAGACTCGCCGCATGACCTATCGTCTGATCCTGCTCCGCCACGGCCACAGCGACTGGAACGCCAAGAACCTCTTCACCGGCTGGGTCGACGTCGACCTGAACGCTCAGGGTGTCGAGGAGGCGCACCGCGGCGGTGAGTTGCTCCGCGACCGCGGTCTGCTCCCCGACGTCCTGCACACCTCGCTGCTGCGCCGCGCGATCCGCACCGCGAACATCGCGCTCGAGGTGGCCGAGCGCCAGTGGATCGACGTCCGCCGTTCCTGGCGCCTCAACGAGCGCCACTACGGCGCTCTGCAGGGCAAGGACAAGAAGCAGACCCTCGAAGAGCTCGGCGAGGAGCAGTTCATGCTCTTCCGCCGCTCCTACGACACCCCGCCGCCCGCCATCGAGCGCGGCTCCGAGTTCGACCAGGCCGGCGACCCCCGCTACGCCGCCCTCCCGCCGGAGATCCTCCCCGCGACCGAGTGCCTCAAGGACGTCGTCGCCCGGATGCTCCCCTACTGGTACGACGCGATCGTCCCCGACCTCCGCGCCAACAAGACCGTCCTCGTGACGGCCCACGGCAACTCCCTGCGCGCCCTGGTCAAGCACCTCGACGGCCTGGACGAGCCCACCGTCGTCGGCCTCAACATCCCCACCGGCCTCCCCCTCCTCTACGAACTCGACGAGGACCTGAAGCCGATCACCCCCGGCGGCGAGTACCTCGACCCCGCCGCAGCCGCCGACGCCATCGAAGCAGTCAAGAACCAAGGCCGCTGACACCTGCCTTCCCCACCCGGACACGCGTGAGTGCGCGGGTGGGGGTTCGGGTTCGTACGGTTGGTGCGTGAGTTTCGTGCGAGCCCTGGGGCGGGGCGTTCAGCGGGTGTTGACGAGCGACAACCTCGATCTGTGGTTGCTGACCGGCGCAGCCGGAGTGTTCACGGTGCTCGGCATCGTGGATGTGGCCGACATGGCTGTGTTGAGTTCGGCGATTCTGGCGTTGCTGGCCGTCTTGGCGTTTGCACAGATCCGGTCCCGGCGACTGGTGGCCGAGATGGCGGGCAAGGGCCGACCGGCCGACGTACTGTTGCGGGATTTTCCTGAGGATCTGGCGCGGCGGCGGGCCGAGGCGGACGACGTACTGCTGATCGGGATTGCGATGGCGCGGACCGTTCAGGGATCGCGCGACGACTTCCACCGGGCGCTGGTGCGTGGGGCGCGGCTGCGGGTGCTGGTGGTCGATCCGAACGAGCAGGCGCTCGTCGAGCAGGCTGCGATGAACCGGCCGGTCGGTCGCGCGGCGCTGTTGTCGCAGCGGATCCTGAGCACGCTCGAGGAACTGGACGAGCTCAAGGCCAGCACACAGGGAAACCTCGAGATCCGGGTCGCGCAGTTCGTCCCGCCGATCGGTGTGAACCTGATCCGGTCGCGTGGTTCGTCGACCGTGACCGTCCAGCAGCCCGAGCTGCGGCCCGCGTCCGAGCCCGGCCCGATCATGCACTTCGCCGAGTCCGACGGCGGGTGGTTCACCTTCTACGCGCAACAGGCCGAGCGGCTATGGGAGGCCGGTACGGCGTGGCCGCCACCGCCGAGCCGCCGGCTGCAAGCGATGGCGCGACCGCAGTTCGCCCAGTCGTTCGGACCCGAACTCATGAATTCGATCAAGGCCGCGAACGACCTGTTCATCACCGGCGTCGCGCGGAACACGCTGCTGACCGAGAACTACAACGAATTCGAACGCCGTCTGCGGCACGGCTGCACGATCCGGATGCTGCTGATCGAACCCTCGTCCAGTGCGGTCGGGATCGCCGCCGAACGCTATTACGCAGAACGATCGCCGGCGTCGGCCAGGGCCAGAATCGAGCAGTCGCTGCGATTGCTGGCCGAGCTGGCCGCGTCGACCGGCGGATCACTCGAGGTCCGCCTCACGAACCATCCGATCCCGCTCGGAGTCGTTGCAGTCGACCCCGGCGGGCAGACGGAGTACTCGGCGCTGTTCGTCGAGTACTACACCTTCCAGGCTGAAGGCGAACCGAAGTTCGTCCTTCAGCCGGCTGACACTTGGTATCCGCAGTTCCTGGAAGAGGCTGAGATCCTCTGGCGTGCTGCGAAGCCCGTGCAGCTCTGACGGTCAGTCGCCGTTGCCGTTCGGGTTCGGGGTGGAGGCTCCGGCGCCGGAGCCGGCTGCGGTGCCGCCGACGGCGACCGGGAGCTCGCCGGTGACCAGGTAGACGACGCGGCGGGCCATCGAGACGGCGTGGTCGGAGATGCGCTCGTAGTACCGGCCGAGGAGGGCGATGTCGACGGCGACCTCGACGCCGTGCGGCCAGCTGTCGTCCATCATCAGGCGGAACTGGTTGGTGCGGAGCTTGTCCATCTCGTCGTCGGTGGCCTCGAGGGCGCTGGCGGCTTCGACGTCGCGGGTCTTGATCACGTCACCGGCGGCGTCGACCATGTGGCCGGCCACGGTGCCCATCTCCTGGATGACGTCGTGCAGCTCGGTGGGGATGGCCGGGGACGGGTAGCGCAGCCGGGCGATCTTGGAGACGTGGGCGGCGAGGTCGCCCATCCGCTCGAGGTCGGCGACCATCCGGAGGGCGGCGACCAGCATCCGCAGCTCGTTGGCGACCGGGGCCTGGCGGGCCATCAGCTCGAAGACCTTCTCCTCGACGCCTTCACCGGCCGCGTCCAGCTGGATGTCGGCGGCGATGACGTCCTCGGCCTGGCGGATGTCGGCCTCCAGCAGGGCTGAGGTCGACCGGCGGACGGCGGTGGACACGGTCCGGGTCATCCGCTCGAGCTCGGCGAGGATGTCGTCGAGCTGCTCGTGGTAACTGTCACGCATTGTGTTCGTTTCCGTTCTGTGGTGTGCCCGTGGCCCGGTGCCGGACAGGCCAGTACCCGCCCAGCGGTCACCGTATGCCGTCGAGGTTGCTAGTCGGCGACGAGTAGTGAACGCCTGATGAACAGTTGAGACGTGTCCCGGTCATCCCGTGCTCATACGGTCTTTCCCTGCTGGTTGCCCGCGTAGCATCGTTGCTGTGGACCCCACGCTGGCTGCGGTGCTGGGCGGCGTCATCGGCGCGGCCCTGGCCCTCCTTTCACTCGGCGCGATGATGCTTTCCGAGCGATCCCAGCGCAAGATCCCCGAGTCCCCGGACCCCGCCGTACCGGGTGGTGTCGCGACCGTCCTGTCGGTGCTGCGCTCCTCCGCGGTCGTGATGGGGCCGGAGGATCAGGTGCTGCAGGCAAGCGCTCCGGCGCACGTGCTCGGCATCGTCCGGGGTGAGCGGCTGGTGGTCGACGACATCCTGACCATGGTCCGGGCGGTCCGCCGGGACGGCGAGATTCGCCAGCAGGACCTGGAGATCGTCCGCGGCCGGCTCGGCGCCACGCAGTACGTGAGCGCCCGGGTGGCGCCGCTGGGCAGCCAGCTGGTGCTGGTGCTGGTCGAGGACCGGACCCGCGAGCGCCGGCTGGAGGCGATCCGGCGCGACTTCACCGTCAACGTCTCGCACGAGCTCAAGACCCCGGTCGGCGCGCTGATCCTGCTCGCCGACGCGGTCTCCGAAGCCTCGGACGACCCGGAGGCCGTGCAGCGGTTCTCGGACCGGATGCGGATCGAGGCCTCCCGGCTCAGCCGCCTGGTCAAGGAGATCATCGAGCTGTCCCGGCTGCAGGGCGACGACCCGCTGGAGCACCCGCACTCGGTCGACATCAACGGGGTCATCGAGGCCGCCGTCGACCGCTGCCGGGTGGACGCCGAGGACCGCGACATCAAGATCGTCGTCAAGACCGAGCCGGAGCTGGAGGTGATGGGCAGCGAGGACCAGCTGTCCATTGCCATCGGCAACTTGGTGGAGAACGCGGTCAACTACAGCCCGGACGGCACCCGGGTCGCGGTCGCCGCGCACCCGATCGGCGACCTGGTCGAGGTGACCGTCAGCGACCAGGGCGTCGGTATCCCGACCAGCGACCTGGAGCGCATCTTCGAGCGCTTCTACCGGGTCGACCGGGCCCGCAGCCGGGAGACCGGCGGTACCGGGCTCGGACTGTCCATCGTCAAGCACATCGCCTCGATCCACGGCGGTGACGTGCGAGTCTGGAGTGTCGAAGGCCAAGGCTCCACATTCACCGTGAGACTCCCGTTGCGGCTCGAATCCGCCCCGGGCCAGACCGGTTCCCCCAGCCAGGAGGAGCCGGCCGTCACTCTGACGCCTACCCCGTCGGAGCAGATCACAAAGGAGACAGCTTCGTGACCCGAGTGCTGGTCGTCGAAGACGAAGAGAGCTACAGCGACGCGTTGTCGTACGTCCTGCGCAAGGAAGGCTTCGAGGTCGCCGTCGCGGAGACCGGGCCGGACGCACTGGACGAGTACGACCGGGCCGGTGCGGACATCGTGCTGCTCGACCTGATGCTGCCGGGCCTGTCCGGTACCGAGGTGTGCCGGGCGCTGCGCAGCCGCGGCAACGTCCCGGTCATCATCGTCAGCGCCAAGGACACCGAGGTGGACAAGGTCGTCGGGCTCGAACTGGGCGCGGACGACTACGTCACCAAGCCCTACAGCCCGCGCGAGCTGCTCGCCCGCATCCGCGCCGTACTGCGTCGTGGTCAGGACGTGGAGCTGCTGCCGGACACCCTCGAAGCGGGGCCGGTCCGGATGGACGTCGAGCGGCACGTCGTGACCGTCGGTGGCACCGAGATCCGGTTGCCGCTGAAGGAGTTCGAGCTGCTCGAGATGCTGCTGCGCAACACCGGCCGGGTGCTCACCCGCGGTCAGCTGATCGACCGGATCTGGGGCGCCGACTACGTGGGCGACACCAAGACCCTCGACGTCCACGTGAAGCGGCTGCGCTCGAAGCTCGAGAAGGACCCCTCGAACCCGTCGCACCTGGTCACCGTCCGCGGCCTCGGCTACAAGTTCGAGTCCTGACTCACAGCCCCGCGGGTCGTCAGGACCATCGGGGTTAGCTTAGGCTGTCCTTAGTTTCGACTGAGGAGAGTCTCTGATGGCATTGCCCCCCTTCCGGGCGATCAGTGCGGCCGCCGGCGTACTGATCGCAACCAGCTTGCTCGTCGCCTGCAGTACTGCCGACGACCCGCAGCCGCAGGGGTCCGCCAGTACGGCGGGATTCCCGGTGAAGCTGAAGAACACCTTCGGGGAGACCGTCGTACCCGCGAAGCCGCAGCGCATCGTCACCCTCGGCTGGAACGCCCAGGACATCGTCCACGCCCTCGGCGAAACCCCGGTCGCCATGCCCAAGGTCACCTACGGCCCGACCCCGGCCGGCGTCACCGCCTGGGACGCGTCGTGGTTCGACCCCGCGAAGACCGAACTGCTCGACACCGGTGACAAGTACCCGTTCGAGAAGATCGCGGCGCTGAAGCCGGACGTGATCCTGGCGCCGTACGAGGGGTTCGACAAGGCGACGTACGACACCCTGTCGGGCATCGCGCCGACGGTCGCGTACCCGGGCGCCCCGTGGCAGACCACCTGGCAGGACCAAACCCTGCTGGTCGGCGAAGCCCTCGGCAAGAAGGCCGAGGCCGAGAAGCTGATCACCGGCCTCAACGACAAGATCAACCAGGTCGCCGCCGAGCACCCCGAATTCAAGGGCAAGACGCTCGCCGTCGGCTCCTTCGGCCAAGAGAACTGGCTCTACATGCCGGGCGACCCGCGCGTGCAGATCCTCAACCAGATGGGCTTCGTGAACGCGCCCGGCGTTGAGGCACAGCAGAAGAAGAACACCAAGAACGAGTTCGCCATCAGCATCAGCAAGGAAAAGATCGCCGACGCCGATGCCGACGTCCTGATCGCGTACGTCGACGGCCTGGGTACGGCGAAGTTCGCCGCCGACCCCGTCTACTCGTCACTGGGCGCGGTCAAACGCGGTAGCGCCTACGCCCTGGACGACGAACAGGTCATCTCCGGCATGAGCTCGGTCAGCGTCCTGAGCGTCCCCTGGGTCCTCGACAAAATGATCCCCAGCCTCGCCAAAGCGGCCCAAGCCGCCAACTGAACGTCCGACGGGACCTCGGCCACAGGCCCCGCCGGCACGACGAACGGGCCGCCCCGCGCCGGGAGCGGCCCGTTCGGTTGTCTACCCCCGCACCGGCTTCCCCCGCACCGGCTCCCACCTCGCTACCGCTCGGCCCGCCGGCGCCCCCCCGCTTCCTGGTGAGAACAGTTCGCCCGACCGCACGTACTGGCGAAAGCCTCCCGCCCGTGGCCTTCGGGAGCATGTCGCGCGTGGCGGCGGACTGGGTATGCGCTCGGGGCGGACCGCCAGCACTCACCAACTGCCTGTGGGAGCGGACGCCACGCCTGAGCCCGCCCCGCCAACAGCAGTTGGTGAGTGGCTCAGGTCCGCTTCCAGTGCGGAACGGGATCCCGCGCTACGCCGCCCCGCGGTTGGTCAGTGCCGGCCGTCCGCAGCGCGCAACCGCCTGAGTCATCGAGAGCGACACTCCCCATCCCACGCAACCCGGTTCAGCAAGCCGCGTGCACGCGGCGGCGGTCGCGAATGCGCGGTCGCCGAAATGCTGCTGGCAGGAAGCGGCGGCAGCCGCGCAGGAAGGGTGGGTGGGACCCGGCGCGAGGGGTACTAGTGCTCGCCCTTGGGGGCGTCGTCGCGCGGGGTGGGGGCGTAGTGGTCGTCGGTGAGGACGGGGATGTCGGTGGTGATGGGGCCGGCCTTGGCGAAGGTGATGACTACGTTGACCATCTTGCCGGGCTCGGCGCCGGTGACCGAGAAGGGAGCCGCCGCGGGGGTCTTCGGGGTGCCCGAGGGAGTGACCGTGGGGGTGGTGCTCGGGGTGACCGTCGGGGTGGGGTCGACGCCGCCGGTCTGGGGGAGGCGGAGGGCGGCGCCTACCGCGAGGCTGAGGGGGTCGAACTTGCCGAAGGTGACCGGCGCCGGGTCTTCCGGCGGGGTGTCCGCGGTCGGCGGCTTCGGCGGGGCCTGGGTGATGGAGACCAGGGTGTCGCTGGCGGTGCCGTTGTTGATGACTACGCCGTGCAGTTCGCCCTTGCCGTGCTCGTCCGCGAGGACCAGGAGGTTGCGGACCACGATGCCGCCGGAGGAGGCGTTGGTGCCTTCGGCCGGCTGGTACGGCTGTGCGGTCTGGGCGTTGAAGTTCGCGCCACAGGCCGCCAGGACGATACTGAGAGTGGCGGCGGCACTCGCCAGCGCGGCGCGCCGGACGGACCGCGCGGACAACGTGATCGGCACTGGAATCCCTCTCCTGCAAGCTGTTTCGGGGTCCTTCGGCGCACGGCCTCCGGCGCAGCACAGCGTAGTGCCACCCCGGGTGCGGGCCGACGCCGGGTGGGCACCCGTTGGTGTCACCGGCAACAGTCTTCGCGCGCACGAGGCATGGCGGGGAGCCTTTGTCAAGGCGGGAAATGGCCTCTGACCAGCACAAACGTCAGAACCGGACCAGCCGGCGCGTGGTAGGATAGGACTCGGAAAGGGGCACGTGACATATGACTTTCACAGTCGGCGAGACGGTTGTTTACCCCAATCACGGTGCGGCCGTCATCGAGGACATCGAGACCCGTCAGATCAAAGGTGAGGACAAGACCTATCTGGTCTTGAGGATCGTCGCTCAGAACGACCTGGTCGTCCGGGTCCCCGCGTGCAACCTCGATCTTGTCGGCGTGCGTGACGTCGTGGATCAGGCCGGTCTGGAGCGCGTCTTCGACGTGCTGCGGGCTCCGCACACGGAGGAGCCGACCAACTGGTCGCGACGTTACAAGGCGAACCTGGAGAAGTTGCACTCCGGTGACGTGATGAAGGTGGCCGAGGTCGTCCGCGACCTGTGGCGCCGTGAGCGGGACCGTGGTCTGTCCGCCGGTGAGAAGCGGATGCTGGCGAAGGCTCGCCAGATCCTCGTCTCGGAGCTGGCGCTAGCCGAGCACACGAACGAGGACAAGGCGGAAGCCATCCTCGACGAGGTCCTGGCGTCCTGATTGTCAGGTCGAGTCTGATCCCGTGACCCTGCTGTCCTGTGTTGTCGCCAGATGAGTACGGCGGCGATCATTCCGGCGGCAGGTCTCGGGTTGAGGCTCGGTGGTGAGACCCCGAAGGCGTTTCGAGAGGTCGGTGGCGACGCGCTGCTGGTCCATGCGGTTCGTGGACTGAAGGCAGCGTCCGCCGCCGACCTCGTCTGTTTGGTGGTCGCAGTCCCACCCGGCACCGAAGAGACGGTCACCAAAGAACTCACCCCGTACGTCGGGGACACCCGCCTGCTCGTGGTCGCGGGTGGCGCGGAGCGGTCGGACTCGGTCCGGACCGCGCTGGAGTTGGTTCCGGTCGAGGGGATCGACTGCATTCTCGTGCACGACGCGGCCCGGGCGTTCGTCCCGGTCGACGCGATCGAGCGCGTGGTGGCGGCTGTGCGAGCCGGCGCCGAGGCCGTCGTACCGGCGGTTGCGGTGACGGACACGATCAAGCAGGTCGGTCCGACCGGTGAGGTCGTGGCCACGCCGGACCGGTCGACGCTGGTTGCGGTGCAGACTCCGCAGGGCTTCGCTCCCGACGTACTGCGGCGTGCGCATGCGGCGGGTGTGGTCGGAGCGACCGACGATGCGATGCTGTGCGAGGCGCTCGGCGTGACTGTGCTGACGGTCGAAGGGTCGCCGGACGCGTTCAAGGTGACGCGCCCCCAGGACTTGCTGCTGGCGGAGGCTCTGCTGGCGGAGAGGCGATTGGTTTGATCGAGGGCAGGATCCCCCGGATCGGCAACGGCATCGACATTCACCCGTTGGAGGAGGGCCGCCCGATGTGGCTGGCCGGCCTGCACTGGCCGCGCGAAACTGTCGGCGCCGCAGGACACTCGGACGGCGACGCAGCAGCCCACGCAATCTGTACGGCGTTGCTGAGCGCAGCCCGGCTGGGTGATCTCGGAACCAACTTCGGGACGGATGATCCTCAGTTCGCCGGTGCCTCCGGGGTATCGCTGGTGGCCGAGTCCGCCAGCCGCGTACGTGCCCTCGGCTACGAGATCGGCAACATCACCGTGCAGGTGGTGTGCAACCGCCCACGGTTCCTCCTGCGCCGGCAGGAAGCCGAACAGGTCCTGAGCGAAGCCTGCGGCGCCGAGGTCTCAGTAGCCGCCGCCACCTCCGACGGCCTAGGCTTCACCGGCCGCAACGAAGGCATCGTCGCCATGGCCACTGCCCTCATCTACTGACCGTGGTTGGGGAGTAAGACGCGCGCGGCGAGCTCGTCGGGTCTAGCTTGGGGGCGCGTCGCGCTCGACTGGGTCTGGTGAGAAGCGGGCGGCTCGGGCGTCCAGCTCGTCCCCTCTGACCAGCGTCAGCGGGGTGTACAGGTCTGGGCGGCGGCCTCTGATCCAGCGTTGGCCGGTTGAGAGCGGCACGAGGTCCAGGTCTAGGTCGGCGGTTACTACCGCTTCGGCGGGGACTGGGGTTTCGGCGATGATTCGGCCGTAGGGGTCGAGGATCATCGCGTTGCCGGTGCGGAGTTCGTCGTCGTCCGGGCCGACTCCGTTGCTGAAGACGACGAAGATGCCGTTGTCGTGGGCTCGGGCCGGCAGCCAGCGCAGCAACCACTCCCGTCCGTTCGGGCCGTTGAAGGCTTCGGTCGGATCTCCGTCCCAGACCGACAGCGGGATCGGCTTCATCCCATGCGGGCTCCGTGAGTTCGTACCGCCGGTCTGATGCGGCGCGAGCAAAACCGTGGCCCCGAGCAACGCCGTGATCCGCACGTTCTCGACCAGGTTGTTGTCCCAGCAGATCAGCACCCCGGCGCGGAATCCCCACGGCGTCTCGAACACCGTGTACGACGATCCGCTGGCGATCGCCTCGTGTTCGAACGCATGCAGTTTGCGGTGCACGTGGACCTCGCCGTTCGGCAGACAGACGGCGTACGCGTTGAAGAGTTGACCGTCGGCGGCCTCCAGAAACCCGACCCCAAGACCGGCGTCCAGGTCCTTGGCCAGGGCAAGCACCTGACGGATCAGCGGACCATCGACCGGCTGAGCCAGCTCGGCCAATCGCGCCGCCGTGTGCCGCCGCAAGTGCCAGTAGCCGAGCAGGCAGAGCTCCGGGAAGACGACCAGCCGCGCGCCCTCGGCAACGGCCTGCCGGGCCAGCCGCTCGACCGTGGCGAGGTTCTGGGCGGGCTGGTCGGGGAAGGCCTGGAACTGGACGGTGGCGGTGCGAAAGAGCGTCATACGACCATCGAAACGCCCAGCGATCCATCACGTCCAATAGATGTTTATCGATTTTCCATATCCTGTGGTTATGGACCTGCGCTTGCTGCGGGCATTCGTCACCGTCGCCAGGCTGCGGACCTTCGGGGCCGCGGCCGATGAGCTCGCGACCAGTCAGCCCGCGCTCACCAAGCAGATCCAGGTCCTGGAGCGTCGCCTCGGTTCGGTGCTGTTCATCCGCGGCCGACATGGTGCGCGACTGACTCCGGAGGGTGAACTGCTGCTACCCGACGCTCTGCAGTTGCTCGAGCGTTCAGAAGCCTTCGAACGCCGAGCCGCTCAGGTCGCCGCAGGTGTCGAGGGCTCGCTAGCGATCGGCTTCGGCCTGTCCGGCATCGAGCTGGCCCCACGCGCGGTAGCGCTCTTCCGCAGCCGCTGGCCGCGAGTCTCGGTGTCGCTGGAAGACATGTCGTCAGCCGAGCAGTACGAGCGGCTCCAGGCAGGCGGTCTGCAGATCGGTTTCGTCCGCCTCCCGGTCCCGGCCGGCCTCGAGCACCTGCGCCTCCGCAAGGACCGCCTGGCCCTGGCGCTGCCCATCGACCAGTCCGTGCCCCGAGACCTCGCCCGCTGGCTGGACGGTCGCCCACTGGTCCGACTGACGCCAGACCGCGGCCCCGGCCTCACAGCCCAGATCAACGGCCTGTACGCCGAGCTCGGTTGCCACCCGCAAGTACTTCAGGAAGCCGGGGACCTGCAGACGATGCTCGCGCTCACCGCAGCCGGCGCCGGACCCTCCGTCGTACCGCTGTCTGCCGAACGCATCGCCCCCGGCGAGGTCCGCCTAGTCCCACTACCCGGCCGAGCCGCCACCTGGTGGATCGGTGCCGCCTGGTCCACCCGAACGCCCCTCACCGAACGCTTCCTCCAAGCCGCCGCCGAAGTAGCCCGCGGCTAGCGGTTGCGGGGGCGGCGGGGGGCGGGTGGAAGGGCGTATTCGGCTAGCCAGGTGGCGAACAGGGAGCGGAGGGCTGCCTGGTCGGCGGAGAACTGGGTGGCCATGGCTACGAAGTCGGCGGTGGTGACGGACGCGTGGCGGTAGGTCTTGGTCCAGGTGCGGAGCATGTCGAAGAAGGCGTCGTCGCCGAGGTGCAGGCGGATCGCGTGCAGGGTGATGGCACCGCGCTTGTAGAGGCGGTCGTCGAACATCAGCTCCGGGCCGGGGTCCGACAGCAGCAGATCCTGCGGCAGTCCACGCAGTCGCGTGTGCGCCTTGGACACCTGCTGGTCAGCACTCAGACCACCGGACTCCTCCGACCACAGCCACTCGGCGTAGCAGGCGAAGCCCTCGTTGAGCCAGATGTCCTTCCAGGCCGACGGTGTGAGGCTGTTGCCGAACCACTGGTGCGCCAGCTCGTGTGCGACCAGTCGCTCCGACGTGCGCTTCCCGTCCACATGGTTGCTGCCGAAGACCGAGATGCCCTGTGCCTCCAGGGGAATCTCCAGGTCGTCGTCGGTCACCACGACCGTGTAGTTGCCGAACGGGTAGGACCCGAACAGCCGGCAGAACAGCGTCATCATGTCCTGCTGCCGACCGAAGTCGTACTTGAAGTCCCGCAGCTCGCCCGGCGGCACCAGGGCGCGCGTGGTGACCGGAGTCCTGGCCAGATCGAGAGCGTCGTACCGGCCGATCTGCACAGTCGCCAGGTACGTCGCCATCGGCGCAGCCTGGTCGTAGACCCACGTCGTGCGACTCGCCTTGACCCGGCGCGACACCAGTCGCCCGTTCGCCAGGGCGTGGTACGGCGAATCGGTGGTGATCGTGATCCGGTAGTGCGCCTTGTCGCCGGGGTGATCGTTGCAGGGGAACCAGGTGGCCGCCCCACTGGGCTGGCTGGCCACGATCACACCCTCGGTGAGCTCGTCCCAGCCGAGGCCGCCCCACGGACTGTCCTCCGGCTTCGGGTTCCCGTTGTACTGGATGTCGACAGTGAACTCGGCACCGTCCATCAGCGTGCTCGCCGGGGTGATGTGCAGCTTGCCGGCACGCTGGGTGAAGCGGGAGACCCGGCGGCCGTTCACCGTCACCTTGGTGGCGCGCAGCCCGGACAGGTCGAGTGCGAACCGGGACAGGGCCTGCTCGGCGACCGCAGTGATGTTGGCCTTGCCGGACAGCCGGTTGCTGTTGACGCGGTAGTCCAGCTCGAGCTCGTACGACTCGACGTGGTACCCGCCGTTGCCGTGGCTGGGCACATAGGGGTCACCGGCGGATGAGGCTCCGGGGTGTCCCGTCTGGGGGCGACCGGCACCATTAGCGAAGGCCATATTCAGCCTTGCCAGGGAGCGATCGGGTTCCCTGCCCAACGGGTTCCGTCGGGCACGCCTTCACCACGCATTACGAGAGACACCGGGCCGATGGTAGCCCCCGCACCGACTGACGCGGCAGGCAGGACGATGCCGTGCGGTCCGAGGGTCGCGCCCGGCCCGAAGGTGACTGTGCTCATGGAGAGCACTCGATCATGAAACAGGTGTGTCTGCAGCACGCAACCGCGATTCACTGTTGCCCCGTCGCCCAAAGTGACCAGATCGGCCTCCGGTAACCAGTACGTCTCGCACCAAACGCCCTTGCCGATCTTGGCCCCGAGGGACCGCAGCCAGAGCGCGAGGACCGGCGTACCGGCGGCGGCGTTCGCGAACCAGGGGGCGGCGACCAGCTCGACGAAACTGTCGACCACTTCGTTGCGCCACACGAACGAGCTCCACAGCGGGTACTCGACCGCGCGAGTGCGGCCGACGATCACCCACTTGGCCACGGTCGCCATCCCGCCCGCGACCGCGCCCGCGGCCAGGATCACCGCACCGGACAGCAGCAGCGCCGCCCACGGGCCGAGCCAGATGTCGAGCGCCTGCAGTGCGAACAGCACGCCGAGTGCGATCAGCACCGTGCACATCATCGGGACGAACCGGCACAACTCCACCAGCGCCCGGGCGACCTTGACCTTGAACGGCGGGTGGAACGTGCGGCTCTGGTCGCCCGCGACCGCCTGCCTGCGCAGCTTCACTGGCGGCGACCCGAGCCACGACGTACCGGCTTTGGACTTCTTCGGCGCAGCGGACAGTACGGCGACCAGTCCGTTCTTCGGAACTGAGCGGCCGGGGGCGGTCATCCCGGAGTTGCCCAGGAACGCGCGCTTGCCGACCTTCGCGCCGGCCACGTGCAGCCAACCGCCACCGAGCTCGTACGACGCGATCATCGTGTCGTCGGCCAGGAACGCACCCTCGCCGACCGTGGTCATCTTCGGCAGCAGCAACACCGTGGACGCCTCAACGTCCTTGCCGATCTTGGCGCCCAGTGCGCGCAGCCACCACGGTGTCGCGAGGCTCGCGTACAGCGGGAAGAGCAGAGTCCGGGCGGTGTCGAGCAGCCGCTCGGTCGCCCACACCTGCCACCCGATCCGGCTCCGCACTGGGTAGTGGCCGGGCTTGATGCCGATCCCGAGCAGCCGCACGCCAATCAACGTCAGTACGGCGAGGGTGACGAAACCGACCAGTGTCATCAGCGGAACCGCAGCGAGCGCGCGTAGCGCAGCATCACCGAGTGTCTGGGTGCCCTGGAGCGCGCGCCCGAGTACGAACAGCGCTGCGGCGGCAGCGGCGACCGGGAGCAAGGACATGACCGCGGACTGAGCGCCGTACGCCGCTACCCACCAGGGGGCGCGGGCCGGTCGCTCGTCGGGCCACGGGTGCCGGGCACGGCCGACACGGCTGGCCGGGGAGCCGGACCAGCGCTCGCTCGGCGGGACCTTGCCGGAGACAGCGGAGCCGGCTGCGATCTCAGCGCCGCGGCCGATCTCGACACCGGGGAGCAGCATGGAACGCGAGCCGATGACCGCATCCGGGCCCACACTGATCGCACCGACGATCAGCTGGTCGCCGTCGATCCAGTAGCCGGACAGGTCGACCTCGGGCTCGATCGACGCGCCCCGGCCCATCGTCAGCATGCCGGTGACCGGCGGCAGCGTGTGCAGGTCTACGCCGCGACCGATCTTCGCTCCGAGCGCTCTCGCGTAGTAGGCGATCCAGGGCGCACCGGCCAGGTTGGCTGCACCAGCTGCGTCGGCCAGGTTCTCGGCGGCCCAGAGCCGGACGTGCACGTTGCCACCGCGTGGATACGTGCCTGGCTTCAGACCGCGCAGCAGAATCCGCGCACCGACCACAGCGATCCCCATGCGACCCGCAGGAGTGATCAGCAGCAGCCAACCGGCCAGGATCCACCACCACGACACCGTGCGGATCCACGGCAGCGGTCCGGCGAACTCGTCGAGCAGGTTGTTCAGTGTGAACAGGTAGACCAGCCAGCGCACGCCAACCACGGTCTGCAGTACGAGCGTCAGTGCGGTCTGCAGCAGTTGCGTACCGGGCGGTGTCGGCCGGATGTCGCGCAGCTCGACCGGCTCCGCCAGCACCTGCGTGGACTCGTCGAGCCGATCGGCCAGTGCGCCCAGCCGCGGGTACTCGTAGATGTCAGCGACGGTCACCTCGGGGTAGCGCTCGCGCAGCGCGGACACCAGCTGCGCGGCGGCCAGACTGCCACCACCGTGCATGAAGAAGTCGTTGTCGGTACCGGTGACCTTGGCACCGAGCACTTTCGTCCAACGCGCGGCCAGCCAGCCCGCCGTACCGTCCAGCTCGGCAGCTGGGCCGTCGGAGTCAATCCCGGGCAGCGGCCAGGGCAGTGCGTTCCGGTCGACCTTGCCGGACGTGCGGGTGGGCAGGGTGTCGACGATGGCGAGTAGCGGCACCAGCGCCGCGGGCAGTGCCTCACGCAATCGCTCTGTCGCACTCTGCTGATCGAAGGCCTCGTCCGGTACGACGTATCCGACGAGAAGCTGATTACCAGCCGCACTGGCCCGTACGGCGGCTGCTGCACCGGACACCCCGGGCAGTGCCTGTAGAGCCGCGTCGACCTCGCCCAGCTCGATCCGGCGGCCACCGAGCTTGATCTGCTCATCGGCCCGGCCCTGAAAGAGCAGACCGGCCGCCTCGTTCTTGACCAGGTCACCGCTGCGGTAAGCGCGCTCCCAGCCCAGTGTGGGCATCGGAGCGAACTTCTCCGCGTCCTTGGCCGGGTCCAGGTAGCGGGCCAGGCCGACGCCACCGATGATCAGCTCGCCGATCCCGCCCTCGGCCACTTCGTTGCCTTCGGCATCGACCACGGCAAGATCCCAGCCGTCCAGTGGGAGGCCGATCCGGACCGGGCCTTCTCCGGTCAGCTGTGCGCCGCACGCGACCACAGTCGCCTCGGTCGGGCCGTACGTGTTCCACACCTCGCGGCCGTCGACGGCGAGCCGCTCGGCCAGCTCGGGCGGGCACGCCTCACCGCCGAAGATCAGCAGCCGGACCTGGTCGAGCGCATCGGCCGGCCAGAGCGCAGCCAGGGTCGGCACGGTCGAAACGATCGTGATGCCCTGAGCGACCAGCCAGGGACCGAGGTCCATGCCACTGCGGACGAGTGAGCGAGGCGCCGGTACCAGACAGGCGCCGTACCGCCAGGCGAGCCACATCTCCTCACAGGACGCGTCGAACGCGACCGACAGTCCGGCCAGCACCCGGTCGTCAGGGCCGATCGGCTCCTGCTGGAGGAACATCCGGGCCTCGGCGTCGACGAACGCGGCCGCGGACCGGTGAGACACCGCCACACCCTTCGGTACGCCGGTTGAGCCCGAGGTGAAGATGATCCAGGCATCGTCAGTGGGTTCGGGCCCGTCCGACATCCGAGGCGCCGGGAGGGCCTCGGGGGCGTCCATCCGGGCCGAGTACGGGTAGTCGGAGTAGCCGTCGGCGTTGTCGTTCGACACCGGGAGAACCGGCTGCTCGCGCAGTACGGTGAGCTCGAGGTCGTCGGCCACCGTCGCAGCGACGGCGGCCTCGCCGAAGACCAGTTCGGCGCGCTCCTCCGGGTCGTCCGCGTCCACCGGCACGTACGCCGCTCCGGCGTGCAGCGTGCCGAGAATGGCGACGTACAGGTCGTTGTGTCCGGACGAGATCCGGACACCGACGCGGTCACCGGGACCGACACCGGCTGCGGTCAAGCGGGCGGCAAACTTCTCCACCTGGGCCATCAGCTCGCGATAGCTCAGGCTGACACTGCCGTCGTCCAGCGCGGGCTCGTCGGCGTACTTGGTGGCAGTCTCGGACAGCACGTCCACCAATGTCCGCGCCGACGGCGCCAGGTCCCCGCGTCGCAACGTCACGGGCGCATGTTACGCCGTTCGGTTAACGACGCCGGAACGTCGAGCAACGGGTGGACTACTTCACCAGGTCGGTGTTCACCGCGAACGTGTTGCAGGCCTTGTTCGAGCCGATGTTGAAGCCGTTCTGGATCCAGAAACCCTGGCTGGTGGCCAGTCCGTGCGTCCGCTCGTTCTCGGGCGTCGACGGGCTCTCACCGAAGCTGTTGCTGGACTGCTCTTTGAACTCGTCCAGTCGATTGGTCAGCGGGTAGGACTGCTCAACGGCCTTGCTGAACACACCTGCGAAGCAGGACGCCTGCAGCTCGTTGCGGCGCGACGACTCGAGCTTCTGCTCCGGGTGGTCCTGCAGATAGGTCATCCGCGCATAAAACAAACCAGTGACTCCCTGCACGTGGTGTCCGTACTCGTGCGAGATCGTCATCAGGTACGCGAGGTCCTGCTTCGGGCCGAACGCCTTGTTCATCTGCAGTACGTCGGTGTACATCACCTGGTTGCCGTAGCAGTAGAAGGCGAGCACCCGGCCGGACAGCGGTGCGAAGCTGCCACACGGTGTGACCACCGGCTTGTCGAACACCACCAGACCCGGGTCCGGCTTCTCCTGCCCGATCTCCTTGAAGATCGGCCGCCATGCGTCGTTCAGGCAGGCGAACAGCTTCTGGTAGTAGACCTTCTGCGCTTGCAGGCTGCCGGTGCCGAGGTTCTCGGCCTTGCAGTTCTGCACCGGTAGCGGACCGGTCCGGTAGATGTTTGCGTTCAGCAGGAAGTCCTCGGCGGTGCCCTTCTGCGGCTTGGTGGTAGCCGTCGGCACGATCGACGGACCGGTCACGCCCGGATCAGCACTGGCGTCGCCGCCCCGGCCGAGCAGCGCGATGATGACCACGAGTGAGACGCCTAGGAAGCCCACGACCAGGACGCAGAACACCAGCAAGCGGGTGGCGCCGCCACGGCGCTTCGGTGGCTGGAAGCCGTTGAACTGCCCGCCGGGCGGGCCGTAGTACGGCTGGGCCCACTGACCCTGCGGCTGCTGGTACTGACCGTATTGCTGCTGCCCCGGGGGAGGGCCGGAGTACTGGCCCTGCCACGGTGCTGCCTGGGGTGGCGGGAGCACACCGGGTGGGGGACCGACCCGGTCCTGGGGACCGCCGTACGGGCTGCTCACCGGTCTTGCCCTCCTGATTTCGCTCGACGAACCGGGACGAGACTACTCTCAACCCATGTCACTGAAGCGCCGCGTCCTCCCGGCCGCCCTGATGATTTGCCTGACCGCACCGATCGTTGCCCTGAGCACGTTGCCCGCCCACGCCGCGGACGACCAGATCTCCGGGTACTCCGCCGATGCGACGCTGACCAAGGACGGCAAGCTCCAGATCAAGGAGACCGTCGACCTGACCGCGGGCGGCTCGACGTTCAGCCGGACCCTGACCACCCGGGTCCGCGCCGACGCCGAGCGCGACCGCACGTACGACGTGACTGACATCTCAGCCACCGTCAACGGTCAGCCCGCGCAGGGCTTCAGCGACGAGGGCATCGACGGCGGCCGCCGGATCACCGTGAACGCCACCGGCAAGACCACGGTCGTCTACAGCTATACCGTCGGCAACGTGGTGGCCGAGTCCACCGAAGGCCGCGAGGTGAGCTGGCCGGTCGTGCAGGGGTTCAACACCTCGATCCCGAAGGCGGCACTGTCGATCAACGTACCGTTCGCCACCTGGGTGACCTGCTTCGCCGGCCGCACCGGCTCGAGCATGCCCTGTACGTCGTCGCAGCTGGCGGAGTCCGCCGGGCTGGAGATCACCCAGAACGGCGTCCCGGCCGCCGGCCGCGTCACCTTCCTGACCGGTCTGAGCGACCAGGCGACCGTCCAGCCGAACGCGGCGTTCAAGACCCGCTGGACGCTCAGCCGGGCATTCACCGTCGACGCGAGCACGGTCGGCCTGGCTGTGATCGTGCTCGGCATCGGACTGCTCGGTGCGGCGGCGCTGTGGTTCCTGCGCGGTCGTGACGCGGCCAAGGTCGGTGAGGGCGCACCGGAGCGCCCGGTGCTGGAGGGTGCCGACGGCCCGCAGTTCGCTGCGCCGGACGGGATCCGTCCTGGGCAGGTGGGGACGGTGGTCGACGAGACCGCCGACGTGGTCGACATCACCGCGACCCTGCTGGACCTTGCTGTGCGCAACTACCTCACCATCGTGGAGCTGCCCCGGCAGTCCCAGTTCGGCAAGCTGGACTGGGAGCTGCATCGCCAGCACCAGGGCGGACCGGAGCTCCTCCCGTACGAGAAGGCACTGCTGGACGCGCTCTTCGCAGACGGTGACACGGTGGTCGTCTCCGAGCTCGGCGCCGCACTGCGCCCGCGCCTCAACCAGGTCCGCGAACACCTGTACGCCGACGTCGTCACGCAAGGCTGGTTCGCGAGCCGTCCGGACGCCGTACGGAACCGCTGGACCACTGCGGGAGTCGTGCTGCTCGGAGCAGGCGTCGTACTGACGATCGTGCTGGCTGTGGTGAGCAAGTTCGCTCTGGTCGGCTTCGCACTCATCCTGGCCGGTCTGGCCCTAGCCCTCGCCGGCCAAGCCGCACCGGCCCGCACCGCCCGCGGCGCCGCGGTCCTAGGCCGGGTCGCCGGTCTCCAGCGCTACCTGACCGACGAGACCTCCTCCTCACTCCCGCACAGCCACCGCCTCGAGTTCGCCTCCCGCTGCCTCCCGTACGCCGCAGTCCTAGGCCTCACCGAGAAGTGGGCCGCCGAAATCGCCGCCACCGACGATGACGACGACCCCGACGCCGGCATCGGCTGGTACTCCGGCCCCGAGAACTGGCACCTCTCCGACATCGGCGAGTCCCTCTCCAACTTCGTAACCTCCTTCGGCGGCTCCCTGGCCTCAGCCCGCCGCCTCTTCTAACCGCCGGCAACAGTTCCTCAGGCACCTTCGGCGCGACCACCTCCCGTGGTCGCGCCGAACCCATTTCCCGCGACCACCGCGATCCACCGCGCACAAGCCAGCGCCACTTTGAGCACCCACCACCCAAATCCCACCCGCACACATGACTGCCCCGTGCTCAAAGCCCTCGCGCCGAACCACCTTGGGCACCCGTCAACCACGTCTCGCGTGCGCAAGTGATCGAACCGTGCCCAAGGCCCTCGCGTCGCCACTTTGAGCACCCACCAACCACTTCCCGCCCGCGCACGTGACTGGCCCGTGCTCAAAGCCCTCGCGCCGAACGACCTTGGGCACCCATCAACCACGTCTCGCGTGCGCAAGTGATCGAACCGTGCCCAAGGCCCTCGCGTCGCCACCTTGGGCACCCGCCAACCACTTCGCGCCCGCACACGTGACTGGTCCGTGCTCAAAGCTCGCGCGCGGGATCGCCTTGGGCACGCATCGACCACCTTTCGCCCGGACATGTGACTGAGCCGTGCTCAAGGTGGGCTTCAGCATGCGCCGACCGCGTTGCTTCGTCGACATGCGTTCGGCGCAACCACGGGGGTGGTTGCGCCGAAGGTGTTGGAAGGTGCGGTGGGGTTAGGCGACTCGGGCTTGGCCGGCTTTGAAGGTGTTGCAGCTGCCGGGGCGTTTGGTGTTGAAGCCGGCGATGTTCCACTGGTAGTTGCTGGCGCGGTTGCCGTGGTCGTGGACTCGGGGGCGGGAATACTCGTCGCCGGTGTGCGAGATGAGGAAGCGGTAGCTCTGCAGGAGCGGGCCGGTGATCGGGATGAAGCCGGAGTTGATGCCGAGGTAGGCGGCGCCCAGGCAGCTGGCCTGGAGTTCGCGGCGGCGGCTCTCCTCGAGCTTCTGGTTGGCGTTCATGTGCTGGGCGCGTTCGAGGGAGGCGGCCAGGATGCCGGTGCGCTTCTGGATGTGGTGCCCGTACTCGTGGGCGAAGGTGCTCAGCATCAGTGCGCGTGCGTAGACGGCGTTCGACTTGTATGCGCGGGCGTCGACGGAGTACGGCATGTAGATGGTCTCGTTGGCGCCGCAGTACGCCGCGCGCACGCTGCGCTGCACTCCGCACGGTGACGCGACTTTGCCGTTGTAGACGGCGACCTTCGGGCCGCGGTACTTGACCTTGATCTTGTTCATCGCCGGGAGCCAGGTGGCGTTCAGGCATGCCAGGGACCGGTTGTAGTAGTTCGTCGCGAGCGCGAAGCTGGTCGGCACGAACGGGGGTTCGGGGCACTTCGACGGTGCGAGCAGACCGACGGCGTACAGGTTGCTGCTGTTCACTACCTTGTCGGCTGCCGCGGTGTTCGGGCCGGTCGGGGTCGGTGATGGCTTCGGGGCCGCCGAAGTGGGTGTCTGCGACGGTTGGGTCGACGGGGTGTCCGAGGAGGAGACCGGGGTCGGGGTGTCGGTGGACTGGGGAGCCTTGTCGTCGCCGAGGTTGCCGACGAGCAGGGTGATACCAGTGCCGACCACCAGTACGGCGAGGGCGACCAGACCGATCAGCAGGGCGCGCGGTGTCTTGCGGGGCTTGCGCCGCCGACCCGAACCGGGCGGCTGCGGGATCGGAATCGGCGGGTACTGCCAGGTCGGCGGCTGCTGCACCGGCTGACCCATCGGCCCGATCGGACCACCCGCCGCGTGCCGCGCACCACCCGACTGCCCCTGCTGCTGCTCAGGAGCCCCCCACAAATAAGACCCCTGCGACCGCTCTGCCGCCGGCGGACCGGAGTGAGCCCCGAGCGGCTGCTGCGGTGCGCGCTGCGGAGGAATCGGTCCCGCGTACGGCGGCTGTGCGGGCCGAGTGCCAGCAGGACCCGACTGGTGCATGCCGGGCGCGGGCTGCGCCGGGCGGGAGCCGGCCGAGCCGGACTGGGGCGTTCCGGGAGCCGTCTGAGCCGGCCGGGAGCCAGCCTGGGGTGTGCCCATCGCGGGTCCCGACTGGGGACGAGTCCGAGCCTGCTCACCAGGAGCCGAGGTCGGTCGCCCCGGAGCTGCCTGCCAACCACCTGGTTGACCAGCGGTGGGCTGGGCCGGGGCAGGTTGACCGGAAGCGGGCTGGCCGGGGGTGGGCTGGGTGGAGGTAGGCGGGGTGCGGTGGTCGGCCGGGGGCTGGGTGGGGCGGCCGGGGGCGGGCTGAGCGCCACCTGGCTGACCGGTGGTGGGTTGAGCCTGGGCGGGGCGGCCGGAGGCGGGTTGGGTGGAGGTAGGCGGCGTGGGGTGGCTGGCCTGGGGCTGGGTGGGGTGGTTGGCCGGGGGCTGGGGCGGGGCGGGGTGGCCGGGGGTGGGCTGCGTACTACCTGGCTGCCCAGCAGTCGGCTGCCCAGTACCTGGCTGGCCGGCGGGGTCTTCGGGGCGGCGGGTGGTCCAGCCTTCGCCGAACCAGTTGTTGGCCGGGGGCGGTTGTTCGGACCCGGTGGGGTCCTGGAACTCGCGTTTGGCCTCGCTCCCGGTCCACCACTGGCGTGACTCCGGGGGAGCGGCGTTCTCGCCGTCCGCCGGTTCGTCCCCCCGTGGTGGGTTCCCGCTGTCCGACATCAAGACTCCTCACGACCTTGCTGGGTGTAGCCGTCGACATGGTGCTTCCGGCGCTTCTCGGGGTGCCGAAGCAGCGCACGGTCCTTCGCCCCCCAGGCCTTCGCCGTACGCCCCCGGGTCATACTCTGCGTGATCCCGGGGCCGGACGCCAGCCACGGCGGCCCGTCGGTGAGCTACTGCACGTCTACTGCACCTTCTTGGGGGAGGCGACGTAGGTGTTGCACGAACTCGGGTTGCGGGTGTTGTAGCCGCGCAGGGCCCAGTACTTGTGGTTCGGGGCGTCGCCGTGGTCGTTGTTGTTGTCGGTCACGTGTCCGATCAGGTAGCGCCACTGGGCCGCGGACTGGCCGGAGATCGGGTAGCTGTTCCGGTTCGCGCCGATGAAGATGTCGCTGAAGCAGGACGCCTGCAGCTCGAGCCGGCGGCTGAGCTCCAGCTCCTTCGCGGTGGACGGCGCCTCGTACCGCATCCGGGAGTACGCCCGGAAGATCCCGGTCAGCTCCTGCACGTGGTGCCCGTACTCGTGGGCGAACTGGTGCAGCATCCACATCCGGGACCAGACCCGCGGGATGCTCTGGTTGTACTGGTTGTAGTGACCGACGTCCTCGGTCAGGTTCATGTAGATGGTCTCGGTGCTGGGGCAGTAGAACGGTGGGCCGGAGTCGTTCCAGCTGCCGCACGGGGTGTTGATGGTGCCGGTGAAGGTGCGCACATTCGGCGGACGGAACTTCGCACCGGACTTGGTGACCAGGGACGGCCACGAGCGGTTCAGGCAGTTCCACAGATTCTTGTAGTTGGCCGTGGCCCCGGCGTACGTCGACTGCCGTGCCTTCGACTCCTTGCAGTTGACCGACCGCATCGCGCCGGACTTGTAGAGCCGGTTCCGCGCCACGATGTCGAGGTCGGTCAGCACCACCACCGGCTTCTTGGGCCGAGTCGTCCGCGGCGCGGTCGGCTTCACGACCGGGCGGGTCGTGGTGGGCCGCGGCGGGGGCTTCGTGACCGACTGGGTGGTGGTCGGCGTCGGCTGGTCCACAGTCGGCGTGTACGACGGACTGCTGCCATAGGTCGACGAGTACGTCGGCTCCGGCTGGCTGCTGTACGGTCCGTCATCACTGCCGTTGTGCTTCAGCGCCGTCGAGACACCGACCAGTCCGACCACGCCGACGACGATCAGACCGACCACCGTCAGAGCGAGCTTGGCGCCGCCACCCTTCTTCCGCGGCGGCTTCGGTCCGCCGGGACCCGCGCCCCACCCGAACTGCGGCTGCCCGGGCGGCGGTCCGTACTGCGGAGCGCCGTACTGCGGAGGAGCGCCGTACTGTGGCTGTTGAGGCGCCCACGGCTGACCCGGTGGCGGGTACTGACCCTGCGGCGGCTGCTGGGGGTACTGGCCCGGCGGAGGGCCCCACTGGTTGCCTGACACCCGCTTGACGGTAGCGGAGTCCTGGCTCACCGCACCTTGGCAGGCCCCGCGCTGAAGGTGTTGCACTTGGACGGGTTGTGGGCGGCGAACCCACCCCGCGACCAGTAGCCGTGGCTCCCGGGTGTGCCGTGGTCGGCAGGGAACCGCGGGTCGACGTCACCGCTGTTGTTCACGATGTAGAGCCAGTTGCGGTAGGACTCGCCCTTGAGCGGGTAGGAGTTGCGGTTGGCGCCCAGGAACACGTTCGCCAGGCAGGACGCTTGCAGTTCCATCCGGCGGTTCATCTCCAGCCTGCGGGCACTGGTGGGCTGGTTGTAGCGGACCCGCTCATAGGCCGACATGAGTCCGGTCGACTCCTGCATGGCGTGCGCGTACTCGTGCGCCACGGTGTGGGTGGCCAAGGCGCGGGTGAAGCCTGGGTTGGTCTTCCAGTTCGCCACCTCGTTGCTGGCCCGCATGTAGACGCCGTGGCTGGATGAGCAGTAGAACGACAGCCCGCGATCGGAGTTGCCACAGGGGGACTGCACCTGGGTGTTGAAGACGATCAGTCGCGGCGCCTCGAAGCGTGCGCCGGATGCGCTCACCTGGCGCGGCCAGGCGCGGTTCAGGCAGTTCATCAAGGTCTTGTAGTAGGTAGCGGTCTGGCTGAGCGTCCGCATCCCGCCCTTGGACTCCTTGCAGTTCACCGACCGCATCGGACCGGACTTGTAGAGCCGGTGCGTGGCGACGTACTTCAGCGGGTCGGTCTGCGACAGCGGGCGCGGAGTGGTCTTGGTGGCCGTCGGCGCCGTGGTCGGCCGTGTGGTGGTTGCCACAGGCATCGAAGGGGTAGTCCGCTGCGGCGGAGTCCACCGCGTCGGTCCGGCCGGTGTGTTCGTTGCCACGTCCTCGTTACCGTTCTGGACGATCTTCACTGCGATCAGTACGCCGCCAGCCGCGATCACGGCCAGTAGTCCGAACACGAGGAAGGCCAGTCCACGCTTGCGTGGCGGCTTTTGCTGCGGCGGCATCGGCCCCCAGCCGTACTGCGGCGCGCCCGGCGGCGGACCGTAGTACTGCGGCTGCTGCGGCGGAGGCGCGTAGTACCCCTGGGGAGGAGGCGGCGGTCCCCACTGCTGGTTGCCTGACACGGGCTGAACGCTACTCAAGGTGCGGCTCACACTGGTGGTGGCCCGCGTCACGGTAGGGTGCCCGAGTCAACTGACCCTCTGATTACGGTGTGATAGGGCGATGCGTCTACGTCTGCTCGGGACTTCTCTGTGTGCACTCGGTCTTGCCGCCCTGACCGGCGTACCGGCCGGCGCGACAACCACCCATTCGACGGCCGATCCGGTCGTTTCCAGTTACTCGGCCCAGGTACGGATCGAGGAGGACGGCCTGCTCCGGGTCGCCGAGACCTGGAAGCTGAGCAATGTCACCGGCACCTTCAGCCGGTTCCTGCTCACCCGGCGGCACCTGGCCGATGACATCGATCACGTGCAGCAGATCGGCGACCTGAAGGTCAAGGCCGGCGGTGCGGACAAGAACGTCGAGCAGAAGGTCGAGGGTGACGTCACCTCGATCGCCGTGGGTGATCTGAGCGGTGACACCCAGCTGGACGTGAGCTACACGGTCAAGGGCGCGGTGGCGAAGACGCTGAACGGCACCGAGGTGCAGTTCGCTCCGCTGAGCGGTATCAACCTGACCATCCAGTCGGTGCACGTCGAGTACAGCGTCCCCGAGACCAGTCACATCGCCTGCTTCGTCGGTGCGATCGACAGCAACACCCCGTGCACGCTGGCGCAGCTCGCCGAGGTGGCCGGTCCGACGTTCGAGCAGGCGAGTCTGCCGCCGGGTAACACGGTCCGGATGACGGTCGGCTTCCCCGAGGGGGAGATCGCGGCCAACTCGATCGTCGAGTACCGCAAGACGTTTGCCCGCGCCTTCTCGACCGACACCGCCCAGCTGCTGACCGCGGTCGGCTTGCTGGTGCTGGGTGCGCTGGCACTGCTGGTCCTCTACCGCCTCCGCGGCCGCGACGAGGTCGACCCGCGACGCGTCGTACCGGCGTCGCTGTTCAGTCTCGGGCAGGAGGCGAAGATCGACTTCACGCCGCCGTCGGGTCTGCGGCCTGGTGAGGTCGGCACACTGATCGACGAGCGGATCGACCCGGTGGACGTGACCGCGTCCATCATCGACCTGGCCGTCCGCGGTCACATCACGATCATCGAGCTCGCGCACCAGAGCGAGTACGCGCGTCCGGACTGGGAGCTGCGCCGCGTGGCGAACGCCCCGGCCGAGGAGCTGCAGCGCTACGAGAACGTGCTGATCCGTGCGGTCTTTGGCGACTCCGACTCGGTGCTGGTCTCGGAGCTCGGCCGCCAGGTGCGCGCCAACCTCGCCCAGGTGCAGGACGCCCTGTACGACGGAGTGGTCAAGCGTGGCTGGTTCAACGAGCGCCCGGACCGCACCCGCTCGCTGTGGGCGACCATCGGGATCGGGACCACGGTTGCGGGCGTCGTACTGACTGTTGTGCTTGCGCTGTTGAGCAGCTGGGGTCTGGTCGGCCTGGCGGTCACCGCCGTCGGTGTCGGACTGCTGTTCATCGGCCGGCACATGCCCGCCAAGGCCCCGGCCGCTGGCAAGGTCCTCGGTCAGATCGCTGCGATCCGGGGCGAGCTGGCGGAGATGGACGTCAGCGAGCTGCCGACCGATCAGCACGCCGTACTGTGCTCCCGCGCTCTCCCGTACGCCGTCGTGCTCGGCGGCTCGGAGCGCTGGATCGACGCGCTGGTCGCGACCGACGACGACGCCGATGAGGACGAAGGCTTCGCTTGGTACCGCGGTCCGGCCGGCTGGCACCTGCAGAACCTGCCGGACTCCCTGCGCAACCTCACCACCAACCTCACCGGCGCTCTGTTCGCTCGCTAGCAATCACCAGTTGGCTTGCGGCTCATGCGGTGGGAGCGGCGTACCAGCTGGGTGGATGACGTAGACCAGGCCGCCGGAGTGCGGGACCCACGCGTTCTCGAAGGCGGCCCGGTCGTACGTCGTCCGCACCTGGTCGTTGCTGGCGATCAAGTGTGACGCCGGGTCGTTGACGACCACGTCGCCGTTCGGGGCGAAGCCGACGATCACCATCAGGTGGCCGTTGGTTCCGTAGCCGGCGCCGGGCAGATCGCCCTTCTTGAACGACAGTGAGGCGACCAGTGGGATCCCGGCCTTGATGAACTGCTCCGCCTCGGTCAGCGACCGCAGCCGGGTGACGAAACCGTCGACGCCCCGACTCCCGGCGTACGCGGTGTTGAACGGCCAGTTCCCAGCGCCGTCGTACGCGTAGTCGAAGACGTTGCGGGCCGAGTGGTCGACCTGCGGGTCGGGCTCGTCGCCCACCCAGTCGGTCTCGTCAGCTGTCGGCCCAGCGCCGTAGTAGTCGAGCACCATCGCGGTAGAGGTCGCCGAGCACCACGCCTCACCACCGTTGTCCCACTGCGGGTAGTGGCCGATATGCGTCTCCTGCGAGTACGGCGGTACGTCCAGTACGACGCCTTCCGCGCCACCAAGGGGGCTCACGGCAACCTTCGCGTCAGCGGGCAGTCGGGATGACACCGCCCCGACCGATCGGACGAGTGGCGCCTGCGTGGAACCGGTGAGCCGGTAGAGGGTCACCTTGAGCTGCCAGCGGTCCATCCACCGGTCCTTGGCGGCGACGAACGTGTCGACGGCCACGCGGCCGTTGGTGTCGCCCTGACTCGGTACCGAGGTGCGGTGGATGTCACCGGCCGCAGTGTCGTCGCCACCGGCCCAGCGACCGAGCACGTACCACTTGGTGGTCGCACCGAGGTTCGTCTTGGCCGCCATCGACACTTCGACCCAGGTGCCGGGCGGGGTGGCCGCGTTCCAGGAGGCGATCAGCTCGGTCACCCCGAAGCCAGTACTGACCTGTGGCGACACCCAACTGGCCTGGTCGTAGCTCTTGGCAGTCCCGTCGCCGAACGGATCGACGTACGACGTACTGCCGGTCGCCTGGCCGAAGGTCAGCGAACCGTCGGTGACTGTGGTGCCGGAGTGCGCACCGGCGAGGAAGTCGGCGTTCGACGTCCACGTGTGGAAGGTGATCTGTCGCGGTGGGGCTACCTTGACGGCCTCGCTCGGCAGCACTGCCGAGCTCAGCACGACCACACCGGTGAACAGGGCGGTGAGGGTACGGGGGGCGGTCATCTTTCGACGGTAGACCCGCTTGATGTCCCTGTCGCGGTGAACGCGTGCCGCGATCACCCAGCGAACCGGTTAATTTCTTACTAGCGTTTGATCCACTCGTCCTGGAGGATCGCGAAGACGGCCTCGTCGGTCCACTGGCCCTTGATGAACTCGTTCCGGACGAAGTGCGCTTCCTGACGCATTCCGAGCCGCTTCAGCAGGTTCGCCGAGCTCGTGTTGATCGCGTCGAGGCGGCCGATGATCCGGTGCATCCCGAGCTCTTCGAACCCGAGCCGCAGCAGTTCGACCGACGCCTCACCGGCGTACCCGTGGCCGTGGAACTCCGGGTGGAATACGAAGCCGATCTCGCCACAGCGGTGCTCGAAGTTGTAGACGAACAACGTCACCTCGCCGACGTGCTGGCCGGTCTCCCGCAGGATCACGGCGACCGTGAGCGCCTGGTCCGGGCCGTCCATCGGAACATCGGCCAGCCGGCCGGCGAGGGATTCCTTGACCTGCTCGGGCGTCTTCGCGTCGTACAGCAGGAAGCGGGCGACGTCCGGGTTGGACTGCAGCTTCAGCAGGTCGTCGTAGTCGGATTCAACGTAGCGGCGCAGAGTAAGACGGTCGGTCTCGATCGGCAACGTGTAAGTCACCTATCGAGGCTATGTGACCGTGCAACCCGTTTATCCGTTCGCAAGTGCGGTCAGGCGGGACATGTCTCCGTTGAACCGGTCCTGGTCGATCGGCGTGGAGCTGTACTGCCAGATGGTGTAGACAGGCCAGCCGCCCGGCAGAGTGCCCGGCGCCGAGGCGTAGCGGGCCACCCAGAGCGGATTGGTCGTGCGGAACGCAGTGCTGTTGCCGGTGCAACGGGTCCACCAGTCCAGGTTGGTGTAGATGACCGGGTCGCGGCCGGTGCGGGCCTTGTAGGTGTTCAGGAAGTCCCGGATCCAGCTCACCATGGCGGACTGGCTCAGCCCGTAACAGGTGGCGCCGTACGGGTTGTACTCGATGTCGAGCGCTCCCGGCAGCGTCTTGCCGTCGCGGGACCAGCCGCCGCCGTGGGCCAGGAAGTAGTTGGCCTGGTTGGCGCCGCTGGAGTCGTTGGGGGTGGCGAAGTGGTAGGCGCCGCGGATCATGCCGACGTTGTAGGAACCGTTGTACTGCTGGGCGAAGTACGGGTTCGTGTAGTAGTTGCCTTCGGTCGCCTTCACGTAGGCGAACCGCTTGCCGGCGTTCCACTGGGCCGACCAGTTGACGTTGCCCTGGTGACTGGACACGTCGATGCCCTCGACCGAGGCGGCCGGTGCCATCTCGGTCGGGGCGGCGCTGGTGCTGGTGTTCTGCAGCCAGCCGGCGTAGGCCTCGCCGGCGCGGTCGATGCCGTGCTGGCGCGCTTGCGGGGTGGGCTGGTGTGCTGCGGTGTTGCTGGCTTGGGCGGAGCCGATCGAGGCCAGGAGGAGGCCAAGAGTGACGGCGGCACCCGTGAGAACTGACTTCACGGTGAACCTCCACAGAGCGATGGGGGCGGTACAGAGCGCTCGGCAGAGGTTTACCCGGTCTTCGTAAGAATCAACCTTCTCGGATAGTGATCACCGTGAGTATCTACCGGACGTACTGCGACCCGGCGACGAACGTGTTGCAGAACCCGGGATTCCGGGTGTTGTAGCCACGGTCGGCCCAGTACGGCTGGATCTCCTTGCTGCCGTGGTCCCGGACGGTGTCGTACTCGTCGCCGGAGTTGTTGTTGATGTAGACGAGCTCCTTGCGGATCCCGCTGGTGATCATCGTCCTGCGGTTCGCGCCCAGGAAGACGTGCCCGAAGCAGGTCGCCTGGATCTCCATCCGCCGGTTCTGCTCGAGCGCCTTGTCACCGCTCTTCTGGTACTTGAGCCGGTGGCTGGCCGACAGGATCCCGGTGACCTTCTGCAGGTGGTGGCCGTACTCGTGGGCCGTGGTGTCCATCATTCCGGCGCGCACCCAGTTCCGGCCGGCCGGGAAGTTGGGGTACTTCTTCCAGTCGTCGACATCGGACTTGGCATCCATGTAGATCGTCCGGTTGGAGCCGCAGTAGAACGACCGCAGCGTCATGCTGCCGCAGGGGCTGTAGCCGGAGTACCAGTACGACGTCATCTTGACGCCCTGCCATTCCACACCGGACTTGCGGACCTGCGCCGGCCACGCCTTGTTCAGGCAGGCGATGACAGCGGCGTAGTACTTGCGGGCGTTCGGCTCGTTGACCGGGGCAAGGTTCGGGGCTCGGCAGTTCACCGACTTCTGTACGCCGGTCTTGTAGAACTTGTTCCGCGCGGTCAGGTCGAGGTCCGACGGAGGCGGCGGTGTCGTCTTCGTCGGCGTCGGCTGAGTCGCCCGCGGCTGAGTCGGCTGGGTCGCCGTCGGCCGGGTGGTCGACGGGTTCCACTTCGGCGCCGGGGTGGGCGTCGTGTAGGTGTACGTCGGCTGTGAGCTCGAGTAGTTGTTGCGGCGCTCCTGCTTCGCGTGCAGGGCGAACAGGTAGAGCGACACCACACCGGCGAACAGCAGCACGGCCGGCACGATGATGAACGGCGCCTTGCTCCTCTTCTTCTTCGGCGGCGGGAAGCCGTTCCCCCCGAACCCGAAACCCGGTCCCGGTGGCGGTCCGCCGTACGGCGGCTGTCCGGGCGGCGGGCCCATCGGCGGACCCTGCGGAGGTCCCCAGTACGGCGGCTGCTGCGGTGGGCCGTACTGCGCCGGCGGGCCGGGTTGACCGCCGTACTGCTGGGGCGGCGGGCCGTACTGCTGGTTCGACAAGGGTCCTCCTGAGGGGTGCTCCGGACATCTTGTCAAGGAGAAGTGCCATTTCCCGTACTCTTGACCGGTGACACTTCGCTTGTACGACACCGCGACGGCAACAGTGAGGGATTTCGTACCGGTCCATCCGGGCAAGGTCGGGATCTACCACTGTGGGCTGACGGTGCAGGGTGCCCCGCACGTCGGGCACATCTACAAGGAGGTCGTCTTCGACGTCCTGCGGCGCTGGTTCGAGCGCTCGGGCTACCAGGTCACCGTGATCGCCAACGTGACCGACATCGACGACAAGATCCTGGCCAAGTCGGCCGAACGCGGCGTCGAGTGGTGGGCACACGCCTACGAGTTCGAGCGGGAGCTGCACTGGGCGTACGACGTGCTCGGTTGCCGCCCGCCGACGTACGAGCCGCGCGCCACCGGGCACATCCCGGAGATGCTGGAGATGATCGACCAGCTGATCGAGGCCGGGCACGCGTACGTCGCTCCGGACGGCTCGGGTGACGTCTACTTCGACGTGAAGTCCTGGCCGTCGTACGGCGCGCTGTCGCACCAGAAGATCGCTGACATGGAAGCCGCCGAGGACGCGGATCCGCGCGGCAAGCGGGACCCGCGCGACTTCGCGCTCTGGAAGGGCTACACCGAGGGCACGCCGCGGACGGCGTCCTGGCCGACCCCGTGGGGCCGTGGTCGCCCGGGCTGGCACCTGGAGTGCTCGGCGATGGCCGGCAAGTACCTCGGCGAGGAGTTCGACATCCACGGCGGCGGGCTGGACCTGCGCTTCCCGCACCACGAGAACGAGCTGGCCCAGTCGACCGCGGTCGGGCAGAAGTTCGCCCGGACCTGGATGCACAACGCGCTCGTCACCACGGCCGGCGAGAAGATGTCGAAGTCGATGGGCAACAGCGCCGTCGTCCGGAACGTCGTCGAGCGGGTGCGCCCGATCGAGCTGCGCTACTACCTCGTGCAGTCGCACTATCGCTCGGTCGTCGAGTTCTCCTTCGAGGCGCTCGACGAGGCCGCGAAGAGCTTCCAGCGGGTCGACGGGTTCGTCGCCCGCGCGACCGAGGTCACCGGCGGGGTCGCCCCGTCGGCCGAACTGCCGGCGGATTTCAGCGCCGCGATGGACGACGATCTGGGTACGCCGGCCGCGGTCGCCGTACTGCACAACACCGTCCGCGACGGGAACAAGCTGGTCGCCGACGGCGACTCGGCCGCGTTGCGGGAAGCACTGGCGGCGGTTCGGGGCATGCTCGGCGTGCTCGGACTGGACCCGCTGGCCGAGCCGTGGGCGTCCCGTGCCGCGGCCGGAGACGAGCTCACCGAGGTCGTCGACGGGCTGGTGAAGGCACTGCTGGAGCAGCGCCAGGCCGCCCGGGCACGTAAGGACTACGCCGCGTCGGACGCGATCCGCGACCGGCTGAAGGCGCTCGGCGTCGTCGTCGAGGACACACCCCAGGGGTCGCGCTGGACGCTCGCGGCGCCGAACCCGACCGAAGGAATCTGAAGTGCCAGGCAGTAGCCGCCGTAAGGGCGCCATCCGGAAGAAGACAGGCAACCCGACGGCCGGGTCCGGCGGACGCGTCCGCCAGGGGCTGGAGGGCCGCGGCCCGACACCGAAGGCAGTCGACCGCACCAAGCACCCAGCCCACAAGCGGGCCAAGGCGAAGGAGCGTGCCGAGGAGCGTGAGGCCCGTCGCCGTCCGGTCCGCAAGGACACCGACGCCACCGTCGAGTGGGTCTACGGCCGCAACCCGGTCGTCGAGGCGCTGCGCGCCGGCGTACCGGCCGCTGCCCTGCACGTTGCCGAAGGCACCGAACGCGACGCCCGCCTGCGCGAGGCCCTCCTGATCGCCACCCAGCACGGCATCTCGATCCTCGAGGTCCCGCGCCCGGAGCTCGACCGCGTCACCGCTGGCGGTTCCCACCAGGGCCTCGCGATCCAGATCCCGCCGTACGAGTACGCGCACCCCGACGACCTCCTCGACCGCGCCTACAACGCCCACGAGGTCCCCCTGATCGTCGCCCTCGACGGCGTCACCGACCCCCGCAACCTTGGCGCCATCACCCGTTCCGCCGCCGCCTTCGGCGCTCACGGCGTAGTAGTCCCCGAACGTCGAGCCGCCCAGGTCTCCGCCTCAGCCTGGAAAACCTCCGCCGGCGCCGCCGCCCGCATCCCGGTAGCCCGAGCCACCAACCTCAACCGAGCCCTCAAGTCCTACAAGGACGCCGGCCTCCTGGTCATCGGCCTAGACATGGGCGGCGAAGTAGAACTCCCCGCCCTCGCAGCCGCCACCGAACCGATCGTCCTGGTAGTAGGTTCCGAAGGCAAAGGCCTGGCCCGCCTGGTCCGCGAAAACTGCGACCTCATCGTCTCCATCCCCATGACGTCCGCCACCGAATCCCTCAACGCCGGCATAGCCACCGGCGTAGCCCTCTACGAAATCTCCCGCCGCCGCGCAAGCTGAACCAACTCCGTCTATGCCCGATAAAGTGGGCATATGCCTGTTATAGTGGGCAATTGGAGGTGGTTGTGATGCGCTTCGTCGAGCCGGTATCGACAGTGGTGCCCGGTCTGCACGGTCAGGTGCTCGGTGTGCTCGCGCGCACCGAGCAACCCCTGACCGGCCGGGCCGTCGCCGGCCTGCTGCGAGTGCCCGGGAGTGCCAGTGGCGTGCAGAAGGTGCTGGACGATCTGGTCAGTAGCGGTGTGGTGATCGCCCAGCCGGCCGGTCGCGCCCGGCTCTACGTCCTCAACCGCGAGCACGTCGCCTACGAGGCAATCCACAGTCTGGCGCGCCTCCGCGACGTACTGCTCGATCGAATCCGTGCCGAGGTCAAGGCGTGGAAGGTGCCCGCGCAGGCGGTCTGGCTGTTCGGTTCCACCGCACGCGCCGAGGGCGACGTCGGCAGCGACCTCGACCTGCTGATCGTCCGCCCCGATGCCGTCGACGAGTCGGACCCCCGCTGGCTGGATCAACTGGAAGCACTCTCGGCCCACGCCACCGCCTGGTCCGGCAACTCCTGCGAAGTCGTCGAGTACAGCGCCACCGAAATCGCCGACCTGGTCGAACGCGGCGAGCGCCTAGCCGGCGAACTCCGCCGCGACGCCGTCCCCATCGCCGGCACCACCCCCCACCGAACCCTCACCCGAAAGGCCAGTTAGTGGCTCCCCTCGACGAAGCCCGAGCCCACCTGGCACCCGCAAAGCCGACAACCACGCCGAAGCCGTCGCAGAACTGAAGAACTCGGGCCCCACCGGCCGAGAAGCCAGTACGACGTTCTCACGCCTACTCAAACTGAAGTCCAAGTCGCAGTACCAATCAACCCCGGTCTCCGCCGCCGATGCCACCAAGAGCATCGACTGGGCCACCCGCCTTCTGGAAGCCGCCCAGTCTGCTGTGCCCGGCCGATGAAAGCCGACGGCCAGGTGGGCACCCACCTGGCCGCAGCTCTCTAATTTAAATCTTTGTCTTTGTTCTTAACTTATTTTGCTGTTCTTTTTGTTCTTGTCTTTTCTTTTGGTTCTGTGTTCTTGCTGTCTTGTCCTTAGTAGACGTGGACTCCGTAGCGGTTGAGGACCTCTACTACGGGCTGGAAGTAGGTGGTGCCGCCGGAGGTGCAGTTGCCGGAGCCGCCGGAGGTTAGGCCTAGGGCTACGGTGCCGGCGAAGAGGGCGCCACCGGAGTCGCCGCCTTGGGCGCAGACGTTGGTGCGGATGAGGCCGGTGACGGTGCCTTCGGCGTAGTTGACGGTGGCGTTGGTGCCGGTGACTGAGCCGGAGCGGAGGCCGGTGGTGCTGCCGGAGCGTTTGACGGCTTGGCCTACGGAGGCGTTGGCAGCCGACGTGATGTCTTGGGTGCTGCCGTTGTAGAGGTTCACGACGCCGGGGTGGTTCGTGTACGACGTGCTGTACTTGACGATGGCGTAGTCGTTGCCCGGGAAGCTGGAACCGGTGACGGTGCCGAGCAGCGTGGTCTTGGCGGAGTTGGCGTACCAGCTGGAGGCGATGTTGCCGCAGTGGCCGGCGGTGACGAAGTAGTAGGCGCCGGCGTTGTCCTGGACGTTGAAGCCGAGCGAGCAGCGGTACTGCCCGCCGTAGATGGCGTCGCCGCCGGCGATGTACTTGGTGAGTTTGCCGGGGATCTTCTCGAGGGTGACCGCGCTACCGAAGCGCTCGGTGACGCGGGTCAGTGCCGACAGCTTCGACGCGGTCACGGTGTCGTCGTACGACACGATGATGCGGCCGTCGGGGTTGGTCTGCCAGGCGGTGCCGGGGATCCGGGCGTCGCTGTTCAGCGCCGACGTGATCGCGGCCGGGGACGGTACGGCGGGTGCGGCCGAGGCTTGCCCGGTGGCGAGCAGTCCGGCGGCGGCGAGCCCGGCGGCGGCCAGGATCGCGGTGGTACGGCGGATGGGAGAAACGTTCACGGTTTCAGCCTCCTCACGATGAGGACGCGCTCGGGGCGGGTGCGTCCTTGACTTCAACCGTGAGCACTCCTACCCGCAATCACCGCAGGGTATTCAACTGGATCCGGAGCGTGAGGGATTTCCCGCACGCTCCGGCCAAAAAATCAGTACACGACGACGCCGTACGCCTTGAGGGCTTCGGTGACCGGCTGGAAGTAGGTCACGCCACCCGGTGTCTTACAGTCACCGGTTCCACCCGACGTCAGGCCGTAGGCGCTGCGCCCGCTGAACAGCGGACCACCGGAGTCGCCCGGCTCGGCGCAGACGCTGGTCCGGATCAGTCCGGTGATCCGACCGTCGCCGTAGTTCACGGTCGCGTTCAGACCGCGCACCCGACCGCTGTGCAGACCGCTCGTCACACCAGACCGGTACACGTAGGTCCCGAACGCCGGCGTCGTCGCACGCGTGATGTCCTGCGACTTCCCGTTGTACAGGTACACGCTGCCACCCGGCTTCTTGATGCCCACCGGGTAGTTCACCAGCGCGTAGTCGTTGTACGGGTAGCTCGAGTGCTGCAGCGTGCCGAGCTTCACCCGGTGGTCCGGGTCGGCGTACCAGGTCGAGGCCTCGTTGCCGCAGTGTCCCGCGGTCAGGAACGAGTACCGCCCCTTGCGGTACACGTTGAAGCCGACCGAGCACTTGTACTCACCGCCGTACGTCCCCTCGCCGCCGGTCGCGTACTTCTGCAGCTTCCCGGGCAGCTTCTCGAGTTTCACGCCGTCCCCGAGACGGCGCGTCTTCGCAGTGAGCGCGGTCAGCTTGTCGCCGGTCACTGTCGAGTCGTAGGACACCAGAACGGTGCCGTCGGGTTCGGTCTGCCAGGCGGTACCCGGCGTGGTCACATCGCGCGCGAGCGCGGACGAAATGGCGGCTGCGGACAGCCGGGGCGGCTTCACTGGATCTGCCGCGGCCGGTACGACGGCGGTGGCGACGAGCGCAGTCGCGGCGAGGGCCACTGCACTCCGGCGGATGGTCGAAGATCTCATGCGATCAACCTCCCATGACGAGGGGCTCACCCAACCGGAGTGGCAACAACCGGACTCAAACGCTGGACAGAGGGTAACCCAGAGTGCGCGACAGTAGCTGTTCGTCACCAGCAAGCGAGGCGTGCGACACCTCAACCGCCCAACTCTCCCCAGACAACGTCACCGTCATCGCCCCGTTCTCGAACCACGGCCCATGCGCGAGCCGCCAGTCCGCCGCAACATCCCGTACGCCGGCCGACCGCGCGAGCCGATGCAGCAACCACGTCATCCACCGCGCATCCAGCAAATGATTCGCCCACCGCACATGCTTAGGCACCGGATTCCGGAACGGCGACATCGTCAACTGTCGGATCGCCGTCCCCGGATGCTCGACCTCCCGCAGTGAAGCCTCCGCGATGTAGCTGCAATGCACGTCACCCGACAGCATCAGAATCGACGCCGGCGGATCTTCACCACTCACCACTGCACTCAACAGCGACGTCACATCGTCGAACGACTTCCGGAACGACGCCCAGTGCTCCAGATCCATCCCCTGTCGAATCCGCTCACCCAGCAGCGCGCCCCGACGTCCCCACGCGCCAGACGAGATCGCCTCATCCCAGCCCTCCAAGTGATGCAGCCCTGGCGCCAGGAGGAACGGCAGCGTCGATGCCAGCAGCAGATGGTGAATCGGCCGCCCTGCCTCCAGCACCACCTTCCGCACCCACGCCCACTCGTGCGCGTCGACCATGGCTCGCTCACCCGGTTCCAGATGCCGCGAACACCGCGAGTCGATCGCCACCAGCCGCACCCCGCGCGCCGCCGTACCGAAGTCGCGATAGAAGCTCCAGCGCGTCGAGGCCGGGTCGTCGTCCGCAGCCCACGCAAAACTGTCCAGGTACGCCGACCGCTCCTCGTCATCGGTGAGTGTCAGCATGGCCCGGTACGTCGCGTCCTGCTCGAGCTGCTCCGGCGACAGGTTCCCCAGGTGCTGATAGACCCAGTACGACGCGTAGGCGCCGACCACGCGGTCCCGCCACCACGGTTGCGCGGTGACCCAGCGACGCCAGGTCAGCGAGGTGTTCCAGTCGTCGCGCAGGTCGTGGTCGTCGAGCAGCATGCACAGCGGCACGGTCGAGAACAGCCAGCGCACCGCCGGGTTCAGCCACGCGTCGTCGTACAGCCAGGTGTACTCCTCGAAGTTCCCGATCTCGTCGGCCACCTCGGACCCCTGCCGCCCGCCGTGCGCATCCCGCAGCCGTTGCCGGACGGCATCCGATGGCTCGTCGGCATACACCTGGTCCCCGAGCAGCAGTAGCGCGTCCGGCAACTCCTCAACACCAGCCAGCGCTACCAATGCATCCGGGCCGAACCGCTCGAAAGCCTCGGAGGAGAACGGCGCCGACCGCCGGCACGACCCGAACGTCATCCGGAAGGTACCGTCCGCCCGCGGAGTCCGGATCACACTGGGCGCAAACCCGTCGAGCGGCCAGACCGGCGTGCCATCCAGCCGAACGTCGTACGGCGTCGAGCTGTCCGGCGACAGTCCTTCGATCACCACCAGCGCGTAGTGATGCCCATGCACCGACCATGTCTGCGCGGTATGCCCGAGCACCTCCACCACACACGGCGAGGAGGTCTCCACCCAGACGGTCGCCCGCGTCTCATCGACGTACCGCAGCAACGGCCCCAGCCTGAGTTCCATGCGCAGAACCTACTGGCTCAATCCAAGCGGAGAGAATGCAGCACGAACGACGCCAACTCCCGGTAGGCCTCGGCGTCGTTCAGACCGGTACGGCGGGCGATGTCGCCGCGCTGGATGGCCTGCATGGTGTGCGCGATCATCTCGGCGGCGAACGCGATGTCGACCTGCCGGAAGGTCTTGCTGTTGATCCCGTCCTCGATCAGCGTCCGCACCCGATCGGCCGCGATCCGCGTGTTCCGCTCGTAGACCGAGCGGGCCGGCGCGAACGTCGCGACGTCGTCCAGGAACGTCCGGCTGGCCGGGCGGAGTGCGTCGGCGACGGCGTTCAGGTACGCCGCGATCCGGCGGTCGTGCCGGGTTTGCCGGGCGACCGCGGACTCGACCTGGGCGGTGGCGTTCTTGAAGTAGTGCTTGACCACCTCGACGGCGAGCTGTTCCTTGCTCGGCGCGAGCGCGTACAGGGTCGTCTTGCTGCAGCGCAGCTCGGCGGCGAGGTCGTCCAGGGTGAACCGGCTGAAGCCCTGTTCGAGGAACAGGGACAGGAGGCGGTCGAGCAGTTCGCTCTGCCTGCGAGTGCGGCGCCCCGGCACGACTGTCGTCATAACGAGACAGCATAGAACGATACTGAAGTATGGCCGCTAGTATCGTTCCTGGTATCATTTCAGCAGACCCGGGGAGGGGTGCCTGATGAGCGTCGATCGCCTGTTGCCGACCGAAGAATCCACTGACTTGCTCGCGCTCGTCCGCGACCTGTGTGAGCACGAGCTCGCGCCGTACGCCGCCAAGGCGGAGGAGGCCGAGTCGTTCCCGCGGGACGCGTTCCGCACGCTCGGCAAGGCCGGACTGCTCGGCCTGCCCTACCCGGAGCAGTACGGCGGCGCCGAGCAGCCGTACGAGGTCTACCTGCAGATGCTCGAGGAGATCGCGTCCGCCTGGATGTCGGTCGGGGTCGGCGTCTCCGTGCACACGATGACCAGCTACGCGATGGCCAACTTCGGGACCGACGAGCAGAAGCAGCGGCTCCTGCCCGGCATGGTCGGCGGCGAGCTGCTCGGCGCCTATGCGCTGTCCGAGCCGCAGGCCGGTTCCGACATCAGCGGGATGACGACCAAGGCGGTCCGCGACGGCGACTCCTACGTGCTCACCGGGACCAAGTCCTGGATCACCCACGGTTCGCACGCCGACTTCTACACGACCTTCGCCCGTACGTCGGCCGACCCGAAGCACGGTATTTCCGCCTTCCACGTGCCCGCGCCGGCCGAAGGACTGAGCTTCGGCGCGCCCGAGCGCAAGATGGGTCTGACCGGTTCGACGACGACCCTGGTCAACTTCGACCAGGTCCGGATCCCGGCCGAGAACCTGATCGGCGCCGAGGGCGACGGCATGCGAATCGCCCTGTCCGCCCTCGACTCCGGCCGGCTCGGGATCGCGGCGACCGCGATCGGGCTGGCTCAGGCCGCGCTCGAGGTCGCGGCGTCGTACGCGAAGGAGCGTCAGCAGTTCGGGCACGCGATCGCGGACTTCCAGGGCGTCCAGTTCCTGCTCGCCGACATGGCCGCCGCGGTCGAGTCCGGCCGAGCGACGTACCTGCAGGCCGCGCGCCGCCGCGACCTCGGCCGCCCGTTCACCCAGCAGGCCGCGATCGCCAAGCTGGTCTGCACCGACGCCGCGATGAAGGTTACGACCGACGCCGTCCAGGTCCTCGGCGGCTACGGTTACACGCGGGAGTTCCCGGCCGAGCGCTACATGCGCGAGGCGAAGGTGACCCAGATCTTCGAAGGCACCAACCAGATCCAGCGGCTCGTCATCAGCCGCGACCTGCTGAGGAGCGTTTCATGAAGTTCAGTCCGTCCGATGTCGCCCTCGTCACCGGCGGCGGTTCCGGCCTCGGTGAAGCGACGGTACGGCGGTTGGCCGCGGACGGGCTCGGGGTAGTCATCGTCGACCTCCCGTCGTCAGCCGGCAAGGCGGTCGCCGACGAGCTCGGCGACCGCGTGGTCTTCGCGCCGGCCGACGTGACCGACGAGGCCGCGGTGACCGCCGCCCTCGACGCCGCCGCCGACCTCGGCAACCTCCGTGTCGTCGTCACGTGCGCCGGTATCGCCACGCCCGGCCGCGTCGTCGGCCGCAAGGGACCGTTGCCGCTGGCAACCTTCCGCCAGGTCATCGAGGTCAACCTGATCGGCACCTTCAACGTCCTCCGCCTGGCCGCCGAGCGAATGATCGCGCTCGACCCCACCGACGACGGCGACCGCGGTGTCGTCGTGATGACCGCCTCGATTGCCGCGTACGACGGTCAGGTCGGCCAAGCGGCGTACGCAGCCAGCAAGGGCGGCATCGTCGGCCTCACCCTGACCGCCGCCCGAGACCTTGCCGACAAGGGCATCCGCGTCGTCACCGTTGCCCCCGGAACCATGGAAACCCCCATGCTTGCCGGCCTCCCGGAGGAGACCCGCCAGGTCCTGGAGCAGCAGGTCCCGCACCCGTCGCGTCTCGGCCGCCCGTCGGAGTACGCCGCCCTCGTCGCCCACATCCTCGACAACCAACTCCTCAACGGCGAAGTCATCCGCCTGGACGGCGCCCTCCGGATGCCGCCCAGGTGATGTGAGCGCCGCGCGCTCGCCACTCCGCGACCGCGCTCACCACTCGGCGAATGAGCCGTCGGCGTGCCTCAGCACCGGCGAGCGCCAACTGTGGCCTTCCGCGGCGGCGGCTCGGACTACCTCTTCGTTGACCTCGATGCCGAGTCCGGGTCCCGTGGGCCGCTCGACGTGTCCATCCGTGAACGCGAACACGTTGGGGTCCACCAGATAGTCGAGCAGCGCGTTGCCGCCGCCGTACTCGATGCCGAGGCTCTGCTCCTGGATGAGGAAGTTCGGGATGGCCAGGTCGATCTGCAGACTCGCGGCGAGCGTGATCGGACCCAGCGGACAGTGCGGCGCGACGGCCACGTCGTACGCCTCGGCCATTGCGGCGATCCGGCGCACCTCGGAGATCCCGCCCGCGTGCGAGATGTCCGGCTGGGCGACCGCGATACCGGTCGGCAACACATCGCGGAAATCCCACCGGGAGTAGAGCCGCTCACCGGTCGCGATCGGGATGCTGGTCGACTCGGTGACCCGGCGCAGGTCCCGCGCGAACTCGGGCAGCAACGGCTCCTCGACGAACATCGGCAACAGCGGCTCGAGCAACGGCAGGATCTGGCGCGTGGCCGCCGTACTGAATCGCCCGTGGAAATCGAGAGCGATGTCGATCCCGTCGCCCAACGCCGCCCGCAGCGCCTCGACACGACTCACCGCCGCGTGCAACTGCGCGGGTGACGGAATCGGCGGCAGCGCCTCGGACAGGTTGAGCTTGATGGCGGTGAACCCCTTGGCCACCTTGGCCTGAGCGTCCTCGACGAGCTGAGCGTTGTCGCGGCCGTGCACCCAGGTGTAGACGCGCACCCGCTCACGCACCGGACCACCGAGCAGCTCATGCACCGGGACCTCGTGGTACCTGCCTTTGATGTCCCACAACGCCTGGTCGATTCCCGCCAGCGCACTCGACAGCACCGGCCCGCCCCGATAGAAGCCGCCCTTCGCCATCACCTGCCAGTGCTCCTCGATCCGCAACGGATCCTGGCCGACGAGGTACTCCATCAAGGCCGTCACCGCACCCTGGACGGCCTCCGCACGCCCCTCGACGATCGGCTCGCCCCAGCCGCTGATCCCTTCGTCGGTGTCGATCCGCAGGAACTGCCACCGCGGTGCCACCAAGAAGGTCTCGTACCCGACGATCTTCACACTGCCTCACCCGCTGTTTGTTGATCCGGAGTTGCCAAGAGAGCGGAGACCAGCTGATCGGTCTGGCGCAGCACCAGGGCGGCCGCCCCGGATGCGCCGGCTCGAGCGCCCAGGTCGAGCTCAGCGGCGACGACCTCGACATCACGGGTGAGCGCCATCGCGGTCCGGCGCAGGGTGGCCCGGATCGGCTCGAGCACCAGCTCGCCGGCCCGGGCGAGCTCACCGCCGACGATGATCCGCTCCGGGTTGAGCAGGTTGCAGATGTTCGCCAGGACCCGCCCGGTCATCTCTCCGGCGGTACGCAGCACCTCCACCGTCTCCGGTTGGCCGTCCGCAGCGGCCGCGAGCAACTCGTCCAGCCCGGCGTCCTCGCCGAGCACCGGCGCCAGCGCGGCGAGCACGGCGTTCAACGACGCGAACTGCACCAGACAGCCGCGATTCCCGCAGGGACAGGGCGCACCGCCCGAATCCGCCGACAAGTGGCCGATCTCGCCGCCACCACCGCGCGCGCCACCCAGATGAAGGTTGCCGTCGACAAGTAATCCCGATCCGATCCCGGTGGACAGCCCGAGGTACAGCACGTCGCGCGCCGCCCGCCCAGCTCCCCAGGTGAACTCCGCGACCGCCTCCAGACGGGTGTTGTTCTCCACCAGCACCGGTACGTCGAGATGCCGCGCGAACTCGGCCGCGACATTGACCCCGGCCCAGGCCTGCCCGGGCAGCGACGGACCGACCACGCCGGTCTGCAGGTCGATCGGACCGGGGACACCGATCGCGACGCCGACCAGGCTGTCCCGATCGAGCCCTGCTTGAGTGAGCAGCTCGTCGAGCAGCGCGAGACCGGCGGTGAGCCGCTCCTGCCAGGGGGTGTCCCGAGCCGCGGTTGCGCCCTGGCTGGCGACCGTCGCACCGGACAGGTCGGTCAGATGGCACCAGACGCGTTCGAGGGTGAAGTCCAGGCCGCCGGCCGTTCCCGCGCGGGGGTTGGCCTGCAGGAAACCGCGCGCCCGCCCGTCCACCTCCGACGCGTCGATGCCGGCGCTGGCCACCTGGTCGCCGACCACCTCGATCACCACGCCGCCGGTGATCAGGTCGGCCACGATCGTCGACACGGTCGTCCGGGACAGGCCGCAGATGCGCGCCAGCTCGGCCCGGTGCAGCGCCCCGTGCTCCATCAGGGCGGACAGCATCCGCTCGGAGTTGGTACGCCGCAGCGCTCGCAGTGATCCCGTGTCCTTCGTAGCCACGAGGTCGATTATCGACGAAACGGCGGAGCGGCGTCAACAAAACTGACATTCTGTGTTCACACTCTTGACACAGATCGCGAGATGCTCGAACAATTTCGCATGGACGCAGCGAGGGACGACCGGATGCCGCTGGTGGTGGTCACCGGCGGGCTGGGGCGTGTGGCGACGGTGCTGCGGCCGTGGTTGCGCAAGCACTACCGGCTCCGCCTGGTCGACCGAGCCAGGCCGACCCATCCGCACGACGACGTGGTCCAGGCCGACATCGGCGATCCCGATGCGGCGTACCGGGCGTTTGCGGGAGCCGACGCGATCCTGCACCTGGCGGCGAACAGCAGCCCGTGGCAGACCTGGGACAGCGTGTACGCCGCCAACGTGCGCACGACTCAGGTCGTCCTCGAGGCCGCGGCGGCACACGCCGTACCGAAGCTGGTGCTGGCCAGCTCGCTGCACGTCATGGGGGAGTACAACCGGCCCACGCACTGGCCTGTCGATCCACGGCTCGATCCGCGCCCGTGCTGTCCGTACGGGCTCGGCAAGGTCGTGCTCGAGGCACTGGGCAGGACCGCTGCGGAGCGGACCGGCGCCTCCGTCACCTGTCTGCGGCTCGGCCTGACCGGCTGGCCGCTGACCGAGCGGCGTTACCTCGGCCAGTGGCTGTCCGACGACGACGCCGGCCGGCTCGTGCTCGCGGCCCTGCGATCCACCGAGCGGTACGGCGTGCACTTCGGCGTCTCCGCGAACACTCGCGCCCACTGGGACATCAGCTCGGCCCGGCACGAGCTGGGCTACCGCCCCGAAGACGACAGCGAAGTCCTCGCAGACCGGGCTGGCCCCTCCTCCGGCCCGGTCTGCCGGCTCTTCGATCCACAGATTTCAGACTGAGAGGTTGGTCATGACCACAGCGAACCCAGGGCTGTCCCGCCGCCGATTCCTGGCCCTGAGCGGTGCGGCCGCGGGCAGCGCACTGGCGGTCGGTTGCGCGCCGGCGTCCTCCACGAAGACCCCGGTCACCGGTGCGTCCGGCTCGGCCGCCAAGCAAGGGGTCGTGACGGTGATGTCCCAGGCGGGCGAGTTCGGCCCGAAGGAGGCCAAGGCGGCCGGGCAGGCGCTCGGCATCACGGTGAAGACGGTCGAGTACGACCTGACCAAACTGACCGCGATGCTTGCCAGCGGCAACCCACCGGACGTGGTCCGCGGGATGGGCGCGACCGACACCGCCTACCTGGCCGCCCGCCAAGTGGCCGAGGACCTCGATCCGTACTTCGCGAAGAGCACGCTGATCAAAGCCGACGACATCGACCCGGTGAACGACCTGTGGCGGTTCGACGGTCAGAAGCAGGGCACCGGACCGCGGTACGGGTTCGCGAAGGACTACTCGCAGGACGCCATGCTCTGGTACAACTCGGCGCTGTTCGACGCGGCCAAGGTCGCGCATCCTACGTCCGCCGAGCCGTTGTCGTTCGACGAGCTGCTCGACCTCGGCAAGCGGCTGACCAGACGCCAGGGCGCCAAGGTGAGCGCGTACGGGCTGAACGCGAACGGTCTGAGTGTGTTCATCACGCTCTGCGGGATGACGGCCTCGGCCGGCGGCAAGGTGCTCGCCGACGACCTCGCGTCCGTCGACCTGACCAGTCCGGAGGCGCTGCGCGCGATCACCTGGTACCTCGACTACGCCAAGGCCGGGATCGGTCCGACCGTGCTGAATCCCGATCCGAACGGGTGGGACGGTCCGACCTTCCAGGCCGGCCGGATGGCGATCGCGACCGACGGCTACTGGTTCGGCGGCCTGTTCGGCAGCGACGCGAAGAACGCGAAACTCGCCCACCTGCTGCCGGCGCCGCAGTTCGGCACCGAGCATCGGATCAGTCCCTGCTACGGCGCCACCGGGCTGTGGATGCCGAAGGCCGGCAAGAACAAGGACGCCGCCTGGCAGGTGATGGAGTGGTTCCTCGCCGGTGACCCCGCCAAGACCCGCGCGGCCGGCGGCTGGGGCATCCCGCCGCTCAAGTCGCTGCAGAAACTGATGCCGCAGACGCAGCCGTTCCAGAAGGAGGCGTACCAGGTCCAGATGGCCGAGCAGAAGTACTTCTCGGTGATGACCTTCACGCCGTACGTGCGACTGGACGCGATCGACGGCGTGATCAGCCGGGAACTGCCCAAGGCGATCAAGGGGACCGTCTCGCCGGCGCAATTCGCCGACAGCCTGAACGGCCAGATCAACGCGCAACTCGCGGATGGAAAGAAGCGCTTGCGGTGAGATCGTCGTACCGGAAGGCGCGAACGTTCTACCTGTTCGTCGCGCCCTGGGTCATCGGGTTCGTCGCGCTGACCGTGTTCCCCCTCGGCTATGCGTTCTGGCTCAGCCTGACCGACTCCGACGGTCTGTCGCCCAAGACCCACTTCGTCGGGTTCGAGAACTACGTCGAGATCTTCAACGACCCGCTGACGCTGAGCTCACTGGGCAAGACCGGTGTGTTCGCGCTCATCACCGTACCGCTGTCGATCTTCGCCGGCCTGCTGCTCGCGGTGCTGGTGAACCAGCCGATCCGGGCGAGAGGGCTGTACCGGGCGCTGATCTACCTGCCGGCCGTGGTCCCGCCGGTGGGCGCCGCGTTGACGTTCCGGCTGATCTTCGACCGGGATGCCGGGGCGGCGAACGGCATCCTGAGCACTGTCGGCGCGAATCCGATCACCTGGCTGGTGGATCCGAATGCCCGCTACGTCCTGTATGCGCTGGTGTTGTGGGGGTGCGGCGGATCGATGATCATCTCGCTGGCGGGGTTGCAGGACATCCCGCGGGAACTGCTCGAAGCGGCAAGGGTCGACGGGGCGTCGCCCTGGAAGTCCTTCACGCGGATCACCGTCCCACTGCTGTCCCCGGTGATCCTCTTCCAGGTGATCACCGGAGTGATCGGCTCACTGCAGTCGTTCGCGCCGTTGCTGCTGTCGTCGGGCTCGCTGAGCGGCGCCGGGACGGTTCCCCAGGGCAACTACATGTACATGATCCACGTGTTCGCGCAGTACTTCAGCGCGTCCCGGTTCGGCTATGCGTCGGCGATGCTGTGGATGCTGTTTGCGGTGATCCTGCTCGTCACGCTGCTGATCATCAAGGTGAGCGCCCGGACCGTCTTCTACACCGTCGAGCCGGAGGGGACGAAATGACCCGGACCTACCGGTGGGCACTGTCCATCACGGCGCTGGCCGTCGTCCTCGTGCTGATCAGCCCGATCTTCTGGCTGGTGTCGAGCTCGTTGAAGTCGCCGGCCGAGATGGCGTCGTTCCCGCCGACCTGGTGGCCGTCCGCACCGCGGTTCGAGAACTACACCGAGGCGGTCAACAGCGTGAACTTCCTCGGCGCCGCGCGGAACTCGCTGACCATCGCGTTCATCTCCACCACGCTGACGACGCTGAGCTCGGCCTGGGTCGGGTTCGGTTTCGCCCGGCTGACCGCGCCGGGCAAGAAGCAGCTGTTCGTCGTACTGCTGGCGACGATGATGCTGCCGGGGATCGTCACGCTGGTTCCGACGTACCTGATCTTCGCGAAGCTGCACCTGGTCAACACCTACTGGCCGTGGGTGGCCTGGGGGCTCGGCGGCAGCGCGTTCCTGATCTTCCTGTTCCGGCAGTTCTTCGCCGGTATCCCGCGGGAGATGGAGGAGGCCGCGATCGTCGACGGCTGCGGGTACGTCGGGATCTTCTGGCGGATCTTCCTGCCGCAGTCCTGGCCGGTGATCGCGGCCAGTGTGATCCTCTCCTTCACCCATGCCTGGGGTGACTTCGTCGGGCCGGCGATGTTCCTGAACCAGGACAGCACGACCCTCGCCGTGGCGATGGCCACCGGTTACGTCAACGACAAGGGCCTGCCGATGAACAACCTCGTCGCGGCCGGCGCCGTCCTGTACGTGCTGCCGGTGCTCGTCCTGTTCATGGTGATGCAGCGCCGTTTCGTCAGCGGTTTCGCGACTTCGGGAATCAAGGGATGAGGAGGCACCAGATGGGAACACGACTGCGCACCTGGTCGATCGGCGTGGCCGGTCTACTGCTCGCGGCCGGCTCACTCAGCGCGGCGGCCACGCCGACTCGGTTGCCGTCAGCAACTGACACGCCAGCGGCCACCGGCACCGCCCGGTACGGCGCGACTTGTTCGACGGCGACCTCGCCACCGGCCCGAGGGCTGCCACTGACCTGGCGTGACGAGTTCGGCGGCAGGTCCCTGGACACCCGTCGATGGAGCACGGTGATGGACTTCCCCGGCCGGGCGGGCGGTCACTACCACAACTCGTCGTACGGGAGTTATGCCGTCGACGAGAACATCGTCCTGCAGGGCGGCCTGTTGCGGCTGGTCGCCAACAACAAGCCGGTCACCGGTACCGACCCCGCCGGCACCTACCAGTACACAGAAGGCTTTATCTCGTCGCACGACAAGTTCTTCCAGTCCTACGGCTACTGGGAGATCTGCGCGAAGTTCCCGGCCGGCAAGGGCTTGTGGCCGGCCTTCTGGCTGATCCCGCAGGACCGCAGCTGGCCGCCGGAGATCGACGTGGCGGAGTGGTTCGCCGGCATGCCGAGCATGCACACCGGCCTGGCCTCCGGCACCTGGCCGGACGTCCGCTGGGACAGCAAGTGGACTGCCGGCACCGCGCCAACCACGGGGTGGCACAAGTACGGCGTCCTGTGGAAGCCCGGCCAACTCACCTTCTACACCGACGGCAAGCCGACCTACACGCTCACCGGCTCGCAAGTACCGAGCAAGGCCATGTACGTCGTACTGAACAGCGGAACGTGGGCGAACGCCGACCGCGGCGGCCCGCCCGACGCCACCACCCGCTTCCCGAACTCCTTCGACGTCGATTACGTCCGCGTCTACCGCACGAACTGACTAACGCTGAGGAGGAACGATCTTGAAGGGCGGGTCGTGCAGGCTGCTCGGATCGTAGTCGTCGTGTGGTCCGGTCCGGAGGATGTTCGTGCTGTCCGGGTACCCCGGGGCGCAGTTGTCGTAGACCAGGCGCATCGTCCACGACCTCGCCCCGGAGTGCAGCTTCACGACGTAGGTGCGTGGATCACGGTTCTGGCAGCCTTCGGCCGGTGGCGCCGACGGCTTGGCGAGATCCTTCAGTAGCGCTTTGCCGAGTTGGGCGGCCAGTCTGCCCGGGACTCGCGAGGATGCGATCAGGGAGCCACTGACGTACTCGCAGATCTCGGCGCCGGTGGCCGGTTCGGTGCGCATCTCGGTGGGGGTGCCGCTGTCGATCGGGGTGCAGCCGTAGGCGTCGGTTGCCCCGATCGGCCGGGCGGTGTCGATGATCCGCCGTCGCTGTGCCTCGTTCGGCGCCAGCACCGTCACCTTGGTGCCGCCGACGACCCGCGTCTCCTCGGACCAGCCGCCGTCGTACTGCTTGATCCCTGGCTCCTGGGCGTCGTCGAACCACACGTACGGCTGCCGACTCTTGAGGGGGTACACAGGGAAGTCGCAGGTGTAGTGGTCGCGCGGTAGCCATTCGGAGAACCGGCCGATCAGCGGCACGCCGGTCCGCATGAACCGGCAAGGGGCCGGGCCGGTGATGTAGTCCTCCCACGCCACCGGGACCTGGACCTGCGCGGTCTTGTACGACTCCCACCGCCAGCCCGGAGCCGCGGGGCCGACCTGGACCGGCGCCGGTAGGGGCTGTGGTGCGGGCGGCGGCTCGGTGCGGAGTGACTGGGTGACACTGAGGCCGGCAGCGATGGCCACGACCACCAGTACGGCGGCGCCGACCACTCGGCCGGTACGGCGGCGGCGGAGGCGGGTGTGGACCGTCGCCAGGAGGTCGTGGTCCGACGGGGCGTCGGCGGCGTGCCTGGTCAGGCTGTCTGCAATGCGCTGCTCGGATGCGTCCATCAGTTGTCGACCTCCTCGGAGACAGTGGCGCGCAGGGTGGCCAGCGCGCGGTGGATCTGGGAGCGGACTGTGGCGGGTGAGCAGTCGAGGATGACTGCGATGTCGCCGTCGGGTAGGTCTTCGTAGTACCGGAGCACCACGGCTGCTCGTTGCTTGGTGGGGAGGGTCGCGCACAGCGCCCAGATCGCGTCGGCGTCGGCGTGCGCAACCGCGTGATCCGGGGCGCTGCCAACCACCGCCTCTTCCGAGACCGTCTCCCGGCGGAAGAACTTCCGCCAGCGCGAGATATCGGCGTTCACGATCGAACGCCGTACATAGGCTTCCGGATCGCCGTCGCGGCTGATCCGCTTCCAACGCGGGTACGCCGAGATCAGCGCATCCTGCACGGCTTCTTCCGCGCGACTGTGGTCCCGCGTCACCAAGTACGCAAACCGCAACAAGGCCGCACCCCGCTGCGCAACCCAGTCATCGAACTCAGGCCCCTCCATCCAGCACCTCCCATCTGACTGCACGCAGGGCAGGCGCGGGATGTTGCATGGCCAGAGTGAGTTGTTCCGCCGAGCTCGTCAGCCAGCGGCACGTGCAGCGGCGATCAGCTGGTCCGCCTGCCGACCGGCGGTAGTCACATGCTGCCGGGATACCGTCCGTGGCTGGTATCCAGCCGGCGTCTTGAGCGCCAGGAGTCTGGCAAGAATCGTGCCCAGGGATTTGTCGACCTTGGACAGAAGTGCGACAGCCTCTTTGTGGTCCTCTCCCCGTGAGTACTCGCCCAATCGAGCGCAGCAGATCACGTCTGCGGACGCGATGCCGGCGTGGACGCACAGGGTTACGTACGCATTGTTGATCGTGTCCTCGGCCGGGTCTCCGGTGAACTCCTCAATGAGTCCTGCTGCCGTGTGGAACTGCTCGGCCACGTGCATTCGGCCACGCCGATCGGCGGCGCTGCATCGATTTGTGCGTCCGCTCATCCTGCGGTCCCGCCGTGGTGCAACGCCTTCACGAGCCACACCTTGTCGCCGACCAACGGGATACCTTCCCTTCGGACGTTGGCGAGCGCGTCGATGTCCCCCGCGACCCGGACCTCTGACTCACGGAGGTGGAGCACGTTGGACGAATTCCCGGTCCACCGTGAGACGTGATATTCCAGCGCCAGGACGCGTTCGTCCCAGGCCTCGTCGGTGATGTCCCTGAAGAGTGCGTCGTCGGATCGCACCAGGAAGATGTCTACGTCGCTGCCTGGGCGCATGTCGTTGCGGGCTGCCGAGCCGAACAAGGCCGCGTAGACCAAGTCCGGCCACGAACCCAAGGTCGACGTGAGTTGCCCGAGGAAACGCTCGCGTGTCGTGGAGATCTCCTGGAGAGGTCCGGCCAGGAGATGCTCCTGATTGAGGCGGTACCGGTACATCGACGCAACGCGCTCCTCGTCGAGGATGCCATCCGCCGCCAGCCGGGCGAGGGCTCGACGCACCTGGTCCCGGCTGCTGATGCCCGACAGCTCCCACACCTGAGCAATACCGAACCAGGTATCCGCGCGAGCGAGCACCTGCAGGATTCGCCCGTCCGCGGCTGTGTGGATGACGCCGAACGGATCTTGTAGGAGCATGCGGCCACCTTCCTCAGGTGCCAAAATTCTGGCAGATCTGCCTGATATATGGCAAGCCTGCCAGATATCAGGCAGGGCGGCCGCTCCCGAGCATGCTGCTGGTAGACGCTTAGGGATTGTCCGGTGCGGTCGGTAGGGCGAGCTTCTCGTCGGGCTTGGAGCTCAGGACGTCCTCGACGTATGAGCGGGCGGCTTCCATCGTGTCGACCTCGTGGCCGGCTTCCTCGGAGAGGAACCAGCGGTGTTCGAGGACCTCGTGGAAGACCTCGGCGGGCTCGAGTTTGCGCTTCAGGTCGCGCGGTACCAGGCGGACGACCGGTTCGAAGACGTCGGTGAGCCACTCGTGGGCGACGATCTCCTCGTCCTCGTTCTGCTGGTCGGTGGAGGCGGCGTACGAGTCGAGGTCGTTGAGTAGGCGGCGGGCCTGGTTCTCTTCGACGTCGAGGCCGGTGAGCCGGATCAGGCGGCGGGTATGGTGGCCGGCGTCCACGACCTTCGGCTGGATGCGGACCTGGCTGCCGTCCCAGTCGGTGATGATGTCGATCTCGGCGACGTCGAAGCCGAGCTCGTTGAGCCGCCGGATCCGCGAGTCCAGCCGGTGCATCTCGTCGGTGGCGAACTCCTCGGGGGCGGTCAGCTCCGCCCAGAGCGCCTCGTACCGGTCCTGGATCGTCTGCACGATCTCCTGCGGGTCGAGCGACTCGTCGAGCAGACCGCCCTCCTGCAGGTCGAGCAGCTCGCCGAACAGGTTGATCTCGGCGGTGTAGAGGTCGTGTGCGCGCTGACCGCTGGAGATCTCCTGGTGCAGCTCACCGGTCTCGGCGTCCACCAGGTACGCCGCGAACGCGCCCGCGTCCCGGCGGAACAGTGTGTTGGACAGCGAGCAGTCGCCCCAGAAGAAGCCGAGCAGGTGCAGTCGGACGATCAGCGCGACCAGGGCGTCGATCAGCCGGTTCACGGTGTCCGGACGCAGCGTGCTGGAGAACAGAGCGCGGTACGGGAGTGAGAACTGCAGGTGCCGGGTGATCAGGATCGAGTCGATCGGCTCGCCATCGCGGTCCACCCGGTCGGTGATGACGCCGACCGGCTCGACCGAGGGCGACTCGAGGCGCTCCAGGTCGCGGAGCAGCCGGTACTCGTGCAGGGCGAGGTGCTCGAGCACCTCCTTGATCGCATAGACCGTGCCGTTGACCCGGACGAACCGGACCACGTGCCGCGAGATACCGCGGGGCAGCGCGACCAGCTGCTCCTCGGGCCAGTCCTCCAGCGGGACGTCCCACGGGAGTGACAGCAGACCGGTGTCCGGACGGGTGGCGACGAAGCGAGGCACGAGCCCAGTCTGTCAGCAACCTGACCTCTCAGACAGTCGGTTCCATCGAGCGCAAGTCGTTGCAAGAAATTGCGTGATCGGGCGTAGAGTTTGCGTCATGACACGACGACTTGCAGAGGTGGCCAAGAAGGTCGGCGTCAGCGAGGCCACCGTGAGCCGGGTGCTGAACGGCAAGCCCGGAGTGTCCGAGGCGACCCGGGAAGCGGTGCTCACGGCGCTCGACGTACTGGGTTATGAGCGTCCGACCCAGCTGCGCGGCGACCGGGCCCGGCTGGTCGGGCTGGTCTTGCCGGAGTTGCAGAATCCGATCTTCCCGGCGTTCGCCGAGGTCGTCGGGGGAGCGTTGGCGCAGCAAGGTTTCACGTCCTTGCTCTGCACCCGGACGGTCGGTGGCGTGTCCGAGGCGGACTACGTCGACCTGCTCCTGCAGCAGCAGGTCTCGGGGGTGGTATTCGCCGGAGGGTTCTACTCGCAGGCGGACGCGCCGCACGGTCATTACGAGCTGATCCAGGAGCGGAAGCTGCCGACCGTCCTGGTGAACGCAGCGGTCGACCACCTCGGCTTCCCGCAGGTCTCGACCGACGACACGGTCGCCGCGGAGATGGCGATCGGACACCTGCGCACGCTGGGACATCAGCGGATCGGCATGGTTCTCGGCCCGCGTGACCACATCCCGTCGCGGCGCAAGCTGGCCGCGTTCCTCGCCTCCGAGGAGGCGGATCCGAAGCTGGTCGAGCACACGATGTTCTCGCTCGAGGGTGGTCATGCCGCGGGCAGCCGGCTGGTCGCGGCCGGCGTCACCGGCATCGTCTGCGCCAGCGACATCCTCGCGCTCGGCGTCATCCGCGCCGTACGGCGGGCCGGTCTCGACGTACCCGGCGATGTCTCGGTGATCGGGTACGACGACTCCGCGATGATGAACTGCACCGACCCGCCACTGACCACCGTCCGGCAGCCCATCGACGCGATGGGCCGGGCGGCCGTCGAGATGCTGATGGCGCTGATCGAGCGAGCCGCCGTCGCGGCCGACGAACTCCTCTTCGAGCCGGAGCTCGTCGTACGGGCTTCCACTGCCCGCGCCCGCACCTAGCTCTCACTACCTGTAGCGCCCCGTTCACCCCAGGTGGACGGGGCGTTCGCACGTCCAGGCGCACTCTAGTCACGTTTTTGCAATCTTCTCTTGAAGTATTGCGTTCATGTGTCGACAACCCTACGGTGTGGCGCAGAGTCGAGGGAGAGGGTTCAACATGACGACAAGGCGCCGCGGGCTCAGCCTGCTGCTGGTAGCGGGACTCGGGCTGGGGGCCGTGTCCTGCGGCTCGGGGGACGACAAGCCGGGGGCTCAGGGCTCCGGCGGACCGGTCACGATCACGGTCGGCTGTCAGCCGCCGAAGAGCAATCCGAAGGAGCGGGAGGGCTGGGACGCCGACGTCGCCGCGTTCCAGAAACTGCACCCGAACATCACCATCGAGAGCAAGGACGCGTTCCCCTGCATCAACCCGGACACCTTCCAGGCGAAGCTGGCCGGCGGCACCCAGGAGGACGTGTTCTACGTCTACTACACCGACGTGCAGAAGATCATCAAGGCCCGTCAGGCCGCCGACATCAGCCAGTACGTCGGGGACGTCAAAGCCGCCAAGGAGTTGCGCCCCGATGTCCAGGGTGTCTTCAAATCCGAGGACAAGACCTACGGACTGCCGCGCAACAACTACAACATGGGCCTGGTCTACAACCGCAAGCTGTTCACCCAGGCCGGGCTCGACCCGGACAGCCCGCCGAAGACGTGGGCCGACGTACAGGCCGCGGCCAAGAAGATCGCCGGTCTCGGCGCCGGGTACGTCGGCTTCGGTGAGTACTCCGCAGGCAACACCGGCGGCTGGCACTTCGCCGCGTCGCTGTACGCCCGCGGCGGCTCGATGGTCGGCGACGACGGCAAGACCGCCGCGTTCAACAGCCCCGAGGGCAAGGCGGTTCTCGAGAACCTGAAGACGATGCGCTGGAACGACAACTCCATGGGCAGCAAGCAGTTGCTGCAATGGGAGGACCTGATGCGCATGATGGGTTCGGGCAAGCTCGGCATGATGATCGGCGCACCGGACGTCGTGCAGTCGGTGAACAACGACTTCCAGGGCAAGTTCGAGGACTACGGAGTGACCGCCGTACCGGAGTCCGAGGGCAAGTCGTCGCTGAGCGGTGGTGACGGCTACATGTTCAACCCGAAGGCGTCGCCGGAGAAGATCAAGGCCGGTCTGCTCTGGCTCGAGTTCCACGAACTCACGCCGGGTCAGGGCCAGTTCAACTACGCCCGTGCCAAGGAACAGGGCCGCCCGGTCGGTCTGCCGATCCCGGACCTGTACGGCGACTCGGCCGCCGGGAAGGAAATCGTTGCCCTGCGCAAGCAGTTCGCCACGGTCCCGGTCGACCACTTCACGCCGTACATGACCGCGCAGTCCACGATCACCAACAAACTCGAGCCGCCGAAGGCCCAGGAGCTGTACGCCGTCCTCGACGTCGCGATGTCCGCCGTACTGACTCGTCAGGACGCTGATATCGACAAGCTGCTCAGCGACGCCGAGTCCAAGGCCAACAAGATCCTGGCGAAGAACACGTAATGACTGTCACCCAAGAGCGGGTACGCCGTCCTCAGCCTCTGAGGGCGGCGGGCCCGCGCCCTGATGACCACGGTGCCCTGAAACGAAGCATCGGGCGGAACCTCACGGCGTACGGGTTTCTCTGCGGTGCACTGATCTGTTTCGCCTTGTTCTCCTGGTATCCGATGATCCGGGAAGTGATTCTCAGCTTCCAGGAGAACAACTTCGTGGACCCGGGGAAGTGGGTCGGGTTCGACAACTTCCGCAACGTCATCGAGGATCCGGCGTTCCGGCAGGCCTGGCTGAACACCGCGGTCTTCAGCGGGCTCGCGCTGGTCGTCGGGTACGCCGTACCGTTCGTGCTCGCGGTCGTGCTCAACGAACTCAAGCACGCGAAGGCGTATCTGCGCTTCGTCGTCTACCTGCCGGTGATGCTGCCCCCGGCTGTCGCCGTACTGCTGTTCAAGTGGTTCTACGACCCGGGAGCCGGCCTGTTCAACCAGGTGCTGGGGGCAGTCGGCCTGCCGGCACTGAGCTGGCTGGACTCGACCAGTACGGCGCTCATCAGCCTCGTGCTCGTGTCGACCTGGATGAACCTCGGTACCGGCACTCTCATCTACCTGGCCGCGTTGCAGAGCATCCCCGGTGATCTCTACGAGTCCGCCGAACTCGACGGAGCCGGGCTATTCCGGCGGGTTTGGCACGTGACGATCCCGCAGACCAAGCTGATTCTCTTGGTGATGCTGCTCCTGCAGGTCGTCGCCACCATGCAGGTCTTCATCGAGCCGTACCTGCTCACCGGCGGCGGTCCGGAGAACGCGACCGTCACGGTCGCCTACCTGATGTACCAGTACGCCTTCAACTTCGGTGACTTCGGCGGCGGTAGCGCACTCGGCCTGATGCTGATGATCGTGCTGATGGTGTTCTCCGCGATCTACCTGCGCATCTCCCGGGAGGCGGAGCGATGAGAACTTTGGTATCCCCGCTGGCCTTGCAGACCTCACGTGGACGCGTGCTCTATTGGTCCGTGTTGACGATCACCGTGGTCGGTTTCACCGGCGCGTTCGTGTTCCCGCTGTACTGGATGATCACCGGCGCGCTGAAGTCACCCGACGAGCTGGCGCAGATCCCACCGAGTTTCTTCCCTTCGAATTTCGATTTCGGCGTGTACGTCGAGGCCTGGAACCAGCTGCAGCTCGGTGTCTTCCTGAAGAACACCGCCCTGTACGCCGGCGGCGCGTGGCTGTTCACGCTGGCAGTCGACGTGACGGCGGCGTACGCGTTGTCGAAACTCCGGCCGATGTTCGGCAAGGTGGTTCTCGCGCTGATGCTGGCCACGTTGATGATCCCGCCGATGGTGCTCTTGCTGCCGACGTACCTGGTGGCCAAGGATCTGCCGATCCTGCACCTCGATCTGCTCAACACCCCCTGGGCGATTTGGTTGCCGGCGGCAGCGAACGGATTCTTCGTGTTCCTGCTCAAGCGGTTCTTCGACTCGATCCCGAAGGAACTGCTGGAGGCGGCCGAGATCGACGGCGCGTCGCCGATGCGGATCCTCTGGTCGATCGTGCTGCCGGTGTCGCGGCCGATCCTCGGCGTGGTCTCGATCCTGTCCGTGGTGACGGTCTGGAAGGACTTCGTCTGGCCGCTGCTGGTGCTGCCGGAGACCGACAAGATGTCGATCAGCGTCGGTATCGCGTCGCTGTCCGCGCAGATGCCGCAGAACGTCCTGATCGCGTCGCTGGTGATCGCCAGCCTGCCGACCATCCTGGTTTTCTTCGTGTTCCAGCGCAGCATCATGGCCGGCCTCACGGCCGGTTCCCTCAAAGGATAAGGAGCTTCGATGGCCGACGAATGGTGGCGTGGCGCAGCGATCTACCAGGTCTACCTGCGCAGCTTTGCCGACGGCAACGGTGACGGGATCGGCGACCTCGCCGGCCTGCGCGCGCGGCTGCCGTACCTGGCCGAGCTCGGCGTCGACGCGATCTGGCTCAACCCCTGGTACCCGTCCCCGATGGCCGACGGCGGGTACGACGTCGCCGACTACCGCGCGATCGATCCCGCCTTCGGCACGCTGGCCGAGGCCGAGGCCTACATCGCCGAGGCCCACGCACTGAACATCCGCACCATCATCGACATCGTCCCGAACCACGGCTCCGACCAGCAGGACTGGTTCGTCCAAGCCCTGCAGGCCGGCCCGGGATCACCCGAGCGCGAGCGCTTCATCTTTCGGGAAGGCCGCGGCGATCAGCCACCCAACGACTGGCAGTCGATCTTCGCCGGCCCGGCGTGGACGCAGGTCCCGGACGGGGAGTGGTACCTGCACCTGTTCGCCCCCGAGCAACCAGACTTCAACTGGCGCAACCCCGAGGTGGTCGAGGAGTTCCACGACATCCTCCGGTTCTGGCTGGACCGCGGCGTCGACGGCATCCGGATCGACAGCGCCGCCGTACTGTTCAAGGACCTGGACAGTGTCGAGGAGTCCTACACCGACCACGACGAGGTCCACGACGTGTACCGCGAATGGCGCCGCATCACCGACTCGTACGACGGCCGCTTCCTCGTCGGCGAAATGTGGATGCCCGACCAGGAACGCTTCGCCCTCTACCTCCGCCCCGACGAGATGCACACCGCGTTCAACTTCGACTTCCTCTCCCGCCCCTGGGAAGCCGCCGAACTCCGAGCCTCGGTCGACCTCACCCTCGCCACCCACATCCCCATCGGCGCCCCACCCACCTGGGTCCTCTCGAACCACGACGTAACCCGCCCCGTCACCAAGTACGGCCGCCCCGACACATCGTTCTCCCACCAGGACCGCAAACACGGCATGCACACCGACCTAGCCCTAGGCGAACGCCGAGCCCGAGCAGCCGCCCTCCTGGCCATGGCCCTCCCCGGCGCCGTCTACGTCTACCAAGGCGAAGAACTAGGCCTCCCCGAGGTCGAGGACCTGCCCGACGAGTTGTTGCAGGACCCCATCTTCGCCCGCTCCAACGGCACCGACCGAGGCCGCGACGGCTGCCGAGTCCCCCTCCCCTGGTCCGCCAAAGAACCCCCCTTCGGCTTCGGCACCGGCACCCCCTGGCTCCCCCAACCCGCCGACTGGAAAAACCTCACAGTCGAGTCCCAGCAAGCCGACCAGAACTCCATGCTCGCCCTCTACCGCAACGCCCTAACCCTCCGCCGCCACCACCTGGGCGACGGATCCCTCACCTGGCTGGAGTCTCGGCCCGGCGTCCTGTCCTTCCACCGCGAGTCCCTCACCAGCATCACCAACCTCACCCCCGACCCGATCGACCTCCCGCCGTACCAGGACCTCCTCCTCACCAGCACCCCCCTCGACAACGGCCAACTCCCACCCGACACCACCGCCTGGATCCGCTGACCCAGACCGCCAAACGCCGTCAGGTGAGGGGTCGGAAGCGGCGGAGACGGAGGCTGTTGGAGACTACGAAGACGGAGCTGAGGGCCATGGCGGCGCCGGCGAGCATGGGGTTGAGGAGACCGGCGGCGGCTAGCGGGATGGCGGCTACGTTGTAGGCGAAGGCCCAGAAGAGGTTGCCTCGGATGGTGCGGAGGGTGCTTCGGGCCAGGCGGATGGCGTCGGCGGCCGCCCGCAGGTCACCGCGGACCAACGTTAGGTCGCTGGCTTCGATGGCTACGTCGGTGCCGGTGCCCATGCTGAGGCCTAGGTCGGCTTGGGCCAGGGCGGCAGCGTCGTTCACGCCGTCGCCGACCATGGCGACTACGCGGCCTTCGCCTTGGAGCTTCTTTACTGCGTCGACCTTGCCGGCGGGGAGGACCTCGGCAATGACCTCGTCGATGCCGACCTCGGCTGCGACCTTCTGGGCGACGGCTTCGTTGTCGCCGGTGAGCAGGACCGGGCGGAGGCCTAGGGCCTTCAGGTCCTTGATGGCTTGGGTCGACGTTGGCTTCACCGTGTCGGCGACTACCAAGACGGCTCTCGCTTGGCCGTCCCAGCCGACGGCTACTGCGGTGCTGCCTTCGGCCTCGGCGTGTTCCTTGGCGTGGGCGAGCTCGGCGGGGAGGTGTTGGCTCCACTCCTCCAGAAGTTGGGTGCGGCCGACCAGGACCGCGTGGCCGTCGACGATGCCTTGGACTCCGAGGCCTTCGACGTTGCCGAAGTCCTCGACCTCGGGGAGCTTGCCGGCAGCCAGTGCGGCTCGGGCGACGGCCTGTGCGATCGGGTGTTCGCTGGAATGCTCCAGCGCTCCGGCCAAGCGCAGTACCTCACTGCGGTCCTGATCAGGAGCCAGCAGTACGTCGACCAGCTCCATCCGGCCCGTGGTCACAGTCCCAGTCTTGTCCAGTACGACGGTGTCCACGCGACGCGTGGATTCGAGCACCTCGGGACCCTTGATCAGGATGCCGAGTTGCGCGCCCCGCCCAGTTCCGACCAGAAGCGCGGTCGGCGTGGCCAACCCAAGGGCACAAGGGCAGGCAATGATCAGTACGGCGACCGCCGCGGTGAACGCGACCTCGACCGGCGAACCGTTGCCCAGCCAGAAGCCGAGCGTGGCCAGCGCCAGCCCGATCACGACCGGTACGAACACCCCGGACACCTGATCCGCAAGCCGTTGTACGGCGGCCTTCCCGTTCTGAGCGTCCTCGACGAGCCGCGCCATCTGCGCCAGCTGAGTGTCCCCACCGACCCTGGTCGCGCGGACCACGAGCCGGCCGCCCGCGTTCACGGTCGCACCGACGACGGCATCGCCCGCACCGACCTCGACCGGTACCGACTCGCCGGTCAGCATCGACGCGTCGACCGCACTGCTGCCAGTGACGACAATCCCGTCGGTCGCGATCTTCTCGCCCGGCCGGACGACGAACTCGTCGCCGACCGTCAGCTGCTCGGCCGGAATCCGCGTCTCGACGCCATCTCGCAGTACGGCAACGTCCTTCGCGCCGAGCTCCAGCAGCGCGCGCAGAGCAGCGCCGGAACGCCGCTTGGCCCGAGCCTCGAAGTACCGACCAGCAAGGATGAAGGTCGTCACGCCGGCGGCGACCTCGAGGTAGATCTCCTCGGCGCCGCCACCGCGCGACGGGATGAGCGTGAACGGCATCGTCATCCCAGGCTCACCGGCCGAGCCGAGGAACAGCGCATACAGCGACCAGCCGAAGGCGGCCAGCACGCCGACCGAGATCAACGTGTCCATCGTGGCCGCGCCGTGCCGCAGGTTCGTCCAGGCGGCCTTGTGGAACGGCCAGGCCGCCCACGTCACGACCGGGAAGGCCAGCGTCAGCGAGGCCCACTGCCAGAAGTTGAACTGCAGCGCCGGAATCATGCCGAAGGCAATCACCGGTACGGCGAGCACGGCGCTCGCGATCAGTCGTTCGCGCAACGGCCGGAGCTCGTCGTTTTCATTGCTCTCGGCAACTTCGGCAGCCGGAAGCGCGGCGGTGTAGCCGGTCTTCTCCACGGTCGCGACCAGATCGTCGGTGGTGACACCCTCGTCGTACGTCACCTTGGCCTTCTCGGTGGCGTAGTTGACGGTCGCGGTGACACCGTCCATCCGGTTCAACTTCTTCTCGACCCGCATCGCACAGGAGGCGCAGGTCATGCCACCGATGACGAGTTCAACGGATTGACTCATGGTTACTGCTCTCCTCTCAGTGACCGTGCGGGGTTTCTTCATGCGACGGGTCCGACGGCACCACGGTGGGCGGCACGATCGGCTTGCCGTCGCCGCCAACCTGCACCGTGAACTCGGCCGTGTGGACCGCGCCCGCGTGCTGGAAGTCCAGGAACAACCGGTACGTCCCGGCGGTCGGGAAGGTGGTGCCGAACTTGATCTCCGGCCCGCCCTTCATCCCCGCCTCGGCATGTTGCGCCGGATGGTTGTGCAGGTAGGCGAGGTCGCCGCTGCGCAGCGAGACCAGGTGCCCGAACGCCCCGAGATAAGGCTGCAGGTCGGTGACCGGCTTGCCACCGCTGCTGACCCGGAACGTCAGCTCGGACTCCTTCCCCGCAACCGGGGTCCCGGCCAGCGTCACGTCGTACTCGTGCACGCTGTAGCTACTGGCCGGCTCGTTCAGCGGGACTGAGATGTACAGCCCGGACACGTTCACATCGGTCCCGAGCGTCAGGGTGCGATCGAACCCGGCCGGCTGGAAGTCGGCGTACAAACGCCAGGTGCCACCGGCGGTGAAGGTGAACGGAATCGACCACGTGCCGCCCGCATCGCGCGTCGGGTGAATGTGATGGAACCCGGACAGATCCCGTCGTACGACGATCAGGTGCAGATCCTTCTCGTGGGTCGGGGTGTAACTGGTGACCGGCTTCCCGTCCGGACCCTTGATCGTGAATCGCAGTACTGTCTTGCTGTTCGCGGTGAAGAACGTCGACTCCGGTGCGAACGTGTAGCCGGCATCGGACACCGCGAGCCCGGGCAGCTGCCCACTCGACTCGCTGTGTCCGCCACCGTGCGCTCCGCCCATGTCCGCCATACCGGCGGGTGGGGCGGGGTCGGCCGCCGCGATCGGGTCGACGGCCGAGCCGATCGCGAACGCCGCCGCGAAGGCGAGCGCGAGCGCACCGGCGAACACGCCGAGCCGGAGCGCGACGGCCCGGGTCATGCTGTGGCGCCAGGTGCTGGGGCCAGTTCGTAGCCCGCCTCGTCGACGGCCTCGCGTACGGCGGTCTCATCGAGCGCTGCGGCGCTGGTCACGTGGACGGCGGAGGTGCCGCCGGCGTTCAGGTCGATCTTCACCTCGGTGACACCGTCCAGCTTGGTGAGCTCCTCGGTGACGGCGGACGTGCAGTGCCCGCAGGTCATCCCGGTGACGGAGTAGGTCGTGGTGGTCATATCGGTCTCCTTCGAAGTTAGCTACGAACCAGGCGGGCGATCGCGTCGGAGGCTTCGCGAACCTTCTCCTCGGCCTCCGCGCCGCCCTTCTGCGCGGCCTCGACCACGCAGTGCGACAGGTGCTCGTCGAGCAGCTCGAGCGAGAACGACTGCAGCGCCTTGGTGGCCGCCGACACCTGGGTCAGGATGTCGATGCAGTACTTGTCCTCCTCGACCATCCGCTGCAGACCGCGAATCTGGCCCTCGATCCGCCGCAGCCGCTTCAGGTGGCTGGACTTCTCGGACGTGTATCCGTGAACGTGCTCTTCGGTCATCGGCGGATCCTTTGCTCGCACTTGCTACCCCTATGGGGTATGTCGACAGGCAAAAAAGTACCCCCTAGAGGTATCCGACGCAAGTCCTTGAGGGATACCGGTAGGGGGTATTGGGTCACAGTCCCAGTTCGATGAGCCCTGGGTGATCGTCCGGACGCGGACCGGGAGCGTCCCAGTGGAACAGCCGCTCGGACTCGGAGATCAGCTGGTCGTTGATACTCGCCCGCCGTACCCGCATCAGCCCGTTCTCGTCGAACTCCCAGTTCTCGTTGCCGTGCGAGCGGTACCACTGTCCGTCGGCGTTCCGGGACTCATAGACGAACCGTACGGCGATCCGGTCGTCGGTGAACGCCCACAGCTCCTTGATCAGCCGGTAGTCCAGTTCGCGTGCCCACTTCTGGGTGAGGAAGGCAACCACCTCGGCCCGGCCGGCGACGAAGGTGTCCCGGTTCCGCCAGTACGTGTCTGGCGTGTAGGCGAGCGAGACGGCCTCCGGATCCTGGTTGTTCCAGGCGTTCTCCGCGGCGCGCACCTTCTGTACGGCGGTCTCCCGGGTGAAGGGCGGTAGCGGGGGTCGGGTGGTCACGACGAGCTCCTTCGATGGTCGACAGTATCCATTCAATATTGGACCACACGACTCAATCGGGCGAGAGATCAACCAAACGCCCGCCGGTGGAGTCTTCCTCTGCAAAGATGTTCGTCCCCTCATCGGGGGAACGACGTGAGAGGGGTGGCATGCCTGACCTGGCGATCAGTACGCGCGGTCTGCGCAAGACGTACCGGACGCGGCGCGGCCGCAAGGTAGTGGCGGTGCAGGGGCTCGACCTGGATGTGCCGGTCGGGGGTGTGCACGGCTTCCTGGGCCCCAATGGTTCCGGGAAGACCACCTCGATCCGGATGCTGCTCGGGCTGATCCGGGCCGACGCCGGCACCATGACAGTCTTCGACCGGCCGGTACCGGCTCGGCTTCCGGAGGTGGTCGGGCGGGTCGGGGCGATCGTCGAGTCGCCGAAGTTCTTCCCGGCGTTCAGTGGCCGCAAGAACCTGGAGTTGCTCGCCGCAGCCATCGGGGCGCCGAAGCAGCGCGTCGCCGAGGTGCTCGAGCAGACGTCACTGGCCGAGCGCGGCAAGGACCGCTTCAAGGGCTACTCGCTCGGTATGAAGCAGCGACTCGCGATCGCGGCCACCCTGCTCAAGGACCCCGACCTGCTGATCTTCGACGAGCCGACCAACGGCCTCGACCCGGCCGGCATCCGCGAGATCCGCGAAACCATGCGCGGTCTCGGCGACCAGGGCAAGACCGTCCTGGTCAGCAGCCACATCCTGGCCGAGGTCGAGCAGGTCGCCGACACCGTCTCGATCATCGGCCACGGCCGCTTGCTCGCCTCCGGCACGGTCGCCGAAGTGATCGGTGGCGGTACGACGACCACCGTCAAGGTCGGTGTCGCCGACCGCGAGGCGGCAACCCGGGTACTGACCGCCGCCGGGCTCGTGGTCCGGGCCGATGGCAACTACCTGTTGGTGGACGGGGTCGAACACCCCGCAGAGCTGACCAAACGCCTGGCCGACCAGCAGTTGTACGTGAACGAACTGGTCCCGATCCGGGCCGACCTCGAGTCGGTGTTCCTGGAGCTGACCGCAGGGGAGGGGCTGGCGTGATCCGCCTGACCGCAGTAGAACTACGCCGGCTGACCGCGCGCCGAATCACCATGATTGGTGTGGCAGGCGTCGTACTGATCACGGCGTTCCTGCTGTTCGTGACCTGGCGCGAGGCCCGGCCGCTGTCCGAGGGTGAGCAGCGGGCGGCCCAGACGCAGTTCGAGATGGCCCACAAGGACTGGGTCGAGCATCATGTCGAGAACGAGGCCGAGTGCCGCAAGAGCTACGACCAGATCCAGGGCTCGAAGCCGCCCATCGACGAGATGTGTGCGTACCCAGAGCCGAAGATCACCGAGTGGGGCAAACCGCAGGCAGTCTTCGCGGAACTGATCCCGAACCTGCTGCAAGGAGCGTCGTACTTCCTCCTCTTCGCCGCCTTCCTGATCGGCGCGAGCTTCGTCGCGGCCGAGTTCAGTTCCGGCGCGATCGGCAACTGGCTCACCTTCGAACCACGTCGGCTACGGGTCTACGGCAGCAAGATCGTCGCGGCCGGCCTGTGGTTCGTCCCGCTCGGAGTGCTGATCACCGGCGTCGTGACACTGGGCGCGTACTTCATCACCGCGGGGCTCGGCTCAACCGCCGGTACTGACTGGGGCAACGTCACCGGCTCAGTCTCCAGAGTCGTGACCACGACGGCAATGGGCGCAGTCCTCGGTGCGGTAGTAGGCCTAGTACTGCGGCACACGGCGGCCGCGATCGGCCTCGTGATGGGCTACATCGTCCTGGTAGAAGGTGTCTTCGGCTCCTTCCTCCAGAAGGCGCAACCCTGGCTCCTAGGCCGCAACTTCGACGCCTTCGTCCTCCACGACACCAAGTACTACCTCAACAAATGCGCAACCGATGCCAACGGCAACTACAACTGCGAGTCGATCGAGAAGACCCTCACCTTCGAACACGGAGCCTGGTACCTCGGCATCCTGACCCTGGTAGCAGTCGTAGTAGCCGGCGCCATCTTCCAACGCCGAGACGTCAACTGACGCGCGATGCACGGGTGGTCACCCCACCCGTGCACGCAGTTCGTGTCGAGGTGATTAGCCCACCCCTGCACCAACAGGTCGGCCGCGATCGTTCTCCGGCCGACAACCCGCCCGCACCGAATCGCAGGCGGCCGGTGGATCCAGCCGCTGGTACTGGTCGGAGGGTGGGTGTGGGGTGAGTATCCGGCCGCTGGGGCGGACCTGTGCCACTGTCCAACCCGCTTTTGAGCCACCCGCGCACCCCGTGCTGAGCGTGAACCAGGTAGGCCGCGCGGAGTTAGTGAGTGTGGGCGGTCCGCCACGCCACACCGGATCACCCATCGCACGGTGGTCACACTCGCGGGCCACACCGCGTCTGGGCGAAGGTGGTTCAGGGGTGGGGATATGCGAAGGCCCCGGAGACGACAGCTCCGGGGCCTTGCGAATAACACAGATCAGGCGGTGAGGCGCTCTTCGGTGGAGGTGCTGAAGAGGTGGAGCTTGTCGGGCTGGGCTTCGAGGTGGATCAGGGAACCCTTCTCGACGTTCATGCGGGCGCCGATCTTGGCGACGATCTGCTGGTGGTTGCCGTCGTGCTCGGCGGTGCCGTAGAGGAAGGCGTCGGCGCCCAGCTCTTCGATGACGGCGACGTGGACCGGGAGGCCGTTGTCGGAGACCTTGAAGGCCTCCGGGCGGACGCCGATGGTGACGGTCTTGTCGGAGCCGGCCTTGGCGAGGATGTCGCGGGCGACCGGGATGGTGTAGTCGCCGAGCTTGGCGCCGCCGTCGACGAGTTCGGCGGTCAGCAGGTTCATGGCGGGGGAGCCGATGAAGCCGGCGACGAACTTGTTCTTCGGGTTGTCGTAGAGGTTCAGCGGGGTGTCGACCTGCTGGAGCAGGCCGTCCTTCAGTACGGCGACGCGGTCGCCCATCGTCATGGCCTCGACCTGGTCGTGGGTGACGTAGACCGTGGTGACGCCGAGGCGCTGCTGGAGTTCGGCGATCTGGGTGCGGGTCTGGACGCGGAGCTTGGCGTCGAGGTTCGACAGCGGCTCGTCCATCAGGAAGACCTGCGGGTTACGGACGATGGCGCGGCCCATGGCGACGCGCTGGCGCTGACCACCGGACAGGGCCTTCGGCTTGCGGTCCAGGTACTCCTCGAGGCCGAGCAGCTTGGCGGCCTCCTGGACGCGCTTGGCGCGGTCTTCCTTGGAGACGCCCTGCATCTTCAGCGCGAAGCCCATGTTGTCCGCGACCGACATGTGCGGGTAGAGGGCGTAGTTCTGGAACACCATCGCGATGTCGCGCTCTTTCGGCGGACGGTGCGTGACGTCGCGGTCGCCGATGTAGATCGAGCCCTCGTTGACCTCTTCGAGGCCGGCCAGCATCCGCAGGGAGGTGGACTTGCCACATCCGGACGGGCCGACGAGGACCATGAATTCGCCGTCCTCGATCTCGAGGTTGAGCTTGTCGACGGCGGGGGTGTCACCACCGGGGTAGATCCGGGTGGCGGCCTTGAAAGACACAGTAGCCATGACTGGGTACATCCCTTCACCGGCAGGAACGTGCCGGACGATCCGAGTAAAGGCCCCCGGGCGGGGGTGCGCTTATCCTCGCCTCCCGCGCTCCTCCTGACAAGGGATGCAGGGTGTGAGCTGTCCATTCTGTTCACCAAGTGGACACCTGTGAACAATCTCAGCCTGCAAGTTCTTGCAACTTCTTGCTGCAATGTCAAGGACAGGTGGGTAAGGTTCCGCCGTGAGCAATAGGGCGCGGCTGGCGGATATCGCGGCCAAGGCGGGGGTCAGTGAGGCGACGGTCTCTCGGGTACTGAACGGCAAGCCGGGGGTTGCGGAGGATACGAAACAGGCGGTACTGACGGCCCTCGACGTACTGGGGTTCGAGCGGCCGACGCGATTGCGGCGGCGATCGGCAGGGCTGATCGGCCTGGTGATGCCGGAGTTGATCAACCCGATCTTTCCGGCGTTCGCGCAGGTGATCGAGTCGGCGCTCTCGCAGCGCGGCTTCACGCCCGTCCTCTGCACGCAGTCTCCTTCCGGTGCGACAGAGGAGGAGTACGTCGAGATGCTGCTCGAGCGCGGGGTCTCGGGGATCATCTTCGTCTCGGGGTTGCACGCGGATACCGGCGCGGACCATGAGCGCTACCAGTCGCTGGTCGAGCGGCGACTGCCCGTGGTGTTCGTGAACGGCTGGTTGCCCGAGGTGCAAGCGCCCTTCGTCTCGTCGGACGACAACGCGGCGATGGAGCTCGCGGTCGCGCATTTGGTTGCCCTCGGCCACCGTCGGATCGGGTTCGCGTCCGGGCCGGAGCGGTTCATCGTCGTTCAGCGCAAACTGGCCGGCTACCGCACCTCGATGAAGGCCCAGCTCGGCGTCACTGACGAGGACCTGGACCCGTTCGTCTCACTGAGCATGTTCGGTGTCGAAGGTGGTCAGGCCGCCGCTCAGCCGCTCCTCGATGCGGGTGCCAGTGCCATCGTCTGCGGCTCCGACATGATGGCCCTCGGCGTCATCCGCGCCGCCCGCCAGCGCGGGCTCACCATCCCGACGGATCTGTCGGTCGTCGGGTACGACGATGCGCCGATGATGGAATTCACCGATCCGCCGATGACCACCATCCGCCAGCCCGTCCAGTCGATGGCGTTGGCCGCCGTACAGTCCCTGCTTGAAGAAGTGCGCGGGCATGCCACGCCGAAAACCGAGTTCCTGTTCCGTCCTGAGCTCGTCGTCCGCAACACCACGGGCCCGGCCCGCTAGAACGGGTAGCGGAGGCGGAGGTCGGGGATCGTCGTGGCGTTGCTGGAATACAGCGACGTGATCTCGGCAGCGGTGAGCGCGCGGCCGTAAAGGCGGACGTCGTCGAGGGAACCGCGGAGGTTCTGCGCGCCATCCAGCCGCTGGCCCAGATGGATCTGGAACGGCCGCTTCGGACTGATCGACCCCAGTACGGCGGTGCTGGTCGCAACCATGCCGCCGTCCACGGAGAGCGTGAACGTCGACCCCTGTCGTCGAAGCGCGAAGTGGTGCCAGGCACGGTCGTTGTAGGCCTTGGCGGTCGCCAGAGTGACAGCGGTTTCGCCGCTCTGCGCGAGCGCCCGCAGGCGGTTCTTCGACGGTTCGGCGCGCAACCAGAGCTGCGAATACACGTCGCCCTGGTTGTACGCCCACAGCAGCGGCTGATCCGCCGTACTGGCTCCGTAGTTGAACCACCCGGTCCACGTGAAGTCGCCGCTGCTAACTGCAAGCTTCTCGGCGAACGGAAGCTGGACGTAGTCGTCAGTCCCATCGAGGGCAAGCGCCGTACCGAACCGGCCCGCCGTCGACGAACCCCCGCGCAGGAAGCCGTGCAGATGGTTGCCTGAGGCATCGGGTGTGGTCGGTACGCCGGTTGTGTTGCCATCCGGAAGCCCGAGCGCGGACTCGGTGAACGTCGTGAACCAGATGTACCCATGCGACCAATTGGCCGCGCGCTCGTACGCGAGCCCGACGGTGTTGTCGTCCAGCAGCGTCATATCCGTGTACGCCGCCATGCCGCTGTAGATGACGACGCCGGCCCCCGGATCGACCCACTCGGTACCGCCCTTGTACGTCGAGCGGATCGTCAGGTTCTCGCGGGTTGTGCCCTGGCGCGTTTCCGTGGCCAGCAGCACGCGGTTATAGCGGTCGCCCTGATCGGTGGCGCGCAGTTCGAGCGTTGACGCCTGAACAGTCGGTACGGCGAGGCTCTGTTCGGCCGCGCCGGCGTGGAAGCCCTGCGAGAACGTCTCCCCGGAATCGCTCGAAACCGCCGAGGCCACGGTCGACGAAGTGTCGGTGCCGTTCTCGTCCCGAGCCATCGCGAACAGCGAACCGTCAGGCCGTTCGAAGACCGACAACTCCTGCACCCGCAGCGCCGGATCAGCAGACTCGTCATGAGCGCCGACCGCCCAGGTGAGCCCGCCGTCGTCGCTGTAGACCAGCGCGCCACCCTTCCGATCGCCGACCGTCGTTGTGTAGTGGGTCCCGACGACAAGCCGGCCGGCGTGGGCGCCGCGGCGGAGCTGGATCCCGTGCGAAGGTCCGGTCGCGTACCCCTTCCAGGTCGGCAACTTCACCTGCGCGGTGATCTCGCGAGGCGCAGTCCAGCTCACGCCGTTGTCCTCGCTGTACTGCGCCCAGACCGTGTCGTACTGCCGCGTCGTCAGCAACGAGATGCGCCCGGTCTGCGAGTCGACCACCGGCGCCGGGTTGTGCGCGGTCACGTCGACGCCCGCGTGCACGACCTTCGGCGTACTCCAGGTCTGCCCTCGATCGGTCGACCGAACCATCACCACATCGTGCGTCCCGGTATCACCGCAGGTCGGCTTCCGCGCCTCCGCGAACAACACCAGCGATCCGTCGGATGCCGTCACCAACGCCGGGATCCGGAAGCAGGAGTACCCCGCGGTCCCCGGCGACAGAATCGCCTTCCCTTCCAGACCCACGCCGTACGCCGGCACTGTCAGCCCGACCGTGATCATCAGCAGAACCGCGAGCAGCACCCCACGAAATCGCATGCGACCAGTCTTGGTCGTCGTACCGCCTGGAGGCTCCCGTCCACGGCGTGTCGTAGGACGTCCGATGTCCTGCGGTCAGTAGACCTCGCACGCCTTGGCCTGGAACTCCGTCAGCGTCCAGACGCGGTTCGGCACCTCGACGTCTTCTTCCGGAAGGTCGGTGGGGAGGCTCACCAGCTCGCCTGGCTTCAGTTTCGCCAGCTCGTCCTGGCTGAAGTTGAGATGGGCGGCCGACCAGCTGTTGTCGTAGGTCCAGCCGTAGATCGTGTACCGCTTCGCCGGGTCGCGCGGTTTCAGCCGACCCTTCAGCGTCCACCCGTTCCCACCGTCCTGCAGGCTGAACTGCGAGAACCCGGTGACGGACGGATCGGCGACCCACTCGCCGATCATCTCGTCGTGCGGCTCCTCGCCCTCCGGCACACTCGGGTCCGTCAGATAAAGCGTCGCCCCGTCGATGTGCCCCTCACACATCTGCACAACCGCCGTCCCGTCGGCGAGCATCCCGAACACGCCGCCCCCAGGCACGCCACAACTCGTCAGACACCCCAAACCCAGGGCCACCACGAGCGAGATCCCCACCCATCGACGCATCTCGTCAGACTACGGTCGGCCGGCGTCACCAGGTGTTCTCATGAACCACTTCGTTATAGGGCCGCCGTTTCCGCGGTCGCGCGGCAACATCGCCGTACTGCTTGGCGTCGGGCGCCTCGTGCCCGAGGAGCGCGATGCCGACCGGAATGTACGACGACGGCATGCCGACCAGGTCCCGGATCAGCTCGTGGTCGACCCCACCGATGAACGCGGCCGCGATGCCTTCGTCGACCGCGGCGAGGAGGAGCAGCGAGAGCGCCGCGCCGGCGCCGGACTGCCTCGGAGAACTCCACGGGGGCACGGTAGTGCGTGGGGAAAGAAACTCCGGCTCGACCTACCCCCTGCCGGGATGGTCGAGCCGGAGAGACTGGGTGGGTCAGCGCGCGGTGTGGAAGGCGGCTGCGGGGGACTCGGTCTTGCCGTTGGCCCAGAGTTGGTTGACCTTGCTGCGCTCGGCGGCGTCCGGGTTGGGGTTGGTGCAGGACGGGCCGGGGCCGCCGCCGGACATCAGCTCCGAGCACGGGCCGGAGTAGTGGTCCGGCAGACCGAGCACGTGGCCGGTTTCGTGGGCGGTGATGCGGGTGGAGTCGTACTCCTTGGACTGGGCGTAGTCGATGAAGATGTAGCCGCTGCCGTGGCCGTCGGTGGAGGCGTACGAACCGCGGGAGTCGTTGCCCTCGGTGTAGTAGAAGTCGTAGTTGCTGCCCTCGACGAGCTGGACGTTGCTGACCGACGAGTTCCAGATCTGGGTACTACGGCTGATCTGGCTCGCGAAGGTGGGCGCGTCCACCGAGTACGTGACGGTGACCGCGTCGAGCTTCTGACCCGACTTGGCGGCCTTGGCCTGCTTGGCGCGCGCGGACTTCATGACCGCGTCGTAGAACGCCTTGGTGGCGGCCTCGTCCTGCGGTGACCCCGTGTACGCCGCACGCGTGGTGGCGGTGGACACGGACGGTGCCGCAGGGGCGGGGGCCGCGGCGGCGACAGCCGGTACGGCGAGCGCGGCGGCGGCGAGCCCCGCGAAACAGGACAGGATGCGGCGATGCGACATGGGAGGGCCTCACTCCGGATCAGTGGCGGAAAGCAACCAGCGGACTACTGGCCGCTACAGTCGCGAGCCTGCCCCGCCCGCCGATTTTCCGCACGCATTCGCGAAGAACTCGGGGGTTAACCCGCGAATCCCGCTCCCGGTTCTATGTCCTCCATAACCGCCCACCTATGACTGTGGGGTGGCGGTGACTACTCGCCGGGGATGCCGACGTTGAGGATTCGGGCGCCGGGGCCGCGTTCGGCGAGGCGGTCGGACTTGTTGTAGAGGTTGCAGCGTTGCAGGCTGAGGCAGCCGCAGCCGATGCAGCCGTCGAGGTCGTCGCGGAGGCGCTCGAGCTCGAGGATTCGCTCGTCGAGGCGGCTGCGCCACGTCTTGGACAGGCGGCTCCAGTCGGAGCGGGTGGGGGTGCGGTCGTCAGGCAGGGAGTCGAGCGCCTCGCGGATCTCGGCCAGGGCCAGGCCGACCCGTTGGGCCGCTTGTACGAACGCGATCCGCCGGAGCGTGCTGCGCTGGTACTGCCGCTGGTTGCCGGCTGTCCGTCGGGAGCCGATCAGACCCTGGTCCTCGTAGAACCGCAGTGCCGACGCCGCCACTCCGGACCGATGAGCAATCTCCCCGATGGACAGCCAGTGGTCCTTGCTCGGGACGTTCTCCTCCGCCATACCTTCACCCTAGAACCGCACACCAAGAACTCAAGCTCGCTTTAATTGTGATGACAGCCCAGTTCTGTCACTGGTCTGGTGACGGGCATCATGGTCAGGGGTGCAGGGCATTTCCTGTACACTTGTCAGGTGTCGGTGCGCGAGTCGCGTCACCAGAGTTCTTTCCAGGCGCTCCGACCCGTCGGTTTCAGCACCCGCTGAAAAGTCCGGCGCCGAGGGTGCAACGCGATAGCACCCGCAGGTCGATGCCTATCTCCTGCCTGATGTTCAGACCGGACAGCTTTTGGCTGCCCGGCCTCTGCACGCGGGCCACTCGGGGTGTCGTCCGCGATTTTCGAGAGAGAGATTGTGACTCAGCACCACCCGGAAGATGCGGCCTCGAAGAAGCCGCGGCACAAGAAGTTCCAGAACCAGTCTTTTGGCGAGCGGATGGGTGACACCCCCTCCACCGCACCGGCAGCTCGTGACGACCGCGCCGAGCGTCGGGGCGGACCCTCGCAGTACTCCGACCGTGGACAGCGTGGCGACGACCGTCGTCCGCCGGCCAAGGGCTACCGCTCCGACCGGAGCACGCAGCCGCGCCGCGACAACGACCGGCCGGCCTACCAGCAGCGCGACGACCGTTCGTCGTACCAGCGTCGGGACGACAAGCCGTCGTACCAGTCGCGGGACGAGCGTCCGTCGTACCAGAAGCGTGACGACCGGCCGTCCTACTCGCAGCGGGACGACCGCTCGCGGGGCGACCGCCCGCAGTACCAGCAGCGCGATGACCGCTCGTCCTACCAGCGCCGCGACGACAAGCCGTCGTACCAGCGTCGGGATGACAAGCCGTCGTACCAGCAGCGCGACGACCGTTCGTCGTACCAGCGTCGGGACGAGCGCCCGTCGTACCAGCAGCGGGACGACCGCTCGCGGGGCGACCGCCCGTCGTACCAGCAGCGGGACGACCGCTCGCGGGGCGACCGCCCGTCGTACCAGCGCCGGGACGACAAGCCGTCGTACCAGTCGCGCGACGAGCGTCCGTCGTACCAGAAGCGTGACGACCGGCCGACCTACGCACAGCGGGGCGACCGGCCGACCTACCAGCAGCGCGACGACCGTTCGTCGTACCAGCGCCGGGACGACAGGCCGTCGTACCAGCAGCGTGACGAGCGCCCCTCGTACCAGCGTCGTGAGGACAAGCCCTACGTGAACCGTGAACGACCCAACTATCAGGACACCCGGAGCCAGGACGTCGCGCCGGAGGACCTGGGCACCGTTGCCGAGGACAACCAGTTTGCCGCGCTCGGCCTCGCGCCGCGGCTCGTGCAGCGACTGGCCCGCGACGGCATCACCGCGCCGTTCCCGATCCAGGCCGCGACCATCCCGGACGCGCTGTCCGGCAAGGACGTTCTCGGCCGCGGTCAGACCGGCTCCGGCAAGACCCTGAGCTTCGGCCTCCCGACGCTGATGCGTCTTTCTGGCGGCCACACCGAGTCGCGCCGCCCGCGCGGGATGATCCTCGTCCCGACCCGCGAGCTCGCGATGCAGGTCCACGACGCGCTCGAGCCGCTGGCCCACGTGATGAACGTGTCGCTCAAGCTCATCGCCGGTGGCCTGCCCTACCCGAAGCAGATCGAGTCGCTGCGTCGTGGCGTCGACCTGCTGATCGCCACCCCTGGCCGGTTGATCGACCTGTGTGAGCAGGGCGCTGCCGATCTGGGCGCGGTCGAGGTCGCGATCCTCGACGAGGCCGACCACATGTGCGACATGGGCTTCATGCCGGCCGTCACCACGCTGCTGGACATGACCCCGCCGGAAGGCCAGCGCCTGCTGTTCTCGGCGACGCTGGACAACGACGTCGACACGATCGTGAAGACCTACCTGAAGGACCCGGTCACGCACTCGACCGAGTCCGGCCAGGCCACGGTCTCCACGATGGAGCACCACCTGCTCGTCATCGAGCCGGGTCACAAGCAGTCGCTGACGGCCGAGCTGGCCAGCCGCGACGGCCGCACCATCGTCTTCGTCCGCACCAAGCTGGGCGCCGACCGCGTCGCCACCCAGCTGCGCGACCGTGGCGTGATGGCCGCGGCCCTGCACGGTGGCCTGACCCAGGGCGCCCGCAACCGGACGCTGGACCAGTTCAAGGACGGTTCGGTTCCGGTGCTGGTGGCAACGGATGTCGCCGCGCGTGGTATCCACGTCGACGATGTCGGCCTGGTCGTTCAGGCTGACCCGCCGGCTGAGCACAAGGACTACCTGCACCGCGCCGGTCGTACGGCGCGCGCCGGTGGCAAGGGTGCGGTTGTCACCCTGCTCCTGCCGCACCAGCGTCGGGGCATGATCCGGATGGCCGAGACCGCGGGTGTCGAGGCCGAGCCGGTCCGCGCCCGTCCGGGCGACGAGCTGGTCACCGAGCTGACCGGCGGCAAGACGCCGTCCGGCTACCCGGTCCGGCTCCCCGCTCCGAAGCCGCAGCGCGGTGGCGGTGGCGGTCGTCGCTTCGGCGGCGGCAGCAGCGGCCCGCGCCGCAACAGTGGCCCGCGCCGGGACAGCAACGGCCCGCGTCGCGACAGCGGCCCGCGCAAGTCGTACCAGCACTGAAACTGAGCGAAGCCCCGATCTCCTGCAGAGGAGGTCGGGGCTTTTGCTATGTCAGAAGGGACCAGAGTCTCGCGAGGATGACGTCGACCTCGTCCTGGGTCAGCGGGACGAGCTCAAGCACCAGTTGGTCATCAGCGAGCCGATCGGTCATCACGTAGATCGACGGGTTGCCGGCCTCGAGCTGAGTCGCGACGTCGTGTGCATTAGGCACGGTGAGGACCGCGCGGGAGATCTGCAACCCAGCCGGATCCGGTACGACGGTCGCCGTGACACCGGGGATCTTGGCCGCGGCCTCGGCGAACTCGCTGACCTTGGCCAGCTCGTCGGCCTCCCACTTCATCCGGTCCAGCGCCTGCCACTCCTCGAGCGCGGCGATGACCCCGATGACCGCCTCCTTGGTCGGCTTCATCGTCCGCCCGATGCCCTTCTCCTGCGCGCGGACAGCCTGCACGAGCGGCCAGGTCCCGGCGACCAGCCCGGCAGTCGGCGACGCGAGGTACTTCTGCCCACTGATCAGCACGAGATCGGCGCCGGTGGCAAGCAAGTCGGCCACCCGCGGGAACTGCGCAGCCCCGTCGATGATCGCCGGTACGCCGCGGCGGTGCGCAGCGCGGATCGCCGCCACCAGGTCGATCGGCGGACCGCTGGTCAGCCGTGACGATACGAGCATCAGGCAACAAACGTCGGGGCCGTCGAGCTCGGCCTCCAGATCGTCAATGGTGCAACGGGTTTCGTCACCCGCGAGATCGACCTGAGCACCCGACAGCCGGATGGCCTGCAGGTTCGAATGGCCGTAGTCGACCACGTGACAGGCCGGCATCACTACCCGGTTGTGCATATCCGTTGCGTCCGGCAACGAGGCGATCCGGCGCGGGTCCGCGCCGGCCATGGTGGCCGCGACGGCGAGCGTGATCCCGGCCGCGGTGCAGTGCACGACGGCACCCGCCTGGGCGCCGGTGACCTGCGCGATGGTCTCGCTGACCCGGTCCCCGAGCTCGGTCATCACGAAGAACTCAGGGAGAGCCTGTGCGACGGCGTCCGCTACCCCGTCGGAACTCCGGGACACACCCAGCGGGGTGAAGGTCCCCTTGGCGTTGATCACCGAACTCAACCGATATCGGTCATGAATGCTCATGGTGGTCGTCACAGTAATGGTCACTGTCCGTACTTGAACAGTAGTCACCCCGGACCAATTGCCGAGCTCTTGACCACCAAGCTACTAGTGAGTCATTCTCAGTTTCTTCGACCAAAGGGAGGACTCCGTGCCCCGCCCCGCGCCCAGGACCCGCACCCTTCGTACGACGATCGCAGTGCTGGCGAGTACCGCCGTACTGGCGACCCTGCCCGTCCCGACCACCCAGGCCACACCTCAAGTCGTGACTGCGGCCGCGCCCGTGGACTACTGCGCCGCGCAGTGTCGCGACATCCTGCCGCCAGGGCAGAACGGCAACGCGACCTTCACCGATCTCCTTGCTTTCAAGGCTCTTGGGGTCCGTCCGGCGCATTTCAGCGACACGGTGAAGCCGTACCAGGACCTGGTCTGGAACTCCCAGGGCATCCAGGACGACGGCCTCGCGCCGTACTTCGATGATGCCTCGTTCGGGGTGAAGCCGGGCGATGTCGCGAGCACGATCTCGCCGCGGTCCGATGTCACGATCGTCCGGGACAAGTCGCGCGGGATCCCGCACATCACCGGGACCACTCGCCTGGGCACGATGTTCGGCGCCGGGTTCGCGGGTGCGCAGGACCGGTTGTTCGTGATGGACGTCTTCCGGCACCTCGGTCGGGGCCAGCTGACGCCGTTCGCCGGTGGTGCGCCGTCCAACCGCGCGTTCGAGCAGGAGTTCTGGCGGACCGCGCCGTACACGGAGGCTGACCTCCAGCGTCAGTACGACGACGCTGACGAGCTGTACGGCGCCGATGGCGTGAAGATGCAGCAGGACATCCAAGCCTGGGTCGACGGAGTCAACCACTACATCACCACGATCGGCATCGCGTACCCCGGTGAATACGTGGCGCTCGGTCTGGACTGGCCGACGGCTCCGTGGAAGGTGACCGATGTGGTCGCCACCGCCGCCGTGGTGGCCGGCATCTTCGGCACCGGCGGCGGTTCCGAAGTGAACTCTGCCCTTGCTCTGCTGGAAGCCCAGGCCAAGTACGGCGTTGCCCAGGGCACCAAAGTCTGGGAGTCCTTCCGGTCGCAGAACGACCCGGAAGCCAGTACGACGGTCCACAACGGCACGTCGTTCCCCTACGGAACCACGGGTCCGAACCCGGCCGGCCGGGCGATGCCCGATCGTGGCTCGGTCACCCCGGAGCCCGAGGTCATCAACCAGACCGTCAACAAGACGGCCGCATCCAAGCCGATACCCAAGGCCAAGGGTTCCGAGAGTCTCAAGGGCATCTTCAACGGCGGCGTCTTCCCGGAGGGCTACGGCAAGAAGGCGATGTCGAACGCGTTGCTGGTCTCCGGCGCACACACCGAGAGCGGCAACCCGGTCGCGGTCTACGGCCCGCAGACCGGCTACTTCGCACCGCAACTCCTGCTTCGCCAAGAGCTTCAAGGTCCCGGCATCAGCACCCGCGGGATCGCCTTCTCCGGCCTCAACTTCTACACGCTGATCGGCCGCGGTCCGGACTACTCCTGGAGCGCAACCTCCGCCGGTCAGGACATCACCGACACATTCGCCGTACCGCTCTGTGAGCCGAACGGGGGTACGCCGACGAAGAACTCGACGTACTACGTCTTCCGGGGTGAGTGCACGCCGATCGAGCGGCTCGAGCGGAACAATGCGTGGTACTCGAGTCTGGGGTCCTCGGAGCCGGCCGGTTCGTACACGTTGGTTGCCCTGCGCACCAAGTTCGGAATCGTCACGCACCGCGGCACGGTGGGCGGCAAACCGGTGCTGTTCACCAAGAACCGGTCGACGTACGGCAACGACGCGGGTTCGGCGCTCGGCTTCATGATGTTCAACGACCCGGAGAAGATGAAGTCCGCGGCCGACTTCAAGAAGGCCTCGGAGAAGATCGGCTACACCTTCAACTGGTTCTACACCGACAAGTCGTCGATCGCGTACTACAACTCCGGCGACAACCCGGTCCGCGCGGCCGGGGCCGACCCGAACCTGCCGACCTGGAGCACGTACGAGTGGCAGGGCTGGAACTCGTCCACGAACAGAGCGACGTACACACCGCCGGCCGAGCACCCGCAGGTCGTCAACCAGGACTATCTGACCAGCTGGAACAACAAGCAGGCGCCCGGCTTCTCGGCATCCGACGGTCAGTGGGGCTACAACGGTTTGTACCGCAACCAGCCGCTCGATGACCGGATCAAGGCGGTCATCGGCAGCGGGCAGAAGTTCACCCGCGGCAAGCTCGTCGAGGCGATGGAGGGCGCGGCCACGGTCGACCTGCGCGCCGACTATGTCCTGCCGTACCTCTTGCGGGTGCTGAAGAGTGCACCGATCACCGACCCGGCGGTGGCGGACGCGGTCACCAAGCTGACCGCCTGGAAGGACGCCGGCAGCCACCGCAAGTCGCCGAACGCATCCTCCAAGACCTACGACCACGCGGAAGCGATCCGGATCCTCGATGCGTGGTGGCCGATCCTGGTCCCCGCCCAGTTCAAGGACCTCGGACCCGACCTGTACGGCGCTTTGGTCAAGAACCTGAAGATCGACGAGCGCCCGAGTGCGCAGGGCTCGGCGTTCCAGAGCGGCTGGTGGGGTTTCGTCCAGCGTGACCTCCGCAAGGTGCTCGGCGATCCGGTCAAGGCGTCCCAGCCAGTGACGTTCTGCGGTAGCGGAGCGCTCGCCGCCTGCCGTTCGGTACTGACCGACTCCTTGCTGGCCGCAACCAAGGTGCCGGCTACGACGACGTACCCGGCGACAGCGGACTGTACGGCGGGCGACCAGTTCTGCGCCGACCAGATCGCACACAACCCGATGGGCGGGATCACGCAAGACCGGATTGCATGGGTCAACCGGCCGACGTACCAGCAGGTGATCGAGTTCCCGGCGCACCGCGGTGACGACGTGAGCAACGTTGCCCAGGGCAAGACGGCGACGGCGAGCAGCCACGAGACGGGCTGGTACAACTCACCGCCACCCAATGCGGTCGATGGGAACCTCGGCACCCGGTGGGCCAGCGGCTGGTCGGATCCGCAGTGGCTGTCGGTCGACCTCGGGAGCGCCCAGCAGGTCGGCCGGGTGGTGCTGAACTGGGAGTCGGCGTACGCGAAGAGCTATCGGGTCGAGGTGTCGACGGACGGGTCGGCTTGGCGACAGGTGTACGCGACGACGACCGGGAACGGTGGCGAGGATGTGGTCCGGTTCGCGGCGACCCAGGCACGATTTGTGCGGGTTGTCGGGACACAGCGGGCGACGTCGTACGGGTATTCGCTGTATGAGCTGCAGGTGTTTCGGCAGTGATGTCAGGATGAGTGCATGACACAGAACTTCCCTCCGAACCCGAACCAGCCCCCTCCTGGATATGCACAGCCGCCGCAGCAGCACCCGCAGCAGGGCGGTTACCAGCAGGGACCCCCGCCGGGCTACCAGCCGCCGCCGCAGCAGGGGTACCAGCAGGGGCCGCCGCCGCAGGGCTACGGCCAGCCGGGTCCGGGATACGGGCAGGCGCCGGGCGACTACCCGCCGGCGCAGCAGAACGTTCCGCACGTCGCGCCGCAGGGCTCGCCGTACCCGGTGCTGGTCTCGACCATGAACGACCTGCCCGGGTACGTCGCGGACAAGGTCTTCGGCGAGGTCTTCGGGCTGACCGTGCGGAGCCGCGACTTCGGCTCGAACTTCACCGCCAGCTTCCGCTCGCTCGGTGGCGGTGAGGTGCCGGAGTACACCCAGATGCTGGCCGAGTCGCGGCACGTCGCCGTGATGCGGATGTGCCAGATGGCGCACCAGATGGGCGCCAACGCGATCCTCGCGATGCGGTTCGACTGCACCGAGATCGCGCAGACGATGAGCGAGGTCGCGGCGTACGGCACGGCGGTCGTCGTGCACAAGGTCGAGCCGCCGCGCCCCGTGGACACCACACCCGATGAGGATGATGCGAGTGACGGCTGAGCTTTCCTTTCCGCCCGGATTCCGCTGGGGTGTGTCCACCTCGGCGTACCAGATCGAAGGGGCCGTGGCCGAGGGTGGCCGCGGCACTTCGACGTGGGACACGTTCTGCGCCGAGCCCGGCAAGGTCCTGAACGGCGAGACCGGCGCGGTCGCGTGCGACCACTACCACCGGTACGCCGAGGATGTCGCGCTGATGCGCGAGCTCGGGATCGACACCTACCGGTTCTCGTTCGCCTGGCCGCGGATCCAGCCGGACGGGACCGGCCCGGGGAACGCGGCCGGCCTGGACTTCTACGACCGGCTGATCGACACGCTGCTCGGCGCCGGGATCAACCCCGCGCCGACGCTGTACCACTGGGACACCCCGCAGCCGCTCGAGGACGCCGGCGGCTGGCTGTCGCGCGACATCACCGAGCGGTTCGCCGACTACGCGTCGGTGCTGGCCGCCCGGTTCGCGGATCGGGTGCCGATGTGGATCACGATCAACGAGCCGATGGTGCTCACGCTGATGGGCTACTCGCTCGGCGCGCACGCCCCGGGTAAGGAGCTGATGTTCGACGCTCTCCCGGTCGCGCATCACCAACTGCTCGCGCACGGCCGAGCGGTTCAGGCGCTGCGGGCGGGCGGAGCGCTGAATATCGGGATCGCCAGCAACCACGCGCCGACCTGGCCGGCCAGTGACAGCGCCGAGGATGTCGAGGCCGCCGGGCTCTACGACAACCTGATCAACTGGCTGTTCGCCGACCCGATCCTGCTCGGGAAGTATCCGGCTGGGTACGAGGCTGCGATGCCGGGGCCGGTCGAGGACGATCTGAAGATCATCTCGACACCGCTCGACTGGTTCGGGATCAACCACTACGCGCCGGTCTCGGTCGGTGCCGCGACGGGCAACGCGGATGTGGGAGCGACCGACGGGATCCCGCTCCCGCCGGGACTGCCGTTCGAGCCGCGGGCTCTGGAAGGTGTGGAGCGGACCGACTTCGGTTGGCCGATCGTGCCGGAGGCGTTCGGCGAGATCCTCCGGACCTTCAAGGACCGGTACGGCGATCGCCTGCCACCGATCTACATCACCGAGAACGGGTGCGCGATCAACGACGTACCGGTCGACGGGGTGGTTGACGACCAGCGCCGGATCGCTTACCTGGATGGGTATTTGCGCTCGTTGCGGTCGGCCATCGATGACGGGGTCGACGTCCGCGGGTACTTCCAGTGGTCGCTGATGGACAACTTCGAGTGGGCGGCCGGGTACTCGCAGCGGTTCGGGCTCGTGCATGTCGACTTCGAAACGCTCGAGCGGACGCCCAAGGCGTCGTACCACTGGTTGCGCGACGTGATCGCGCAGAACCGCGAATGACCGCTCTCACCGAGCCCACGGTGCGGGTTCGGGCCGGCTGGACCGCCGCGGTCGTGCTCGCGAACGTCGGGGTGTTCGCGGCCTGGTTCGGCCCGATCCAGGTGCTGCTGGCGAAACAGTCCGAAGCGATTGCTCCTGGCAACAAAGAGTTCGTCTTCGGACTGGTCACCGGGATCGGTGCGGCGGTCTCGGTGGTCGCGGCGCCTGTCTTCGGCGCGGTGTCGGACCGCACCACCTCACGGTTCGGCCGCCGGCGGCCGTGGACGGCCGGCGGTGCGCTCGGCGCTGCGGCCGGTCTGCTGATCCTGGCCGGTGCACAGGGCATCGCGCTGATGCTCGCTGGCTGGTGCCTCGTGCAGCTGTTCGGCAACGCCGTACTGGCTGCTCAGACGGCGACCGTCCCCGACTGCGTGCCGGTCGACCAGCGCGGCGTCGTCGGCGGCTGGGTGGCCGTCGCCCAGGTCCCCGGTGCGCTCGTCGGGACCGCGCTGGTGACGGTTGCCGGAGGCATCGGTCTCGGGTACGTCGCCTGTGCGGTCTTCTTGGTGTTGTCCGTCGTACCGTACGTGCTGCGCGCGCAGGACACTCCGCTGGCCGTGCCGCCACCGCCGTTCGTGCTTCGTGAGTTTCTGCGCGGGTTCTGGGTCAGCCCGCGGCGTTACCCGGACTTCGGGTGGGCCTGGCTGACGCGGTTCCTGTTCAACGTGGGAAACTCGCTCGGCCTGCTCTACCTCTTCTACTACCTGCAGGACGAAGTCGGCGTCGCCGACGCGACCACCGCCGTACTGATCCTGACCGCGATCTACAGCGTCTGCGTACTCACCACCGCAATCGCCTTCGGCAGCTGGTCGGACCGCACCGGCCGCCGGAAGATCTTCGTGATCGGCTCCGGCCTGGTAATGGCAGTCGCCGGCGTGATCCTCGCCCTCTGGCCGACCTGGCCCGGCGCCATCCTCGGCGCGATCGTCCTCGGCATCGGCTTCGGCGTCTACCTCTCGGTCGACTTCGCCCTGATCACCGAGGTCCTCCCCAACGCCAAAGACCGCGCCAAAGACCTAGGCGTCATCAACATCGCCAACTCCTTCCCCCAAGTCATCGCCCCCGTCATAGCCGCCCCCATCGTCAAACACTTCGGCGGCTACCCCGTCCTCTACCTACTCTCCGCAGCAGTAACCGCCCTAGCCGGCGTACTAGTCACCAAAGTCCGCTCAGTCCGCTAGCCCACCCCGCCGGTACGACGTTGAGCACGGGTCAACCATCCGCGCGATCGGAAGGTGGTTGAGGGACGCTCAAGGTGACCGCCGGCCCGCGATCTCGGGGCCTCGGGGTTGTCTGGCGCGTTGATCGGAACATTTTCGGCGCCTGGACCCGAAAATCCTCCGACTAACGCAAGACCTCGAGCATCACGCACCCCAGCCACAGCCCGTCAGCCCCAGACAGCGTGCAAACGCGGTCGCCGGCCTCGCCAACCAGCCCAGCCACCCACGTGGCCCGCCCTCTGGTTTCTGTCGGCCGCCTTTGGTGGTCGAGTCGGGGTACAGGTCCGAAAGGACTCGGCCGGGGTCGTTCGCTGTGGCTGATCGCCGCTTCCGGCCGACTAAAAAGAAGGCGTGGCTGGGCGCCGCGGTGGCTGAGGTGGATGGCGAGGCCGGTGACCGCGGCTCCACGTCGCTTGGGGTTGCCGGGCTGTGGTTGCCGTGCGGGAAAGAGGCCGGCTGGCTTACCGGCTCGTGGTGATGGTGACGTTCTCGAGGGCGAGCCAGTTCGCCATCAGTTCGAGTTCTTCGCGGAGGGGGCGGGTGAAGTCGGGGGCGTTGGGTTCGGGGGTGATGGTGGGGACCAGGAGGGTGGAGGTGGAGCGGTCGGCTTTTAGGTCTACGCGGGCTACTAGGTTGTCGCCTAGCAGGAACGGGAGGACGTAGTAGCCGTGGATGCGGTCGGCGGCTGGGGTGTAGATGCTGATGCGGTAGAAGAAGTCGAAGTACTGGTGGGTGCGGTCGCGGTTCCAGAGCAGGGGATCGAACGGGGACAGCAGTGCGCGGGCGTTGACCGGGCGGTCCACGGACTCGTGCCAGCGGTAGCTCTGCTTGGTGATGCCTTCGACTTGTACCGGGACGAGTTCACCGGAGTCGACGAGCTCCGCGACGATTCGGCGGGCGGTGGCGGTCGGGAGTTTGTAGTGCCCGCGGTTGCCGCACAGGTCGGCGGCGGTGCCGATCCCGATACCGCGGGCGGCGATCTTGATGAGCTCGCGTTGTGGATCGTCGGGCTCCGGTGCAGCCAGCACGGCGGCCGGCAGTACGCGCTCGGTGAGGTCGTAGAGCCGCTCGAAGTTCCGCCGGCCGGCGATGCTCACCAGACCGGCGCAGTACAGGTACTCGACCGCGATCTTCGCGTCCTGCCAGTTCCACATCGACCCCGTGCTCGGATCGGGATCCGGGTCGCTGCGTTTCCGGCGTACCTCATCCGGACTGATCTGCCCGGCCGTCAGCGGACCACGCTCGGTGATCGTCGCCAGCACCTTCTCGACGAACCCGGGCCGCTCGGCCTGCAACCGGCGCATCCCGACCACCACCGACCAGGGCGCGGTGATCTCCGGCGCGGGATCCGCGGACCAGTCCTGTTGTCTGGCGGCGCGCATCCGGTGCCGGAGCAGCGGGTAGTACTCCACCGGCAGCAACGCCGCCTTGTGCGCCCAGAAGAATTCGAACAGCTCCGCCTTCGGCCCCCAGCTCAGCTGGTCCAGCCGGTCCCGCGAATAGTTACCCAGCCGCGAGAACAGCGGCAGGTAGTGCGCCCGCGTCAACACATTCACCGCATCGACCTGCAGTACGCCGGCATCCCCGATCGCCGACCGCATCCGCCGTACATCAAGACGACCTATCGGCCGCCCGCCCGCGAACCCTTGCGCCCCCAGCGCAATTCGTCGAGCCGCAGCGACCGATAGGTCGTCCCCGTTCAGCTTCATGTTCTGAAGCTATCGCCCTCAACCGACAAGCGTGACCGTCTGCGTCGCCTTGCGCAGCACGTCGTCCATCGTGGACTGGTCCTGCAGCCGCCCACCCACAGTCAGCTCCAGGTACGCGCGGTTGCCCCCGTCGAGCGTGTCGGCGTACCGAGTGGTGACGACGCGCTGCCCCCGAGCGCCGTCGCGGTACGTGTACTTCACGTCGTAGAAGACGACCTTCTTGGCGTTCCACGGAACCGTCGACGGCGTGACCCCGTTGGACAGCGACAGAATCTTGAGTCCCGGCACCTTCTTCAGCTCAGCCGTCTTCCGCGCCACCTGAGCCTTCGGGCTCACCTTCGCGTAGATGCCGTCCACCCGCAGCATCTCGTTCGACCCGTGCGTGAACTTCCCCTCGAACCGATCGATCTGCGTGAACTTCCACCCCTTGGGCGCCTGCAGCGCCACGTTGCAGTGATCCTTCGAAGTCCCCCAGCACTTGTACGCGTAACTAGGCGCCGCCGCACTGCTCGCCCCCGCGCCCGCAACCACAGCAGCAACCCCCGCCGCCAACGCTCCAGCAAGCATCCGCCCCAGCACGCTCTTCTTCATCACAAGCCCTCCCTCACGCCGGCCCCAGATGGCCTAACGCGAACTGAGACGCGCCTTCCAACGATCTGGTTGGACCCACTTTCCACCGAGATCAGATCGTGCCCATTGGTGCATGAGCGCCTGGGGTCATGGCTTCTTGGAGTACGGCGAAGTCTGACGGGGTGAGGGGGACCAGGCCTCGGCGTAGTTGGTAGCCCCAGTTGGGTTGGGAGGTGAGGTGGAGTTCGGCGGTGATGTCGGCGAGGGGTATGGGGGTGACGCGAGCGAAGGTGATGGTTCGGCGCCAGGGTTCCACGGTGCCGCGGGCACCCATGGACATCGGGGCGGCTTGGTAGGGCTCGGAGTCGGCGACGATGCCGAGGGCGGTGAAGGCTCGGAGGGGAGTCTTGTCGCCGTACTGGTCGGTGGGTGAGTAGATGACGAAGCCGTCGCCCCGGTGGAGGCGGGCTACACCGGGGCGTTTGCCGTGGTTGAGCTGGACGAAGCCGCCGGCTACTGCGCCGCGGGTGTGTTCGGCGGAGACGACGGCCAGCCAGGCTCTCTCAATGGTCATGTCGTCAGCTTGAGGCTGAATAGGTGACACGTTTCGTCATATATTTCGAGATCAACGGCCAGGCCAGCAAAACCAGCAGGACGGCGTAGATGACGTAGGAGACTGGGCCGCCGATCAGGCCGTGGAGTTCGCCGTTGGACAACTGCAGGGACATGCGGGCTTGGCGTTCGGCGATGGGGCCGAGGATGACGCCGATGATCAGAGGCAAGACGGGGAGGCCGAAGCGGCGCATGGCGAAGCCGAGTAGGCCGAGCAGCAACAGCAGCAGGAGGTCTAGCGGTTGGGCGTTGACCGCGTAGGCGCCCATGGAGGCGAAGAAGATGATGCCTGCGTAGAGGTAGGGGCGGGGGATCTGCAGGAGTTTCGCCCAGGCGGGTGCCAGCGGCAGGTTCAGCAGGAGCAGCATCAGGTTGCCGATGAAGAGGCTGGCGATCAGCGCCCAGACCAGTCGCGACTCGCGCTCGAACAGCAGCGGTCCGGGCTGGATCCCGTACGACGTGAACGCGGCAAGCATCACCGCGGCTGTCGCATTGGTCGGCAGCCCGAGGGCGAGCATCGGGACCAGCGTCCCGGCTGCGGATGCGTTGTTGGCGGCCTCTGGTCCCGCGACACCTTCGATCGCGCCGTGCCCGAATTCCTCCGGATGTTTCGACAGCTTCTTCTCGGTCGCATACGACAGGAACGTCGGAATCTCCGCCCCACCGGCCGGCAGCGCCCCGATCGGGAACCCGAACGCGGTTCCGCGCAACCACGGCTTCCACGACCGCCGCCAATCCGACTTGCCCATCCACGGCCGCCCAACCGGGATCACGGTCCCCGGCGTACGGCGCAAGTGCGCGGCCACCCATAACGCCTCGCCAACCGCGAAGATGCCGACAGCAACGACCACGACATCGATGCCATCGGCAAGTTGTGGGATGCCGAACGTCAGCCGCTGCTGCCCGGTCACCTTGTCGATCCCGACCAGGCCGATCACCAACCCGAGCAGCAACGCTGCAAACCCGCGGATCCGCGACGACCCCAGCACCGACGTCGCCCCGGCGAACGCCAGCAGCATGATCGCGAGATAGTCCGGCGCACCCAGACTGATCGCAAACTTCACCACCTGCGGCGCAACCAGCGCGAGCAGCAGCGTCCCGATCGTCCCGGCAATGAACGACCCGATCGCCGCGGTCGCCAGCGCCTGCGCGGCTCGACCGGCCCGCGCCATCTTGTTGCCTTCGATCGCCGTCACCACCGACGCCGACTCACCCGGCGTATTCAGCAGGATCGACGTGGTCGACCCGCCGTACATCCCGCCGTAAAAGATCCCGGCGAACAAGATGAACGCCTGCACAGGCTCCAGCCCGTACGTGATCGGCAGCAGCAGCGCGACCGTCATCGCCGGCCCGATCCCCGGCAGCACGCCGACCGCCGTACCGACCGTCACCCCCAGCAACGCGAGCAGCAGGTTCATCGGCGTCAGCACATCGCCGAAACCGGTCAGCAGATTTGAGAGGTTACCCATCACAGAATCCCTTGCAGTACGCCGGCCGGCAGGTTCACGCCGAGCCCGATCGCGAACAGGTAGAACGTGATCAGCGACAACGCGACCGCGATCAGCAGGTTCCGCAGATAGTGCCGACTACCCAGCGCGTACGCCGAGCCCCAGAACAGCACCGATCCACTGATCACCCAGCCGGCCGGTTCGATCAGCACCAGGTTGACCACGAACGCCGCGATCAGCAGCAGCACGGTCTTCCAGTCCACCGCGGAGGTCGGGTCGACGTCCTCACCGCCTTCCGCCTCACCGGATCCACCGCGCGCGACATCGACGGCGTACAGGACCGCGATCACCAGCAGCAGCACGCCGAGCACGATGGGTACCGGCTTCGGCCCGATCGGATCGTTGCTGTTGGCAATGTGCCGGATTCGCAGCGCGTCGACGATCACCAGACCGCCGACGAGCGCGAGGAACCCACAGACGCCGTACTGCGCTTTGTCGCGTCGAGCCTCAACCGGAGCCTCGACCATGGTCACGCCGCCAGGCCCAGCTTGGTCAGGACGTCCGCAACCGCCTTGTCCTGCTCGGTCAAGAACGTGCCGAAAGCGTCACCGGCGACGAAGGCATCCGTCCAGCCGTGCTTGGCCAGCTCGTCCTTCCACTGCTGCGAGTCGTGCATCCGGGTCAGCGCGTCGATCCAGACCTGCTTGTCGGCGGCGCTGATCTCCGGCGGTGCCACGATCCCACGCCAGTTGGTGAAGACCAGGTCGATCCCGGATCCCTTGAGCGTCGGCACGTCCTTCAGCGCCGCGACCGGCTGCTCGCTGGTAACAGCCAGCACCCGGACCTGACCACTCTCGACCTGATCCAGGAACTCACCGAACCCACTGGCCCCGAACGCGATCTTGCTGCCCAGCAAAGCGGGGAGCAGTTCGCCACCGCCGTCGTACGAGACGAAGTTGACCTGCTTCGGATCGATCCCGACCGCCTGCGCGAGCTGCATCGGCAGCAGGTGATCCGGCCCGCCAGGCGACGAGCCGCCGCCGACCGCGAGCCCCTTCGGGTTCGCCTTCCAGGCCGCGACCAGGTCGCCGATCGTCTTGTACGGCGAGTTCTTCGGGACCACGATCGCCCCGGCCTCCTCGATCAGCTTGGCCAGCGGAGTCGTCTGGGCGAGGGTCGCCTTCGACTTGGATGTGTACGTCGCGCCGACCACGCCGAGGCCCATTTGGAGCGCGAGCTTCCCGTTGCCCTTCTCGTTCACGGTCCGCTGCAGACCGACCGTCCCGCCCGCACCGGGCAGGTTGAAGACCTGGATCCCGGACGCGATCTTCGCGTCGTCCATCACCTTCGCCGCGACCCGAGCTGTGGTGTCGTAACCGCCACCCGCCGTGTTCGGCACCATCAGCCGCAACCCGGTCACCGGTTTTCCGCCACCGGAATCCGCCGAGTCCTTCTTCTCCGCAGTCGCGCCGCAACTCGCAGTACCCACCAGCGCGACCACCGTCGCCGCCGCCACCCAAATCTTCGACCTCATCAGGACTCCAATCACACAGGGGATCTGTTCGAGATGGTGGTGGTTAGGCGGGTACGGCGTCTGTGTTGTGGTTGCAGCGGTGGTTGAGTTCATTGTGGTCACGACTCGATCGGGGCTGAAGGGTGGCCTTGGACGGGTTTCACCGGTGATCATGCGGCCGTGGCCTTGCGAATCGGGAAGCGGCCGACTCTGGCCGGCCAACTGCTGGTCCTGCAGTTGGCGATCGTGGTGGTGGTGCTCGTCGCCGTCGCCGCGGTCTCGCTTGCCCAGTCGGCGGCGACCTTCAACCGGGTCGAGGGTCGGCGGGTGACCGCGCTGGCCGAGCAACTGGCCGGGAACCAGACGCTGCGGTTCGGAATCCGGCACCCCGCCCCGGCCGAAGTACTGGCGCCGCTGCTGCAGACCACGCTCATCCAGTCGGGCGTCACGTCGATCACCGTCGCGGACGCGAAAGGGCGGGTCATTGCCGCCACCAACGTCAGCGCGATCGGCAAGGACCTGTCGCTGGGTCCGGGCGTAAATGAGGGACGCGGCTGGTCCGGTGAGTTCCGGGTGGACAGGGAGCAGGAGCTGGTCTCCCAGGTGCCGGTGCTGAGTCAGGGCACCGGCCTGGACGGCAAGGCCGATGGTTCGCTCGGGGCGCGGATCGGCACGGTGATGGTGGGCGAGCGGTCACCCTCGATACTGGAACGGTTGCGCGGGGCATCGTCGTACCTGGCGATCTATCTCGGTATCGCCTGTCTGCTCGGGCTGCTCGGTTCGTGGCTGCTGGCCCGCCGGATCAAGCGGCAGACGCTAGGTCTCGAACCGCGCGAGATCGTCGGTCTGGCTGAGCACCGCGAGGCCATGCTCTACGGCCTCGCCGAAGGAGTCGTTGCCCTGGACCCCCAATTGCGCGTGACCTTGGTGAACGACGTCGGCCGCCGGCTGCTGGATCTGCCGACCGATGCGGTCGGTCGCAGCCTGCGTGAGCTGGGCATCGAGGGTCGGTTGCGGGAGGTCCTGGCCGGTGAGCACGACGGCGATGCCGCGCGCGACGCCGTCGTCGTACGGCGAGGCCGCGTCCTGGTGATGAACCGGATGGATGTCGCCAAGGACGGCCGATCGCTCGGCTCGGTCACCACGTTGCGCGACCGGACTGAGCTCGCCCAGCTGGAGCGCGAGCTGGGTTCGTTCCGCAGTTCGGCCGAATTGCTCCGCGCGCAGACCCACGAGTTCGCCAACCAGCTGCACACGATCTCCGGGCTGATCCAGATCGGCGAGTACGACGAAGTCGTCTCGTACGTCGGCGCCTTGAACCGGTACCGCGAATCGCTAGACCTCACCGTCACCAGGCGAGTCCACGACACCGCGGTCGCCGCCCTGTTGATGGCGAAGTCCTCGGTCGCCGCCGAACGCCGCGTCGAACTGCGAGTCTCCGAACGCACCACGCTGCAGCGACTTCCACCGGAGCTGTCCGCGGATATCGCCACCGTCGTCGGCAACCTCGTCGACAACGCGGTCGACGCCGCGGCCCAATCCGGTACGCCGTTGTCGCCGGCCTGGGTCGAGGTCGAACTGCGGCAGGACGCGACCAGCATCGAGATCGAGGTCCGCGATTCCGGGCCAGGTATCGCACCGGAATTGGCCCAAGAGGTCTTCGCACACGGCTTCACCACGAAGGCCGCAGCTGAAGGTGAGCGCGGGATCGGGCTCGCGATGATCCGCCTGATCTGCCGGCGTCGCGGTGGCGAGGTCGCGGTCACCAACCTGGACGACGGCGGCGCTGCGTTCGTCGCGCGGATGTCGATTCAACCCCTGCCCTCGGAGGCCGCGCGATGATCACGGTGCTGGTGGTCGACGACGACTTCATGGTGGCGCGGATCCACCGCGGGTTCGTGGACCGCGTGGACGGTTTCGAGGTCGTCGGTACGGCGAACTCCGGCGAGCAGGCGTTGACCGCGATCCGCGAACTCCGGCCGGATCTCGTGCTGCTCGACCTCTATCTGCCGGACACGTTCGGGATCGACCTGATCGCCCAGCTCCGGTCCGCCCAGCCCGACTGCGACATCCTGGTGATCACCGCGGCCCGCGAGGCGGACGCCGTACGGGGTGCTGTGCGGCAAGGGGTGGTCAACTACCTGCTGAAACCCTTCGGTTTCGAGGATCTGCGGTCGCGGCTCCAGCAGTACGCGCGGCAGCGGGCGAGCGTGCCCGAGCAGATGACGAGCCAGGCTGATGTCGACCGCGTCCTCACGCCGACCAGGCCGACCGGGAACCGCCTGCCCAAGGGACTCAGTCAGGAGACCGCCGACCTCGTCTCCACCGCATTGAAGGCCGCCGACAGCCTGAGTGCGGCCGAATGTGCTGAGCAGGTTGGTCTGTCACGAGTCAGCGCTCGCCGATACCTCGAGTTCTTCTGCACCCGCGACCAGGCAGTCGTTGCCCTCCGCTACGGCACGACAGGCCGACCCGAACGGCGGTATCGCTGGCACGCATAGCATGCACACCATGCCGATGTTCTCGTTCGAAGGTAAGAGCCCGACTGTCCATCCCGAGGCGTGGGTGGCGCCGACTGCCACGCTGGTGGGCGATGTCGTGGTCGAGGCCGGGGCTTCGATCTGGTACGGCGTGGTGATCCGGGCCGACCTGGCCACGATCACGGTCCGGGCCGGGGCGAACATCCAGGACAACACCGTGATTCATGCCGGGCACACCGGATGCGAGATCGGGCCCGATGCAACAGTCGGGCACCTGTGCCTCGTACACGACTGCACGATCGGCGAGCAGGCGCTCGTCGGCAACGGCGCGATCGTGCTGGACGGCGCGGTGGTCGGTGCTCGCACGCTGGTCGCGGCCGGCGCGACTGTCACCCCGGGAGCGGTGATCCCGCCCGAATCGGTGGCGATGGGGAGTCCGGCGAAGAAGATCGTCCCGCTGGAAGGGACGGCGAAACTGTTCGTCGATCACAACGCGGCCGTGTACCACGATCTCGCCCGGCGGCACGCAGAGACCGTCGTACGAGTGGACTGATTGCGGGCGGAAGGAACTCGGGGCACGTTGTGCCGGGGCCCCGAGCCCCCACCCGCGGGCTGTCTGCTCAACCCGTCAAGACCCTGGTACCCATTAGCTGCGGATCGAAAAGAACCTCTTGCTTGGCTACGGTGTCGGGACAACCGAGGGAGGGTTATATGACCGAGATCGCGAATACCGGGGCCTTCGTCATCAATCGCGCCGACGGCCAGGCCGACGGGGACGGCTGGGAAGAGAACTACACCGAGCTACCGGGTGGTGCCGGTGTGTCACTGATCCTTGAATCCACCACTCAGGAAGGTGTCGGCCCGCGCCTGCACCTGCACCCGTACGCCGAGACTTTCATCATCCGGCGCGGTTCCGCGACGTTCACCGTCGCCGACCAGGAGGTGGTCGGCCACGCCGGCCAGATCCTCGTCGTACCGGCTGAGACGCCGCACAAGTTCCGCACCGGTCCGGGCGGCTACGAGGCTCTCCACATCCACGCCAATCCCACCTTCGAAACCACCTGGCTGGAGTAGTCGTGCCCACTTCGATCCGCCGTGCAGTATCCGCCGACGCCGAGCTGGTGCTCACGCTGATGCTCGAGCTGGCGGGCTACCAGGACGAGGCGAAATACGTGACGGCCACCGTCCCGGACTGGCAGGACTACCTGTCCCGTCCGGAGGTGGTCGTGCTGCTGGCCGAGGTCGACGGGACGCCGGCCGGATACGTCTCCGCGCTCCGGCGGCCGTATCTCTGGGTCGGCGGGGACCAACTGGCGCTCGACGATCTGTATGTCCGGTCGCAGTTCCGGGACGGTGGCATCGGGCGCGCTTTGATGCTCGAGCTGGCCAGGCTGGGGCTGCCGGAACGCTTGCCGATCGGCTGGGGACTGCGGTTGGACAACGAGGCCGGTTACCGGTTCTACGAACGGCTCGGTGCCAAGCTCGTCACCAAGACTGCGGCGAGCTGGTCCGCGGACACCTACGAGAAGTTGCTCAGCTGACCGCGCACTTGTGAGCGAACGCCGCTCGCCACCGATCGTCCATACCGCGCACGAGGATTTCGGTGATCCATTCCTCGGTCGCGTACGGCGTTCCTTCCCACGTGCCGGAGCTGGCCCGCCGAGCCGTGACAACCACCGTGTCGCCAACCTGCGCGATCCGCTCGGGTCCGACCGTCGCCATCGTGTGATGCGCCAATCGGCCCGAGGCGATCCAGCCGATCAGCTCCGACTTCGTCGTGATCCCCGACGGACTGACGAACACCCAGCCGTCGGTGAAGAAGGTGCTGATCAGCTCCGCGTCGTTCGTCAGCAAGGCCTCGTCGGCGACCGCCCCGGCGGCTCGAATCTCGTCTTCCAGCGTCATTCCGCCGAGGGTAGTTCGTCCGGGCGAATGTTGTGGTTGCCGCGGAACAGGTTGCCGGGGTCGTAGTCGCGCTTGACCGCGGCGAGTCGCTGATAGGTCTGCGCCGGGTAGACCGCGGCAACATCGGCTTCGTCGGCCGACGCCAGGAAGTTGGCGTAGGCGCCGGTGCTGTGCGGACCCAGTCGATCCCACAGCGCATCGAACGCCGGGCGAGCAGCTGCGATCACCGGAGGCGGTCCGATCAGCGTCGTCACGAACATCAACTCTGCCTGCCGATACGGGTACGCCGTGGCGTCGGCGGCAACCTGCGCCACCGCACCTCCGACACTTCGTACGGCGATGATCGGCGACCCCTGCATCGCTCCCGCCTCGGCCAGGAGCTGGAGCACCTCGGACACGGATTCCTTGTCAGCAAAGGCGCTTCGGGTCACGAGCTGGATCCCGGGTGGCGGAGTCTGCCCGGCCACCAGGACCTCGCCGTACGGCGTCAGTGCGACCTCATCCGCGATCACCGTACCGAGCGCCCGGATCGGGTCGATCGCGGCCGCAGCCGCCGTTTCGTCGTCGCCGTCATAGGTCAGCTGGATCTCGACCGGCGCGTTCGGCCCACCCAGGAACGGGTTCGCGAAGTTCACGATCGTCGTGAGCTCGGCGGGCGCCGTACGAGCGTAGTCCGCCCAGCCATGCAGTACGACGGCTGCCTCAGCCGCCGGGAATGCGATCTTCCCGTGGAAAACCTCCGTGGTCGGATGCGCTTCGAACTCGAACGCCGTCACGACACCGAAGTTGCCGCCACCCCCGCGCAGTCCCCAGAACAACTCCGGGTGCTCATCGGCGGACGCCTGCAAGACATCGCCGTCAGCGGTCACCACCTCCGCGGCCACCAGCTGATCCAGCGCGAGACCGTACTTGCGAACCTTCCACCCGATCCCGCCGCCCAACGTCAACCCGCCGACACCCACACTCCGGGTGTCACCCGACGAGATCGCCAGCCCGTGCGGCGCCAGCGTGTCCGCAACCTGTCCCCAAGTCGCTCCGCCGCCGATGCGGACTCGGCCTTCCTCGAGCAGCTCCACGTCGGCGAGCCCGCCGAGATCCAGTACGACGCCTCCGTCGTTCGTCCCGAATCCCGCGAACGCGTGTCCGCCACCGCGCACGGACAGCGCCAGCCCCGTCGCCGCGGCGAACTGCACTACCGCCTGAACATCCGCCACACTCTTCGGCCGGACCACACCGGCCGGGCTACCCGTCGCGAACACGGTCCCGCTGACTGCGTCGTACCCAGCCGTACCTGCCTCAACAATCTCGCCACCGAACGCTTGCCGCAGCTCATCAAATGTCATGCTCACGTGACGCCGCTGCGGCCTTGCGTGTGACAACCTGCTCGTGTGACCCAGGTCACATCATGGGATCCGGATCGTCACCAGCTTGGTCTCGATGGTGCTGTCGACCAGGTCGCCGTTCGCGTCGAAGGCGGCCGGGCCGTCCGTCATGCCGAAGTCGTTGTCGTTGATGACCACGAGGGTGTGCTTCGAGGTGAGTGCGACGCCCTCGATCTTCTTCGGTACGCCGGCAATCGTGTTCAGATCGAGGAAGAGCTTCTTCGACAAGACCGGTACGCCGGCCGTGGCCGGGTCGGCGAGGGCTTCCAGCGACGGCGTGGTGGCGGTGTCATCCCACGCCGTACCGAGGATGTTGTCGCAATCACGCAGTACGACGCGGTGCAGGCGAGCGGCGTTGTCGGTGCGCTCCTGGACGAGCAGGGTCTCGCGGCCGACCGCGATCACCGAGGAGATCTTCAGTGCGGACGTGTCGGTCTCACCGGGATCCACGACATCGACCGGGTCGAACCGGTACACGTATTCCGCGGTGACCTTGGCGCGGTGCGGCGAGAAGCGGACCAGGCGGGTTGTGCGGGACGCCTCGCCGATCTTCTTGCTCGGGTTCAGCAGGGGGCTCTGCAGGGCGAGAATCAGGTCGCCGCCGGGCAGCAGGGCCAGGCCCTCGAAGCCGCGGTTGATCTTGCGGGCCAGGAAGATCGAGGGCAGTGCCTCGATCACCGGGTAATCGGCGCCGGTCAGCTTCAGGCCCTTCGGCACGTAGCGGTTGAGCACCCGACCGCGGGCGGAGACGTGCACGAGCGATGGGCCGTGCTCGTCGACGAGCCAGAACGTGCCGTCGTGAGCGCGCACCAGGCCCTCGGTGTCCAGTCCGTTCGGGTTGACCGCGAGCCGGGTGGAGGCGTCGTACGTGTAGGGCAGTTCGTCGCGGCTCTCCTGGTTGGAGAGTCCGGTGACCGGTGCACCGTGGCGCGTGGTGATCGGGATGGCCGACAGCACCTTCAGGGTGTTGCCGACGGCCTTCACCTTGACGATCGCGGGGTCGAACCCCGGTACTGGGAAGGTACGGCGGTTGGTGCCGTCGATCTTGATCTGACCGTTCGGGCCGCGGTCGGTGACGGTCCAGAACTCACCGGGCCGGTCGGCCGGATAGATGTCGCTGCCGATCCCGCCCAGGTCGATCTTGCGGTCGTTGCCGACCGAGTGCTTGATCAGTGCGTTCGAGAACGCGCCCAGACCGATGTCCGGCAACGTCGCCGTACCGATCACCTTCGGCTGGGCGGGCTGATGCGCCTGCGCCCCGCTCGCCACCAACGCCACCGCGGTCAACGCCGCGGTCCCCACCCAAGCGATCCGACTCAACATGCCGCGACCTTCGCCGCCACCGGTGAACACCGGTTGGCCGCGTGGTGAACCCCGCCGAAATCCGTCAGCCCAGACATTCCTTGAGTGCTTTGACGAGCCGATTAGCCCGAGCGTCGCCATGCCCGATCATCTTGTTGCTCACAAAAGCAAACCCGACCCCATACTCATCGTCACCAAACGCAAACTGCCCACCCGCCCCGTCATTCCCGAAACTCCGCGCCCCGAGCATCGGGCGGAAGGTTGAGTCCAGCAGTACGCCGGCTCCCCAGCGCGCGCCGGCATCGAACCCAAGGAACCCCGCCCCCGCCGAAACCTCGCGCACGAGATCCGTGATCCGTTCGGTGGTGAGCAACTCACCAGCAGCAGCGGCATACAAACCAGCCAACCCACTCGCCGACGCAACCGCCCCGGCACCAGGCAACTCGATCCCAAGCAACTCCGGGTCATTCCACCCATGCGGCTCGTCCAGTCCGGGAAACGCCAACGCGCCATTCATCGTGACGATCCTCGTCAGCAAATGCTCAGCCGGCGGCATCGGCGGCCGCCCCGGCGCCTCAATCAACCGAGCCAGCGTAGGCAGTTCCTCACGCGGCAACCCGATCCACGCCCTGAGGCCGAGCCGCTCACCAACCGCCTGCCGGAAGTATGCCCCCGGCAACAATCCCGTCAGCCGCCGAATCACCTCACCAGCCACGAATCCGAACACATGCCCGTGACACTCGTACGCCGTCCCTGGTTCCCACAACGGCTCCTGCGCCTCGATCGCCGCAATCACCGGCGTCCACGCCGCAATCTCGTCGAACGACAAGGTCTTGTCCAGCACCGGAATCCCAGCCCGATGCCCCAACAGCATCCGAGTCGTGATCGCCTCTTTGCCCCCAGCAACAAACTCCGGCCAGTAGGTCCCGATCGGCACATCGAGATCCAACCTGCCCTCTTGCACGAGCAGCTGAATCCCCAACATCACCAATCCCTTGGCACACGAGAAAACCGGTACGACGGTCTCCCGCGCCCAAGCCCGCCCAGTCGAGTCGTCGGCGATCCCGTCCCACAACTCCACAACCTTCTGCCCACCGACATAAACGGTCACGGCAGACCCGAGCTCCCCAAACTCCGCAAAGTTCGCCGCAAACGCATCCGCGATCGCGCCGTACCCTTCGCTAACTGCACCGCTAGCCATCTCGCCGCACTCCCTCATCGTCGTCCAACCGCCGGTCACCATACGGGGTGCGGATGATTGCGAACGACCCAATTAGCCCCGTTCGGCTGTACGGCGGGAGTGGCCGGGGTGCGCCGGCGACCGCGTGCCCGTTGCCTACGGCTGACGGGCTTCGGTTGCGGTTGAAGAAGGGGTTGCCGGTTGGCTGACCGTCGCGGGTGGCTGGCCAGCGCCGGAGAGGGTCGGTGGTTTCGCCAGTGCGGGGAAGGTATTGGGCCTTACCGGCCCAAGATTCACCCCACACCGCCCCTCGCGGCCCGAAGGGCTCCCCGCAACTCCCTCCCGGAGGCGAACGTGGGTTTCGCCTTCGGTTGCTGGGGTTTGGGGAATCCCGCCCAGCCATCCGCCCGGCCCAGCCACACCGCTTTTTAGTCGGCCACTTGCGGTCGAGTTCTGCCCGGGCTACGGCAGCGCGAACTTTTGGGCGGTGGCTGCTGTGCAGGGGTTGATGACTAGTTTGGTTCGGTCGGTGCTTTGGGCGTTCAGGGGTTCCAGGCAGAGACCGGAGTGGACGTTCAGGAGGGTGCCGTCGGCTCTTGGGGTCCAGCGTTGGCCGGGAGTCGTCGAGTCGCAGGTCCAGAGGACGGCTGGGGTTCCGGCGGCGGTGCCACGGGCGTCTAGGCATTTGCCTAGGGATGAGCGGATGACGCCGGTGTCCAGGACCAGCCAACGTTGGGCTGTGGTGCCGTTGCAGGTGTAGAGCTGGACGGTGGTGCCGTCGGCGGTTTGGGAGCCTGCTACGTCGGCGCATTTGCCGGCTAGGCCGGTGATGTCGCCTTCGTCGGTGTAGACGCCCATTTCCCACAGGCCGTTGTAGCTGCCGGCTACGCCTCGGGCGGTGATGTTGATTTGCACGAAGCGGGCTCGGCTCGAGGTGAACCCGAGGCTGTCGGTGTAGCCGTCGCCGGTGGTGGTCGAGTAGACGGTTCGCCACGTGCGGCCGCTCTCCAGGACCTGGATCTGGTACGACTTCGCGTACGACGTCGAGAGCCAATTCAGCAGCACCCGGTTGACGACCTGCACCCGGCCGAGGTCGATACGCAGCCACTGCGGATCGCTGCGGTTGCTCGACCAGAACGTCGTACCCTTGCCGTCCACCGCGAGCGAACCCGGCCGATTGCCGTAGACACTCGAGGTCGTGACCGGACGGTTCAGTGCCAGGTTGCGTTTCGGCACGTACGTCGCCGTGTAGGTGGCCGGTGCATCTGGCGCAACGAAGTTGTGGTTCCGCGCCCCACCGTCGGACCAGGACGCGAACTTGTGCAGACCGGTCCCAACCACCTGGACCGGATCCGCCGACACCGAACCACCAGACCCGGTGATCGCTGTCTCGGTCGCCGGAGCCTTCAGCTTCTTGTCCAAGTACGTCACCTGCAGCCCGGATGGCTGGGTCGCGAAGTTGAGCTTGGTCGTCTTCGGGTCGAGCCGCACGCTCTTCACATCGGTCAGACCACCGGCATCCGTCGCGGTCAGCTTCAGTTCCAGGTACGACGGGTACTCGTGATCCGGTGCTGCGAACGAGCCGCTTGATCCGTTCATCGAGGTGATCTGGTGCACGTGGCAGTCGCTCGGACAGTGATGCATGTTCAGCGACCACTTCAACGAGGACCCGGGCAAAGAGCCCTGTTCCGGATCACTGGCCGAGCCGGAGAACGAGATCGTGTCGCCGACTTTCCAGGTGGTCGCGGGTCCGGGCGAGGTAATCGATGCGGTCGGTGCCGTGTTGCCGACATTGATCTGCGTCGACGTCGTCGCCGTACCGCCGTTGCCATCGCTCACCCTCAGCCGAACGGCCCTCGGCCCATTGCTCGGATAGGTGAACTGCGGCGTGGCGGCCGTGGAGTCGTCGTACTGGCCGTCGCCGTCCAGATCCCAGGCATAGCTGAGCGAATCGTTGTCCGCATCGCTGGAGGCGGTCCCGTCGAACTTCACCAAGAGCGGGGCATCGCCACTGGTCCGATCGGACTGGATCACCGCGGTCGGCGGGTTGTTCGTTGCGCTGTAGACATAGCGCTTGATCGCGCCGTTGTCGTAGTCAACTGCGAACAGATCCCCGGCCGGACCGGTGACAAGACGGGTAGCCCCGAAGCCGGAAGCGAATTGAATGATGTTCGCCGGATCCGGCAGGCCGTTGGTCCCGGGCAGCATCGCCCAGACACACCGGCGGCTGTAATCGCTGAAGAACAACGCGCCGTCGTACTCGGCCGGATAGTTGCCGCCGGCATAGAACGCGAGTCCGGAGATCGACGAACTGCCGACCGAACACGTCTCGGTGGGCGTGACATGCGCCGAGTGGTTATAGGCGTAGTACGGCGCGGAGACGGCGGCCGGGCCGGCGGCGTACAGGCCCTCGCAGATGTTCAGGTTGGCGGCGTCGAAGGAGTTGAGGCGGTTGGGCCCTTCGTAACAAGGCCAGCCGAAGTTCGAGACACCGGCGGTCGGTACGGCGATCCGGTTGATCTCCTCCCAGGTCGCGTAGCCGACATCGCCGGCCCAGAGTTCGTTGGTGCCCGGGCGGAAGGTGAACCGCATCGGGTTCCGCAGGCCCTGGGCGACGATCCGGCGGGCGTTCAGATCGGCGCTCGACGCGAGCGGGTTGCCGGCCGCGGCCTGGCCTGTGTCGGGGTTGATGCGGATGATCGAGCCGTCCAGCGTCGCTGGGTCGGCGGGCGTACGCAGGTCCTGCGCACGCAATGCTCCACCCTCGGCGGTCGGTGACGTGAGCGTCGCACCGACCGGCGCGGTGCCGTCGCCGCAAGCGTTGTCGGGAGTCGCGTCCGAAGAGGGGAAACCGTCCTGGCCGTAGTCGGCGTAGGTGAAGCTCGCGCCGTCACCGCCGCCGGCGTACAGCATGCCGTCCGGGCCGAACTCGATCGTGCCGATCGAGTGGCTGGGGAAGACCTGGCACCAGTCCTCGACCAGCACCTGCTCGGAGACCGTCGAACCGGTCTGCGTGAGTACGGCGAGCCGGGCGCTGACCTGACAACCGTCGCTGGTCGGCCCGGGCGGGGACGGACACGGGTCGTCGGTGGCATTCGCCGTACCCCACTTGGGCGCCTGGCCGCCGATCAGCGCGTCATGTGTGTAGAGCACGTAGATCCGCGGATCGGCCGGGAAGTCCGGATGCAGGGCAAGCCCGAGCAGACCGCGGTCCCAGAAGTTGTGCACCTCGGTCCGCAGGTCGGCGAAAACACTCGCCGTCGGGTCGTCGAGCGAGTCGAAGACCTTGATCAGCCCGCTCTTCTCGGCCACGAACACCCGGCCGTCAGGCGAAAAGGCCGCGTTCGTCGGATTGCTCAACCCGTCGAACACGGTCTGCTCGGTGAAACCACTCGGCGCGGCCACGGCCCGCGCCGATCCTGTCGCCACCAACGGCACCAGCAGTGACACACAGATCACAGCCAGCACGCGCCGCAGCGCATCGGCGGAAAAACGCATAGAAACAAAGCCCCCAGCCCACTCAATCCTCACGCCCCCGTGAGCCCCGCCAGGATGCGATAGCCCGTCGGAACAACGCAAGACCTTCCGGTACGCCGTTTGCAGACTGGGACCTTCCCGAAAGGGCGGCGTCCGGACTGTCCGGACAACGCGGAGCACAGGATTCTGTCCGGGGGAGCCGGTACTCTGAAGGTGGCTGCTTTTGCGGGTACCGGCGCCGCCTCGTGAGGTCAAGGCCACACGAGGTTTCTCCGTAAACGGTGGCAGATCCCGGACCGGGCGCGGTTAGCCTGGACGGACAAGTCGTTGACCGACCAATAGCTGTGGCCCGAAGGGGTGGGGATCCGTCGTGGTGGTGGTAGGCCGGGACAAGCGAAGTTGCGGCTGGCAAGAGGATGACACCCGATGACCGCCGCGGAGACATCACGCGTGCGGTACCGGCGTCCGCGCCGGGACGAGTCGGTCGAGGCACGGCTGTTCGAGCATGTCGAGCGACTCGGCGAGGAGCATCCGCCGATCCCGTTGGACAGTGCGGATTTCAGCATGAAAAGACCAGACCTGTTGGCCAGCAGGTTTGGTGGCGTGGTCGCTTACATGACCCGCGTCGAGCTGGAGGTCGAGCGCAATGTCCTGGAGCTGAACCTGCTGCTCCCGGACCCGCCGCCGGTCGACAAGCTCTTCTACGCCGAGGTCTGGTCGCCGCAGGAGATCCATCACGGTCTGTTGCTGGACCGCTTGCAGACCCTGGCCGGTCTGCCGGTCTCGGCGCCGAACGTCGACAAGATCTCGTTCCAGCTGCGCTTCCTCGGCGCGCTCGCGCATCTGCCGGTGATCCAGGACATCAGCCGGATGCTCTACTACCTGACCGGCGTCGCCACCGAGAAGTCCGCGATTCTGGCCTACAACCTGCTGCACAAGGGCCTGCTGGATCTCGGTGAGAAGGCGGTCGCGTCGACGATCATCGCGCCGATCCGCCGCCAGGAGCCGGGTCACTTCGCCTACTACAAGATCGCCGCCCGCGGCCTGTGGGACGAGATGGCTCCCTGGCAGAAGTGGCTGACCCGGCTGCTCCGCAAACAGTCCTTCGAGGTCGTCGGCGCCTACAACAAGCGCCAGCGGACCGAGTTCGGTGGCGTGATGGAGGCGCTCGGCATCACCGCCGAGGGTGACATCGGCATCCAGAAGTACGCGCAGCAGGTCGGCCAGGTCGAGCTCGAGATGCTCTGGGCGGAGCGGCAGGGCCTCCGCTTCCCGAGCTACGTCCTCGATTCATTCCGGAGCGCTTTCCGCCTGCACCGCCGCGGCTGACGGAGGCGCCCGGTTGCTTGCCTGAAGCATCTATCTGGCGGGACAGCGGAAGGTCCGGACAACTGTCGGCCGTCCCGGGCCGAATATCTACGGAATGTCCCGACTCCGTTGCGTAGCGGAGTGGTCGCGGTGAATCGCTTGCTTTGCCCTGGACAGTGGGTGGAGGCTCGGCTATACGTTAGGCCCCCGTTAAGTTGCCGCCCCACCTGGGAGTACGTCGATGAGTTCGATCCGACTCGACTCGATCTCGAAGTCGTACGACGGGGAACACTTTGCCGTGAGCAAGTTTTCCCTGGACGTGGCGGACGGTGAGTTCATGGTCCTGCTCGGGCCGTCGGGGTGCGGGAAGTCGACGGTCCTGCGGATGATGGCCGGGCTGGAGGAGATCACCGCCGGGGAGCTGTACTTCAACGAGGTGTTCGCCAACCGGATCGGTGCCCGCGACCGCGGGGTCGCGATGGTCTTCCAGAGTGGCGCCCTGTACCCGAACCGGACGGTCCGCGGGAACATCACCTTCCCGCTGCAGATGGCCGGGGAGAAGCCTGAAGAGGCCAACGAGAAGGCCCACCAGTTGGCCGGGGTGCTCGGGATCCAGCAGACCCTGGACCGCCTCCCGCAGACGCTGTCGGGCGGGCAGCGGCAGCGGGTCGCGATCGGGCGAGCGATCGTCCGGCAGCCCTCGGCGTTCCTGATGGACGAACCGCTGTCGAACCTGGACGCCGCGATGCGCACCGAGCTCCGCCAGGAGATCGGCGCGATGACCCGCGACATGGGCATCACCACCGTCTACGTCACCCACGACCAGGTCGAGGCGCTCACCCTCGCCGACCGGATCGCCGTCATGCGCGACGGCCGCCTGGAGGACGTCGGCACGCCGGCCGAGGTCTTCGACGACCCGGCCACCGCCTTCGTCGCCGGGTTCCTCGGCACCCCGCGAATCAACCTCCTGTCCAGCTCAGTCCGAGCCGAAGGCGGCCGCGTCAGCCTCGTGCTCGGCGGCGGCCAGGCGCTCCACCTCGCCCCGGACGATCGCCGTACGACGCTCCTGCTCCGCCGGGGCGGTGAGGAGATCGTGATCGGCGTCCGCAGCGACGCGCTCACCCTCGACGGCGAGGCCCAACCGAACCGCGTATCCGGCCGACTGCGCACCCTGGAGTACCACGGTCACCAGTGGATCGCGTACGTCGAAACCGGCATCGACATGGTCAACCCCGACCTCGTCGGCCGCCGCAAACCCGAGCGCATCTCCAACCACTCACGCCGTTCCTTCTGGCGCCGAGCCGCCCGCGCCACCAAGCGCTCCGGCATCCTGCACCGCCGCGACCAGGCCCGCGCAGCGCTCCCCGAAACCTCAGCCCCCACCCACCGCCGAGCCGACCTGGTCGTCGAGCTCCACTCGAGCACCCCGCACGTCCCCGGCGACCAGGTCAGCTTCGCCGTCGACATGAGCCGCGTCTACCTCTTCGACCGCCACGGCCTCCGCATAGACCGCGTCACCCGCTAACCTCCCCACCCCCGCACCAGCCCCCGCCCCGCCCCCGACCGCATTTGGTGGGTGCACCCATCCGCTGGGAGGTTCCCCCACCAAACTCCGGGGTGGGAACCTCCCATTTGGTGGGTGCACCCACCTTCTGGTTTGTACGGCGGGGCGGGCTGGGGTTTCGCTCGGATGTGGCCGGGGACCTACGGCGGTGGTTGCTCGCCGCTGCGGCCGGTTCTACAGAGGAGGTGTGGCTGGCCGGGTCTGGGGCTGGGCTGCTTGGCGAGGTCGGCGAGCAGAGGTGAACGTCGCCTGGGCTTCCGGGCTTGGGTTGCTGTCGAGGGATGGGGCGGCCTGTTGGGTGATCCGTCGCGGTGGTTGAGGCCTGCTGCCCGGGCCGAGCCAACAACCGGGGGTTTGAACAGGACGTGGTGGGGTTGAACAGGTCATTTCTTGTTCACGCCCACCGTGGGGGCTCCGCACCCCCGAGTAGTGGACGGCTGGACGCCAGGTCGGCGGGCGGGTGGGGGTGGGATTAGCGGGCCGGGCCGGTCGACGCCCGTTCGATCAGCTGGACGTCGAGGGTGATGGGGGAGTCGGGGTGCTCGTGTTTTTCGATTGTGGCTAGGAGGCGTTCGACTGCGAGGGCGGCTTTCTGGGGGATGTCTTGGGCGACCGTGGTGAGTTTGGGGGTGACGTACTCGCTGAGGTCGAGGTTGTCGAAACCGATGACCGAGAGAGCTTCCGGTACGGCGTGCCCTGTGTCGGTCAGGCCTTCCATGATGCCGATGGCGAGGATGTCGGCGGTGGCGAAGACCGCGGTGGCCTCGGGGTGCTCGGTGGGGATCCGGCGACCGAGGTCGCGACCGGTGCTGTGCGTCGTGGTCTCCACGGTGATCACGCGCTCGGTCCAGGTCAGGTCGGCCTCGGTGAATGCGGCGCGGAAGCCGGCGTACCGCTGGTGGACGACACCGGCGCCGGTGAACGCCGGACCGGCGAAGACGATCTCGCGGTGGCCGAGGCCGATCAGGTGGCGGGCGGCGAGTAACGCGCCGGTGTAGTCGTCGGAGCGGACGCCGGTCGTGAGGGGATTGTCCGAGTAGCTGTCGACGGCGAGCAGCGAGACATTCCCGACCGCACCTGGGGTCAGGCGGTCGACGTCCTCGTCGAGAAAGCCCAGCAGGACAGCGCCGTCGAGGCTCCACGACTTCAGTGCCTCGCCGACCTCACTCGGCTGCGCGATCCCGCGGAGCAGCAGGTGGTACCCGCTCTTGCGCAGTTGTCGCTCGATCTGGCCGAGGATCGCGACGTTGTGCGGGCTGATCATCAAGCTGTCCTCGTCCGCGGCCGGGACCAGCAGGCCGATCATCCGCGACGACTTCGCGGCCAGACTGCGCGCCGACGCGCTCGGCACGTAGCCGCGGGCAGCGACGATGCGCTGGATCCGCTCGATCGTCTCGGCCGAGACCCGGGCGCGATTGCCGTTCACGACGTTCGAGACCGTCATGATGCTGACGCCGGCCTCGTCCGCGATGTCCTTCAGCGTGACCCGCACGCGGCCTCCCTCGAACTGTTGACAGTTTCGTTTCCCGGAGATTACCTTCCGGTGAAGGTGGAGCGCTAAACCTATCATAAACGAAGGGTTCCGAGGATGGATCAGTGGTGGCGGGACGCGGTGATCTACCAGGTCTATCCGCGCAGTTTCGCGGACGGGAACGGTGACGGGACCGGCGATCTGGCCGGCGTCCGATCACGCCTGAGCTACCTGCGCGACCTCGGCGTCGACGCCCTCTGGTTCACCCCGTGGTATCTGTCCCCACTGGCCGACGGCGGGTACGACGTGGCCGACTACCGCACCATCGATCCCGCCTTCGGGACCGTGGCGGAGGCCGAGCGGCTCATCGCGGACGCCGCCGCCCTGGGCATCCGCACGATCGTCGACATCGTCCCGAACCACGTCTCCAGCGAGCACGAGTGGTTCAAGGCCGCGCTCGCCGCCGGCCCCGGTTCGCCGGAACGCGAGCGGTTCTGGTTCCGCTCCGGAGAGGAACTGCCGACGAACTGGATCTCCAGCTTCTCCGGTGAGACCTGGACCCGCACCAAGAACCCGGACGGTACGCCGGGCGAGTGGTACCTGCACCTATTCACCCCCGAACAACCCGACCTGAACTGGAACCATCCCGACGTACGGCGGGAGCACGAAGAGGTACTGCGGTTCTGGTTCGACCGCGGGGTCGCCGGGGTTCGCATCGACAGCGCGACCATGCCGGTCAAGGACCCATCGCTCCCCGACCTCGGCGCCACCGCAACCCACCCGTACGTCGATCGCGACGGCCTGCACGAGATCTACGCCGGCTGGCGCACGGTCGCCGACTCCTACGATCCGCCGCGGATGCTGGTCGGCGAGATCTGGCTCGCGGATCCGGAGCGATTCGCCCGCTACCTGCGGCCCGACGAACTGCACACTGCCTTCAACTTCGACCTGATGGGTCGCCCGTGGGACGCGGCCGCGCTGCGAGACTCCATCCGTACGACGCTCTCCGCACATGCACCCGTCGATGCGCCGGCCACCTGGGTGCTGTCGAACCACGATGTGACTCGCCCGGTCACGCGCTACGGCCGTGAGGACACGTCATTCGCCTTCGACACCAAGCGTTTCGGCGTACCGACTGACCTTGCGCTAGGCAACCGTCGGGCGCGCGCTGCGGCGTTGCTCACCGGCGCACTGCCCGGCTCGCTCTACATCTACCAAGGCGACGAGCTTGGTCTCCCCGAAGTGGAAGACCTTCCGACCGCCGCCCTGCAGGACCCGATCTTCTACCGCTCCGAAGGTGTCGATCCCGGCCGTGATGGTTGCCGGGTTCCATTGCCCTGGACAACGATTGGCTCGACTTTCGGGTTCAACTCGCACGGCTTCGGCCCATGGCTGCCGCAACCGGCGAACTGGGGCTCTCGCTCGGTCGAGGCCCAGGATGGCGATCCCGAATCGATGCTCACGCTCTATCGCTCGATGCTTGCCGAACGCAAGAACCTCTCCATGGATTTCGCTTGGCATCCCCTGGATGGCGAGGACCTGCTCGCCTTTACTCGCGGCGACGTGCTCTGCCTGGTCAACTTCGGCGCATCGAGGCCGCTACCGGAAGGCTCCACCGTGCTGCTCGCCAGCGCTCCCCTGACGGGCGATCTGCCCACTGACACTGCCGCCTGGGTGCGGCTGCAAGGAGAATGACCATGAAGACGATTGCCGTGGTACTCGCCCTGGCTGCTGCCCTGACCGCATGTTCCGCCGACGAACCCAAGGCCGACGGCCCGGTGACGCTCAAGGTCGCCCGGGATCCCGGTCTCGACAAGGGCGCGATCGCCGCGTTCGACGAGCGAGTCGCCCAGTTCGAGAAGGCGAATCCGGGGATCGACATCGCGCCGCAGGAGTACAACTGGACCGCCACGACCTTCACCGCCCAGCTAGCCGGTGGCACACTGCCCGACGTGTTCACGGTGCCGTTCACCGACGGCCGCGGCCTGATCGAGCGCAAGCAGATCGCCGATATCAGCGGGCTGGTCGCGAGCTTGCCGTACGCAACCAAGTTCAACGCGAACGTGGCCAAGGCCGGACAGGCGGAGGACGGCAAGATGTGGGCCGTCCCGATCGCGGCGTACGGGCAAGCCCTGCACTACAACCGGACGCTGTTCAAGCAGGCCGGGCTCGATCCGGACAAGCCGCCGGCCACGTGGGACGACGTACGGGCCGCGGCCAAGCAGATCGCCGACAAAACCGGAAAGGCCGGCTATGCGCAGCTGACCACGGACAACACTGGCGGCTGGATCCTCACCACGCTGGACTACGCGTACGGCGGCCGCACCGAGAAGATCGAGGGTGACAAGGCGACTGCGGAACTGGACACCCCGGAGCTGACCGCGGTCCTGCAGTGGCTGAAGGATCTGCGCTGGACCGACAACAGCATGGGCTCGAACTTCCTCTACGACTGGGGCGGCATCAACCAGGCGTTCGCTTCCGGCCAGGTCGGCATGTACGTCTCCGGCGGCGGCAACTACGGCTCGCTGGTCACGCAGAACGCGTTGAAGCCGGCCGAGTACGGCGTCACTGTGCTTCCGCTCGCCGGTAAGCCGGAGGCCGGCGTACTGGGTGGTGGGACGCTGGCCACGGTCAGCGCCAAGGCCAACGAGGCGGTGAAAACGGCCGCGGTGAAGTGGATCGACTTCTTCTACCTGGACAAGCTCACCAACAAGGACGCGGCCGCGCTGGACGCGAAGACGACGGCAGCCTCGAAGCAGCCGGTCGGCGCTCCGCAACTGCCGGTGTTCGACCGGGCGACGTACGACGAGTCTCTCGGCTGGGTGAAGCAGTACGTGAACGTACCGCTGGAGCAGTTCAAGCCCTACACCGACAAGATGTTCGACCAGCAGTTGGTGACCGAGCCGGTGCGGTCGACCCAGGAGGTCTACAAGCTGCTGGATCCGGTGGTGCAGTCGGTGCTGACCAACAAGGACGCGGATATCGCGGACCTGCTGAAGAAGGCCGACGCCGAAGCCCAGGCGCTGCTGGACCGGAACTGATCGATGCGGACTCGTGGTGGGCTCAGCACGCTCGTCTTCCTGCTCCCACTCCTGCTCGTCTTCGGGATCTTCTCCTGGATCCCGATCGGGCGGGCGGTCCTGATGAGCTTCCAGGAGACCAACCTGGTCACGCCGTCCACCTTCGTCGGGCTGCAGAACTTCCGGGATGTCCTGGCTGATCCACTGCTCTGGACGGCGATCAAGAACACCTTGTACTTCGCGTTTCTCGCACTGTTGTTCGGCTACCCGGTGCCGTTGCTCGCAGCGGTGGTGATGAGCGAGGTCCGCCGGTTCAAGGGGTTGTACAGCGCACTGGCGTATCTGCCGGTCGTCATTCCGCCGGTGGTCGCCGTACTGCTGTGGAAGTTCTTCTATGACGCTGGGCCGAACGGGGTCTTCAACACGATCCTCGGGGCGGTCGGTCTGGGTCCGGTCGCTTGGCTGCAGGATTCGGCGATCGCGATGCCGTCGCTGGTGCTGGAGGCCACCTGGGCCGCGGCAGGTGGCACGGTGATCATCTACCTGGCCGCACTGACCGGGGTGTCGACAGAGCTGTATGAGGCCGCCGAGATCGACCGCGCTTCGATCTGGCGGAAGATCTGGCACGTCACGCTGCCGCAGCTGCGCGGGATCCTGCTGATCACGTTCATCCTGCAGATCGTCGGTACGGCGCAGGTGTTCCTGGAGCCGTTCTTGTTCACCGGCGGCGGCCCGGCGAACTCGACCACCACCCTGTTGCTGCTGATCTACGACTATGCCTTCGCGAACAGCCTGGGCGGGCAGTACGGGATGGCGACCGCGTTGAGCATCATGCTGGCGCTCGTGCTCGGTCTGCTGTCCGCGGTGTACTTCCGGCTGACGCGTGGTTGGAGCAAGTCATGAGTCGCGGAATCCTGTCACCCAGTGAGTGGCTGCGCCCGGGCATCCGTCGGACGACCCGCGGGTTGCACGCCGTACTGCTGGTGTCGTTGTTCGTGATCGGGCTCGGCCCGATGCTCTGGCTTGCGAAGGCGGCGATCACGCCGACCCAGGACACCCTGCGGTCGCCGCTCGCGCTCTGGCCGCACGGCATGGATTGGGCCAACCTCGCTACCGCCTGGACCCGCGTTGAGGTGGACAAGTACTTCCTGAACACGGTCGTCCTCGCGGGTGGTTCCTGGTTGGTGCAGTTGCTGGTGGCAACGACGGCAGGCTTCGCCCTGTCGGTACTGCGGCCGCGGTATGGGAAGGTGATCACCGGCGTCGTGCTGGCGACCCTGTTCGTCCCGTCGGTCGTATTGCTCGTACCGCTCTACCTCACCATCGTCGACCCACCGTTGCTGAAGGCATCGTTGATCAACTCGTTCTGGGCGGTGTGGTTGCCGGCCGGCGCGAATGCCTTCAACATCCTGCTGGTCCAGCGTTTCTTCGACAACCTGCCTCGGGAGGTGTTCGAGGCGGCGCGCGTGGACGGCGCCGGTCCGTTCCGGCTGTTCTGGTCGGTGGTACTGCCGATGTCCCGCCCGATCCTCGGCGTGGTCTCGGTCTTCGCGATCATCGCCGCCTGGAAGGACTTCCTCTGGCCGATGCTCGTCCTCCCGGACCCCGACCTGCAACCGCTGTCGGTCCGGCTGCCAGCGCTGCAACGCTTCGTTGAACTCGACGTCTTCCTCGCCGCGCTGGCCATCTCCACGGTGATCCCGGTGGTGCTGTTCGCAGTCTTCCAACGTTTCTTCCTCAAGACCGGCGCCCTCCAGGGTGCAGTCAAGGGCTGACCCAGCCCACATCCCGCCCGCCCAGAAGAACGGCCCCGCCATGTCCAGACCCCGCCTCGCACTCCTCTCCGCTCTCACCCTCCTCCTCACTCTGCTCACCCTCCCCGCCACCGCGGCCCCCACCACCTACGAACTAGAGAACAGCACCCGCTCCGGCGGCGCCGTAGTCGAAACCAACCACGCCGGCTACTCCGGCACCGGCTTCATCGGCGGCTTCACCGACCCCAACAAAGGCACCGCCGCCATCGGTTTGTCCGTCTCCGCGACCGCCGGACCATCAACCCTCACCCTCCGCTACGCCAACGGAACCGGCTCACCCAAAACCCTCTCGCTCTATCTCGGCGCCACGAGGCTCCGGCAGCTCACCTTGCCTCCCACCGCCAACTGGGACACGTGGGGTACCACAGTCGAGTCCGTCACCTTGGCCGCCGGCAACAACACCATCTCCTACCGCTTCGACACCACCGACTCCGGCAACGTGAACCTGGATCGCGTCGTGGTCGACAGCGCACCCGCCCCGGCGGACGGTGTCCACGAAGCCGAATCGGCGGCCCTCTCTGGTGGAGCGGTCGCCCAATCGGACCACCCCGGCTACACCGGCACCGGCTTCGTAGGCGGCTACACCGACGCCACCAAAGGCACCGCCGCCACCACCTTCACCGTTCCTGCAACTGCCGGCCTCAAGACCCTCACCCTGCGCTACGCGAACGGCACCGGCACCGCCATGACGCTGTCTCTTTACGTCGCGGGGACCAGATTGCGCCAAATCACCCTTCCCGCGACGGCGAACTGGGATACCTGGGGAACCGCCCCCGAGTCTGTCACGCTGGTTGCTGGTAGCAACAACATCGCCTACCGCTTCGATAGCACCGACTCGGGCAACGTCAACCTGGACAGCCTCACGGTCACCGACGCGACCGAACCACCGCCCTCCGGCGGCCCTGCCCTCGAGAACGCCTTCCTGTCCGGCGGCGCCACGGCCGCTACCTCAATCGCCGGGTACGCCGGCACCGGCTATATCACCGGATTCGCCACAGTCGGCGCCCGCGCGATCCGTACCGTCAACGTCACCGCAGCAGGCGCGGCGACCACGACCCTTCGCTACAACAACTCCACCGGCAGCACCAAGACCCTCAGCACCTATGCGAACGGCGTCAAAGCCGCCCAGCTCTCCCTCCCCGCAACCACTGGCTGGGCGACCGTCACGCAGTCGTTGACACTCCGCGCCGGCCTCAACCTCATCGGCTACCAGTACGACACCGGCGACAGCGGCAACGTCGAGCTCGACGACCTCGCAGTCACCGGCTCCGCGAACCTCGCCACCCGCGGAGCCACCGTGCCGTACACCGAATACGAAGCGGAGAACGCCAGCATGAACGGCGTCACGATCGGCCCAGACCGCACGTACCGGACCGTCGCCTCCGAGTCCTCCGGCCGTCGCGCGGTCCGGCTCGACAACGCCGGCAAGTACGTCGACTTCACCCTCACCAAGCCGACCAATTCGCTCGTCGTCCGCTACTCGATCCCCGACAACGCGGCCGGCACCGGGATCACCGCCCCACTCGGGATCTATACCGGCGGTTCGAAGGTCAAGGACCTGCAGCTGACCTCGGCGTACAGCTGGGTCTATGGCAACTACCCGTTCCCCAATGACCCCGGTCTCGGCGGCGGGCACCGCTTCTACGACGAGGCCCGTACGACGCTCCCGTCGTACCCGGCTGGAACTGTCCTCCGACTGCAGAACGACACGTCCACGCCGATCACGATCGACCTGATCGACACCGAGGTCGTCGCGCCGGCGTACGTCGTACCCGCGAACTCAGTTGATTTGACGGCGTACGGGGCGGTGTCGGGTGGCGGTGATGACACGGCTGCGTTCAACTCGGCGATCAGCGCGGCGAAGTCGGCCGGCAAGACACTGTGGATCCCGTCCGGCACGTTCGATCTGACGGCGCGGGTGAACGTCGACAACGTCACCGTGCGCGGCGCCGGCATGTGGTACTCGACGATCCGCGGCAACGCCGGCCGTGGCGGGCTGTTCGCCACCGGCAGCAATGTGCAGCTCGCCGACTTCACCTTCGCCGGTGATGTCCGGTACCGCGATCCCGACGGCCAGGTGACGACGGACTCGGCGATCGAAGGCAACTTCGGTACCGGATCGTTGATCCACAACGTCTGGATCGAGCACTCGAAGACCGGCATCTGGGCCAACAGCGGGACCGATGGGCTCTATATCGTCGGCGTCCGGATCCGCGACCAGTTCGCCGACGGCCTGAACCTGAACACCTTCAGCGGCGACGGCAGCCCGGTCCGCAACGCCCGTGTCGACCAAAGCGTCTTCCGCAACACCGGTGACGACGCGATGGCGATGTGGTCTTTCAACAGTGCCGTCTCCGACTGTGCGTTCACCTTCAACACCGCAACTCTTCCGGCCCTCGCCAACACGGCCGCGATCTACGGCGGCGTGAACAACCGGATCGAGGACAACCTGTTGTCCGACACGGTGTACACGGCATCCGGGATCACTTTGAGCACTTGGCATTCGGCGCAACCGTTCGGCGGTACGACGGTTGTCCAGCGCAACACGATCACCCGCGCCGGTGGTTTCAACACCGACTGGAACAGCAGTCAGGGCGGGCTGTGGCTCTACGCCGAAGCCCGCGAGATCACGGCACCGATCCTGATCAAGGACGTCGACATCATCGACAGCACCTATCAAGGCATCCTGATGTCCTGGCAGAAGACGGTCAGCAACATCACCTTCGATCACGTCAAGGTGCAGAACACCGGCACCTACGGCATCGACGTACAGGTCGCCGGTAGTGGTTCCTTCAGCTACGTGACGGTCAGCGGCACGCCATCGGGCGGCCTGAACAACACCGCCGGCTTCGTTCTCAACCGGGGTTCGGGAAACTCGGGTTTCTAGAAAACTTTATCGTGTGAAGTATTTACCAGACCGGGGTGGATCTGTCACGGTTCGACGGCGTTGTCATCCGCCTGAAGGAGCGACCATGACAGATCCGCTTCCCCCCGACTCCCGCAGTCCGCGCCGGATCCTCGGCGTACTGGCGGTGACCGCGATGCTTCTGGTGAGCACCGCGGCCACGGCCTACGCCGATCAGCTTCCGACGTTGCCGCAGAACGCGAACGGCTACGAGCAGTCCTTCTCGCCCGCCTACGACTACGACGGTGACGGGTGTTATCCGGTCGCCGCGATCAGCCCGTCCGGGACCCTCAATCCCGGCCTGAACACGACCGGTGCCGTGAACGGCAACTGCCATGACCAGTCCGACCTCGACAACTCGCAGACCTATGCCCGCTCGAAGTGCAACAACGGTTGGTGTGCGGTCGTCTATGCGAGCTACTTCGAAAAGGATCAGGCGGTCGACGGCAGCGGCCTCGGCGGTCACCGGCACGACTTCGAGCACGTGATCTCGTGGATCAACCAGTCGTCCAACCAGGTCGAGTACGTGACCACGACGCAGCACTCGAGCCAGGTCACCTACCCGCGCTCACAGGTCCGGTTCGACGGTAGTCACCCGAAGGTCGTCTTCCACAAGGACGGCGCCGGTACGCACTTCTTCCGGATCGCCAACGCCGGCGACGAACCGCCGGAGAATCACTACCACAACTGGCGTTATCCACCGATCGTCGGCTGGGACGGCTGGCCGAACACCGGTCTGCGGGACACCTTGATGAATGCCGACTTCGGGTCGGCCACCATCAAGATCAGGGACAACGGCGACAGCTTCCGTTACCTGCTCAACGTGTCCAAACCGAGTGGCATCCCGTTCGACGCGTATGCCTGAAGTTCGGCCATTCTTTCGACGGTGAACTATGTACGAACAAGCGGCTGATCTGTCATCGTCGGGAGCGTTGTCCTTCCGCCCCAAGGAGCGACCATGACAGATCATGCCCGCGCCCGCCGACGAGTCGCCGGGATCGCGATCGGTACGGCGACATTGCTGGTGGCGACGACAGTCGCGGCGTACGCAGCGCCGCCACCGAGTCTCCCGCAGAACGCGAACGGCTACGAACAATCCTTCTCACCCGCCTTCGACTACGACGGTGACGGGTGCTACCAGGTCCCGGCGATCGGTGCCGACGGCACCTTGAATCCGGGCCTCAACACGACCGGCGCGGTCAATGGCAACTGCCGCGACCAGTCCGACCTCGACAACTCCCAGACCTACTCACGCTCGAAGTGCAACAACGGCTGGTGTGCCGTCGTGTACGCCGGCTACTTCGAGAAGGACCAGGCCGTGGCCGGCAGCGGCCTCGGCGGTCACCGGCACGACTTCGAGCACGTCATTTCCTGGATCAACCAGTCGTCCAACCAGGTCGAGTTCGTGACCACGACGCAGCACTCGAGTCAGGTCACCTACCCGCGCTCACAGGTGCGGTTCGACGGCACGCACCCGAAGATCGTTTACCACAAAGACGGAGCCAGCACGCACTTCTACCGGCTCGCCAACAGCAACGACGAACCGCCCGAGAACCACTACCACAACTGGCGTTACCCGCCGCTCGTCGGCTACGACGGCTGGCCGAACACCAACCTGCGCACGACGTTGATGAACGCCAACTTCGGGTCGGCCACCATCAAGATCACCGACAAGGACGATCGCTTCCGCAACCTGCTGAACGCGTCCAAGCCGAGCGGGATCCCGTTCGACCCCTGGAACTAGTTTTCGGTGAAGAGGGGGGAGGGACCCCGCCGGTCCCTCCCCGCCTCGGTCATTCGGTGAGCTTCAAGTAGTCGAGGTTGAAGCCACCGCTCTCGCAGAAGACGGTGATGTTCTGGTCGCCGGCCGGCAGTGTCACCTGAGTGCTGATCGACTGGTAGGTCGCCCAGCCGCCGGTGGCCGGCACCGAGACCTTCGCCAGTACGGCGCCTGCTGCGTCCCGGATCGAGATTGCATCCGGGGCGGTTGCGCCGGTGCCGTTGGCCACCCGCAACTCGAGGTTGTAGGTGGCCGCCTTGGTCAGGTCGACGCGGTACTGCAACCACTTGCCGGTGTCGGTCCAGCCGACGTTCTTACCGCCACTGGCCGACGGGTTCGACTCGACGAAGTTCGCGCCGCCATCCGTCCAGCCGCTCTGCGCGACGTACGACTCCGCCTCGATGTTCTGACCGACCGGCGTACCGTGCGGTCTCACGGTGACGTTGATCGTCACCTCGTCCTTGGCAGCACCGTCGGTGACGCGAACCTTCACGGTCTGCGCGCCGGCGACGGTCGGGCGGAGCGTGAGCAGACCGGTCTGCGCATCCAGGCTGACACCGGCCGGAAGCTCGGTCGCGTAATACGCGAGCTTGTCCCGATCCCGATCCGTCGCCGCGAGCTGAACCTGAGTGGCGCCGTACTGGTCGGCGACGACATCCGGTACGTCGTTCAGCACGGGCGCGTGGTTTCCGTGCTGCGACGGGACCTCGCCGTGCCAGCGGTAGGTCGCGAACGACTTCGCGGGAACCGTGACGGTGAACGTCTTTCCGGCCATCGACACCCGGACCTGGCTCGACGTGGCGTTCGCGTTGCCGACGATCGCGACGAAGTTGTCGCCGCGATCCTTGAAGACCACGTTGCTGATCCCGTTGGTCGTCGTACTCGACTCGACGCGGGTGTGCTCCGGGCCGAGGTACTTGGCGAACTGGCCCATCGCGTACAGCTCGTCCCGGACTGTGAAAGTGCGAGCGGTGGTGTCGACCTTGACCAGCCGGTTCGGCCACTTGGTGGTGCGACCGACCTCGGCCCAGTCGATGTTGTTGTCCCGCGCCGGCGTCCAGTGCAGCGTGCCGCCGTCCTGATCGGTCGTCTGCGCCCACATCACGTACGACGACGCGTCCAGCCGGAAGTAGCTGAGAATCGTGTCAGGTGACAGGTTGCTGGTCTCGGTCATGTGTACCGGCTTGCCGGTCTGCTCGTAGGCGTCCCGCATGACGGTCGGATCACCCCAGTACGGGTGGAAGGCGATCGCGTCACTTGCCTTCTTGGTGGCCGGGTCGTTGAAGATCCGGTAGTAGTTCTTGGTCGCGGTGCTGTTCGGGTCGCGCCAGTCCCAGAAATTGAAGTCGTGGACATAGAGCTCGGTCCGCAGCCCAGCCCGCCGTACCTCCCGCTTGATCGCGACGGCCAGCTTCTGCTGCTGCTCGACGCTGATATCCATCGCCGGGTAGACGACGTCGATGCCGGGCTCGTTGAGCAACGTGAGCGCGTCGACGTTGATGCCGTGCTTGGCGAACGCCTGGATGTACTTCACGTAGTACTGCGCGAAGACGTCGATACAGTCGTCGCGAAGCTTGCCCACCTGGTAATACGACGTACTGCCCGGCTTGAGCGCAACCTCACCGGTGAACCGGTTGTTCGTCTTCATCCAGGCCGGCGCACTCCACGCCGAAGCGAAGAACGTCGCCTTCGGGTTGTAGCGCTGAATCAGCTTGGCGGTTTCGACGATGTGCGTGTCCAGGTCGCGCTTGATCGAAAAATACTTGAGCCCGAAGTCCTCGGTCACACCCGCCGGGAGCTCGTCGTACGACCAGAACGGCAGATGCTCGATCAGATCCGGACTCCCGATCGTCAACCGGAACCGATCGAACCCAGCCCCACTCTTCGGATCCGCCAGCAACCGAATCGCCCGATCCCGCTCAGTCGGCGTGAGCTTCCACAGGTTCGAAACACTGGTCTCGTCCAGCGAAAACCCCACCCCGCTGTACTTCTGCCGCAACGTGCTCGGATCAACCACCACGGTCGCGTCCGGCGTCGTACCCCGATCGTTCCCCACGTACGCCGAAGGCAACGCCTGCCACTGCTGCGCCGACCCACTCGAATACGTCCCGCTCACCACCACCCGCCCCGCACTAGCCGGCGCCCCACCAGTAAGCAGCCCCACCCCCAAAGCCACCACCGTCACACCCACCCCAACACTTCGCCTCACAAATTCCTCCCACCATCATCCCGGAAAGCGCTTACTCTCCGCGACCCTACGCGCCGGAATGCGCATGCACACCCCCTCCCCGGTTCCGGAACTTCCAGTCGCCTCCGGCGAGAAACGACACCGCCTCCGGCGGCGACAGCCTCGAGGCGCCTCCGGCGCAACCGCCTCATGCGGTTCCGCCGAATGCGTTCGGCGAGGAACTGTGGTGATGGGAAGTGTTGGCGTCAACCTCGGTTGCGGACGTGCTGGCGGCCGGCTGCGGTCAGGTGGTCGCCAGTTCGTCTCGTCGCCAAGGACACGTGGTAGTCCCGCAGAACGCGATCTCGCACGTGGTCCCAAGCGTGACCGAGCCCGCCGGACCCGACCACCTCATGTCGTTCCCGACCGCGACCGCCCACGACGGACGCCGCGGGTCGGTTGATCCTCCGACGGACAGGACGTATATGCGTGTCGCCGTGCCCGGCAGGCGGTGGTGAGCGGGGCGGGGTGGTTGGTGGGTTATACGTCCTGTCGTTCGCGGGATCGGTGGGATACCTGGCGAGAAAGGACACCGCCTCCGGCGGCGACAGCCCTTTGGCGCCTCCGGCGCAACCGCCCCATGCGGTTCCGCCCAATGCGTTCGGCGAGGAACTGTGGCCGAGGGGAGCGTCACCGGCTGACCGCGGTCCACCCATCCACTCACCTCGGCAAGTGGGTCTGACCGCCAACCACCCGCACCCCGCGCCCCTCGTCTCGTCGCCAAGGACACCTAGTAGTCCCACCGAACGCGATCCCGCGCCAGCCCGCACGCGTGACCGAGCCTGCCGGACCCGACGACCACATGTCGTTCCCGACCGCGACCGCCCACGACGGACGCCGCGGGTCGGTTGATCCTCCGACGGACAGGACGTATATGCGTGTCGCCGTGCCCGGCA
>NZ_JBHUQZ010000001.1:1284028-1632447 GCF_042674205.1 Kribbella sp. NPDC056951
GGCGGTGGTGAGCGGGGCGGGGTGGTTGGTGGGTTATACGTCCTGTCGTTCGGGGGATCGGTGGGATACCTGGCGAGAAAGGACACCGCCTCCGGCGGCGACAGCCCTTTGGCGCCTCCGGCGCAACCGCCCCATGCGGTTCCGTCCAACGCATTCGGCGAGGAACTGTGGTGATGGGAAGTGTTGGCGTCAACCTCGGTCGCGGACGTGCTGGCGGCCGGCTGCGGTCAGGTGGTCGCCAGTACGTCTCGTCGCCAAGGACATGTAGTAGTCCCGCCGAACGCGATCCCGCGCCAGCCCGCACGCGTGACCGAGGCCGTCGGACCCGACCACCACGTGTCCTTCCCGACCGCGACGGACGCCGCGGGTCGGTTGGATCCTCCGATGGACAGGACGTATATGCGTGTCCGCCGCAGTCGGCCGAGGGTGGTGAGCGGGAAGGGGGCGGGCAGTGGGGTTATACGTCCTGTCGTTCGGGGATTGGTGGGATACCTGGCGAGAAGGACACCGCCTCCGGCTGCGACAGCCTTGAGGCGCCTCCGGCGCAACCGCCTCATGCGGTTCCGCCCAAGGCATTCGACGAGCAACCGTGGTCGAGGGGAGCGTCACCGGTTGACCGCGGTCCACCCATCCACTCACCTCGGCAAGTGGGTCTGACCGCCAACCACCCGCACCCTGCGCCCCTCGTCTCGTCGCCAAGGACACGTAGTAGTCCTGCCGAACGCGATCCCGCGCCAGCCCGCACGCGTGACCGAGCTCGCCGGACCCGACCACCACATGTCCTTCCCGACCGCGACCGCCCACGATGGACGCCGGGCCGGTTGGATCTTCCGATGGACAGGACGTATATGCGTGTCGCCCTGCCCGGCAGGCGGTGGTGGGCGTGGCGGAGCCGCCCAGCACAGCTATACGTCCTGTCGTTGGGGGGATCGGGTCTGGGTGACTTGGTGGAGGAAGGTGGTGATGGCTTGGGTTGAGGGGGTGGTTTGGTCGGTGAAGATTCGGTGGCCGGCGTTGGGGATGATCACCAGGTCGGCGTTGGGGATTGCGGCGGCCAGGGTTTCGCCGGCTGACAGGGGGACCAGGCGGTCTTCTCGGCCGTGGAGGACGAGGGTGGGGACCGTTAGCTGGTGTAGGTCGGTGTGGCGGTCCCAGGGGGTGGCGGCCAGGAGTTGGCTGCGCATGCCTTCGGGGGTGGTGGGGATGGTGTCGCCGATCTCGTCGTCGCGGGCTCGTTCGGCGGCCGGCGTCTGGTCTACGTAGAGGATCGGGGCCAGGGCCTGGCTGCGTTCGGCGGGTGGGAGGCCGGCGATCTGTTTGAGGGTGGTGGCTACGGCGGAGGCCGCGACGGTCAGGTGCGGTACGCCGGAGTGGGTGCTGACCAGGATCAGGGAACTGGCGCGGCCGGGGTGGCTGAGCGCCAGTTCCTGGGCGATTAGGCCGCCCATGCTAAGGCCGAGGATGTGTGCCCGGTCGACGTCGGCTGCATCGAGGACGGCGACTGCGTCGGTCGCCATCGTGGCGAGGTCGAACGGTTCCGGGGAGGACCCGGTACGCCCCACACCGCGGTTGTCGAACGTGATCACCCGGTAGCCGCGAAGGCCCGGGAGCAAGCGGAACCATGACGTTGATGCTGTCCCCAATCCATTGATCAGGAGCACCGGCTCACCTGCGCCGGTGCTCTCCCACCAGATCCCTGCTGTTGTGCGCATCCAACCCCTCCAGTGGAACGCTTGTTACATTACTCTGAGCATCCACGAAGCTGGTGTCAAGCGCAAATTCTGATAACTTATGGATCGATCGTTCTAAGGAAGGTGAGATGTCCTCAGATGTGCCCGCGCTGCTGCCGCCTCAGCTTGCGGCGGACGGCGCCAAGGGCCGGCTGCTGGCGGCGGCGGTCGAACTGTTCGCCGCGCGGGGGTATCACGGCGTCTCGGTTCGCGACCTGACCGCGCATCTCGGCGTGCAGCCGAGCTCGCTCTACGCGAAGTACGCGTCGAAGGCCGAGCTGTTCAGTGAGCTGGTGTTCCTCGCCAACGAGGAGATCCGAGACCGGATGCGCGCCGGGCTGCTGGAGGCCGGGCCGGATCCCGCGGCGCAGTTGGCCGCGCTGACACATGCGAACGTCGAGTTCCACACGACGTACCCGCTGTTCGCGACAATCGCCCACAACGATTTCGCCAGTCTCACCGAGTCCGCGCTGCACCGCGTCGCCGCCAGTCGCAAGGAGGCGATCGACCTGATGCGGGCGGTCATCGACCGCGGCAACGACCTCGGCGCGTTCGACTGTGCGGACCCCTGGACCGCGATCGCCGCCATCGCCGGCTTCGGCATCCGGCTAGCGGTCTGGTACCGGCCGCAGGGTCACACCACGGACCCGACGGCCGGTTTCGCCGCCGAGGTCCAGACCTGGATGGGCCCCGATCGCACGATCGAGGACCTCAAGACCACTTACGCGACGTACTCACTTCGCATCGTCGGATGGCGTGGCCCTACCGACTGACTGCGAGTCCTCACCGTTGCCGCAGACAACCAGTGAGAAGTCGTCGCCATGCGCGGTGACGCCTTCGATGACGGCTGCTTCCATGGCCTCGGTGCCCATGGCCTTGCGCAGCATCAGCGGGTCGGTGCGCAGGTCCTTGGCGAGGGCAACGGCCAGGCCGACCATGACGATGGCGAAGGGGAGCGCGGCAACGATGGTGAGATTCTGCAAGCCCTGCAAGGCTTTCGCGCCACCACCGCCGACCAGGAGCATCACCGCGGCGACCGCACCGGTGAGCACACCCCAGAACACGACGACCGACTTGCGCGGCGTGAGCGCTCCCCGCGACGACAGCGTGCCCATCACGATGGAGGCCGCGTCCGCGCCGGAGACGAAGAAGATCGCGACCAGTACGACGACCAGGATCGTGGTCAGCGACGCGAGCGGGAAGTGCTCGAGGAGACCGAAGAGCTGCCCCTCCGTGGTGGACTGGCCGGCGATGTCGACGCCGTGCCGCTGGGTGTCGATCGCGGCACCGCCGAACACGCAGAACCAGACCAGGCTGACCAGCGACGGCACCAGCAGTACGCCGGTGACGAACTGCCGAATCGTTCGACCACGGCTGATCCGCGCGATGAACATGCCGACGAACGGCGTCCACGAGATCCACCACGCCCAGTAGAAGACCGTCCAGCTGGACAGCCAGGTCGCCATCGAGTCGCCGCCACTGGCCTCGGTCCGGGCGGCCATGTCGGCGATGTCCCGCAGGTAGTCACCGATCGCGGTCGGCACCAGGTTGAGGATCAGCACGGTCGGCCCAACCACGAACACGAAGGCCGCGAGCACCACCGCGAGGACCATGTTGATGTTCGACAGCCATTGGATGCCCTTGGCAACACCCGACACTGCCGACGCCACAAACGCAGCAGTCAGTACGGCGATCACTCCGACCAGTACGGCGTTTCCGGTCTTGTCGAGCCAGCCGAGGATCCGCACGCCGGACCCGATCTGCAGCGCACCGAGCCCAAGTGATGCCGCCGATCCGAACAGTGTCGCGAAGATCGCCAGACTGTCGATCACCTTGCCGATCGGTCCTTCGGTCCGCTTGCCGAGCAGTGGCGCGAAGGCCGAGCTGATCAGCTGCGAACGCCCGCGCCGAAAGGTGCCATAGGCAATCGCAATACCGACGACCGCGTAGATCGCCCACGGGTGCAACGTCCAGTGGAATAGTGTGGTGGCCATCGCCGTCTGCAGTGCCGCGTCCGTACCGCCTTGCACTGTGCCGGGCGGCGGTGCCATGAAGTGCGACAGCGGTTCGCTCACGCCGTAGAACATCAGCCCGATCCCCATCCCGGCGCTGAACATCATCGCCACCCAGGACACGGTCTTGAACTCGGGTTCCTCGTCGTCCGCGCCGAGCGGGATCCGCCCGTACCGGCCCGCGGCCAGCCACAACACGTACACGACAAAACCCGAGGCCAGCAGTACGAACAGCCAGCCGGTGTTCGTCTCAACCCAGGTCAGCGCCGAAGTGGACGCCGTACCGAGGCTCGTTGCATTGGCGAATCCCCAAGCCACAAAGGCCAATGCGATAACAGCAGTGATGCCGAACACAATTCGATCGAGCCCTGAGCCGGAACTTCGGCTGCCGGGAGGTGGTGGTGCCGCGAGCGCGGGATGCTCGTTTGCGTGGTCAGAAGTTGCTTGCTGGCTGTCGAAATCGATCGCCACAGCTGAATCACGCCTCGCTTCGGCGCGCCTCCACTTTTCGCTAGATTCGGACTGGACTGCCTTTTGACCCTTCCGGAGTTCGTGGCAAAACGCAACTATCGTGGTCCCGGCCACACTGCCGGTCGGCTAAGTTGGGCGGGTGGCGGAGCACGAACTGCGGGGCCGAGAGCGTGAACTCGCCGTACTGCAGGGCCTGGTCGACGCGGCGCGGACCGGGCGGAGTGGCGTCCTGGTTGTCCGAGGTGAGGTCGGGGTCGGCAAGTCGGCGTTGCTCGACGCGCTCACCGTGCGTGCACAGACATGTCGGGTGGCGGATGCGGCGCTCGAGGTATTCGAGCAGGACGTCGTCGGGTACGGCGTACTGGCGGCCGGCGAGCTTGTCGAGGCCGCGTCGCGCACCGGCGACACCAAGCTCGTCGAGACCGCGTTGAGCTGGCTCAACGACCGGGTCGCGACCGATTGGGGTCTCGGTCTCGCCGCTCGTGCGTCGGCGCTGCTCAGCGCCGACGAGGACGCGTATTTGCAGTCGCTCGGATACCTCGAGCGGACGCCGGTCCGAGTCGAGGTCGCCCGCGGTCGCCTCCTGTACGGCGAGTGGTTGCGCCGCGAAGGTCGTCGCGTGGACGCCCGCGAGCAACTGCGGACCGCCCATGACCTGCTGACCGGGATGGGCCTCCAAGCGTTTGCCGATCGGGCTCGCCACGAACTCCTGGCGACCGGCGAGACGGTTCGCAAACGAACCCCCGAGACCCGCACGGACCTGACCGCCCAGGAGAGCCAGATCGCCACCCTGGCCCGCGACGGTCTCACCAACCCCGAAATCGCCGCCCAACTCTTCATCAGCCCGCGCACCGTCGAGTGGCACCTCCGCAAAACCTTCGCCAAACTCGGCATCAAGTCCCGTAGGCAACTGCGCACCGCGCTCCAGTGACTTTCCCTGGTGCGAACACCCCGCCGTACCCGTGATCGTGGGGTCATGAGCACTTTTGAACAACGCATCGAGGCCCTGATCATCCCGGTCACCGACGTCGACGCCGCGCGCGACTTCTACGTCGGCCTCGGCTGGCGTCTCGACGTCACCCCGCCCGGCGTGGTCCAGCTGACCCCGCCCGGCTCAGCCACCTCGGTCCAGTTCGGCGCCGGCATCACCCCCGCCGCCCCCGGTTCCTCCACCGCCTACCTCGTCGTAGAAGACATCGTCACCGCCCGCGAGTCCCTCGTCGCCGCCGGCGCCCCCGTCACCGACTACTTCCACCGCACCGCCGAAGGCTTCACCCCCGGCCTGGACCCAGAACGCCGCACCTACAGCACCCGAGCCACCTTCACCGACCCCGACAACAACACCTGGATCCTCCAAGAAATCACCACCCGCCTCCCCGGCCGCTAACAACTTTTGCTGGACAAACGGGGTGGGGAACGCGGAGCCTGGTGGGGTGCTCAGCGGCGAGGTCGAGGTCGGTACGACGTATTTGGTCGAGGTCCCGCATGTGTTGGAGGGGGACCAGCGGCTGACGTTCGGGGCGTTGCGTGGGGCGACTTTTCCGTTGACGGTGACGGGGGTGGAGGGGGCGGCGGCCGAGGGGGTTCGGTCGGTGCTGAGTCCTACTACAGCGGTTGCGTTGACGGCTGAGCAGTGCCTGGAGCTCGGGTTGCCGGAGGGGGAGTACGAGATCATCGGGAACCTGCGGACCGCGGACGGTACGCCGATCGTGCTGCCGCGGGTGCAGACGTTGACGGTGCCGGTCGAGTGGCTGGTGCCGTTCACCGATGAGCGTCCGCACGGGCATTGGGACGCGACCGGCTCACTCTGGTAAACCCCGTGCCTCGGGATCCCACCCGTTGCTACCCTCGGCCCGTGCCCAAGACAGACACGGTGCGCCGTCGCTAAGAGCGGCGGCGCATAACGCCTAGAACTCGCCGTCGCTCCTGGCCTTCCGTCAGGAGCGCCCTCGTGGCGCTCGGAATCTGCTGACTCCGGAGCGCATACCGTGTTTCACCTGTCTGTACGTCACCGTCGGCGCGTACTCGTCGCCAACCTCATCTCCACTGCGGTCTTCCCACTCGCGATCACCGGCTCGACCGCCGTCGTCCCCGCGGCGACCGCGGAGCTGTCGGGGGCCGATGCCCTCGGCCCGTGGATCGTTGTCGGATACAACGGTCTGTTCGCCGCCGCATTGTTGCTGGCCGGCGTTCTCGCCGATCGCACCTCGCGGACGAAATTCTTTGCTCTAGGCAACATTGTTGTCGCGGTAGCCGGAATACTCTCCGCGTTCGCACCAGACCTCGGCGCCCTGGTCGCCCTCCGTGTGCTGGCGGGTGTCGGCGCGGCGATGTGTGCGGCCGGCGGTTCGGCGATGGTGCTGGCCGTCTACCCGCCAGAGGATCGACACCGCGTCTACGGGTACGTCGGCGCCGTACTAGGCACGAGTCTCGCGCTCGGTCCCTTCGCCGCTCAAGGCCTGATGGCGGTCGGCGGCTGGCCGATGGTGTTCGTCGTACCAGCGGCCGTCGCGGGTATCGCGGTCCTGACCTCCATCGGCCTACCGAGCCTCCGCACCAAGAACCTGCCGAAGGAGTTCGACCTGGCCGGTGCGGTCATCTTCGGGCTGACCATCGCGGCCGCGGTGACCGCCTTCGGGTTCGCCCTGCCGGTCTGGGCGACCATCGGGTTGCTGCTCGCCGCGGCCGGCGGAACCGCGCTGCTGGTCCGGGTGGAACGCCGTACGACGGATCCCGCGATCCCACTCGACCTGCTGCGCATCCCGACGTACCGGGCCTATGCCCTCGGTACCGGTGCCTTCATGGGAATCCTGGTCGTCGGCCTGACCGCCCTGCCGCAACTCGGCGCACACCTGGGCGCAGGCAAGGTCGGCCTCCTGCTCAGCCTGCTTACGATCCCCTCGACCGTGCTCCCACTCCTAGCCGCCCGCATCGCCCGCCGCTGGGCAGCACCCCTGGTAACCCACGCACTCATTATCTGCGCCGTAACCGCCTTCGCTCTCCAGGTCACCAAGTCCCCGATCGCCCTCTTCGCCGGCGCCGCGGTCCTAGGCATCTGCCTGGGCCTCACCGAAGGCGTCCCCGACGGCCAAGCCCTCAAACACGTCCCCTACCACCGCGGCGGCGCCGGAGCCGCCCTCTTCAGCACCACCCGCATGACCGTCGAAACCCTCACCCTCGCCGCCGCCACCGGCGTCGCCACCCTCCACACCCCCGCCGCCGCCCTCACCGTCCCCGCCGCAGTCTGCCTAGCCGCCGCCGCAACCCTCCATCACGCCCGCGACCGCCAATAGCGGACCCCAGCCACTCACCAACTCCGCGCGACCGCTGCGATTCACGCTCAGCGCACGCCCTCGGAGCGCCCCAAAAGGAGGTTGGTGAGTGGCACAGATCCGCCTAACCTCAGTTATATGGACAACGACGAGGCCAAGGACCTCGTACGACGCGGCTACGACGAACTGTCGTCCCGGTACGACGAGGCGTTCGGCGGCGAGACGAAGTACGCCGACTGGCTGCAGTTGCTCCTGACCGAACTCCCGGACCGGGCCCAGGTTCTCGACCTCGGGTGCGGTTCCGGGGTACCGGTGGCGAAGGTCCTGGCCGAGGCCGGGCATATCGTGACCGGCGTCGACATCAGCGAGGTGCAGGTCGCCCGGGCGAGCGAGCGGGTGCCCGCGGCGACCTTCCTGCAGGCGGACGCGACCGCGCTCGACCTACCGGCGGACTCCTTCGACGCGATCTTGTCGTTCTACGCGCTCATCCACATCCCGCTGGACGAGCAGGAAGCGCTCCTGCAGCGGATCGGTACCTGGCTGCGTCCCGGCGGTACCTTCGTGGCGACGATCGGGGCGACCGCGTGGACCGGGTCGGAGCAGCACTGGCTAGGCGGCGACGTACCCATGTGGTGGAGTCAGGCCGACACCGCGACCACTCGCACCTGGATCGAGAATGCAGGCCTGGTGATCGATCACGAGGAGTTCGTGCCTGAGGGGGACAGTGGGCACACGCTGATCTGGGCGGGTCGGCCGGGACCTCGCTAGCCTGAGGGCCTTGAACAACTGACTGCGAAGGGTGCCGCCCATGCCCAGAGCTCTTGCTGTCCTGCTTGTCACCGCGCTGGCCACATTGAGTGCCGGTACGGCCTCCGCGACGACCACCGCGGCCTCCGATCCGGCCCGGGCCGAGTTGCGGGCGATCGTCGAGAACGTCTCCGGTGCGACGGGGAAGCGCTACAACACCAAGGATGATGCCGGCCATGTGATGGATACGGTGAAGATCATCCAGGACTCGACCGGCGGGTATCTGGCCGTCTCACATCACCTGGGCTCCGACGGGCACTTCCGGGTGAACCTGGCGACGTCGACCGATCTGCTCAACTGGCACTGGGTTCGCGAGCTTGCCGGGAGCAACACCGGACCGGCCTCGCAGCCGACGATCGTGCAGGCCTCGAACGGCGGTTTCGTACTCGCGTGGGAGCAGGAACAGGCAGGCGGTGGCAACAACCACCTCGCCTTCCGGTACTTCGCCAATCGCGCGGATCTCCTGGCAGGCAAGGTGAATCGCTCCTTCGATGCACCCCGTCGACTGTCGACCTGCGCAGAGGGTACGCCGAACATCTACAGCGTCACGCTGTCACCCGACATCGACCACTCGACGATCGATCTCGGCGGCCACTACTGGTGGAACTGCGACCGCGACCGCCAGCAACGCGGCACCCTGAAGAACTTCAACACCTGGACCACCGCAGCCCAGCCGAACTTCGACAACGCCTTGCTGCACTGGGGCGTCGGCGGCAACATCGGCGACCGCGACCAAACCACCTTCCGCGGCTACACGTTCGGTCTGATCGAAGGCCAGTACACCAAGGGCGACTTCGGTTCCTGGCGCACCTTCGTCTACGACTACCAGACCGGCAACGCCGACCGAACCACCATCCGCACCAACGGCGGCAGCACCGCGTTCGCCAACCCGACCATCACCGCACTCAAAGCCCCCAACGGCCAGAACGCCTTCGTCATCACCCTCTTCATCCCCAGCGAAGGCGCAGCCGCAGGCGAATCCGGCCAACTCATCTACTACCAGACCTACTAGTCCGGGTCGTTCCCCCGCAAACCGTCAACAGCCTCCCGCAGTACGTCGGCATGTCCCGTGTGCTTGAGGTATTCCTCCAGCAGGTCGACGAGGATCCGCCGCCGACTGGTAATCCAGTCGGGGTCCCCCTCGTCGACCTCCACATCGAGGTCACCAGCCAACTCAACCCAGGTAGCCCGCGACCGCTCCACACTCCCGTACCAGAGTGCGTACAACTCCTCCGGCTCGTCGCTGACCGCGGATTCCCAGCCCCACCTATCGTTCGCAACCCAGTCCCGAACATCCCACGGCGTACCAATCGGCCGCCGAGCCGCCCGAGCCGTGAACCCAGCCTCGACAAACGACATGTGCTTCACAAGACCAGCCAAGGTCATCGTCGACGGCGGATGCTCCTGCCGGAGCTGCGATGCAGTCAACCCACCCGTCTTCCAAGCAAACTGCCGCCGCGCCCGGTCAACCGCGAACTGCAGCATCTCCGCCTCACCCCCGCGCAAGCACTCAACCAACGGCAGATCTCTCCACTCCATCGCCCCTCCTCGCCCGATGCTCCCACGCCCACCCATCCTCCAACGAACAGGACGTATACCCCCACCAACCACCGCCGCCCCGCTCACCACCCACACCCGTGCGACCCCAACACCCCTATACGTCCTGTCCGTCGGCAGGTGAACCCACCTGGTGGGTGAACCCGCAAGCTCGTGGGGGGAACCCATCAGGCTGGACGGCTGGACGGGTGGAGGGGCGAGGGTGATGGGGCGGGGGATGGGGCAGAGGGTGTGATGGGGCGGGGGCTCGGGTTGTGGGAGGAGTGGTTGTGCGGTTGGTGTTTCGGGAGTGCGGGGGTGGGTCAGCCACCAGCAGACATCTTTCCCGCACGGCAACCACAGCCCGGCGACCCCAGGCGACGGGGAGCTGCGGTCGCCGGGCCTCGCCATCCGCCTCAGCCACCGCGGCGCCTAGCCACGCTGTCTTTTTGGTCGGCCGGGAGTGGCGATCAGCCAGAGCCAACGTCACCGGCCGAGTCCTTGCGGACCTGTACCCCGGACTCGACCACCAAAGGCGGCCGACAAAGCAAGAGGGCTGGCCAAGCGGGTGGCTGGGCCAGATGGCGAGGCCCGGCGACCGCGGCTCGCGTTGTCTGGGGCTGACGGGCGGTGGCTGAGGTGCGTGAGGCTCGAGGTCTTGCGTTAGCCGGAGGATTTTCGGGTCCAGGCGCCGAAAATGCTCCGATCAACGCGCCAGATATCCCCGGGGACCCGAGATCGCAGGTCGGCGATCACCTTGAGCACCCACCAACCATCCGGGACCCGCCGAAACGGTTGAACCGTGCTCAAGGTCGTCCCGACCGGCGCACCTTGAGTGCCCGTCAACCACCTTTGGCGCGCGCACATGGTTGATCCGTGCACAACGTCGTACCGGCTCGTGGTGAGGGCCTTGATCGACCGGCCTTGGGTGGAGCCGTGAGATGGGCTCCGGGTGGCGCGACTCCACGGGTTAGGGCGGGGTGGGGTGGGTGAAGCCGGTTATCAGGGTGTTTATGCCTAGGCGGAAGCGGCGGTTGGTGGAGTGGGGGGAGTTGCCTAGGCGGTGGGCTTTTTCGGCGGTGGCCAGGCCTTCGGTGATGGTGAAGAAGACTAGGGCGATGTCGGTGGGGTCGCCGGTGAGGTGGCCGCTGTTTACGGCGTTGCGGGCGTGGGTGACGAAGATTTTGCGGACCTGGAGGCCGGCTCGGATCTCCTCTTGGGAGGGGTCGAAGTCGGCGAAGGGGCGGGCGAACATGACCTCGGCGAGGACCGGGTGGTCGAGGATGAAGCGGCGGAAGGCTTCGGCGAGCTGGCGCAAAGCTTCCAACGGATCCGGGGTTGCCGGGACTGCTTCGAGGCGTTCGGCGAGGACTCGGAAGCCCTCGAAGAAGACCTCGCGGACGATTCCGGCCTTGTCGCCGAAGACCTCGTAGATCGCGGGGACGGACGCTTCCGCGCGGCGGGCTACGGCGCGCGTGGTCAGGCCGGCGACGCCCTCCTCGTCGAGCACGGCCAGGGCGCTGGCGAGGCCGCGCTCCTGGAGGGAGTCGGTCCGTTGTTTCACTCGAGGCACCGGACGACGGTAGCAGATCGGCGTTATGTAACGCTGATACGGAACGATGATACGATTCGAATCGTGAACGACTCAGTGCGTCAACTGCTCCTGGATCGCCGAGACCAAGGCAGCCTGCCCGGGCGCCGGACGGACGATGCCCGGCTGGTGTTGCTGATCGAGGGCGGGAGCTCCCGCGGCGCCTTCTCCAGCGGGATGACGGTCGCCATCGAGCAGCTCGGCCTGCTGCCGCTGTTCGATGCGGTCTACGGCAGTTCGGCCGGCTCGCTCAACGGCGCCTGGCTGCTGTGCGGTCGCGCCGACAGCACCAAACATGCCTGGTGGGACCGGACAATCATGGGTACGACGATCAGCCCGCGCCGACTGCTGAGTCGCCAACCGGTCGTCGACACGCATTATCTGGTCAACACCGTCTACACCGAGGTGATGCCGATGGGGTTCCAGGAGGTCCTCGACAACCCGGTCGAGTTCCACCCGGTCGCCACGGACGCGCAGACCGGCAAGTCCACCGATCTGCATCCGCATCTCCACGACCAGGCCAGCCTGCAAACCGCTCTGCGCGCATCCGCAGCGATGCCACTCCTGGCCGGACCGCCGGTCGAGCTCGCCGGCCGCGCGTACGTCGACGCCGGCGTCACCGAAGGCACCCCCATCCGTACGGCGCTCGCCCAGAACGCGACCCATGTCGTCGCCCTGCGCACCCGGCGGCTGAACGAGAAACAGTCCGCGCCGTCCCGTGCGGAGCGCCTGTTCCTGAACCGGTGGTTCGCCCGATTCGCACCGGGCGCGCTCGACCCGTGGTTGCGCCGCGTCGAGATCCGGGCCGAGGAAGAGGCCTTGCTGGCCGAGCATCCGGCGACGATCCAGATCCGCCCGCCCGCTGACAGTCTGAGCATCGGCCGAACCGAGCGCCGACCGCAGCCGCTGCGCGCCGCCGTACAGACTGGTCGGCAGGTTGCGATGGAGGCGCTGTCGCTAGGCGTCGAGAGTTGGCGGCACGTATGAGCACGGCGACGTTGTCGAGTGGCGAGATCAGCTACGTCGAACAAGGAACCGGGCCGGCGGTCGTCTTCGTCCATGGGCTGCTGGTCAACGGTGCGCTGTGGCGAAAGGTCCTGCCCGAGGTGGCAGCGGCCGGGTTTCGTTGTATAGCTCCGGATTGGCCGCTCGGCGCGCACAAAACTCCGATGTCCGCTGATGCCGATCTCACTCCGCCGGGTGTCGCCAGGCTGATCGCCGAGTTCCTCGAAGCACTCGAGCTGACCGACGTCACCATCGTCGCGAATGACACCGGCGGCGCGCTCACACAGATCCTGATGGTCAACCATCCCGAGCGCATCGGGCGAGTGGTGCTCACCCCGTGTGACGCGTTCGAGGAGTTCTTCCCGAAGCCCTTCGACCGGATGCCGAACCTGGCGCGCATCCCGGGCGCGATCTGGCTCGCCAGCTACCTCCTCCAGCTCCCAGCCGTTCAACAGCAGCCGAACGCCTTCGGGTGGTTAGCCAAGCGTGGAATCCCCGCCGACATACTCAAATCGTACGTGCAGCCGATGCGTGACAGCGCTGAGATCCGTCGGGACGCCACCCGCTTCATCGGTGCCGTCGACAACAAATACACCCTGGCCGCAGCCACCAAGCTGGCCGACTTCACCAAGCCGGTGCTCCTGGTCCGCGCCGCCGACGACCGCATCTTCAAACCACATCTCTTCGATCGCTTGGCCGCGACGTTGCCCAATGCAACGATCGTGACCGTCGAAGACTCCTGGTCGTTCATCCCCGAGGATCAACCGCACGAGTTGTCCCGCCGGATCGTCGAGTTCGCCTCATGAGGGCGATCCTGGTCGTCAGGACTGCACTTGTCCTTGCCTGGCTCACGATTATGGCCGTCACTGTGCATGCGATCAGCACGCAAGGACTGTCGGCCGGCAGCGTGTTCATCACCGACTTCTCCCACCCGTGGCGGGCGCAGATCAACGGTGACTTCGGCCTGCATCTGTTGCTGATCATGGCCTGGATCGCGTACCGGGAACGGGGTGTACGGCGGCTGCTCGCGCTGCCCGTCGTACTCGGCAGCGTCTACACCCTGCCCTACCTCTTCGCCGCCACGTTCAAAGTCAAACCCGACGCGTGATCGAGGCCAAGATCAGGGCCTTGGCCTCGGCGGCGATCTCGGTGGTGGGGTAGCGGGCCGCGTGGTTCTGCCACTCGCGGAGTAGGCCGGTGATGGCCCCGACGATCATGATCGCGGTCAGCCGGAAGTCCCGACGCGGCGCGAACCCGGCCTCCGCAGCCCGGTCGGCCTCGCCCTCGATCAGCTCGCTCCACCGACCGACCCACTCCACATGCAGCGCCTCGACTGCAGGACTGACGCCGACGGCCTCAACGTAGTTCAACCGAGCGAGCCGTGGATCCGAGGTGACCGCGGCCAGGTAGACGTCGATCAGTACGTCGATCCGCCCAGCCGGATCGCTGGTCTCCAGTGTGGTCAGAGTCTGGCTGACGTGGTCAAAAGCGAGCTGATTCGTCCGGACGTACAGCTCGAGCAGCAGCGCTTCCTTGGTGTCGAACTCCTGGTAGAAGCCGCGGTTCGACATCCCGGCCGCCGCGCACAGATCGGTGATCTTGGTCTGCTGATACCCGGTCGACGTGAACAGCTCGACCCCCGCCGCCAGTAGTCGGGCTCGGCGATCCTCCCGGCGCTGGGTCAACGGCACCCCGCCGTAGCTGCGCTCTGCAGACACAGAACCTCCAGGGATCGAGGGATTGTCACAGCCTATCCCGGCCCCTATATTCGGGTAATCCTCGTTACCACTATCCGCCCCACCGGAGGTAACCATCGTGCTCCGAAGACTCGTCACCGGGCTCACCGTCACCGCCCTGACCTGCGCGTTCGTCGCGCCGGCCGCGGCCGACACCCGCCCGCCGACACCCCAGAACGACCCCTTCTACACGGCGCCGTCGCCCCTGCCTGCCGGAAAGGCCGGTGACGTCCTCAAGACGCGGAAGGTCGACCTGTACGTCGACATCCTCCGACTCTTCCCCGTCCCGACCCGTGCGGATCAGGTCCTCTACCGCTCGACCTCCGCCACCGGTACGCCGAATGCCGTCTCCGGCACCGTGATCACGCCGCTCACCGCTTGGCCGGGCCCGGGGAAACGCCCGGTCGTGGCCTACGCGATGGGCACGCAAGGACTCGGTGACCAGTGCGCCCCGTCGTACCAGATCCGGACCGGTACCGAGGTCGAGGTCGCCTTCATCGCGCAGGCGATCACCAAGGGCTGGGCGGTCGCGCTGACCGACTACGAAGGACTCGGTACGCCGGGAACGCACACCTACGCGACTGCCAAGTCGGAGGGTCGTGCGCTCCTCGATGTCGCCCGCGCGGCGACTCATCTCCCGGCCGCTGGGTTGGATCCGACCGCGCCGATCGGCGTCTTCGGCTACTCCCAAGGTGGTCAGGCGGCAGCCGCGGCGGCCGAGCAGGCGGCGTCGTACGCGCCGGATCTCAAAGTTGTGGGTACGGCGACCGGAGGGGTGCCCGCCGACCTCGCACTGGTTGCCGCAAGCAACGACGGCGGTATCGGATTCGGCCTGGTGGCCGCTGCCGCTGCGGGACTGGCGACGGCGTACCCGGAGGTTCCGCTCGACGAGGTGCTGACCGCGCAGGGCAAGGAGCTGTTCGCGAAGATCAAGCAGGCTTGTGTCGCCGAGATCGCGTTGCTGGCGCCGGGTCGCAGGCTCAACGACTTCACCACGGTTCCCAACGTGATCAAGGATCCGCGCTGGCAGAAGCGGCTCAACGAGAACCTGCTCGGCAACGTCAAGCCGTCCGCTCCGGTGTACCTCTACCACGGCACACTCGACGAGCTCATCCCATACCAAGGCGCTCAGCAGTTGAAGGACCGCTACTGCGCAGCCGGGACGACTCTCGAGTGGCATGTGATCCCCGGCGGCGGGCATGTCGTGACGGTCTCGCTTTGGGGCACGAATGCGCTCAACTGGCTGGGCGACCGTTTCCAGAACCGCCCCGCGAGAACCTCCTGCTGATGCACGACACGATCCTCGATCTGGTACGCCGGAACGCGGCCGAGCACGGTGACGTGCCGGCGGTCGTCGACGGCGACTGGCGGCTGACCTGGGCCGAGTACGAACGCGAGGCCCAGGCGATCGCCCTCGTCCTGCTGGACCTGGGGATCGAACCCGGTGACGTGGTCGGCCTGCAACTGGTGAACCGGGCCGAACACGTCCTCGCCGATGTCGGCGCCATGCTCGCCGGCGCGACACCCTCGTCGTACTACAACACGCTTGCCGCCGAGCAGCTCGCCTACGTGGCGGCCGACTCGGCGTGCAAGGTGTGCATCGTCGACATGGAGTTTCTGCCTACCTGGTTGGCGATTCAGGACGGCTTGCCGGAGCTCCGGACCCTCGTCGTGATCGGCCCCGGCCCGACACCGGCCGGTGTTCTGTCATTCGAGGTCCTCACCGCAGCCGCGCAAGCGTCACTGCCGGACCGCATCACCGAGGTCCAGGAGGCGGCGGCCAAGGTGCAGCCAGACGATCCGGCGACGATCATCTACACCTCCGGTACGACGGGTCCACCGAAGGGCACGCTCGTCACCCACGCCGGCATCTGCACGGTGCTATCCGGCATCCTCACCCGCGTGGCCGAGGACCTCGGTGAGCTCCCCGAACCAGGCCGAACCCAGGTCTCGTACCTACCGCTCGCCCACCTGGCCGAGCGGATGATCACCCACTACCTCGGTACGGCGCTCGTCTCGACGGTCACGTATGTCCGCGACCTGCACGCGCTCGCCAACACCCTGCCCGACATCCAGCCGCACGTGTTCCTGGCAGTACCGCGCGTCTGGGAGAAGCTGCTAGGTGCCGTCACCGAACGAACCGTCACCGAACAATCCCCAGTACGCCGTGCGCTGCTCCGACGCGCGATCGTCGTCGCGCGGCAGGTGGGCGCGGCCCGATTCGGAACGGGCGCAGGACCGGGTGCCGGCACGGGCGCTGGCCTGCGGTTGCAGCACGCGATTTTCGAGCGGCTCGTCTACCGGCGCATCCGCCTCGCGTTAGGACTGAGCGAGATGATGGTCGCCGTCAGCGGCGCTGCGCCGATCGCGCAAGAGGTGCTGATCTTCTTCCGCGGCATCGGCGTGACGATCGTCGAGGCCTACGGAATGACCGAAACCTCCGCGGTCCTCACGCTCAACTCCCTCAGCCAACCACGGCTCGGCACGGTCGGCCGCGCACTGCCCGGGGTCGAACTACGCCTCGCCGACGACGGCGAACTCCTGGCCCGCGGCCGGATCATCTCGCCCGGCTACCTGAACCGCCCGGACGCGACCGCCGACACCTTCGTCGACGGCTGGTTGCACACCGGCGATCTCGGCCGGATCGATGCCGATGGCTACCTTTCGATCGTCGGCCGCAAGAAGGAACTCATCATCAACGCGGCCGGCAAGAACATCTCCGCGGCCAACGTCGAACAGGCCCTCTCCTCGGCCTCAGACCTGATCGGTTCCGTCTACGTCCACGGCGACAACCGGCCTTATCTGGTGGCCCTGATCACTCTCGATTCCGGCTGGCGGCAGTGGTGCACGGCACGCAACATCGAGGTGACCAGTCCGACCGACGCCGCCACGCATCCCGCCGTACGGGCCGAGATCGAGCGGGCGGTTCGCAGTGGCAACGAGCGGTTGTCGCGGGTCGAACAGGTGAAACGCTGGACTCTGCTTGATGCCCTTTGGGGCACGGATTCCGGCGAGCTGACGCCTACGCTGAAGCTCAAGCGATCCGTGGTGCGGGACAAGTACGCCCACTCCCTGAACACTCTTTATGCCTCGAATTACGCCTCGAAGGAGACGCAGTGAAACGTCTGCTCGCGACAGTCCTCGTAGCCGCCGGTTTGGTCGTCAACCTGACACCGGTCGCCCAGGCGGCCGGTTGCCCGTCGGTCAACAAGAACTGGGCCGGCCCCGGTCCGTTCGCCGTGACGTCGGCCTCGAACGGGCAGGGCACGACGATCATTCGGCCGGCTCAGCTCGGGACGCTTGGATGCGCCAAGCACCCCGTGATCCTGTGGAGCAACGGCGCGGCCGCGACAGTTTCGACGTACCAGCCGTTGTTGGAGCACTTCGCCTCACACGGGTTCATCGTGGCGGCGGGCGAGGGGCGGTCCAGCTCTGCGGCGCCGCTGCTGGCTGGGCTCGACTACCTCACCACCCAGAACGGTACGGCGGGGAGCGTGTTCGCGGGCAAGGTCGATCTGGCGCATGTCGGGGCGACCGGTCACTCACTAGGTGGTGGCGCAGCCGTCGGCGCGGGGGCGGATCCGCGGGTGGACACGGTGGCGCCGCTCGAGGGCGGTCCGTTCAACGACCCGGCGAAGCTGCACGGTCCGGCCCTGTACTTCGCAGGTTCGGCGGACATCGTCGTGTGGCCGTCAGTGGTGCACGACCGGTACGCGCAGAGCAGTCACGTGCCCGCGATCTACGCCGAACTGAAGGGCGCCGACCACTTCGTGGTGAGCCCCGACGGTGGGCAGTTCCGGGGCGCGATCACCGCCTGGTTCCGGTACTGGCTGCTCGGCGACGAGCAGGCCCGCGGTGAGTTCTTCGGCCCCTCGTGCACGAACTGCACCTCGGCGATCTGGTCCAAGTTCGAGCGCAACGCCAAGGCCACCGCTCTCTGAACTACCAGACGAAGTCGTCCGCGGGCTGCGCCAGCTTCCGCAGTTTCTCCTCATCTTCACTCCCCGGATCGGCAGTGAAGATGGCGAGGAACTGCGAGCGGTCGGAGTCCAGCACGTAGTCGCTGTTCAGTTCCAACCATCCGGCGGTCGGATGGTTCAGGTGCAGGCGCGGCCAGTCCTGCTCGAACACCGGATGCTCGGCCCAGACCTCGGCGAACTCGGGGCTCTGGCCGAGCAGGGTGTCGACCAGTTCGGCAGCCTGTGGGTCCGCCGTGGCGTGCGTGGCGAGCACCTCCGCGACGATCGCCCGCGAGATCCGATCGTGGTCCTGTTCGGCGTAGAGCGATCGCTCAGAAGCGATCAGGAACCAGCGGTACGCCCAGTATCGTTCGATCCCCTCGAAGATCGAATGATCACCAAAGACCGCGATCGAAAGCTCGTTCTGCCGCAGGGTCTCGCCCAGGTGGCTGCAGATCTGAGCAGGTGTGTTCTCCAGCTGGTGCATGACGCGGAGCAGATGCTGAGCCGGCCGGTCATGCAGGTGCCGCGGCGGATTGGGGTATCCAGCCAGCCGGAAGAGATGGTTGCGCTCGTCTGAGGTCAGCCGCAGACCGTCGGCGAGCGCGTTCAGGATCGGCTCCGACGGTCGCGGACCGCGCTGCTGCTCGATCCGGCTGTAGTAGTCGGCCGACACTCCGGCCAGCTCCGCGATCTCCTCGCGGCGCAGCCCGTCCGACCGGCGGCGCGGGGCGCGCGGCAGGCCGACATCCTCCGGCTGCAGCTGAGCGCGCCGGCTGCGGAGGAAGTCGGCGAGCATCGCCCGATTCAGTCCTGTGCCCTGGATCACAGGACAAAGTATCCCTGGTTGCCTCTGAGCGGTCTTGGTTCGGTAGGGACCATGAAACGAATCCTGACCCTGGTGGCGGCAGCGATCGTCCCGCTCGCCGCGCTGGTCCCGCTCTCGAGCAGCGAGGCCGCTGAGCCGAGCGCCTGCACCAACTTCTCCGTCAAGGCGCCGCAGGGTGCCCACGTCGACTCCGTCACGGCGGTCGACCAGCCCGGTGGCACGGTCACCTTCCCGCCCACCCCGCCGTTCCCGAACGACCCGGTCGCCGACGTACCGGCGTACTGCGAGGTCACCGTCCAGCTCAGCCACCCAGGCGCCGGGGACCACGTGAAGACCGTGGTCTGGCTGCCCAAGACCGGCTGGAACGGTCGCTTCCAGGCGCTCGGCGGCAGCGGCTACTGGGCTGGTGAGTTCGGGGCGCCGTGGGCGAACGCGGTCAAGGCCGGGTACGCCGTGGCCTCGACCGACGCGGGTGTCGGCCCGTCGCCGTTCACCGCGGACAACTGGGCGCTCAAGGACGGCCAGGTCAACCAGGGCCTGCTGAAGAACTTCGCCTCCCGATCGCTGCACGATCTGGCCGAAGTCGGCAAGGCGGTCACCAACCAGTACTACGGGCGCGCGGCGTCGTACTCGTACTGGAACGGCTGCTCCACCGGTGGTCGTCAGGGCTACGTCGAGGCGCAGCAGCACCCGGACGACTTCGACGGCATCCTCGCCGCCTCACCCGCGATCAACTGGGACCGCTGGACGGTCGCCGCGATCTGGCCGGCCGTGGTGATGAACAACGAGCACACCTACCCGACGAAGTGTGAGTTCGACGAGTTCACCAAGGCCGCGATCCAGGCCTGCGGTATCGACGCACCGCAGAAGTGCCACTGGGCGCCGGAGCGGTTGATCGGCAAGACGATCCTGTGTGAGGGCAAGCCGGTGACGATCACGGCCGCGGACGCGCGCGTCGTTCGCAAGATCTGGGACGGCGGTCCTTGGTACGGGCTCACCCGCGGTACGCCGTTCGACGGGCTCGCGGTCAGTGACGGGCAACACGCGACACCGTTCGTCGTACCGGACAGCTGGGTGCGGAACTTCCTCAAGCTCGACCCGAGCTTCGACACCGGAAAGCTCACGTATGCCCAGTACTACAAGCTGTTCCGCCAGTCCCAGGCGCAGTACAACAAGGTGATCGGCAGCGACAATCCGGACCTGTCCGCGTTCAAGCGCTCCGGCGGCAAGCTGCTCTCCTGGCACGGACTCGCGGACACCCTCATCCCGGCTCAGGGCACGGTCGACTACCGCAAGCGCGTCGAGCGCGAGCTGGGTCGCGTAGACAGCTTCTACCGCCTGTTCCTCGTACCCGGTGCCGGCCACTGCGTCGGTGCCAACACCCCGACCGATCCGCTGGGTGCACTGGTGAAGTGGGTCGAGCAGGGGCAAGCTCCCAAGGTCCTCTCTGATCTCAACAAGTAGTGAGAGAAGTCGTTTACCTGCTCGCAACAACTGAAGAGCGTGACTGAAACCGTTGGGTCCTGAACTGGAACAGACCCGCCGGAACGGCGGGGCGCCCCTAGGGTTCCGCTGCCATCCGGTGGGTCTGGTCCGAGAGGGGAGACGGAGCCTCGGCTCCGTTCCACGGCGGGACAAAAGCCCGGGAGGCCGCAGAGGCCCCGGGCTGCCGTAGCATTCCGGGCCAACCGAGGGAGGCCGGAATGTCAGCTGCTCCTGACGCATCCACCATCGATCCCGGCGCGACGGACCTCAGCAGGTTCGGTTACGCGCAACAACTTTCTCGTCGAGTCGGCAGCTACGCGTCATTCGCTGCCGGCTTCTCTTTTGTCTCGATCCTGACCACTGTTTTCCAGTTGTTCGGGCTCGGCTTCAGCTTCGGCGGTACGGCGTTCTTCTGGACCTGGCCAGCGGTGTTGGCGGGCCAGTTGATGGTCGCGCTGTGCTTCGCCGAACTGGCCGCGCGCTACCCGCTCTCCGGCGCGATCTACCAGTGGGCGCGGCGACTCGGCGGCGCGGTCGTCGGCTGGTTCGCGGGCTGGACGATGGTCATCGCGCAGATCATCACCCTCGCGGCCGCGGCGATCGCACTGCAGGTCGTGCTGCCCGCGGTCTGGTCCGGGTTCCAGCTGATCGGCACCGACCCCGCGCTGTCGACGAAGGACGGCGCCGCGAACGCCGTCGTACTGGGCTGCATCCTGCTCGCCGTGACCACGATCCTGAACGCGACCAGCGTGCGGATCGTGGCCGTGGTGAACTCGATCGGCGTGACCTGCGAACTCGTCGGTGTGGTGCTGATCGTCATCCTCCTCACCAGCAAGGCCGAGCGCGGGCCGTCCGTCGTCCTGCACACCACCAACCTCGACAACAGCACCGGGTACGTCGTTCCGTTGCTCATCTCGGCGTTGATGGCGGCGTACGTGCTGGTCGGTTTCGACAGCGCCGGCGAGCTGGCCGAGGAAACGCACAAGCCGCGCGCGACCACACCGCGGACGATCCTCCGTGCGGTCATCGCCTCGGGTATCGGTGGTGCGTTCTTGATCATCGCCGCGCTGATGGCCGCGCCGTCCGTGACCGACGGCGACCTGGCGACGCAGGGTCTGCCTTATGTGCTGACGAGTCGGCTCGGTACGACGACTGGCAAGCTGCTGCTGCTCGACGTCGCGCTCGCGGTTTGCGTGTGTACGTTGGCGATCCAGACCGCGGCCGCGCGGATGATCTTCTCGATGGCCCGCGACAACGTCCTGCCCGCCTCGCCCTGGCTGCGCCGCGTCTCGCCGCGAACCGGTACGCCGGTCGCGGCGACCGTCGTACCGGGAGTGCTGGCCGCTGTCTGCCTGGTCGTGAACGTGGGCAACGCGGGTCTGTTCCTCGGCCTCGCCAGCGTCTGCATCATGCTGCTCTACATCGCGTACCTGATGGTCACCACACCCCTGCTGGTACGGCGCCTCACCGGCAAGGGACTGTCCGGCGGAACCGACGAGAACGGCCGGCCGCTGTTCTCGCTCGGCCGCTTCGGAGTAGTCGTCAATATCGTCGCCGTCGGCTACGGACTGGCCATGGCAATCAACCTCGGTTGGCCGCGCGCTGATGTTTATGACCCGGCAGGTGAAGGCTGGTATCTGCACTACCTCCCACTGATCACGTTGGCGATCGTCGGGATCGGCGGTCTGATCGCCTACCGTGCCCAGCGCACGGCCTACCTTGCGGAGGTGCGCGCATGAAGCACGAGATCCCCGGCGACGCGGCATTCTCAGTCCCGGTCCGAACCGGTCGAGCACTCACGTTGACCGCACTGGCCGACAACGCCAACGCTTCGGTCCTGATCATCGGCCCCGACCGCCTAGATCGTCTCAACATCCCCGACACCCTCAAGTCCCAGATGACAGCCCGCATCCACGCCGGCCTGGTGTTGATGTCCGACCGCGGCCTAGCCCTCGCCACAGTCACAGCCTCCACCCTCGACTGGCACGACTGCCTCACCGGCTCCGTCCCCAGCCACCTTCTCCTACTCGAACTGAGGAAACACGGCCTAGGAGAAGCCGACCTCCACGGCTGCATCAACTTCTTCACGAAGGTGGCGGTGGAGGACGTGCCGGGCACTGCACTTGGTCCGGGGGGAGGACCAGCGGCAGCTCAGGCCACACTCGCGTTCGTTCCCGGTCACGCGACCGTTGGAGCCAGCGTGACCTTGCGGGCTGAGCAGGACTTGCTGGTGTTCATCTCCACGACTCCTCACGCATTTGCCGCCACCCCGGCCGGAGCGGTCGGCGTACAGGTTGGTCCTGCGGAGCCTGGTGATCCGGATGGGTTGCGGCCGGAAGCGTTGCGCGCGTTGGAGTTGGTCCGATGAGTGCGCTGGATCAGGTTGTGCAAGCAGGCGAGGGCGCGCTGCTGACTGTCCCGGCGGGTGGGCGGTTGCGGATCGTCGATCTGCACGGCAACCAAGCCGTCGACACCTTGTTCTACGACGCGCACGACATCAACAACCGCTACTCGGCATTCGACACGATTCGGGCTCAGCGGGCCGTCTACCTGACCACCGGATCGCGACTGATCTCGACGCGTGGCGACGAACTCGGGATCATCTCCGACGACACCTGCGGTCGGCATGACACGGTCGGCGGTGCGTGCTCGCAGGAGAGCAACGTCATCCGGTACGGCCACCACACCCGGCACCAGCACGCCTGCCGGCAAACGTTCCTCACCCTCGGCGCCCACGCCGGCATCGGCCAGCGGCAGCTCACCCACAACGTCAACTTCTTCATGAACGTCCCCGTCACCCCAGAAGGCGACCTGAAGTTCGACGACGGACTGTCGGCGCCCGGCCGGTACGTCGAGGTGACGGCGAGCCGCGATCTCCTGGTACTGATCAGCAACTGCCCGCAGATCAACAACCCTTGTAACGGCTGGAACCCAACCCCGGTGCAGCTCCTGGGCTGGTGGTGACGGATGGCGGCAGTCACCGTGATCAGCCCTGGCCTGCAAACAACCGTGCAGGACCTGGCCGGCCGCCCCGGCCTGTGGGATGTCGGCGTACCGCCCTCCGGCGCGGCCGACGAACTCACCTTCGCGCTGGTGAACGCGGCGGTCGGCAATCCGTCCACCGCAGCCGGGCTGGAGTTCGTCCAGACCGGACCAGTCCTAGCCCTCGACGAGGAGAGGCTGATCTGCGTCGGAGGTGCGGCCAAGCAGGCGACGATCGACGGATGGCGGGTGCGGCCTGGTCTGGTGGTCATGCTGCCGGCCGGTGCCGTGCTGGACCTCGGTCCGCTCGACGGCATGCGCGGCTATCTCGCGATCGAAGGCGGGATCGACGTACCGCCTGTGCTGGGTAGCCGATCCAGCTTCGTGCTAGGCGGTTTCGGCGGCCAACACGGACGCCCGCTCGCTGCGGCTGACCAGCTGCCGCTGGGCCGACGCGAGAATCTGCTCAGCCCTCTGAGCGTCGAGTTGCCGGTCATCACGAACAGCTGGCAGTTGCGGGTCATCCCAGGTCCGCATGGCGCGCCCGAACACCTGACCGCGACCGGCGTCGACGCATTCTTCGAAACCGAGTGGACCGTCGACCACCGTTCCGATCGGACCGGCGTCCGACTGGAAGGGCCGTTGCCGGGATGGGCCCGGAGTGACGGTGGCGAGGCCGGCCTGCATCCGTCGAACGTGCACGACTCGGCATACCCGGTCGGCGGGATCATGCTGGCCGGCGACACCCCGGTGATCGTCGGCAAGGACGGTCCGTCGCTCGGCGGGTTCGTCGTACCGGCGGTGGTGATCGAGGCCGACCGCTGGATGCTCGGCCAACTGCGAGCCGGCGACAGCGTCCGATTGGTCCCGGTGACCATCGAGGTCGCGACCGCGGCGATCGAGGCCCGCCGACGCTGGCTGGCCGACCTTCGGCAGGAACCGTTGCCTGCTGCCACAAACCCCGGTACGGCGGCCCGGCCCGGCGTACTGCGTGAGGCGGGCGGCCAACCGCCGTACACGATCCGTTGTGCCGGTGAACGGCATCTGCTCGTCGAAGCCGGATCCGCGGAGCTCGACCTCACGGTCCGGGTGTGGATCCACCTGCTCGCCCAGGCATTGCGCGACCACCGGCCTGTTGGTGTGACCGAGATCGTCGAAGGCGTGCGGTCGCTGCTGATCGCCATGGACACCACCCGCCTCGGGCCGATCCAGCTGGCCGACCACCTGGCGGAACTAGCGTCAGGCTTGGCGGATCCGGAGACCGTCGTACTGCCGGCTCGTGAGGTGACGCTGCCGATCGCGTTCGACCATCCGGAAGCGCACGAGGCGATGCGCCGGTATGCGACCTCGGTCCGGCCGGATGCGCCGTGGTGTCCGGACAACGTCGAGTTCATCCGGCGGGTGAATGATCTGGACGAGCGCGATGAGGTGTTCGAGATCGTCCAGCAGGCGACGTACCTGGTGGTCGGGCTGGGGGATGTCTACCTCGGTGCGCCGGTCGCGGTTCCGATCGATCCGCGGCATCGGCTGGTGACGACGAAGTACAACCCGGCCCGGACCTGGACACCGCAGAACGCGGTCGGGATCGGCGGGATCTACCTGTGTGTGTACGGCATGGAGGGTCCTGGTGGGTATCAACTCGTTGGGCGGACCGTGCCCGTCTGGAGGCTTGGTGACGAGCGGCCGTGGTTGCTGCGGCAGTTCGATCTGCTCAGGTTCACGCCGGTGAGCGTCGAGCAGTTGGCGCATGAGCGGGCCGAGATCGCGGCTGGACGGGCGGACCTCACGGTCTCCCCGGCCACGTTCTCGATCGCCGACGTACGGCGGATCGAGCGCGAAGCACCGGTGGACATCGCAACTCTGAGGGCACGACGCCGGGCGGCGTTCGATGCGGAACGGGCGAGGTGGGGAGCATGAGCAACGCGGAATGGATCACCCGGGTGGACCCGGTCGAACCGCAGCCGGGGCCGTTGCGTGGACTCACGATGGCGCTCAAGGACAACATCGATCTGGCCGGTGTCCCGACCACCGCCGGTGATCCGCGGACGACCGAACCGGCCGCGTCGAACGCTTTCGTGGTCGACCGCTTGATCGCGGCCGGCGCCGTACCGCTGGGGAAGACGAACCTGGATCAGTACGCAACCGGCCTGGTCGGCACGCGATCGCCGTACGGCGCCTGTCACTCGGTCTTCTCGGCCGACCACATCTCGGGTGGATCGAGCTCGGGGAGCGCGGTGGCGGTCGCGAGCGGGCAGGTCGACTTCGCCCTCGGTACGGACACGGCCGGGAGTGGGCGAGTGCCGGCCGCATTCAACCGGCTTGTCGGGATCAAGCCGTCCCGCGGTCTGGTGTCGGCGCGTGGCGTCGTACCGGCCTGTCGATCGCTCGACTGCGTGACCGTGATGGCGCGGTCGGTCGAGACTGCTCGGCGTGCGTTCGAGGTGATGGTCGGCTTCGATCCGGACGACGCGTGGTCGCGGCGATTCGAGTCGCTGCCGCACAGTCGTCCAGGCCGTGTCGGTCCTCCGGTGATCGGCGTACCGGATGTCGACCTGGATCTCGATCCGCTGCACGAGAAGGCCTGGCAGCAGATGCTCGCCGAGGCGCATCGGCTCGGGCAAGTCGTCGCGGTTGACATCCAGCCGTTGCTCGAGGCGGCAAACCTGCTGTACTCCGGCCCATGGCTCGCCGAACGCTGGCTGGCCTTCGGCGACAAGCTCGACGACGTTCCCGAGGTCGATCCGACGGTACGAGCGATCGTCCGCGGCGGCTCGGAGTTGACCGCAGCAGCCGCCTTTGCCGGGTTCGACCGGCTCGCCTCCCTGGCCCGGGCGAGCGAGCACCTGTGGACGTCGCTCGACGCATTGTTGTTGCCGGTGACACCCAATCACCCGACCCTCGCGGAGGTCGCCGCCGATCCGATCGGTACGAACAGCCGGCTCGGCCGCTTCACGAACATGGTCAACCTGCTCGACCTCTGCGCTGTCGCCTTCCCCGGCCCGGACCGCGCCGACGGCCTCCCCTTCGGCGTCCAGCTGATCGCCCCAGCCGGTCACGACCACGTCCTCATCGACCTCGCGGCTCAATGGACCGACGAGGTCCTGCTGGCAGTCGCCGGCGCCCACCTCACCGGCCAGCCCCTCAACCCCGAGCTGGTACGACGCGGTGCCCGACTCGTCGAGTCGGCGCGCACCGCATCGACGTACCGCATGTATCTCGTCCCCGGCCCCCGCCCAGCCCTAACCCCAGCCGCTGAGGGCGCGGAGCTCGAGGTCGAGATCTGGGCAATCCCAGCCGCCCAGCTAGGCGGTTTCGCCACCACAATCCAGCCCCCACTCGCGATCGGCCCGCTCGACCTCTCCGACGGCCGCCGCATCCTCGGCTTCGTCAGCACCGCCGACGCAGTCAACCCGGCCAACGACATCACCTCGCACGGCGGCTGGCGTTCCTACCTAGCATCCTCCAACCAACAGGACGTATAACCCCACCGCACCACCCCGCCCACCACGCCCAACCCCGGCAGCCCCGCAGGCCCCCGATATACGTCCTGTCCCTCGGCAGATCCCCGGCACCACTCACCACCAACCAGTACGGCGGAGCGCGGCCCAACCCACCTTGAGCACCCACCAACCACGGATCACTCGCGCAGATGGTCGAACCGTGCCCAAAGCACCTCAGCCGAGTCCACTTTGAGCGCACATCAACCACGGATTGCCTGTGTGGATGGTTCAACCGTGCTCAAGGTGGGTGCTGGTCGGCGGTGTGGTTGGGGTGTGCGCCGCCGACCCAGCGCACGACATCGCGTCGCGTGGGGGCTGGCGCGGCTACTTGGCATCCTCCGATCGACAGGACGTATAGGCCCACTGGACCACCCCGGCTGCCGCGACTGTGCGTGGCAGCCGCGTGTGCCACGCATATACGTCCTGTCCGTCGGCGGGTGATGGCGATATCACGGTGGTGAGATGCCGGGGCGGGAGGTTGGGGGGTGCCGGCGAGGTTCGTCGGTTGGACAGGCGGGAGAGATGGATGACAGCCCTCGGCCAGAGCATCAGTAGGCCGGCTGGTAAGCGTGACTGGGCGGGACTGATCGGGGTCGCCGGCTCGGCGCTGACCTTGGTGATCACGTTGCCGAAGGTGACCGAGGCCGGTGGCTTCGGTTTGTTCGTGAACGACGTCTTGGCGCACGGGTGGACGTTGCTCCTACTGACCTTGGCCGCGGGTACGGTTCGGACGCTCACGTTGCCGACGTTCCTCAAGACCGGTTTCGCCGGCTTCTTCGCAGCGTTCGGCTTGGCGATCCTGGTCGGCAGACCGACGATGAACCGGCTGGAGCGGATGCCGCAGCTCGGTGACGTGGTCGTGATGCCGGTGGTTGAAGAGATCCTCAAGATGTTGCCGGTACTGCTCGTGGCCGGGTTCGCGCTGCGCAAGAAGGACGTTCGGCTGTCGGTTGCCGACATCATGTTGCTCGGCGCTTGGTCAGGTGCCGGATTCGCGCTGCACGAGAACGCGTTGTTCGGTCGAGGCGGGATGGATCTCGGCGCCGCGCCGCCGCTGTCCTTACTGGTTCCTAGTGCCTTGCCGATCCACACCCAGGCCGGTTCGATGCTGGCCGGTGGTCACCTGCTCTGGACAACGCTGATAGCGCTGGGATTCGGCATCACGATGCTGTACCGCAAAGGCCGTCTCACCTGGCTGGCGCTGCCAGTGACAGCAGCGGTGGCGCTTGGTGAACATGGAATCTGCAACGCGTACTCCGATGCGTCGGTCCGGACCCCGGCGAAGGTGGCGCACGTACTGCTGCTCGGTGGCTGGGCGTCGCTCCTGCTACTCGTTGCCGGTGGCATCTACATCTACCTGGAGTGGCGGCTGATCAGTCGCAAGCGACTGCCGGCTGCGCGCGTACCGCAGTGGATCCTGCCTTCGGCGGCTGAACGCGCACGACGTGGTCAGTTGCTGGCCTTCTGGCAGGTCGGTGTGCACGCACTCAAGAAGACCGGAGCGACCGCATGAACCTGATCAGCCAACTCGGCGATCTACAGCATTGGTACGACGTCCTGAGCGCGATCCTCAACGCGGGTCGCACGGAAGGCAGCGCCGTACAGGATGTTGCCAACGGCGTCGGTGGTGTCACCGCAGCGGGCGGGCTGGCGAGTGCGATGGGATCCACGCCCAACAGCTCGACCGGCACATCGCCAAGCACGCCGCCACCACCACCTCCACCGGCCGATGGTCAGATGGAGTTCAAAGACGCGTTCGGATCGGATCAGGGCTACTACAACCCCGGTACGGCGACGCACGGCGGATACAGCCACCCGGATGGCCACACCGGTGATGCGTACTACCCGGGAGTCCCCAGCCCGCCGAGCATCAACCCGAGCTGGCCGCTCTACCTGATCGGCGGACCGACTGTCGAAGGAGTCGCGGGTGTGCTGGGAATCGGCCATCTGGGCGCCAAGGCGCTCGGACTCGGCTTCGACGCGTACCACCTCGGTCACGACCTCCATGACCTCGGCCACCAACTCGGCGAGCCCGGCGGTGGGGGTCATCATGCTGAGTGATGAGCGTGTGATGGCCGTGAGACGCCCTCGAATCAGGCTGGGTGACATGACGATCTACAGAACAACGGCCGCTGCTCTACTCGCGACGATGGCCCTCGGAGGCTGCGCGGGCAAAGTGGCGGTCGCTCAGAACCCGACGTGGGACGCCCCAGCACCGACGAACTCGCAGCAGCCGCCGGCGGCGGTGGATCTGCCCACCGGTTGCGAGCAGCAACTTGTGATGTCGCTCTGCCAGACCTATGACCTGAGCGGCGGCATGGCGGTGCAGACGAACGTGACCGTGTACGCGGAGACCGGCAACCCCAACGCGGACACTGAGTCCACCACCTGCGAGAAGCTCGCGAACAACACCGAGGGCTTCGCGTTCGGCGGACCGCAGGACGGGATGCTGGCCGGCAAACAGACCCAGCTGTACTTCAGTGCCCCGGACTACCCGGGCCCTGGGAAGTACCCGACCGGTAGCGCGTATATCGGCGAGTTCTCGAAGGACTACGGCGGTTCGGCGACCTTCGAGGTGAAGGCCGACGGATCCGGTGTCGTCACGATCAGCGGACTCCAGTCCCACGCCGGCGACAAGATCGACGGAACCATCAAGTGGACCTGCGTCGAGGCAAAACGCTGACGAGGGCGCAGCCTTTCGGGCAACAGCCGCTGCCCGATCGGTACGACGGATCGTGGGGTGCTCGCGTCCTGTCAGGATGTGCGGGTGGATCTGGCAGTGCGGGTTCTGGGGCCGACCGTGATCGAGGCCGGTGGCACGAGCGTTCGGGTCGACCGACCGTTCGAACGTGCCCTGGCTGTTCGGCTCGCGCTTGCCCACGGCAGCGGCGTACCCGATGACACGCTGATCCGCGATCTGTGGAGCGAGGACGCTGCGGCCAAGCCGGTCGAGCGGTTGCGGGCTTTGGTCTATCGGCTGCGGCAGACGCTCGGCGATCACGCGTCGGCGATCCGCCGAACCAGCAGCGGCTATGCCTTGGCAGCCGAGCCGGTCGACCTGGTGGCGGTGGATGCTCTGGTCGGTGCGGACCAGCTCGACGAGGCGCTTCAGCACTGGCGTGGAGAAGCGCTGGCCGATCTGCGGACCTTCCCGTTCGGTGCGTTGGAAGGCGTCCGGCTCGATGCGCTGCGGCTGAGTCTGCGCACCCAGTCGATCGAGTCCAAACTCGCAACCGGTCAGAGCGATCCGGCCGAGCTCGAACAGTTAGTCGCGGAGAACCCGCTGCACGAGCGGGTCGTCGGGCTGTCCGCGATCGCGCTGTACCGCAGCGGTCGCCAGGCCGAAGCTCTGCAACGCCTGGCCGGTCTCCGCAAGGCGCTCGTCGACGAACTGGGGATCGATCCGGCTCCGGAAACCATTGCCCTCGAACTACGGATTCTCCGGCAGGATCCGGATCTCGCCGATCAGCAGACAGTACGTCGTACCGGGGTGGGGAGGAGTGCATTCGTGGGTCGCGACAGCGAGTTGGAGACCCTGCTCGGATTGCTGACCTCACCGACGTTGATCACGCTGACCGGTGGACCCGGCATGGGCAAGACGCGGCTGGCCCGCGAGATCACCGCGGCCGTCCAGTCGCGCAACGGCCGGCCGATCGTGTGGCTCGACCTCGCCACCCTCGGAGTGGGTGAGGCCGTCCTGCCGGCGCTGGCCGCCGCGGCTGATGTCGAGGCAGGTACGGGTGATCCGCTGCCGCGGATTCTGGACAAGCTGGGCGGTGCACTGCTGGTCGTCGACAACGCCGAGCACCTGGTGGATGAGGTCGCCGAGCTGCTGCTGCGGATCCGCAGCAAGGCCGTCGGTCTGGCGGTGCTGGTGACCTCGCAGCGTCCGTTGCGGATCAGCGAGGAGGAGGTCCATCAGGTTGGGCCGCTGAGCCGCGAGGCCGCCGGGGTGTTGTTCTGCTCGCGCAGCGGTCTCCAACCCAGCGATCAGATCGACCTGATCTGCGAGGCGCTCGATCGGCTTCCACTGGCCGTCGAGCTCGCCGCCGGACTCACCCGGACCCTGACGGTCGATCAGTTGGCCACGAGGATTCAGCACCGGCTCAGATTGCTTGTCTCCGGCAACCGTGACACGGGCATCCGACACAGCAGCCTGCGGGCCGCTCTGGACTGGAGTCACTCGCTGCTCGAACCATCGGGCCAGCTGGTGCTCCGGCGACTGGCCGTCTTCGTGGGTGGCTGCACGCTGGAGGCGGCGGAACAGGTCGTGTCCGGCGACGGCATCCACCCGGCCGACGTCGTGCCGATCCTGGTCGATCTCACCGACCGCTGCCTGATCAGCGTGGAGCTGGACGGCGACGAGGTTCGCTACCGGCTGCTGGAAACGGTTCGCGACTTCGCGCTCGAATGCTTGCAGGCCGCGGGCGAGGAGACCGCCGTACGGCGTCGCCATGCCGAGTGGTGCACCGAACTCGCGGCCAGGACCGAGAAGTACGGCGGATCGAACCATCGCGAGCTCTTGAGCGAACTCAGCCAGGAGGAAGCCAATCTGCGTGCCGCCCTCGACTGGTCGCTCGGACCGGATGGCGATTCCGGCCGGGTGCTGGCGATCGCGGCGCCGACCTGGTGGTACTGGTGGAGCCGCGGTCTGAAGGAGCCGGCCCAGGACTGGCTCCGCCGAGCGATCGAGATCGGCAAGCCGGAGCGGACTCGCGAGTGGGGTGTCGCACTGCGATCGCTTGCCACGTTGACCCGCTACAGCGGCGGGTACGCCGAGGCGCGCGTACTGGGTGAGCAGGCGCTCGAGCTGTTCCGCGAACTCGGTGACCACATCGCCGAGGTTTCCGCCCTCGTCGGGTTGTCGATCACGAGCATCACCCTGCAGGACTTCGAGAATGCTTTGGCGCAAGGCCGCCAGGCGATCGACAAGGCGGAACCGCTCGACAACCAGCGGATGCTGGGCACGGCCGTCAACGTCACCGGCGTTGCCCTGCGCAACCTCGGCCGCTTCCGCGAGGCGGAGGAGATGTTCACCCGAGTCCGCGACCTCTGGAGCGACGACCCCCGCGGCCTCGCCGCTGCACACAACAATCTGGCGACCGTTGCGTGGCAGTTCAAGGAGCTCGAACGCTGCCGCGAGTTGTGCCTGGAGTCGTTGCGCTTGTACCGCGAACTCGACCTGTCCGAGGGGATAATCGACGTACTGGAGTTGCTGAGCAGCCTCGAGGTCGAGGAGGGCCGCCCAGCAGTCGCCCTCCGCCTGCTGACCGTCTCAGCCACCCAACGACTCCGCATCGGATCGCCCCTAGTCATCCCAGACGAACTCGCGGCCCGTACCCGCGCCGAAGAACTAGCCCACCGCATACTGGGCCCCGACGCGCCCGCCGTGATCACCACAGCCCAGGACGAACCGATCGCCCCGGTAGTCGATTCCTTACTGGCATGACCGCCGAGCGGTGTCACGGATGTGTGATGTCGGTGAGACGGGGGCTCGGGAAGCTCAGGTGACAACTCATTTCCAGCGGGAGTAGCACCTGATGAAGAGAATTGACTACCGGTACGCCGTTGTGGCGGTTGCCCTGGCTGTGGGCGTGCTCAGTGGTTGTTCCGACCAGCCGGCGGCGGCGCCGAAGCCGATTGCGAACACCACCCAGCAGGCGAAGCCGACTGTGCCGACCGAGAGTGAGCCGGTTGCGCCGGCCACTGAGCCCGGTGGCGACCATCACCCGTTCTGCGCGAAGGTGACGGCCAACGGGGCGGTGATCGACTCGATCGGCGACAGCACTTCGTTGAGTGATGCCGAGAAGAGCAAGGTCAAGGAGCAACTGGCGGAGATGGTCGCGGCTGCGCCGGCTGACATCAAGCCGGTCATGGAGGAGATCGCCACCGGCTACGAGAAGCTGATGAACGGCAAGATCACTGCCGAGGACGAGGAAGAAGCGCAGGCGGTCTCCGCGGCGCTCCTCAAGTTCGGCGAGTGGATGACCAAGAACTGCACCACCTGATCTGCGCAAGGCTGATCGTGTGCACGGAGGGCGGACCGTGCACACGATCATCGGCTGTTCAGGACGGCCAGGGTTCGGTGGTGACCGCGGTGGTGAAGACGGGCTTGTTGGCTTGGGTGACAGTGACCTGTACGACGCCCTGAGCGGGACCCGGCTCGGCGGTGACGAAGCACGGTTGGTCGAACTCGACGTACCGAAGGAACTTGGTGTCGAAGCGGGTGGTGGCCACCGGGGTCGGGGTGGTGGCCTGTGCGGCCTGGGCCGCGGCTTCGAGGAGGACCATGCCGGGGACGTGGTCGTGGGGATGGTCGAACAGGACGCAGTGCGTCGTGTCCACTCGCAGTTGCCAGCTCAGTGGCTGGTCGATCGGAGTCAGTACGACGTTGCGGGTGTCGCTCCGACCCACCAGTGCCGGAGCGACGGGGGCGGTGAGCCGGATCGCCTTGCTGAATGCCTCCTTCGCGGAGGCGTAGGGGCCGCGGAGGCGGTCGTAGATCGCCGGGGGATGCGCGCTGTAGCGCACTTCGGCGCCGCCGATCCGGCGGCCGTCGCTGACGGCGTCGATCCGCGAGACCAGGTAGACCGAGCCCATCCGGCGCCGCGTGACGCTCGGGTGACTGACCAGCAGCGTGACCTTCTTCGCGCTGGTCTGGACGTCCAGCGCGCTCGGAAGAATCCACGAGTTGATCTCTTCCCAGCCGAGCCGGTGACCGAGCGGAATCGAATGAATACGTTGGCTGAGTAAAGCGAGTGCTTGCCGAAGGCTTTCGGTGAAGATCAATGGTGTGTAATGGTCGCGCTCTGTGTAGAACACGTGACTCTGCGGCCAGATCGCGGTGACGTCCTGGACGAGATCGGGCAGTTCTCGCCAGTCGGTGACGAGGGCCTCGTCGGATTTGGCCTTGCGGACAAGCGATTGGATGGGTGGTTCGGTCGGTGGCGCGGCGTCGGTGGTCACGGTCATGGCAGGTTTCCCCCCTGTGGGACGACAGGAATGGGACACGGACGGGTGGTCCCGCCCAGTGTCCACGTATAAATTAAATAATGTTGTTCTTTTCGTGAAGCGATTCGGGTCAGATTGCAGGGGAGAGGATGTCTTCATGGCTCCACGGGTGGTGAAACAGGCGCGCGCCGAGCGGACCCGGGCGGCGGTGATGCTGGCCGCGGCCGAGGTGTTCGCGGAGAACGGGTTCTCCGGTGCCAGTGTCATGAAGATCGCGGACCGGGCCGGCGTGACGCTGGGTGGCGTGTACTTCCACTTCCGGTCGAAGGAGGAGCTGGCCCGGGCGATCGTGGCCGGCCAGCCGGAGTTCGTCGTACCGCCGGAGACGTCGCACGGCCTGCAGCGGGCGATCGACGTGACCCGGGTGTGGGCGCGGCAGCTCGCGGAGAGCCCGATGTTGCGGGCCGGCGCCCGGCTGGTCTGGGAGCAGGACCGGTTCATGCCGGCGGGGGAGAACTCCCATCAGCAGTGGACCGGCCTGATGGCGGCCGATCTGCAGTCCGCGGTCGACGACGGTGAGCTGAAGCCCGAGGTGGACATCCAGGCGATCGCCCGGATGATCGTCAACGCCTGCACCGGCGCTCAGATGCACTCGTACGTCGAGACTGCGCACGAGGACCTGGTCGAGCGGGTCGAGGAGATCTGGCGCTGCCTGCTCCCGGCCCTCGGGGTATCTGACGAGTGCAAGGGAATCAAGGGGATCGGGCGTGACTGAAGCACTGGCCGGCAAGACGATCATGATCACCGGCGCCTCCAGCGGGATCGGCGCCGCGGCCGCCCGGTCGTTCGCGGCGGAGGGGGCGGCCGTCGTACTGATGGCTCGTCGGAAGGACAAGCTCGAGGAGATCGCCGCGGAGATCCGAGCGGCCGGCGGCCGGGTCGAGGTCGCTGCGGGCGATGTGACCGACTCCGATGCGGTGGAGCAGGCCGTCGCCACCGCGGTGAGCGCGTTCGGCGGGCTGAATGGTGCCTTCAACAACGCGGGCTGGGGGACCATCGGGACGCTCGTGCACGAGACGAGCGACGACGACTTCGAACGCACGATGGGCGTCAATGTCCGCGGGACGTGGAACTGCCTCAAGCACCAGTTGCCCGTGATGATGGAGTCGGGTGGCTCGGTGGTCAACACCTCCAGTACGGCGGGAGAGTTCGCCACGGGCGCTGGTGCGGCCTACGTTGCCGCCAAGCACGCCGTACTGGGTCTGACCCGGGCTGCTGCGGCTGAGTACGGGCAGTACGGCATCCGGATCAATGCGCTGATCGTCGGTACCACGCGCACCGAGTTGATCGAGGAGGCGATCCGCGCGTTCCCGCCGCTGGAGCAGGGAGCGGTCGCCCGGCAGATCCAGCCGCGGATGGCCGAGCCGATCGAGGTGGCCCGGGCTGCGGCCTGGTTGATCAGTGATCAAGCCTCGTTCATCACCGGCGGAGCGATCCCCGTCGACGGTGGCGCGAGCGCGATTTAGCCATCTAGTGCCACTTGGCCAGATGTTGACCGGACTTCGTTGACGAGAAAAAAAAGATCACTATGATTTTAGTGTCCTGGGGGGACGCTGCCGGTGAGGTCTCGTTTCGAGGGGCATGTGAGGTGAGCAGTGGCACAAGGGACTGTGCGCGTTCTTGTGGTCGAAGGGATCTCGGCGGAGATCGAGGCCAGACGGCAGGATCTGCGCAGGCAAGGGTATGCAGTGAGCAGTGTGGACACCGGAGCCAAGGCGTTGCGGGCGCACCGGAGTTCCGATTTCGTCTTGCTGGACTTGGATCTTCCCGATATCGACGGGCTCGAGGTGTGCCGGTCGATCCGCGGTGCCGGTGACAAGCCGATCATCACGGTCTCCTCTGGTGGGACGGAGACGGATCGGATCCTGGCTCTGCAAGCCGGAGCGGACGACTGTGTGGACGCACGCTGCGGTTCGCGGGAGATGCTGGCCCGGGTCGAGGCGGTACTGCGGCGGACGCTGCCGTGCCGGCAACCGGGCCGGGTGATGACGGTGGGCTCGTTGAGCCTCGACGTTCAAGCGCATGAAGCGCGGGTGCGTGGTGAGCCGGTCCGGTTGACCGGCAAGGAGTTCGAGTTGTTGCACAAGCTGGCCTCGCATCCGGACGAGCCGGTGTCGCGCAAACAGTTGATGGCCAGCGTCTGGGAGACGAGCTGGGCCGACTCGAGCCGCACGATCGACACCCACGTGCGGAGTCTGCGGGCCAAGCTCGGATCCAGTTCCTGGATCATCACGGTCCGCGGTGTCGGCTACCGGATCGGCAGAGGATAAAGAGGTGCCGTGTCCGTCCCGGGAAAACCCCACGACGGACACGGCCTCTTCGGCGATCAGGCTGCGTTTGGTCGCCGGCTCGGGAAGCCGTGCTTGCGGGCGAGGACGGCAACCAGCAGCACGGGGACGACCAGCACGAGCACGCCCCAGGGGAACGATTTCGGGCCGAGGACCGCGAGCAGGATGCCGCCGACAGCGCCGCCGCCGGCCATGAACGAGTTCCACGTGGTCACCAGGAGCGCCTGCCCCCGATCGCCACCGGCGTCGGTGACGGCCGTCTGCAGCAGCGTCGTGACGCCACCCCAGCTCAGGCCCCAGATGACCATGGCCGCATAGACCACGAGGTCGCTGTCGGCCGCGAGTCCGAGCATCGCAGCCGCGATGACGAACATCGCCGCGGAGCCGATGGTCAACCCGCGCAGCTTGCGGTCGACCAGTGCGCCGGTGACCACGATGCTGACGACCGAGGCGATACCGAAGACCAGCAGTACGACGTCGCGCCGTCCGCCCATGTGGTACTCGTCGAGGAAGGTCGAGATGTAGGTGTAGAGGATGTTGTGCGCCAGTACCCAGGCCGCGACCGTGAACAGTACGGCGACGACGCCCGGAAGCTTGAGTGCCTTGAAGATCGGCTCACGCTGTCCGACCGGCTGGCCAGGTGTGGACGGGACGGACAGACCCATCCAGCCGAGCAGCAGGACCGAGAGTGCAGCCACGATGCCGAAGGTGACTCGCCAGCCGAAGAGGTTGCCGAGGAACGTGCCGACCGGGATGCCGAGAGCCAGTGCGAGGGGGACACCGGCCATCGTGATCGAGATGGCTCGGCCTTGCAGGTGCGGCGGTGCCAACCGGCGCGCGTAGCCGACCAGCTCGGCCCAGACCGCGGCCGCTGCGATACCGGCCAGCAGGCGGAAGCCCATGGTCAGCACGTAGCTGGAGGAGATCGCGGTGACGATGTTCGCGAGGCCGATCATGGCGACCGCGAGCAGCAGCAGTTTCTTGCGGTTCCAGGTCGCGGTCGCCACGGACAACGGGATCGCCGAGACGCCGGTCGCGATAGCATAAATCGTCAGCGACTGGCCTGCTGCGGACTCGCTGACCGATAGGTCGCGGGCCATTTCCGGCAGCACGCCGGCGGGTAGGGCCTCGGTCAGGATGCCGACGAACGCCGCGGTGCTCAGCGCCAGCAGGGGTGACCAGGGGAGCTTGTTGTTCCCGCCCCCGACGGGCGGTGGAGAGATCTCAGTCTGGGAAGCAGCCATGGGAGATATACTCAAACCTTCTCATTGATGTACAGGTCAAGGTCTTTGGACATGTGAGGTGCACCACATGCGGATCGGAACTCTGGCGGAGCGGACCGGGACGTCCCGGCGGTTGTTGCGCTACTACGAGGAGCAGGGCCTGATCGGCTCGCAGCGATCCGCCAACGGCTACCGCGACTACGCCGAGTCCTGTGTGGACAAGGTGATCCAGATCCGCGGCCTGCTGGACGCCGGACTGCCGACCCGGGTCATCCGGGAGGTCCTGCCGTGTATGGACACCCCGCGGGCGATCCGGATCTCCGCGCCCACCGTCGAGACGGTTGCGCTCCTCGAAGGCGAACGGGACCGGATGTCCGAGCGCATCCGCTTCCTCGAGCGCAACCGCGATGCCATCTCCGAGTACCTGGTCGCGGTCCGGGAGGCTCAGGCAGAGGGCGCCCCCCAGACCCCGAACCCGTCCGAGGCCGCGGTCTCCGCCTGACCGGCGTACACGACATCGTTGGCCAGGACGACGCCGTGGCTGGCGATGTCGAAGATGATCCGGTCGCCGTCGGCGATCCGGTAGCCCGCGTGCCAGCTGGCCTTGTCCGACCCGAGGAGCAGGTAGTTCACCAGGCCGGGCCGCCGCATGCCGGCGTACCCGAAGAGGTTGTCGACCATGTCCGGGACGCGCTGGAAGATCGAGTCGGCGCCGGCTGAGAAGTCACCCTTCCAGGCGACCTCGCCGTCACGCTCGATGATGATCTGCCCGGTGACAGTGGTCGGCGGTTCGCCGAGGAATAGCCACGGCGTCAGCGAGGTGTCACAGAGCTTCGCGTACGGCGTCCAGCCCCACGGGTTCTGCAGATGCAGCCCGATGTCGTTCAGGTCGTTGCCGAACGTGTAACCGGCGTAGTGCGGGTTGCCGAACTCGTCGTTGACGAAGACCAGTCCGACCTCGGGCTCCTCGAGCAGCTCGTCCGCCGTGGACGGCACGGTCAGCGGCCCGCCGTTCGTCTCCAGCCACGAGCCGAAGCCCTTGATCAGCCAGTTCGGCGCCTTGAACTCCTCGTCCGGGGCCGGCGGCGCCGGGAACTTGGAGCGATGCGTGCCCATGAACCCGGTGACGAGTGAGTTGTTCGAGGCCGGCAACAGCGGCGGCAGGAAGTGCACCTCCGGGTCGTCGGCCGAGACCGTGATCGTGTCGGTCCCGGAGGTCAGCGAGTCCAGCAGCGCCTGCGTGCCGCCACCGGCCAGTACGGCGTTCCGCAACTGGTCCTCGGCCACCGGGAACAGGGTGACCGGCGCATCGGTCGGCAACCCCACCCCCGCGTAGCGCCGGCCGCGGAACTCAACTTCGAAGATGACGGTGGACATTGCTCTCCTTGGTGTTGGTCAGGTGGGTCAGGACTTCGGTCAGGCGGTCGATGGACGCGCTGATCCAGGGCAGGGTGAGGGGGGCCTGCGCGGCTAGTGCGGCTGAGCGCTCGGCATCGGTTTCGCCGTACAGGCGGCTGGTCGCGGCCCGGATCCGCAGTGAGCGCTGGGGTTCGCCGAACGCCGTGCCGGGGAGCAGGGCGACGCCGTACCGGGTGCTGAGCAGCTCGGTGAGTTCGTCGCTGCTGTTGACGCCGAGCTGTCCGCGAAGCGGCTCGAAGTCGGGGTAGAGGTAACAGGTGGCTTGGACCGGGGCGAGTTCTGCGCCGATCGCGGTGAAGACAGCGGCAACTTCCCGTACGACGCGTTCGTGCAACCGGCGAGACGCCGCCACTCGCTCGATCACTTCCGGCGGTTCGGCCAAGGCGTACGCAGCCGCCGCCTGGACGGGAGCCGCCGTACTCGACCAGACCTGGCTGGCGATTCCGATGAGTTGGGTGCGGAGTTCGATGGTTGGCAGGCGGGCGATGCCGAGGCGCCAGCCGCCGACGGCCAGGTTCTTCGTCAGGCCGGTGGTGACGACTGTGCGTTCCGGTGCGTAGGTCGCTGGGGAAACGGTGGGTGCGTAGGCGAGATCGCAGTAGATCTCGTCGGAGATGATCACCAGGTCCAGTTCGCGCGCCACCTCGGCGAGCTCGCGAACCGTCTCGGGCTTGGCGATCGTTCCGGTCGGATTGTCCGGCAGTGTCACCACGACACTGCGCGGATTTCCACCTTTGGCTCTAGCGTTGAGCACCTGGCTGCGGAGCTCGGTCGGATCCGGTACGCCGCCTTCCCCCGGCCGCGTCCGTACCGGAATCGACTGCAGACCGGCGAGCTGCGCCTGCGCGGCATAGCTGACCCACGTCGGCACCGGTACGACGACATCGCCGCCGACCGCGAGCATCAGCGCGAACAGCAGTGGCTTGGTACCCGGTCCGCAGACCACGTCAGCCGGATCGGTCGGCAGACCGCGACGACTCCAGTAGCCCGCAGCCGCCAGCCGAAGTTCGGCCGAACCTGCCACCGGCCCGTACGCGTTCCGGCCGGCCGCCGCGATCAGGTGCTCGCGCAACTCCGGCAGAACCGGCAGCCCGATCTCACCGGTGGCCAGGAACAACACCTGCTCCCCGGCCAGCCGCCGCCGTTCAAACTCCTCGTCGGCGGCCAGGGTCGCGGACATCTTCATGCGTAGAGCTTTCGGAGTTCGACCTTGCGGACCTTGCCGGTCAACGTCTTCGGCAGCACGTCGACGACCTCCAACCGCTCGGGGTAGAACCGCTCGTCCTGTCCGGAATTGCGTAGGTGGACGTGGATCTCCTGGAGGGTTGGCCTGGTGTTGCCTTGGGCAACTGCTACGGCGAGGATCGGGTCGTCGGTCGAGCCCGTCGTGCCGACCAGTGCGGCCTCGGTGACCTTCGGGTGCTGGGAGATGACGGCTTCCAGCTCGGCCATCGGTACGACGACTCCGTCGCGCACGATGGTGTCCTTGGCCCGGCCGAGGATCCGGATCCCGCCGCGACCGTCTTCACGCGCGACGTCACCGGTGTCGAACCAGCCGTCCTCGGACACCTCGGCGTCGAACACGTCCTGCTGCTTGAAATACCCGAGCGCTTGCGATGCGCCGCGAACTCGCAGCCGCCCGACGGGAGCACGCTTCGACGGGTCGTGGCAGAGGTCGACCCGGATCTCCATCGAGTCGATCGGCCGGCCGTGGCTGTGCGCGGCCCAGTCCTGGTCGTAGTCGAGCCGGCTGATCGTGATCGGACCGAACTCCGACATCCCCCAGACCGAATACGTCCGCGATCCGAACGTCGATCGCATCTCGTCGACGAGCCCCTGGAGCACCGGCGCTGCACCGGTGACCGTGTGCTGAAGGCTCGAGACGTCGTGCGGATCGGCCTGCTGGACCCGTGCAACACCGCTGAGGGTTGGAGGGGGACCATACAGAAGCGTGGCGCGATAGCGCTCCACGAGGTCCAGCAGGCCGGCTTTGTCGGGACCGTCCTGGAAGGCGACCGTCCCGCCGAGCAAGACGCTGGCGAGCACCCCTTGGCCGAAGCCCGAGTAGTGCACCAGCGGTGTGGTGTTCGCGACGACCAGGTCGTCGCTGAGCATGAACGCGTCCACATAACCCCGTACGCCGGAATGCACGGTGTTCTGACTGTGGACAACGCCCTTGGAGAAACCCGTCGTGCCGGAGGTGAACAGCACGACGAACGGATCGTCTGGCCGCAGCTGTCGACCCGCGAGATCGGATGTGTCTTCCCAGCGCGTGCGAATGAAGTGGTCGTGGAACGCGGCCGTGCCGACCACCATCAGGTGCTCGAGCGGCAACTCGTCCTGCATGGCGCCGATATCGTCGGCCAGCTCCGGGATGGTGATGCACACCTTGACCTCGGTCAGTGCGAGGCGGTGGTGCAGTTCGTCACCTTGGCACTCGGGAGCAATCGGAACGATGACCGCGCCGACCGCCATGGTGGCGAACATCAGCGGCACGATCTCCCACCGGTTCGGCAGCTGGACCGCGACGGTGTCGCCGCGCTCAACCCCCAGCTGCAGAAGGGCTCCCGCGAATCGGTCCGTCAGCGTGGACAGCTCCGAGTAGTCCAGAGTGTCGGTGTGGGCCTCTTCAAGGCGGCGGCCAGCGATGGCGAGCTTGCGGGGCCGTTCGCGAGCCTGCTTGCGCAGGTCGTCGAGGAACGTGTCGTCCCGCCACCAGCCGCGACGCCGGTACTCCGCAGTCATCGGCCGCGCTCCGCACGTCGTACGGCGAGGAGTTCGGGCAGCGGATCGCCCGCGCCGGCCTTGGCAATCTCCAGCAGTGCCTGGGTGTTGAGCTTCACGCGGTTGCCGACCCAGTCGAAGACCCACGCCTTGCGGGCCTCGGCCTCGAGATCGAACGGTACGACGCGCGTGACCGCGAGCGCCGCCGAGGCCGCGCCACCGATGTTGGCGATCACGCCAGGGACCAGTACGGCGCCGGCCGCGCGCGCCTTCTCCTGAGCCTCGGGAGTGGAGGCAATATTGGCGCCTTCGACAACGAGTTCGGCCCGGAGCCGGTGCACGTTCTCGTCGTTCAGCGCGCGCTTCTGGGCGGCGAGGATGAGCAGGTCCGCGTCGACATCCAGCCAGGCGTCCGATTCACTCGACACCGTGACGTTGGCCGGCAAGCGAGTGCGGTCGATCCGGCCGAACTCGTCGGTGATCGCGATCAGGTCGTCGACCGGCAGCCGGTCGGCGCTGATCGTGCCGTCGATGTCGGCAACCCCGACAACCACGTGGCCGCGGGCCTGGAGGAACTGCGCGACCGCGCGGCCGACCGCGCCGAAGCCTTGTACGACGACCCGCGCCTGCTTGCGTCCGCTCGCCTCCAGCGCGGTCACCGCGCCGACGCCGACACCGTGGCCGGTGCAGTCGATCAGCGGCTCGTAGTACGTCCGCCAGTCGATCGGCATGTCCGGGGCGCCGAGGCGGTAGCGCGGGTCGTACTTCGCCTCTTCGAAGAAGATCGCGCGGTCGGCCGGGGTCACGCCCATGTCGATGCCGAGGTGGATTCCCCCGTGCAGCAAGGGTTTCACGGTCCGGCCGAAGGTCTTGAACGTGGTCTCCCGATCAGTGCCGTCGGAGACGATGCCGGCCTTCGCGCCGCCGATCGGCAGACCGGCCAGGGTGAACTTGTGGGTCATGTCGCGGGCCAGCCCGGCCACCTCCGCCTCGGTGACCCCGGGCGTCATCCGGGTACCGCCCATACCGAGGCCGTCGTACAGGGAGTCGATGACGACCCAGCCCTTGATCTCGCCGCCGGCGCCGTTCAGGTGCACGGTCAGGGCGGGCTTGTCGTGCTCAGTCATGCGAGAAGTCCTTTCAGAGGAAGAGCTGGGCGAAACCGCGGAGGATCTCGCGGCCGTCGTCGCGGAACTCGAGGTGGGCCTGGGATCCGAAGATCCGGCCGTCGTCCGAGCGCAGGAACTCGACCGGCGCGTGGTCCGAGCGGCCGATGGACCGGAAGCCGGCCGGTGCCGCCTGCAGATAGAGGGTGTGCCGGTGGAAGACCGTCACGGTCGGCTTCACGAAGGTGAACAGCGCCTCGCTCTTGTCCACCTCGGCGTCGTGCCCGCCCACCCGCTGCTCACCCTCGGCCAGCTCCGCGCCTTGGGAGACAGCGATGATCTGCATCCCGCCGCAGATCCCGAAGACCGGGACGTCCGAGGTCATCACGAGATCGATCAGCGGCTTGTAGTACTCGGTGTCGTAGGCCCGCACCTTGGTCCCGCTCAGCACGATCGCCTGGTGACTGCCGTTCAGCCTCGACGGCACCTCGGTGCTGCTGACCACATCGGTCGCCGCACCGAAGTCCTCGAACCGCTTCCGGAGCTGAGGCAGAGACAAGGTCTTGTTGTTGACGACCAGCACACGAGCTTGCGCCATGGTCACTGCTCCTTAAGGGCTTGGGTGGCGGTGCCGTCGCGGCCGGGCGCCAGCTCTGAGGCGGGAGCTCGGGTGATCACGGTTCCGGTGCGTCCGGCTAACAGGTCGGAGACGGGGGCGCTGCCGATGACGACCTCGGCCACGCCTTGCTCCAAGGCCTCGCCAGCGGCGCGCAGCTTCTTGCGCATGCCTCCGGTGGCGCCCTTGTCGCGGAAGGCCGCGGCTGCGTCGGCGTCGATCCGCGATACCGGCTGGTCGTCGATCAGCAGGTGCGCCACGTCGGTGACCAGGACGAGGTTGGTTGCCCCGATCGCACCCGCGATGGCCGCAGCTGCCCGGTCGGCATCGGTGTTGACCTCTTGGCCGAGCTCATTGCTGGCCAGCGGCGTGACCAGGTAGACGTGGCCGGGGCGGAGATTCTTGAGCACGCTCGGCTCGACCTTGGTGATCGGGCCGACCAGGTTCTCCAGTTCCACCAATTGCTTGCCCTGCCACCACCAGCGCTCGCCGGGGCCGGCGTACACGAGACCGTCGCTGCCGAGCTTCCGCTCGAGCGTGATCCCGCGGTACTCCAACCGGGTAGCGACGTCGTCGGCCATCACCGTGCTGACCGTCTTGATGTCCTCGATCACCTCGGTCGTGGTCCAGCGACTCTGGTTGCCGTAGCGGTCGCGCAGGATCGCGGACGGGTCGCTGTACCGCGAGCTGAGCTGCTTGAGCGGCTTCGACCAGCCGTGCACCAGTACGACGGGGTGTTCCGCGGCGTGCACGGCCAAGTCGTTCCACCAGGCGCCGGCCAGGTCGTCGAGGCAGCTGCCACCGAGTTTGACCACGATCGGGCTCATGCGGGCATCACCGGTTGCATCGTCAGCCCACTCTCCTCGGGCAGTTCGAACCGCAGGTTGGCGGCCTGAATCGCTTGTCCGGCAGCGCCCTTGACGAGGTTGTCGAGCGCTGCGAGAGCCACGATCCGCTTGGCCTCTTCGTCGTACAGGACGGTCACGTCGCAGTAGTTGGAGCCGAGCACAGCCTGCGGATCCGGGACCGGGATCAGCGTTTCGTTGTGCCGCCGTACGCGGACGAACTGCTTGCCCTTGTAGAAGCGGGTGTACGCCCGGTGCAGGTCGCGCAGGTTGACCTCGGCGTCGGTGAAGACATAGCTGCTCGTCATCAGGCCGCGGACGTGCGAGACGCCGTACGCCGACATGGACAGCGAACCGATGGTTCCGGGCTTGGCGCGCTCGAAGAAGTCGCGAACCTCACCGGCATGGCGGTGGCCGGTGGGGGAGTACGGGGCGATCGCGCCGTTGCGGAGCGGGTGCAGGTCTGTCATGCGCATCGACAGACCACCACCGGACGAACCGCTCTTGCCGTCGATCACCACCGTCTTGAGGTCCAGGCCGAGCTCGAGGGTGAGCGGGGCGAGGGCGAGCGTGATGGAGGTGGCGTAGCAGCCTGGCAACGAGATGAGGGTTGCTTGTGGCAACTGATCGCCGATGAGCTCGGGGACGCCGTACACGAAGCGGTCGGCGAGCTCGGTGCTGCGGTTGACCTTCGGGTACCAGCGGTCGTGCAGCTCGGTGGTGCGGATCCGGAACGCGCCGCTGAGGTCGATGATCGTCGGCCCTTTGTCGGCCAGCAGCTGGGCAAGTTCGGCCGACACTGGCGCGGGGGTGGCGAGGAACAGTACGTCGACTTTGTCGGCGACGTCCGCGGTTACCTCTTGGACCGTCAGCCCGAGGTCCATTCGCAGGCCTGGGTGCAGTTCGGCCGGGCGGCGGCCGAGGTTCGACGAACCACCGAGGAACGTGAGCTCCAGCTCGGGATGCTGGACGATCAGTCGGATCAGGTCGCCGCCGGCCAGCCCGGAGGCGCCGACGATTCCGGCCCGGATCATCCGAGCACCTCCTCGAGATAGTTGCCGATGGCCACGGCCACGTCGACACCGGTCGCGGTGGCGACACCGCGGAACCCCGGTGCGTGGTTGACCTCGTTCACGACGTAACCCTTCGGCGTACGGAAGAGGTCGACGCCGTAGATGCCGGGGCCGAGGACGTCGAGAACACCGCTGACGATCTTGGCGACGTACGGGTCGTCCGCCGCGGCACGACTGGTGTTGCCGAGGGCCGCGTTGTTGCGCCAGTCCTCGCCGCCGGTGCTGAACTCGGCGACACCGACCAGCTCGGTGCCGACGACCAGGCAGCGCACCGAGGCGCCGCCGGCCAGGAACGGTTCGACCAGACAGGCCTGCTCGAACGCGTGACCGAGATCCTCGACATAGTCGTAGACGGAGTGGGCGAGATCCGATTCGCGGATCAACGTGACGCGCTTGCCCATCCCGCCGTACACGGGTTTGAGGACGACCGGTAGCTCGAACTCGGTGAGTGCCTTGGTGAAGTCGGAGCGGGAGAAGACCATCCGGAACTCCGGGACCGGGATGCCGGCTTTGCGGAGCGCGGTCCGGAGGACAGCCTTGTTCTCACACAGATTGATGGCGTGCGCCGAGTTGATCACCCGGGTGCCGGACTCCTCGGCCAGGGTGGCGATCAGACCACCCCGGGTGTAGCTCCGGCTGCGCAGCAGTACGGCGTCGAAGCCGGCCAGCGCCGAGGCGTCCGGGTTGCCCAGGCAGAGCGACTCGTCGTTGATCCACTCGACGGACAGGCCCAACTCGGGCCCGGCCTGGATCAGTTGCCGCTCCTCCCAGGCGATCCGGTCCGCGACGATCGCGATGGACTTCGTGGGCATCTCACTGCCCCCAGTCGCGCAACTGCACCTCGACCATCGACAGGCGCAGCTGGCCGTCCTCGATGCCCTCGACGCGCAGCGTCAGCATGCACTCGGGGCAGGAGAAGGTCTCGCCCTGGACGAGCGCGGGAACGGTCAGGTCGGTCTCACACTCGGGGCAGACACCGGAAAGGGTGGCGGTGGACATCGGTGAACTCCAGTCTTCTTTTAAGGGTGGTTTAGATTGCCTGGAAGTCGACGGCGGCTTTACGGATGCCGTCGCGATCGAGCAAGTGGCGGCCGGTCTCTTCCTGCCGGGTGATCAACCACGGGGTGAATTCGTCGACATCGACCGTCAGGTCGGAATCCTTCAATGCCCATTTGACCAATGCTGGGGTCAGTCGGGTGCGGACCAGGAGTTCGCGGGAATTGCCGACCAATTCCGCCGGAACGGTTTCGTAGGCTTCCGGGTTGGTGAGTTGCCCCGGCAATTCGTAGGCGAAGGCGTGCGGTGATGTCGGTCCCGACTGGAACGCCGTACCGAGGCCGGCGCCGCGCAGCGCGACCTTGGACAGCTCGGTCAGGTGCGACAGGTCGAACCGGTCGTCGCCGTGCACGATGCGCAGCGCCATCAGCAGCTCGGCCAGGGGTGCGTTGCCGCCGCGTTCGCCGATGCCGCCGACGGTCGCGGAGATCCACTTGGCGCCGGCGCGGATCGCGGCGAGCGAGTTCGCCACGGCCATGCCCAGCATGTTGTGCGAGTGGATCTCGATCTCGGAACCGTCGATCTCGGTGAGGCTCGCGATCTGGTCCTGCATCTGCCACGGCGACAAGTAGGCGACCGTCTCGGCGACGCGGAACCGGTCGGCGCCGACCGCGAAACCGGCTGTGACATAGGGAACCAAGCGCTCCTTGGGGGTGCGAGCGCCGTCCTCACCGCTGAAGGTGACGTGGAAGCCGCGGTCCTTGGCCTGCGTGATCGCGGACTTCGCCAGCGCCTCGAGGAAGCGCGGGCTGGGCGATCCGAGCTTGAGCTTGGCGTGCTGCTCCGAGGTCGGGATCGAGTACATAATGTGGTGGACGCCGAGCCGCTGCGCCTCGTCCAAGGCGGTGGCGACCTGCTGGCGGTCGCGGACCACCACGAGCGACATGCTGCGCTCGGGACCGATCGCCTCGTGGGTGGCCTCGATCAGGTTCGCGTCCTTGCTGTTCGGGCCCGAGATCATGCCGACCTCGACGAGCTCGATGCCGGTCTTCACCAGCAGATCGGCAATGATCGCCGCGTCCTGCGGGCCGAATTCGACCCCGGCCATGTGGGCCGAGTCCCGCAAAGTGGCGTCGGACAATCGGGGCCGGATTTCCTGCCCGTCGTCGGTGCTTACCGCTGATTCCATTGCGTTTGTGCTCCCTTGGCTGCGGATGGCGAGTTTCCGGCCGCGGGGCAGCCCCGGTGTCGTGAAAGCGGGGCGGCTTCGCGAGCTGTTCACAACCTTGCGGGGGCCGGACCAGGCGGGGCAAGCGGGTCTGTGTCAAGGATTGTGGAGCCTTGTGAGGCCGAGCGAGGATGCGTGTCGAAATCTGCCGACCGGTGGTTTTTCGTGATGATTCCGGATCTCCTGGGGATTCACGGATACGTTTCCTGAGATCTGGCCCGCAGTTGTGAAGGGAAGGGATTCAGCGTGCTTCCGAAATTCCCTGGTGACAGCATTGACGGTGCTGGGGCGGTGATCGAGCAGGTCCGGCAGCTGGCCGGTCATCTCGCTCGTCCGACCGTCGCCACGCGCGATCGGCACCGCGAATGGGACGAGACCCTGTTCAAGGCTCTGACGGTTCCGGGCACCTTCGGTGGCGGGCTGACCGCCGTACAGACGGCTGCGTTGCTGACGGCGTTGGGGGAGGGATCGCAGGATCCTGGGCTCGCTCTCGCCGTTGCTACGCACGCGGTGCTGGTGACTGTGCCACTGCGGACCTTCGGGACCGAAGCGCAGCGGTCGCGTTATCTGCCGTCGATTGCGGCTGGTGATTGGATCGGTGGGCTGTCGTTGCTGCAGACCTCCGGTGGCCGGGCGGTGGTGACGGCCCGAGCTGCTGGTGCCGACTGGGTGCTGTCCGGTGCCCTCGAACTGGTTGCCCTCGGCCCCAAAGCTCATCACTTCCTGGTGATCGCCGAGCACAGCACCGGGTCTCGTACTGCGTTCCTGGTCGACGCCGACACCCCTGGTCTTTTCATCGAGGAGTCGACGCCGGCGGCGCTGCGCACGTGTCCGTGGGGACGGGTTGTCTTCGACGACTGTCAGGTGCCGGCCGATGCCGTCCTCGGTGCGGTGGGCGCCGCCGCTACTTCGGTTGAGCCGCTGCTGGCTGCGCTCGACTGGGTCTTCGTCAGCGCTGCGTGGCTGGGCATCCTCCGTGCTCTCGCGACCGACTCGCTCGCCGCCTCCCGCACGCGTGAGTTGCGTGGCGCTCACGTGCTGGATTCTCAGTCGGCCCGCTTCACCTTGGCCGACTTGGCCATTCAGAACGAACTCGTCTCCGGACTCCTTGTGAAGGTGGCCGCTCAGCTCGACGAATCCGCGCCGACCGCGTACCAGGACGCGGCATCCGCCCGCCTGTTCACGGCATCCGCCGTACGGGCTGTGACTGAGGCCGCGGCGGAGCTGGCCGGTCCGGCGGCCGCGGATGAGGGGCAGTTGGTGGATCGCGCGTACCGCGATGCGCGCTTCTTCGTCTCGTCCGGTGGCGGTTCGGAAGTCCTGCGCCCTGTGATCGCCGCGTCGATTCTTGAGGATTGATGATGACTGCTACGTACGACGGGATTGCGGCGCGCGCTGCTCAGGTCGACGCCACCGGTTCGATCCCCACCGAGAACTGGCAGGAACTCGTTGCCAGTGGCTACTTCGGCGTCTTCCACCCGGCTGAGTTGGGCGGAACCGGAGGTGATGCGGCCGCGCAGGTCGCCGCCATGGAGTCGCTGGCTCGCGCCTGCTCCGGCACCTACTGGACCGCGACTGTCTCAGCCTTGCTGTGCGGCAATCTGCTGCGCACGTATGGGAACTCGCAGCATGACGATCTGGTGCGTTCGCTCATCAGCGGTGAGCGCCTGGCCGCGTTCGCGATCGTCGAGACGGCGGCCGGGAGTGACGCATCCACCTATCAAACGCTAGTACGCCGTACTGGCGACGGCTTCGTGATCAACGGCGAGAAGTCGCGGATCACGAACGCCCCGCGCGCCGATCTCGCGGTGACGTTGGCGCGGCGGGAGGTCGGCGACGGTGGTCCCGAGTGGTGCCTGGCCTTCGTCGAGCTCGACCAGCCCGGCGTCCGCCGCTACGAGATCCCGCACATGGGCCTGCGCGGTATGCCCTGGGGCGGCATCGTGTACACCGACGCCCACGTCGACGAAGCCAACGTCATCCCCGTCCCCTTCACCGAACTCGCCGAAGGCATGACCTGGGGCTGGCTCCTGGTCTCCATCGCCGCTATCGCAACCGCTGAATCCGCGCTGGCCGCTTCAGTTCGGCACGCCAAACAACGCGTCTCCTTCGGCCGCCCCTTGGCCCACATGGAAGGCGTCCAAGCCCAGTTGGCCGACTCTCGCGCCCAGCTCGACGCCGCCCGTGTCCTAGCCCTCCGCGCCGCCACCGAACGCGTGGCCGGCAACTCCGCCAAAGACCTCATCGGCATGCTCAAGGTCTACGCCACCGAACTCGCGGTAGAGATCACCCAACGCGCAGTCCAGATCCACGGCGCGTTGGGCGTAACCCAGGGCCACGAAGTCGAACGCCACTACCGAGACGCCCAGATGAACGTCGTAGGCGCCTTCGCCACCAACCGCCTTCGCGAACAGCTGGTCGAGAACCTCACCCAAACCCCCGCCACCTACCGCCCCTCCACCTGGCGAAACCCAGTCACCATCAACCCCGCCCCCACCTGGTGGGTCCCCACCACGGGCTACTGATCACAGGCCGGCCGAGGCACCGCCCCGCCTCGGCCGGCCTGTCTCACCGAATCATCAGCGTGGCACCCGCACGAGCGGAGATGTTCTGCACGGTGCTGAACACCATGTCCACGTTGTTGTCACCGGCGCAGTCCACGGTTCCGGTGTGCTGGCCCCAGGCCTTCACTGTGTAAGGGTCGTACGTCGTCAACCAGGGCGCACCCGAATCACCCTGCCGAGTCACACCGGCGTCGGCGTCAACACACGTCTGCTGGTTGAGGAGCACCCCACTGACCACCACCGAGCTCGTGCGGGACGCGATTCTTCCGCAGACCAGGCCGGTGATCGCCCCACTCGAACAGACCGTCACCCCGGTGACTGTCCCGGTGTCGATCCCCGTGACGTCGCGGTATGCGTCGGTGTCCGCACCGCCGACGTACACGATCGGAAGCACGCCGCCGACGGTGACCTTGACGAAGGCGAAGTCGATGTACTCGCTGTTGTTGAGGTACCTGGTCCCGATGTAGCCGATGCGCTGATTCTTGTCAGCCTGGAAGATGCTCGTGCCGGCGGACGCACAGTGGCCGGCGGTGCTCACGTACCCCATGCCGTCGGAATGGCGGGTCCAGTTGAACCCCGCCGTACAGGTTGCTGTGCCCACGGTGCGGGGGTCGTTCTGGTCGTCCCACAGAGCCATGCCACCGAGGTACGGCGAACCTTGGTAGTACCGCGACTGAGCCTGCGGGGCCGCGCCCGGCGTGATGTCGACCGCGCTACCGAAGTTCTTCCGCGCCGCAGCCTGCAGGGCGGCCGCACCCTTCACCGCGTGCGCCTTGATCCGGCCAGTCAGCTCGTCGACGGACCCACTGAGCACGTTGTCGACAGCCGCCTTCCCGCCCCACTTGCCTCGGTCCTGCATGAACTTGGCGATCAGTGCCTTCTGCTCATCCAGCGACAACGGCACCGACCGATACCTGGTGGTGACTGTCGAGGTCGCCAGTCGGCTGCTGATCGCGGCCTGCAGTTCTTGCCGACGGTCAGCCTGTTTCGCCTTTGGCTGCACGAGATTGATGTACAACACCTTCGCGGCCGCGTCCCAGTGCGCGCCGGCATACGAGCCTACGTACTTGGCGGCAACCTTCTCGGCTTCATCAGCCGCCGCAAGCACCGGAACCTCTTCAACCGGCGTCAGATTGCCGGCGGCTGTTGGTGGGGCGGGAGGCTCCGCGGCAACAGCTGGCACCCCGATGGCACCAAGCGCCAACGCCGTCGAAACCAAAATGGGCAGAGCAAAGCGAACTCTTCGCATAGGACAGTTCCTCACTGAAGTCGCACCGACTGTGCTGATCGCCCCACCAACAATGACCGCCCCCCGCACCTCACGGCACCCCTCTCCCCACATTTGCACGAACTGGCAGTACGCCGGCCGAGGGCTGGGTTCCGCCAAGCGCCGCCACCAACCGATCTCATCGCACGAGGTGGTGAGTGTGGGGCGCATCTTGGACCGCCGAGGCCCATAACCTTCCCCACCCCGGCCAACCACCCCCGACATACCTCCCCGCCCCACGAACCACCCGACGTATGTCCGCCGCTCCATCAACTACCTGACATGCGTCGCCGCGTAGGTGACTACGTCCTGTCGGTCGGGTGTGTGGGGAGGGTTAGGTAGCCGCGGATGGCGGCTCTGGTTATCCAGGGGACGGCGGTCAGGGTGCAGGCGGTTAGGAGGATGAGGGCGGGGCGGAGGCCGATGGCGGCGCCTAGGAGGCCGCCGGTCAGGCCGCCGATGGGGCCGGTGCCCCATTCGATGAGGCGGATGACGGCGCCTACGCGGCCTAGCAGGGATGGCTCGATGGTGTGTTGGAGCATGGTGGCTCGGATGATGATCAGGTGGACTACGCCTAGGCCGAGGAGGAACTGTCCTAGGCCGATGATGGCGATCACGAGCAGGTCGGGGCCGTTGGCGAAGGGGATGAGGATTCCGCCGCCGACGAGGATCGCGGCGATGACGGCGGTCCAGGCGGTGCTGAAGCGGCGGGTGAGGGGTGTGGTGATGAGGCCGGCCAGCAGCGGGCCTAGGGAGCCGATGACGGCGATGGCGCCGATGGCGGCTGGGGAGAGGCCGAGCTCGCGAACGGCGTACAGGACGTAGAGGGCGAGGACGCCCCAGTGGAAGAAGTCGGCGCTGCCTTTGCCGATGGTGATGGCGACAATCCCGGGCTGCTGCCGGAAGGCGGCGAAGCCGGCGCGGATGGACAGTCCGAAGCGCACCTTCTCAGCAGGCGGTAGCGGGTCCGGCCCGCGACCGAAGGCCTGCAGTACGGCGGCCACCAGGAACGACGCGGCATCGACAGCGACCGCAATAGGTGCCGTAAGCAACTGAACGAGCACACCACCGAGTCCCGGACCGGCAACCGCGGTGACCGAGTCGGTGAGAGCGATACTGCTGTTAGCAGCGGTCAACTGCCGCCGGTCGGTGACCAACGCGGGCACATAGGCCGTGTGCGCCAATCCGTAAGCGAGCGCGAGAGTCCCCACGGCGAAGGTCACGACGTACAGCTGCCCCATCGTGAGCACCCCGAAAGCGGCCGCCAGTGGAACGGTTCCGATCAGCACGCCCTGACCGATGTTGGACCAGAACAGCAACCGCCCACGCCGCAGGCGGTCGACGTACACCCCAAGAAACAGCGCAAGCACCAAGCTCGGCAGCGACTCGAGTGCAGTCAGCACACCCATCGCGGTCGGTCCCGCAGACAGCGTCAGTACGGCGATCAGTGGGATCGCGAGCTCGCTGACCTGCGTACCGGCGTTCGACAGCAACTGAGCCGTCCAGAAGAACGCGAACGGCCGGTTCCGCCGCAACGGGACGACTTCCGACATCCCCCGAGTATCCGATGAGCTGTCGTGAGCGGCCACCGATTTCGTTTCCTATATGATGTACGATCAAGCGTGCTTGATGTGACGGAGTTCGGAGCGGATCCCACCGGGGTCGCCGACAGTACGGCGGCCGTGGCGGCAGCGATCGAGGTCGCGCGGGATGTCGCCGGCCCCAAGCGGTTGGTCTTCCCGAAGGGGACCTACCACTTCTACCCGGACCAGGCCGTCCCCCACGAGCTGTACCTGTCGAACACAGCCGGCGCCGACCCCGCGGTCCGCTTCAAGCGATTCGCGCTGTACGTCGAGGGCATCGACGACCTCACCATCGACGGTCAAAGCTCGCACTTCCAGCTGCACGGCCAGCTCGGCCTCTTCGCCGTCCTGGGATCCAGCCGCGTCACCCTGACGAACTTCGAGTTCGACCACTCAGCCCCGCGCATCATCGACCTGACGGTGATCGAGACCGGCCCGGGCTACCGCATCGTCTCCGTCCCCGCCGGCAGCCCGTACGTCGTCGAGGTCGGCCAAGTCTCATTCCTCACCGACCCAAGCCCGTACGACGGTCAGCCGTACTGGCGCCACTCGTCGGACGAACTGTCCAACGGCCAGCAGGTGTTCGACCCAGTAGCCGGCCTAGCAAGCCGCCGCCCACCGTGGTTATTCGAGAACGTCATCTCGGTGACCGATCTCGGCGAACGGAGGTTGCGCATCGACTACGGCTCCGAAGCGACACCGGATGGGCGAGGAATGATCTATTCACTGCGCGAGGTCACGCGAGACACAGCAGCCGGATTCATCTGGCAGTCGAAGGATGTCGCGGTGACCGATCTGCAGGCGCGGTACCTGCACGGGTTCGGAATCCTCGGCCAGTTCAGCGAAAACATCGTGGTCTCCGGCAATGAATTCGTCACCGACCGCGCATCCGGGCGGATCGCAGCGGCCTTCGCGGACTTCGTGCAGATGTCGGGTGTCAAGGGAACCGTGACGATCACCGGCAACACCTTCGACGGTGCACATGACGACGCGATCAACATCCACGGGACCTATCTCCCGATCACCACGATCGACGGTCGCACCTTGCACCTCCGCTACGCGCACGACGAGACCGCCGGGTTCCCGCAGTTCGCCGTCGGTGACGAACTCGAGATCACCAACCGAGCCAGCCTCCGCGCGGTCGGCCAAACGACGGTGACCGCAGTGACCGGCCCGACCGGCCGAGACTCAAGGCAGCTGACGACGATGACCGTCGTACTCGATCGAGACGTACCGGCCGACGTGGTTGCGGATCCGGAAGCCTTCGCCGTCGAGAACACCACTTACACGCCGTCGGTCCGAGTCGCCGGGAACACCTTCCGCAACATCCCCACCCGCGGAGTTCTGGTCGCCACCCGCCGCCCGGCCGTCATCGAGGACAACGTCTTCGACGGCCTGGACATGTCCGCGATCCTGATCACCGCCGACGCGTCAGGCTGGTACGAGTCCGGCCCGGTCCGCGACCTGACGATCCGCCGCAACACCTTCCGCCGACCCGCCAAGAACCACGCCAGCATCCTGATCAATCCGGAGAACACGGTCTTCGATGGTCCGGTCCACGAGAACATCCGGATCGAGGACAACACGTTCGAAGGCGGCCTGCTGGTCGAGGCCAAGAGTGTCCGAAACCTTGCCATCCGCAACAATCACGTCGACGGCGGGACCTCGGGCGACAGCTTCCGCTTCACTGATTGCTCCGAGATCACCCTGGAGAACTAGTACTCCGAACACAGACACCCGACGCCACGGTCGATCCACTCGGGGAGCCGCCAGTCCGGGTGCCGCTCTATCATCAGCGCCCGAACCTCCTCGGCGATCGTCTCCACCGGCAGCGCCGAGTCCCGTCGTACCCAGGTTTCGTCCCGCAGCTCGGTCAGGTAGTCGCGAACGTCGACCAGCAGCCGCGTGTCGCCGACAGCTCCATGGCCGGGTACGACGATCGTCGGGTTCGACGCGGTCAGCTGCTCCATGACCTTGATCCAGGCAACGCCGGAGACATCGGTTTCGTACGGCGGGAACCACGGGAAGATGGCGAACTGGCCGGTCTCGACGAGGTCGCCGGTGAAGACCGCCGAGACGTCGGGTACGACGATGAGTTGGTCGCCGTTGCTGTGCGCCCGTCCGGTCGGCCGTAGCTGGACCACCCGACCGCCGAGGTCGATCTGATGCGTATCGGTGTAGACGATATCGGGCGTCGGTTGCGAGACGCCGTCGAGCTCGCGGGCCACTGCAGGGCCGAGCTGGTTGAACATCGCCAGCGTGCTCTCCCACTTCGACGACAGATCGGTCGCCTGCGCGGAGTTCACCAGGTACGTCGCCTCGCCTGCGAACGCCGTTGCGCCGAAAGCGTGTTCCGGATGGAAGTGAGTCGTGGTCAAGTACAGTCGCCGGCCCGCGGCGTACTCGGTCGCGAACTTCAGCACCTGCTCGGCGTTGCGCGGACCGAGCCCAGTGTCGATCACGAGGACCGCTTGTGAGCCGCCGATGAGGCCGATGTTCGGGACGAGATCGACGTCCTGGTTGGGGATCACGACGAGATCCCGCGCGATCTCTTGAGCGGTGGAGGTGTCGACGATCGGATGGTCAGTCATGTGATCATCCTTGGTCGATCGATCAGACCCGTCCAAGACTTCTTCCGCATCGCCGATACCCACTGGGTATCATCGCTGGTCATGGACCTGCGACTGCTGCGCTACTTCGTGGCGGTCGCCGAAGAACTCCACTTCGGACGGGCCGCGAACCGCCTGCACATGAGCCAGCCGCCGCTCAGCCGGGCGATCCGCCAGCTGGAAGCTGACCTCGGTACGACGCTTCTGCATCGCTCTGCTGCGGGTGTTTCGCTAACCCCGGCCGGCGCGACCCTGCTCGTCGAAGCTCGTAATCTGCTGGAGCAGTCTGAGCTGGTCCGCGCTCGTGTGAACGCGGCGGCCAGCCTCACGGTTGGGATCCTTGCCGACAGCACCGATCCCGGTATCGCCCGCCTCGCCGACAGCTACCGCCGACTGCATCCGACGGTCACCATCACCATTCGCGAGGCCGACCTCACCGACCCCACCTGCGGCCTCCGCACCGGTCTGGTCGACATCGCCATCACCCGCGCTCCCTTCGACCCGACCGGTCTGCACCTGCACGAACTCCGCGCCGACCCGGTGGGCGCCGTACTCCGCACTGATGATCCACTCGCCTCGCGCGACCACCTGGCGCTGGCCGACCTGGCTGACCGGGCGTGGTTCCAGTTCCCGCCTGGTACCGACCCGGCGTGGCAGTCGTTCTGGAACGGTGGCGAATCTCGCGAGGGACCGATCGTCCGAGCCGTTCAGGAGTGCATCCAGGCTGTGCTCTGGAACGGGACCGTCGGCCTCGCCCCGCTCGGCCACCACCTGTCGGACGAACTGGTCGTCGTACCGGTCATTGATCTCCCGCCCAGCCCAGTAGTAGCTGCCTGGTCTGCCAGCGACACCAACCCGCTGATCCCCACCTTCGTGCAGCTCGCAGCGACGGCGTACACGCCCTAGTGCATCACCGTCGCGATTAGCGCGGTCCCTGGAGCGGTGCGGCCGCCGGGGCCGGGTGTGGGCGTGACGTGCTCGGTGTCGAGTGGTTCACCACACTCGGAGCAGGCGACTGTCGGGGTCGTCCGGTGACCGCACGTCGTGTGGGTGAACTGGATCGGCGGGCCGCCGTCCGGAGTCACCCACCGGTCGCCCCAGGCGGTCAGCGCCATCAGGATCGGCAGGAGCTCGCGGCCGGCCTCGGAGAGCGTGTACCGGTACCGCACCGGGTTGTCCTGGTACGGCGTCCGCGCGATCAGACCGCCGTCCATCATGGTTTCCAACCGGTTGGTTAGTAGATTCCGCGAGATGCCCAGGTCGGTGACCAGTTGGTCGAACCGGTCCAGACCCAGGTAGAGATCGCGCAGGATCAGCGGCGACCACCAGTCGCCCATCACCTCCAGCGACTGGGCGAGTGAACAGTGGAATCCCGCGAACGACGTGTTCCGCATGATCTCCATCCTAGTCAGTTGCGTTATTGAACGCACTATCCGTAGGTTGGGTGGTGAAGCCGAGTCAGAGGAGTGAGCGATGTACCACCGATTCGTTGCGGCCCAGGTCCGGAAGGCCTTCGCCGAGATCACCGCCGGCAACTGGGAGGCGATGGTCCAGGGCATGGCGCCGACCTTCACCTACCGCTTCTACGGCGACCACGCCCTGTCGGGCGAGCGCCACACCCACGAGGCGTTGCGCCGCTGGTGGGAACGAGCCTTCCGGCTGCTGCCCAACACCCGGTTCACTGTCGACGAGATCCTGGTCTCCGGCTGGCCCTGGAACACCCGCGTCGCCACCGCCGTCACCGTCGACGTAGGCCTCGCCGACGGCACGCGGTACGAGAACGTCGTCAACCAGTTCATCCGGATGAGCTGGGGCAAGATCACCGAGGTCCGCACCCTGGAAGACACTGCAGTCCTCCAAGCGGCCCTAGACCGCCTAGCCGCCGCCGGCTACCCCGAAGCCCACGCCGACCCCATCACCGGCTGACCTATCCGGACCTGCGCCACTCACTAACCCTCCTTTGGGCACGTCGGGCGGCGGACGTTGAGCGTGAACTGCATCAGCTGAGCGAAGTTGATGAGTGGGGGCGGTCCGCCCTACGCGACCAATCCGGCGGGGCCGCGGCTCCGAAGCACCTCCATGGCGACGAGAGCGGTACGGCGATTCGCGGGCGTGGTCGGTGGAGTTGTGGCGGCCGGTGCCGCACTGGCGGTCGGCTACCTGGTCGCGGCCGTGACAGGCGGCCCCTGGCCGGTCGACGCAGTCGGTGTCCAGGTGATCGACCTGTCGCCGGGCCCCGTGAAGGACTGGGCGGTCCGCGAACTCGGTACCGCGGACCGCCCGCTCCTGCGCTTCGGCATCTGCGCAGTACTCGTCGTGGTAGCCGCCGTCGCCGGCCTCATCGCCAGCCGAGGCGGTCGCCGCATCGCGGTGGGGTTGGCAGCCGGCCTGGGCTTGGTAGGCCTGGCCTTCGCCATCATCAGCCGCTCAGCCGCCTCCGGCCTGCTGGACCGCCTGCTGCCGTCCATCGCCACCCTGCTCACCGCAGTCATCAGCATGTCGCTGGTGGCGCGAGTATTCAAACCCGAGCCACCGCAGGCGGGTGAGAAGGAGCAGTCGCCCGGGCATGGGCCGGCGGAGTCGGCGGGGCTTGGGGCGGAGGAGCCGCCGGCATCTGAGGAGCAGCCGGTGGGGTTTGATCGGCGGCGGTTCTTGGTGACTGTGTCGGCGTTGGGTGTGATGGGTGCTGCGGGATGGACTGCGACGAGGGTGCTGCCGGTTCGGGCCGGGGAAGCGTTGCGGGAGAAGTTCCGGGTGCCGGTGCCGGGTGATCCAGCGAGTGCGGTTCCGGCGGCGGCGCAGGTCGACGTACCGGGGGTGACGAGGTTTGTGACGCCTAATGCGAAGTTCTATCGGGTCGACACGCTTCTCGAGGTTCCGCGCATTGATCCCGACGACTGGGAACTGCGGATCCACGGCATGGTGGACAAGGAACTGCGGTTGTCGCTCAAGGAGCTTGTCGATCGGCGGTTGGTCGAGCGCGACATCACGTTGACCTGTGTCTCGAACGAGGTCGGCGGACCGTATGTCGGCAACGCCCGGTGGATCGGCGTACCGGTGGCGGACCTGCTGAATGAGGTCGGGGTCCGCGCGGGAGCCGATGCGGTGAAGTCGACGAGCGTTGACGGACTCACGATCGGTACGCCGTTGGCCGCGCTCACCGACGGTCGCGACGCGATCCTCGCCGTCGCGATGAACGGGGAACCGTTGCCGTTCGAGCACGGATTCCCGGTTCGCATGGTGGTTCCAGGCCTGTACGGCTACGTGTCGGCCACCAAGTGGATCGTCGACTTCGAGGTGACCCGGTTCCAGGACTTCAGCGCCTATTGGACCGACCGCGGCTGGTCCGTCGAGGCCCCGATCAAAACAGCATCCCGAATCGACGTGCCCAAAGGGTTATCCACCATCAAAGCCGGTCCCGCGATCGCCGCTGGTGTCGCCTGGGCTCAGCAGCGTGGGATCGAGAAGGTCGAGGTGCGCGTCGACGACGGCGAGTGGCAGCCCGCCGTACTCGCCGCCGAGGACACCATCGACACCTGGCGCCAATGGACGTTCCGCTGGAACGCGACCCCCGGCATGCACCGCCTCACCGTCCGCGCCACCGACAAGGCTGGCGAAGTGCAGACCGCCGCCCAGGCAGCACCCCGCCCGAACGGTTCCTCCGGTCTGCACGACGTCGTCTTCACTGCCGAAGAGATTTGACCGTCTCGATGACCTGGTCCACTTCTTCGTCGGTGTTGTAGTAGTGCGGTGACAGCCGCAGACACCAATTGACGTTCTTGTCGCCGAAGTCGAACTGCGCAAAGTTCCGGAAGCTCAACGCCGAATTGATGCCTTGGGCATCCAATGCGGACTTGAACTCTTCCGGCTGCCAGTCATCGACCGCGATCGTCACAAGCGCGCCCAACTGCTCACCACGGTCGAGCGCCCGCACACCTGGGATCGCGTCGAGCCCGTCGCGCAACCGGGCGGCCAGTTGAGGGGTCCGCCGGGAGATCGCCTCGATACCAACCTCCCGGGCATACCGTACGGCGGCCGCGCAGCCGAGGACCGTTGCGTACGGGAACTCCCATTCCTCGAACCGGGACGCGGTACGGCTCGGGGTATACGCGCCCGGCGCCGTCCAATTCGCACCATGCATGTCGATGAACAACGGCTCGTGGCCGGCCGCGAGCACCCGGTCGGACACATACAGGAATCCAGATCCGCGCGGTCCGCGGAGAAACTTCCGGCACGTTCCGGTGAGGAAGTCGGCGCCGACTTCCTCGACATCGATCGGGTACTGGCCGACCGACTGACAGGCGTCGACCAGGTACAGCAGGCCGAGTTCGCGGCAGTGCCGGCCGATCTCGGCGACCGGCTGGACCAGGCCGGAGTTGGTCGGGATGTGGGTGGCGGCGACCAGTCGGGGCCGGTGCTCCTTCATCAGCAATGCCATCGCCGCCACATCGACACCACCCTCGGGCAGATCGGGCGCATGGACGAGTTCGATGCCGAATCGCTTGCGCAGCGACAGGAACGCGATCTGGTTGGAGATGAAGTCGTTCCGCGTGGTGAGGATGACATCACCTCGCTCGAACGCGATCGACGACAGCGCGGTCGAGTAGGCGTGGGTCGCGCTACTGGCGAAGGCGAAGTTGTCCGGCCGCCCGCCGAGCAGTGCAGCCAGTTCCACATAGAACTCACGAACCTCGGCAGCGCGGGCCGCGGATGCCTCGTAGCCGCCGATCTGGGCCTCGAGTTGCAGATGCTCGAGCATCGTCGTCAGCACCGGAGTCGCGAGCAGCCCGCAGCCGGCGTTGTTGAAGTGGATGACCTGTTCGCAGCCCGGGGTGTCGGCGCGGAGTACGGGAAGCGATTCTCCCCAGGTCGCAGAAGCGCTACTATGTGCTCTCATGAATGACAGTAGCACTTCTGCAGAGCTGCTGACGACGCTACGAGCTGTCGTCCGCGAACTGGCCCCGGGGGACCGGTTGCCGAGCAGTCGTGAGCTGATCGACCGGCATCGGGTCGGTCCGGGGACGGTCGCTCGGGCCATCGCGCAACTCACCGCGGAAGGTGTCGTCATCACCAGGCCCGGCAGCGGCACCTACGTGGCGCCGCGCGCACGCCGTACCGAGGCTGTGATCGACACCGGCTGGCAGACGGTCGCGCTCGCCGACCGCAGCGTCGACGCCCAATCACTGGCCGACTCCGCGGCGCCGGAGGGGGCGATCCGGCTGGACGGCGGCTACCTGCACGGCTCGCTGCAACCAGCGCGGGCGTTGACCGCGGCGCTAGCTCGCGCAGCGCGACGGCCTGATGCTTGGGATCGCGCCCCGGCGGCCGGCTTGAGTTCGCTCCGGACTGTCTTCGCGGCACTGGCCGACGCTGACGTCCGCGCGGACGACGTGTTGATCACCTCGGGCGGGCAGAGCGGATTGTCGATCGCCTTCCGGGCCATCGCAGCGCCAGGAAGTCCGGTGCTGGTCGAGTCGCCGAGCTACCCGGGCGCCTTGGCGGCGGCCCGCGCGGCCGGGCTGAGTCCGATCCCCGTTCCGCTGGACGAGTACGGCGTACGGCCCGATCTGCTCGCGGAGGCGTTCGCTCGGTCGGGAGCGCGGTTGTTCTACTGTCAACCGACGTACCAGAATCCGACCGGAACCGTACTGAGCGACGAACGGCGGCAGCAGGTACTCGCGGTTGCCCGCGCGGCCGGCGCGTTCGTGCTCGAGGACGACTTCGCGCGGCTCCTTCATCACGGTGGAACTGTGCCGAAGCCCTTGCTCAGCATGGATCGGGACGGGACAGTCATCTACCTGACCTCACTGACCAAGCCCGCCGCGCCGAGTCTGCGCATCGGTGCACTGATCGCGCGCGGGCCAGTGCTCGAACGGTTGCGAGCGATCCGGCAGGTGGACGACTTCTTCGTCGCTCGTCCTTTGCAGGAGGCAGCGCTCGAGTTGCTCAGCTCGCCGACCTGGGACAGGCACCTGCGCGGTCTCGCGGTGGCGTTGCGCGATCGGTGTGGAGCGCTGGTCAACGCACTCGCCGATGCTCGGCCGGACTGGCAGGTGAATCAGGTCCCGACCGGCGGTCTGCACCTCTGGGTGCGTCTGCCGACCGATGATGTAGCCGCTGCGGTCGAAGCGCGGCAAGCGGGCGTCATCGTCAGCCCCGGCGACCGCTTCTTCGCCACCGAGAAGCCGGCCGCCTGGCTCCGCCTGAACTTCGCCGCCACCGCAGACCTCGCCGACCTGTCAGCCGCCGCCGATCGCCTGGGGAACGTTTCCAGTCAGTAACGAGACACTATGTCTCGAATCTGATAACCTCAGTACGGCGAGGTGCGTTGCCTCGTTCACGCTGGGGAGGAATGCCATGTGCCGGGCCTGCGGCTCGACCGACCATCAGCCGGGTCCCGCCCGGTCGCCACGTTTCGCTGGACTGCGCAACCGTGATGCGCGGCCGTACCTGTTCGGGACCGGGCTGGCGATGATGGGCGACAACGTCGAACACGTCATCACCTACTGGGTGCTGTGGCGTGAATTCCATTCACCCGCGCTGGCCGGCTTCCAGGTGATCAGTCACTGGTTGCCGTTCCTGCTCTTCTCGGTGCTGTCCGGGTCGCTCGCCGATCGGTACGACTGCCGGCGGATCATCCAGTCCGCGCAGGCGTTGTTCATGGTCGTCTCGCTCTGCTGGGGTCTGCTCTTCCTGACCGACTCGCTGCAGATCTGGCACGCCTGTGTCCTGCTCGTATTGCACGGCTGCGCCGGCGCGCTGTGGGGCCCGGCCGAGCAGATGATGCTGCACGACTTCGTCGGTCGCGACGACCTACCAAGCGCCGTACGGCTCAATGCGACGTTCCGAAGTCTGGGTGTGTTGTGCGGCCCGGTCGTCGGCTCGCTTTTCCTTCTCCTGCTGGGACCGACCGGCGGCATCTTCGCCAACATCGCCATTTACTTGCCGTTGACAATCTTCTTGTTCCGCACCCGCTTCACCGGCCACCTCCGCGAAGGCGTCGTCTCCCGCGCCCGCCTCGGACCCATCGCCGCCCTGCGCGCGAGTCGCGGCGTACCGCTCGGCCCGACCATCGCCGGCATGATCGTCCTAGCCGGGCTCGGCTCGTTCTTCGTCGGCGCCTCGATCCAAACCGCGATGCCCGAGTTCGCCGAGGACCTCGGAGCAGGCTCCGCCGGTCTCACGTACGGCGCTCTGCTCTTCGCCAGCGGATTCGGCGGCGTCGTCGGCGGCCTGGTCATCGAAGCCACCGGCTGGCTCCGACCGACCGTCAGGACCGCCGTCGCCGGCACAGTCCTCTACGGCCTCAGCATCGTAGTCTTCGCCATCACCAGCAACTACGTGCTCGCCCTGGCGGTCCTCGCCATCAGCGGTGTCGCGAACTTCGTCTCGATGTCGATCTCACAAACCGTCGTACAACTGGAAGCCCCACCCGCCGACCGAGGCCGAATCATCGGCCTCTACAACACCTCCTCCGGCGGCCTCCGCATCGGCAGCGGCCTCACCGTAGGCCTCACCGGCGCCGCCATAGGCATCCAACACTCCCTAGCCCTAAGCGCCGCCATCCTCACCATCGCCGCCCTAGCCACCGGCGCCTACGCAGCCCTACCCCGAAAACCCCTCCCCATCTGACCCCCTCACCCCCACCCATTTGACTCTCGGGGCAATCGGGCCATCCACTGCCGCCGCGACCGAAGCCACTGTGCGCCCGCGACCGAAGCCACTGCGTGCCCGCGACCGAAGCCACCGTGCGAGTGCGAGGAGTTGCCCGGCGAGTGGGAGGACCGTGCTCCCGGAAATCGAATTCCAGCGACATACTCGCCCCACTCGAGTGGCAGCCGCACGGTGAAGCCAGTCGGCGAGCGCACGGTGGCTTCACTGGGCGCCGGGGTGGGCGCAGGGTGGCTTCGGTCGCGGGGGTGGGGCCGACGGGTGGGCGCGTCGAAGGGTTGGGCGTGCGCGGCACGGTGGCTTCGGTCGCGGGGGCATGGTGGTGCGGACCTGGGGGCCATCACAAGTGGATGTTCTGAGGGAGTTTGAGCGTGGGGGCGGGGGAGGGCGGGTGATTGTGATGGGCTGTGGGTTCGGGCGCAACGAGGACCGGCCCGGCAGTCGGGAGACTGGCGGGCCGGTGGGGTTGTGGGTTAGTTGGATCGGGCGGCTAGTGCGGTGCCGTCGGCGGCGGGTTGGCGTTGGGCGCCTACGGTCCAGAGGCGGGTGCCGGTGGATTCGGCGCCGGTGAGGGTGCCGATTTTGGCGGCGGGGCTGGTGGTTTCGGCGAACTTGCCGTTCTGGAGAGCGATCACGAAGGGGTGCTCGGTGACGATGCCTTCGGAGGAGGTGGTGAACTTCTCGCCGACCGCGATCGGCTTGTTGTTGTGCAGGGTGATGTCGTACAGCTGCGAGTCCGTCTGCGGTGTCGCGACCTGCTTCCACGCCTTGCCGTCATAGTGCAGTACGAGGGGACGCTCACCCTTCACGGTGTGCACGACGCCGGACGCCCAGATGTCCGTCGGGCCGGCCGCGACCATGCCCGTGGGGATGTGTGAACCATCGGCCGGTACGTCGTCAACCAGCTTCCACGATTTCCCGTCGAAGTGCGCGATTCCGCCGTTCAGTCCGAGCCAGGCGTCAGTCGCGGACAGTACCGTCAACGTGTTGCCGTTGATGGAGTTCTCGAGTCCGGCGGTCAGTTGCTGCCAAGCGCCCTTGGTGTAGCGGTAGACGACCGCGTGTTCGCGGCCGCCGACATCCGCCCAGCCCGACACCCACGGCGTACCGTCCGGGGCGATCGTCACGTCGCTGAAGGACCCGGCCGGGACAGACGGTCCGGGGACGACCTTCCACGCCGTACCGTTCCAGCGCATCGCGAACGGCTTCGACTGCTCCGGTACGGCGTGGTCCTCGCCCACCGCCCAGACCTCCTTGGCGCCGGCGACCGCGACGCTGTTGAGAGTCGCGTTCGTGCGCACCGGCTGCGGTGTCTCGACCCAGCGCGTGCCGTTCCAGCGGAACGCCAGGGGCCGGGTATCGCTGTAGGAATCGATCAGGTCGACGCCGACCGCCCAGGTCTCGCTGCCCTTCGAGTCGATGTCAGCCAGCGAAGACGGCTTCGACTTGGTGGGCGTCACAGTCCAGGTCAGAGCTGCCTGGGCGGTCAAGGTCGGTGCCATCAGGACACCAGCCAGGGCAGCGGTCAGTATGGTCTTGCGCAGCATCATCGATTCAGATTCTTTCCGTAGTTGGCGGATGGGAAGCTCCACGAGTTGTTGTCGACCATCTCGAGGAGCTGGTCGATGGAGAGCGGTGGTTCGGGGCGCGTCGCCGGCGTCTTCAGAGCGAGGCTGTTCGTGCTGGTCAGGCTGATCGCGCGCCGGTCCGGGTACTCGAGGATCACCGAGTTGAGGGTGCCCTCGCCGTCCGAGCCCACGTACGACCGGAGGACTGTTCCGTCCGGCCGGACCTGGCAGTTCTGGCTCTCCGGCTGGTTGATGCAGTCGGGGTCGTACTTGACCGTCTGGACGCTCACCTCGAGCCACGCCTTGCCCTTGCCGTCGTCGACCAACAGGCCGACGGCGATGAAGTCGTCGCCCCAGGTCTTGTCGCCGGAGGTCGATAGTCCGGCCGGTAGCAGCGCCTTCAGCGTCTGCAACGTCTGGGCGGGACTGGCCGGAGGCAATGGAACGGGTTTCGTCGAGACCTTCGGCGAAGGCTTCGGCGTCGGCGTGCTGATCCCGGCCACCGGTGGCTGACCGGCGTGCTGCCCCAGATTCGCTTGTACGGCGGCAATCCCGCCGATCGTGATCGCGACCACGGCCGCGGTCGCCGCGGTGCTCACCACCCGACGCCGACGCCGCCGTACGACGCCTCGCTGCATCCCGCGTTCCACCAGATCGGGGTACCGGGGTTCGAGGGTCTCAGTGGCGCGCCGCATCAAATCGGGCAGCCGGTCGTCTGTCGTTTCCACGGGGTCCTTCTCCTGCCTGTTCACAGTGCGATGACCGCCTCGTCGCCGAGAACCGCCCGCACCCGGACCAACGCCCGGGCGGTGCGGTTCTTGATCGCGCCGGCGCTCTTGCCGAGATCGCGTGCCACCTGCTCGACACTGCGATCTTCGAAGAACCGCAGCACCAGCACCGCTCGATCCAGCGGAGGCAATCCGTCCAGCGCCTGCAACAACAGGAGTCGCAACTCGTGGTCCTCAGTTGAGACCGGCAGCTCCGGTACGGCGTCGGTCGGCTGCTCGTGCCAGCTCCGCCGCCGCCGTTGCGAGATGAACGTCCGGGTCAGCACGGTCTGCGCATAAGCCGCCGGCTTCTCCATCCGCCGTACTCGGCCCCACACGCCGAACAGCTTCCCGAGCGTCTCCTGCACCAGGTCGTCCGCGTGGTAGGAGTCCGCGGTCAGCAACCACGCCGTCCGGTACAGCTGATGCGTATGCGCCCGTGCGAAGGCCTCGAAGTCGCCCTCGGTGGAGTTCATCGCCGTCACATCCCTACCAACGCACTGAGCTACTCATCGGGTCACACCCACAACGAAGCTACTTTTCGATGAGGCCAGAAACGCTGTCCGTTACTGGCCAGATTCGTTGACCGGATTTTGCGGCGACTGCGATGGTTTGGGCCCGCACCGACCTGCACCAGCCCGGACGACTGGGGAATCATCGTGAAAGCTCTGGTTCTGCTTGCCTCTGCCTTATTGATCACGGCGACTCCGCTCACCGCAGCAGGTGAGGTGACCGCCACGGCGGCAGCACCCGTGGTGTCGTCTCTGCGGACCAACCACCTGACCGAGCCGCTCGCGGTCGTAGCCGGAGTGCCTCGACTCAGTTGGCAGTTGGCGGCAGACCGTCGTGGATTGAGCCAGCAGCGCTACGAGATCCACGTCGCGTCCTCGCCCGACAAGCTGCAAACTCCCGACATCTGGAACAGCGGCCAGGTCACGTCCGGCCAGTCGATCGACATCCCGTACGGCGGTCCCGCGCTCACCCGCTACTCGACGTACCACTGGATTGTCCGGGTCTGGGACGAGACCGGTACGGCGTCCGCGTGGAGTTCGCCGGCGAAGTTCGAGACCGGCGCACTGCAACCGTCCGATTGGACCGGCGAGTGGATCGGGGCCGATGACACGGTCGGTCCGGAGTGGACCGACTACACGGTCGACGCGGATGTCACTGTCCAACGCGAGGCGCTCGGGGTCTTCTTCCGCGGCCGATACATGTGGCAGCTGAATACCACCGAGGGCCGGATGCGGTTGCGCCCCCATGTCCGGCAGCCCGACGGACAGTACGTCGTACTGGCGGATGTCGACGTACCGGTCGACCTGCGGCAGCGGAACAACCTGCGCATCACCGTGGCCGGTCAGACGATCACCACCTGGATCAACGGGCAGCAGGTCGACCAGCGGAACCGGTCCGACGCTAACGGTCCGGGGCTGATGGGGTTCCGCACCTACGGCCAGGAGGAAGGTGTTGTACACCGGCTCAAGGTGACGAGTGCGGGTGGCGACGTACTGATCGAGAGTGTTTTCCCCGCGTACGACCAGACGTTCCCGGGTGCGCCGCTTCTGCCTGGTGGCGGGCTATCGCTCAAGGTTGCCCAGGGCGCCGAAAGTCATCTGCAGGTACCGAACAACGCGAAACCCCTGTTCCGTAAGGACATCCAGCTTCCGACCGGCAAGACCGTTGTCCGGGCGAGACTGCATGCGGCGGCCCAGGGCATCTACGAGCTGCGCATCAACGGTACGAAGGCCGGCGATCATGAGCTCGCCCCCGGCTGGACGGACTACCGCCAGCGGATTCAGACCCAGACGTACGACGTGACCTCGCTGATCCGGTCCGGAGCCGCGAACACCATCGGCGCCGAGGTAGCCGGCGGCTGGTTTACCGGTCAGCTCGGGGTCTTCCGGCCGGAGCGCTACGGCAAGAGCACGGCGCTGACCGCGCAGCTGCGGATCACCTACGACGACGGCAGTACGGCAGTCTTCGCAACGGACGGGACTTGGCGGACGAGCCAAGGACCGGTCCGAGCCGGCGACCTGCTGCACGGCGAGACGTACGACGCTCGCGCGGCCCAGACGGGTTGGGACAAGCCTGGTTACCCTGCGACCGGATGGAGAGCGGCCGTCGTCAGGCCGTCCGCAACCGCACGGCTGGTACCGCAGGCCGACCAGCCGGTGCGCGTGACGCAGCAGCTGAACGCTACGGCCATCCGTTCCAACGTGCCCGGGACGTTCCTGTACGACCTCGGCCAGAACATGGTCGGCGTACCGCAGCTCACCCTGACCGGGACGCCGGGGCAGACCGTGCGGCTGCGGTTCGCCGAGGTGCTCGACAAGGACGGCAACTTCTACACGGCCAACCTGCGCAGCGCACGCGCCACCGACTACTACACCTTCGCCAGCAGCTCGCCCGAGACGTACCGGCCGCGGTTCACCTTCCACGGCTTCCGGTACGTCGAGATCGCGGGGCTGGCGACGGCGCCGCCGGCCAGTGCTTTGAAGGGGCTGGTGATCGGCACGGACGGCGCGCGGACGAGCCGGCTCACGACGAGTTCGCCGTTGGTCAACCAGTTGCACAGCAACATCACCTGGGGCCAGCGCGGCAACTTCCTCTCGATCCCGACCGACACGCCGGCCCGGGACGAGCGGCTGGGCTGGACCGGCGACATCAACGTCTTCGCGCGGACCGCCGTCTACAACCAGGACTCGCAGGCGTTCCTGAGTAAGTGGTTGCGCGACCTGCGGCTCGAACAGCGAGCCGGCGGCGCGTATCCGAGCGTCGCACCGACCATCCCCGAGGATTTCGACGGCGGGAACAACAACTCCGGCTGGGCCGACGCCGGGGTGAACGTCCCCTGGACGCTCTGGCAGGCGTACGGCGAGACCGGGATCATCAGCGAGCAGTTCGACTCGATGAAGCTGTACGTCGACTCGCTGGCGCCCGCGAGTGGCTTCATCCGGCCCGGCGGTGAGTACAACGACTGGCTGAGTCTGGAGACCATTGCCAGCGACACCAACCTGATCGGAACCGCCTTCTACGCCAAGAGCGCCCGCCAGCTCAGCCAGATGGCGAGCGCGATCGGCCGGACCTCCGATGCGGATCGCTATCAGCGGCTGTACTCCGATATCCGCAACGCCTTCGCCGCCAGGTTCATCAAGGACGGCCGGGTGAGCCAGGGCAACCAGACCGACTACATCCTTGCCATCACCAACGATCTCATCCCGGCCGACCAGGTCGAGGCTGTCGGCAACAACTTCGCCGCGTCCATCGCCGCCGCCGGTCACCTGAAGACCGGATTCCTCGGTGTCGACGGCCTACTGCCGGCGCTGTCGAAGATCGGTCGCACCGACCTCGCCTACATGCTGCTGCAGCGCACCGAATTTCCCTCGTGGGGTTACGAGATCGGCAAGGGTGCCACCACGATCTGGGAGCGCTGGGACTCGATCAAACCCGATGGCAGCTTCGGCGACGTCGCCATGAACTCCTTCAACCACTATGCGTACGGCGCCGTCGGCCAGTGGATGTACGGCACGATGTCCGGGGTATCCGCGCTCGAACCCGGCTATCGCAAGGCGCTGATCGCGCCGACGCCCGGCCCCGGACTCAACTTCGCCGACTTCGGACACCAGACGCCGTACGGCGAGATCGCCACCCGCTGGGAGCGAGCCGGTACCGACGGGCTGAAGCTGGATGTCACGGTGCCCGGCAACATCACGGCCGTCGTTCGCGTCCCGGCGTCGGATCCGAGTCTGATCACTGAAGGGGGAGTCGCGCTGACCGCGGCGCCCTTCGTGACGAACATCGTCGACGAAGGTGACACGGTCGCCGTGACAGTTGCTGCAGGCAAGTACCAGTTCGCCGTACGAGGTGTCGAAGGTGCTTCCGACTATGTGGATCTCGGTCAGTCGGCCTCCGAGACTGCTCATGGGGTGACCGCGGCGCCGTCGTCCGGGACCGGGGTCGAGGCCGGGCGGACCCGGCGGTACTCGGGTCTGCAGGTACCGGGCTCGTGGTTCGAGTTCGACCTGCGGATCCAGGCCGGTCAGCCGTTCGTGATGCGGCTGGTCGAGACCTTCGACCGCGCTCAGGTGAAGGACTACGAGGTGCGGATCAACGGCGTACTGGTGCATCACCGGGTCAACAACCGCTCGAAGGGCGGTCTCGACACCTACCAGTTCCCCGTCGACGACCCGGCGTTGCTGACGAACCCGACCATCCGGGTCCGGATCCAGCACAACGCTGCCGCCTCCGGTTACGACCCGTCGCTGGCTGATGTCTGGGCGCTCCCGCGGACCTGACACGGGACCGGTTGCGCCGAGCGCGAGTCCGTTGTTGACTCCAGTCTCCGGGAGGGGGCTGGGGTCGTGGAGTTCGGAGTACTGGGCGAGGTCGAGGCGCGGACGGATGGCGTCACCGTTGAGCTGGGTACGGCGCGCCAACAGGTGGTGCTCGCGGTTCTGCTGATCGAGGCGGGGCGGTCGCTGCCGGTCGATCGGCTGATCGAGCGGATCTGGGGCGACCGGCCGCCCCAGCGCGCGAAGGAATCGCTCTACAGCTATGTCTCGCGCCTGCGCACTGCACTGGTTGCCGCAGGCGGTCCCGCGATCGAGCGGACCTCGACGGGCTACGCGCTGACTGCGGATCCATCGGCGGTCGATCTTCATCGGTTCCGGCAAGCCGTTGCCGAGGCTCGCGATGCCGGGGACGAGCGGCTCCCGAAGTTGGAGTACGCCTTGGCGCAATGGCAGGGCGAAGCGTTCGCCTCCCTCGACAATGAGTGGCTGAACCAGGTTCGCGCGACCCTGAACGAAGAGCGCTTGGCCGCGGAGCTGGACCGCGACGATCTCCGGCTGGAGGCCGGGCAGCACGCTGCGATGGTGGCCGAGTTGTCCCAGCGGGTCGCCGAACATCCGTTGCACGAGCGGCTGGTCGGCCAGCTCATGCTGGCTCTGCATCTCAGCGGTCGCCAGGCTGACGCACTTGCGCAGTACCGACAGGCCAGGCAGCGGCTGGCCGACGAGCTCGGTGTCCAACCCGGTACGGCGTTGCAGCGGTTGCACACGCGGATTCTCACCAGTGGTTCGGCGGCCGTGTCGCCGGAAAGGTGGCGTCCGGCTCAGCTGCCGATCAACATCGCCGCCTTCACCGGGCGCACGGACGAGCTCGCCCAGCTCGACAAGCGGTTGGCCGACCGCACGGTCGCGGTGATCTCCGGGATGGCGGGAGTGGGTAAGACGGCGCTGGCCGTTCAGTGGGCCCATCAGGTGGCAGACCAGTTCGTCGATGGGCAGCTCTATCTGAATCTGCGCGGCTTCGACCCGTCCGGTTCGCCGCTCACGCCCGAGAAGGCGTTGCGGGCGCTGCTGGAAGGCTTGCAGGTCTCGGCCGAGCGGATGCCGATGGGCCTGGACGCGCAGGTGAAGCTCTATCGCAGTCAGCTGGCCGGCAAGCGGGTGCTCATCATCCTCGACAACGCGCGCGACGCGGAGCAGGTTCGGCCGCTGTTGCCCCAGTCCGAGACCTGTTTCGTTGTGGTCACCAGTCGCAGCAGACTGACCGGGCTCGTTGATGCGCTTCCGGTCAAGCTTGATCCGCTGGCGGCTAACGATGCCCAGACGCTGCTGGCCAACCGCATCGGCCGCGCCCGGGTGCTCGCCGACCCCGAAGCGGCCGAGGCGATCGTCGACCTGTGCGCGCGACTGCCTCTGGCGTTGGCGATCGTGGCGGCCCGGGCCGCCGTACAGCCCGGGTTCCCGTTGGTTGCCCTGGCCAACGAACTCGCGGTGGGACGAGACCGCCTGGCAGCCTTCGACGGCGAGGACGCGGCGACCGACGTACGGGCGATGTTCTCGTGGTCGTACGAAGCCCTCGATCCGGCGACGGCACTGATGTTCCGGCTGCTGGGTGACAGTCCGGGTCCTGGTATCAGTGTGGCCGCGGCCGCCGCTCTTGCTGGGGTAAGCTCGGCCGCCGCGCAAGGGCTGCTGGGTCGGTTGGTCGAGGCGAACCTGGTTCAGCAACCGCATCCGGACCGCTATGAGCAGCACGACCTGGTTCGCATGTACGCGATCGAACTCGCGCGCAGTACTGACTCCTCGGCAGAGCTCGAGGCTGCGCTCCGGCGGGAGCTGAGCTTCTATCTCCACTCGGCCGCCAACGGCCGTGCCGCACTCGGCCGAGCTGGACCGCTGATGGAGATCGAGGCACCCTTCGACAACATCGTTCCGCTCGAGTTCGCCGACGATCGGCAGGCATTGGACTGGTTCGACACGATGCGTGAGACGACGCTTGCCGCCGTACAGCTGGCAGGTGAACGTGGGCTCGACCGGGTCGGCTTCGAGCTGAGCCATCTGATGGGCATGGCCTTCCACTACCGCCGCGCCTACGTCGACCTGCTGCGCGTGCATGAACTGGGTCTGGACTGCGCGCGGCGTACCGAGGAGGTTCTGTTCATCGCGATCTCGGAACGCGATGTCGGTACGACGGCCTCCGAGCTCGGCATGTCGGCTGCAGCGCTTGCCCACATGGAGCGGGCGGCCGAGCTCTTCGGACAGACCGACTCTGCACGCGGTCACGCGGACACCCTCGAATCCCTCTCCTGCGAATACGAACGATCCGGCCGCCATACCGAGGCGATCGAACTGATCCTGCGCGCCATCGAACTCACCCGCCAAGCCGGCGGAGATCCGACCGAAGCGCGGAAGCTCAACAACATCGCGGTGTCGTACCTGAGTGTGGGCGACTACGAGGCGGCGAGGACAGGCGCCCAGGACGCCCTGACGCTGTCCGGCGGATCGAACCGGATGCTGGCGTCCTACGCGTGGGACAACCTTGGCGTCGCCCAGGCCGCGCTAGGTCAGCACGCCGAGGCCGTCGACGCCTATCAACGATCCCTTGCCTTATGCAACGAGCTCCACCAGCAAGTGCTCAAGTCGGAAGTGCTCGGTCATCTCGCTGCGGCGCAACACGCGCTGGGCCACACCGTCCAGGCCCGCATCACTTGCCAGCAGGGCCTGCAGACCCTCGCCGGCCTTGAGGACGACCCGCTCGCGGAAGCCAGGCGATCCGAACTGCTCGCCATTCTCGACAGCATCAACTAGCCCAGGAGCGGGAGCGCCCGGAAGGTGTGGTCCTGCCAGAGCAGCCGAGACGCCTCCTCGGGATAGGCGCCGAGCGTCGAGGGTGTGTCGAACACCTGGGTCAGCTGGCCGTCGTACGGCTGCCAGCCCGGCGCCCCGTGGGTGGCGAAGTCGACCCAGGCCTTCTGCATCTGGTCTGACAGCGACTGTGCTTCGGGTGAGTCGCCGATCAGGGTGGAGGGCTGCCCGGTGGTGAGGTTGCCGAAGACCAGCGGGATGTCGAGGCCGTGGGTGGCGCCGAGTGCGCCGTTCCAGGTCAGTTCGTAGAGGTGAGCCTGGCCGCCACCGGCGAGTTGCGCGTCGGCCAACTGGAGGCTGGGCATGCGAAACAACCAATCCTGGTTGACGATTTCGTACAACTCCTCATCGGACGCGTCCGGAAACGCCCTTCGATAAGGGAGCCCTGGGGCAAGCATCTGCAGCGCGGCTTCGGTCTGCTCGGCCGTGACCTCGCCCAGTACGCCGTCGATCAGGCTGAACAACCGGTGTTCGTCGCGGGTGTGTCCGACGAGCAGGTTGATGTCACGAGCCGCACCGTCGGCCAACGCCTGCCAAGGAGTCGTCGGCAGCACGTCGCCGTCGACAACCGGGGCGAACGGGATCGGCCGATGGGCGATCGGTCCCCAGCGATCAAGCCATTGGATCGCCTTGTCCGAGATCGCGTCCCCGATGAGCGGCAGCATCTCCGGCTCCACAGTTGAGAGACTCACCCCGAGTTCGGCCGCGCAGGCCGCGGCGATATCGGCGGCCAACTCGGGAGAGAAGAACGTCCCCGGCATGCTCTGCACGATCGCTTGCCGGAAGAGTCCCTTCGCGCGAGGCATCGCAAGCAGTGCCGCCACCGAACCACCACCCGCCGACTGACCGAACACCGTCACCCGATCGGGATCACCGCCAAAGGCCCGGATGTTCTTCCGCACCCAATGCAGTGCCGCAATCTGATCAAGCAGTCCCCGATTGTCCGGAGCCCCTTCAATATGCCCGAACCCCTCGATCCCCAACCGATAATTCAGCGACACCACCACGACGCCACTCGCCGCCAGCCGCGCCCCGTCGAACTCCGGCCGGCTGGAATCGCCAGCCATATATGCACCACCGGGAATCCACACCAGCACCGGCAGCCCACCCACGTCCGGTGTCCAGACATTGAGCGTCAACCAGTCGTCACGTTGATCAACCCGAGCCCTCCCCAACAGCTCGGACTGCGGTGGCGCCGGACCGAATTCAGTCGCCGGCCGCACCCCGACCCACGGCCGAACCGGCTCCGGTTCCCCGAATCGCCGCGCACCAACGGGAGGTTCGGCGTACGGGATCCCCCGGAAGACCGCACACCCCGCCTCCCGAACACCCCGCAGCACCCCAACCGCCGTCCGAACCTCAGTCATCGAGCCCCTCCCGACCGGCGACCAGTTCACAGATTTGAGTACTGGGAGTACTTGCCCGGGGGTGCTGTCGTGAGATAGGTTCTTCTCAGGTCGACGAGCCCACCTCTGGGCGGCGACATAGCAATGCCCCGGGTGGCATGCAGAGCAGAGGCGTACCCGGGGCTTACTCGTGCATCGTAGCACGTCGTGTGCTGCCCAGATGAGATCGGAGGTGTTCGGGTGACCGTTGAGATTGACTGGATGTGGCACGCCTTGTCGCAGGCCAGGCTCAGGCCGTATGTGGAGAAGGCCAGCGGTGATCTGACCGCCGCCGCCGAGCTCTACTGGTGGAACGTCGACATCTCGGCTGCCTTCTACGCGCCTCTTCAATGCTTCGAAGTGGCGCTCCGCAACGCAGTGCACTCACAGCTGGTTCTGAGCTACGGCAGAGTTGACTGGTGGGCGATCGCTCCATTGCAGGAGGTAAGTCAGCGGCTCGTCGGGGCGGCCTGCCGGCAAGCTGCGAGTGCTCCTCGCGAGGGTACGGCCGACGATGTCGTGACCGAGTTGACGCTCGGTTTCTGGGTTGCTCTCCTCAGTCGACGCTACGACCGCACGCTGTGGGTTCCACACCTGCATGAGGCATTTCCGCACTACCGTGGACCGAGGCGCAGGCTGCACGAGGAGCTGGAGACAATCCGGCTCTTTCGCAATCGGATCATGCATCACGAACCGATCCACTATCGCCATCTCGAGGCAGACCACCGGACGATTCTCCGGGTCCTGCGTTACGTCTCGCCCGAGATGGCGTCGCACCCGGCTGTTACCACCGCGGTGGAGGTAGTGCTCCAGCGTCGGCCTCCAGTGCTGGAAGGGTGCTGATGGATGAGCCTGGAGATCGGCTGACGCCGATCGAGATCGCGGATCGTGTCGGCGTGCGGCTGAGCGCCGTCTCCAACTGGCGGAGCCGGCACGCCGATTTCCCGCAGCCGCTCGAGGCGTCAGGCCAGGAACGGTACGACCTCGCGAGCATGATCTCCTGGTTGCGAGGGCGGCAGATCCCAAGGAACCGGCTCCGCCCGAACGAAGCACCTGGTACGACGTACGGTGACCGGCTTGAGCGCGTGCCGACTGCGACAGTCATCGATTCAGCTGACCAGGCCGCACCTGTCCAGATGATGACCTGGCAGCAGGGTCTCTGGGCGGCGATGGACAGTCTGCGTGGCGCGCATGACGCCGCGGCATCGCGTGAGTTGCTTCTAGCGTTCGTCTACGTCAGGGCCTGTCATCCGGAGTTGTGGTCGCTGTTCGTGCAATTGAGACCGGGTGAGAACCTGGAAACAGCCGTCGGCCGGCTCGGGGTGGCTCTCGGCGATGACCGGATCTTTCTCGAGGCGATCAACGCTCTGAGGATCACCGCGGACCGCGCCGTGCTGGAGGCCATCGACAGCATCAGCAAGGTCGACCTCGGTCATGAGTTCGGTCCGACGTCGCCTGCCGCAGAACTGGCGGATGCGGTCCTCGCAGACCTGGAGCGAGGGATGGGCAGGGCCGGTGGGCAGTTCACTCCTGCAGGCGTTGCCGATTGTCTGGCCGGGCTCCTCGCGCCACGGCCTGATGACACCGTTCTTGATCCGTTCTGTGTCTCGGGAGAGCTGCTCCTGGCGGTCGGTGCCACACGCCGCTACGGCCAGCCTCCGAACGATCGGGCGATGGCGATCAGCACCATGAATCTTGCGCTGCACGGCGCGGATGCGGAGCTCAGCCGACCGGCCCTTGCACTGGATCTTGATCAATTCTCGAGTCACCGCTTCGATCGGATCATCAGCAACCCCCCGTTCAATCTTCGCTGGCAGGATCCAGATCCAGCATCCTGGCGGTACGGCGATCCGCCATCGAGCAACGCAAACTTTGCCTGGCTGCAGTACATGCTCAGCAAGCTGAATCCTGGAGGCAGAGCTGCGGCTGTCGTGGCCCCGGCCGCAGCGTTCAGCCAGAACAGCAGAGAGTCGGCCATTCGCCGAAACATGATCGAGGCGGGCGTCATCGAGTGCGTCATCTCGTTGCCTGCGCAGCTGTTCAGATTCACTGCTATCGCGTCAATGATCTGGATTCTCAGACCGGAGGACCCATCGGAACAGAGCCGAGAAACCCTGGTTATCGACGGTAGCGAGCTAGGTGAGCCGGACGGGCCCGCGAGGCGCCGATTGTCTCCGAGTGACGTCGAGCAGATCGTCAACGAGTACCGGTCATGGCGTGAGGACTGCACTGAGTTCGAGAGCACACGTGGATTCTCAAGGGTCATTGACATCGACGGGTTTCGCGAGAACGACTTCACGCTCGTTCCTGCGCGGTACGTCGTACCAGCACGGGACAAGGTGTGTGCCGCACCGTCGGCAGCCGACCTTGCTGCTGCGCGAGCTGAGTATCAGCTGGCCACGAGCGGGGTCCGACGAGCAGACGCGGCAGTCAACACCATGCTGGCCGCTTTCGGGCCGGATCAACCGAACAGCGACCGACAGATGCTTTCCCTCGGAGCTGTCAGCGAGATCGTTGCGGGGCCAGGAAAGGCAACCAAGGATGGCAGTGAACCGGACGGCGTCCCGCTGGTCTTGCCCAGGCATGTCAGCAATGGCCGGATCAGCATCGACAGTCTGAGCATGGTCTCTCCGAAGACGGCCAGCCGCATGAACCGGTACAGGTTGGCGCCAGGCGATGTAGTCAGCATTCGCGTGGGCACCCTCGGACGTTATGGGCGAATCGTGGACGAGCAGAACGGGTGGCTGCTCGGGCCAGGCTGCGTGAGGTTCCGGCCAGGCCCAGGAGTCGATCCTGACTTCCTCATCTGTTACCTGTCCGGACCGTCTGCGTTGCGATGGGTCAACGCCAACGCCTCGGGTTCCGCCGTCCAGCATCTCAGCGCGGCGACGCTTGGCAGAATGCCGATCTGGTTGCCGCCACTCAACGTCCAACGACAAATCTCCCGCACTTTGGCTGTGGTCAGTGGAGCTGTATCAGCTCACGAACAAGCGAAGGTGGCGGCCGGCAATCTGCAAGATCTCCTGAAGGAGATGCTTCTCCCTAGATGATGCCTCGGCGACAGTCCCAGACTGTCGCGATCACTCGCAACCACAGTCTTTTGGATCCCCGACGCCGTCGAAGCCCACGCCAATCTCTTCGCCGAGATCAGCAACGCCGCTCGACTCGCCACAGCGTGGCCCGAGAAAGTCCAGTAGCGGAAAGAGCTGGACGATCTGCTGATCGCCTTGCACCGCAACGAGTTCGGCGCCTTCGACGCCATCCGCCGCCGCCTCGAGTCCCTCCCGCCAGTGGGCCGAGCTAGATATTGATCGGGGTTTGAACGTCAATGCGCTTTCGCGCAGCTTTCCGGGTGTTGTCGCGGTCTTTGGCGGCTTTTACAGTGATCGCCGGGTGATCGACTGACGACGTGAGGTAATCAGCGTCACCTGGCTACCCTTGGGGAGGGTATTTTCATGAAAGGTATCCACCGTCGCCTGGCTGCCGCCGCCGCGGTTCTCGCGACACTCACCATCGGCCTGACCGGATCACCGGCCGGGGCCGCACCGCCCACCGCAACACCGGCACCGGCTGTCGTCGACAACGGTGACGTCTACACCGTCCAGCAGTTGCCCAACGGTCAGACCAGGATCGGTCTGCACCAGCACGCGGGGAACGCCGAGGCCTTGCGGAACTCCTTGCGCGCACAGGGCAAGAACGTTCTGGCGGCCGGTCAGGCACCGCCCGGCCAACGCATGGGCCTGCTGGCCTGTGAGTCGTACGGAACCGCTGTCCAGTGGTGTGATCACGCCTGGAGCTACGGGGGGTTCAACGACCCGCAGGTCTACTTCCTGGACCACACACCGGCCGGGTTCCCGGTCACCGACGCGGTGAACGACTGGTACCAGGCAGTCGGCATCGACGCCTACTACCGCTGGTACACCGCGGGTTGCCCTGGGGGCGGCCGGCACTGTGTCCACGTCCGGACCTACAGTCCGGGACCGGACGAGTTCGGTGTCACGTACTGGAACGCGAACGCACCTGAGGGACCGGTCGACGTCTACCTCGCCAGCCACATGGCCGGCACCAACCAGGCACGCAAGTCGACCTGCCACGAGCTCGGTCACGCACTCGGTCTCGGGCACAACTCCTCGACGAACTCCTGCATGAAGCAGGGCAGGATTGCTGCTGGCTGGTCGCTGCGGCCGTCCAGCCAGGACTTCGAGGTGCTGAAGCGGATCTACCCGCGGCCGGGTACGTAACCCGTTCGATGCTGTGAAGGCGGCGCCGGTCCTCGACGGGACCGGCGCCGCTGGTCTGTTCAGCGCAGGTCGTTCGACAGGGCTTCGGCGGCCTGCGTGAGCAGCGGGACAGCCCGATCGACCAGGGCTTCGGTCATCCGGGGAGCAGGGCCGGAGACCGAGATGGCCAGGGGAGTGGGCGCATCCGGTACGGCGACAGCCACGCATCGGACCCCGAGTTCTTGTTCGCCTTCGTCTGTCGCATAGCCGGACTTGGCGGCCTGATGGAGTTGGCTGGCGAACGCATCCGGAGTGCTGATGGTGTTCTCGGTGTGCTGCGGCATACCGGTCCGGGCGAGCAGCTCGCGGACCGCACCTTCGGGGTACTGGGCGAGGATTGCCTTGCCGACAGCCGTGCAATGCGGGAGGACACGGCGGCCCACCTCGGTGAACATCCGCATCGAGTGCCGCGACGGGACCTGGGCGAGGTAGACGATCTGGTCGCCGTCGAGCATCGCCATGTTGGCCGACTCGCCGAGTTCGTCGACCAGGCGGGCGAGATGCGGCCGGGCGAAGACACTGAGCATGTGCGACGAACTCTCGCCGAGGCGGATCAGCTTGGGACCGAGGACGTACTGCCGCGAGGGCTCTTGACGCACATAACCGAGGTCGACGAGGGTGCGAACCAGGCGGTGGATCGTCGGCAGCGGCAGGCCGGAGGCCGTGGCCAGCTGGGACAGCCCCATCATCCCGCCGGCGTCGGCCATCGTCTCGAGCAGGCCGAACGCTCGCTCGATCGACTGCACGCTGCCGGTCCGCGGCTTGCTGGTCTCAGTCATCGGTCACCCTTTCATTATCCGCAGAGTAGATATTAGTCTCCGCAATACGGAAAACGAAGGAGGCGAGCCCATGGGGCTGGAAGAGCTTGGTGCCGAGCTGGACCGGCGGCTGGGAGCGGCCGACGCGGCCCTCGCGGCCGACTATCCGGGGGATCGCGGTGTGCGGCAACCGGTGCACACGGTCTATGTCCCCGCCGACCGGTACGACGATCGCACGGTCGCCGACTGGGGCTCGCAGGCCCGCGCAGCCCTCGCCGGCCACGACCTGACCGCCGTACTGGGGATCTCTGCCGAGGTTCACGACCGGATGGTGGCAAAGCTCGAGCGGGAGCCCATCGAGGACCTGCGGATCGACTTCGAGGACGGGTACGGCGATCGCCCGGATCCGGAGGAGGATGCGGCGGCCGTGGCGGCGGCGCGGGTCGCGCGACAGACGCCGTACTACGGACTGCGGGTGAAGTCGTTGGAGGCGCCGACTCGGCGGCGGTCGATTCGGACGCTGGATCTGTTCGTCCGGGAAGGCGGTGTCGGCGACGGGTTCGTGGTCACGCTGCCGAAGGTGACGTCGGTCGAGCAGGTCTCGGCGTTCGTGTATGTGCTGGAGACGCTGGAGGCTACCTATCGCGTTCCGGAGCTGAAGTTCGAGATCCAGGTCGAGACTCCGCAGGCGATTCTCGGTGCCGACGGGACCGCGCTGATCGCTCGGATGCTCAAGGCCGGCGGGCGTCGGGTCACCGGGCTGCACTACGGGACCTACGACTACAGCGCCTCGCTGGGCGTCGCGGCGGCGTACCAGAGCATGGAACATCCGGTCGCCGATCACGCCAAGGACGTGATGCAGTTGGCCGCGGCCGGGACTGGCGTGTTCGTGTCGGACGGCTCGACCAACGTGCTGCCGGTCGGCGAGGCGACTCACGAGGCCTGGCAACTGCACTTCCGGCTGGTACGGCGTTCGCTTGCCCGCGGCATCTATCAGGGTTGGGACATGCATCCTGCCCAGCTGCCGACCCGCTTCGCGGCGACGTACCTGTTCTATCGCGAGGGCTTCGCGCAGGCCGCGCTGAGGTTGCGCGCCTACCTCGGCCAGGGCGAGTCCGGGTATCTCGATGAGCCGGCAACCGCTGTCGCGCTCGCTGGCTTCGTCCTGCGCGGTCTCGATTGCGGAGCGATCGACGAGGCCGAGATCGATCAACACATCGGCGTCGAGATGACGGCACTCGCCAAACTGGCACGCCGACCTTAGCCTCGCGGTATGCGATTGGTTGCCGAGTTCACCACTGAGCCGTTCGATGTCGAGGGTCCGCCGCCTGCGCACGTGACCGAAGCGCTGCGGGCCGCGGAGGAAGCCGGGCTGGACTGCGACTTCGGCCCGTTGGGCACGCTGGTTCGCGGCGAGCAGCAGGAGGTGCTCGCCGCGCTTCCGCATGTGCTCGAGGCGGCCTTCGGTGGAGGTGCGAGCCAGGTGACGCTTCAGGTACGACGCGATGCCTGAGCATCCGCTGGTGGCGGCGATCGCCCCGCTGATCGAGCGGCTGAACGCGGAACTCGTCGCGCCCGACGAGGCTCACGGTGACGACATTCCCTTGCTGTGGAAGGGGAAGCCGGTCGTCGCTGTCCGGCTGACGCCTAAGCCGGCGGACGGCGTACAGGGGTTGCTGGCCGAGGTCGCTGAAGAGCTTGGCGGTCCTCTCAACGAGTTGTCGCGTACTGACAAGCAGCAGGCGGTGTTGTTGCTGGAGGCCCGGGGTGCGTTCGAATACCGGAAATCGGCCGAGATCGTGGCCGAGGCGCTCGGTGTCACCCGCTTCACCGTCTACAACTATCTGAATCGCGCTCGGTAAAATTCAACAAACTGTTGACGGTAGGTCGGGTGAGATGTCAGGCTCTGGCCATGGATCTGGTGGAGTTCAACGCCTCGCCCGTCGATCGGCTGCGGCCGGAGCTGGCGAGCTGCTGTGACGTCCCACGCTGGATCGAGGGCATCCTGGACAAACGCCCGTACGCCGATCACGCCGCGCTGACCGCGGTTGCCGATCAGCTGGCGCGGGAGTTCGACGACAGCGAGGTCGATCGTGCTCTCCAGGCGCACCCGCGGATCGGCGACCGGCCGCAGGGTGCAGGGACCGAGGCCGAATGGTCCCGCAAGGAGCAGTCCGGCGTCGGTGACGACCCTGCTGTCCGCTCGGCGCTTGCCGAGGGCAACCGTGCTTACGAGGACCGGTTCGGGCGGGTGTTCCTGATCTGCGCGACCGGGTTGTCCGCCACGCAGATGCTGAGCAGTCTGCAGGATCGCCTCACGCACGACGACGTGACCGAGGCGGCTGTTGTCCACGAGGAGCTGCGCAAGATCGCATTGCTTCGATTGAACAAGTTGGTGACCGGATGAGCAGTCTTTCGACACATGTTCTGGATACCGCGCTCGGGCGGCCGGCGGTCGGCGTACCGGTCCGGCTGTATCAGGGGACCGTGCTTCTGGCGACCGCTACTACGGACGACGACGGCCGGATCGCCGAGTTGGCTCCGACGCTGGCGCACGGGACGTACCGGCTCTGGTTCGACGTGGCGGCGTACAACGAACACAGCTTCTTTCCGGAGGTCTCCGTGACCTTCACGGTCGTCGATGAGCGGCACTACCACGTCCCGTTGCTGCTCAGCCCGTTCGCGTTTTCCACCTACCGAGGGAGCTGACCGCAATGGCGATCCGCCTGGGAGCCAATCAGTACGGCAAAGCCGAGAGCCGCGTGGTGCGCATCTACCGCGACACACCCCGCCACCAGATCCGCGATCTGAACGTCTCCACGGCACTCCGTGGCAACTTCGCCGATGCACACACCACCGGTGATCAGAGCGACGTACTGCCGACCGACACGCAGAAGAACACCGCCTTCGCCTTCGCCAAGGAGAAGGGGATCGGCGCGATCGAGGACTACGCGCTGACGCTCGGCGCCCACTTCCTGGACGCGTCACCGGCCGCGGAAGGCGCGCGGATCTCCGTCGAGGAATATGCGTGGGAACGGATCTCGGTGGACGGTGCCGAGCATGACCATGCGTTCGTGCGCGGCGGGAGCGGTGTCCGGAACACGATCGTCAACGTCGAGGGCCGGGGTGCGGATCGTCGCGCCTACGTGGTCTCCGGGATCAGCGATTTGATCGTGCTGAAGTCGACCGGGTCGGAGTTCCACGGGTTCCTGAAGGACAAGTACACGACGCTGCCGGAGACCAACGACCGCATCCTGGCGACTTCGCTGGTTGCACGCTGGCGCTACGACCACACTGAGGTCGACTGGGACAAGTCGTACGACGCGATCAAGCAACTGCTGCTCTCGCGGTTCGCGACGATCCACAGTCTCGCTTTGCAGCAAACCCTTTACGGCATGGGCGAAGCGGTGCTCGCCGACCATCCGGAGGTCGCGGAGATCAAGTTCTCCGCACCGAACAAACACCACTTCCTGGTCGACCTCAGTCCGTTCGAGGTCGAGAACCCCGGTGAGGTCTTCATCGCCGCCGACCGCCCGTACGGGCTGATCGAGGCGACCGTCGTCCGGGACGAAGCGAGCGACGCCGGGAGCGCGTGGCACGCCGTACCAGGCTTCTGCTGATGTTGGTCATCGAGGGCGCCTATGTGGCGACCCTCGATCCGGCCCGGCGCGAGTTCGTCGGGCACGTGGTTGTCGACGGCAACAAGATCGTTGCTGTCGGCCCTGGATCGGCGCCTGGGTACGACGATGCCCGGGTGATCGACGGATCGGGGTGCCTGGTCACACCGGGTTTCGTCAACACCCACCAGCACCTGTACCAGTGGGTGACTCGCGGCCTGGCCGTCGACGACACCTTGTTCGGCTGGCTGCAGACGCTCTACCCGGTCTGGTCGCGCATCACCGAAGAATCCGTGTACGTCGCCGCGCAGGCCGCGCTCGCGCAGTTGGCGCTGACCGGCTGCACCACCGCCGCCGATCACCACTACGTCTTCCCCCACGGCGCCGGCGATCTCCTCGCAGCCGAAATCACCGCCGCAGCCGAGGTCGGCCTACGATTCCACCCGACCCGCGGCTCGATGGATCGCAGCCAAAAGGACGGCGGCCTACCCCCGGACTCGGTCGTCGAGGACCGCGACGACATCCTGGCCGCGACTGCATCCGCGATCGACCGCTGGCACGACCCCTCCTTCGGCTCGATGCTACGCATCGCCGTCGCCCCGTGCTCCCCGTTCAGCGTCAGCGCCGAGCTGATGCGCGAGTCCGCCGTACTGGCCCGCAGTAAAGGCGTCCGCCTCCACACCCACCTCGCCGAAACTACCGACGAGACCGCTTGGTGCCAGGAAACCCACGGCTGCACACCCCTCGAATACGCCGCCGACCTCGGCTGGACAGGCGACGACGTCTGGTTCGCCCACGGCATCCACTTCGACGACGCCGAGATCAAAGCTTTGGGCACCACCCGAACCGGCATCGCCCACTGCCCCAGCTCCAACGCCCGCCTAGGCGCCGGCATAGCCCGCACCGCCGACCTCCGCGCCGCCGGCGCCCCAGTAGGCCTAGGCGTAGACGGCGCCGCCAGCAACGAAGCAGGCAGCCTAGTAGAAGAACTCCGCAACGCCTTATTACTGTCCCGAGCCCGCAACGGCCCCCAGTCCCTAACAGTCCGAGACACCCTCGAAATGGCCACCCTAGGCGGAGCCCACCTCCTAGGCCGAGCCGACGAGATCGGTTCCCTAGAACCCGGCAAACTAGCCGACCTAGCCCTCTGGAACCTCAACACCCTCCAACACGCCGGCATCCCCGACCCGATCGCAGCCCTCGTCCTCAGCGCACCGCCGCCCCTGAAGCTCCTGCTGGTCAACGGCCGTCCGATCGTCGAGAACGGGACCCTGCGGACCCTCGACCAGCGCGACCTTTGCGTTGCGGTCGAAAGGATTGCTGCGCGTATGCGCTGATCCGATGGTGGTCTAGTCCTCTGAATCCGCCCTATCGGAGACCACCATGCGCAGAGCTGTTGTGGCTGCGGCGAGCTTGCTGCTGGCCGTGCCGTTGCTGACCGCCCCTCGAGCCGACGCCGATCCGCCCACGATGGGGACAGCCGCAGCGCCGTCCAGCGACTACGCCGACCGGGTGAACGAGACGTTGCGGCAGCGCGACGACCACTGGGGCGAGAAGCTGATCAAGCAGCCGGACGGACCGACGTACGAGAGCCTGCAGTCGTTGCTGCTGCCTGCCTACCAGGCGAACAACTTCCTGACCGACTCGTCGTGGGCCTACCTGCCGCAGACGTACCCGGCGCCGGAGCCGAACCAATGGGGGATCAACCGGCCGTTCTCGCTGCACGTGATCGACGGCAGCCAGCTGATCAGCAACTGGGCCGAACAGGACGCCCATCGCCCACGCCGGACCGCGACCTTCCTGGTCGACGACGAGATCTACGGCTCGCGGACCGCGTCCCTCGCGACACCGTCGCTGGCCGGCTGGTTGCCGCTCCTGCAGAACAGCTACACCGACGACTCCGGCACGAAGTGGGATCGGGAGTCGTTCGTCAGCCGAGTCAACGGAAATCTCGTCAGCTGGGTCAAGTTCACCGCGTACGGCGACGCCACCACGACCCTGAAGGTCCGGCTCGTCGGTGACGGGGTCGGCGGAGCGACGGTGAGCGGCCGGCAGTTGGTCAGCAGCAGCGGTACGCACATCGCCTGGTCCGGTACGGCGACCTGGTCCGGCTCGGAGCTGACGCTTCCGGTCGACGCCACGCCGGACGGCTCATCGGTCTACCTGATGGTCCCCAACGCACCGTCCGCTATCGACTCGACCACAGTGGACTCCACCAGCTACCGCCAGGCCAGCACGGGCGTCGTGGACTACTGGAGCAAGCTGCTGTCCGCCGGTGCGCACGTGGAGATTCCTGAGTACTACGCCTCCGACGCGATGAAGAACCTGCTGATCCAGAACCTGGTGATGGGTTGGCAGCAGAGCGTCGGCAACGGATACGAGTTCAAGGACGACACGTCGGCGTTCGTGCCCGAGGTGTCGGCGTCGGTGCAGGTTCTCGGCGAGTTCGGCCAGCAGGCGGCGTACCGGAAACACCTGCAGGAGATCCTGCGCCGCGGTCAGGGCGACAGTTTCTTCCCCGGCTGGGAGATGGGCATCAAGATGCAGAGCGCCGCGTCGTACTACGAGCTCACCGGCGACGCGTCGTACCTGACCGACAACCTCGGGACCTTCAACGGCTACCTCAACCGGTTGGCCGGTGAGCGGGACGCGGATCCGAACGGGCTGATCGCCAAGGCGCGGTACGGCTCGGACATCCCGCAACCGGTGTACGGCATACATCACCAGTCCGAGGCCTGGAAGGGCATGCGCGATCTCGGCCGTGCCCTGACGAAGGCAGGCCGGGCAGCAGATGGTGCGCGGTTCACCAACGAGGCCAAGGATTTCGAGACCGCCTTGCGCTCGGCCATCACCCGATCCCAGTCCTGGTTGGCGGATGGCTCCTTGTACGTGCCGATCTCGTTGCTGGACGCAACCGCCCCCGCGGCCTACGACCAGATCTCGGCCACCAAGGACGGTAGCTACTGGAACCTGACGATCCCGTACTTCGCCGCGACCGGACTGTTCGCACCGGGCAGCGCCGAGGCGAAGGGTCTGCTGAAGTACCTGGAGAAGCACGGCGGGATGATCCTCGGACTGACCCGGTTCAACATGGTCGGCATCGACCCAGGTGTCTGCTGGGCGGGTGACGGTCACTTCGGGATCAGTGCGCCCGGGTACAAGTCGTCCGGGGTCGACGAGCAGTACGGCTATTCGCGGGTGAAGTTCCTGTCCGACAACGACGAAGCGGACCGGTTGACACTGAACCTGTACGGCAAGCTCGCGCACGACCTGACGCCGAAGACCTTCATCGGCGGCGAGGGCGCGACCGTCTCGCCGTGCCCCGAGCTCGGCGAGTACTACCGGACCCAGTTCTACCCGCCGCTGTCCGCGAACAACGCGACGTACCTGGAAGCGATCCGGGGCACCCTGGTCCGTGAGGAGACCGCCGCGGACGGCTCGCCCGCGAACCTGTGGATCACCCCGGCGGCGCCGCGGCGGTGGCTGGCCGACAACACCAAGCGGATCGCGGCCTACAAGCTTCCGACGAAGTTCGGTCCGGTGTCGTTCGAGATCCAGTCGAAGCTGGCCGTGGGCGTCATCGACGCGACGATCACGCCGCCGACCCGGACCGCGCCACAGAGCGTGAAGCTGGGCCTGCGGCCGCCGGCCGGCTATCAGCTGACCTCGGTGGAGGTGAACGGTACGACCAAGCCGGCCAGTGGCGAGGTGATCGATCTGGGTCCGATCACCCAGGAGACGACCGTGCGGGCGAACTACCGGACCGTTCCCGTGCCGCGGGTGGACCAGGCCGAGGTGACCGTGATCGCGGGCCAATCGGCTCCGGCCCAGCGGGCGGTGTTCAAGCCTGGCCAATCCATCGCTCTGACACCGACGGTCGAGGTGCTCGGCGCCGAGCGGGTGCCCGGAATGTGTCGGTCACGCTGCCGAACGGCTGGACGGCGCCGCAGCCGGTGCCCTTCGACATCGCGAGCAACGGAAAGATTGCCTGGGGCAAAGTCCCGGTTAATCTTTCGGTACCGCTCAGCGCCCCGCCAGGGGAGTACAAGCTGAAGTTCGTTGCCACCCCCACGAGCGGTACGGCGACCACCACGGAATGGACGATCCGGGTCGCACAACCGTCGGCGACGGCATACCCGGACCTGGTCAAACAGGACGGCGCGACGGCCTACTGGCGGTTCGGCGAGACCAGTGGGACGACGTTCGCCGACAGCTCGCCGTACAACACCGTCGCGACCGCGCGGGATCAGGTGCAGCTCGGGCAACCGGGAGCGATCGCCGGCGACGGCAACGGGTCCGTCCGGCTGAACGGCGGGTATGTGGACACCCCGCACGCACTGGCGGTGACACCGAGCGGCCCGTGCACCTTCGAGGCGTGGATCAAGATCACTTCCGCCTACCAGCAAGGCATTCTGGAGAAGTACACCAAGCCGGCGTCGAACGGGTTCGCGCTGCGGCTGGTCGATCGCAACGTCGTCCAGCTGGAACTGATCGGCCCGAACGGTGTCGTCAGCCGGATCACCGGCCGCACCACCGTACAACCAGGCCAGTGGCATCACGTCGCGGTCGCCTACGACCGGTCCTGGATGGATATCTACGTCGACGGCAAGCTCGAGTTCCGCACGCCGGCCGGCGGCATGCCGACCGTCGGCGACGCCCCGCTCCGAATCGGCGCCCGCGGCGACGACGCAGCCTTCCGGCTGAACGGCTGGATCGACGAGGTCGCCATGTACGGCGTCCCGCTCACCGCGGCGCAGATTCAGGCCCACTACGACCGCGGCGCCCTGGGAGCTCCGCTCAGCTGAGCAGATCGCCGTTGATCCAGACGGCTTGTACGTCGGTGGTGGTGCCGAGGGTGAAGATTCGGGCTACTGCTTCTTCGTAGTCTTCGGCGTGGTTGATGCCGATGGCCAGGGGGGAGTCTTCGGCGGGGCGGATTAGTTGGGCGTCGAAGGCTTGGCCGGGGCTGAGGTGGCCTACTTGGGGGAGATTGAGGGCTTCGGCGCCGGCGGTGGTGGCGAGGTAGAGCAGGTGGGTGCCAGTGAGCGGGCGGCCCTGGTCGGCCAGGAGTTGCTGGCAGAAGTAGGCCTGGAGGCCTTCTTTGAGAAGGGAGAAGCCGGCGCCGGCGCCGACGTCCGAGCCTAGGGCTACGCGGACGCCGTACTGGAGGTGGCGGTGCAGGGGGAACAGGCCGCTGCCTAGGGCTGCGTTGCTGGTGGGGCAGTGGGCGACGCTGGCGCCGTTGACGCCTAGGAGCTTGAGCTCGACGTCGGTGGGGTGGACGTTATGGGCGAGCACGGTACGGCGGTCGACCAGACCGTGCCGCTCGTACGTCGTCACGTAGTCGCTGCCGCCGAACAAGTCGGCGACGGTGGCGATCTCGGCCTTGTTCTCGTTCACGTGGGAGGTGAAGAGGGCACCGGGAATCGCTTCCATGAGTTCGCCGCAGGTGGCGAGTAGTTCGTCGGTGCATGACAACGAGAACCGTGGTGTGACGGCGTACCGGTTGCGGCCGGTGCCGTGCCAGCGGTTGGCTAGCGCGAGTGATTCGGCGTACGCGCGAACGGGCGTGGTGAGCAGGTCGGGGCGCAGTAGGCGGTCGCTGAGGACGAGGCCGCTGGTGATTCGGAGGCCGACCTCGGAGGCGGCGCCGAACAGGGCGTCCATCGCGTCGCTGTAGTGCGCACCGAAGACGAGGGCGGACGTCGTACCGGCCGCGGCCAGGCCACGCACAAACTCCTTCGCGACTCCGGCGGCATAGATAGCGTCGGCCATCCGGGCTTCTTCGGGGAGCGCGTACTTGTCCAGCCACTCGAGCAGCGGCAGGCCGAGACCGCCGACGGCGCGGATCTGCGGGAAGTGCACGTGCGAGTCGACGAACCCGGGCAGTACGACGCCGCCGGTCAGGTCGACCACCGGTTCGGCCGGGTGCGCCCGGCGGATGTCGAGGAAGGGGCCGCGGGCAACGATTGTGCCGTCCTCGACCAGCAGTCCCGCGTCGGAGTCGACGCGCAGGACACCACCGGTGAACGGGTTCTCCGGGATGTCGATGAAAGTGCCACGGAAGATCGTCATGCCTTCGCCTCACGATGAGCCGGCGCAGGGCGACGCTCGGCGGTGAACAGTTCGAGCAGCCACGCCGCGACGCTGACTGCGATGACGGCCGGCTCCTTACCGGTGATCCCGGAGACTCCGATCGGAGTGGTGATGCGCGCGATGGATTCGGCGGCGTTGCCGTCCTCGGCGAGCTTGCGCTGGAAACGGGCCCACTTGGCCCGGGAACCGATCAGGCCGATCGTGGCCAGGTGGTCGTTGCGGATCGCGGCGTCACACAGGGCCGCGTCCTCGGCGTGATCGTGGGTCATGATCACCGCGTGCGTGCCCGGGGGCAGTTCGCCGACGACCAGTTCGGGCAGGACCGGCACATTGTGCACGTGCACCGAAGCGATCGCGTCATCCAGTACGGCGAGGCGTTCCGCGGTCAGTTGATCGGATCGCGAGTCGACCAGGTGCAGCTCGATGTCGTGGCGGGCAAGGATCCGCGCCAGTTCGAGCCCGACGTGGCCGACCCCGAAGATCGCGACAGACGGCACCACCGGCAACGGTTCGAGCAACAACGTGACCTCGCCTCCACAACACTGCACCCCATGCTGGTACGGCGCTTTGTCCGATAGCGCGGCGGTGAGTTCCTCAGGCGTGGTGACCGCCGAGGTGATCATCTCTCGTGCCCGCTCGATCGCCAGCGCCTCCAGGTTGCCGCCGCCAACAGTCGCCCAGACGTTGTCCAGGGCAACGACCATCTTCGCTCCGGCCTCTCGCGGCGCATGACCGCGAACCGCAGTCACGGTGACGAGGACTCCGGCACGACGCCCGGCCCGCAAGGTCTGGATCGCTTTCACCCACTCCACGAGACACCCCCACGGGCGCGTTCCAGCGCCCAGTAGACGGCCTCGGGGGTGGCAGGCGACGGCAGGTCGACGCTGGTACCGGCGGGACCGAAGGCAGCGGCCGCGTGTCGCAACGCCTCACGCACCGAGAAGGCCAGCATCAGCGGCGGTTCCCCGACAGCCTTGGAACCGTAGACAGCGCCGTCCTCATGAGCCTTCTCCAGCAACTGGACGTTGAAGACCTCGGGCATCTCGGAGAAGCTCGGGAGCTTGTAGGTGCTGGCGGCCTGAGTCGCCAGCCGGCCACGCCGCTCGCCGGTGCTCTCGTCCCACCGCAGGTCCTCGAGCGTCAACCAGCCGGCGCCCTGAACGAAACCACCCTCGATCTGCCCGATGTCGATCAGCGGACTCAGGCTGTCGCCGACGTCGTGCACGATGTCGACCCGACGCAGCCGGTACGCACCGGTGAACCCGTCGACCTCCACCTCGGACGCAGCAACGCCGTACGCGAAGTACTTGAAGGGCTCGCCACGCATCGCGTTGGCGTCCCAGTGCAGACCCTCGGTCCGGTAGAACCCGGCCGCCCACAGCTGCACGCGCTGCATGTACGCCGCAGCGACCAGCTCGTTCCACGGCAGACCGTCTCCAGATAGTCCCCGTACGACGCCGTCCGCGAACCGTACGTCGGACGGGCTGATGCCGAGTCGTCCAGCGGCCACTTGTGCCAGCCGCTCCCGGATCTGCTCGCACGCGTTCTTCACCGCGGCCCCATTGAGATCGGCGCCGGAGGAGGCTGCGGTCGCTGAGGTGTTCGGGACCTTGTCGGTGCGGGTGGGTGCGAGTCGTACTCGGCTGAGCGGGAGCCCCAGGGCGGTCGCGGCAACCTGCAGCATCTTGGTGTGCAGACCTTGACCCATCTCGGTGCCACCGTGATTGATCAATACGGATCCATCTTTGTACACATGGACCAATGCGCCGGCTTGATTGAAGGCAGTCAGGTTGAACGAGATGCCGAACTTGACCGGCGTCATGGCGAGTCCACGTTTGACGTGATCGTGCGATGCATTGAACGCCGCGATCTCGGCCTGGCGAGTCGCGACCTCGCCACCGGACAGCACCTGACTCCAGCAGGACTCCAGCCGATCCGCGTGCCGCACCGGCTGCGCGTACGGCGTCGAGTCACCGGGCTGGTAGAAATTCCGCCGGCGGAGCTCCAGGGCGTCGTACCCGAGTAGTGGTGCGCAGCGGCCGAGGATGTCTTCGATGACCAGCATTCCTTGCGGACCGCCGAAGCCCCGGAAGGCCGTCTGGGAGGTCTTGTTTGTCTTGGCGATCCGGCCGTCCACGCGCACATGCGGGATCTCGTAGGCGTTGTCGATGTGGCACATCGCCCGGGCCAGGACAGGTTCGGACAGGTCCAGACTCCACCCGCCGTCAGCGGTCAGCGTCGCGTCCAGGGCAACCAGTTTGCCGTCGGCGTCGAACCCGACCGTCCACGAGCTGTGGAACCCGTGCCGCTTCCCCGACATCGTCATGTCCTGAGTCCGGTTCAAGCGCAACCGCACCGGCCGACCGGTCAGCGTCGCGCCCAGCGCGGCGATCGCGGCGAACCCGTGTGGCTGCATCTCCTTGCCGCCGAAACCGCCGCCCATCCGCAGACACTGCACAGTCACCGAGTGACTAGACAACCCGAGTACATGCGCGACGATCTCCTGCGTCTCGGACGGGTGCTGTGTACTTGACTGGATAAAGATCTGTCCATACTCGTCAACCAAAGCCAATGCCGAGTGCGTCTCCAGGTAGAAGTGCTCCTGCCCGGCGAACTCGAACTCGCCCCGGAACACATGCGCTGCACCGGCCAACGCAGCCGAGACATCGCCGCGCTCCAGGTGCCGCCCGACGCCCTGGAAGCTCTCAGCCTCGATCGCCTCGCGAACCGTCACCAGCGAAGGCAGCGACTCGTACTCAACCTCCACCGCCAACGCACCGAGCCGCGCGGCTTCCAGTGTCTCTCCCAGCACCCAGCAAATCGCATGCCCGTGGAACATCACCTCGCCCGGGAACAGCGGCTCATCGTGCTTGATCCCCGCATCGTTCACCCCGGGAACATCCTCAGCCGTTAACACCCGCACCACACCCGGTACGTCGTACGCCGGCTTCACGCGGAGTGCCGTGATCCGTGCATGCGCGTACGGCGATTGCACCGGCCAGGCATGCAGTACGCCGTGGGTCCGCTGCACCAGGTCGTCGGTATACAAGGCGTTTCCGGTCACATGCAGCGCAGCACTCTCATGCGGCATCGGCACCCCGACAACCGCAGCGGCTGGTCGCTCCGACAACAGGCTCATGCGTCCAAACCCCCGAAATAGAAGCGCAGCAACGACTGCCCGAGCATCGCCGACCGGTACGACGAACTCGCCCGGTGATCGTCCATCGGCGTACCCTCATTCGCCATCACCGCGGCCACGGTCCGCACGGTCGTCTCGGTCCACGGCTGCCCGATCAATGCGGCCTCGGTCTCCCGCGCTCGCAACGGGGTCGCCGCGACTCCGCCGAGCCCGATCCGCGCGTCCCGGACGATCCCGTCGCGCACGTCGAGCGCGTACCCGATCGCGACACTGGAGATGTCGTCGAAGCGGCGCTTGGCGATCTTGTGGAACGCCGTCATCGGTGCCAACGGCAACGGAATCACGATCGTCCGGATCAGTTCGTCGGCGGCCTTCACGGTCTGCCGGTACCCGGTGAAGTAGTCGGCCAGCGGCACGACCCGCTCACCGCGGCGAGATGCGAGCACCAGGGACGCATCCAGCGCGACCAGTGCGGGCGGGAGATCCCCGATCGGCGATCCGGTGCCGAGGTTGCCGCCGATCGTTGCCCCGTTGCGGATCAGCCGCGACGCGAACTGCGGGAACACCTCGGACAACAGCGGAACACGCCCAGCCAGCCGCCGCTCGATCTCGGTCAGCGTCAACGCCGCCCCCAACCGCACCTCGCCCGAGGCGACGCGGTCCCCGCCCGATCCGGACCGGACCTCGCCCGAGCCAAACCCACCCTCGCCCGAGCCGACGCTGAATTCGCGCAGCTCGTCCAACCGGTCGATGGCGATCGTCAGCGCCGGCCGCGACCCGAAGATGTTGACCTGGACCCCAGTATCGGTGCACCCGGCAACGACCTGCGCGTCCGGCCGATCCGTCAGCAGCGCGAGGGCAGCGTCGAGGGTGGTCGGCCGAATGAACTCGCCCTCGCTGGAATGCATGCCAGTGGCAACCGCCGCGGGCGCGGGTTCCGCAGCGCGCGCCCCAAACGCGTCGTTCTCCGCAGGCGACCCGAGCGCATAAGCCGCATCCCGGATCGGCCGATACCCGGTACACCGGCAGAGGTTACCGCTCAACGCGTGCAGATCGAACCCGTTGGCCCCGTGCTCATGGTCACCAGCACAGGCCGACCGACCAGGACGGTAGTACTCCGCCGCCATGCTGCACACGAAGCCCGGCGTACAGAAACCGCATTGCGAACCACCGCGGACCGCCAGCTCCTCCTGCACCGGGTGCAGTGCGGCCGGCGTACCCAGGCCCTCGGAGGTGATGACCTCCTGCCCGTCCAGCGAGGCGATCGGCAGCAGACACGCGTTCACCGCGGTCCACTCGGTCGGCGTATCGATCCCCGGCCGCGCGACCAGCACCGAGCACGCACCGCATTCGCCCTCGGCACACCCCTCCTTGGCGCCGGTCAGGCCGCGATCACGCAGCCAGTCCAGCGCGGAGGTGTGCACCGGTACGGCGCCGATCGCGGTCCGCTCGCCATTGACGGTCAAGGACAGAGTGGTCATCGGTTGCTGCTCCAACGGGTTCTCGCACTGTGAATCGGGTTGGCTTCGGAGACGTAGTCGTCGAACCGGTAGCCGGCGATCTTCGCGATCTCGAGCAGCGCGGCGGCGTGCTCCTGGTTCTCGCAGTTGCCGAGCCGGATCCGGCCTTGCTCGACAATTCGAGCGTACGACTCGGCGTCCCGGACGCTGATCACAAGTGGGAAACCAAACCGTTCCCGGTAGGCGCCGGTAATCGTGGCCAGTTCGTCACGCTCCGGGTCGGACAGGAAGGTCAGACCCTTGTCGGACTGGTCCTTCAGGGACGCCGGACCGCTCAGACCGTCGGCGACGAACTGCGACCCGAGCTGCGGATACGCCTCGATCAGCGCCCGCTGCTCATCACGCGAGCCCGAGAACAGCGCCTCCTGGAACGACCTCCGGAGGGCGTGAGTGTCGGCGTACGGGCGCAGTTCCCAGGCGCGCTCGACTGCCCAGCGCGGCCCCTGGAAGAGGTCGCCGAACGTCTCGACGAACTCCTCACGCGACATCTTGTTGACCTGGTCGAGCCGGATCGAGTCGCCCGGCTGCCCGGCCACGGCAGGTCCGAAGTCCTTGCCGACGTGGTGGAACAGGATGTTCAGGAAGATCGCGGTCAGGCTGCCGAGGGTGATGCCGCTGCCGAAGATGATCTCGGCCCAGTCCGGGACCGCCTGGGCGACCTGCGGTTGTGCGGTGACGTACATGGCCAGGCCGACGCTGGTCGCGACGATCACCACGTTGCGGTGGTCGTTGAAGTCGACCTTCGCCAGGGTCTGGAAGCCGACCACGGCAACGGTTGCGAACATCGCCAGCGCCGCGCCGCCGAGCACCGGGTGCGGGATGCCGGCAACGATCGCACCGGCCTTCGGCAGCAAACCCAGCAGGATCATGATCGCGCCGGCCGCCGCGACCACCCAGCGGCTGCGGATCCGGGTCAGCCGGACCAGACCGACGTTCTCGGCGAAGCAGGTGTAGGGGAACGAGTTGAAGACGCCGCCGATCGTGGTCGCCAGGCCGTCGGCCCGGAGCGCCTTGGCGATGTCCTCCTTGCCGATCCGCTTCTCGACGATCTCGCCAGTGGCGAAGACATCGCCGGTCGTCTCGACGGCGGTGATCAGCATGACCACGACCATCGAGATGATCGCTGCCACTGAGAACTTGGGCCAGCCGAAGTAGAACGGCTGGGTGACTCCGACCCACGCGGCGTCGCCGACCGCGCCGAAGTGGGCGTCCCCGAACGCCCAGGCCACCAGGGTTCCGATCACCAGGCCGGCCAGTACGGCGATGGTCGCCATGAAGCCCTTGAACACCCGCTGGATGAGCACGATCAGCGCCAGCGTGCCGAGCGCGTAGGCCATGTTCTTCCCACTGGTCGGCGCCGCGGTCGGACCCGCGCCACCGACAGCGTCCCCAGCCGCGACCGGCAGCAACGCCAGGCCGATGATCGTGATCACCGAGCCGGTCACCACCGGCGGGAAGAAGCGGATCAGCTTGCTGAAGAACGGCGCGATGAAGAAGGTGGCCAGACCGGCGACCAGTACGGCGCCGTAGATCACCAGCAGACCGTTGGTTCCGCCGCCCGCTGCCATGCCGATCGCGATCATCGGCGAGACCGCCGTGAACGTGACGCCCTGCAACAGCGGCAGCCGGACGCCGACCTTCCAGAAGCCGACCGACTGGATGATCGACGCGATTCCGCAGGTGAAGAGGTCGGCGTTGATCAGGTGGATCAGCTGCTCGGTGCTCAGCCCGATCGCGTTCGCCAGCAGGATCGGCACGATCACGGCGCCGGCGTAGAACGCGAGCACGTGTTGCGCGCCGTACACGGCGAGTTTGCCGGGAGGCAGTACCTGGTCGACAGGGTGGCGGCTGGTGCGGGCTGCCTTCATCGGACATCGCTCCTCAGGGTTTGACCTGCACGCCAGCATCGGCCCGGAGCGGCCCGGATTGCACCCGAGGAACCTCCGAAGATGGACCGGCGACTCACCTCCGGATTTGGAGGATCCACCAATCAGAGTGACTTCAGGGCGAGAAACACGTCAACCCGGTTCTCGAGGGTCGACAGATCGCGCCCGGTCAGTTGCTCAACGCGTTCGATCCGGTACCGAACCGTGTTGACATGCAGGTGCAGAAGGTCCGCCGTACGGGTCCAGGAACCGTCGCAGCCGAGGAAGGCCTGGAGAGTGGTGAGCAGATCGGCGTTGGTACGGCGGTCCTGTTCGAGCACCGGGCCGAGAACGCGCTGGGTGTAGGTACGGCGGACGTCGTCGGGCAGCGTGGAGAGCAGGAGCACGTGCGAGGCGACCTCGTCGGACGTGACGACCGAGACCGGGGCCCGGCTGCCCGCGGCAGCGCGCTGGGCGAACCGGGCCTCCTCGAGCCCGCCCGCGAGCGCGTCGACGGCCGTTTCGCCGCTCACTCCGACCGCGAGCCGGGCTCTGTGCAGGCCGGGCGCGAGCCTTCCGAAGGCGCGTCGCAGCTGCTCCGCGAGGCCGGGGGCGGCCGGCAGGAATCCGACCAGCAGACCGTCCCGCGCAGCTGCGACCACGGCCGGCCCGACGGTCAGCGCAACGTCCTCGAAGAGGCTGAGCGCCACCTCGCTGGGGCCGTCGTCCCGCAGTTCACCGACCGCCACAACCAGCGGCTGACCCGACAACGCGCCCGCCTGCCGCAGCCTGGCGGCGACCTCGGCATGAGGTGCGCCTGACTCGACGAGGGCAAGCGCATCGGCCACCAAGGGCCGCAGCGCGCGCCGGCCTTCGTCCCGTCTGGCCCGATCCAGCGCGCCGATCGCGCACAGTTCGTGCACAGCTTCGACGTGATCGCGCGGCCAGGCGGTGTAGTCGCCGTCGATCACCAGCACCCACGCAGTCAGCCGGTTGCCGAGCCCGGAACCGACCGGAAACAGGCTGTACGACGCCTCGCCCGCTGTTGCTGTTGCCGGAGTCCGATCCGCCGTAAGGAACCGATGGGTGATCGTGTCCAGGACCTCGGCCGGCAGCTCGCCGGGGCCGGGGACTACATGGCGCCCGGTCGGGGTGAGTACCCGGCAGTCGTGCCCGATCTCGGAGGAGATCCGGGCGGCGAGCTCGTCCAGACTGCGGCCGGATGCGATCGACGACAGCAGCTGCCGCTGCCGGATCAGGCTCGCGGACAGGCGGGCTCCGGTCTCCGCCGACCCGGCAGCAGCGACGTACTCCGTGATGTCGGCGAACGCGATCTCGATCGGCACCTCGATCAACGTGACCTCGTGCCGCTGACACGCGTCCAGCAGGTCGGCCGGTACGTCGCCCAGTTGAGCTCGCCCGGCCAGGATCGTGCTGGCGCCGCGGGCGGCCATCGATGCGACAAACAGCTCGCTGTCGAGTGGTCGGCGGCGCCAAACCAGGCCGGTCAGGACGACTTCGCCGCCGTTCAGGTAGCGGCCCGGATCCAGGAGATCGGTCGTCACCAGTCGTCCGACATGCCGGTCCAGTGCGCCACCCGCGGCATGCATCAACCGCAGTCCGAGCTCCGGCGCATCCAGCAACTCCGACAGCAGCACGCCGTACCTCCTGATGTTGTGCCTGTTCAGGCCCCCAGCTCTGCCTTTAGAGGAACGTACAACGCGCACCCGCGTACGTGGGAGGCCGGGTGAGTGCTTGACGCGCCGTTGGTCGCGAACTTATGGTCCTTTCGCAGAACAGAATTCAACTTCCGCAATACGGAAACTGGAGTGACCATGGCCCATCAGCTGCGCCACACGGTGAACTGCTCGCTGCTCTTCACCGAGCTGCCCCTGCTGGAGCGCCCGGCCGCGGCGAAGCAGGCCGGATTCGGAGCGGTCGAGTTCTGGTGGCCGTTCGTCGAAGCGGTGCCGCCGGACCGGCAGGTCGATGCGTTCGTCACCGCGATCACCGACGCCGGGGTGCAGCTGACCGGGCTGAACTTCTTCGCCGGTGACATGCCGGGCGGTGATCGCGGTCTGGTGTCCTGGCCGAAGCGGGCGGGCGAGTTCCGCGACAACGTCGACGTAGTTGTCGGGATCGGTCAGCGGCTCGGGACTGCTGGGTTCAATGCGCTCTACGGCAACCGCCTGGACGACGTTTCAGCTGCCGAGCAGGACGAGCTCGCGATCGAGAACCTCGCTATCGCCGCCCGTGCTGCTGGCCGTGTCGGTGCGACGGTGCTACTCGAGCCGGTCAGTGGGGCAGATCGGTACCCACTTCTCACAGCTGCTGACGCTTTGGCGGTGATCGACCGGGTCGACGTACCGAATCTTGGGCTGCTTGCGGACCTCTATCACCTTGCGGTCAACGGGGACGACGTCGAGCGGGTGATCGCCGACCACACCAACCGGATCGCGCACGTGCAGATCGCAGACGCGCCGGGCCGGGGCGAGCCCGGATCCGGCACCTTGCCGCTCGACCAGCAGCTGACCGCCCTCGAGGCGCACGGCTACACGGGGTGGGTCGGGCTCGAGTACAAGCCGTCCACCAGTACTGACGAATGTTTCGGCTGGCTGCCGTTCGAGCGCCGCTGATCTTCCTAGGAGACAAACGAAATGACGAATATTGCCTTCATCGGTCTCGGGATCATGGGCAACCCGATGGCTGTTCATCTGGCTCAGGCCGGTCACACGGTCGCTGGGCTGGACCGCAGTGTGGAGCGGACCGCGGAGCTGGTTGCGGCGGGCGGTCGCGCTGCCTCGTCGGTCGCCGATGTGGTCAAGGGCGCCGACGTGATCTGCGTGATGGTGCCCGACTCACCGGACGTCCAGGACGTCCTCGAAGACGTCTTTCAGGAGGCCGAGACGGGGACCCTGATCATCGACTTCTCCAGCATCCGTCCCGACGTCACTCAGCAACTCGCCGCACAGGCCCAGGCGCTCGGCTTCCGGTTGCTCGATGCACCGGTCTCCGGCGGCGAGGCGGGCGCGAAGAACGCCGTACTGTCGATCATGGTCGGCGGATCGGCCGAGGACTTTGCGGAGGCTCGGGAGCTGTTCGATGTCGTCGGCAAGACGATTGTGCACGTTGGGCCGAGCGGTTCGGGCCAGACGGTCAAGGCGGCGAACCAGCTGATCGTTGCCGCGAACATCCAAGCGGTCGCGGAGGCTGTCGTCTTCTTGGAGGCGTACGGCGTCGATACCGCCGCGGCTCTTGAGGTTCTGGGTGGTGGGCTCGCTGGTTCGACCGTGCTTCAGCAGAAGAGGGCGAACATGTTGTCACGTTCCTTCGAACCTGGGTTCCGGATCGACTTGCACCACAAGGACATGGGCATCGTGACCGCGGCTGCTCGGGAAGCGGGCGTCGTCGTACCGCTCGGGTCGCTGGTGGCGCAACTGGTCGCGTCGGCGCGGGTCAACGGTGACGGTGGGCTCGACCACTCCGCGCTGCTGCGTGGCGTCGAGCGGCTGTCCGGGAAGGTGTCCTGATGGCTCTCATGCGTGCGGTCGACGCTGCCGTGCTGATCCTGGAGAAAGAAGGATCGACGCAGGCCTTCGGATTGCCGGGCGCCGCGATCAATCCGTTCTACAGCGCGATGCGCGCCCACGGCGGTATCCGGCACGTCCTGGCCCGTCACGTTGAGGCCGCGTCCCACATGGCCGAGGGGTACACCCGGGCGCGGGCCGGCAACATTGGCGTCTGCATCGGTACGTCGGGACCTGCGGGGACCGACATGATCACCGGTCTCTACTCCGCGTCGGCGGACTCGATCCCGATTCTGTGCATCACTGGCCAGGCGCCCGTGGCCAAGCTGCACAAGGAAGACTTCCAGGCCGTCGACATCTCGTCGATCGCTGCGCCAGTCGCCAAGTGGGCAGTCACCGTGATGGAGGCCGCGCAGGTTCCGGGTACCTTCCAGAAGGCCTTCCAGCTGATGCGATCTGGGCGTCCCGGTCCGGTGCTGATCGACCTGCCGATCGACGTTCAGCTGGCTGAGATCTCCTTTGATATCGACGCCTATGAACCCCTGCCGCTCGCCCGCCCCGCCGCTACTCGTCTGCAGGCCGAGAAGGTCCTGACGATGCTGGCCGCCGGGTCGCATCCCCTGATCGTGGCCGGCGGCGGCATCATCAACGCCGACGCCTCCGACCTACTGGTCGAATTCGCCGAGCTGACCGGGATTCCCGTCGTACCGACCCTGATGGGCTGGGGCGCTCTTGCTGATGACCACCCGTTGAGCGCGGGCATGGTGGGGCTGCAGACGTCGCACCGGTACGGTAACGCGACCATGCTCGCGGCGGACGTCGTACTGGGCATCGGCAACCGCTGGGCCAACCGCCACACAGGCGGCCTGGACGTGTACACCGCTGGTCGTCAGTTCATCCATGTAGACATCGAGCCGACGCAGATCGGCCGAGTCTTCGCCCCGTCACTCGGCATCGCCTCGGACGCGCGCTTGGCCCTGGAGGTCTTCATCGAGGTCGCCCGGGAGTGGGCCGCGGACGGTCGCTTACCCGACCGTACGACGTGGGCCGCAGAGTGCCGCGAGCGCCGTACAACCATGCAGCGCCGCACGCACTTCGACGCCGTACCGATCAAACCGCAGCGCGTCTACGAGGAAATGAACCGCGCGTTCGGCCCGGACACGCGTTACGTGTCAACGATCGGCCTGTCTCAAATCCAGGCCGCCCAAATGCTGCACGTCTACCGCCCCCGCCACTGGATCAACGCCGGCCAAGCCGGCCCCCTCGGCTGGACCCTCCCGGCCGCGCTCGGGGTCGCTGTCGCGGACCCATCGGCCACAGTGGTCGCGCTCTCCGGCGACTACGACTTCCAGTTCCTCATCGAGGAGTTGGCGGTCGGGGCGCAGTTCAACATCCCGTACATCCATATCGTCGTGAACAACTCTTATCTAGGGTTGATTCGACAGGCTCAACGTGGATTCAACATGGACTACTGTGTTCAACTCTCGTTCGAGAACATCAACAGTCCAGAGGTTCAGGGCTACGGTGTCGACCATCTCAAGGTGGCCGAAGGCCTGGGCTGCAAGGCCTTGCGGGTCGTCGAACCCGACGACATTCTCCCTGCTTTGGAGCAGGCGAAGAAGCTGATGGTCGAACACCAGGTCCCGATCGTCGTCGAGGTCATCCTGGAACGCGTCACCAACGTCTCCATGGGCCTCGAGATCGACAACATCATCGAGTTCGAGGACCTGGCCGTCGACCCGTCGGACGCGCCGACCGCCCTCGCCTTGCTCGACTGATGGTGCGGGTAGTCATCGCCTCCGACAAGTTCAAGGGCAGCCTGACAAGCGCTCAAGTGGCCGCTGCGGTCGGAGCCGGGGTACGGCGAGTCCACCCCGGCGCGACCGTGGTCGCCGTACCGGTGGCTGACGGCGGCGACGGCACCCTGGCCGCAGCCGTCGCGGCCGGCTACACCCTGGTCCCAGTAGTCGCCTCCGGCCCCACCGGCTTGCCAGTCCACTCCGGCTACGCCCGCCGCGGCAGCGCCGCAGTCATCGAGCTAGCAGACGTCTGCGGCCTAGTCCGCCTACCCGACGGCTTCGCCCCACTAACCGCCTCCTCCTTCGGCTGCGGCGAACTAATAGCCGCAGCCCTCGGCGCCGGCTGCACCCGAGTCATCCTCGGCATAGGCGGCAGCGCCTCCACCGACGGCGGAATCGGCATGCTCCAAGCCCTCTCGACTCCCGCCTCCGCCGCCGCACAGCCCTCCGCCTTCGCCAGCGGACCGCCCTCCGCCTTCGCCAGCGCACAGCCCTCCGCCACCGCACAGCCCTCCGCCATCTCACCTGGTTGGGCGCTCGACCTCGCCGCGCTGCGGGCCCGCCTTGACGGCGTACAGGTGATGGTGGCGTGCGACGTGGACAACCCGCTCACCGGACTACGGGGCGCGGCAGCCGTCTACGGCCCGCAGAAGGGCGCGTCCCCAGCAGAGGTGGCCATCCTGGACGCCAGACTCACCGACTGGGCCGGCCACGTCGCCGCAGCCACGTATCGCGACCTCCGCGACGAGCCGGGCGCGGGAGCGGCCGGCGGCGTCGGCTTCGCCGCGCTGGCCCTACTGAACGCCGAACTGCGCCCAGGCATCGACCTCATGCTGGAGCTGGTCGGATTCCGCAACCAGCTCACCGGTGCAGACCTGGTCATCACCGGTGAAGGCGCCCTCGACGAACAGACCCTGCACGGCAAGGCGGTCGCCGGCGTCGCGGCAGCCTCCGACGTACCGGTCGTAGCGGTCTGCGGCGTCAACAAACTGCGCCCCGACCAACTGACCACGATCGGCGTACAAGCGGCGTACGCATTGACCGATCTTGAGCCGAATGTTGCGCGTTGCATCGCGGAACCGATTCCGCTGCTGGAGAAACTTGCCGAGCGGATCGCAACCGAGCACCTTACGATGGCGAAAACCGGGGAGGGCAGCGCGTGACTGGATTGGATCTGGTGATCCGGGCTCGGCGAGTGGTGCGGGCCACGGGCGAGCAGGCGGGTTCGATCGGGATCAGCGACGGCCGGATCGTTGCCATCGCGCCGTACGACGCGGAGCTGGTGGCTGCGGCGGAGGTTCGGCTCGCGGATGACGAGGTGCTGTTACCCGGGCTCGTCGATTCACATGTTCACGTGAACGATCCGGGCCGGACGGCGTGGGAGGGGTTCACCTCCGCGACCCGAGCCGCGGCCGCCGGTGGTGTCACCACGATCATCGACATGCCGCTGAACAGCCTTCCGCCGACCTGCGACGTACCGGCGTTGACGTTGAAGCGGGAGACCGCAGCACCACAGGCGTTCGTCGACATCGGCTTCTGGGGTGGCGCGATCCCGGGCAATCTGGCGGAGCTTAAGCCGCTGCACGAGGCCGGTGTCTTCGGGTTCAAGTGCTTCCTGCTGCACTCCGGGGTTGACGAGTTTCCGCCGCTCGACTCGGCTCAGCTGGAACAGGCGATGGTCGAGCTCAGTTCGTTCGACGGTCTGCTGATCGTGCATGCGGAAGATGCCCACAGCATCGACCACGCCCCGCCGCCGCGCGGCGCGTCGTACCGGGACTTCCTGGGCTCACGCCCGCGCGCTGCCGAGAACCAAGCCGTTGCCCAGGTCATCGATCTCGCCAAGCGGACCGGCTGCCGCGTCCACATCCTGCACGTCTCCAGCGCTGAGGTCCTGCCGCTGATCGCGGCCGCGAAGGCCGACGGCGTCCGGATCACCGCGGAGACCTGCCCGCACTACCTGACCTTCGCCGCCGAGGAGATCCCCGACGGCGCCACGCAGTACAAGTGCTGCCCGCCGATCCGCGAGGCGTCGAACCGCGACCAACTGTGGGCCGGCCTGCGCGCCGGCACGATCGACCTCGTCGTCTCCGACCACTCGCCGTCGACGATCGACCTCAAGCACCTCGACACCGGCGACTTCGGTACGGCGTGGGGCGGCATCGCATCCCTCCAAGTCGGCCTCCCGGCAGTCTGGACCGAGGCCCGCCGCCGCGGATTCACCCTCGCCGACGTCGTCGGCTGGATGTCGACCGCACCCGCCGTCCAGACCGGTCTGACCGCGAAGGGCCGGATCGAGGTCGGCGCCGACGCGGACCTCTGCGTCCTCGCACCCGACCAGACCTTCGTCGTCCACGCTGACGAACTCCACCACAAGAACGCCATCACGCCGTACGACGGCCGCACCCTGTACGGCGTCGTCCGCGGCACCTGGCTTCGCGGCGTACCGATCGATTCCGATCCGTCCGGCCGCCTGCTGACCCGAGGAGAACCCCGATGAACTACTACGCCCCCAAGGGCGGCCTGCCCGGCCAGACCGACCTCACCACGGACCGGGCAGTCTTCACCGAGGCCTACGCGGTCCTACCTCGCGGCACCATGCGCGACATCGTCACCAGCCGCCTCCCGTTCTGGGACGACACCCGCCTCTGGGTCATCGCCCGCCCACTCTCCGGCTTCGCCGAGACCTTCTCGCAGTACATCGTCGAAGTAGCCCCCGGCGGCGGCAGCACCAAACCCGACACCGACCCCGCCGCCGAAGCCGTCATCTTCGTTGTCGACGGCAATATTGTTTTGACCGTCTCCGGTGTCGAACATGCGTTGTCGCCAGGCGGCTACGCCTACCTACCGCCGGGTGGCAACTGGACGGTCCGCAACACGACCGACGCCACCTGCACCTTCCACCTGATCCGCAAGGCCTACGAGCAGATCGAAGGCATCGACGTACCAACTCCCTTTGTCACCAACGAGACCGACGTCGAAGGCATCCCCATGCCTGGCACCGACGGCGCCTGGCAAACCCAACGCTTCGTAGACCCCGACGACGTCCGCCACGACATGCACGTCAACATCGTCACCTTCCAACCCGGCGGCGCCATCCCGTTCCCCGAAACCCACGTCATGGAACACGGCCTCTACATCCTAGAAGGCAAAGCCGTCTACTTACTCAACAAGGACTGGGTAGAAGTCCAAGCCGGCGACTTCCTCTGGCTCCGCTCCTTCTGCCCCCAAGCCTGCTACGCCGGCGGCCCCACCCCCTTCCGCTACCTCCTCTACAAAGACGTAAACCGCCACCCCAACCTCACCCTTTAAGGGAAAGACCTTCCCCGCGTGCTACGCAGTCACTCCTTCGTCGCGCCAGCTACGCGCGCACCCGCCCATTAGCACCCTCCGGGCTACCGCCCGGTCTTGCGGGCTACCGCCCGCGCCAACCACCCGTGGCCGGCGCCATCCGGCAAGTGCCGCATCACAGCAACTGAGTATGTGACGGCTGCTGGTCGACTCCTGGGTCGGTAACCCGCCGTACCTCGACATCCCTGGGTATGGCCTCCGTGTCGGCCCTTCATCGAACGAACCGATCTCGTGGGCGACAGACTTGCTCATGGATCCTCGAATCAGGCCCATCGAGGCGGAGTCCGGCGAGCCATCGAAGTGGTCGCTGCTATCTGTCCTCGCGGAGGACGTCTCGTCGATTAAGGACGGCAATGAGGGTTTCCCCATACCCGTCCGCTTCTGACCCCGATGTTGACCGTACGATCGTCTGCCATGACGCCACTCGTTGCGGAGCATGGTCTAGCGCTCGAACGCATCGGTCCTCAGATACCCGGTGAGTCGGGCCTCATGAGCCGAGTACGATTTCATCAATCGTGGTATCGATCTGAAGTGATGCAACTTCCGTACTTCGGACGTGCTGCTGGCTCGGGAGGGCGACTGCTCGGCAGTGTCTTGACAGATAGCGACGCCGCTCTCGGTCTGAACTTCACCTCACGAGCGGCTCACGATCTATATCTGCGTCGTCGAAAAGTTGGTTGGGGAGTCGATCCGGTGCGATGCACTAAATATATGACTTCGAGCCAAGCGCTGACGTTGAATCTCTTCGGTCCGCTCGCCGATTCTCCAGCGTGGTGCCGAAACTTGCTCAATAAGCTACTCGGGCGCGACGACCTTCGTCGGGTTCTGGCGACTGATATTGAATTCGCCCCACGTCGCAGAAGTGAATACCTCGGCGATATGACTCGCGTTGACGTACTCATGCACATCGAGACCGATCGAGGTACTGAGGCGATCGTTGTAGAAGTGAAATATGCGGATCGATTCAATAGCCGCTTCGTTGACCTGAGACGAAATTCGTCTTATCGGAACCTGGCCGATACTACGCAGCTTTGGGCGAAACCGGATGTAATTCTCGCAAGCAGGCAGGTGAATCAGTTGGCGCGAGTACATGCTTTAGCTGCCTCAATACTGGGGCCAACTCACAGTCGGACGCTGCCACCTACGCTTATAGTAATCCATCACCCCGACGATGCTCGCGCTCATCACTATGTCGATGCCTACCGGGGACTCGTCACTAGCCCTGATACTGTCGCATCGGTCGATATGCGGGCTCTCTTCGATGCGATGCAAGGGACAGCTATCGCATCCCCGGACCAGTCGATCGTTGAAGAAATGGCGACGAGGTATATCGGGCATGCGTACAGCGATGCGGCGTGGAACGCCTACAGGTCAAGACCATGTGACGCTCAACTTCAGTCTCATGAGCCTGCGCATTAACCTCAGTCCGGTGGCATAGGCCAACCTATCGCCACCGGATCCAGCGCATCTATTATCCGAGCGAGCAGTTGCCCTTGGCCGACTATCAGCGTCCAAGCCGCGCGCCAATTGTTATCTGCTACCAGGTCGCGGTGTGCTGCTGGTATGCGGTAGCTGCGATTCATGGTTTCTAGGTCGCTCAGCAATAGTCGAACGACCGCCAGGTCTATCCGTCTATTGTTCATGAATCTGCGGAGTGCATCATGCAGCGGTTCGTGCCCATTTCCTAAGGACTTCCGCACCGAGTAGATCGCTTGTCCGAGCGTCTTGCATCCGTTACCTAGTTGAGGATCATGGGCTACCGCAGGCGTGATGAGAAGGTCGTGCATTGCAGATTCGACGCTGGCGGCGATGCCGATTACGGGACCGGAGAAGTCTGCGCCGGAGTCCAATGAGAACCCGACATGTTCGGATGTTGCGAGCATGGTTTGAACCCCGGATGGGATACGTTGCCAGCGGCCGTCGCCGAGCAGGGCCTGAACTCGTCGCCGGGAGGCGTCGAGTATTGTTACTGGGAGCGTTGTGCTGAGAGCGTGGAGCTCAGTGATCCGTGCACGTGCCCGCGCCTCCACAGCCAATTCCGGATCAGTCGCCTCGGACGATGGAAGTCCCTTGTCCAGACGGGGAATTTCCAGAAGTCCAAGCAGCATAGTGGCAATTGGAATCATCGCTCTCCGGCTAGGCTCCTGAGCCGCCGGATTGAGAGCGACGGCGTAAAGCATGCCGTCTGCGTCTTGCCGTCGATAGACATGACTAGGCAAGCTGTGATGGCTGGTTGTGTGGTAAAGAATTGCTCCATACGGGGACGATGTTAGTCCGTAATTGTCTAGATATCCAATAACTTTGTACAGTTCTTCGGTTGGGCTCCCGCTGCGCTGGCGAAGTTTTGGATCGAGGATTGCTAATCGAACTTGGCCGTCGGTCCGCCGTGTTGCCTTTACTACGATATCGGGCACACCTCCCAGCGGTCGCGCCTTAGCATCTGCCTGCACCCACCGGGGCGCGTGCTCCGCCGCTATGAGGGGTACGGATCGCTGGTAGTACATCTCGAGCGTTCCTGCTGGACGGTCCCATACGAAGGCCACCCCGCCTCGGCGCCAGCGTAGATTCAACGCGGGCACATCGACTGCTAGCTGACGAGATACTTCAATCGCCAGTGTGCGCAAACACCAGAGTTCGAACAACTTGGTGTCGAACCGGTCACCATAGAAGGACCAATCGAGTTCGCCCGGCTGAGCGGCAGGGTGCCCGTCAAGACAACGCACTATCCACGTTAGAAGGTCAATATAGGGCGAGGCGTTGGCAACCTCTCGCCGACGTAGGCGGCGGCGAACTTCGTCGATCAGCTGTCGCTCGCCGGCCCGCCGATTAATCTCGGATGCGCCGGGAAGGCAACTCGCAAGAGCGGGAAGGCGCAGTGCTTCATTCAAGGCGCGGGCCTGCACTCGGTACGCGGCGCGCTCGGGGCTGTCTGCAAGGGCGACACTGTCAGCCATGGCCGCCGTTAATTCGCGCAGCACCCACATAGTCGAGTATGCAGCGAGCATGTTCTCGGGCGTCTGCTCGCCTCGTCGCACTTCAAGTGTTGGATACGTAGGAACCTCACCAAGTGAGACTCCGTGGGTGCTGTAGCGGTTGATATCAAGCGCGCCAGTCAGGGCACCTATGCTCTCGCCGCTCGTCAGCGTGTACCGAAATGTTGGCCTACTGAGCAATCTGTCCAAAATCGCCTGCAGCCTGTCGGCTGCGGCCAGGGCGACCCGCAGTCGTATCCCGGCTAGGAGTTGACTCTGGGCAGGATCCAGCGTATCAGCCTTGCCGATTGCCGCCCGCACCTCCAGTGGTTGGCTGCCTGAACTGAAGTAGAGGCCAAGCAATGGCAGAGTCGAACCAATTGCAGCAACACGCCCCTCGGTGCTCAATGCACCGCCGAGGGCCGCGGACTCGTCCGCGGCCTCGCTGTCGGTCTCGATCTCAAACCACTCAGCTGCAGATGAGTCAGGCCCCGTCATGACTACGCACGCGAATGGGGGTCGATGAGATGGTCCAGCGCTACAGCTGACCGAACTAGCTTGGCGGCGTTCAGGACCTGTCGATACTGGCCGTACTGGAGATCGTCGATGCTGCTCATCTGCGGTACCAGCCGGTCCGCCACTGCCAGATCGAGAGCATCGAGTGGTGTCGTGTCGGAGTTGGTCGACGTATACAGCAAGACGATTCGGAGTATGTCGACCACTTGGGCTGTCCCGACTGGCCAGCCAGTGCCTGATTGAGGTCGACGCAGACTGTCGACCAGGGCCTGAAGCTGAAGTAGTACAGGTTGATGTGTTTGGGTCGCGCCGCTGAGCTCTTCCATCGTTAGCGATGACCCGTAGGTCCTGTCCAGCCAGCTATGAGCGCCAGCGAAGGCGTTAAGTACTTCGAGTGTGACAGGTACATCGTTGCTTCCGCCCGTTTGCGGTACCCCGACCGTCACAAACTGAAAACGGCGGGTGAGGCCCTGTGAAATTCGGTTCACAAAGGATGTATCGAGATCGTTCATGGCTGCGACGATTCGGAAACGGGCAGGTGCCCACAACTGGCGCGCTGAGGCAGACGACTCGAACCAGAGGTCTATTGGCGCATCCCTTAAATCTGTGGGGTCACATGATGAGAGGACGGTATACAGTGAGCCGATCGCTTTGTCGATGTCAGCACGGTTGAATTCATCGATGAATAACCATGCTGCTTGTGGTGAGTTTGAGAGGCCGTTCGGTCCGACTACGGGGACTCCAAATTGCTCGATCCCATTTGACGCTTGATTTGCAGAGGTGCGAACGATCTCGGCACACGCCAATAGGGCTTCAGTCACCTTTCCGTGCACTGCGGACAGGCCTCCATCCGCGTTAGGGCGGAGTCCACCGACCACATGAAATGGGGACCAATCACTTGTAGCCGTGCATTCAAAGAGCTTTGCATTGAATGCACGAGTCAACGCCCGAGCGAGCGTGGTCTTGCCGGTTCCTGGCGGACCTTGCAGAACAAGATGTCCGACGAGCAGTGCGGTGACGCATCTCCTAACGAGTTGTTCGGCTTCAGGCAAGACGACATGTCGCGCGGCCAGATCGGCAAGCACTATTTCCGTGATCGTCTTGGAGTCGCTCTCAAGGAGCGTGTATTCGCAAACTTCTCGAGTCCATGTGAGATCGACCCCGATACCAGGTCCCGCGTCGGGCAGGGCGCCAAGGTTATCGCCGGATGGAGTTCGCGGAGTCACGACTGTATTATTAGCGATATTGTAGACATCGAGGATCGTTTCGTCCGAAACAGGTTCAGGGGACCAGGGGTTTTCTACTGCTGATAATCCGGCAGGAATCTCATCCGTATAGAAAGTGTTTAGATCGGTCCCTGCAGTCGGGAACTCATTGTCAAACCATGTGGTGAGGCTGTCTAGGTCTTCGAACCGTTCATGGCGGCCAAGCCATGTCGCCAAGGCTGCCTTGCTCACCAGTGGCTGGGCCTCGCGCAACCTGTGGCCCGCGCCATCCTGGATCGAGAACTTTGTCCGCTTCTTGTTGCCGTCTTGTCCAAAGTCGTCGGTCAAGATCGATCGGCCGAGAATGTCCTGCGTCCGAAGCCTTTGGAGAGTTGAGCCGGGGTAGTCATGGTTGACCAAGCTAGGTGGGTCCTGCCATATCGCGAGGTACGGCTTCTTGTCGTCCTTCACCTGGAATGATTTGAGAACGCGTCGTTCTTGTGCGGATCCAAATAGCTGCAGTTCAGTGGGTTGTGTCTCGGAATCCTTCGCTGTACCAAGCAAAGCTGGAATACTGATGATTGACAAAGGATGCCGGCCTGCCAGTTCGGTGGCCGCGGCACGGAGTAGGTCAAGGCTCGGATATGGCACCCATCGATGCTAGCCGAGACCTTCGGAGACGTCTGCCCCCAGAGTTTGCTCCTTCAGTACTCCGGCGATGTGTCCACAGAACTGTTCGCTGAGCTCGACCCCCACGGCATCCCGTCCCATCGACAACGCGACGGACATTGTGGTGCCGCCTCCGACGAACGGATCTAGCACCGTTCCGCCCTCTGGGCAACCTGTCTCGATGCAGCGGCGCACTAGGGACCGGGGGTAGGGAGCGTAGTGGGTGCCACGCGCGATGGAGTTCCGCTCGGGCTCGATCTGCCATACGTCCTCCTCGCCCTCTAGTCCGTCACGATTGAAGTAGTAGCGCGGCGACTTCGTGAACAAGAAGATATGTTCAAATTTGCGCCATGGGCGATCCTTGGCGGTCGGTTCCGGGATGCTGGTTTTGCGAACCCAAACGATGTCGCTGCGCAATGTCCAACCAGCGTCTTGCATTGCAATCGCGACGCGCCAGGGGATGCCGATGAGCGACTTTCTCGGAAGCCCAAGACCTGGCCCGTCAACGGCTCGCAGAACGGACATGCGGCGTCTCGGATGTTTGTCGTCGACGCCATGTGGTCTGCCCTTGGCGTTGTAATAGGTATCGCCGAGGTTCAGAAAAACAGTGCCAGAGGACTTGAGGGCCTTCCGCATGCCTTCAAAGGTATCTACCAAATTGCTTACAAAACCATCAATATCCGGTTCCATGCCGAATTGGCCTTCGACGTCGTAGTCTCGCTGCCAGAAGTATGGGGGCGATGTAACGACGCAATCGATAGAATTGGGCTCCAATGTTGGCAGGACATCGTGGCTGTTGCCTTTGTGTAAGGTCCAGGCTTGACCGTTATTCTTCCCGTTGGCATAGATGGTCGAGGTCTCGCTCGTACTCATGTCTTTGTCACTATCCTTGATCTCGATCATGCCCACAGGCTGTACACACTGCGAGTGTAAGAGAACTCCGACGGACAGGGAAGCGCGACACTCCGCAACGCAACCAGAGACCACGGGCGCCGTTGAGTACGGTTCCAACATGGACATCGCGTTCCTTGCCGGCCCGGCAGAGGTTGGCTACGTGCTGGGAGTCGCGCCGAACACGGTGAACGCGTGGAAAGTTCGAGCGAACCAGTTTCCGGAGCCTGTGTTGCAGCTGAGAGCAGCTGCGATCTGGGATATCCGCGAGGTGATCGCGTGGGCTGATGCCTCCGGACGTCCGGTGGTCCACAGGGAATATCGGGCGTCGGCGCGCTGCAGCCACGCTGAGTGACCGCCCGCCCATGATCGTCATGTGTCCGCACGATACGAGGTGCCGTGGACAGTTTTGACGCCGACCTCCGCAATGAGCGTCGACTCAGCCGTAGGCTTGCCGGGGCTGAGCTCGATCGCTACGAGGAGCGGGCCGGATCCTCCGGCTGCTGGACGCTGGTTGATACTGCTTTCTTTGATCCTGCCGGCCGGACGATTTCCAAGCCCCGCCTGGCGTTACGTTGTCAACTGTATAGTCTGTGGGTCGTATCTTTCTAGACATGTCTTGAGCGCTACGGCGAAGCTCTCTCCAGGGCAGGCACGGAACGTGTACCGGTGCCACCGGGAGGGATGACGGGGCTCGCCGCCCACCAAGAAGATGGGCACGCGTCGGTTCCTGATCTGTGCCTCCAGCCACCTAACTTGCTCTCGGTGATGTAGCCCAGCTGGCCCGCTCGGGTCGCTAACGCCATATGCCAGGAGCACAGCGGCTGCATCTTCAAGCGACTCTAGGAGAGGACGCCGGGCATCGAGCCAGCCGTCTGCCTTGAGGCCGCTGGCGGAGATATTGCCGGTACGGTAGGTGGGAATGCTGAAGATGTTCGCAAGGCGAACCTCGTCGTACCCGAGTGCCTGCCGTGCTTGTTCCGCCCGAGCTCTTGTTCTGACACCGGACGTCGTCGGCGGGTTGCTGCCCACTACTAGAAGGATCCGAGGGGCATAGGGTGAAACGTCCACAGCCACACTATGCCGGGAGTACCATTACGACCTGACACTGGCCCACCATTAGTCATTTAGTCAATGTGAGCGACGCCGATTCGCCATTCCGGCATCGGCAGGTTGGTGACGATGGCGAACACGGCGATCCGCTCGGATTCTGACCGCGGCCTCGCCAGGGGTTTGATCCTTCGACATAGCGATGATCGCCGGGTATGTGCTCCTCTAGCATCAGCTCGAGAGGCCGAATTCGGCCCATGCCCGGGTGGCTTAAGGCCGCGGCCCAGGTGGCGCGGTGAGTTCAATTGAGATCGCAGCAGCGATCTTGTCTACGTCCTCTGGGAGCCACGCCCATTGGCCGTTGGCGTTGATCTCCAGGAAGTTCCAGGTGCCGTCTGGTTCGACGACGAAGTCGAGCACGCCGAAGGTCAGGTGCAGCTGATTCACCAGTCGGCCGACCCCGGTGCGTATCTCCTCGGGGATTGCAGCTGGTCGGAAATACAATGCGTCGTAGTCGGTGCGCCAGTCGATCGTTTCCTCTGGGCTGTGTGCGTGGATCTGGGTGGCGAACATCTGCGTTCCGACCACGGTTAGACGGACGTCATGGATCTTGGGGACGAGTTGCTGAAAGAGGTGCGCCGTTAGGTGCACGGATTCGTCGACCTCCTCAGCCGTGACGGGCCGGACCATCGGTGTGGGCATCTGGGCTGGGTCTTGGGCGAAGTCGCGCCCAAGACCCTTATAGATCACTGGTCCGGCCTGTCCGGCGATGAAGTGTCGGGCAGCGGTTGGATCGTTGGTGATGATTGAGCGAGGGGTGGCGAGTCCGGATGAGCGGGCGAGCATGAGTTGGTAGGGCTTGTAGGAGGCGGCGCGTTCTGCGACCGGGTGGTTGATCCAGAGGCAGGGCAACGACATTAGGACGCCGGTGAAGCCTGCTTGTGCTTCTGTTGCTGCGAACTCGAGTTCGTCGGGTGTCATGTCAGCTGGCAATCGGAAGGTTGTCGGCCGGCGGCAGTAGATGCTTCGGATAGCAGAGAGGGCGACTGAGCGGCCCGCGTATGTGAGGACGCCGTCCCACCCGTCTTCGTTGCGGGCTTCCAGGGTGAGTTCGGTTGGGAAGTCAGCTACGTCGCAACGAAAGACGGGGGTTCCGGATTCGTGGAGCTTTTGAACGACGAGGTCGGCGGTGAGGTCCTTCGGGTTGGTTAGCACCAGGACGGTCGGCTCGTCGCTCATTGGCAACTCCGGTCAGGCGAGCATGGCGTTGGCGTCGTCATTGCCGTCGCCGGGGTGGCATCGCTCGGCGGCCAGAGCACCGGGCTGTGCTATCGAGGGGACGCCGTCTGCAGATGTGTTGAGCTGGAGTTCCGCGTCGTACTGCTGATCATCTGATGGTCCTTGCTCGCCGGTGGAGCGGACGAGGTGTGACATGCCAAACGGACGACTAGACATAGTTGGTCCCTTCTTAGAAGAGTCAGATGGAGTTGGCGTGCAGGGGGAGGATGCTGATGTCCTCGACTGGCCAGTGGGCATAGGTCTGGGTGTTGCCGACCTTCTTCCAGCCCCAGCGTTGGTACATCGCGTGTGCCTGCGCGCCCGGGCGGGAGATCAGGCTGGCGAACTCTTCTGGGCGGTCGGTTAGGAGCGCGTCGACAAGTTGGCGAGAGTAGCCGTTGCCACGGGACGCCTTCCGGATGCCGAGCTCGATTACCGCGAAGATAGGATCGGCGGAGATTTCGTCGGGGCGTGGATCGGTCGCGACACCGGTCCACCATCGCTCCGGCGGGAACGTGAATCCGTAGGTGAAGCCTATGAGGTCGCCGTCGACGTTGCCGGCGATCAGTGTGAAGCCTGGCAGGTTGGCATGCTTCGTGATGCGGATCTCGAACTGTTCGATGTCCTCATCTGACATCTCGTACGGTGGCTCGGAGTAGGCGTCTGCATAGAGCGGCTTCAGATCGGGAATCAGGGCGAGCGTCTCGGCGCCTGTATAGCGGGTCAGGGTCAGTTTCATGCTGTCTCCGAGTCGAGTCCGGCTTGGCGTGCATGGTCGGCAAAGGAGATGCCGCGCGAGGATCGTGAGGCGCGTGCTGCCCGAGCTACTGCCTGAACGTGGTGTCGGGTTCGTCGTGAACCGCTGGCTGCAACCGAGTCGAGGTGAGGCGTGAGGATTTCGGTCGCCCCAACGATGTCGCCCTTGCTGACCGAGGATCTGGCTAACAGAGTTGTGTAGAGCAGTTGGTTTCGCTGGAGGTGCGGCGGGATGCGGTCGATCATGGCTCGGTAAAGAGACTCGGATCGACTCGAGTCGCCGAGTAGGCCGTAAGAGAGGGCCCGAAGGCCGTCGAATTCCGCCCGATCGTAGAAGTCGAGCCAGCTCGGATCATCGTCTGACGGTCTGTCGGGCAGCAGACTCGCCGCCTTGCGCTGCATTCGATCGAACTGCGATGTCTCGTGACGCGCCGCCCATGCTGCCGCTTCACGAAGTAGAAGGAGCGACTTGAGCCTGGGCGACGCCCATCCGCTGGCTACCGACAGCGCCCGTTGAGCGAGCAGGAGGCCCTCAGGTGCACGCTGCAGGCTGAACGTCGCCTGATTCGAAAGACTGGTCAGCGCGAAGACTTCTGTCTCGAGGTCGTTTGCCAGTTGCGCCTGGTAGTGGGCGTGCTGCCAGTGAAGGCGAGCCGCACCCTGATCCCCGCCATCGAGGTGGAGCCATCCGGCCATCATCGAGAATTGCGCGGCTAGCGACTGGGCTCGCTGGGTGATCTCGTACGACGCGAGTTGCGACTGCACGAGATGATCGGCTCGTCCTGCCAGTCTGGCGGCTAGGTGACGGAGGGCGTCGGTACCGCCGTACTGATCGCTCAACTGTTGGAGGCGTGGCACCGACTCTCGAAGCGCCTCGAGTTCTCGTTCGGCATCCGCTGGTCGCGGTCTGTCTGGCTGGTTGCCGAGTACGCCCCAAACACTGGCCGCAGCGGAGGCGCCGAAGCCGCCGAGAAACTGCCGTCTATCCGTGGCGTCCTCCTTGCCCATTGCCCGCGCCGGAGAAGGTTTGGCTGCTAGGCCGGCTAGATCACGGGGGATACCCAGACCATCGCAGAGCGATCGGATGGTCTGGATGGTCGGTGTTGGGATCTTGCCGTTCATCAAACGGGAGATCGTCGATTGAGTCAGACCGGTGGCCGTACTCATCTTCATTTGAGTGACGCCTGTAGCGGCGCTGATCGCCCGTAGGGCGGTAGACCAGTCCCAATCGTTCAAGGCCGCTACCACGTCTTCGCGAACCAGCACATCGGCCGGCACTTTGAATCCGGCACTCGCTGGAAGCGTGCGCCGTGCGACATCACATGCGCCGCAGACTGAGCCGGGGTTATGCCGGCTCAGTGGCGCCTCGCAGCGTTCGCATCGTCGCACGAAAGACATTCTCCCCGGCTCCATCCGCTCACGCTATGCAAGCGTGCATAACGCGATCCACATGCTCATGCATGCACGCATCGTCACCAAAGCGATCATTCATGCACTCTCTGTAGCGTGATCGATTCTTCCAGGCAATTCCTTGCCCCCCAGCAGTCAGGAGGCCGAGGACGTGAATGCGCCCATGTGGATGCTGGCAGTCGCCGCCGTTGCGCTGGCTATCGGAATGCTGTGCGATCTCTGGTACGACCTCGGCAAGGGGCGCCAGTGACGGCGGCGGTGGACCGGTGATCCGCAGATTCGAGCTGGTCTGCAAGCGCGACCCATCTGGTGGCGTCGGAACCGGGGTCGTTGCCTTAGGCGTTGAGTTCCCGTTCGATCATCGTGGCTGCGCTTGGGTCGCTCTCAAATGGCTCGGCGAGTACTCCGGTCTGTCGCTGTGGCCGAGCGTCGATGACCTTCTGGAAGTACACGGCCATCTCGATGCGGCTGACGTTCTCTGGTTGGACCCGGAGCCGTCCGATGTGTTTGCCCAGTCGAGCTTCCGGCACCCTGCGATCGATGAGGCCGGTAGTCGACACCCCTGATCGGGTACGGCCGGCGTGCTGGAGATCCCTGAGCCCGCGCCGGTCGTGCCTCACCACTTGTTGCCATTCGCACATGACAGCCGAGAGCAAGTGAGGCAGATATGTCCCAGATCGAGCAGTTGAAGCTTCAGCTCCATGGCCTGGCTGACCAGGCCCGTCAGGGGACCAGCAGCCTGGCAGGGTTCAAGCAGCGATTCGAACAAGCAAGCCAACAGGTTCAGACCCTGATAGCCGGCTCGGCTACGGGCGCCGACCGCGACATCTCGACGGTGTTGGAAGCGGCGGGGAAGTCCGTAGAGCAGGCTGTTCAGGCGCTCCACATTGCTGAGGCTGGTTGTCGCAGCTACGCCGACCAGATCTAAGACATCGCGATACGCCTATGGCCTCCGAGCTGCAACGGGTTGCCCAGTCGTTGCTGGCCGCCCTCGACGAAATCCCTCGAAACGTGCCGTACCTGCAGGACCAAGCGAGAAGGTACCGAGAAGCAGCCGGCTGGGTTGCCGCGCTCGGTAGCAATCTGCTGGCTCAAGCTGCGGCTGTTCAGCTCGACGGGGCGGCCAATCGGTGTGAGGAGGCGGCGCACTTCCTTGCTTTGGCACCGCCGAAGTCCCGCGCATGGGTCGAGCAGATGGTCGCTGGTGAGCGGAGGATCGGACCGACGGGCGACGAGGTCAGCCCTGTGACGGTCTCACCTGACCAGTCAGGAGATCGTGCGTCGCATCGTCCCACCGCGGACGACGTACAGGAGATCCTTCGGCGTCTTCCGGTGCGAGACGAGAGCAAGTCGACGCCGGATAAGACACGAGGTCGGTGGATCGGCGCTGCCGGGGACGAGGAGGAACTTGTCAGCGGGTATGACCGATACTCGGCGGTTGCTGATGAATATATCGCCAGAGAGAAGGTTGGACCTCCGCCGCATAGCCTTCGTATCGCTGCCCACGTTGAGGTCAAGTTCGCGATGATGATGCGTGAGTGGGGCTGACCGACGAGACGATCGTGATCAACAATGTGCCGTGCCGGCGGCCGTGGGGCTGCAACATCCTGCTGCCGTATCTCCTCCCCAAGGGGGCGAGCCTGACGGTGTACGACCAGGATGGGTTCGGCAAGACATACCGCGGAAGAGGGAAGGCATGAGCTACAGCGCAGAGGCGTACTTCCAGAACGAGGAACCCACGATCGTCACGTCCGCGGACGGTGTCGACGAACTGATCGATGCTCTTCTCGACGCCGGCCCGCAGCGCTCGGTTGCCGTCCTCGCGGTTCGAGGACGGCCGACATCAGAGCTTGGTCTGCCTGACCACGAGTTCGAAATCGCCGTTGACTCTAGGCGGCAAGTGGGCGGCTTGCGCTATGCAGGTAGCCACTCTGATGAGTCTGGCGTCTGGTACGCGGTAGGCGCCCAAAGTGGCCCAGATCGTTTGATCTATGCACACGTAGGCGATGAAAGCCCTTTCCCAGCCGACTCGGAGCTACCGATCGACGTAGTACGAGCCGCGGTCAAGGAGTTTCTGAGTGGCGGGGGCGAGCGTCCATCGTCGGTTGACTGGCAGCAGTGGCCGAGTGATCTTCGCTAGGCGAGATCAGCGTAACGCTGATATGAAGCCGAGCTCCTTGATCCACTTGGTTCCACGTAGCGACGACCACCCTGATGTCCAACGTCAGTCCGGGACCTGTACGCCGAACAGTTGGGAACCTACGGTCCGCGGGAGTTCGACTCCTCGCCTGATTACCGAGTGCTCGACTGAGCGGCTTCCCAAGTTTCTAAGAGCTCGGCTTCGTGGTCGGGTGACATGCCGTGGTCGGCTTGGCGGGGGTGGTCGATGAGGCCATCGCGGTCGAGGGCGGACTTGAAGTCGCGCAGTGTTTCTTGGAGCGGCCGGCATCTAAGGCCGGCCTCCTCTGCGCGGCAGCCGTCTACGTGCCAGGTACCGGCCGGAGTTCGCCAGAGCGGCATCTCCGTCCACTGATTAACGCGCCGCTCGCCAAGCCACTGGGGGTCGGCCCATACCGGTTGGGTACGGCGCCCGGTCAACTCCAAGCAGATGTCGATGAGGTCGCCGTAAGTGGCGTGACCGATGGGAGCAACCAAGTTGAAGACACCGTCCCGCCTTGCCTCGATCGAGTCCAGGAGGAACGCCGAGACGTCGCGGACGTCGATTGGTTGGATGGGCTGTTCCGGCGGGGCGGGGAGCAGCCAGCGTCCGCCGCGGGCCGCCCGCTCCAGCAATTTGAGTCCGCGGCCGACGTACTCGCCAGGTCCTAGGATGACGCCGGGTCGCACGATGAGGCAGTGCCTCGAACCTTCCGTCGCGGCGGCCTCGCAGCCTGCCTTCAGGGTGCCGTATTGACCGCCGACGGTTAGGTGCCCGAGTTCGGGAGAGTGGTCGGTGTAGGTGGGAGAGGACGGCCAGAGCGGTGAGGACTCATCGACTGGGCTGGTTGGCCAATCTGAGTATGCGCTGACAGTTGAGACCAGCACGTACTGCTCGACTCGATCAGCCAGTGCATGTGTTACTTGGGCGACGTCGACGGGTTCGTAGGCGCTGGTGTCGATCAGGGCGTCCCACGTGCCGAGCTCGGCCAAGCGGTGGAGGTCCGCGTCGTTTCGGCGGTCACCGATGACGTGAGTGGATCCGGCCGGCGGTTGACCGCTCTTGCCTCGGGAGAAGGCGGTCACTTCCCATCCGCGGGCTAGTGCGTCGGAGACGAGCGTTCGGCCGAGGAACCAACTGCCACCGAGGACGAGGAGTCGCATGGTGATGATCTTGCCGGGTTGGGCCGCGTCCTCGCGACTCCACTCGCCGGGTGCCATGCCTGGCCGCGTTCCGCCACGCCGGACAGCGCCTGGGTGAGCTGACCCGCAATGGACTACTCATGAGCGACCTCGGCCCGCCATCGGCCATCGCCAACCGCGCGAGGCTGTCATTCGAAGACCACAGCACCATGTCAGCACTAGGGAGCACAGTTATGGGAGCAAACGACCGCGTTGTGTCGTTGCCCGGAGCCAAGACCGGGATTACCAGCCTCGATCAGGTGAGCAGCGACCCGGCCGGACAGATCTTCACCGCTGACCGTCTGCGCCATGCACTTGTCGAGGAAGTGGTGAACGAGGGTCGCGTACGCACGCCTTCCATCAAAGAAGCGATGGAGACCGTGCCTCGCCATCTGTTCGTGCCCGGCGCTTCGCTCGAACAGGCCTACGCCAACTCGACGGTCGATATCAAGCGCGCTGAGGACGGAACGTCTATCAGCTGCGCGTCGCAGCCGGGGGTCGTCGGGCTGATGCTCGAGCAGCTCAAGGTGGAGCCCGGTCACAACGTTCTTGAGGTGGGCGCGGGCACTGGCTATAACGCCGGACTTCTGGGCCACCTGGTCGGAATCTCAGGGTGCGTCACCACGATCGACGTCGACGACGACCTCGTCATCAATGCGCGATCTCACCTGACTTCAGCCGGGATCGGTAACGTCACCGTCGTACATGGCGACGGTGCGCTCGGGTATCCCGACGCCGCCCCCTACGATCGAATCATCGCGACAGTCGGAGCCCACGGCGTACCGCATGCTTGGCTCGATCAGCTCGCGCCTGATGGCCGGCTGCTGGTGCCGCAGAGGCTCCGCGGCAGCGTGTCCCGCTCTATAAGCTACGAGCACCACGACGGCCGCTGGGTCTCAGTCAGCAGCGAAATGAACACCTTCATGCCATTGCGCAAAGGCATCGCCGACGACAACCGCCGCATCATCCCGCTCACGGCCAACGGCGCCGTGCGCCTGCAGACCTACAGCGAACAGGCCATCGACACAGCTTCCCTGGCTGATGTCGTCGATCAGCCCCGCATTGTGCTCTGGACCGACGTTTGCTTCCAGTCCATGGAGTCGCCGGATTGGATGGAGCTATGGCTGACATGCACAATGCCAGGCGGCCTCAGCCGAATGCCTTTCAGTGCTGACGCCGTCAGCACGCTTCTCTTGGACGACCCTTACCCCAGTTCCAGCGCAGTGGTCGACAAGAATGCTCTCACCTACCTGGCCCGGCGGCTGTCGGACCGGCGTACTCCTGAAGGCTCGAAGCTGTGGGAGTTCGGAGTCGTCGGGCATGGCCTCGGCAGTGATGACTTGGCCGAGCGCGTGAGGGAATCGATGCAGACTTGGGACCGCGAGTACCGCGGACGTGAGGCCCGTTTCGAACTCAAGGCGCTCGATGCGGCGCCACCCGAGCCAGCCCCCGGCCGCTTCTCATTCGTTACGCCGTTGAACCAACTGATCATCGACTGGCAGTAGAGCTCCGCCCAGTCGTGACCGCACCGCCGGTTTCCGCAGTGCCGCCCACGCACGGTAACGGGAACCGGCGATGCCAGGTGCCCGCGCGGCCCGCATCGTTCCAGTGCGAGGAGATACAGATGGACCCCTCAGCCCGACAGCCCAGCGCTTAGAGCCTGGCGAAGTAGTGCGCGAAGGAGATGATGATGATGTCCTACGGATCGTGGTGGCCACGACCCAAGCCGGACGACGATCGCCAAGTCTGGGATCTTGTTCCCTTGCTGCGGGTTGGGCCTCTGCTCCTGGGCGGAGGGATGGATCAGGGCGACGTCGAGAAGGCTCTCGACGAGCAGCCGAGTAGCTACGGGCAATACAACAGCTACGTGAAAAACGCGCGGTTCTCGAGGATCGGTGTGAAGACGCTTTACGATGCCGAGACTGGGCGGCTCAAAGCCGTTGCGGTTGATGCTCTGATTGGTCCTCGCGTCAGGTTTCTCGACGAGGTCGAGTTGATCGGTCGTCCCCCATCCGAGGTGGCCGGTTGGTTTCTCGACAACCACGAAGGCCTCGGCGTGGAGTTCCGGATCAATCAATGTGGGGACCCGGCTTTCGATGAGCTGGGTCTGGTCCTCTCGACTCAGCGTGCTGGCGATCACCTGTTGAGCCGCGCGATCTTCGTCGCCAGGGACTGGGCTGAGAGCTGCGGTGACACCTCAGAGGGCCCACTGGCCGGTCTCAACATTCTGTGAATGGTCCAAGTGGGCTCACGCCGAACGAGGCGGCTGAGAAGCTCGGTCTGAGTCGTATCCACCTGCACAAGCTGCTCGACGCCGGCGAGATCGCATCGCATCGTGTCGGTCGCGATCGACGTATCCGCATGCGCGACCTTGCTGCCTTCGAGTTGCAGCGTGACGGTGGTCGCCGCGAACTTGCCGAGCGGTTCGCGCACCAACGCGAGACGACCGCTGGTGCGATCGACGAGGTCGTCGACCCCGCTGCCTGTACCTGACACGGGTTGGAGGACATGGGGCGGCGGCGGGTACCTTGCGAATGGACGCCGACCCCGGTGGTTGGTCGCGGGCGGTAGCCCGCAGGGCCCGGGCGGTAGCCCGGAGGAGAACTAAGGGTGGGTGGGTGCGCGCGTAGCGGGCGCGACGAAGGAGTGACTGCGTAGCACGCGGGGGAAGGTCTCTTCTTACTTCATCCCGTGGGCGGCGAGGCTGAAGCGGCGGCGGTAGGTGGTGGGGGTTAAGCCGGTGGCGCGTTTTAGTTGGAGGCGCAGGTTGGTGGCTGTGCCTAGGCCGGATTGGCGGGCTATGCGGTCGAGGCCGGGGGTGCCGCGTTCTAGGAGGCGGCAGGCTAGGGCTACTCGTTCGGTGGTTAGCCAGGCTAGTGGGGTGGTGCCTAGTTCGGACTGGAAGCGGCGGTGGAGGGTGGCTGGGCTTACGGCTGCTCGGTCGGCTAGGTCGGTGACGGTTAGTGGGTGGGCTAGTTGGGAGCGGGCCCAGGCGAGTAGGGGTGCGAGTGAGGTGTCGGGGATGGTGGGGACGGGCTGGTCGATGAATTGGCGTTGGCCGCCGTCTCGGTGGGCGGTGAAGACTAGGCGGCGGCTTACTGCGTTGGCGATTTCGGCGCCGTGGTCGGTGCGGATGAGGTGGAGGCCTAGGTCTAGGGCGGCGGCGCTGCCGGCTGCGGTGTAGATGTTGTCGTCGGCAACGAAAAGGACGTCGGGTTGGAGATCGACGGACGGGAACATCTGCTCGAACAACTGAGCCCAGCGCCAGTGGGTGGTGGCTTGGCGGCCGTCTAGTACGCCGGCTGCGGCGAGGGTGAAGGCGCCGGTGCAGAAGCTGACCAGGCGCGCCCCGCGCGCGGCAGCCCGCCGTACGGCGTCTAGTACGGCGGGATCGACCGGTGCCTCGGGGTCCGGGCGGTTCGGGACGATGACGGTGTCGGCGGTGTCGGCCTCTGACAGGTCGCCTACGCCGCTCAGGGTGAAGAAGCCGAGGTGCATTTCCACCGAAGGGGTCGGCGTGCAGAGGGCGAGGTCGTACCAGGGGATGTTGAGTTCGGGGCGGCGTAGGCCGAAGAGTTCGGTGGCTACGCCTAGCTCGAAGGGGTTGGAGCCTTCGTCGACGATCACCACGACTCGGTGCGAGGATTCTTTCGGCATGTGCCATTTCTAGCACTCACGACGCGATCGGCGTACCGGTCAGGCTGGAATCATGAACCAGCCAGTGGACCTGCACGCCGTACTGAAGACCTTCGATGATCTGTGGAGCCCGCGGATCGCGGCTCGGATCAACGACTACGACGTGCGGGTGACGAAGGTGGCCGGGTCCTATGTCTGGCACCTGCACGAGACGACTGACGAGTTCTTCCTGGTTCTCGAAGGCGAACTCGGCATCGGGCTACGTGATCCCGAGGAGCGGACGGTCATTCTGCCCGCGGGTTCGGTGTTCGTCGTTCCGAAGGGGGTCGAGCATCGGCCGTTCTCCGAGGATGGTGCCTCGATTGTGGTGATCGAGCCTGCTGGGATTCCGACCACCGGGGATCGGCATGAGGCGATCCCGGATCACATCAAGACCCACACGGGTTTGCCCCTAGGGGAGATGTCTTAGGAATCCGTTGCGGGCGCGATCGGAGCGGGCCACAATCCTTGAATGACTGGGGCTGAGCCGACGACGGATGGCACGTACCGGGATCGCACGTTCGCCGTCGAGCCCGGCGGGAACGAGGTCATCGCCGATGAGGACCGGCACGGCAGGCCCAGCCAGTTGTTCTGGACCTGGACGTCGCCGAACCTCGAGTTCGCGACGATCTTTGTCGGCGTACTGTCCGTAGCCGTTTACGGGATGAGCTTCTGGCAAGCGCTCGGTGGCGTCGTGCTCGGTACGGGCTTGGGCGCGGTCGCCCATTACTTCCTGTCAGCGCGTGGCCCGCGGCACGGGGTTCCGCAGATGGTGTCGGGGCGGCTGGCTTTCGGTTTCAAGGGGAACGCGCTGCCCGCCGTACTGATGTCGATCACGGCCGGCGTGGGCTGGTTCGCGACGAACAGCGTCAGTGGCGCGTATGCGCTGGCCGCGTTGTTCGGCATCGGTCCATTGCTGGGGCTGGTCATTATCGTGCTAACCCAGACGGCGCTCGCGTTCGCCGGCCACAACCTGGTGCAGGCGTTCGAGAGGTACGCGTTTCCGGTGCTGGCGGTGATTTTCGCCGTCGCCTCGATCGCCATCCTGACGAAGTCGCACCTCGGTGCGCCCGCGCTGGAACCCCTTGTGGGTAACGGTTCTCTCGGCGGATTCTTACTGACAGTCGGTACGGCGTTCGGGTACGCCGCGGGTTGGACACCGTACGCCGCCGACTACACCCGCTATTTGCCATCCACGGTGTCGGGTCGCCGTACCGGATTGTTCGCAGCGGCGGGCCTGTTCCTGTCGTGCGTGGTGCTGGAGATGGTCGGCGCCGCGTCGGTCACCATCGGACCGGCCCTGTCGGAGAACCCCACCGAAGCATTCACCGGCGAATTGTCCTCGCCGATTGCCAAGGCCACACTGCTGGCCATCGCGATCGGGGCGATCGCCGCCAACTCGATCAACATCTACTCCGGCGCGATGGCCTTCGTGACGATCGGGGTGAAGCTGCCGGGGCACATCGCCCGCGCGCTGGTCACGGTGTTCTTCGGGATTGCCGGCTTCCTCGTCGCGTGGTGGGCGTTGCCCGACGCGGCCGCTAGCTACGAGACATTTCTGTTGATCATCGCCTACTGGGTCGGGCCCTGGCTCGGCGTGGTGCTTGCCGATCAATACCTCAGAAGGGAACAGGCGATCGCCGGACTCCTGTACGACCGGTCGTACGCGAACTGGGGTGGTCTGGTCTCGTTCCTCGTCGGCCTGGCCGGATCGGTGCTGCTGTTCTCCAACCAGGAGAGGTTCACCGGTCTTGTCTCGAAGGCGATTCCCGGGATCGGGGACATCACCTTCTTCGTCGGATTCCTGCTCGCGGGTGGCGGCTATCTGCTGCTGTGCCGCGCGAGGATCAACCGGGAGGTGCTGGTATGACTCCCGAGGAGATGCTCGACGTCGCCATCGCGGAGGCCCAGAAGGGCTTGGCCGAGGGCGGGATTCCGATCGGTGCGGCGCTGTTCACCTCGGACGGCGTGCTGCTGGGCAGCGGTCACAACCGTCGTGTGCAGAACGACGACCCGTCGGTGCACGGTGAGACGGACGCCTTCCGCAACGCAGGCCGTCAGCGTGACTACCGGTCGACGGTGATGGTGACGACGCTGTCGCCGTGTTGGTACTGCAGCGGTCTGATCCGCCAGTTCGGTATCGGTGCCGTGGTCATCGGTGAGAACCGGACGTTCGACGGCGGTCAGGACTGGCTGGCCGAGTACGGCGTCACGGTGACACTGCTCGACGATCCGCGGTGTGTGACGATGATGACCGAGTTCATTGCCGCGAATCCGGCACTGTGGAACGAAGATATCGGGGTTTCCGAATGAGCGCGATTGCCACCATTGACATCTCCCGCTGGTACGCCGGTGGTGCCGAAGCCGACGCGGTTGCGGCGGAAGTCGACGCGGGTCTGCAACGAGCCGGGTTCATCCTCGTGACCGGGCATGGCGTCGATACCGACCTGGCTGCGCGGGTCCGGGCCGCCAGTCGCGAGTTCTTCGCGCTGCCAGACGACGTCAAGGCGCGGTACGAAGTGCCGGTCGGCGGACACGGCTGGCTCGGCCCCGGTGCGGAAGCCAACGCCCTGGTCGAAGGCACCGAGAGCCCGCCGGATCTCAAGGAGAGCTACAGCCTGGGCGCGGAGACCACGACCGGCGACCCGGAGGTCGACCGCGTCTGGTTCGCACCTAACGTCTGGCCGGCTGAGGTTCCTGCTCTGCAGACGCTGGTCAACGAGTACACCGCTGCGATGCGCGAGCTGTCCGATGATCTGCTGGCGCTGTTCGCGCACGCACTCGGTCTGCCGAACAACCCGTTCGTCACGTTGGCCGATCACCCCACCTGGACGATGAACATCAACCACTACCCACCGGTGAGCGTGGTGGGGGAGCCCGAGCCAGGACAGTTCCGCATCGGCGCGCACACCGACTTCGGCACCGTCACCGTCCTGGACCGAGAGCCCGGTGCCGGTGGCCTACAGGTCTATTCAGAAGAAGGCGGCTGGGCCGACGCGCCGTGGGAGCCAGGTGCGCTGACAGTCAACATCGGCGACCTCCTGGAGCACTGGACCGGCCACCGCTGGCCCTCGGGCCGTCACCGCGTCCTACCCCCGCAACCACACGCCCCCGAAGAAGACCTGGTCTCCCTGATCTACTTCTACGAGGCCAATCACGACGCGGTCGTCACCCCGCTGGAACCTCCGATCGGTAAGGCAACCGACCTGAACCCGGTCACCACAGCCGCCTTCATCAAGGAACGCCTCGACGCGATCACCGTGGGCTAGCTCGGCGGCGGCATGTGGCCGAGCTGGACCATCATCGTGGTGGTGTCGTAGTAGATCGCGCCTTCGACGCACTTGCCGTCGCTCCACCGCAGCAGCTCGCAGAACGGTGTGGCGAGTTCCTTGCCAGTGGGCGGCAGTTCGCCCAGCGGGCCGTCGTTCGTACCACGCGCCGTGAAGCGCGCGATGGTCCAGTCGCCGGCCTCCAGATACGTCGCGTCCGCCACGCGGGCGTCGGAGAATGCGGTCTTCCATTCGGTCAGCCAGCCGGTGGTCTCCGCCTTGTCCTTCATCGTGAGGCCGCGCGCCTCGTCGGTGTAGACGATGTCCGGCGCGAAGTACGCCGACGCCTGCTCCGCACCCTCGTTGCTCATTGCCTCGTGTGCTGCCCGGTGAAGCTCGATCGACATGATGTTCCCCCTGCTCTTCAGTTCTCCGGCAGCGGGACGCTGTGGATCAGCGCCGCCCGCCACTCGCCGTCGACGCGCCGCAGCACGACCGAGGTCGGTGCTGAGACCTTCTGCGGCTCACCATCGAGCGTGTAGGACTGGTCCAGCCAGCAGGTCACCAGGCCGACCTCGCCCCACGTTCGCTCCTCGAGGTCCGACACCGTCGTACTGACGTCGTCGACCGAGCCCGCAAGCTGGTCGAAGTACGCGCCGATCTCGTCGGCGTCGCGCAGCCACCGCCGCGTGATCTCGTCGACCCCTTGTCCGTCCGGCGCCAGCATCGTCCGCAGCGCCGCGAAATCCTGACGGTCGAACGCCGTCATGATCTCCTTGAAAGCCGTCGCCAATTCCCCCATCGCACTACCCCCTCAGGTCTGCGATAGCAGTCCCGGTCATACCGTCGACCGGGTTGATCGGGGCAGGAACCCGCACGGCGATCACCCGGTCACGTCCAGGCGCGCAAGCAGGCGCCGTGACCCCACGATGCCGCGCCCTCGGCGAGCATCTCCACGTCCAACGCTCGCCCCAGCATCCGCCTCAGTCAAGCCCCAACGGCGTCAGGTACCGCGGATGGTGAAGGTGTTGCTCGGGCCGGGAACCTTCTCCGGGCGGCAGAAGGGAGATGCGGGGAGGTAGGCGCGGTAGTAGATGACGCCCTTGTACGACGGCTGTGCGTTCAGCGTGAATCGCTCGCTGTCACGGACCTTCCCGGAGCCGACCACTCGCCACGCCGTGGCGCCGTACAGGCGTTGCAGCTGAACCTGGCAGCCGGCGCCGTCGAAGACGGTCCCGTTCACCGGGACGATGCTGCCGACCGGGGCGCTGGTCTTCGACGGGGCGGCGGAGATGGCGGCGGGGCGTCTGACGAGGGTCTCGAGGTAGGCGATCTTGGTCGGCTTGCCAGGGATCTCCAGGCAGCTGGTCCAGTCGCCGTACTTGTCCGGCGGGAAAGCCCGGACGTAGTTGCCGTTCGTGTCACTCAGGACGGATTCGCTGGGGCTGTTCTCGAGACACCGTTCCTCGTACCCGAACAACAGTTTGAGCCGGGTGCCGTACGGCTTGCCGGTTTGCGAGTCGAGGACGGTGTAGCGCACCGACCAGGGTTTGCCGTACGGGACCACCTTCGGCGTCAGCAGCGACACGACCTTCGGGACGTGTACGCCGTTCACCGTCAGCCGCGGCGGATCCGCAACAGGCGCCGGGCTGCTGGCCGGTTCGCCCTCGACGAACTCGTACCCATCCACTGTGGTCGCCTCAACGGCCCCATTCGCCGTGGACGGCACGTTCACCGTGCCCTTCCACACGCCAGGCGTTCCGTCACCATCGACCAACGCCAGCGGCATCGACGAGAACTCCTTGAGCGGACCGGTCCCGGCGATCCGCTTGAACTGGACGTAGACGTTCTTGTGGTACGGAAGGTCCGCATAGGACCCCTCGACCGTGACGGTGACCGGCACGGTGTTGAGCGACGAGACCGCGACATCGGCCCGGCTCAACTTCACTGTCATCGCCGGCGCCTCAGCAGCCTGCGCGACGCTCACCGGCACACCTAGGGCCGACACGACAAGAAGGGCCGCGAGAGTTCTATGCATACAACCGAGAATGCCGCCCAGCCACCCTGCGGCGCCAACGCCATGCCGCAAGGTTGCACGATCAGGCGCTCCGAGTAGACCAGTACCCGGTCAGCCGGCGACCGTCATCCGAGGACCGGCGTGACCGGCCAGGCAGCGCCACTCGTCCCCGTCCCGAATCCAGGTCTGCGTCATCGGCATCCGGAACTCCTCGGGCCCCTGCCCGGCGTCCACCCGGTCGCTCACGACACAGCGCAGTACGGCGGCATCACCCACGACCGTCACCTCGATGTCGGCCAACGTCTGCGCGGCCCATTTCAACGAACCGCCGGTGTTGCTCGCGAGGTAGCCGTCCCGATCGAAACTGTCGCCGACGTGCGAGGTCCACCTGAACTGCGGATGCAACCAGGCTTCCAGCGCCACCGCGTCCCCGGCCGCCAACGCCGCCGCTCGCGCCTCGGCCGCCGCGACCACCTGCGCTTCGCTCGTCTCCATCATCAAGTCCCCTCAATACACGGAACAATCCGTTTCGGCTGGGTGAATTCGCCGTACCCACCGCTCGATCAGGGTAGTCAGCGGGAGCGTTCATTCACTGAACATCTGATGGCCAACGACGTGGTCTTGATCCTGGTTGGCAGGCCGCTACCTTGCTGTTCCAGAGCGTTACTCCGCCCCCTCCTCCGCCCCGAGGTGTGTGACAACCATGGTTCGATTCCGTACGACGTACAGCCGCGCAACCCTGGCTGCCGTGACTGCAGGTGGTCTCTTGGTCGCTGCGGCGATCAGTACCGCGGTTGCGTCCGCAGCCGAAGGTGATGATCCGCCGGCCGCGGCCCCGCTCATCGGCGAAGCGAACGAGCGTCAGCAGGTCGCCGAGAAGGGTGCCAGCACCGGGAAGGCTCTCACGACCTCTGCTGGTCAGGTCTGTGCGCCAGCGGGCGCGAAGTGGTTGCGGGTCCGCGTCGCCAAGCTGGATCTTCGTGGTACCGACTCGCTCGTGGTGTCCGGCGCGACCGGCGATTCCACCAGGTTGACCGCGACCAACTGGCAGGGCAAAGCCTTTCACACCAAGGCGTTCTCCGGCAGTTGCGTGACGGTGACACCGAAGCTGAAAGACCCCGCCAGCAGCTACTCGATCGATGCGTACCAGTCCGGAACGCAACCGTTGTCCTTGGCAACAGTCACAGTGGCGGGTGCCGGTGACATCTGCGGTTCCGCGTGTAACCAGACTCGCGATCTGCTCGACAGCATCAACCCTGACGCCGTCTACACCGCGGGCGACAACGCCTACGAGAGCGGCACGCTGTCGGAGTACAACAACAACTACCACCCCGAGTGGGGTGCCTATAAGAGCATCACGCACCCGACGCCCGGCAACCACGAGTACGGGACCAGCGGCGCGTCCGGGTACTTCAGCTACTTCGGTTCCGCGGCCGGTCAGTCCGGCAAGGGTTACTACTCCTGGGACATCGGCGACTGGCACTTCGTCGCGCTGAACTCCAATATCTCCAAGTCGGCCGGCAGCGCGCAGGAGGTCTGGCTGCGCAACGACCTCGCCGCCAGCACCAAGCCCTGTACGGCGGCCTACTGGCACCACTCGCGTTTCGCCGCCGGGAACTACAGCGACGATTCGTCCCTGAAGCCGTTCTTCCAGGCGCTGTACGACTACCACGCGGACCTGGTGCTGAGTGGACACGACCACAACTACATCCGCTTCGCGCAGTCCAAACCGGACGGCACGAAGGACACCGCCAACGGCATCCGCCAGCTCCTCGTCGGCACCGGTGGACGGGCGCTCTACGGATCCGGCGGCAGTACCGCCGCGACCATTGAGAAGAGCAACTACAACACCTTCGGCGTCGCGAAGCTGACCCTGAACAGCACCGGCTACACCGCCGACTTCGTCCCGGTCGCGGGTCGGACCTTCACCGACACCGTAACCAGCAACTGCCACGCAAAGACCGGCAGCAGCACACCGTCGTACACGGTGAGCGCAAGCCCGTCCTCGGTCTCGGTCGCCCGCGGTGCGAGCCGCACCTCCACGGTCACGGTCGCCAGTTCCGGCGGGTTCAACGCGGCCACGAACCTCACGGTTTCGGGCCTGCCGGCGGGTGTGACGGGATCGTTCAACCCGTCGTCGGTGACCCCGCCCGCCAACGGCACAGCCACCTCCACGCTGACCCTTACGGCCTCGGCTACCGCCACCACCGGCGCGACCACGGTCACGGTGACGGGGACCTCCGGTACGGCGACCAAGACCGCGGCGATCGCACTCGACGTCACCAGCGGTGGCAACGTCCTCAGCAATGGTGTCCCAGTGACGGGCTTGTCCGGCGCGCAAGGTGCAGTGCTGAAATACACGCTCGCGGTACCGGCCGGCGCGACGAACCTGAAGTTCGTAACGGCGGGTGGATCGGGTGACGCGGACCTGTACGTGAAGTTCGGTTCGGAGCCGACCACGTCGAGCTACGACTGCCGACCGTACAAGGACGGGAACGACGAGACCTGCACGTTCTCGACCGCCCAGGCCGGCACGTACTACGTGATGATCCGCGGCTACGCCGCCTTCTCCGGTCTGAGTCTCACCGGCAGTCACTCGTAGCCGATGTACCTCTCTTCGATGCGAGCCGCGGACACGGCCCGCGCCGGAACCGTCGATGGCGGTCTCCGGCGCGGCCGGGTCCCGGTCACGGTCGTTGCCCTGGGCATCGTCAGCTTCGTGACCGACGCCTCTGCGGAGATGATCACCGCGGTGTTGCCGATGTACCTGATCTACGGGCTCGGCCTGGGCTACCTGCAACTGGGTGCGCTGGACAGTCTCTACACCGGCGCGACCGCGCTGTTGCGGCTCGCAGGCGGTTACGCCGCCGACCGGCTGAACCGGCCGAAGGCGGTCGCCATCGCCGGGTACGGCGTCTCTGCGCTGACCCGACTCGGGTTTCCGCTGGCCGGTGGATCGCTCGCCGGTATCAGCACCTGTGTGGCGATCGACCGGGCAGGCAAAGGCGTCCGAACTGCGCCCCGCGACGCGATGATCACCTTGGCCACGCCGACCGCCGACCTAGGTCGCGCCTTCGGTGTCCATCGTGCGCTCGACACCGCGGGTGCGCTGCTCGGTCCACTGCTCGCGTTCGGCCTGCTCGCGCTGCTGCCGGGCGGGTACGACTCGGTGTTCGCAGTGAGCTTCTGCCTCGGCGCGATCGGCGTACTGGTCCTGGTGTTCTTCGTCCGCCAACCTCGCCGAGCCGCCGCCCAGCGCGCGGCGACCAGCCTGCGCGCGGGCCTGCGGGTCGCGTTGCGGCCGGGTGTTCGCTCGCTGGTGCTCGCTGCGGCATTGCTCGGCCTGCTGACAGTCGGCGACATGTTCTTGTACGTCGCCCTGCAGCGCCAGGCGGGTTTGCCCAACGAGGTGTTGCCGCTGCTGCCACTCGGAACCGCCGGAACCTTCATGCTGGCGGCAATTCCGCTCGGCCGGTTCGCCGACCGGTTCGGTCGGTGGCGGATGTTCCTGGCCGCGCACGTCCTGCTGGCCGGCGCTTATGTGCTGGTCGCGGGCGGTATCGAGGGCTGGGTCGTCGCGGGCGGGGTACTCCTGCTGCACGGCTTGTTCTACGCCGCGAGTGACGGCGTGCTGATGGCCAGCGCGGGTCCGCTGATTCCGGCGGAACTGCGTGCCACCGGGCTGGCCGTCGTACAGACTGCGCAGGCTTTGGCGCGGGCGGTTGGGGCGCTGGCGTTCGGGATCGCGACGGCGGCGGCCGGTGCGCGGTCGGCCTTCGGTGTGTTCGCGGTGTTGTTGGTGGCCGGGGTTCTCTTGGCTAGGCGAGGACGCTCATGAGTCGAATCGTCACCGGCGTTGCGTTGATCGCGTTGTTCGTTGCTGCTGGCATCGGTTATGTGGGCTGGCGGGCGAGCGCGGCCGATGGGCCGACCGCGGCGCCGCTCGACCTTTCGCGCGCCGGCACCCTCCTGTACGTCGACCGAACCAGTACCGTCCGGCAGGTGGCTCGGGACCACCCGGACCAGGTGATCGGTTCGGGCGCGTCGTGCCACCGGGTCTACGCCGGCGCGGGAACGCTCGGTTGCTTGCGGACTACCGGCGTACCGATGTCGGCCGAGCTCGAGGTCTATCGCAACGGCGAGCTGGCCAAGAGTTTGCCGGTCTGGGGTGATCCGAGCCGGGTGCGCGTCTCGCGGGACGGTCTGTTGCTGGGATGGACGGTGTTCCGGGCGGGCGACAGTTACATGCGGCAGGGCGCGTTCTCGACCACGGCAGGGATCTTCGACCTGAGCAGCGGCACGCAGTACGGGTCGTTGGAGGACTTCACGACGTACGTTGACGGCAAGCGGTACAGCTCGCCGGACGTCAACTTCTGGGGCGTGACGTTCCTGAGGGACTCGACGTTCTACGCCACGATGGCGAGCAAGGGGCGGACCTGGTTGATGCGCGGCGACCTCTCCAGTCGGCGTCTGACGAGCGTTCGGGAGAACGTCGAGTGCCCGTCGGTATCGCCCGACCAGACTCGGATCGTCTACAAGTTCCGCACCGGCGACCAGTGGCGGTTGCATGTCCTCGACCTGGCCAGCGGCGCGGACCACCCGCTCGCCGAGACTGCGCACCTCGACGACCAGGCCGCCTGGTTGGACCACAAGACCATTGCCTATGGCAAGAATGACGGAGCGGGACCGGCCATCTTCACAGTGCCGGCCGATGGGACAGGTTCGCCGTACCGGCTGCTGTCCGGCTCATCGCCGGCGCCGCTGTGAGTCACGGTGCCGAGGTGGCTGTTGCGCGGCGGGTGCGGATCGTCCTCGGCGCGATCCTGGTGCCGTTGCTGGTCGCGGCCGGGGTCGGTGTCGCGATGCTCTGGCCGAGCCATGCGGTGCAGGTCGACGCGCTGCAGACCGCGAAAGCGCGCGGCGTCGTACTGTCTATTGCCCGTTGTGCGGAACGGCCCGATGAGTGCGACCGCGCCCTAGTCAAGGTGACCGCTGGCGAGGGCACGGGCACCGAGGTCGACGCGCGTGTGGTCAAGCACCCGCTGGTCCCGCGCGTCCAGCCCGGCAACCGGATCCTCATGCAGGTCAGTCCGGAGGCCGGTGCTGACGAGCGATACAAGTACGTCGACCAGGATCGCGGCCGCCCGTTGTTGCTGCTCGTCGGGATCTTCGCCGCCGCGGTGATCGCCTTGTCGCGCTGGCGTGGTCTGGCCGCGCTTGGCGCGCTGGCCGTCACTGCCGTGGTGCTGACCCAGTTCGTGATGCCGGCGATCCTGACTGGCGGTGATCCGTTGCTGGTCGCCGTCGTCGGATCGTTCGTGATCATGGGCGTCACGTTGCTGCTGACCCACGGTCCGAACGTGCAGACCGCGATCTCGATGGCCGGTACGGCGGGTGCTCTGGTGCTCACCGCCGGTCTCGGCGAACTGTTCGTGCGGGGTAGCCGGATCAGCGGATTGGACGGCAATGGCGCGTCCGAGGTGGCGTCGTACGTTCCCGGCGGGGTCAACCTGCAGTCGCTGGTCGTGGCGGGGCTGGTGATCGGGGCCCTCGGCGTACTGGACGATGTGACCGTTACTCAGACCGCGGCGGTATGGGAACTGTCAGCGGCAAACCCTTCTGCGAGGCGGCGCGAATTGTTCGCGGCCGGGCTGCGGATCGGCCGTTCGCACGTCGCATCCGTGGTCAACACGCTCGTGCTGGCCTATGCCGGTGCGGCCCTGCCGCTGCTGATGCTGTTCGCCATCACGGGCACCCCGGACGCGTACGTCGTGTCGCTGGAGACCGTCGCCACGCAGATCGTCAACGGGTTGGTCGGCAGCCTCGGCATCATCGCCGCCGTACCGTTGACCACTGCTCTTGCGGCCGCTGCGGTCGGTCAGTCCCAAGCCCACGCGACCCGGTAGATCCCAGGCGACGGGTTCACCTCGACCAGCTGAGCCGTGTGCGACGCACCGAGCCACAGCTCGGTCTCCTTCGGCTCGCTGTCCGCGATCGACAGCCGGTGCGTGCGATACACCCGCGCCGGAAGGCACGACGGATCGAAGCGCACCTGAATCGAGAAATCCAGCAGCCCGGGCGCGGCCCGATGCGACTGATACGCGTCGATCTCCGCCGTCACCGACCGCAGCGTGTACCGCAACACCGTCAGCTCGCCCGCCCGCAACGGCCGCTCCAGCAACAGCTCATACGTGCAGAACCCAGTGGCTTCGTCGTCACGCAGCCGACCGAGCCGGCAGCCGACAGTGTCCTCGATCCGCAGCGGCTCGACCATCCCGGCATCGGTCCGGAACGCACCGACGTACCGATCGACGTCTTGCGCCGCGCGAACCACGACCAGATAGCTGGACTCGAGCATTTTGTGGTTCGACCCAACGGTGCTGGTGATGTGCACGCCCACCTTGGTGAGCCGATGCAGCGCATCCAGACTCGTCCCCATCCGCTGCAGCGCCCGCGACAACCCATCAGGCCGAGCCCAGGCCTCATCCAGCCGCAAGGAATTCGGCTGCTGCGCCAACCACCGCCCCCGAGGCCGCGGTGGCCCCAACAACGACGACAACGCCTCCGCCTCAAGCCCCAACACCTGCTCAACAGCCGCCAAAGCCCGCAACGACTCCGGCCGCTCCGGCCGCGTCCGCCCATGCTGCCAATAACTCAACGCCGTCTTACTGACCCGAGTCCCACGCTCTTCCAACTTGTGCTGCAACCGGTCAAGACTCAGCCCACTACCCCGGATCGCCAACTTCAACGCAAGACTGAACGGACCGCTGGCAAGCACCTCATCCAACCGCACGCGGTCACCATCGCGCCCGTCGACCACCACGAGGCCACCGTAACGGATGCGGGCTGGCGCTGTGGGCTTTGTCGTGCAACGCTGTAGCGGAGCCGCTGTTAGGAATCCAGCAGAGGTAGTGGAGACACGTCCTTGCTGGAGTGCAGATGGCAATTGGTGACATCGATACGTCGTATCGAAAAGTGCAGGCGGACCACTTTGCGGCGCTTGCCTTGGAGCTGCACGAGACTCGGGGTTTGACCGAGACGGTGCAGGCGGTGGTTGAGTTCTCGTTGCAGGCGTTGACGTGCTCGCATGCTGGGGTCGCGTTGAGTGTGCGCGGTCGGCCTGAGGTGCCGGCGGTGACTGATCCGGTGGTTAGCCAGATCTACCAGTGGCAGATGGAACTGCGAGCTGGTCCGCTGATCGAGTCGATGCGTGAGCACCGGACGGTTCTCGTGCGCGACACTGCAGTGGATGAGCGCTGGCCCGACTGGTCGGCGAAGGTGCTGTCACTCGGGGTGCGCAGTGTGCTCGACGTACCGCTGACGACGGCGAGCGGGACGGTCGGCGTACTGGGGTTGTACAGCGTGGAGCCGGACGCCTTTGCTGCGGACGACCAGGCGATCGCGGCGATCCTGGCGCGGCACGCGTCGGTGGCTGTTGCGACTGCTCGCAAGGAGCAGGGCCTGAGTGTGGCGATCGATGCGCGCAAGCTGGTCGGGCAGGCGATGGGGATCCTGATGGAGCGGTACGACCTCGACGCCGACCGAGCCTTCGCGATCCTGAAACGCTACTCCCAGGACACGAACACCAAGCTGCGCGATGTCGCCGTACACCTCATCAAGACTCGCCAACTACCGGATTCGCGCTGACCGGGCCCTGTATCGCGGGCCAGGTAACTTTGAGTGCTCGGCTCCGGCGTGGTGGCGACTGGCATAGGGGTGGGCACAGGTAGAACAGAGGCTGTTCGGTGACCGCCCGACAGGTTCGGCCAAATCCTCGACCGTGCGGAGATGATGATGGTTGACCGGTCGGCAGTGCTGACCAGGTTGGCCCAACTCGCGGCAGCCGGCGATCCGCAGGAGCAGTGGGTGACTCGGCTGTGCGAGGCCAGCCGGCAGTTGGTGAGCGGCAGAGGTAGTTCGGTGAGTCTGTACAGCGACGAGAACACCCGACTGTTGCTGACGGCGACGGACGATATCGCCGCCCAGTTCGAGAACCTCCATGACATCCTGGCCGACGGACCAGGGCGCCAGGCGTACCGCGACAATGTGGCCTTCTCGGCCGATCTGCGGCCCGGCTCCGGCAGACGCTGGCCCGAGTTCATCCGGACTGCCCGGGAGACGGCCGACGACGTGACCCTGCATTGTTTCCCGATGCGCCCGATCAGTACGCCGATGGGGGTCTTCAGCGTTTACGCCCGGGCCGGCGAACTGACCGAGTCGCCCGCGGTGCTGCAATTCCTGGCGGATGCGATCGGTGCCGCCGTACTGAATGACTCCGACCTGCTCGACGCGGACGGCGCCTGGGCCGCTCGTGCGGTGGTTCACCAGGCGACCGGCATGTTGATCGCTCAACTGCGGGTCGGGCCTGAGGACGCGATGGCGATCCTGCGGGCCCACGCGTTCGCGGACAATGCGACAGTGGAAATGATCGCGGAACAGATCGTTCAGCGTCGCCTCGATCTTCGGGAGGACACATGACGCAGTACGAGGCGGACGGCGGCGCCGGTAACGTCCTTGACCGGACGTTGCGGGAGTTGGCCGAGGCGACGGCGGTACTGGTCGAGGAACACGACATCGTCGGGACGGTGACGCACCTGCTCGCCGGGGCAGCCCGAGCGGTCGGGGCGGACGCCGCCGGACTGCTGCTGCGCAACGACCGCAGTGGGCGACTGGAATTGCTCGCCTCCACGACCCATCGGGCCGCGGAGCTGGAGCTCTACCAGCTGCACGGCGATCTAGGACCGTGTATCGATGCCAGCCGGACCGGCCACTCGGTCTCGGTCTACGGGGCTGACGACATCGCCTCGGCCTGGCCGGACCTGGCCGACGTCTTCGCGCGGAACCGATTCTCCGGAGTGCACGCCACACCACTGCGCTGGCACGGCCGTGAGCTGGGAGCGGTCGGGCTTTTCTTCGTCACCGCACCGGCCGCCGCGCAGCAGCAGCCGGTCGACGACGCCGCGAGGGCGTTCGCCGCGATCGCCACCCTGGCTGTCCTCCACGCCGGCGACGTGTCCATGGATCGGCTGCTCGTGCAAACCCGGGCGGCCCTGGCGGAACGAACCATCATCGAACAGGCCAAGGGCGTGCTCGCCTACACCGACAACCTCGGTATGGACGCCGCCTTCGACCGGTTGGTCGCGCTGGCCGCTGCGCAGCGGCAACCCATCACCCGGATCGCCGCCCAGGTCGTGACCGCTGCCGCGACCAGGTAACGGTCAGCCGGGCTTCCGTAGTACTCGCGTGTCGATCAGTTCGCGGGCGACGTCGTGGAGTTTGCGGTTGTTGTCCTGGGAGTAGCGCTTGAGGACCGCGAACGCCTGCTCGTGGTCGAGGTCGTAGCGCTCCATGAGGATGCCCATGGCCTGGCCGACGAGGTTCCGCGCATCCGCGGCCAGGGACAGATCGACCTCACGACGAGCACCGGCGATCGCGACCGTCGCGTGGTCGGCCAGGATCTGGGCCACCGCCAGCTCATCGGCGCCGAACCCGTTCGGTACGTCGCTGTACAGGCTCATCACGGCCCGCGCCCGGCCACCGATCGGCAACGGCAGGTGGATTGCCGAATGGATGCCTTCGGCAATCAATGCGTCGGACCAGGCAGTCGACCACCGGCAGTCGGTCGCGATATCCGGGACGAGCACCGCGACGTTCTCCCGGATCACCGTCAGCAGCGGCCCGTCGTCGGCCTCGATCACCGCTTCGTCGAGTTTGGTCAGCCGAGGGTCCGTCATCGCCATCACCTGCGGCTTCCGGTTCGGACCGATCAGCACCACCGACGCGTACTTGCACCAGACTGCAGTCAGAGCGAACTGGACGATCCCGTCGATCGTCAACTCGAGGCCGTCAGCGGCCTGCAGCTCGGTAGCCAGTCTCCCGAACGCTTCCGCGGACGAGTTGTGTTGGGGCATGCCGTGCTCCCGTAACTCCGTTCTTCCGGCAACCCACTTTCTGGAGCGGCCTAGACCATCCTACGACTTCTCGGCGAGGTAGTCCGCCCAAGTACGTGTGCCGGTGGTGGCACCGACCAGGCTCAGATTCTCCGCCGCGCGATAGGCCCGACCCACCTTGCCCGGCATCCGAATCGGCAGGTGCAGCCGGCGCTTGCCATGGCTCTGCAGGTAGCCGTCAACCAGCTCACCCATGTCATAGACGGTCGGCCCCGCCAGATCCGGTACGGCGCCTGCCGGCTCACCCATCGCCAGTTCCGCGATCCGGTCAGCCACGTCCCGCTCATCAACCGGCTGAAACCGCAACCCACCCGGCACCGGCACCACCGGCAGCCCACCCATCTTCTGCGCAACCGCATAGGTCAGGCTGTTGAACTGAGCCGCCCGAAGAATCGTCCACGGCACCCCAGACGCCCGCACCGCCTGCTCAGCCCCCAGCTTCTCCCGGAAGTACCCAATCGGCATCGTGTCCGCCCCAATCACCGAGATATGCACCAGATGCCGAACCCCCGCCGCCGCAGCCGCCCGCGCCAGTTTCCCCGCCGCCAGCGCATCCCCCTTCGCACCACCAGCCAGGTGAACCACAGTGTCGATCCCCGTGAGATCCAGTCCGCCGTCCACCAGCAGATCGCCCCGCACGTGCTCGACCCCGTCCGCGTTCACGCCCCCACGCCGGCTCAGCACACGCACGTCGTACCCGGCCCCCGTCAACTGCGGAACCACCAACCTGCCGAGCGTCCCCGTCCCACCAGTCACCAGAATCGTCATCATCACTCCTCAGCGATCGTCTCTGATCTGCTGACGGATCCCCCACAGACTCTGTGACCAACTGTGTCCCAGCTCACCGGCCGCGGCCCCGGCACGCGGTAAATTGCAGACCCGGCGTTGGAGGCGTCATTGGAGATTCGGCTGCTCGGTCCGGTTGAGGTACAGGTCGGCGACGCGCGGCTGGAGATCGGCTCCGCCAAGCCCCGGCTGGTGCTTGCGGTGCTGGCCGCATCTCCCGGAACCCTGGTGCCGGTCGAGGTGCTGATGGATCGGGTCTGGGGGCAGGAGCTGCCCGGCCGTCCGGCCGCGACGCTGTATCCGTACCTGAGCAAGCTCCGCAAGGTGCTCGAGCCGGCCGGCATCGAGATCGTACGGCGATCTGGCGGCTACCTCTGCGATGTCGCGGCCGCCGACGTAGATGTGGCGAGGTTCCGCGATCGGGTGCGGGCCGCGAAGGAATCCGATCAGTCGGGCGCGATCGAATTGCTCGACGAAGCGCTCGCGTTGTGGCGAGGTCGGCCGCTGGCTGATCTGTCGGGGGACTGGGTGGACAGCTTTCGGGCAACGCTGAGCCAGGAACGACTCGCCGGCTGGCTAGGGCTCGCTCGACACCGGGAACAGGCGGGGAGCCTCGACCTGATCGCGGAGGAATTGCTCGCGCTGACCGAGGACTACCCGTTGTCCGAGCCGCTCGCCGGGTACGTGCTGAGTGCGCTGACGCTCGCCGGGCGACGGGCCGAGGCCCTCGACCACTACGCAGGACTGCGGGAGCGGCTGGCGGATGAGCTCGGTGTGGAGCCCGGCCACGAACTCAGCGAACTGCATACGAACTTGCTCCGCAGCCCACCGGCCCGGTTGGCGGAACCGCGCCGCGATACCACTGCCGCCGTACCGCGCCAACTGCCTGCGGTCGCGCGGCCCTTCGTCGGTCGGGTGGAGCACCTGAAGCGGCTCGACGAGCTGGCCGACACGGTGGGAGTCGGCGCCGAAGGCGCGGCCGTGGTTGCGGCGATCACCGGCCCCGGAGGTATCGGCAAGACGACGCTGGCAGTGCACTGGGCGCATCAGGTGGCCGGGCGTTTTCCCGATGGACAGCTCTACTTGAATCTCCGCGGCTTCGACCCTCTCGGTACGCCGATGCCGCCCAGCGAGGCCGTCCGTGGTGTGCTGGATGCACTCGGACAGCCGCCGCAGGACATTCCGCCCGGCTTGGAGGCGCGGGCCGCCTTGTTCCGCAGCCTGGTGGCCGGCCGGCGCGTGCTGGTGCTGTTGGACAACGCGCGCGATGCCGAGCAGGTCCGCCCGATGTTGCCGGGGGCCGGCGGCTGTCTGGTGCTGGTCACCAGCCGCAACGCGTTGACCGGTCTGGTCGCCGAGCGCGGCGCCGAGCCGATCTGCCTCGACCTGCTCGCTGCAGCCGACGCCCGGGCCCTACTGCAAGCCCGCCTGACCGAGGAACGACTCGCAGCCGAACCGACCGCAGTCGACAACCTCCTCCGCCCTTGTGGCGGCCTGCCACTGGCACTCGCCGTCGTCGCCGGACGCGCAGCCCGATACCCCACGCAACCACTGGCCGAGCTGGCAGATCAGCTGGCGACCATCCAGTGCCGACTGGATGCCTTGGACACCGACGATCCGAGGACGACGATCCGAGCCGTGTTCGATTCGTCGTACGACGCCCTCGAACCGGAAGACCAGCGGACCTTTCGGCTGCTCGGGCTGCATCCGGGCCCGGACATCTCCCTGACCGCGGCCGCAAGCCTCACCGGCAACACCGACGTACACATCGCCCTACGCCGGCTAGAGGCGGCTCATCTGGTGACCGCGCAGAACGGCCGCTACGGCATGCACGACCTCGTCCGCGTCTACGCCGCCGGCCTCGCGGAGTCCGACCCCGACCGCCCAGCCGCCGCCCGCCGCATGCTGGACCACTACCTGTGGGGCTCCTACACCAGCGAGCAGTCGTTGACCCCGCATCGCACTCCGCCGCCGCTGGTACCGCCGCCCGTTCAGCCTGGTGTGTGGCCCGATGAACCGGCCGACATCGAGGCGGCCGTGGCCTGGTTCGCCGCAGAACGCCCGATCCTGCTGAGGCTCGTCCAGTTCGCCGCGACGACGGGCCTCGACGCGGCTGTGGTCCAGCTCAGTGACACGTTCGGGACATCCCTGTGGCAGCGGAAGTTGTTCGACGACTGGATCACGGTCGAGGACCTCGCGCTGTCGGCTGCGGAGCGGCTCGGCGACCGGTCGGCGGCGAGCATGGCCCGTCAAGGGTTCGGCCGGGCTTGCATCGGCCTGGGCCGGTACGCGGAGGCGAGCTGTCATCTCGAAGCCTCCCTCGAGATCGCCCGTGACAGTGGTGATCCGGTCAGCGAGGCGCACTGCCACCAACTGATGGCCGCGCTCCATGAACACCAGCTCGACTACGCAGCGGCCAGGAGGCACGCCCAGGAGGCCTGCGAACTCCACACGCGTGTTGGCAACGCGGCCGGCCGCGGAGGTTCGCTGAACCAGGTTGGCTGGTTCAGCGCACTGCTCGGCGAGTACGACGAGGCCGTGTCCGCCTGTCAGGCGGCGATCGCGATCGCCACTGAGGTCGGCAGCCGCAGAGGCCAAGGGGCAGCCTGGGACAGCCTCGGCTACGCGTACCACCAGACGGGCGATCACCGCGATGCCGTCGACGCCTATCGGCATGCGGTTGCGGCCTGGAGAGAGGCCGGTGACCAGCACTTCGTGGCCGATACCCTCGCACACCTCGGCGACGCACTGGAGTCCGCCGGTGACCACGCCGCCGCTCGCCGTACCTGGCGACAGGCCCTCGACACACTCGCCGGCTTTGCCGGACCAGCCGCCGTACAGGCCCGTAGCGCTCTTGCCGAGCGGATGGGTGCCTCAAGGTAAGTCGAAGCTTTTCCCAAGCGCCTGCTGTTTGAGTCGTCGCACCGAAGCAACGGCACAGAACAGGAGAGCGACATGATCAAACTGGCATCGGCAGGCCGCGTACTCGCGGGGGCTGCTCTGGTGGGCTCGTCACTTGCGGTCGTCAACATGGGCGCGGCCCACGCCATCGACTGCACCCAGTCCCCCTCTGTCAGGGACTCGAACAGCACCCTGGTGACGCGCGGATCCGTGCCCTACCACACCGGACCGGCCGCTCAGTGTGCCTCCGTCAACAGGTCCGGCCACGCGAGCATCTACTGCCAGAAGCTCAACGAGTTCGGCAATCTCTGGTACTACGCGAAGGACACCTCGTCCGGCCACAAGGGCTGGGTGTGGGCCGGTAACGTCCAGAGCACCAGCGGCGGTCCGCACCTGCACTGCTGACTTCTGGCCTCTCCTCTGTCAGCATGTGCAGGCGGTTGTTGACGGGGGAGAGGTTTCGGGGTGGCAGAGATACGTCTGCTGGGGGCGGTCGAGGTGTGGGCCGATGGCGTGGAGCTCGACATCGGGTCTGCGAAGCCGCGGATGGTGCTTGCCGCTCTCGCGGTGGCGGCTGGAGACGTCGTACCGACTGCTGTGATCGCTGACCGGGTGTGGGGCGGGCGCCCACCCAAGCAACCGGCGGCGACGCTTTATCCGTATGTCAGTCTGCTCCGCAACGCGCTGCGTCCGGTTGGCATCGAGATCGTACGCCGCGGTGGTGGTTACGTTCTTGAGGCCGACGACGAGGTTGTCGACTCGGTGCGGTTGCTGCGGGTGCTGGCCGAGGCCAGGGCGGGGCGGGCGAGAATCGACGAGCTCGGCGAGGCACTTGCGTTGTGGCGGGGTGTTCCGCTCGCAGGGATGGACAGTTGCTGGAGTACGGCGTACAGGGCTGAGCTGTCGAGTGCGCGGCTGTCGGCGTGGCTGCTGCTTGCGGAGCAGGCGGACCATGCGGGGCAGCTCAGCGGATTGGCGGATGGACTCGCTGGGCTCGTGGGCGACTTTCCGTTGTCGGAGCCGCTGTCCGGCTACCTGATTCGGTCGTTGACACAAGCGGGGCGCCGCGCCGAGGCTTTGCAGCAGTACGTCGAGTTGCGCGAGCGGCTCGTCGCCGAACTCGGCGAAGAGCCGGGTGACGAATTGCAGGAACTCCACCTGTCCGTCCTCCGCCGCGATCCGATCGGTCGGGCTCAGGAGGTGCCGCGGCAACTGCCGTCGACCACCCGGCATTTCGTCGGCCGGGCTGTCCAGTTGGAGGCTCTTGACAGGTTGCTCGCCGGTGGCGACTGGGTTTGCGCCATCGCTGGCACTGCTGGGATTGGCAAGACCACACTCGCGCTGCACTGGGCTCATCGAGTCGTGGCTCGGTTTCCGGATGGCCAGTTGTTCGTTGACCTGCATGGCTTCGACCCCAGCTGCACACCGACGGATCCGGCCGATGCGGTGCGCGCCTGTCTCGATGCCCTCGGCATCCATCCGACACGGGTGCCCGAGGGGCTGGAGGCTCAGACCGCCTTGTTTCGCAGCATTGTTGCGGGTCGGCGGTTGCTGATCGTTCTCGACAACGCCCGGAACGTCGAACAGGTGCGGCCGCTGATCCCGGCAGCTCCGGGCTGCGTTGTCGTGGTCACCAGTCGCAACCTCCTGACCGGGCTGGTCGCTGAGTTGGGCGCCCACGCGATGACGTTGGACCTGCTCAGTCCTGCGGAGGCCAAAGCGCTGCTGTCAGATCGGATCGGCCTAGGTCGCGTCGACGCCGAGCCGGTCGCCGCGGCCACGCTCGCCGAGCGATGCCACTTTCTTCCACTGGCCTTGTCGGTGTGCGCGGCCGAAGCCGCGCATGCGCCTGACCGACCGTTGGCGAGCCTGGCCGACCATCTGACCGACGACAGCAACCGGCTCGATCGGCTCGACACCGCAGACCCGATGACCTCGGTGCGCACAGTTCTGTCGTGGTCGTACGCCGCACAGGATCCGGCCGAACGGCGTCTGTTTCGGTTGCTCGGCCTGCATCCCGGCCCGGAGATCTCCCTGGCAGCGGCAGTGAGTCTCGCTGGTGCGACTCCGACCGAGACGGCTCAGCAACTGCGTCGACTCTGCCAGGCAACACTGCTCAACAGCCCTGCCCACGACCGCTACGCGCACCACGACCTGCTTCGTGCATACGCGGCCGAGGTGGTCGTCGCCGGGGAATCCCACGCTGCCCGCCGGCGTCTCGTCGACCACTACCTCCACACGGCTTATCGAGCAGTTGGCCAGCTCAATCCAGGTCGGGACGAGTACACACTCGGCGCACCCGGCCCGGACGTGGAACTCGAAGACATCAAGGACGTCGAACAGGCACTCGCCTGGTTCGCCGCGGAACTCGCGGTCCTCGTCAGAGTGATCGACCTGGCGGCGAGCGCCGGTCTATGGGCCCGGTGCTGGCAGCTAGCTGATCTGACCGCCACATATCTCGGGCGCCAGGGCCGCTGGCGTGATGCGCTCGCCATCATTCGCGTCGGTCTGTCGTCGGCCCAGCTGCTCAACGACCCCACCGCGCTCGGGCTCGCTCACCGTGGTGTCGCCTACTGCTCAGCCCGGACGGGCGATTATGTCGAGGGTCGGCACCACCTCCGTCGTGCGCTCGAACAGACGCGAGCGACCGGTTGCCGCCTTCGCCTGGCGTACGTTCTGGGAATCGGGGGATTCGTCGCTGCCCGCGGCGACCGCTACGCGCTCGCGCTTGGCTACGCCGAGAACGCCCTTGCGCTGTTCGTGGCGCAGGGATCCCGGCGCGGTCAGCTCCGTACCCTCGAAACGATCAGCTGGTACCTGGCACGACTCGGCCGGCTGGACGACGCAACCACCTACGCCCGAGCGGCTCTGCGGTTCGCCGATGAACTCGGCGACGGCAAATCCGCGGCCGGCGTCCACGCCACCCTCGGCTATCTGAGTCAGCGAGACCGTCGCCACGACGAGGCGGCCCGCGCGTACCAGCACGCCGTACAGCTGTCTCGCCGTCACGGCGACAGGCCGTACCTCGCGAACGCCCTGCAGTCGCTGGGCGAGGTCCACGCCGACCTCGGCGCAGCCCGCGCCGCCAAGGCCGAAGCACTGCGCATCTTCGAGGAACTCGACCACCCCCAAGCGGAGTCCCTCCGCGCCGAACTCGACTCGTCCTGACCGGCTCAAGGAATTCCGAAGGTTCTCCGAAGGCCGACTCGTCAGGCTCTGTCTCGACGACAATCGTCCAACGGGAGGACCTTTCTGATGGCTCGAATCTCACGCCTGGCAGCAGTCGCTCTGATGACCGGTGCCGGCCTCACCGCCCTGGGTGCACAGCCTGCCTCAGCGTCAACCGCCGCCTGCTCGACCTGGCAGTACACCGTCGAATCTGGTGGCACCAACGTTTACGACAGCTACACCTACAGCAGCCCGATCGTCGGCGGCATGAGCGCCGGCGTCATCATCAATTCCAGGTCTGTCGGTCAAGCCTGGGTCAGGGTCGACAACTGGTACTTCACCCACGGCGGCACACCACACAACAACTTCGCCACCGACTACATCCCGAAGTCGAACCTGAACTATGTCGACTGCTGGTGAGATTTGAATCTGGACCTGCTTGAACTCGCGCACAAGGACGTTTGCGAGGGCGTCCTTGTGCGTTCGTGACCACGGGTTGGGACGGCGCTTTCTGGGGCTTTTCGCGCCTCCTCAAGGCACTGTGAGCGGACCGCCCCCACTCACTAACCTTCGTCGGCTGGGCGGGATCACGCTCAGAGGCTGGTTGCTGGCCGGGGTTTTGGGGACTTGGTGAGTGTTGGCGGTCCGGGCTCAGCCCACGTGGATGCCGGGTCGGCGGTTCGTGTCTGACTCGTGCTGGCGGATGATCTCGCGGACTACGGGGGCGGTGTCGCCGCGGCCGAGGATTAGGTAGCGGAGTAGGTGGCTGAGGGGGTTGCCTTCGGACCATTCGAAGTGGCAGTGCGGTAGTACGTCGGTGGTGTCGCGGAGGGCGAGCAGGATGGCGGCGATGGCGTTGGGGACGGCCGGGCTGTCGGCGCGGAGGATGCGGTGTCCGTCGATTTCCACGCCGGTGACGCGTAGGACGTCGCTGAAGGTGGAGGGGTCGACGACGTCGATCTCCAGGAACAACACGTCGGTACGGCGGGGGACGGGGTCGGCGTCGCGGACGTCGGCCTCCTTCGCGGCGTACTCGGCGGCGTCACCGGCCTGGCGCTGGTTGGCGATGATGTTGAGGATGCCGTCGTTGCGGATCGAGTCGGTGATGAAGGCGCGGGCCGCGTCGTCGAACTCGATCCGGTCGGCGCGGAGTTCGGTGGTGCGGGAGACTCGGGAGATCAGCGAGACGGTGATGATGCCGGCGATGAACAGGCCGGAGATGGCGATGCCGTCGGGCTTCTCGATGATGTTCTCGACCAGCGCGTAGAGCAGGACCAGGGTGAGCACGGTGAACGCGATGGACGCCTTGCGCTGACGACGCCGGACGGCGGAGATGGCCACGGCGACCGCGCCGGAGACCATCATGACCAGGATGCCGGTCGCGTAGGCCCCTGCCTGGGCGTCGACGTCGGCGCCGAAGGCGATGGTGATCGCGATGCTGATCGCGGTGTAGACGAGCACGACGGGTCGGACGGCGCGGCCCCACTCGGGTGCCATCCCGTACGACGGGAGGTAGCGCGGCACGATGTTGATCAGCCCGGCCATGGCCGAGGCACCCGCGAACCACAGGATCAGCACGCTGCTCAGGTCATACGCTGTACCGAAGGCTTCGCCGAGTTTCTCGTGCGCGAGGTAGGCCATCGCGCGACCGCTGGCTTCGCCGCCGGCCTCGAACTCCTTGGCGGGGATGAGCACGGTCGTGATGAAGCTGGTGGCGAGCAGGTAGACGCTCATGATCAGCGCGGCCGCGGTGAGCAGCTTCTTCGTGTTCCGGATCCGGTCGGCCAGCTTCTGCTCGGCGTCTTCGCCCTCGGCGGCGACCAGCGGCATCATGCTGACGCCGGTTTCGAACCCGGACATTCCCAGCACGAGCAGTGGGAAGGCGACGATGGCCGGTCCGACGACTCCACCGATGCCCTCCCGACCGGCGGTCAACGCATCGACCCAGGCGTCGAACGCGCCGGGAACCGTAGCGACGTCGTACAGGCCGACGACCACGATGACGGCGTTGAGGGCCAGGAAGACGCCGACCAGCGGGATCGCCACGCCTACCGCTTCGCTGAAGCCCAGCAGGAAGACGCCGCCGAGGATCAGCAGCAGTACGACGGTGACCGCGACCTCTTGGCCGTGGAGGAAGTCCGGGGTGTACGGGTTCTCGACGAGGTGCACGGTGGCGTCGGCCGACGAGAGAGTGATGGTGATGATCCACGACGTTGCGACGAAGCCGAGCAGTACCAGGACGAACAGCTTGCCGCGCCAGAACGGCAGCAGGTTCTCCAGCATCGCGATCGAGCCCTGCCCGTGCGGACTCTCCTTGGCCACCCGCCGGTACATCGGCAGCATCCCAAGCAGCGTCAAGGCAACGATCAGCAAGGTCGCCAGCGGCGAGAGCGCACCGGCGGCCAGGGCGGCGATTCCGGGCAGATAGGACAGCGTCGAGAAGTAATCGACGCCGGTCAGACACATGACCTTCCACCAGGCCTGCGGCGGCGCGTGGCCTTCGCTCGCTTCCGGCCCGACCGGCTGCACCCGGTGCTGCAGCAGCCAGCTCGTCAGCCCGCGCCCGGCGGCCGCCTGCTCATCCGGCCCCTTCACGACAGCAGGGACGACGTACTCGTCTGGAGTGGTCACGCGGGTCAGGATGCCCGATGCATGGGGCACGTCGAAATCGGTGTTAGAAACTTGTGAGAATCGCTGACAGTGGCTTGCCTCAACGGGCCGTGAGGTGGTTGCCGGGGAAGCTGACAGGATGTGCGCGTGACCAAGGACGAGGACCTCACGGTGGAACAGGCACGTCTCGCGGAGGCAGAAGCCGAGGCCGCGGCGGACGCCGAGGCGGAACGTATCCGTCAGCACATCGAGGATGCCACTGCCGATCCGGCGGTCCAGACCGAGTGGATCCGCCAGGCGAACCTCATGTACGGCGGCCTGGCCGCGGCCGGCCTGGTGATGGTCCAGCCGTTCCTGACCGAGACCTCACTCGACCTGTCGGCGCTGATCTGCGTCATCGCCTTCGCCGTCGCGACTCCGCTGCTGGCCGCCCTCCTGGTCCTGAACCGCCAGGAGGAGTTCCGGCGCCGGGCCACCGTGTCGCGACCGGTCGCGACAGCCAAGGCGATCGCTCAGGGCGCGGCGTTCGTCGGTCTCACGGCTGGTTTCTGGCACATGTCTCTCATTGCGGGGATCGTGTTCCTGGCCACGGCCGTCGTCGCGGTCGGGGTGCATTCCTCGGGATATGTGAATCTGGAATACGACTCGCGATTCCGCTCGAGGTTCCGCCGTTCTACATCAGACCGGACTGCCAAGCCCAAATAGCGACCTCGGTCCGATTGCGTACGCCGAGCTTGTTCTGAATACCGGCCACATGGCCTTTGACGGTGCTCAGCGAAATGAACAACTCGGCCGCGATCTCGTGATTGGTGCGCCCGCGCGCAATCGCCCGAATCACCTCGGCCTCACGATCGGACAACGGCTTCCTGGCTTGGCTTACCGGCGGCGTGAATTGCCGCAGCAGTCGCGCCGTGATCGAGGGCGACACGAGCGCATCCCCAGCATGTGCGGCCCGAACCGCCTCAGCCAGCAAGGCCGGTCCGGCATCCTTCAGGATGAACCCGGCCGCCCCACCGCGCAGCGCGCCGTACACGTATTCATCCAGATCGAAGGTGGTCACAACGACCACCTTCAACGGCTCCGGTACGTCGGGTCCGGCGAGCGCGCGAGTCACCGCGACCCCGTCGAGCCGTGGCATCCGGATGTCGACCAGGCACACGTCCGGTCGCAACTCCCTCGCCAGCGCGATCGCCTCGACGCCGTCCGCGGCTTCAGCGGTCACGTGGATATCGGGCTCGTTCTCCAGGATCAGCCTTAGGCCGTTGCGAACCATCGCCTGGTCGTCCGCCAGCAGCACGCTGATCGTCATCGGGCCGGTCCGAGTGGAAGTGACGCGGAGACGGCCCATCCCTTGGCGGCGCGCGGACCGACGGTCAGCGTGCCGCCGAGCGCCTCGACGCGCTCCCGGATCCCGACCAGTCCGAATCCGGCCCGCTTGTATCGCACGGAGCCGGGCTCGGCGTCATCCAGTACGTCGACGGTGACCGCACGCCCGGTCTGTCGCACGTTCACCGTGACGGCGTCGGCGTGGGGAGCGTGCCGGGCGACATTGGTGAGGGACTCCTGCACGATTCGACAGACGGTGGTCGTGACTTCCTGCGGCCAGTCGGGTTCGTTGTCGGGAAGGTGGAGTTGGGGCGTTGGCCCGTTGAAGCGATCGACCAGCTCTTTCAGTTGGTCCAAACCTGTCGGGCCGGACACCGCGTCGCCGTCTCGCAGCAGTCCGACGACTCGACGCATCGCCGTCAACGCCTCGGCGCCGGCGAACTCGATGCCCGCCAGCGATTCGTCGTACAGGTTTGGTTGCCGACGGCCCGCAATTCGCGCGCCTTGTGCTTGGAGGACGATGCCGGCGATGTGATGGGCGACGACATCGTGCAGTTCTCTGGCGAGGTCCACCCGCTCCTCCTGCCGGATCCGCGTGGCGATCGCACGTCGCCGTACGGCGCGCAGTCTTAGGCAGGTGCCGATGGATACCGCGCCGAGCCAACCGATGACATTCATCGTGGCGATGCCTGAGCCGTAGTTGAGCCCGAGACAGCCCGCCGCGACCAGCAATCCGCCGCCCGCGATCACGCCTGCTTGTATTGCTGACAGCCTCGCGACCGCTTCGCCGACCAGCACGGCCAGTGCCAGCGCCATCGCCGGCCCCGGTTCGGTCGGCAGATCCGCCAGCCACGCAACCCCCATGGTCACCGCCGCTGTGGTGAGCCCTGCGATCGCCGTACGCCATCGGTCGCGCCTGCGCAGCAAGGCGATCACGCTCGTCACCGCGCCCGCCGCCGTGTCGAGGATCCAGTACGTCGGCCCCCAGACGACCGCGAGCTGGTACGCCGTGAATCCGAGTAGTGCGGTGAGCAGGCCGCCCAGCGCGATGTCTCTCGCCCAACGCATCTGCCCAGCGTACTTTCGGGCGGTACCGGCGCAGAACCGGCCGAAAGTACCGTCCGGAACGTACTTCCGGCCGCTACCTCTCGCCGGACGGTCTCAGCAGGGTTGACCTCATGCCCACCTCATCAGGACAGCCGCGGATCCCGGAGCTCGACGTCATCCGCGGCTTCGCGCTGTGCGGGATCCTGCTCGCCAACGTCCAGCCGATCTCCGGCGGCCGCACGACGGCAGCCTCCACCGGCGTCGACGGCTCCACCTGGCTCGGTCTGCTTGTCGAGCAGCGGTTCATGCCGATCTTCGCGCTCCTGTTCGGCATCGGCTTCTCGCTCTTGCTCCGCTCCGCCTCGGCTCGTGTCGAGCGCCCGCGTGTCCTGCTCCTGCGCCGCCTGCTCTGCTTACTGGCGATCGGCGCCGCCCACTTCCTGCTGCTGTGGTGGGGCGACATCCTCTCCACCTACGCCCTGGTCGGCCTGCTGATCCTGCTGCCGTCAACCTGGCTACCACGGTTCGCTGTCGCGACCTTGGGGCCGGTGTTCCTTCTGGTCGCGTTAGCCACTGGCGACGGCCGCTTCACCCTCACCGCCGGCCTGTTCCTCACCGGCTCGGCCTTGGTCCGCTACAACGTCATCGACCGCCTACCCAAGCCCGGCTGGATCACCACCCTCGGGCTCGCTGTGGTCGCCGTACCAGTCCTGCTGTGGCAGACGACCGTCCAGCCTGGGGATCGGGCTTTCGCGCTGGCGTTGGCCACCGGCGGTCTACTCGTCGCAGCCTTCTACATCTGCATTCTGCTCTTGCTCTTGAGGACTCGCCTCCGTGGTGTCTTGCAGACGATCTTCACCCCACTCGGCCGAATGGCCCTCACCAACTACATCTCGGCAACCGCCCTGGTCCGGGCGATCGTGGCGGTCTTCGAGCTTGACGCGATCACGACGACCGACGTCGTACTGATCGCCGCCGCAATCCTCACCACCCAATGCCTGCTCTCCACCCTCTGGCTCCGCCACTTCACCCAGGGCCCCCTCGAATGGCTCTGGCGCTGGGCAACCTGGACCCGCCGCCCGCCTACGATCAAGACTTGGCAGAACGAACTGCGGTCATAGTTGGCGCGGGCATCGGCGGCCTAGCCGCTGCGATCGCCCTACACCGACGCGGCTGGACCATCAAAGTCCTGGAACGCGCCCCAGCCCTCCGCGAGGTAGGCGCCGGCATCTCCCTCTGGCCCAACGCAACCCGAGCCCTAGACCTACTAGGCGTAGGCGATCAGGTCCGCGCCTTCAGCGCCGTAGAAGGCCCAGGCGGCTTCCGCGACCACCAAGGCCGCTGGCTCTTCCGCTCAAACCTCCAAACCCCCTACGGCAACACCCTCATGCTCCGCCGCCCCCACCTCCTGGACATCCTCCGCAAAGCCGTCCCCACCGAAGCAATCGCCCTGAACACCACAGTCACCGCAGTCGAGTCCGTCGGCAACCAGGTGCTCGTCACCCACAACGGCGTACAAACCTCAGCCGATCTCTTAATAGGCGCTGACGGCCTCCACAGCACAGTCCGCGCTTTCCTCTGGCCAAACGCCAAACCACCCGTGTACGCCGGCTACAGCACCTGGCGCCTCATCGCCCCACCCCTGGACCTCGACTCCGACGTCACCGAATCCTGGGGCCGAGGCGAACGAGTAGGCCTCTTCCGCCTAGCCGACGAGTCCATCTACGCCTACCTAACAGCCAAAACCCCACCAGGCGTGGAATACCCCGACAACCAAGCCGAACTCCACCGCCGCTTCGCCCACTGGCACACCCCCATCCCCACCATCCTCAACTCCGTCGAGAACCCCGAAATCCTCCACCACGACATCTACCGCCTCCCCGCCCTACGCACCTACGTCAACGGCCGCGCAGCCCTACTAGGAGACGCCGCCCACGCCATGACCCCCGACCTAGGCCAAGGTGCCGCCACCGCCCTGGAAGACGCAGTAGACCTAGCCGATGCCGTCGCCAACGACATCCCCCAAGGCCTCCACCGCTACAACCACTACCGACGCCCCCGAACCCAAGCCATAGCCCGCCGCGCGTCCACCTTCGCCACCTTCGCCCAAGCCTCCGGCCGCCTAACCGTCCCCCTCCGCAACACAGCCACCCGCCTCCTCCCCGAACGCCTCTTCCAACGCGCCAACCAACCCCTCCTCACCTGGCGCTCGCGCGAGCCCTGAAAACGGTTCGGCAGTCGGGTCGGGCGATTGCTAAGGTCGCCGACATGCATCGCATCATCACTCCGCCCGCCGCCGCTTAGCGGACGGCGTTCCTGAGCGCGCCCGGGTGATGACCCGGGCTTCTTTGGGCTGTTCGCAGACGCCCCAATCTCTTCGTGCGAACACCCTGGAGTGTCTGATGCACCACCGTCTCGCGCCGTCCTCGGCGCGCGGTCTCCTGTACGTCGCTGTGGCCGGAATCGCCTGGGGTACCGGCGGCCCCACCGGCGCCCTGCTCTTCCAGCACAGTGGCCTGAACTCGACAGCAATCTCTTTCTGGCGCCTACTCGGCGGCGCCGTCTGGCTGGCCGCAGCCTGCCGCCTACTCGGGCGCAACCGAATAGGCCACCACTTCACGGCCGCCCCGCTGCGTTACCTCCTCAGCGGCGTCGGCCTCGCCGTTTGCCAACTCGGCTACTTCGCCGCCATCCCACGCGTAGGCATCGCCGTCGCTACCGTCGTCTCGCTCGGCGTAGGCCCACTCTTCATCGCCTTGGGCGCTCGCGAGCGCATCACCGGCGCCTTACTACTCGCAGTACTCGGCCTCGCCCTTCTCGTCTGGGGGAATGGAGGATCCGGCAGCGCGTCGATCCCGGGCATCGCCTTCTCGCTCGTGTCAGGAGCCGGTTACGCGCTCAGCACCCTGCTCAACCGCAACCAGCAAGACCCAGTCACCAGCGCCATGCTCGGTTTCACCGCCGGCGCCCTCATCCTGTTGCCCTTGGCAATAACAGCAGGAATCACTCCGTCATCGTCCAGTTGGCCGTTGATCGCCTATTTCGGCCTCGTCCCAACCGCGCTCGCCTACACGACGTTCTATCTAGGTCTCAAGGCGATCCGTGCGTCGACCGCGGCCGTCGTCGCGCTCGTCGAACCCCTCCTGGCCGCACTGATCGGCGTACTGGCGTTCAACGAGCACCTGACGCCCCTCAGCCTCGTCGGCGCAGCCGTACTCCTCATCGCGGTCGTCCTCCAGGCTCGCCGCGAGTAGGTACGGGCGCGGTACGGGCAGCGGGACGGTGGGGGTGCTTTCTAGGGTCGGCGGTCAAGCTGATTACTAGAGAAGGACTTGTGTCTTGCGTAAAACCATCTTGTCTGTCGCGGTGGCGTTCGTCGTCGCCGCGACTGGGCTTGTTGTTCTGAGTTCGTCGTCTGGGGCCGCTGTGGGTGACGTGCCCGATGACTGTGCGGTTGCTACGGCGGCTTATCGGTCTGATGGGCAGCGGCTTGGGTATCGGTATGAGCGGAACCATGACTCGCCGGCTCAGGTGTTGGCGATCGAGGGGGACAGGTTGCCTTGGGTGCCGACGTCGGTCACGCTGGGGAACCGGTGGGGTGGGGGCGGCGACAGCTTCAATCGGCTGGAGTTTGCCGTACATCCGACTGACGGCTATGTGTATGAGTTGGATCGCGCAGCCGAGCGGGGTGACGACCATGTGTGGCGGATGACCAAGAACACGGCCAAGCGGCTGACTGGTGGGTTCGCCGGCACGCGGATCATCGCCTATGCGTATCCCTACCTCTATCAGGTGAAAGGCACCGCGCTCTATCGGTACACGTTGACCTCGGAGGGGCTGACTAGTCGGGTGAAGGTGCCCGGTACGGCGTGGGACACGGTCAAGACGCTGGTTTACGAGCGCACGGGCGGAACCGACGCCGTACCGGTGCATGTGTTGATCGGCACCAAGACCAACGGGGAACTGAAGGAGTGGCGGATCAAGGCGACTATCGCCCCGCCCACGAGCATCCCCTCGTCGGTATTGCGGTCGACCGGTTGGGGCTCGTTCACCAGCCTCTCCACCGGCGTCTGCGAGACCCACCTCAGCGGGCGGGCGCTGCTCGGGATCACGCAGACCGGGGAGGTCTCCGTGTACTTCGATGCCAGCGCCAAGGACTGGGATGGCAGCGACATCAAGGGCGGCTCCCTCGGGGACCTCAACTGGACTGCTAAGGCGTACGGTCAGACGGGCGCCGGGATGTGACAGACGGTTTCCAGGCCAGGGCCAGCACGGCGAGCGGCCAGATGACGCTCACGTAGGAGTAGCCCTCCAGGACCCTCGACCAGGTGACCGAGTCGCCGTGCAGGTGTTCCAGGTGGAAGAGACTGTGCGGTACGGCGAAGGCCAGGTAGGCGACCAGTGCGACGAGGACCAGCCTGCGCTCCATCCAGATGGTCGCGGCCGCGAGCATGACGCCGAGCCCGAGGGTGGCGCCGCCGAAGTCGCGGAAGAGATGCTCGCTGTACGGCGGCGTCCAGTCGACCGTTGGAACTTCGTTGTAGAAGTTCTCGGGGAAGAAGGTCGTCCACACCCCGAGGGTGAGTTCGAACGCCGCCAGCACGAGCAGGCTCAATCGGACGAGCACCCAGCGCGCGGCAGGAATTGTCGACATGTTGTTCTCCTTTGAGGTCACCAAATCCAGACACCCCGCCCCCGCCGACCTGTGACATCGCCCGCATCCTGACTCAGTTGGCGGGTGGTGTGAACAGGTTGACCAGGTTGCCATCCGGGTCGCGAAGTAGCACCGACCGATTGCCCCACGGCATCGTGGTCGGCGGCTGGACGAACTCCAGGTCGTGCAGCCGGGCGAACTCGGCGTCGACGTCCGGCACCTGGAACTCCAGGAACGCCGAGTGGTTGGCAGCCGGGCGAACGACGTCCGCGCCGTACAGCTGATCTGTCAGTTGGCTGCTCGAGATCGCGAGGGTGCCCGCGGTCGTCCGGAACTCCGCGAACACCGGGGCCGGTCGGCTCGCGGTCAGCCCGGTGACCTGTTCGTAGAAGGCGGTCAGCCGGTCGACGTCCTGCGTGACGATGCGGACCGAAGCAAAAGTTGTCATGCTTGCGACGGTAGCTCGAATACCGGACAGCATCCGCCCGGTATTCTGAAAATCATGACGAGGCCGACATCTCGCGTGCTTGCGCTGCTGGAACTCCTGCAGGGCGGTGGCACCCGTCGCGTCGCGGACCTGGCCGACCGACTGGGCGTCGACGAGCGCACGGTACGGCGGTATGCCGAGCACCTGGCCGACCTGGACATCCCGGTCCGCTCGGTCCGAGGCCGGTACGGCGGCTATCGGCTCGAACCGGGGTTCCGGATGCCGCCGCTGATGCTGACCGACGATGAAGCGGTCGCCGTCGCGATCGGCCTCGTGGTCGGCGGCCGGGCCGGACTGGTACCGGAGTCCACCGCATCGGACAGCGCGCTGTCCAAACTCCGCCGAGTGCTCCCGGTACGCATCGCGGACCGCCTCGGCGCGCTGCTCACCACCGCGTCCTTCACCGCTCCCCAGCGATCAGCCGAGCCCACCGACACCGGTGTGCTGCTCACGATCGCCGAGGCGGCACGGGATCAACGGGCGCTCGAGATCACTTACACCGATCGCCGCGGACAACTCACCAGACGGACCATCGCGCCGTACGGCGTTGTCGGTCACGCCGGCCGCTGGTACGTCGCCACCCCCGACCGCACCTTCCGCCTGGACCGGATCGCCGAGGCATCGTTGCTGGCAGCAACCACTGAGCAGGTTCCGGGCGATCCGGCCCGCGCGGTCCTGGAGTCCTTGGCGAAGACCCCATGGACCTACGCCGTCTCGGTCCGAGTGCAGGGCACCGAGGACCAGGTACGGCGGCGGATCCCGCTCGGCCTGGCCGTCGTGACCCCGCTGGACGCAGACGAGGTGCGAGTCGAGCTCCGGGCAGAACGGCTCGACTGGGTACCCGCACTACTTGCCGGTCTGGACCGGCCGTTCGTGATCGAGCAGCCCGCTGAGCTGCTCGATCACGTGGCTGAGTTGGCGAATCGGTTGACCACCTGGGCTTCTCACTGAACTTCGAGGTAGTCGACTTCGGTGAAGGCGGTGCCTTTGGTCAGACGGATGGTGTTCCAGCCGGCTTTTAGGGTTACGGGTGCTGAGGACTGTTTCCAGTTGTCCCAGCCGGTGACCGGGTAGCTGACTTGGCCCTGGTTGGTGCCGTTGACAACTAGTCCGTGAGTGGCGGTCGTCGCCGAGCCGTTGGCGTAGGCGACGTGCACGGTGTAGCTGCCTGCCACGGGTGCGAAGACCGAGTTCTGTGTCCAGGAGTCGGCGAAGTCGATGTGGGCGACGACCTTGCCACCCGATGCGCCGGCGGCGTTCGACCGTACGTCGCAATGGTTGCGGGTACCGCTTTCCGCCTCGTACCGGACGCGGCTGCCGCGGACGACCGGATAGTCGTTCGCCCAGCCGAGGTCGGCGACGTACACCTGTCGAGCGCCATTTACCCAGCCGTGCAGGAACACCTTGTCCTGCACGAAGTCTGCGCCGCCGGGGCCGCAGACGTGGTCGTCGAACGTTGCCGTGGTCATCAGTGGTCGGGACGCCGTGGTCCACGGGCCAGTCAGACTGGTCGCGGTTGCGTACGACGTCAGGTAGTTGCAGCCCGTGTAGCTGCCGCCGGAGAAGAACAGCACGTACCGGCTACCGCGCTGAACCAGGTCGGGCGCCTCGATGATCCCGGTGGACGTCAGGAGCGCGGTGTTCCCGCCGGAGAGCTTCGTGCCGTTGTTCGTCGTACGGGTCAGCCAGAGTGTCGACGGCTTTGAGACGGCATTGCCGTCGTTCTTCCAGACCAGGTAGCGGGAACCGTTCGTGTCGACGAAGGTGTTCGCGTCGATCGCGCCGCCGAGGTCGAGCGGGCAGATCAGCGGCTGGTCGCCGACCGGCGTGAACGGGCCGAGCGGAGAGGACGCCGTCGCGGCACCGATGCATTCGCGACCGGATGCTTTGTGCCAGGCGGTGTAGGTGAGGGTGTAGCTGCCGTCCGGGTTCGGATGGACGTCCGGGGCCCAGGTCCGGCCCGGCTGGGCCCAGGCGCTGGACGGTCCGCCCGGCATCGCGTTGCCGCGAACGGTCCACGGACCTCGCGCACTCGGTGCCGTGGCCACTGGGACGTGGCCGCGACTGCCGTTCGTCGCGTACGCGTACCAAGTCCCGTTCTGCTGGAAGACGTCCGGATCCGGGAAGTTCTCCCCGATGATCACCGAAGGGAACACGGCAGCCGTTGTCGCGGCCTGCACCGGCAGTGGAAAGAAGACAGCCAAGCTGAGCACGACCGCAAGAACTCGTCGCATCGGGCACTCCTCAGGTTGGGGCGGGAACCTGCAGGAGCTACCTTTCCATCGATTCACCCAGAAGGCGAGAGCTCAGTTCCCTGCGGTGATCATCACGTCGCGGAGCCGTTCGACGTACAGGCGCATGCTCTTGTACGCCGCGTCCGTGTCGGGGTACCGGCAGGCGAACTGCAGGCCCTCGTGGACTCGGCTGATCCACACGCACACCTGATCGCCGTACGAGACCCGGATCAGGCCGTAGGCCTTCAGTTCCTGCCACCGCTCGGACCCCGCGACACCGCGGCCGTCGGCGAACGAGACGATCGAGTAGAGGTCGGGAGACGTGGGGCGGAAGTCGGTGCCGAGGAGCTGGAGGATGCGGGCGACAGGTACTCGCGACATCGGCCGGTTCTTGCGGAGTTCGGTGCGGACCGAGTCGAGCGCGGTGTCGAAATCCGTTGCCTCGGACACCGGAATCTCGAGCGGCGCACCACCGACGTACCAGCCGACCGATTCGGACAACTCCGACTTGACTCGCGTGTGGAACGGGGCGACGGTGCGATAGACCTCTTGGCCGGTCAGCTCGCGGACGATGAGGGCGGTGGCTGCGAGCACGCCGACCAGGCTCCCGCCGTACGGGCGGCAGTGTTTCTCGAATGCGGCCGCATCGGCGTCGTTCACCAGCATCTCGTGCAGGAACTTCTGGGTCGGCAGTGGGCCTTCGGGGTCCAGGCCGAGGTCGAGAGGGAAGTTCGGGAGTTTGCCGTCGCAGTTCGCGACGAACTCGCGCCAGCGATCGACGATCGGGTGGTTCGCGTCGATCTCATCAGCCTTCGTGCGTTCGGCGGCGCTGAAGTCGACGTAGCTGGCGACCGGTACGGCGTTCTCCGTTCGTCCTTCGAGGCCGGCTGCGTAGAGTTCGTGGATCTCGGTGGGGATGCGGTAGATCGAGTACGCGTCGACGTTGCTGTGATCGAAGGCGAGGTAGACGCTCGTGCTGTCGTCTCGGACGACCGCTGTGTAGATGAAGTTCGGCCAGCTCAGCGCGTCCGCCGCTACGTCGAACCTGTCTTGCAGGTACTGCGTCAGTACCTCGGCGTCGGGGAAGTTGCCGGCGTCTTCACGATGCAGTACCAGGGAGTCGGCCTCCAACGTGAACCGCTGCATCTGCCCGTCGACGGCGCGGAAGCCGCTGCGCATCGTCTCGTGCCGCAGCGTCCAAAGACGAAGAGCTTCTTCGAGTACGTCGAGGTTGATCGGGCCCGGGATATCGAAGGCCGTGCCCAGCCAGGTCGGTACGAACAGACCGCCGTCGCGCACCGACCGCGCGGTCTGCACGTGGGACTCCTGGACATAGCTCGGCGGACGCGAGTCCTCCGGCAGCGCCGCCGCGGCCTCGATGGCCATCGGGTGAACAGTCCACTCCACCAGGTGGCCGGGGAGAATCTCGCAACGCTGGATATCGGTCATGCGCATAGGTGTACTCCGGTTCGCAGGGGGCGTCGAAACATGAGTAGGGCAAGGGAAAGTGGCCGCGGACTGCCGGAAGTGCGGAAGCACGTCCCAGCCCGATCGGACGTCAACAACCCTTGGGGGAGACGCGGACGCAGGTCAAGTGAAACTGGAAAAACCTACGGTGATCTCACAAGCTGATTGCCCTGGGCCCCCATAACCGCTGGAGGATGAGGGCTGGGAAGATGGTGCTGACCGCGGTGGTGAGGGGTGTTCAGCTCGCGCGGACGCCGGCGTCGCGCGGCCCGCCGGCGCGGAAATGGTTGCGGTGGTTGTCAAGGCCTCTCACCCATGAGCCGGTACGACGTTGTGCACGGGTCAGCCATTTGCGCGATCGGAAGGTGGTTGAGGGGTGCTCAAGGTGCGCTGGCCGGGGCGACTTTGAGCACGGTTCAACCGCTTCGGTGGGGGTCGGATGGTCGGTGGGTGCTCAAGGTGATGGCAGGCTCGCGGTTGGGCGACGCGGTGGCTGGGGTGGATGGCGAGGCCGGTGACCGCGGCTCGGGCTAACCGGCCTGGAGGGCGTTGGTAGATTTGGGGGTGCGCATGGGGCTCTGGGGGAGGACGCGCATGGGGTCAGCTGTGGACGGCACGTTCGAGGTGCTCATCCTCGGCCCGACCCTGCTTCGCGTGCGCGGCACGCAGGTCCGCGTCGACCGGCCGTTGCAGCGAGCGCTGTTGGTGCGACTTGCGATGGCCCGCGGTCATGGGGTGCCGGATGAGGTACTGGCCGGGGCGGTGTGGGGCGAGGTCGAGAAGCCGCGGGAGCGACTGCGGGTCCTGGCGCATCGGCTGCGGCGCTCGCTCGGCGACTACGCGAGGCTCGTGCACCGCACCGAGAACGGCTACGCCCTCACCGGCAGCGGACCGGCTGATCTGATCAAGGTCGAGCAGTTGCTGCCTTCGGTGGAGGCTGCGCGTCGGGACCAGGATTACGGTGCGGTGAGTACCGCGGCGGCCGATGCGCTCGCGCTGTGGCGTGGTCCGGCTCTGGCCGATCTGCGCGACACGCCCTTCGGCGCCGTCGAGGCGGCGCGCCTGGACGACCTGTTCATCGATCTGCAGACGAACCGGCTCGAAGCCGAGCTGGCCCGTGGCGCCGTCGTGGTCACCGAGGCTGACCAGCTCGCACGGCAGAATCCGCTGAACGAACGCCTGGTCGGGTTGGCCGTGATCGCGCTGTACCGGGCTGGTCGGCAGGCCGAGGCGCTGACTCGGATCGCGACTCTGCGGACTGCTCTGGCCGACCAGCTCGGCATCGACCCGTCCCGCGAAACCATCGACCTCGAGCTGAAACTCCTGCGCCAGGATCCCTCGCTGTTACCACCTGTCCAGCCGCCAGCAGTCGCCGTACGGGCCGGTGCCCATCGCGCCGCAACACCGACGCCCGGGGCACCGACGCCCGCAACGCCGGCGGCCGCACCATTGATGGCTGGCGCTTCGCGGGCTGGTATGTCGATGGTTGGGCGGGACGGCGATCTCGCGGTCCTGCTGGATCGGCTGAGCGGACCTGTCGTGATCACGCTGACCGGTGGTCCCGGGGTGGGGAAGACGCGGCTGGCCAAGGAGGTTTCGGCGGCTGTCAGTGGGTCGGGCAGAGCGGCGTACTGGCTGGATCTCACCGCGATCACCACGCCAGACGCGATATTGCCCAGCCTCGCCTCACTGACAGGGGTCGACGCCGGCGCGGACGGGTTGTTGTCGCGTTGTATCGAGAAGCTCGCCGGCGGTCTGCTGGTCCTCGACAACGCCGAGCACCTGGTCGAGCCTGTCGGGACACTGCTGTCCGGGTTCGGCGATCAAGAGGTCTCGATCCTGGTGACGTCCCAGCAGCCGGTTCGGGTCGTCGGCGAGCAAGTGCACCCCATCGGACCCCTCGACCGCGAGGCCGCCGCTCGCCTGTTCCGGGAGCGCAGTCGGCTGCCACCCGACAGCCAGACACAGCTGATCGACGAGATCTGCACTGCCGTCGACCGGCTGCCGCTGGCTATCGAGCTCGCGGCCGGTCTGACGCGGACGATGACCGTCGAGCAGTTGGCGCTGCGGATCGAGGACCGGCTGCGGTTGCTTGTCGGCGGCATGCGCTCGGCCGGTCGACGCCATACCAGCCTGCGTCGGGCGATCGACTGGAGCAGCTCGCTCCTCGATCCGATCGGTCGCGAAGTCCTGTACCGCGTCGCCGTCTTCGTCGGCGGTTTCACCCTCGACGCCGCCGAACAGGTCGTGTACGGCGATCCGGATCCCGTGGACCTGAAGGCGATTCTGGCCGACCTCTGCGAGCGGAGCCTGGTCACGATCGAGTCCGGTGACCGCTTCGTTCTGTTGCAGAGCATCCGGGATTACGCCCTAGAGCAGTTGCATGCCACCGGCAACGAATCCGCGGTTCGCGGTCGACACGCGACCTGGTGCGCCGAGCTCGCCGCGCGGACCTTCCGCGACGGCGGCCCCGACCACGAGCTGGTGGTCGCCGAGCTGAACAGCGAAGCAGGCAACCTGCGATCGGCCATTGAATGGGCCTTGCGTACTCCGGGCGAGGCTGGTCGCGTCCTTGAGATCGCGGCGCCCACAGGTTGGTACTGGATGGGCCACGGCCTGATCGCCGAAAGCCGCGACTGGCTGCGCCGAGCCCTCGATGCCGAGGACGGGTCGCCGACCGAGACCCGAGCCGCTGCGCTCCGGGCCGCGGCCTCGCTCACCCGCAACAACGGAGACCCGGCCGGCGCCCGCCTGCTCGGCGACGAGGCACTCCGCATCTACCGACACCTCGACGACCTGCCCGGCATCATCTCCGCGCTGATCGGACTCTGCTTCACCAACCTGACCCTGGGCGACCTGGACATCGCAGCCCAGCAAGGGCAGGAGGCCATCACTCTCGCCGAGCCGACCGGAAACGCCAGGCTGCTCGGTACCGCGCTCAATGTCACGGGCGGAGTGCTCCACCGGCTCGGCCGGACCGCCGAGGCGGAGCAGGCATATATCGACGCCTGCGAGCTCTGGCGCAGCGCTGACGAACAGCGCGGCCTGGCCGGCACTCTCAGTAACCTGGGCCAGCTCTACCTGCAGATGGGAGACCTGGCCGCCTCGCGAGAGCGATCCCTGGAGGCCCTGCGGATCTACCGCGAGGTCGACCTGACCGACGTCATGTGGGACTGCTTCGATCACCTCGCCGCCTGCGAGCTTGCGCTGGGCAACCACCAGCAGGCCTTGCGATTGGTGACAGCGGCCGAGGCCCAACGGGTCAGGGCCGGCACTCCACTACTGATCTCCGACGAAATCGAATCCAGAGACGCCGTCGAACAGACCGCCCGTGCCGCACTAGGCCCCGCAGCCGAAGCAATAGCCGCCAAAGCCCACGACGAACCGATCACCGACCTGGTCGCCGAACTGCTCCGCGGGTGACGCTCTATCGTTGGGCGGCATGAGCTACCAGCAACAGCCGCCGCAGCCTCCGATGGGAATGCTGCACCTGACCATCCAGGGCAGCGTCATGACCAGCAGCATGATCCCGCCGACCGTCCACCTGAACGGCCACCCGGTGCGCGTGAAGTACGGCGAGAACGCCATCCCGGTCTTCGCCGGCCCACTGCACATCGACGTTCACTCCCAGTGGATGCGCCGCTTCGGTCAAGCCGCCCTCGACTGCACTGTGCAGCCGAACCAGGCGGTCCCGGTCTTCTACGCGTCGCCGTACCACCAGTTCACCACCGGAAGCATCGGCCACAGCAAGGTGAAGCGAAAAGGCCTCGGCTTCTTCGTAGGCCTGATGGCCGTAGTCCTCGTCGTAGCCGTACTGGTGGTCCTAGGCGCAGCCCTGGGCTAACCACCCACGAGAAAGCGTCGGTCCGGCGACCCCACGGACCGACGCCGTACGGCGGTGTTGCGAGTTATCCCTCGGCGTATTCCGACGCCATCACGTGCACCGAGCCGTCACCGAGACCGGCGATCGCCACGTCCCTTGCCGCGAGCGCCCCGGGCATGAGGGTGAATCCGGTTGCCGACCCATCGGCGTACCGGATCTCGTGGTGCAGCTGGTGACCGGTCCGCGCGGAGGCAACGATCTGAGTGCTTCGGTCCCACCCTTTGGTGATCGAGATTCGGTCGGCCTTGAAGTTCAAGGGCGTCCAGGGGGTCCAGGTTCCGTTGGGGTTCCGCTGACTGTGGTAGACCTCGCCCGAGTTCGGGTCGGTGGCGACGACCTGGGAGCTGCCGTCGGCCAGACCTGCGATCGAAATCTGGCCCGCGGCGAACCACGAGGCCCCGCCGTACCCAGGTAGTCGCGCCCAACCCGTCCATGAGCCGTTCGGGGCGCGGTTGTAGAGGAGGGTGGCCTGGTTCCAGCTGACGTCGCCGATCTTCCCCCACCCACTCCAGGTGCCGTCTCCGTACCGTGCCGAGTGGTAGATCCCGTTTCACCGGGCCGGCTCGGCCAGGATGTCGATCAGTTGCGCGAAGCTCGCATCACCCTCGAGCTTCATCCGCTGGATCAGCTGGGTGAGATTGGCGCGGACGCCCGGCGCGCTGAGGAGCGTCGCCACCTCTCGCAGCTTTCCTTGCTCGGTTCGCTGAAAGTCGTATCCGAAGCTGTTGAGTGTCGCCATCAGCACCAGGTGCGCACAGACCAGTCGCTGGTAGCGGAGGCGGCCATCCTTTGCCTGCATACCATCGAAGAACCGGAAGACATCGACGTACGGGTGCTCCTGGTGGTCGATCGCCGTCGTGAACTGCCGAAGGCTGAGCACCTTGCCGTCCTCGAAGAAGGAGTCGGCCATGGAGGCGAGTGAGTCCTTGAAGAAGTGATCCTTTGCTTCCTCGTTGTTGTAAGGCACCTGATCGAACAGCGAAGCCATTCGCCAGACCAGCGCATTGAGCTTGACGGCCTTCAGGAAGTTGAAGTCGTCGTCACTCGCAACACTCGCGTCGATGAAAAGCGCCTCCCGCTCCAGCACCCGCCCGGTCCCGAGCGCGAGGAGGAGACGATAGGCAAAGGTCTTCGGGTAGTACGCGAGCTCGCCGACGTACTTCCCTTTCATCTCGAGCCAACCCCGCTGCTCGTTGACATGGAAGTTCTGCATCCGCCCGCTCAAGGCCTCGGCCGACTCCAGGAACGCTCCCTTGTGCCGGCCGATGTGGTCCTTGAGGGCCTTTCGCTGCTCGAACCGGTACGCCAGATCCAGCTTCCGATTCTCCAATCGGCGATCGAACGCGTACTTGACCGACGGAGCGATCAGCACAGTCGCGATCGTGGTCACCAGCGCAACGACCAGTGAGACCAGTGCAGCAGCGACGGCGGGCTGCATTCCGTTGAACCAGCCGTAAACAGCACTCATCGCATCTCACTTCTTCCGCCGACCGACATAGCCGGAGAGTACTGAGAGCCATGTCCCGCCACCACGCCCAATCGGCGTGGCGAGAGGCTGCCATCCTCGAATTCAGCGCCGGGTGCTGCCGTCGAATCTGGCCACGCCACCCTGGCGCCCGACGGTAGTTCATGCCCCGATTCCGGTGGTGTGCCAGCTCACCTCCCACCGCTGACGGTCGGTCAGGATCGCGTAGTCCACCGCGGTGTCGCTTCGCGGTCCGGCTCGGACGATGTGCAGCGGTCGCCCGTCGGGCAGTAGGTCGTGGTACTCGGCTGGCTCGGGCGCGTGACCGCACAGGACCACCGAGGCGTTGGCCTTGGTGAGCATGCGGAGCGAGGCATCACGCTCGGCAGCAGTCAGATTGCCGTCGTACGTCGGGTGTGCGGGCCAGAAGGTGTTCCACGGATTGCCCGGCATGCCGTGGCACACGTACACGCCGTCGGTGAGCACGAACTCCTCGGGCAACGACCGCAGCCAGCCGAGTTCGTCCGCCGCCAGCGCCCGCGCGTTTCCTTCAGTGTCCGAGATGAGTCCGATCCTCATGCCCCGACAACGCCCGCCTGGTGCTCATCGTGCCCGCCGGCCGTCAGGGGCCGGGGAAGTAGTGACCGTTGTCCAGGTCGGCGAGCAGGGTGGGGTGAGCGGGTTGCCAGTTGAGGGTTTGGCGGGTGAGGTGGTTGGACGCGGGGTAGGTCTGCGTGACTATGTTCGCCAGGAATCCGAAGTAGCCCGGCAGCATCAGTTCGTCCAAGGGGATGCTCACGGTGGGGACGCCTAGGCGGTTGCCGATGGCCTTGGTGAGCTTGTGGAGGGGGATGCCCTCGTCGTTGACGGCGTGCCAGTAGGTGCCGGCTGGGCCCCTCTCTAGAGCCAGGCGGAACAGGGTTGCGACATCGCGGATGTGTACGGCGTTCCACAGGTTCTCGCCGTCTCCGGGGTAGCCGGCGAAGCCCTTCTGCTTGGCGAGTGCGATGAGCGTGGGGAGGAAGCCTGAGCGATCGGTGGTGCTGTGTGCGATGTTGGCGATCCGCACGACCGATGAGCGCACTCCTTGGTCGGCTAGGTCGATGACGGCGGTTTCGACGATGTTGCGGGCTCGGAGGGTGCCTTTGTGTTCATCGCCGACGGGGAGGGCCGGGTCCTGCTCGGTGGCCGGTCGGCCCAACTGGCCTGGTGAGCCGATACTGCCCGCCACGACCAGCGGCTTCCCGGTTCCGGCGAGAGCCTCGCCGTACGCGTGCATGATCGGGAGCTCCGCGCCGGCTACGGCGTCCATACCGCCGGACGGGAGCAGGTCTTGCCGGTGCGCGACGTGGATGACGCCGTCGGAGTCTGCGGCTGCCTCCTTGAGGCCGTCGAGATCCTCGAGGTCGCCGCGACGCACCTTTGCGCCGAGTGCGGACAGTGCTGCCGCAGCTGTGTCCGACCGGGCCAGGCCGGTGACCTCGTGGCCGGCGGCGACTAGCTCCGGGACGATGTACGAACCGGAATGGCCGGTCCCGCCGGTGACGAAAACGCGCATGCTACTTGCTCCTTTCGAGATCGGGGTTCAGCCGGTGAATTCGTTGACGCCGAGAGCGAAGTCCCAATGGCCGACTCCGTTGCCGGCGAGGCCCATGGTGATTAGGCCCATTCCTTCCAGCCAATGCGCCATTTTCAGGTCGCCGACGTCTAGCGGGCGCAGGCCGAGACTTTCGACGAATGCCGCTACGCGCGCCTTGGCCCGGGGATCGTCACCGGCGAGAAATACGTTGGGCCGGCCCTTCTCCAGGACATTTCGGAAGATGGTGTTGAAGGCTTTCACCACGCTGGCGTCGGCGGGGGCGACCTTGGCGGCTTCCTGCGCGATCGAGGTCTGCTCGCTGTGGGCCAATCCGTCGAAGGTGGCATTGAACGGGTTGCTGATATCGACGATGACCTTGCCCGCGAGGGCGTCTCCGTACTCGGCGACGACCGGCACGACACCGGCGTACAAGAGGGCTGTGATGACGATGTCCCCGGCCGGTACGGCGCCCCACTTGCCCGCCGTCGCGCCGTTGCCCAGAGCCCCGGCCAGGGCATCGGCCTTGGACTGATCGCGTCCCACGACCTCGACGGTGTTGCCGCCCGCGACCGCGAGTGTGCCGATGGCGCGGGCCATGTTCCCGGTGCCGATGAGGGTGATGCTGCTCATGAGGTGCTCTCTTCCAACTAGATGGCAGTGGTGCCGCCGTCGGCGACCAGTTCCAGGCCGTTGACGTAACTGGAGTCGTCGGACGCGAGGAACAGAGCCACGGTGGCGATCTCTTCAGGGCGGCCCATCGCTCCGCGCGGGATGAGGGACTCGAAGACGGCCTTGGTGGCCTCGTCGAACAGCTCTTCCTGTTTGGCGGTGGCGACCTGGCCAGGAGTCAGGACGTTGACCCGGATGTTGCGATCGCGCAGTTCGTTGAGCCAGACGCGGGCCCAGGCTTGCTGGACGGCCTTGCTTCCCGCATAGAGGCTCCAGCCGGGGAAGGCGCCGAGGGAGGCGTTCGATCCGGTCATCAGGATCGAGCCGTTGTCGTTGAGCAGCGGCAATGCCTTCTGCACGGTGAACAGGGTGCCGCGCGCGTTGAGCCAGAAGGCGCGGTGGAACTGCTCCTCGGTGATATCGCCGAGTACGGCGGGTTCGCCCATGCCGGCGCTGGCCCACAGCACGTCGATCGAACCCGCTTCCCGCCGGACGACGTCGTACAAACGGTCCAGGTCGTCGAGGTCGGCCGCATCACCCTGAACGGCGGTCACGTTGCGGCCGATCAGTTTGACGGCGTCGTCCAGTGCCTCTTGTCGCCGAGCCTGGATAAACACGTGCGCGCCTTCTTCGACAAACAGTTTGGCGCCGGCCAGCGCCATACCGGTCGATCCGCCGGTGATCACCGCGATTTTTCCGTCGAGCTTTCCCACGATCACTCCGTTGCATTGACAAGGCAGAATTCACTCTGCTCAATAAACGATGCCATCGGCGTGAAGTTGATGTCCAAGACCCTTTTCAGCCGTGGTGATACCTTGGAGGCATCGCCGGACGGGGAGGCTTCATGGATCTCGACCTGCGCAAGGTGCGCTACTTCGTCACTGTCGCCAATCGGCTGCACTTCGGCCGCGCCGCCGACGAGCTGCACATCGCGCAGCCGGCGCTCAGCCGGCAGATCCGCGCATTGGAGAAGGATCTCGGCGCCACGCTCTTCACCAGAGACAGCCATGGCGTAGCCCTGACCGACGCAGGCCGGCAACTGCTGGACGACGCCGGCCCACTGCTCGCCTCCGCGCACGCAGTACGGCGTCGCCTGTCCGTGGCCGCTCGCGGCAGCCAGCGTTTGGTGGTCGGCTTCCGGGCCGGCATCCCGGTCATCCCGGCGATGCGGGAGTTCGAGGCCCAGCACCCGGACGTGGTTGTCGACGTACAGCGAATGGAGTGGGACGACCAGGCACTGATGCTGCTCGACGGCCGCGTCGACGTCGGCTATGTGCGGCTGCCCATCGACGAGACCGGCCTGCGCCTGAGCCCGCTGTACACCGAGCCGCTTCTGGTCGCGTTGCCCGTCGGCCACCGATTGGCAGGCAAGGAGGAGGTGACCCAGGCCGACCTGGCCGGTGAACCGCTGGTCTGGCATGCCGACGCGAGCACCCAGCCCACCAGGCGCCCGCATCCCGACTCCGGGCTCCGGGTGCGCGGGGTGGACGAGAAGCTCGAGCACGTCGCGGCCGGCCGTGGCATCTCATTCGTGGGGCGCTCGGAGACCTTGTTCTATTCACGTCCGGACATCAGCTACGTGCCCGTCCCCGATCTGGCGCCCGGCCAGGTGCTCGTGGCGATGGCGGCGTCGCGGACTTCGCCGTTGGCCGACGACTTCTTCGCCGCCGTACAAGCGACAGCCGAGCTCACCGCAGAATGCGGGAACTACGAGGCTTTCCGAGACTAAAGCTTGCGACCCACGACTGCGTGGGTCGCAAGCCCTCCTACGGTCACGCAGCTTTGATCAGATCGGATCGGGTCGGCTGCCCGTCGTACTGGGATCGGTTGAAGGCGCTGCAGGCGATCACCAGGGCGGCGGCTGCGAGCACGATGTCCTTCAGGACGTACTGCCCCTCGATCGTCGGAGTCCCGCCGGGGAACAGGTCGCTGAAGAACAACACCAGCGGCGCCATGATTCCGCCGAGCGACACCGCGAGCACGAGCAGCCCGGTCCGGAGCAGCCGGCCCGTGATCAGGGTGAGCCCGATGAAGCACTCCAACGCGGCCGTCATCAGTACGGCGTTGCGCCCTTCGACGACGCCGAAGGTGAGCGCGTCGACGGTCCGTGCCACCAGCGCCTCCGCCGGGCTCGCCCCGGGAAAGAACTTGAGGACGCCGAAGCCGAAGAAGATCAGCCCGAGGCTGACCCGCAGGATGTCGACGTTGTGCCGGCTCAGCCAGCCGAGGGTCTTGGTCAGTCGGGTGTCGAGCGAGGTGCTCATGGTGGGTTCTCCTGTCGCTGTGGTGTGGCACCAGCCTCCCCGCGACCACCCGCCCACCGCGTCGCCTCGGCGGCTGCACCCGCCGTACCGCTTCTGCAGTACCGATCAGGGTCATCACCTAGTCGCTGCGGGGTACACGATGACAAATCGGTGACTACGCAAGGTTCAAATGATCGATCCATAGACTCACGCACAGTAGCTGCGTAGCATCGCGCAGATGTGGGGAACCAGGGGTGGGAACCGAACATTCGGGGTGGGTCTGTTGGCCGGAGCGCTGCTGCTGGCCGCCGGATGCGGGGGAGCAGCTGAAGGCAGTGGTCAACCAACGGCCACCGTCACCGTGACGACAACGGTCGAGGCGCCGTCGCCGTCGTCGCCGCCGACCGAGGCACCGTCGACGCCGGTGGTGAGCGACGACTCGAGCGAACCGACCGACTCGGCGACGCCGGTCGCGCTGGCCGCGGATGTCGCCGGGCGACCGTTGGTGCTGAGCAATATCTTCAAGTATCCCGACGGCTGGAAGGACGGCCGGTACGACGTTGCCGACCGCAAACAGGCGACCGGTATCGGCGGCACCCTGTCCGCTTGCGGGTACGACGAGACGCTGGAACTGCGATTGGCGAACAACTTCGGCCGGTTGAAGCTGGAGTTCGGCCAGAGCAATTCGTCGGAGAGCTCCGACCTTGAGTTGGTGGTCCGGATCGACACCAACGGCCAGTACCGGGATCAGAAGAGTGTGAAGCTCAACCAGATCGCCGCCATCGACCTGCCGGTACCGAAGGTCAACGCGCTGAAGATCATCGTTTCGCTGAAGAACACTGCGGCGTGCGGATCCAGCGGCGCCGTCGAGGCGGTGCTGATGAACATGGTCCTGTCTTGACCGACCCGGACGGCCCGGAGGTGCAGCCACCTCCGGGCAACCGGTCCGCCACGCTGTTCCGGCATCTTCATCGCTTCAAGGACCACCCGGTCATCACGACGCTGGTGGTGATCGGTGAGATCGCGGGACTGGTCGCGCTGGTCGTCGGCCTGATCAAGTGGGTGCTCCCCAATGATCCGGCCACGGCCGAGCTCCCTACCGTGACCGTCAGTACGTCGAGCACCCCGCCGCCGACCTCTTCGAGTACGCCGGTGTCCTCGCCTGCTGCAGAGCCGGGCTGTTGGACCTCACGTCGTACGGCGATCGACTGCCGCGAGCCGCACCGATACGAAGAGATCCCGCAGGCGGCGACCTGCGATTACGCCGTCGTGATCGACTTCCTCGGCGGCCAGGTCGGCCTGGACATCACGGTCGCGAAGGTCGCGCAGTTGTCCGCCGGACGGTGCTCGGTCGACGCCGGCCGGGACGTCAGCGGATCGGCACGCGATGCGCTGCAGGGCCCGACCAGCGCAGCCTGGCGACGTTGCGTCGACCGACGGGTCACCAAGAACGTGCCCTGCTCCGCCTTACACAGCGGCGAGTACGTCGGCACCGGCAGCACGCGCCGTGCGACCGACCCCGAGTGCCAGCTGGCGGCCGCCAAGTACCTCGACCAGGTGCCAGGAGCGCTCGTCGAGGATCTCGAGGTCAGAGTCTTCGCCGTCGCGAGCGGAACCAAGGACCCGGCCCGCTGCATCATCGATGCCCGAGGCAACCACCTCCTGACCACCTCGGTCCACAACCTGGGCACCCGCCCAGTCCCAATCCTCTCGTAGCCAAGCCGCTGACCGCTTGGTGCCAGCGCAGGCCGACCGCGCCGATCCCGTCCTACCGTGAATCGCGAGGAGGGGATCACCATGGCAATCAAGAGATTCAACCCACCACCGAACTGGCCTCCGCCCCCGGACCCGCAGTGGGAGCCGGGTCCAGGCTGGCAACCGGACCCGCGCTGGGGGCCGCCGCCACCCGGTTGGAAGCTCTACACACCGACCAATCCGTTCGGCCGCGGTTTCGGACTCGCCTATGCCACCGTCGTGGTTCTCTTCTTCGCCCTGTACTTCCTGGTCGACGACATGGAGGTCTCGTCCGCCTACTGCGTCGGCAGCGCGATGATCGCGGCTCCAGCGGCCGCCATCCTCGGCCGCATCAGCAGCTTCCGCTGGGCCTGGTGGTTGTACGTCATCGCAGTCGTGGTCATCACCCCGTTCGCCGGCGAATTCGTCCTACTCCAGCAGCGTTAGCTCTGACAGACCCACCGAGTCAGCCGCGGACGAACCAGACCGAGGAGGCCTTGTTCAGCAGGTTCTTCGGGACGTTGCCCTTGATGCCTGCCTTGTAGACGACCCCGGTACCGCGGTAGTTCGCGTCGTTCATCAACGCCCACTCCCACTTCTGGCGGTTCCAGGCGCTTTCGACGTTGTTGTTCATCCCGCGCGGGCCGATGCGGTCGGCGAGGTTCGCGTCACTCTTGCTGTAGATCGCGATGACCCCCGACCCGTTCGGGCCGGTGAAGGCGCAGAAGCGGTTGGCCGGGCAGCGGTTGTAGCCGGTCGCGGCGTTGGCGGGGATCGTACTGAGGGCGGCAACGGAGCCGATTGCGGCCGCCATGGCGATGGCTCTGACGATCTTCACTCAGGAACTCCAGTTCGGATAGCTGGCAGAAGTTCGACCGTAGCGGGCCGGAGACCACCTGAACACGAAGCCGATCCACTTCAAGGCGAGATTGCAGCTTTTGACATCGATCTGGTTGCCGAGGGCACTTACCGCCGGTACGGCGAGGGCCGCGGCTTCGACGCGGTTGGCGCGATCGCGGTTGTGGGCAGACGCGACGCCGGCCACGGGTAGTCGGGCGCGGGCGGTAGCCCGCAGGAGGGAGAAGGGTGGGCGGGTGCGCGCGTAGCTGGCGCGACGTAGGAGTGACTGCGTAGCACGCGGGGAAGGGTGCGCCGCCGTACGAGGGATTTAGTCGGTGAGGCAGCGGTTGATGATTGGGCCGAACCAGGCCGCTAGGTCGTCGACGGTGGCGGAGGCGATGGGTTCGAGTTTGACGATGTATCTCGACACGGTGAGGCCGAGGATCTGGACGTTCACCATGCCGGCTCGGGCTTGGGCGTCTGGTGTGTCGATCAGGTCGGCCAGGCGACTGGTGATTTCGCGGTCGATGTACTCGCGCACTAGTGACTCGGACTGGTCGGCGGGTGGGCCGAAGCGGGTCAGTAGGCCTAGGGGGGTGCGGTCGGAGTTGTCGACGTTGGTGATGAGGGTTCGGACGATGCGTTCGCCGATGCCGTCGAGGCCTTCGGTGAAGATCGATTCGATCGCTGGGGGGACGGCGGCGGACATGTCGACGGCGGCGCCGAAGAGGCCCTGTTTGGTGCCGAAGAAGTAGAAGACCATCGCCGGGTCGACGCCTGCCTCGGCGGCGACGGCGCGGACGGTGGTGCCGGCGTAGCCGTGGCGGAGGAACTGGGTGCGGGCGGTGTCGAGGATCCGCTGTTTGCTCTCCGCTCCGGAACGCCAGCGGCCGGGGCGGCCGGAAGGGGTCGGCTCCGTCATGACCCTGAGCGTACCCCAAGATTCTTCATCGCTTGGTGGAGTTTCGGCGATTCGCCCGCTACGGTTTCTCCATCAGTGATGAAGAAAGGGTGTCGGGATGCGGGTGATGGTGGTGGGAGCGGGGCTCGGCGGGCTGACCCTGGCTCAGGGTTTACGCCGGGCCGGGATCGACGTGGCCGTGTACGAGCGCGATGGAGCAGACGGGCGTCCGCAGGGTGTCAGCCTCCATTTCGACGACCGGGGAGCCGCGGCGCTGCGCGCCTGCCTGCCGCCGGCTCACCTCGCCATGGCGGAGGCCACCATGGGCGCACCCCGCGGACAGGCGTTGGCCCTGAGTGAAGTGGATGGCGAGCTCGTTGTCGTGGGCAACCGAGTGCTCGACGGTACGGCGGGCCGCGTGCGGCCGGGTCGTCAGGTCAGCCGGCGGTTGCTGCGTGTCGTGTTGCTGGCGGGTCTTGAGGACGTCGTGCGGTTCGGGGCGAAGTTCACGCATTTTGAGCAGCGGCCCGATGGGACTGTGCAGGCGTGGTTCGCCGACGGCAGCACGGACACGGCGGATGTCCTGGTCGGTGCGGACGGGATCGGTTCCGGTGTGCGGTGGCAGTACCTGCCGCAGGTCCAGGTGTACGACACAGGCAAGCGCATGCTGATGGGTGCGTCACCGCTGCGGGATGTGGCGGATACAGGTCTACCTGACTTGATCGGCGACAACCCAGCCAGCGCTCAGATCGGCACCACGATGATGGCGATGGGAGCGCTGCGATTCCAAAAGTCGCCGCGCGCCGCCCGTGATAGGTGGTTGCCTGACCTGCGATCCAGCGCAATCGATGACGCAGAAGACTTCCTGATGTGGGCGGTGCCAGTCACCCAAGACCGGCTCGGCGTCGCCACGACGCCGGCCGCGATCTGGCGCCGTACACAAGAGATTGCGGCAGACCTCCCCGCGACGTTGCGGGCTGTCGTCGATTGCGCCTGGCCTGACGTCACGGTCGCGCTTCGGATCGGCATGATCCCGCCGGTGCCGGCGTGGCCGAGCAGTCAGGTGACAGTCATCGGCGACGCGATCCACGCGGCCCCGGGGTTCGGCGGCAATCTGGCAATGCAGGACGCACACCTCCTTCGTGACGCCTTGGTCGAAGTGGCGCAGGGGAGGAGCGAACTGCTGACCGCGATCAGTGAGTTCGAGGACGCCGTACGGCGGATCAACGCTCCGGCTCTGGAGCCGCGCGCATGAGTTTCGCCATGGTGACGAGCAAATCGCTCTCACTCTTCGGCGCGATGGGTGGATGGCGGACGGTCATCGAAGCCGTGGTGTCCCGGGCGCTGTTCTTCGTCGTCTACCTGCTGACGGACGACGTACTGGTGTCGGCGGCGGTGGCCGTTGGCGGTGTGCTGGTGCTCGCGGTACTGCGGGTGCGGACCGACGGGAAGTACTGGCAGGCAGGCGTAGCCCTTGGTGTGGTTGGGTTTTCAGCGCTTCTGGCCGGGACAACCGGGCAAGGGGCGAACTTCTACCTACCGGATCTCGTGCGGGCCGCGGCGATGGGCACGGCGTTCCTGCTATCCATGCTGGTTCGATTCCCGCTGATCGGGATCGTCGTCGGAGTCGCACTCGGCGAACGCCTCGCTTGGCGAAAGAACCGTTGCCAGCAGCAACGCTATCAACTGTGCACCGGGGTGTTCGTGGTCAAGTCCGCCATCATCCTCGCGCTGTTGGGGCCGCTCTACCACGCCGGCAACGTCGCACCGCTCGGCGTCGCTGCCACCTTGCTGGGTGCACCTGCAACCGGCCTCGCCCTCTATTTCTGCTGGCGAATCTTGCGCGTTCACGATGAAAGGACTGGTTGACATGGCTATCTTTCTTTACCGGCTTGGCCGGGCTGCGTTCCGGCGGAGACGCCTGGTTGTCTTTGTCTGGTTGGCGCTACTCGTCGCGGGTGTCGTGGGTACCGTCACTCTGTCGTCGCCGAGCGATGGCGGTTTCTCGATCCCCGGCACCGAGTCCCAACGCACCGGCGATCTGCTCAATGAGCGGTTCCCGAAGGCGAAAGCCGACAGCGCGACAGCCCGGGTGGTGTTCGAGGCACCGGCCGGCGGAAAGCTCAGCGAGCCGGCCAACCGCGCTCTGCTGACGGACGCCGTACGGCGGCTCTCGGATGCACCGCAGGTCGGCGCGGTGACCGATCCGTTCACGGCTCGCGGTATCTCCACCGACGGCCGGATCGGATACGCCCAGGTCGCCTACGAGGTTGCGGCGAAGGACGTGACGCCGGAGGCGAGAGCTGCCGTCAAGGCTGCGATCGAGTCGGCCCGAGCGGCTGGGCTGACGGTCGAGTACGGCGGGAATGCGATGGACGAGACCGAGCCACAACATCTGAGCGAGATCATCGGGGTCGGTGTCGCGGCCGTGGTCCTGTTGATCACCTTCGGATCGCTGGTCGCGGCCGGTATGCCGTTGCTATCGGCAATCATCGGCGTGGGTATCGGGGTGACCGCGATCAGTACGGCGTCCGGGTTCTTCGACGTCGCGTCGACCACTTCGGTGCTGGCGGTGATGATCGGACTGGCGGTCTCGATCGACTATGCCTTGCTCATCGTTTCTCGTTATCGGCAAGAGTTGTCCGCAGGTCTCGAACCCGAAGACGCGGTCGGGCACGCGGTCGGTACGGCGGGCTCGGCGGTCGTCTTTGCCGGTCTGACGGTGGTGATCGCCCTTGCCGGGTTGGCGGTCGTCGGCATCCCGTTCCTGACCCAGATGGGCCTGGCCGCGGCACTGACCGTTCTCTTGGCAGTGGCGATCGCGCTGACTTTCCTGCCCGCGATGCTAGGCATGGTGGGGTCTCGAATCAGAGGTTCTCGCAAGACCCCGGTGAAGCCCGTTGGCCGTCGGTGGGTGGAGCTTGTCACTCGGCGGCCGGTAGCTGTGCTCGTGGCGACGGTGATCGGCCTTGGGGCAGTGGCGGTTCCGGCGTTCGATCTTCAATTGGGTCTGTCGAACGACAGCACAGCCAAGCCCGGGTCGAGCCAGCGCGACGCCTACGAGCTTCTCAGCAAGGGCTTCGGCCCAGGTTTCAACGGACCACTCCTGGTCGTCGTCGATGCGGCTGCGTCGGCCGACCCCAAGGCTGCGGTTGCCAGCAAGGCTGCGGCCGTGCGCACCCTTCCCCATGTCGCGATGGTCGCGCCGCCGACCATGAACCCGGCTGGGAACACCGCGCTGATGACGGTCATCCCCACCGAAGGTCCCAGTGCGACGGAGACGACGGATCTCGTCAACGCGATCCGTGACCTGCCGAGGATGGGCGATGGCGCCACTGTCTCGGTGACCGGTGCGACCGCCGTCAACATCGACATCTCCGCCAAGCTCGGCGCTGCTCTGCTGCCGTACCTGCTCTTGATTGTCGGTCTCGCGTTCTTGCTGCTGATGCTGGTGTTTCGGTCCGTGCTGGTGCCGTTGAAGGCAACGCTCGGGTTCCTGCTGACGATCGCCGCCACGTTTGGTGCGCTCGTCGCGGTGTTCCAGTGGGGCTGGCTCGCCGGGCTCTTCGGGGTCGAAGGACAGACCGGACCGATCCTGAGCATGCTGCCGATCTTCATGATCGGCGTCGTCTTCGGACTGGCCATGGACTACCAGGTATTCCTGGTCACCCGGATGCGCGAGGCCCATGTGCACGGCGCGACGCCGAAGGGTGCGGTCGTGGAAGGGTTCAGCCAGGCCGCCCGGGTCGTCACGGCCGCTGCCATCATCATGATCGCGGTCTTCTCCGGCTTCATCCTCTCGAGCGAAACGATGTTCCGTGAGCTCGGATTCGGGCTCGCGACCGCAGTCGCGATCGACGCTTTCGTCGTACGGATGACGATCGTGCCGGCGGCGATGGCCCTGCTCGGACGCCATGCCTGGTGGTTGCCTGGATGGCTCAACCGCCGGCTCCCGAACGTCGATGTCGAGGGCGAAACCCTGCAGCGGGGTCAGGTTTAGGTTGCGTCCATGGTCACAGTTGTCGGCCCACGGGTGCAGGAGCCGAAGTGTCCGGTCTTCTCCGACTCGGCGGCTGACGTGGACGCGCAACTCCAGCCATCTACCTCGGCGTGGCCGCCGCTGCCTTGCTTGGGGATCGAGGCGTCGTTGTAGTAGCGGTCGGTGATCCGCAACGCCTCCGGGCAGGTCGTCGTACCCTTCTCGATCCGTACGACGGCCTTCGTAGTGGCTGTGCGAACTGTGCCGCACGATGGGTCTGCGGCACGGCAGATCGCCGGGTCGGCGCAGTAGTCCTTGGCATCGATGACGTGCAGACCATCCGGATCGACGTGATACACGGCTCGATACCGTACGGCGTAGGCCGTCATCCGGAACGGCGGTTTGTCCGCTGCGGGGACGACCACGGTGCGTTCCTCGTCGTGGTACCGGTAGGTGACCTGCAGCCGCCAGGTGCAGTCGCAGCGCTGGGTGACGGTGCGCAGGTTCATCAGATGCGTCTCGCCGGGATCAAGCGTGATGTTGTTCCTGGCGAAGAACGGCTCCTTGGTGGGTTGGCCGGATTCGGTCCGCCCGGTCGGCAGCGGCTCGGGCGAATCGAGGTCGAGATCGACAAGCGTTGTCTCGGAACCGCCCTGACTGAAGAACCGCACCAAGGTTCCGTCGAGAGGTTTCTCGTCCTTCTCGACAACCGGCTTGATTCCGGTCACGACGATCGTGCTCGAGCGGTGATTCCGGAAGGTCAGTCGTTGACCGGAAACGCCGGCCGGCTGTCCTCCGGCCTGGCGGGCCAGGTCGTCGATCGCGTGCAGGTCGTCGGTCTTCGGTATCGTCCCGGAGGTGGCCAGGATCGGCACACCGGTGAGGGTTTCGCTCACATCAGCGGACTCGATGGTGACCGGATCGTCGTTCCACAGATCCCGGACCGAATCGATCGTCGCGGGGAAGGCTGCTGGAATCGCGGTGGCGACGATTGCGGTGACCAGTATGACCAGGAACCAGTTCCTGCCGCTCAGAGCGTGACGCCAGCGAGGTGTAGGCGTCGCTGGAGTTTCAGTCCTGGCCGTCGCCTTGCGTCGAAGTTTCGCGCCCATGGTGCTGGGCTTCCTCGGCGTCACGATGACTCCTGTTCTGAGGTTTGACGACGGACGACCTCACCGAGAGCCGCGTCGAGGAATGCGATCGCCAGTAGTGCCGCGGCGCCGATCGCCAGGTAGTACGTCGGGCGAATCTCGACCTTGACGTCCGGGAGCCAGGCGATCATCAGCCCGGTCAACAGGATCGCGACCGTCACCTCGCAGGTGACGAGGCCGGCCTTCGCCACCCGCCGACGGACCCGCGCCGACTTCGACAGCACCAGGATGGTCAGGAGAATCAAGGCGGCGATCGTCGTGAACCGGAAGACCACCAGCCAGGACTCGAGCTGGGGCGGTCCGCCCCAGACCGGTTGCGACTCCAACGGATCGGCCGGTTGCCGCAGCCAAGGCTCGGAGAACGAGGCGAACAACATGACCAGGGCAACCCCGGCGCACACATAGCCAAGCCGATGCACCTGCGCCGTCACAGCCCGGCGATGAGCGATCGGCCGGATCGCCAGCACCGAACCGGCCGCCATCAACATGACCCCGAGACAACACAGGCCAAGCCCGGTACTCGGCACCGTGTTGTAGATCGCGCGATCGAGCCGAACCGACTGGCCGAACTCACGCGAGTAGCCGTACTTGACCGTGGGGAGTACCAAGACGTAGAGCACCCCGATGAACCAGGCGCCGAAAATGCCGATCGCCGGCGTGACGATCCGCAGTACCGAATTGACCGGTCCCGTGGTCCCGAAGCACGCAGCCACAATCAGCGCGAACACGATCACCAGCAGCACGGTCACGACCGAGGCGGGCTCGTAGTTGCTGATCCGGGTGAGAAACGGCTGCTCGGGTCCGCCCGGCGCGACCGAGTGTCCGGGGCGCGGATAAACGAATGTCCAAGGCAGCGTCACCGAGACGACGGCGAGCAGGAAGCCGAGCGAGGACGCGATGACGCCGACCAACCAGACGATCGTGATCTCGATGCTCGCATGCTCGGCCCACCGACGGCCCGGGGTGCCTTCGACGTCTGCGTCAACCATCGGTCTCTCTCGGTAGCCCGCCAGTGCCTGACAATGATGTCGCATCGAGGCCTTGGCAGCGACTTCTAGCCGCCTCTGTGGTCGTTGAACGCTCTGATGAAACGTCGCAGTACGGCGGTGTTGCCATCCGCGGTCGCGTCCCCGGATCGGATGACGTCGTCGAGGTCTTGCCCGTCGAACACGAGGCTTTGGACCGTGTGCACTTCGGTGGTGAGGACCGCGTCGGCGGCTGCTTCGCCTCGAACTGCCTCGAGCTCGCCGTTGTTCACGACGAGGTGGAATGCGTCGCCGGGCAGGTGCAGCTGGACGGAGCCGGCAAGGTCGCCGGCCGCGATCGGGTCGAACGTCGTACGCAGCGCGACCACCAACGCATCCGGGCTGAGTTCCATAGCCGAGCCGGGCAGCGGCGGCAGTGGGCTGCCCCATCGCCCGAGCGCCAACAGGACTGGTTCGAGTGCTCGCCCGTGGTCGGTCAGCACGTAGACCAGACCGGCTCCCGGCGGGAGCGAGCGCCGCCGGGTCACGACGCCGGAGTCCTGCAGTTCACGGAGCCGCTGCGTCAACACGTTCTGGCTGAGCCCGGGTAGTCCGCGGTGCAGGTCGGCGAAGCGCTTGGGTCCGAACAACAGTTCGCGGACCACCAGCAGCGCCCATCGCTCACCTACAAGGTCCAAGGCACGAGCGATACCGCACAGGTCCCGATAACTACGCATACCGACAGCATACTTCCCATCAAGGACCTTTTGCTCCTAAAGTAGGAGTAACGATCTGAAAGGGGATGATCATGTCGCACGTCACCTCAGCTGATGGCACGACGATCGGATACGACCGCCTGAGTGACGACGGGCCCGCGCTGTTACTCGTCGGCGGCGGTCTCGACGACGGCGCCGAGAACGTCCCGCTGGGTGAGTGGCTGGCCAGCACGTTCTCCGTGGTCAACTACCGGCGCCGCGGCCGCGGAGACAGTGGCGACACTGCGCCGTACACGGTGGAACGCGAGATCGAGGACCTCGCGGCGGTCATCGAGGCGGTCGGCGGCCGGGCCCACGTGTTCGCTGCGTCGTCCGGCGGCGCACTCGCGCTGGAGGCAGCTGCCGCCGGCCTGCCCATCGACCGAATCGCCACCCATGAGGTGTCCTATCTCCTCGGCGACGAAATGGTCGCAGGCTGGCAGACCTACGTCGACGACCTCACCGTCGCCCTGGACGCCGGTGACCCCGACCAGGCGCTCCGGCTGTTCATGAAGTTGGCCGGTTCCTCCGAGCAAGACATCGCAGGCGCCGAAGCCGCCCCGGTATGGCCGGCCCTGGTCGCGCTCGCACCAACCCTGCGGTACGACGCCGCGTGCGTCGGCGAAGGCCCACCACCCGCAGACCGGCTGGCCAAGGTGACTCAGCCCGTACTGCTGAGCACCGGCGCAACCCTGGATCCACACTCGGCCGGCCTGCCGTTCGACTTCTTCGGCGCCGCCGCCGACGCAGCCGCCGCCTACCTACCCAACGCCCACCACCTCACCATCGAGGTCGCCGGCCACGTAGCCGACCCACAAGTCCTAGGACCATTCCTGTCGCGCTTCTACACGGAGTAAAGGATTCCTTGAGCTAGGCGACGTGGATCAGCCGGCGTTCTCCAGGCGCCTGACGAGTTCCCGGGCGGCGGTGAGCGAGGGCGTGTACTTGGCGGGGTCCTCCTGAGCGAGCGCCTCGTAGACGGCGACTGCCTCTCTTGCCGAGGCGAGCGCTTCGGGGCGCTTTCTCAACGTGTCCAGGCACATAGCCAGTTCCATGGCCTCACGGGCGAGCAGGGCGCGGTACGCCGGATTTGCCTGCGCCAGAGTGTGGTAGATGTCGCGGGCCTCCTGGGCTGGGACGACCGCTTCCTCGTGGCGGTTGGCGACGCGGTAGGTGGCCCGCAGGGTGCTGAGGGCCCAGGCGAGTTGCGGCTGATCGTTGAGCTCGCGATACAGGTCGACTCCGTCTCGCGCGACGGCGACTGCTTCGTCGTACAGGGGCACGTGGATCAGGAGGCCGGCAAAGACCACGCTCGTCTGCGCAAGGCTTGCGCGGTAGGCGGGATCGGTCTGACTCAGCGTGCGATAGATGTCGCGACAGGATCGTTGCGCGTCGCAGGCATCGACCCACCGTTTCGCGGCCTGGTATCTCGAGGCGAGGTTGCCGTAGGCCCAGCCAACCCGGTACTGGTCGCCCGCCTGGCGGTAGAGCTCGACCGATTCGATGCCAACGGCAATTGCTTCGTCATGCCGGCCGACTGTTGACAGATAAGCCGCGAGGAAGACGCAGGTTCCGGCCCACAGTGGGCGGTAGGCCGGGTCGGTGGAGGTGAGTTGCTGGTAGAGCTCACGGGCCCGTTGCTGCGCGGCGACTGCCTCGGCCGGGCGGCTTGCACGGTTCAGGATGGTGCCGAGGTTTCCATAGGCCCAGGCGATGAGCGGCTTGTCGCCGGTGGTTTCGTAGCCCTCGACGGCCCGGGTCGCGGACTTCACGGCGTCCGCGTGTCTGCCCGCCGCCTGCAGATAGACGCCGAGGAACAAGGAGGAGTAGGCCCAGCGCCGGGTGATGATCGGCCGCCACTTGCGGACCTTTGTGAAAAGGTCGAGGGCTTTCTGCTCACAGTCGACGGACTCGGGGTGGCGGCCGGCCTTGTGGTGCTCGTCCGCCTGTTTGGACCAGGCCTCGGCCTCGCGCATCCAGGCGTCGAGTTCGACGTCGCTCGGAGGCTTGACCTCGGGTGGTACACCGCTGGGAGAGAAGAGTTCGGCGATCGACACCAGTTCCATGCCCTGCCCCGTCGCGGTGGCGAGTGCGGCTTGGCCGACGCCACCGATCACCAGGACACGACCGTCCGGCCGGCGGACCGCCGTACTGGCATAGCGACCCGCGATCATCGCCGGGGTGGGAGTCCAGAACCGGCTGTCGGGGTCGTACAGGACCGCGTTCCCGAATCCGGACATGACGCTCGCCTCGTCGGTACCGCCGAGGACGAGGAGCCGACCGTCCTCGAGACTGATCGCTTGATGGCGGCTCCGGCCGGCTGGCATCGGCTCGGCGGGGTACCAGCCGCCGGTGGCTGGGTCGTACCGTTCCGTTGAGGCATGGCTGTGGCCGTCGAAGATCGGACCGAGGACGAGCCCGTACGTCGCTCCGCCGGTAGTGAGCACCGTGCCGTCCGACAGCAGTGTCGACTGGTGACCGGCCCGTGCAGTCCGCAGTGAGCCCGTCATCGCCCATCGATCGGCCGTCGGGTCGTAGATCTCGCAGAAGGCGAGACTCACGAACGAACCAGCTCCGTTACTGACGAATCCACCGGTGACCAGGACGCGATCGTCAGCCAGCAGCACGGCTTGGTGGCCCGAGCGTGGATCCGTCATCGGGGCGACGCGCGTCCAGCTCTCGCTACCGGGGTCGTACCGCTCCACCGATGCGAGGCTTCGGGTAGACCCAGCCGAGCGCGAAGTCTCACCACCAGCCACCAGAACGGTCCCGTCGGCCAGCAAGGTGGCGCTGTGGTCGAAGCGTGCGTCGGCCAGACGTCCTGTCGAACGCCACTTTCCGCCGTCGAACAGTTCGGCCGATGCCGTTGCAGGCGGCGGATACCGATAGGCACCGGGGATACCGCCGGCCGCCAGAACCGCGCCGTGCAATGGGACTGTGTCATTGGCCAGCAGAGTCAGAGTGTGCAGCCGCCGGCTCTCGGCCAGCGATCCGCCCTCCGTCCAGGTCAGGGTGTCAGGATCGAAGAGAGTAGCTGTGCCGAACGCATTCAGGCCGGCGTCACCGCCACCGGCCACAAGGACACGGCCGTCCGTGAGAGTGGCCGCTGCGTGCTGTGTCGCGACGTTGCTTGTTGGCAGTTCACCGGCCGCGCTCCAGATCCCTGCTGTCATCGCCACGCCTACCGCCACGTCAACCCCCAGGACTCAGTTCGATCGAGATACGAGTCTGCTGATGCCTGCGTTGCCGCCGCTACAGGTCGCGACCGCTACGGCTCGTAAGTGCCTACTCACGGTCCTGAAAGGGCACATCTGCCGCATCGTCATGGTGACCTCCGTTGCGGACCACAAGACTTGTTCGAACTGCCGGTGGATCAAGGGACGGTCATGCAGATCAGCGCTTCGGATGGCACGCACAACGTTGTTGCAGGACGGCTGCACCGAGTTGACGGCAGACCTGTTGCCGGCCTGCAGATCACCGCCTCGGTACGACGCTTGCGGTCGGAGGAGTCCCTCGAGAGCGCCACCGCCGATGCTCAGGGCAACTACCGGATCGAGTACCCGGCGCCGGACTCCACGGTCGACCTCGTGCTTCGCGTCATCGACGGCGCAGAGACCGTTCTCGAAACTGTCCGGACCACCGCCGGATCTGACGAGGACCTCGACCTGGTGCTGCCTCCGGACACAAGAACCGAGTTCGAGACGTTGCTCGCAGCCATCGAGCCGCGGCTCGATGGCTCGGTTCTCAGCGAGCTTGACCCGGATGTGTCCCACAGCGACGTCAGGTACCTTGCTCGGGTCACCGGGCACGATCCTGCCACGATCAGCCGGCTGGTGACCGCCGGCCGGCACGCCGATGCGACCGGATTGCCGGCCGCGCTGTTCTACGGTGCACTTTCTCAGGGACTGCCAACTGAGCTGAGGCAGCTGGCACTGCTCCCAGCTGCGACCCTGCAGAATGCGCTCACCGCCGCGGCCGGCGCAGGGGTCATCGAGCCGAACGACACCGATGACTTCGCCGCCCGGCTGCGAGCCGCGGAAGTCAAGGCCGTGGTGGACCCGCCCGAGGAGGCATCGCCCACGCCGCTCGCCGAGATTCTTGCTGTCGCCCTGCCTGAGCTCGCGGTACGGGAGCATGTCTATGCGGCGTATGTCGATCGACCTGGCGACATCAGTACGTTCTGGACCCAGCTGGCAGACGACCAGGTGGCGGCACCCCACCTCGACCGGTTGCGCCTTGCCCTGCAGCTCGACAACCTGACGCGCAGCAACATGCCAGTCGTCCGGGCGCTTCTGGCGCAGTTCGACGACGGCCGGCTCACCCACCCCCGGGATCTCGTGAAGGTGGACTGGGGAAAGCTCGTCGCGGCGACCGACGGCGTACCGAAGGGCTTCAAATCCGCGGCCGGTGAGTCCCTGGCAGGCGCTGAGGCCCTTCGCGAGTATGCCGACGGGCTGGATTCGCGAGTGGCCGAAGCCTATCCGACCGCCTATATCGCGAACCGCCTGGCGACGGGACCCGAGGACACCGATGTCGCATCGGCCCGGTTCCTGGCCGGCAATCCTGAGTTCGACCTGGTGACGACGCCCGTGAACGCCACGACCGTGCCGGACGAGCCGGCCCGGGCAGAGCTCGCCGGGATCCAGCGCACGTTCAAGATCGCGCCGCGGTACGACGCGATGCAGGCGCTCCGCCGCAACGGATACGACTCGGCGTATGCGATCGCCAGCATCGACAGGAACACCTTTGCCGACCGAGTGGCCGACACGATCGGGGAAGAAGAGGCGAGGGTGATCCATGGCCGCGCCACTCGCGTGCATGCGACGGCCGCGAACCTTGTCGCGGATGTCCGGACGGCGAGCCAGTTCGACGTACCGTGGTTGCCGACGGTGGAACCGCTGACTCACCTGGTCCCCAACTGGGAGGACCTGTTCGGGCCGGCCGACTACGGCAGCTTCAAGGACTGCCAGTCGATCTACAGCCAGGCTGCGTATTTCGTTGATCTGCTCTACTACCTGCGCAGGCTCGACCCGCCGCGGGGGCCGGGTTTCGCTCCGGCCGAGGGCGCGGTGGCCGAGGCGCTGAAGGTCCGCCGCTCCGATCTGTGGGACCTTCAGCTGAGCTGCGACAACACCGACCTGACCTTGCCGTATGTCGACCTGGTCAATGAGTTGCTCGAATCCGCTGTGGTGCCGGAGGCGCGCATCCCGTCGACCGAACGACAGAGCAGCGGCTCGTCACAACAGCTGCGAATCCAGCCCCAGCACGTCAATCAGCGCGCCTACGACAAGCTCCGCACAGCCGTGTACCCGTGGAACCTGCCACTCGATCTGTGGCGGGAGCAGACGAACTCCTATCTTGCGCACCTGGGGACCAAGCGCGAGGTGCTGCTCGAGACCCTGGGTGCGGCGCCGGGTTTCCCGAACCTGCTGCCCGATGAACAGCTTGGACTGGATGAGGTTGCCGCGCGGATCATTGCCGGCGAGGAGCTTCAAACCCCTCGCGTACTGGCCGAGTACTACGGCCTTCCGGCGTCGACGACTCCCGAACTCCTGGTCAGCAAGTTCACACGTGTGCGAGCTCTCCTGGATTCCGCTGAACTGCGCCATGCCGAACTGATGAGCCTGCTGGAGACCGAGTTCGTCAATCCTGGCAAAGCGTTGTGGGTCAAGGTGGACGCCAAACACCCCTACAACACAGCCTTGATGACCGTCGAGGGACTTGACGCGCAGGCTCTCGACCGGCTCCATCGCTTTGTTCGGCTTCAACGCTCCCTCGGGTGGTCGGCGATCAGGTTGGATCGCGTCCTGCAGGGCTGCAACAACCGAGGTGCGCTCGACCGGACGGCTCTGCGAAGCATCGCCGGATACCGCAAGCTGGCCGGTCGGCTCAACCTGCCGGTCGAGCACATCCTGGTCTTCTACAATCCGATCGAAACCAAAGCTCCGGCGGGTGAGAGATCGCGTTACGATCGTCTGTTCCTCGACCCGACGGTCGTCATCGGTGAGCCCGGTGTTCCGAGTCCGTTCGCCCTGCGCGCGGATCGCACCGAGCTGGCGGTGATCGGGAGTCTCGATGAGCCGACCGTGACGTCGGCGCTCCTCGGGATCCTGCAGGTCACCGACGACGACTTGGCCGCGCTGACCGGAGGGCCGAGCGCTGTCGCGCCGACTCGGCAGCTCAATCTCGCGAACCTGTCCGCGCTCGTCCGTACCACCACGCTCGCGTCAGCACTCTCGCTCAGCATTCCGGACCTGGTCAGGTTGATCGAGCTGTACGGCGGCGGCGGGCCCTTCCCGGTCGCAGGCGACGGTGGCCGGACGATCGAGACCGAGCTGGCCGCCGGGGTCCCGATGCTGCCGACGGTGTCCCAGGGTGTGCCGTCCTGGCAGAACGGCTCCGGGACCGAGTTGACCGCTGGTGCCCTGATGCGTCCACCGGCGGTCGCTGCTGCCGTTCTGAGCATTCCCGCCGACGCATCGCTCTTGATCACCGAACAGTTCCTCGACGCGGTCGAGGCGATCCGGGCCGCCGGCCTGGGGATCGCCGAGCTGGACGCGCTGCTGACCGCGAGGTGGCCCGAGCACGGTGGTCCGATCCCGGCGGACGATGCTCTCTCCGGCACGTTGACCTCGCTGCGGACAGCGCTCCAGGCGGTCTACCAGCAAACCGCCCGAACCACGGACGAAACCGGCGAGCACACCCGAAAGCTGCTGACCTTGATGGACTGGGATGCGGCACTGGCCCAGGAGGTCGTCGCGACTCTGCTCGGCACGACGACGTACTCGGCAGATCTGGCAGCGCTGTCCGGCACGGTGGCCTTCCCGGACGGTGTCCCCGTGCGCTATGACGCCACCACCAAGCAGTTGCTGTTCACCGGCCCGATGAGCGCGGCGCAGAAACGTCAGCTGGATGCGCTGCCCGGAGCGACCCTGGAGTTCCGCCGTGCGGTGGAAGTCCTCCACCGAGCCCCCCGGGACTTCGTCACCAAGCGGATGAAGGCTCTCCGCCTTCCGGTCTACGCGGCCCCGCTGACCGCGATGCCCGCCGACTACCCGATGCCGAGAGCGCTCACCGGCAAGGTCTACTACGACGTCGACGACCACACGCTCAAGTGCCGCGGCTATCTCACTGCGGCCGAGCTGATCGCGCTGCGTGCACCCGACGGGTTCGCGGAGGTGAAAAGCGCGGTGGCCGTGCTAGAAAGGGTGCAGGACGTCGACCTGGATCCGAACGACCCCAATCGGTTCCTGACAGCAGAGGACCAGAAGAACCTCTTCGACCCGGCGCAGACCACGCCGGCCGACCGCTTCCACCTGGTTCTCACCAAGCTGAGCCCGGTCGTTCGCCGGAATCTCAGCGAAACCACGGTCAAGCAGAACATCGGCCAGGCGGTCGGTCTGGACACGGCCAGTGCAGACCTCTTGCTCGGCAGCTGGCTCCGGTCGTCGTCCGGCGCGGTCGCGCTGCAGGACTTCCTGGCGCCGGCGTTCGTCGCCAGCGACCCGGCTGTGCCGATCAAACGCACCACGTTCGCGCAGCAACTCACCACGCTCGCACTCGTGCACCGGGCAACCCTGGCGATCACCAAGCTGGGCATCAGTGCGATCGAACTGCCCTTCGTCTTCCAGTACGCCGATACCGGCACCTGGCTGAATCTGAATTCCTTACCGGTCGTTCCGGTTAGCGGGCCGTCTCCGCTCTTCGGCCGTCTCATCCGGCTACTCGACCTGACTCGGCTCCGGAACTCGCTGCCCGGGCGGGACCGTACGCTCCGCACCGTCTTCGCGGCAGCCCTCGCACCCGGCGCCACCGTCGAGCAGGCCGTCAGCACGTTGAGCAAGGCCACCGATTGGCCGGCTGCCGACCTCCATTGGCTCGCCGGTCACCTCAACCTCGTTGTTCCGGGACGGTTCACCGATGTCGCGCACCTGCTTCGCCTGGTCGCCGCGATCCGCCTGACCCAGAGGCTGGGCGCCGCCGCCGACCGGACGGGCCCTTGGCTACGCTCCGATCTGACCGCCTCCGCTGCCCAGACCGCCTGGCGCACCGCGAAGGCCAAACACACCCTCGAAGACTGGCCGGCTGTCGCTGCGCCGATGCAGGACACGATCCGCGAACGCCAGCGCTCCGCCCTGGTTTCCTATCTGACCGCCAACCCGCTCCGCGCCGGCAACGGCACCCCGCACTGGCATGACGCCAACGGCCTGCACGACTACTTCCTGCTCGATGTCGAGATGGGCCCGACCCAACTGACCTCCCGCATCGCTCAAGGCATCTACAGCATCCAGCTCTTCGTCCAGCGTTGCCTGCTCAACCTCGAGCCGCGCGTGGCCACCGCCGACGACGACACCTGGAAGCAATGGGACTGGATGAAGCAGTACCGCCTGTGGGAGGCGAACCAGAAGATCTTCCTCTACCCGGAGAACTACTTCGAGCCGGAACTCCGCCCGGACAAATCCTCGTTCTTCGCCGAACTCGAAACCGGCCTGATGCAGAAAGAGGTCACCACCGCCAACAGTGAGGCGGTGTTCCGGCAGTATCTCGAGCGGCTGGCGGACGTCTCGCGTGTGCATCCTTCCGGGTTCATCGCAGATTATTCGTACTCGCGCGATGGTCGGACGTCGACGCTGGTCATCGCCAGAAACGATGCGACGCCGCGTCTTCACTACCTCCGCTGGTGGCGCAACCAGACAACCTGGACACCGTGGGAGAAAGTCGAGCTGGACATCGACAGCGAGGCCGTGTCGATCGGCAACTGGGGCGGTCGGACCTATGCCTTCTGGCCCACGTTCAAACCGGTGACCCGGGCCCCCGGCTCGCTCAACGCCGAGGGGACGATCTCCAGTCCGGCGCAGACCTGGGAGATCGTGCTGAACTGGAGCGAATACCGGGACGGGAAGTGGTCACCGAAGAAGGTGAGCAGGGATTCACTGAAGACGGATGTCGCCTATCCGGACGGCTGGGAAAGAATCCCCGACATCATGCCGCGGTATCTGGCGTTCGATCCGTCCTTGGTCAACGCCTACATGTTCCGGGTCGATGTGGACAGCTACACACTCGATCCGGTCGTCTGGTGCCACTACAACCGTGAGTTCATCATGGTGCCGAAGAGCAACCCGACCGGAGAGATCAAGGACGGTGTGGCGTACGGCCGGTTCCGGCTCAGCCAGCGCCACGGCTCGATGACTGTCGACCCGATGTACATGTCGCGAGAAGAGGCTCCACTCCGTAGGCCCTACTTCGACCCTGACGGGTACACCGAGCTGGAAGGGTGGACCGGGCGCGCCTTCCCACCGGCGAACCAGAAGGCGGTCTACAACGACTGGGAGCAGCATGTCGCGGTGCCCGGCGGGCCGGACCGGATCGTGTACTTCCCGGACGTCCCCAGGGAGGCGCCTGACGTTCTGCGGAACAGCTCGATCGCAGAGCCTTTCCGGATCAACTACGATCCGACGGTTTCCGACTCCGGCGGTATGTACTTCTTCAGGGACAACAGCCGAACCTACCGGGTCCAGGTCGAAGCGGTGCCGGACACCGCCGGGCACGAACTTGCCAATCCGGTCAGGTACCGGTTCGAGCGCTTCTATCACCCGCACGCGGACTACCTGCTCGGCCAGCTGAACACACGTGGCCTGGAGAGGGTGCTCAACCGCGACGTCCAGGTCCACCCTGAACTGGTCAACCGGAGCGAGACCTTCGAGGAGCGCTACGACCCGAACCCTGCCTGGGTTGCCGATCCGCATCCTGACCAGCGGATGGACTTCGATCTGGCGGACGCGTACGCGAGCTACAACTGGGAGTTGTTCTTCCACGCTCCACTGCTGCTGGCCGGGCGGTTGACCGTCAACCAGCGGTTCGCCGAAGCGCAGGAGTGGTTCCACCGGATCTTCGATCCGACCGACCGATCGGTGCTGCCGGCCCCGCAACGGTTCTGGCGGACGAAGCCGTTCTTCGAGATGGCTGCGGATCCGAACGCCCCGGACAACTACAACAAGCAGCGGATCGAGGAGATCCTGCAGCGGCTGGCAGCGGGGCAGTCCGCTGAGCTGACCGCGGTCGACATGTGGCTGGAGAACCCGTTCCAGCCGGACATCGTCGCGCGGATGCGGACCACCGCCTATCAGAAGGCCACGGTCATGAAGTATCTGGACAACCTGATCGCCTGGGGTGATCAGTTGTTCCGGCAGGACACGTTGGAGTCGATCAATCAGGCGACCCAGCTGTACATCCTGGCGGATCAGTTGCTCGGTCGGCGGCCGGACGAGGTGCACGATCCCGGGCCGGCCCGGCCGATGACCTTTGCCGAGCTGGTCCCGTTGCCGACAGACAACCCGGCCGGAGTGCTGATCGAGGCCGAGCACCTGGTTCCCAGAGTGGACGATGCGGGCGCAGTGGACATTGCCCCAGGACTCGGAACGACCTGGCTCGGATACTTCCGGATTCCCCGGAACGAGAAGCTGCTCGGCTACTGGGACACTGTCGCAGACCGGCTGTTGAAGATCCGGAGTGGGCAGAACATCGACGGGGTCGTCCGGGCGGCGGACGCTTTCGGGGCCGTCATCGATCCCGCTGTGCTGGTGCGAGCCGTGGCGTCCGGTGCCGACCTGGCAACCGTCCTCGACGACATCAGCGCACCGGTGCCGCATTACCGGTTCGTGCCGATGCTGGCCAAGGCCAAGGAGCTCGCTGCCGAGGTCAAGTCGTTCGGCGCCGCATTGATCGCGGCGCTCGAAAAGCGGGACGGTGAGGCTCTGGCGCGGCTCAGGTCGAGTCACGAGCTGTCCGTACTGGATGCGGCTCGGCAGGTGCGCGACCGTCAGGTGGTCGAGGCGGCGGAATCGCTGGCCGGCGTTCAGCGATCCCAGCAGATCGCCGAGGACAAGGGCCGCTACTACAGCAGCCGGGTCCGGATGAACGACAAGGAGATCGCGCACACCAACCTGGCAACGAGCGCATTGCAGCTCCAGGAGATCGCCTCGATCATCGATATGACGGTCAGTGTGCTGGCACTGCTCCCCGAGCTGAAGGTGGGTTTCCCGACCACGATCGGTGCGAGCTTCGGTGGCAGCAATCTCGGCGGAGCGCTGAAGGGTGTGGCCGGTTCGCTGCAGTCGATCGCCGGGGCACTCAACAGTCGCGGTGCGCTGGCCGCAACGCTCGGCGGATACGACCGTCGATGGGACGACTGGCAATTCCAGGCCGGTCAGGCCCGGCTCGAGGTCGAGCAGTACGACAAGCAGATCGCGGCTGCTGTCGTGCGGCATGCGATCGCCGAGAAGGAGCTGCAGAACCACGACCTGCAGCGGGCGAACGCGAGCGAAGCAGACCGGTTCATGCGGGACAAGTACACCGATCAGGAGTTGTACGACTGGATGGCCGGGCAGTTGTCGGCATCGTACGTGCAGGCCTATCAATTGGCGTACGACGTGGCGAAGCGGGCCGAGCGCGCCTATCGGCACGAGCTGGGTGTCGACGACTCGAGCTTCATCAGGTTCGGGTACTGGGACAGCCTCCACAAGGGGTTGCTCGCGGGAGAACGGCTGGCATCGGACCTGAACCGGATGGATGTGGCCTTTCTGGAGGCGAACTCCCGGGAGCTCGAGCTGTCGAAGCGGATTTCGCTCGCGCAACTCGACCCGAAAGCGCTGCTCACGCTCAAGGAGACCGGCCGCTGTTTCATCAGTCTCCCGGAGGCGCTGTTCGACCTGGACACTCCGGGGCACTACCTGCGACGGATCAAGAATGTCGCGATCACCGTCCCGTGTGTTGCCGGGCCTTATGCCGGAGTGAATCTCACCGCGACCCTGTTGCGTAGCACAGTTCGGGTCGAGTCGAGGCTGGCCGGTGGAGCCTACGAGCGAAAGAGCGCCGGCGATACCCGGTTCCGTGACTACGCCGGCCCGGTCGAGTCGATCGTCACGAGCACCGGACAGGACGACACCGGGCTGTTCGAGACCAACCTGCACGACGAACGCTTCCTGCCGTTCGAAGGTGCGGGCGTGGTCAGCGAGTGGCAACTGTCGCTGCCGGACAAGTTCCGGCAGTTCGACTACGAGTCGATCACCGACGTCGTCCTGCACTTTCGGTACACGGCGCGCGACGGTGGCAACGCCTTGGCCCAGCCGGTCGTCCAGGGGCTCGAGGCTGCACTCAACGAGTGGGTTCACGCCGGTGGTGGTCAGGGACTGTTCCGCATGTTCAGCGCCCGGCGCGAGTTCGCGGACCAATGGCACCGCTTCCTCAACCCGGTCGGCGAGACCGCCGCAATGAGCTTCACCTTGTCGAAGAGCCGGTTCCCGCACCTGTTCCGCAACGAGCGGTTCAAGGTCAAAGATCCGCACGTCGTCGTGGTCCTCTCACACGAGTCCGTCCCGGACGGGTCCAAGAAGTACGTCGATTGCTACCCGAACAACGTGGACGCGAGTCTGGCGGCGCCGGGGATCACGAAGGACCTGACCTTGAAACCGGACCCGAACCTCGCCGGCTTGCCACGAGGCGCGACCGAAGGGGTAGCCGTCGAGATCAAGCAAGCCGGCCAGGAGTGGACGGTGACCATGCCGACAGATGTGTTCGACCCGCTCGTTTTCAGCGATGGCAAGTTCAACCCGGAGGCGGTTCTCGACCTGCTCCTGGTCTGCCAGTACGGACTCCCGAAGGAGAACGACCAGTCATGATGTATCCGCTGCGAGCGCCCCGTGGTCGCGCCACGGACGGCGATGAAGCGAACCTGCTGGCGGCGGCCTGGACATCCGCTGGGGAACTGCCGACAGCTGCCTTCTGGGCTCAGCCCATGGACGGCGCCATTCTGCTGGACACGGGGGAGGTGCTGGTCGCCGGGGGAGAGGACGGCAGAAGGAATGCATTGAACACCACTGCCTTGTTCAATGTCGCGGCGAAGCGCTGGAGCCCTGCGGGGACCTTGCACACCAGCAGGCGACTTCATTCGCTGACGAAGCTGGCAGGCGGCGCCGTACTGGCAGTCGGTGGAGTCGCAGGTGCTCTTGCAGAACCTGTGAAAGGACTGGCCAGCGCCGAGATCTACGACCCGGTCGCCAAGACCTGGTCGCCGGTGCCGGACATGCACGAGGCGCGCTTCTCCCACTCGGCCACGCGGCTCCCCAACGGGAGAGTCCTGGTGACAGGCGGCTGCGCAGACCGCTCGCCGGACACCCACCGCGCGCTGACGTCGGCGGAGATCTACGACCCGATCGAGCGCAGCTGGGCCAAGGTGAAGGACATGACGGACGGCAGGTTCGGGCACCCGGCGATCGTGCTGAAGGGGACGAGTAAGGTGCTCGTGGTCGGCGGGATCGTCACCGCCGGGCCAGGACAGTACGCCGCCCTCGGCTACTGCGAGATCTATGACTTCGACAAGAACACCTGGACTCCGACCGGCAGTTTGGCCACGCCGCGCAAGGGGCATCAGGCAACCTTGCTGGACGACGGCAGCGTGCTGGTCACCGGCGGGGATATCGTCGGAGTGCTCGGCGAGGACTGGAAGATCAGCCCCTTCAGCCAGGACAGTACCGAGCGCTACAACCCGGTCGGCGGGACGTGGTCTCCCGATACGCCGATGACCTGGGGGCGCAGCCATCACCGGGCCGTGCGGCTCGGCTCGGGCAAGGTGCTGGTGATCGGTGGGACGGACGACGGCAGCTTCGACATCGGCTACCGCAACGCCGCGCTCTACAACCCCGGAACCAAGACCTGGGGCGAGACCGGCGGTACGGCGGTCGGCCGCTGGGCCCCGGCGGCCATCGGCCTGGGCGGCGAGTCCGTCCTGGTGATCGGTGGAATCGTCCGGTCGGGTGCGGCCGCACCGACCATCGGCGAGGACCTGCTGACCGACACAGCCGAGGTCTACACGTCGTGAGCGCCGAGTCGACATCGCTCGCCGCCGGTACCTGGAGCCCCGCCGGTGACCTTCCGGTCGCCACGGAATGGCAGGGCCAGTCCGAGGGCGCCGTACTGCTGAACGACGGTCGAGTCCTGGTCGCCGGCGGATCCGGCCCGTCGTATCGAGCGATGCGTTCGGCGGCGCTGTTCAATCCCGGCCCGAACAAGTGGCTGCCGACCACCGCTTTGAGCACTGAGCGGCAGCTCCACAGTCTGACTCGGCTGGCCGACGGAACGGTCCTCGCCGCCGGTGGCACCAACACTGGGCCGGCGTTCCCCGCGAAGGGTCTCAAATCGGTCGAACGCTTCAACCCGGTCCTGGAGACCTGGACCGCCACCGGCGACCTGATCGAGCCGCGGACGGCCCACACCGCCACGCTGCTCCCGGACGGTCGCGTCCTGGTCGCGGGTGGGCGAACCGAGCGGACGCCGGATTCGCAAGGTACGACGACATCGGCGGAGCTGTACGACCCGAAGGCCGGAACCTGGTCGGCCACCGGCGCGATGACCGATCCGCGCTCGGACCATCAGGCGGTCCTGTTACGCGACGGCCGGGTCATGGTGATCGGCGGCCAGCGGTACACCGGGAACGGAGATGTCGCCACCTTGGCCTTCTGCGAGATCTACAACCCGGCCACGGGCCGTTGGACACCGACCGGAAGCCTGACCAGCCCCCGAAGCCTGCACACGGCAACCCTGCTCCGTGACGGCACAGTGTTCGTCACCGGCGGCGGCTGGCCGGGCATGGTCGCCGACTGGGTCTACAACGCCCACAGCGACTGGACAACCGAACGCTACGACCCCGCAACCGGACGCTGGACAAGAGCCGAGGACATGTCCTCCGCCCGCACCTTCCACCGGGCAGTGGTACTAGGTTCAGGCCGCGTCCTTATCGTTGCTGGAGGCAACGGCCCGGCTCTCTATGCCGGCTTCCGCAGTACTGCGCTCTACGACCCGATCAATCGGAGCTGGGCAGCCGGCGCAGGCCTGACCACCGGACGCTGGGCCTGTACGGCGACCGAGCTGGCCGACGGCCGTGTACTCGTGACAGGCGGCATCGAGAACGTCGCCTGGGACCAACCGATCGACGAAGCGACCATCGTCACCAGCACAGAAATCTTCACGCCGTGATCGCCAGCGGCCCGCGGGGACCGTCGGAGAAGACGGACGGACCCGATGCTGGTACGGCGGCGCAGCGCGATCTTCCCTCGTTGTCGTTACCCAAGGCCGGTGGCGCGATTCGGGGGATGGGCGAGAAGTTCTCCACCAACCCGGTGACCGGCACCGCAGCGGTGACGATTCCGGTGGCTCTCACCTCGGCGCGCGGCACGATGACCCCGCAACTGGACCTCGGCTACGACTCCGGCGCGGGAAACGGGCCGTTCGGACTGGGCTGGGCGATGGAGGTGCCGTCGATCTCCCGCAAGACCGACAAGGGATTGCCGAGGTATCTCGACGACGTTGACGTGTTCCAGCTCGCCGGTGCCGAGGATCTGGTGGCTGTGGACCTTTCGCCGCGCAGCGCGGGTGACTTCGAGGTGATCGCCTACCGGCCGCGGACGGAGGGCCTGTATTCGCGGATCGAGCGATGGGGTGACCGGAACACTGGCGAAACGCACTGGCGGGTGACGTCGGCGTCGAACGTCACCAGCGTTTTCGGCCGCGACATCGCGGCTCGCATCACCGACCCGGACGACCCGAGCCGGGTCTTCCGTTGGTTGCTCGAGGAAACCGCGGACGACCGCGGCAATCTGGTGCGCTACGAGTACAAGGCAGAGGATCGAGCAGGCGTCGACCTCGCCGCGCCGGGTGAACGCAATCGGACGGCAGTTGCGAACCGCTACCTGAAACGCGTCCGCTACGGCAATTCCACTCCTGGACAGCCGGACTTCTGCTTCGAGGTGGTGCTCGACTACGGCGAACACCACCCGACCGCGCCAACACCGCACGAGGTCGCGCCATGGACGGTACGCCGGGATCCGTTCTCCACCAGGCGATCCGGGTTCGAGGTACGAACCTATCGCCTGTGTGCGCGAGTTCTGATGTTCCATCACTTCGGCGAACTCGCCGCCGAGCCGGTGCTGGTCTCCGCCACCCACCTGGACTATCGGCCTGATCCGAGCGCGACGACCTTGATCGCCGCGACCCAGGCCGGCTATCTGCGGACCGGTGCGGGCTATACCCGCAAGGATCTGCCGTCGTTGACGTTCGAATACACGCCCCGCGTCGTGTCCACCGAGGTTCGTGCGTTGACCTCGGACACTACGGCGGCGCCGCCACGGCTGGACGGCGGCTCCCGTTGGACCGACCTGGACGGCGAAGGCATCGCGGGAATCCTCGTGGAGCAGGATGGGGCCTGGCACTACCGGGCGAACCTCGGAGGCGGAACGGTTGCCGCGCCACGCCTTGTCGATCCGCTACCGGCCGGGGCGAGTCTCTCCGGCGGCAGACAGTTGTTGGATCTGGCCGGCGACGGCGTCCCGGCGCTCACTGACTTCGACGGCGCAACGCCAGGTTTTCACCGCCGTACCGAACGGGGTGGATGGACCGATTTCGCGCCGTTCGCCCAGTTGCCAGTGCTTCCCTGGGCCGATTCGAATCTGCGGTTCGTCGATCTGAGCGGTGACGGTCTGCCCGACGTGCTGCTCACCGCGAGTGAAGGCTTCACCTGGCATCCCGCGGCCGGGCTCGAGGGTTTCGGCGAGGCGAGCCGGACGTTCGTCACCGCGACAGAGGAACGTGGTCCCCGGATTGTGTTCGCGGACCCTGAGCAGTCGCTCTACCTGGCGGATATGACTGGTGACGGTCTCACCGACCTGGTGCGCATCCGTAACGGTGAGATCGCCTATTGGCCCAACCTTGGCTACGGCAGGTTCGGTCCCAAGATCGCGATGGCCGGTGCGCCGGTCTTCGACCATCCAGATCGGTTCGACCAGCGCCGGATACGGCTCGCCGACATCGACGGGAGCGCGCCGACCGACCTGATCTACCTCGGCCCGGACCGAATCAGCGTGTGGTTCAACGAGTCCGGCAACTCCTGGAGCACACCGGAGACGATCACCGGTTTCACCGCACCCGACCTGGCCGGGGTCACGACGGTGACCGACCTCCTGGGTAGAGGCACCGCTTGTCTGGTGGTGGCCGAGCCTCGACCTGACTATGACCCTCAGGTCCGCTACCTCGACCTGATGGCGGCCGGTAAGCCGCACTTGATGACTACCGCGGACAACAATCGCGGTCTGCGCACCACCGTGTCCTACGAATCCTCCACCACTTACTACCTGGCTGATCAAGCTGCCGGGCGGCCGTGGACGACCCGTCTGCCGTTCCCCGTCCAGGTGGTTTCCGCCGTACAGGTCCGTGATGAGGTCGCAGACACCACACTCGTCACCACCTATCGGTACCGCCACGGACACTTCGATGGGGCCGAACGCGAGTTCCGTGGCTTCGGCTACGTGGAGCAGCGCGACGCCCTGTCGTCCTCAGGCCCGACCGACAGGCAGTATCAGCCGCCTGCCGTCGTCAAACGCTGGCAGCACACCGGCTGGTCCGGGGACCGGATCTCGAAGCAGTTCGTTGCCGAGTACCACGCCTACGAACAAGCGTTGGATCTCGCGGATACCGTGCTGCCCACTGGGCTTACCCCTGACGAAGAGCGCGAGGCCGTCCGAGCTCTCCGCGGGCACGTCCTCCGCGAAGAGCTCTACGCCGAGGACAATCGCGGTGAGCTGGGCGAGCCGTACTCGGTGACCGAGTCGAACTACCAGGTCAGAGTGCTCCAGCCGCGTGCTACAGCGCCGCACAGTGTGGTCGCCGTCGATCCGGGCGAGACATTGACCGTGTACACCGAACGGAATGCAGACGATCCACGGATCCATCACACAGTCACCCTTGACGTCGACGACTGGGGAAATGTCGTGCGTGCGGCGCAGATCCGCTACCCGCGCAGACGCCCGGACATCGCCGAGCAGGAGCGCCTGCATGTCACGGTGAGCGAGCACGACGTCGTCAACCGGGTGACCATCGACGGCGGTTGGCAGGTCGGCGTGGCCATCGAGAACCGCGACTACGAGGTCGGCGGGTGGGATTATGTCGGCCGGCCTCTCACGGCCAGGGAACTGCGGGACGGATGGTTGGCCACCGCGCCGCACGAAATCCCGTTCCAGGACGAGGTTTCCGGCCGGGAACGCAGGATGATCGAACGCACCCAAATGACCTACGCGTCGGCAGACCAGACCAGCGAACTTCCGCTCACCCAGATTGCCATCCCGGTCCTGCCGTGGCGCTCCTACCGTCAGGTGTTCGCCGACGGTCACGTCGAGGCGCTGTTCGGCACACGCGTCACAGACGACCTGCTCGAAGAAGCGGGATACATGTTGCGCGAGGGTTTCTGGTGGGTCCCCTCGGGCCGGCAGACCTTCGACTCAGCGCACTTCTATCTTCCGGCCGCCTACTCGGACCCTGTCGGTGCCACCTGGCGGATCGACTATGAACGACACTTCCTTCGCGAGACCCGGGTGACCGATCCGGCCGGCAATGTCGCCACCACCTCGTTGAACTACCGGGTCATGCAGCCGTGGCTGATGGTTGATCCCAACGACAACCGCACCGCTCTCCGCTTCGATCCGCTCGGAATGGTCATCGCCACAACGCTTCTGGGCAAGTCGGGACGTGCGGAAGGGGACACTGTCGACCTGACCAGTCCGGAGCCGTCGACCGCTGATCGTCCCACGACTTGGCTGACCTACGACCTCGCGGTCAAGCCGGTGCGCTTCTCGACCTTCACGCGAGAGCAACATCGCAAGGCCGCGCCGGTCCAGGAGTCGCGGACCTACTTCGACGGCACGGGACGCGTCATCTTGACGAAGGTCCAGGCTGAGCCCGGCGACGACCGGCAACCGCGCTGGGTCGGTACGGGCCGCACTGTCTACGACAACAAGGGCAACCCGATCAAGAAGTACGAGCCGTACTTCGCCCCCGACGGCGACTTCGAACCCGAGCCGGAAGCGGGGCGGCACGGGGTGACTCCGATTCTCACGTACGACCCGATCGGCAGATTGATCCGAACCGACTTCCCCGACGGCACGCTGGCCCGGATCGTCGTCAACGCTTGGGAGCAACAGCGGTGGGACCGCAACGACACCGTGCTCGAGAGTGACTGGTACACGGCCAGGATCGCCTTGCCGGCCGACGATCCGCGGTACTCGGCGGCCAGAGCCACCGAGTCGCACGCACAGACCTACGAAACGACCAAGCTCGACGGATTCGGCCGGGCGCACATGACCGTCGCCAACAACGGCACGGAGTCGCTGACGACGACTGTCGTCCATGACATCCAGGGCAATGAAGTCGCGATCGTCGACCCGCGGAACGTACCGGTCGTCCAGCGAGACTTCGACATGCTCGGACGTCCGGCGTATCTGCGCAGCGCCGACGCCGGTGAGCAGTGGACGCTACTCGATGTCGCTGGGCTGCCGGTGTATGCCTGGGACCCTAGCGGGACCGTCCAGCGGTGGCGGTACGACCTGCTGCGCCGCCCCACGCACTCGTTCGCGACCTCGCCCGGTGGTGCTGAACGGCTACGAGCGCGCAGATACTACGGCGAGGACCTTGAGGACGGCGCTGCCAGCAATCTCCGTACCAGGCCGTACCTCGTCTTCGACGGCGCGGGCGTGGTCCGCACCGTTCAGGTCGACTTCAAGGGCAACGTCCTGATCGGCGAACGGGTGCTCGCGGCAGACCCACTCGCCGAACCCGATTGGATGACGCTGGCCGACATCCGGCAGCCGGAACAGGCGTTGGCGGCGGCAACGCGACTGCTCGAATCCACGGCGTACCGAACTACAACGGAATACGACGCCCTCAACCGGACGACGCTGGTCAATGCTCCGGACGGTAGCAGGACCAAGCCGACGTACAACGAGGCCAACCTGCTGGAGCGCATCGAGACACAGGTTCGCGGCGCAGACCAGTGGACAGCATTCGTCAACGACATCGACTACAACGCTCGTGGTCAACGAGTGCGCGTCGAACTGGGGTGCGGTACAACCACGACGTACGGGTATGAGGAGGACACCTTTCGGCTCTCGCGCGTCGACAGCCGAGCAGACGCCGGCTCAGCGCTGCAGTCCTTGCGCTACACCTACGACCCGGTCGGGAACATCACCACCGCGGCCGATCCCTCGCAGCCCACGGTGTTCTTCGACAATGCCGTCGTCGGCGCGAAACGCACCTACACCTACGATCCGATCTACAGGCTGTCCTCGGCAACCGGTCGCGAACACATTGGCCAGACCGCCCAGCCAGGACCTGGTGAACCACCAGGCGCACCGATCCCGCACGCCAATGACAGCACGGCCCTGCGTGCGTACACCGAGACCTACGGATACGACAAGAGCGGCAATATTGCCACGGTCGCCCACACCGCGACCAACGGCAACTGGACCCGGCGGCACTCGACAGCCGCTGACAGCAATCGCCTGCTGGCCAACAGCATGCAGGGCGACCCGAGCGATCGATTCTCCGCGACGTACAGCTATGACGCGAGTGGCAATATCACCTCGATGCCGCACCTCCCGGTGCTGGACTGGGATGTCGACAACCGCCTCGGACACGTCGACCTGGGCGGTGGAGGGGATGCCTACTACCAGTACGACTCGGCGGGTCAGCGCGTTCGCGCGACCATCCGCAGCAACGGCACCACCGATACCCGGATCTACCTGGGCCAGAACGAGATCTCTCACCGTGTTGTCTCCGGCAGGACCACCACGCGCAGAGAAACGCTGCACATTCTCGATGGCGCTCGCCGTGTCGCACTGGTCGAAACCGTCACCATCGACAACCGCCAACCGGTCCCGATTCCGACGCCGGTTGCGCGGTATCAGCTCAGCGATCACCTCGGATCCGCGACCGTCGAACTCAGCTCCACCGCCGCCGTCCTGTCCTACGAGGAGTATCACCCGTTCGGCACCACATCGTTCCGATCCGCCACCGGCGCAGCCGAGGTCAGCCTCAAGCGCTACCGCTTCACCGGCAAGGAGAAGGACACCGAAACCGGCTTCTACTACCAAGGATCCCGGTACTGCGTCCCATGGCTCGCGCGCTGGCTGTCCCCTGACCCCATCGGCGTCCGCGGCGGCCTGAATCTCTACTGCTACGTCAACGACAACCCGATCCGCCTTGTCGATCCTCAGGGCACCGCCCCGAAAACGGGGGAGCAGGTAGTGGCCGGCATCGAGGAGCTGGCGCGTGAGAAGCAGCAGTTGACCGCCGCACTGCGGGAGACGAACGCGGCCCTCGATCGAGCGCTGGAAACCTGGAGCAGCCTGAAGGCGCAAGTCGATTTCGAGAAACCTGGGTACTTCAGTGACCTCAAGCGGTCGTTTCGGACCGCGTCAAAGCATGTGGACGAGCTGGCGGCCACGCGCGCGGTCCAGGACAAGCGGCTCAGCCAGCTGGGATCCGTCAATGAGACCAAGTCGCTGATCGGCAACGCAGTCGAGTCCCTGAAGGCGTACAGCCCGGAGATCCAGGCGAAGGGTCTTATCGCAGCGGGCGAGAAAGATATCGGGGAGGCGATGCTGAAGGATCTGAAGGCCGCCACCGATCGGCCTGGCGCGAATTTCGATGAGAAGCTGAACGATCCCAAGAAGGGTGGGAACAAACCACCAGAAGGAGGCGGCAAGGGAGGTGGCTCCGGGTCTCATGGCGGACCTGGCGGCGGTGCTGCTCCACCTCCTGCGAGTCCGCCACCCGCTGGTCCACCGCCGGCCAAGGGCGGTGGTGCTGCCGGAGCCGCCGAGCACGAGGCCGCCACGCTGGCTACCCGCGCCGAGGCAAAGGTCGGTGCCGAGGCAGCAAGCAAGGCCGGTACCTCGTTGGTGGGTAAGGGGTTGCGGTTCGTCGGCAAGGCAGCGCCGGTTGTCGGCATCGGGGTGGGCGGAGCCTCCGCGTACGGCCACGTGCAAGAGGAGAAGTACGGCGAAGCGGCCCTCGACGCAGTGGAAGCCATTCCGGTCTACGGCGACGTCGTTCTGGCCGGTGACATCGCCATTCGCGACGGCATCATCCCCGCCTTCAACTGGGTGACCAGGAAGTACACCGACATCACGCTCAGCCTCAACCGGCAACTCCGTTTCTAACTCAAGCGCCAGTCGATGTGAAGGCAGTACTTCGCCGATGGACGCCGGCCACGGGCTGTCGGTTGCGGGCGGTAGCCCGCAGGTTCTGGGCGGTAGCCCGGGTGGGGAGGAAGGGCGCGCGGGGATGGTCTTTGCTTGCGGATCTGACAACGAACGACAAAAAACCTATGACCAGGTCTTAACAATTCTTCGCTGACTACATAGTGTGCTGGCTGAACTACACCTGGAGACATGCGTTCCCGCCCGAACGGAGTCCCTTGATGGTTGAGCGTGCCCAAAAGTCGCGGTTGTCCCGTCGGTCGGTGCTGGTTGCGCCTGCTGCGGTTGCCGGGGGAGCGGTGTTGACCGGGGTGGCTATGGCCCCCGACAGTGCGGCTGCGGTTCGGCAAATCACCCTGTACGCCGAGCCGTTGCCAGGCGGGTTTTTCGGCTACGGGCTGGCGCCTGGTGAGGCGACCATTCCGGGGCCGCTGTTGGAGATCTACGAGGGGGAAACTCTCGAGATCGAGTTGGTCAACAACACCGACCAGCGGTTGTCGATCCATCCGCATGGTGTCGACTACGACGTGAACTCCGACGGGAGCCCGCTGAACGCTTCGTTCAACGCGCCCGGCGAGACGCGTACGTACGTCTGGCGCACCCGCAAGCAGGTTGACATCGGCAGCGGCCGGTTCATGCCGGGCAGTGCCGGCTACTGGCATTACCACGATCACGCGATGGGCAACGATCACGGAACTGTCGGGATCCAGAAGGGCCTGTACGGCGGTCTGATCGTTCGCCGCCGCGGTGATCTGATCCCGGATCGGCAGTTCACGGTCGTGTTCAACGAGATGCTGATCAACAACAAGAAGGCGCCGGACACCCCGATGTTCGAGGCGCGGCAGGGGGAGCGGGTCGAGTTCGTCTGTATCGGGCACGGCAATCTGCCGCACACGTTCCACCTGCATGCGCATCGTTGGGCCGACACGCGTACCGGCATGCTCACCGGTGCGAACGATCCGAGCCCGGTGATCGACAACAAGAACCTCGATCCGGGCAGTTCGTTCGGCTTCCAGGTGCTTGCCGGCGAAGGCGTCGGGCCGGGCGTGTGGATGTACCACTGCCACGTGCAGATGCATTCCGACCAGGGGATGGTCGGCCTGTTCCTGGTCCGCAACCCCGACGGCGGGATGCCGGCCGGCGCGCAGGCGGCGATCGACCGCTTCCACCAGCATCACGTGGCCGCGACGCAGTCCGACCACTCCAATCATCACGGCTGAGGGGGAACGATGAGGCGACGTACGACGGCCGTCCTGGTCACCGCAGCACTGGCGTTCGGTACCCAACTGGCACAACCCGGCAGTACGCCGTCAGTCGCGCAGGCGGCGCCCGTCACCGCGACCGCCGCCACTGATGTCGCGGTGAACGTGCTGGTGTTCCGTGGTGAACCAGAGAACCAGCTGGATCCGGTCGAGCGGGCGACAGACGCGGTTGCCGGCCTAGGGCAGGCCAACGGGATGACCGTGCATGTCAGCTCTGATCCGGCCGTGTTCACCCCAGCGAAGCTGGCGACGTACCGCGCGGTGGTGTTCTTGTCGGCACAGGGCATCGCGCTCAGCCGGGAGCAGGAGACCGCGCTGCAGAACTACATCAAGGCCGGCAACGGCTACCTCGGCATCGCTGACGCGTCGAAGTTCCAGCCGGACTCCGAGTGGTTCACCGGACTGGTCGGTGCGCGCCCGGTCGGCGCCCTGCTGCCGCCGCCACGGCCGGTGTCGGCGGTGACGGCCAGCGCGGAGAACCCGCCGAACGAGACCAAGGAGAAGTTGACCGACGGGAACCCGAACACCAAGTGGCTGGCTCGCGCGACAACCGGCTGGGTCGCCATGCAGCTGGCCGAGCCGGCTGCGGTGACCAGGTACTCGCTCACCTCGGCGAACGACTTCACCGGCCGCGACCCCAAGAACTGGACCCTGCAGGGCTCGAACGACGGCAGCACCTGGGTCGACGTGGACACCCGCACCAACGAGGTCTTCGCCGAACGGCTCCAGCGGCGCGTGTTCACGGTCGCGAACACGACGGCGTACGGGCACTATCGGCTGAACATCACCGCGAACAGTGGTGAGCCGCTGCTGCAACTCGCCGACCTGCTCTTCTACACAGGTGACTCGACGCCGCCACCGGAGCCGACTCCGCAGCGCGCGGTGGTCAACCTGCTGGACCGACAGCACCCGGCGAACGCCGGCCTGCCCCTGAATCTGACCCGCATCGACAAGTGGCGCAACTGGGCGACCAACCCGATCGGCACCGTGCACACCGTCGCCCAGGTCGAGGAGCGGCACTACGCCCCGGGCCCCGGCGCCAACGGCCCGTTCCACCCGATCTCCTGGTGCCGCGACTACGGCGGCGGCCGGTCCTTCTACACCGGCATGGGCGGTACCGACGGCAGCTACGGCGAGTCCGCGTTCCGCAAGCACCTGCTCGGCGCGCTGAAGTGGACCACGGGAATGGTCCGGGCCGACTGCCAGGCGACGATCGCCGCCAACTACACGATCGAGCGGCTGACCCCGCCGAACCAGGCCGGCCAGCTCGACCAGATCGGTGAGCCGCACGGGATGACGATCGCGCCGAACGGCAAGATCTTCTACGTCGGCAAGGCCGCCTGCCCGACCGGCCCGGTAGTCGAATGGGAGAACCCGAACGTCGGCCTCGGCTGCGGCACCATCCATCAGTGGGATCCAGTGACCAACAAGGCGAAACTGCTGACCACGCTGCCGGTGATGGGCAATCGCGGATCCGGTGACGAGCTGATCAAGAACGAAGAAGGCCTGCTCGGCATCGTGCTCGACCCGAAGTTCGCCGAGAACGGCTGGTTCTACGTCTACTGGATGCCGCACGACACCGTCGACCGCGTCCGGCACACCGGCAAGCGGACGGTCTCGCGGCTGACCTACAACGCGACGAACCAGACCATCGACCTGGCGAGTCGCAAGGATCTGCTGCAGTGGGAGGTTCAGCAACACAGCTGCTGCCACGCCGGTGGCGGGATGGCGTTCGACTCCAAGGGCAACCTGTACGTCGGTTCTGGCGACAGCAACTCGTCCGGCGGCTCGAAGGGCTATTCCGGCAACAACTGGACCGAAGAGTTCGGCGGGTTGTCGTTCCAGGACGCCCGGCGGACTTCCGGCAACACCAATGATCTGAACGGCAAGATCATCCGGATCCACCCGGAGGCGGACGGCACGTACACGATCCCGACCGGCAACCTGTTCGCCCCCGGTACGGCGAAGACGCGGCCCGAAATCTACGTGATGGGCGTCCGGAACATCTCCCGGCTCGCGATCGATCCGGAAACCGACTGGTTGACGGCCGCCTGGGTCGGGCCGGACGCCGGTTCGCCGGACCCGGAGCTCGGGCCGGCGAAGTACGAGACCGCGACGATCATCACCGAGGCCGGCAACCACGGATGGCCTTACTGCATGGGCAATCGACAGCCGTACCGGAACCGCAGCAACACCGACGCGTCGGTGCTGACGGGTTGGTACGACTGCGACAACCCACTGAACACCTCGCCGCGAAACACCGGACTGGTCGAGTTGCCGCCGGTGAAGGACAACATGATCTGGTACTCACCGGGCGGCGGCGGCCCCGTGTTCCCGAAGCGCGCGGGGAGCTCGATCCCGACGTACAACGAAGCGGACGCGGTCTACACCCAGCCGTACTTCCGCGGCGGTGGCGGGCAGGCCGTGATGTCCGGGCCGACCTACCACTACGACCGGGTGAACACCAAGAGCGGAGTGGCCTGGCCGAAGTACTGGGATGACAAGTGGTTCATCGGCGACGAGTCGACCCCGACCCGGCGGAACGCGGTGACGGTCGACCCAGCCGGCGTACCGACGGCGCAGCCGCCTGCGTTCGGTGAGACGTTCGAGCGCATCGTGCCCGGGGGCAACGGGCCCACTCAGGTGCAGAGCTGGATGGACGCCCGGTTCGGACCGGACGGTGCGCTGTACGTGCTCGACTACGGCGGCGGATTCTTCACGCTGCACCCGAACCAGAAGCTGGTGAAGGTCAGCTACAAGGGCGGCCCGCCGACGCCGCTGCCGAAGGCGTCCGCGGTCGCGGTGCAGAACAAGCCGCTGACCTACGCGTTCAACGGCACTAAAGCCGGTGGAGTGTCGTACGCGTGGACGTTCGGCGACGGCGACACCTCGACCGAGGCCAACCCGCGGCACACCTATCTGGCTCCCGGCCTGCAGACCGCCAAGGTCACCATCACGTACGCCGACGGGACCACCGCGGTCGCGACGGTCGCGGTCAACGCCGGTTGCGTGATGGCGGATCAGGGCGCTCAGGTGACGATCGGAGACTCCGCCACGACGGTGCCGAACCGCAACGCGGGCGGCGGCTGCAAGGCGGACGACCTGATCGACGACGAGAGCACCTGGGCCACCCATGCGCTGTTCGTCACGCACGTCCAGCAGGCCACACGGCAGTTGCGGCAGCGCGGCATCATCACCGTCGCCGAACGGGACAGCCTGATCGCCGTCGCTCGCGCATCGGACATCGGCAAGCCGGGGGTGACCGGCTACGAGCCACTGTTCGACGGCACGAACGAGTCGTTCTACGACTGGGCGCAGGCACCTTCGGGCGAATTCACCGTCCAGCCGGACGGCTCTCTGAAACCGTCCGGCGGGCTCGGCATGCTCTGGTTCGCGAAGAAGCCGTACGGCGACTTCTCGCTCAAGCTGCAGTTCCGGGATATCGCGCCGGACGCGGTTCGCGCGAACAGTGGCGTCTTCGTCCGATTCCCGGATCCACGCACACCGCTGGAGCAACGGCCGCTTGGCAGTTGCGGAACCGTCGGTTCGGCCCGCACTTCACAGGCCTGGGTGGCGATCTACTGCGGCCACGAGGTTCAGCTGTACGACGGTGATTCGGGCGAACCGCAGAAGACCGGGTCGATCTACAACTTCGACCCGAACGGACTGGACGCGGCCCGGCCGACCCCGAAGGCGCAGTGGAACGAGTACGAGGTCAAGGTCGTCGGGCAGCACTACACGATCATCCGCAACGGCGTGGTGATCAACGAGTTCGAGAACGCGCCAGGGTTGCAGTCGTCGCGAGCGGGTGATCCGCCGACCGACCTGCGGCAATTCGTCGAGGGCTACATCGGACTGCAGAACCACGGCAACAGCGACCTGATGGAGTTCCGCAACATCCGGATCCGGAGTTTGTGATGAGACGCCTACTCGCCGGGCTCACCGCCGTACTGGTGATGCTGGTGCCCCAGTCGATGCCTGCACTGGGGTCGGAGCCGGATGCTGCTGCTCAGGTGCTGAGCTGGACTGCGGGCAACAGCACCGCCGCCTACACCACAGCGCCGACGCAGGCAGTCGCCGGCCCGACCACCATCGTGTTCGAGAACAGCGAGGCCACCGGCAACGACACTGACATGTCGCACACGCTGACGTTCGACCGGTCGACGCCGGGCTACAACCACGACGTCGACGTGAACATCCTCGCGTACCCGGACGACGGGAGTAATGGCAAGCATTCGGTCGATGTGACCCTCACGCCGGGGAAGTACCGGTACTTCTGCGCCATCCCGGGGCACCCCCTGATGGTCGGCGAGTTCATCGTCACCGACGACGGCGAGGACACCACTCCGCCGACCGTCACCGCCGCGGTCACCGGGCCGCAGAACCCGGACGGTCACTACCTCGGTCAGGCCACCGTCACGGTGACTGCCGCGGACGCCCAGTCCGGAGTGGCGTCAGTGGAGTACGAGCTGGACGACACCGGATTCAAGCCGTACACCGCGCCCGTGGTGGTCAGCGCGATCGGCGATCACACGGTGCAGTACCGCGCGACCGACCACGACGGCAATGTGTCGCCGACCGGGTCGAAGGGATTCCGGGTGGTCGAACGGCCGGAGGACACCACCGCGCCGACGGTCACCGCCGCGGTCACCGGCGAAAAAGATGCTGATGGCAACTACCTCGACACCGCGCGGGTGACGGTGACTGCGACCGACGCCGAGTCCGGTGTGAAGACCGTCGAGTACCAACTCGACGGTGGCGCTTGGACGGCGTACACGGCGCCGGTAGACGTGAACACCCCGGGAATGCATATGCTGCATTACCGGGCCACAGATCACGCTGGCAACGTCTCGCCCGAGGGGATGGCGCACTTCACGGTGGTCGAGCAGGACGCCGTACCGCCGGTCGTGACTGCAGCTGTGTCCGGCACTCAGGATGCCAACGGCAACTATGTTGGCAAGGCGTCGGTGACGGTGACCGCCACTGATGCCGGGTCCGGGGTGGCCTCGGTGGAATACCAGCTCGACGGTGGCGCCTGGACGGCGTACACGGTCCCGGTCGAGGTGGCCACGAATGGTGCGCACACAGTGGCCTATCGGGCGACCGATGCCGCCGGCAACGTCTCCGCCGTGGGTACGAAGGCGTTCACCGTCGTACCGTCCGATGGTGATCGCACGCCGCCGACGGTGTCGGGATGGCTGACCGGCAACCAGAACGCCCGCTGGGAGTTCGTCGACCGGGCGACCCTGAACGCAACTGCCACCGATGCCGGCGGCGTCAGGTCGATCGAATACGCCCTGGACGGCGGCGCCTGGACGGCGTACACCGCACCGGTGCCGATCACTGCGGCCGGCGCACACACCGTCAAGGTCCGCGCCACCGACAACGCCGGCAACGTCTCACCCGAACTGTCCGGCGCCTTCACCATCGTGAAATCCACCTCGAAGCAACTCAACACTTCTCGCCGTGATCAATGGCTGGTCCAGGCCCAGTCGGTGAGGGCCGAGCGCATCAGCAGCGCTGCGGGTGACAGGCGGCTGCCGGCGCCCCAGTAGAGAGTCGTTGTACGACGGCAGTCCGGGTGGTCGACGGGAATCCAGACGCCGGGCGCGCGAATTGCCGTCCGGCGGGCGAGTCCGGGGACGAGTCCGATGCCGAGGCCCGCGCTGATGAGTTCGGCGATGGCGCTCGCCTCGTTGGTTTCGCAGACGATCTTCGGGGTGAGCCCGCTGCCGGCGAAGAGCCGATCGAGGAGCAGGCGCAGCCAGTGTCCCTTGCTCGCGGTGATGAACTGTTCGTCGGCAAGCTCGTCGACAGCAATCGAGGGGCGGTCCGCCAAGTGATGCCCGAGCGGCATCCCGACCCCGACCGCCTCCTCGAACAACCGGACTGTCTCCAGTCCATCCCAGCGGAGTGGTTGCGAGGCAACGCAGAGGTCGAGGTCTTGGGACCGCAACTGGCGAGCCATGTCCTCGGCCGACCACTGATGGAGTTCGACCTCGACTGCTGGATGGGTCCGCTTGAACGCGGCCAGCGGTGCGGTCAGGGTGAGCAGGGTTTCCGAGGCCAGCCGTACGGTGCCGAAGCCTTCGCCGGCCGCATCGGCGACAGCTCGACGGCCCGCGTCGAGCTCACCGAGACTGCGTTCGACGTAGTCTCGGAAGAGCCTGCCGGAGTCGTTCAGCTGAAGCCGGCCGGCCCGGTCGAACAGCGGGGTGCCGAGCTCGCTCTCCAGCCGGCCGATCGTGCGGCTCAGCGACGGCTGTGCGACGCGGAGTTCGTCGGCCGCCCGGCTGAGATGCTCCAGCCGCGCCACGACGAGGAACTGCCGAAGCGTGTTCAGATCCACTATGCCTCCCCGGACATAACACCATAGCGATATTAGTCTTCGACAAGATAACGCACTGATCATAGCGTCGAGCTCATGATTCAGTGGGTGTTCAGGGCCGTGGTCACCGTGCACGTGGTGGCGATCTTCGGTCAGCCGGTGTTCGCCGGCGTCTATCTGAGCGGTGACTACGACGGCCTGCGCTGGCACTCGCTCGGTGCCGACACCGTCACGTCCATCGGCTATCTGCAATTGATCGTCGCGATCGTGGTCTGGGTCCGGCTGCGTCGGGCGTGGCCATTCATCGGCACTGCCGCCCTGGTCGCGGCCGAGACGATCCAGTACTTCGCCGGTCTGGACGGCGCCCTGTGGTTGCACCTCCCGCTGGGCGTGCTGACGATCGCCGCGCTCGTCGTACTGTTCGTCGCCGTCTGGCGTCAGCCGCTGCGGCAGGAGCCCGCCGATGCGTGAGCAACTGAGCCGCCGTCGCGTGCTGGCCATTGGAGGATCACTCGGCTTGCTGGGTGCGACCGGGTTGGCGACCTCGGCGGCGCTGTCTCGTCGCCCTGCGATGACAGGCGCCGTACTGCGAAGTGCGTTGCCTCTTCCACCAGCGTTCGAGGTGCCGTTGCCGATTCCCGCGGTACTGAAGCCGGTGAGCGCTGGGCGTTACGAGATCACCCAGCGGGAGGCCGTTCTCGAAGTACTGCCTGGTGTCAAGACACCGATGTGGACGTACGACGGCACCTTCCCCGGGCCGACGATCGAGTCGCGACGCGGCCGGCCGATCACGGTGACACATCGCAACGAACTGCCCGTGCCGACGGTCGTCCACTTGCACGGCGGCCGCAGTACGCCGGAATCCGACGGCTATCCGACCGATCTCGTCGTACCGGAGAACTGGGGTGCGATGCACCACGGCGGTGGGCACGGCGGTGAACATAGCGGGATGCAGGATCCGCGGGCCGTGGTGACGACGCTGACCAGGGACTACACGTTCCCGACCGACCAGCGTGCCGCCCTGCTCTGGTACCACGACCACCGGATGGACTTCACGGCTCCGGCCATCTGGCGTGGACTCGCCGGCCTGCATATCGTCCGCGACGATCTCGAAGACTCACTCGACCTGCCGTCTGGACTGCGCGAGCTCCCGCTGATGATCGCGGACCGCTCGTTCACCGCCGACGGAAGCCTCGACTACCCGTCTCTGGATCCGACTCTCCGTACGACGCCAGGTGTCCGCGAGCCTTATCTCGCCGGGGTTCTCGGTGACGTGATCCTGGTCAACGGCGCTCCCTGGCCGGTGCATGAGGTGGACGCTGCGCGGTACAGATTGCGCATCCTGAATGCCTCGAACGCCCGGCACTACGAACTCGAAGCCGTGACCGACGACGGACGACGGCTCGACCTCGTGCAGGTCGGTGCCGACCAGGGACTACTCGCGGCACCTGTCACCCACCAGTACCTCCCGATTGCACCGGCCGAACGCTATGACGTGATCATCGACTTCGCGAGCGTGGAAGTCGGTGGTCGGGTCAGAGTCCTGAATCGGCTGGGCGATGGGCGTACTCGTGAGGTGATGGCGTTCCGCGTTGCCCGCAAGGCCAAGGACGACAGCCGGGTCCCTGCCAAGCTTGCGAACGATCTGCCCACGTGGCAGCGGTCGGACGCGGTCAGGGTGCGCGACTTCTCCTTCCGCGCCGGGCAGATGAACGGCGGGCATGGTTGGGTGATCGGCGGGCGACCGTTCGATCCTGCGCGATCAGATGTGAGCGTGCGACTCGGCGACGTCGAGGTGTGGCGGCTGGTCGCCGACGTCCATCACCCCGTCCACCTGCATCTCGTCGGTTTCCAGGTGCTGTCGCGCGGCGGCGGTTCGCCACTTCCGCACGACGCGGGTCTCAAGGACACCGTCTCGTTGCGGCCCGGCGAGTCAGCGGAGATCATCACCCGCTTCGACGGCTATCGCGGCCGCTACCTGTTCCACTGCCACAACGCGGAGCACGAGGACATGGGCATGATGGCCAACCTCGAAATCGTCTGACTGGTCCTAGGGGCAGAGGTGGGCGATCGACTTGATCGAGTTGCGGTCGGCGGTGGTGATGGGGAGGGACCATTTGTGAGCGACCTGTAGGTAGCGCAGGGCGTAGGTGCAGCGGTAGTCGCGGTTGATCGGAAACCACTCCCCGGGGCCGGAGTCGCCCTTCGATGCGTTGGCCGGCCCGTCGACGGCGATCAGGTTCATCGCCTCGTCGTTGGCGAAGTCGACGCGACGTTGCTTCGGCCAGTTGGCGGCACCCATGTCCCAGGCGCGCGACAGCGGGTAGACGTGGTCGATCTGAATCTCGGCAGCCTTCGCCTTGCGGAACTCGAGACGCTTTCCGGTGTACGGATCGGAGACCAGCGTGCCGGTGATCACGACACAACGGGACTTGCCGCGGTACGTCGGCTTTTGGAGTTGCGCTGCGAGTACGTCGTTGCGGGTGTCACAGCCGTTGTGACCGCCGAGCCCGGCGTGATCGTCCGACCAAGCCTTGCCGAACTGATCACGCCGATACCCCGGGACCTCGGGCCGCTCCCCGAGCACCCGCACCTGGGGCAGCGCGGCCGCGATCGCCTTCCGCGTCCCCGGCGAACCGCTCGAGGTCGGCGCCGGCTTCGACGTACTGGTCGTTGATCCCGGATCGGCCCCGGCCGAGGGAAAGCTGCACCCCGTGAGTGCGGCGGAAATCAGGCACGCGACGGCAAGCAGGCGGCGAGTCACCGGCGGGACAGTACCCGCTCACCCGGCTGATGCGTCCGAGGATCGCCGTGAAGGGTGTCGATCGGTGTGGTGCCACACTCTTGCCTAGGGCAACAAGGGCGGCACCCTACCGATCAGCCCCTCGTGTTGAGCAGGCCGAGGAGGCTGCTGCCGTCGAGGATATGGAGGTTGTTGACGGAGCCGTCGATCAGTCCCGCGTTGGCTACGGTCGGGGCGGACAATGCCGCGGCAGCGAAGGTGCCGAGCGCTGCGGTCGCCAGTCCGCCGAGGATGAGGCGGGTCAGGTTCTTCATGGTTGTCTCCAGAGGTCGCGTTCTGACAGAGAGCGTCTGCCCGTAGGCGGCCGAACCAGACCACACCGACCGTAGTGCAATCGTGGCTGTTAGTAAGCGAAGCGGGAGGGTGGTGTCGGTACGTCGTCCAGGCGCGGATCGAAGCGGTCTACGTAGGTGACTCCGGCCGGGACCTCGATGCTTGCCGTCGAGGTCCAGCCGCGGGTGAGGGTTGGGAAGTCGGGCACGTCGGGGTGGTAGTGCGGCTTGCCGGTGCCGAGCGCGTCGACGGCCATTGGCGAGCTGACGGCCTGGTATCGGAAGTCGGCCGATAGGCGCAGCTGCTTGGTTTTGTTCGGCATTGCGCCGTGCACGGTCAGGCTGCTGAACAGCAGCACGTCACCCGGCCGGTACGACGTGGTTCGCCACTCGGGGTGATCCTCATCGGCCTCGGCCCGCATCATCCCCGGTCCGTCGGACACCTTCACCGGCAGTACGCCGAGTCGCGGCGACCCCGCGAACACTCGCAGCCCACCGATCTCCGGGGGAGCAGCGCTCAACGGCAACCAGGTGGTCAACGTGTCGATGCAACCCTGGATGAACCGGTAGTCCTGATGGATCGGGGTCGGATTGGCTCCCGGCGACGGCGGCGCGATCCGGCAGATGTGCGCCGGATGCGCGAACGCAGGCTCGCCGAGCAACCGCTCCGCCAGTTCCAGCAACTCCGGCCGCACCGCCAACGCATGAAATGCCTCCGTGCTCTGGATCGCGGTGTAGGCGCCGAAGAATCCCGCCGACCCCTCCTCCACCGCACGACCCGAAGCGAGCAGTTCGTCGGGCGCGGACCCAGGAGCCAACCAGTGACTGTCGGCGAGAATCCGGGCGATCTGTCCACGGACGTCATCGATCACCGCCGCCGGCAGCAAGCCGCGAAAGAACAGATACCCGTCGCCGGCCAGGCGCTGACGCAGTACCGAAGAATCATCGGCGACGGGAGTCGAGTCGAGCAGCTCTTTCATTTCTTGTTCCCGATCTTGTCCAGGGTGGTGGCGATGCCGGCCACGTCGGTCTTGTCCAGGTAGACGTCGTTCATCGCTTTGTTGATCTCGGCAACCTTCGCGGTCCAGCCTTCGGCGATCGGCATGTTCACCGTGCTGCCGGCGGCGGAGTCGAGGAACGGCTGCACGTCGATACCCTTCTGCTTCCAGTACGCCGCGTAGCCCGCGCCCGCGTCGTTGAGCGCGGGGATGATGTATCCCGCGTCGCCCATCAGCTTCTGCGCCTTCGCCGAACCGAGGAACGCGATCAGCTTCCCTGCCTCGTCGGGGTGCTTGGTCTTGGCGAACATCACCTCGGCCAGCCCGTTGATCACCACCGTGCGTCCGGACGGTCCAGCCGGTAGCGCGGCGACGCCGATCGGGAACTTCACCTCGGGTAACGCGAACGGCAGCAGCGCGTTGTTGGCCGGGAACATCGCCACCTCGCCGCGGTAGAACATCTCGGTGGCCTGCCCGGTCGGCGGGTTGGTCCGGGTGCCGTCCGGGGAGACCCGCCACTTGAAGATCAGGTCGCGGGCCCATTGCAGGGCCTCGACCGACTTCGGCCCGGCGAAGTCGAAGGTGCCGTACGGTTTGTCCATCGCCTTGCCGCCGTTGGACGCGATCCAGTTCAGCCATTGGGTCTGGCTGTGGTTCCAGGAACAGAACCCCCACTGCTTGTCGCTCACGGTCAGCTTGCGGGCGATCTCCAGGAAGTTGCCCGAGCCGTCGGGGGCCCAGGTGAGTTGATCGGGCATGGTGATCCCGGCCTTGGCCACCAGGGTCTTGTTGTAGAGCAGGCCCACCACGCCGAGGTCCTTCGGCAGACCGAGCTGCTTGTCCTCGAACTTGTACGACTGGACGACATTCGGATGGTACGAGTCGAGCTTGAGCCCGGCCTTGGCGATCACGTCGTCGAGTGGCGCGAGCACGCCCTTGCCGGCCAGGTCGGGGAAGTTCTCGACGGTCAGCCAGAAGACGTCGGGCGCCTTGCCGCCGGCCAGTTCGGTGGTGAGCTTGGTCCAGTACTGGTCCCAGGGCAGCACCTCCATCCGCACGGTGATGTCCGGATTCTCGGCGGTGAACGCGGCGAAGACCGCTTTGTAGCCGACCTCCTGCTGCTCGTCCCAGAGGCGATAGACAAGCTCGGTCTTGCCGCCGTTGCTTGCCTTGTCGGTGGACGAGCCGCACGCGGTCAAACCGGCCAGGCCGGCAGCGCCCAGCAGCAGGGTCCGTCGGGACAGGGGATTGGACATGATGCCTCCTACTTGAGCCCGGTGACGGCGACCGAGCGGACGATGAAGCGCTGGAAGAAGATGAACAGCACCAGCAGCGGCGCGAGCGCGATCAGGCTGCCGGCCATGACTGCGTTGTAGTCGACGCCGATCTCGCTCTTGAACAGGGCGATACCGACCGAGAGCAGCCGCTTGTCCTCGCTGCTGGTGATGATGAGCGGCCACAGGAAGCTGTTCCAGTTGGCGACCACGGCCAGCGTGGTGACGGTGACCAGGATCGGTTTGGACAGCGGCAGCACGATCGAGAGCAAGGTCCGCACCCGCCCGGCGCCGTCGATCCGGGCGGCATCCTCCAGATCCGCCGGGATGGTTCGAAAGAACTGGCGTAACAGGAAGATCGCGTACGGCGTCCCGAGCATCGTCGGCAATATCAGTCCGGCCCAGGTGTCCACCAACCCGAGCCGCTGCATCATCAGGTAGAGCGGGATCATCGTCACCACCGGCGGCACCATCAAGGTCGACAGATAGACCCAGAACAGGACGTCCCGGCCCGGGAACGACAAGCGCGCGAAGGCATAAGCAGCCAGTACGGCGAACACCAGCTGGCCGACCGTGATGGCTACGGTGACCGCGACGGTGTTGACCAGATACCCGCCGAACCCCGACGCGAACAGTCGGTCGAAGGCCGCCGTACTCGGTGGCAGTCCGGGCTCCCAGGGCGCCGTACCGAATAGTTGCCCAGGGCCCTTGAATGCGGTCAGCAGGGTCAGGTAGTAGGGGAAGATCGCGAAGACGCAGCCGGCCACGAGTGCGCCGTACGGCAGGATCCGGTATCTCGACATCGACATCACCTCAGGAGAAGTCGTACGTCGTACGACGCTCGAAGTAGACGAACTGGGAGATCGTGACGACCAGGATCACCACGAAGAGCAGGACCGAGATCGTGGAGGCGTAGCCGAAGTCGAACTTGCGGAACGCTTCGTCGTAGATCAGGTACGTCGCCACCTCGGTGCTGTCGCCGGGGCCGCCTTCGGTCATCACGAAGATCGTGTCGAAGGCCTGGAACGACCCGATCACGTTGGTGATCAGCACGAACAGCATGGTCGGCCGGAGTAGCGGCAGGGTGACGGCGAAGAAGTGCGCGACGGGTGACGCGCCGTCCAGGGACGATGCCTCCCGCAACGATGCCGGAATGTTCTGCAGCCCGGCCAGGAAGAACAACATGTTGTAGCCCGCGAACTGCCAGATGTGCACGGCCGCGACGCTCGGCATCGCCAGCAGCGGAGACGACAGCCAGGCCGGCCCATCCAGGCCGAAGAGGCCGAGGAACTGGTTCAGCGCACCGCGGCCGGGGTCGAAGATCCACGTCCAGACGAGCCCCATCGCGACCGGCGTCGCCATCCACGGGATCACCAGGAGCGCGCGGAAGTACTTCATGCCGCGGAGTTTGCGGTTGACCAGCAGCGCCAGCAGTAGCGACAGGATGGTGGTGCCGGGTACGCAGATCACGACGTAGTACAGAGTGACGAGGAAGGAGTGCCAGACGTCGGCGTCGTTGAGCAGTTCGCGGTAGTTGGCGAGGCCGATGAACTCGGGGGTGGAGAGCAACTTCCAGTCGAAGAGACTGAGCACGATCACGATCAGCACCGGCGCGAGCAGGAAGCCGAGGACGCCGATCATGCTCGGCGCGAGCAACGCGTAGCCGGCCAGCGTCTGTTGCCGGCGCTGGATGCGACGGGTACGCCGGGGTGCGGGCCTAAGCATCGGGATTCCGCAGCGGATGTGACCGGGGCGAGCTGGGCGTGAGCAGCTCCCGGGTCCGGGCGAGACCCCACTGATCGAGGTCGCCGATCGGGTCGCTGGACATCCTCAACCCGGGAGCGTTCTCGATGTGCGCAGCCCACTCCTCACGAGCCTGTACGTCGGGCCGCACGATCAGGCAGTCGGAATCGTTGGCCCACCAGCGGCCGTGTAGGAACTCGCGAGCGATCGAGGTGGAGCGGGCGCCGCGCTGGCCGGGTTGGGAGATGTCGCCGGACGGCGGGTCGACCAGCGGGTCGGTGTCAGGGGAGATCCGCATGCAGTCCACCAGACCGAGGCTGGGCAGGATCGGGGCTCCGCAGCCGTGCAGGATGCGGTTGGGGCCGACCGCTTCGCGGAGGAGCCGCAGGCCGTGCCGGTACGCCGCGATGCCGTCGAGCTGCTCATGACGGTCGCCCTCGATGGCACCGGCGTACAGGAAGTCGAGTTTGAAGTGGTCGTAGCCCTGGCGGCACAGTTCGGTGAAAACGTCCTGAAGGTGCCGGGCCGCGCCGGGATGGGTAACATCGAGAACTAGTTGCTCTTGGCCCCAATTAGTCCCGGCGGTGATGCCCGGGACCAGCCACTCGGGATGCCGGCGGGCGGTCTCGCTCTTGCTTCCGACGAGGAAGGGAGCGACCCAGATGCCGGCTCGACGGCCGCCGGAGCGGATGTCGGCGGCCAGCCGGACGGTCGAGCCGAAGTCCTCGCGCGGGGTCAGCCAGTCGCCGATCTCGGTCTGGTAGCCCTCGTCGAGGAGCACGAGGTCGACGCTGAGATCCTGCGCGTCGAACTGCCGGACCTCGGCCATCACATCGCGCTCGGTGACCTTGCCCCAGTAGGCGTACCAGCTGCACCACGACGGCCCGAACACCCGTACGGCGTTGTCGACCGACGCCGAGAATCCGTCGGCCCAGTCGGCCAAGGCCTGATTCGCATTCGCGTACTTGCCAGAGCTGACCTGCACAGGACCGTCGGCAGAGACCACCGCGACGTCTCCCCGCACCTCACAGCGGATCGACGGCACCTGATCGGGTGAGAGTGCGCTGAACACGGTCACTTCGTTGCCGGTGGCAACAGCCAGCAGGCCCTCGCCTTGAAAGCCCTGCGCGACGACGCCGGGACGGTAGGCCATCACATGGTGATTGGGAGCGGTTGGGCGTGGTGGTCGCGCGTCCAGCGGGTACCAGCCGCTGGGGCTCCAGGACTGCCAGCCGTGTTCGAAGACGCGGGTGCCGGCGTCGTGGGCGAGCTCGGTGACGGGGACGAAACCCACGGGGATCCTCACTTCAATGGGGTACAGGATCTTGCTGCTGTGTGAGTAATCTAGGGACCCGTACGAAGGGCACACCATGACAGAGCCTGCTGAGTTCGAGCACGATCTTGCTACCCAGATGCTGATCGAGCTCTACAGTGAGATCCCGCCGCCGAGCAAACTGGTGACCGGTCACTTCCACAGCGGCGGCGACTATCGCGTGGTTCGGCCGGACGGTGTCGGCAGTTGGTACCTGCTCTACACGGCCGGCGGCACCGGGCATTTCCAGATCGGTGGCGACAAGCTGACCCTCCGCCACGGCGACCTCGTTCTGGTCAGCCCCGGCACCGAGCACGACTACGGGACCGTCGGCACCTACTGGGAGACCTGGTGGGCGCACTTCCAGCCGCGCCGCGAGTGGCATGCCTGGTGGTCGTTGCCGCAGGCAATGCCTGGCCTGTCCTACGTCCGGCTGACCCGGCCGTCGGAGACCGACCGCCTGGTGTCCGCCTTCGCGCGGCTCCATCGCGACGCACAGCGCGCGGGCCTTTCACCCACCGGCGACACCGAGTTGCACTTGCTGGAGAAGAACCTTGCCGTCCAGTTGACGATGAACGGCATTGAGGAGGTGTTGCTGGTCGCCACGAGCAGCCTCCGAAGAGACACTCGCCACCTCGACTCACGAGTGCAACTGGTGCTGGACGCGGTCACCTCCGACCCCGCCCGTCCGTACACGCTGACCAGCCTTGCCGGCCTCGCGCAGGTGTCGGTCTCGAGACTCGCCCACCTGTTCAAGGAACAGGTGGGCGACTCGATCATGAACGTCGTGGTCGGGCTCCGACTCCAGCGTGCGTCGGAGTTGCTCGGCGCGACCGACATGTCCGTCGCGCAGATCGCTCGTGCGGTGGGTTTCGAGTCACCGCACTACTTCAGCCGGCAGTTCGGACAGCGCTTCGGGATGCCACCGACGACGTACCGGGACAAGGTCAGGAGCCCGGAGTTAGAGCAATATTGAGCTCCGTCGCGGCGGCATAGCCCGCACCACCTTCCAGGCCGATCAGCCGCACGTAGCGTCCCGTTGTACCGGCAGGGAAGCGGGCGATCTTCGCCTGCAACGTGCCGTCCCAGTTGCCGGTGGCCACCGATTGATAGTCGTTGCCATCGGCACTCACTTGTACGTCGTACTTGGAGATCCGGCCGTTCGGCGAGGCGTCCTGGCGTGGCGTGTAGACGAGTGCGTCGAGCGAACGGGTTTGGCCGAGATCAAGCGTGATGTGCTGCGGCAGCGGGGCGTGCGGACTCCAGTTCGAGTGCCACATCGTCGTACAACTGCCGTCGAGTGCTGCCGCGGGATTGTTAGACGCCGATCCCTGGCTGGTTGCCGTGGCCTTCATCTCCTTCTGGGGCAGGAGATTCAGCGGCCCGAACGGTCCGTCCACCGGAGCCGGCGTACCCGGGATCGCTGTCACCCGGCCAAGTGCGGGCGCCTTGATCGACTGCCGGATCCGCAAATGGTTCAGGAACACCTCCTGGCCCATGCGTGGGGCGCGGATCAAGTCGGTGAACTGCTGGAACCCCGGATACCCGTACTGCGCGCCGTGCAACGGCATCGCCGCACTGGTCGCCACCCGGTAGGTCTTCCCGAGCTGCAGCCGCTGGCCGCGGATCAGCACCTTCGCCGGATCCACCCGATCACCCACCGGCTTGCCGAGATCGTAGGTGTAACGGACCTGATCGGAGACCGCGAGCGACGACAACCGCGAGCACCCGTACGCCGGCGGAATCCACTGCTGTTCAAGGATCTGCTCCACGACCGATCCCTTGAGTGCCAGCGTCGTGATCGGCGAGATCCCGGCCACCGGCCAGGCGTCGCCGAAGGAGACCACCCCCGCCTTGAGCCCGGCCGCGATCACATCGATGCCGATATCGGCCGGCACCAAGGCGAAGTCGGCGCCGCCATCCGCTTTATGGGAAGCCTCCGAATGGTAGAGATCCGCGACCAGGTTGCCGGTCCGGCTCTCGGCGGTCTTGGAGAAGTCGAGGTCGCGATCGAGCTTGGCCAGCGGCTGCCGCTGCCGGACCGCCCACTTGTCCATCCAGTACTTGACGATCTTCTGGACCGCCGGGTCGGGTACGACGTCCTTGGTGACAGCATGGTTCGTCGCGGTCGTCGCCGAGCGGATCACCTCGCCGTTCGCGGGATCGAGTGACAGGTTGACCTCACCGAGCACCCGACCGTGATTGGACGCCTCGAGCACCGGCCGCGGCACGCCGTACGGGTCAGGAATCATGCAGTTGAACGCGGTGTGCCAGTGCCCGCCGAGGATCACGTCGATATCGGGGGACATTGCCCGGGCTGCGTCGAAGATCGGGCCGACCGGGTTCTTGCAGTCGTTGAACAGGCCGCCCTGCTGGCCGCCCTCGTGCATGCTGACGACGATCGCGTTCACACCTTGCGCCTTGAGCTCGGCCGTGGCCCGGTTCGCCGCGTCGACGAGCCCCTGGAACTCCAGCCCCGACTGCTCGATCGACAACGTCTCGGTCGGCGTACCGGGGAACCCGAGTCCGATGAACCCGACCCGCGCCGTCCCCGCCTGTGCGATCCAGTACGGCGGAAGCACCGGCCGCTGCGATTTCGCAGCGACGACGTTGGCCGCGTGGTACGCGTAGTCGGTACCGTGGAACGCCCGGCCCCGCGAGTCGGTGAAGCACGTGTCGAAACCCGGCTTGCCGTAACAGGCCCCCGAAACCATCCGCCGCAGGAACGGCAGTTCCCGGTCGAACTCGTGATTGCCGGCCACATCGAAGTCGAGCCCGAGTTCGTTCAGTACCTCGATCGTCGGTTCGTTCGCGAACCCCTGGGTGTAGTCGGGCCAGCCACTGAACTGATCGCCGGACCCGATCAGGAAGCTGTTCGGCTTCCCGGCCCGGAGCTTGTCGAGATGCGCCTTCAGGTACGCCGCGCCGCCGACCGGAAGGGTTCCCGCGGGGCCGGCGATGGTCAGGTTCTCGGTCTCGGACAGGTAGCCGTGCAGGTCGGTGAGGCTGAGCACCTGCATCGGGATGGGCGCGGAAACCGCCTGAGTGGGTGCTGTGACAGAGGCGGTCAGCAGGGTGGTCGCCAGGGCGATGACGGCACTGAGTCTGAACATGGCTGCAACCTAACGACGCAACGAAGACGGCCGACATCGCCGAGGTTGCTGAATCCCTGCACGATCCGGCTGCGGTGTCAGGCCGGTGTCTGCCCGGTGTCAGGACGTCGGCTCATCGTTCTTCTTGTGATCGCTTGCCGATCGAAATTCATTCAAAATTCTGAGGAGACTGCCATGCACCAGTTCGACACCCCCGCTCCGATCACCGTCGTCGTCGACATCCCGGCCGGTCAGGTCCGCTTCGTCGCCACCGACCGGGCCGACACCGTCGTCGACGTCCGGCCTTCGAACGCTTCGAAGGGTCGCGACGTCCAGGTCGCCGAGCAAACCACAGTCGAGTACGCCGACGGCGTCGTACGGATCGAGGCCGTCGCGAAGAACCGGGTCTTCGGCGCTTCGGGTTCCATCGAGGTCACCGTTCAGCTTCCGGTTGATTCGACGGTCGAAGCCAAGGCAGCTGCCGCCGGTCTCCGTACCGACGGACGCCTCGGTGACATCACCTTCAACGGCGCGTACGGCGAAGTCATCGTCGACGAAGCGGCCGGCGTGCGGCTGACGGCACTCGCCGGTGACATCTCGGTCGGCCGCCTCAACGGAGCCTCGGAGATCACCACCAGCAAGGGCGACATCCGGATCGGCGAGGCGGTCCGCGGCCACGTCGTCGTACAGACGCAGTCCGGTGATCTGTCGGTCCAGGCCGCCCACGGTGTCTCAGCCAGCCTCGACGCCGGCACCACCTATGGCCGGATCGAGAACTCGCTCAAGAACACCGACGGCACCCCGGAGCTCACCATCCACGCAACCACCGCACATGGCGACATCAGCGCCCGCAGCCTCTGACAGCAATGCCAGTAGCGGACGTCACCGGGGAGGGGCGAACCCTCCCCGGACGGTGCTGGAACCGCCCGAGTTCTGGGCGTGGACCTTCGCAGTACGGCGCGGTGGCGGCGGGGTCGTGACCGGCGGCCCGCCGATACTTTCGCGCCGTACCGTGCTTCGTTGTACTCATGCATCCCAGTTGCCACCAAAGGCAAAAGGTTGCCGTCGATCAGATCGAGCCGATCAGTCTGCGATCAGGGCGTAGGCGAACAGCAACCGACGGTCCAGCCAGTCGGCGGTCACGGTGACGGATTTGCTGCCCTCGGAGAGCATGACGACCTCGTCATCGGCACGCCACTCCAGGACTCGCCCCTTGGTGACCTGGTCTCCGCCTTCGGCCCCCGCGCTGAAGACCACGTCCAGTACGCCGGTGAACAACCGCCCCGCAGCCTTCACCGCGAGTTCCTTCGGCTGGCCGCTGAGCCATTCGGTGCGGCCGACGATCTCCGGCCGGCCCGGCTGCTCGATTCGCCAGGTCGGCCGAAGCAATGGCTTGCCGGAGGGGACGCGGGTGATCGTCCCGATCAGTTCAGCGTGCTGGTCGCGCACCTCGAAGCTGTTCTCCGCCGTCTCGGCGACAGAGCACAGCACCTGCTCGTTCTCCGGATCCAGGCTGAGTCGACCGTTGGAAGCGACGTACGCGCACGGTGTGAAGACCCGCTCGTGCTTGCCTCCCTGAGGCACCCGAATGGCCTTCGGTCCCCACTCGATCCGGTTCCGCTTGCGAGTGGCCGGTCGAGCGACCGTGCCCAGGGTGAACTCGCGAACCTCTTCCCACTCGATCTCAGCCACTGCGCCACCTTAGACGCAAGGATTCATGAGACGTGCTCCACCGTGAATCTGGGCGGGCTGCAGAGGGGACCCATGACGGGGTCGCGATCGACCAGACGCACCTGTACGCCGCCCTGCTCGGTGAGGGCCGACAGAAGCTTGGCGGACAACACGGTGACGAACGTCGAGCCGACACAGGCCGCGGGGCCGATTCCGAACGGCAGATATCCTTCGCGATAACCATCCGGGGGATCGATCCAGCGCTCTGGCTGATACTCCAGCGGGTTTTTCCAGGCGGCTGGTGATCGGTGCATGAGGTAGGTACAGACGAACACGTCCGCGCCCGGTTGCAGTTCATGCGCTCCGAGCGTGACAGGCCGCCGTACCTGGCGATGGAGAAGCCACGCGGTGGGCCAGAGCCGCAGTGACTCGCGGATTGGGTCACCTGGATCCGGTTCGGAGCCGAAACCGAGCCGATCGGGTACGTCGGTTGTGGGGGTCCAGCCCGCCTTCAGCAACACAGCCCAGGCCATGGCGACCGACGTGGCCCGGCAGGCCGCACCGATGAGGCCGTGCAGTGTCAACGCGACCTGGTCGTTGTCGGCGAGCGCATCGGCGAGCACCTGCTCGATGCCGACCGGTTCGTTGTTGTGCGACGTGCGCCGGTACAAAGCCGCCATGGCTTGGCTGTGCGTCAGCCGCGCCTGCCATCGAGTACGGCGTCCCGCGGGGTGAGCGAGTGCGGCTGACCCAGCGAGCGCACGACTGAGCCGTACGACGAGCCGGCGCTCGGCCCCCGGCAAGAGCTGAGCCACCACCGCCTGCAGGCACATCTCGCCAACCGCCGCGGGCCACACCCCACCCGGCTCGAGCAACTCCACCAGCCGACCAGGATCGACATCGCGAGCGATGTTGTCCAGCAGCCGACCCATCGCCGCGGTGACCGGGCGATTCTCGACGCTACCCGGGTCCCACCCCGGAACCCGCCCGAAAGGCGCCGACTCGGCGTGGAAGGGCTCGGACGTGCTCTTGAGAACTGTCCGCGCCAGCACCGGGTCACTGACCACGATGCCGCTCTCGCCGAGATCGCGGACACCGATCGGATCGGACTCCCACTCCCGCAGCACCTCGAGCGGCCGACTACTGAACATCGGGCCCACGCCGTCCATCACACTCGCCTTCACTGGCGGCGGCCCGCCCACAAGCCCGACGAGCCGCCCCGTCGATCAGTAGTCCGCGTAGTAGATCACCCAGCGACGAGCCCGAAGGTTCTTGCCGCGGCGACTCGCCTGAAGGAAATAACGCAAAGTCCGCACAGTACTCACCTCCCCAGATGGTTGACGTCCGCGCCAGCATAAATAACGACAAGGTCACGCCCACCCTCGATCCGTGGGGGGCTGGACCTGGGGGTCGGGTGTTGGGAATGAGGGATCATCCCTCACGCGTGGGGGGTGGGGGCGCTGCGACTGTTGTTTCACGGCCGCCGGAGGGGCGGGCGAGGGGACAAAGGAGCTGGTCATGAAGAAGGGGACGATGATTGCCGCGCTGGTTGCGGCGTTCGCGATTCTGGGGGCGGGGACGGCTGAGGCCAACGTCGGGACACCGACCCTGGACGTGGACACGGCGAAGGTCGCGCAGAGCCTGGAGACGGCGCTGGGCGGGGGGAACACCGTGGGATACGCCTACGCGATCGCGGAGAACGGCGTACTGGCGAAGACCGGGGCCGGCGGCAAGGCCCGGCTGGACAAGGACATCGACTTCACGCCGTACACGCGGCTCGACATCATGAGTGCGACGAAGAACGTGGTCGCGGCGGCGCTGCTCAAGGTGACCGAGGCCGCCGGGCTCACGCCGGACCACCAGATCTGGCCGTACCTGCCGCCGGACATGCGGGCCGGCGCCGACCCGTCGTGGCAGCGGCTCCGGATCCGGGATCTGCTCGGCCACACCTCCGGGGTCGGCCAGATGGAGACCGACCCGGCCAACGAGGCCGACAAGCCGAAGATGAACCAGCTGTACGACGGGCTCAAGTTCATGATGACCAAGCCGGTCGGCGCGGGATCGTCGTACAAGTATGCGAACACGAACTACTCGTTCGCCCGCGTGGTGCTGCCGCGGCTGTGGCATCTGACCGACCCGGGTCGCGGCGTACCGGAATGGATCGGCCCGAACTCGAGCCAGTGGACCCTGTACTACGTCAACGAGAAGCTGTTCACGCCGGCGGGCCTGCCGTGGATCACCTGCCTCGCGTCCAACCCGGACACCGCGGCGCTGTCGTACAACCTGGCTGACCCGGCTGCGGGCGGCTCGCTCTTCCAGCTGTCGGGCAAGAACTTCGAGGCCTGCCCGAGCTACCGCGGTCTGCACATGTCGGCGATGGACATGGTCCGCTGGCAGGTCTACCTGCGACACGGCACGATCGTCTCGCCCACCGTGCGCTCGTGGATGGACTCGCTCGACCTCGGCTGGCGGCCGCACTCGGTCTACAGCTTCCTGCCCGCCGGCGCCGAGGCCCACGGCGGCGGCTACACCTCCGGCGGTCGCTCGACCGTCACCTGCCACGCCAAGTTCCCCGGCAACATCGAGGTCTCGCTGGTGGCGAACAGCCAGATCAAGTCCGGCACCCACCCCTGCGCGATCGCCGCAGCAGCGGTGAAGTCAGGTAGCTGAATTCAGGACCGTGGGTCGCGAGGGTTATCCTCGCGGCCCACGGTTTTGTCGTGGTCCCTGTCAGCCGTGTTTGACGGCGTGTTCCGCCAGTCCGGTCGCCATGATCTGCATGAAGCCGCGCAGCTGCCGCTGGAGGAACCAGCCGGTTCCCAGACGCGCCGAGAACGTGCCGTGCCAGCGGATCCGGGTGCCGCCGCCGGGCAGCTCCTGGAGTTCGATCGCGGCACGGTAGTCACGCAGGTAGGGGTTCTCGACGCCCTCGTAGGCGAACCGCCGTTCCGGGGCCAGGGCAGTGATCCGCTCGGCAGTGACCACCTTTCCGGTACGGAACGCACGAACCGCGCCGACGCCGTCCCGACCGTCAGCGGACAGGCTGGTCGACTGCGCGATCTCCAGGGCGTCGATCGGTGTCCAGGACGGCCAGCTTCGCGGGTCGAGCAGCAGTGACCACACAGCAGCGGGCGCCGCCTCGGATTCGGCGGTGACATCGTAAGACTGCACTTCTGGAACGCTACCGGTGACAGCGGTTGGCCCTCCATGCGCGCGATTGCGGCGTACCGGTCAGGAATTGCGGTACGTCGAGGGCCGGGATCCCGTGTGGCGCAGGAACGCGGTGGAAAGGGCGCCGGGCGTGGTGAAGCCGCAGCGTCGGGCTATCCGGTCCAGTGGCAGTGCGGTGCCGCGCAGCAGGCGTTTCGCCTCCTCAACCCGCAGCCTGGTGAGGAACCGGTGCGGCGTCTCCCCGGTCGCATCCCGGAACACGCGGACCACGTGATAGATCGACAGGTGTACGTCGGCAGCCAGGTCGGCCAGGGTGATCGGCTCGGCGAGCCGATCGCGCATGATCGCCACGACCGCGCGCACCCTCGCGTCCTCTCGCGCCGGAACCCGCTCGACCGCCAGCCGCGCATGCCGGGTGAGCAGGTGCGTGGTCAGGAAGGCGGCAGCGGACTCGGCGTACAGCTCCCCGGCCCCGGCCGGGGCACCAACCGCCCGGATGGTTTCCTCCAGTAGTGGATCCGGCTCGGCGAGGGACGCGGCCATGGCGTCATAGTCCACCTCGCCACCCAGTTGCGCGGCGACCGAGTCGACGGTGTCGCGAGGGATGTGCACCTGCACACTGCGCATCGTTGCGTCGCCACGGTACCGCCGGACCACGGGCGTGCGGAATCCCGAGCTGGATCCGCCCCGGCACCCAGGGATGGCGCACGGCATGGCCGCCGCCACTGGTCTCCATCTCCGCGCGCCCGGACACCGGCAGCACCAGGTGCAGATCCGCCGTACCGGGCAGTGCCATGTCCTCGACGACCGGGACGTGCTCGAACCACTGCACCATCAGCGACTGCCATCCCAGGTCTTCCCAGCTGCAGAACGTCCGCCGCACGTACCGGTCCATCTCGAACCCGACATACGGCTGCAGATCGAACCGCGCGGTATCGAACACCATGCCCCGGAGGCTACCCGGCCGGAGTTGCAGTCGCCGTTTCCCAACGCCTGCCTAGGCTGTGAGCGTGGGAGTGTTGTACTCGCCGGTGGCGGAGAGGAGTCGCAGGCCGAGGGGAGTGATCCGGTGTTCGACGGAGGGGCCACGGCGATCGCTGCGTATCAGGCCACCCTCGCGCAGGATGCTGAGCTGGTAGCTCGCGGTCCCCAGCGACACCGCACAAAGGCGCGCCACGACTGTCGTCGTACAGGGAGTGACCGTGGCTTCCAGTACGGCGGATCGCGTGCCGCCGATCAGTGCGCTCACTCGGTCCTGCCCTGATCGGGTGGCGGCCTGCCCGATGAAGGGGCCGGCGTGAGCCGGCAGCGGGAGCACGAGGATCGGCGTCGCGTCGGGTTCCAGCAGCTTGGTCGGAGCCTGCCAGCAGAACGCCGAGTACTGCAGCCGCAGCCCACGCCCTTGAAGGTGCACGTCCGGCCCGATCATTGAGTCGATCTCCAGGACCGGTGACTTCCAGCGGATGCCGGGGCCCAAGGTGGACAGGACCTGGTCCAACCCGATCCGCCCGATCTCGTCCCCGACCCGCCCGTTGCCTCCGGCAACGCGGGTGTTGATCGCCTGCCAATGCGGCGCGATCGCCGCCGAGTGGTAGGTCCGCAACGCCTCGCCCAACTGCTCGACCACACGCGGGTGCCCCGACCCGAGCGCCGCGGTCCAGGCACTCGGCGCGCGATACTTCGCCACCCTCCCCAACTGCGCATCGAACTGCCACTTCGGCGTACTGAGGATCCGGTCCAGCCCCGCCTCGAAGTCCTCGTCCTCGCCACTGGGCGTCAAGAAGTCCGCCGAATACCCCCGCGGCGGCGCCAACCGCCGCAGCCGATCCAGCACCTCCGGTCGAACCGCCGCCTGCGTCCGCCGCCGCCAGCCCCCGAAAATCGCCCGCCCATCACTCTGCTGCAACATATGCAGACTGAGCAGCACCTCCCACACCGCCGAAGCGCCACGCGACACAGTCACCTTGGTGAGATCGGCAAAACTGAAGTGAATCCGTAGCACGAAACACCCCCGGGGCGGCGGAAGGCTACCTGTCTATCAGCCCTCCGCCGCCCCGGGGTGACGATGTCCTCAACGTGCCACGGGCCAGCCAGCCCGGGATCTGCTCAGCTACCCCAGGCACGATCCAGACAGTTCAACCCGCCGCACTCGTGGTCCTGAACCACCAAGTCCGGCGAGTCAGCCGGACCCGGGGCAGTCCCCTCCCGAAATGTGACATGAGTCTGACTTTGAACCTGCTCAAAAGGTCTTGCTGAGGTTAGATCCTGCGCTGACTCTTGCTCCACCTAGGACCTCGGTTCGCCTCGCACCCTGCCTGTCCTGCTGGAGGAGATATGTCCGTGCCAGACTCGCGCGTGTTCTCGGCGGGAGATCCGCCGAAACTGAGGCTGAGGCGTGTCCGGCGCTCAGCCAGGATCGGTATCGCCGTCGTCACAGCGGTGACGTTGGCCACCACGATCACCGGGCAGGCCTCCGAGGCGGTGGTGACGCGGATCGACCAGGCCAAGGCCGACGTGGCCTGGAAGCCTGCGAAGGAACGGTCGGTCAACGGCACGAACGCGAAGGTCGCACCTCGTGCCGCCGACCCGGCCCAGACCCGTGCGATCACTGAGGCTCCGGCTGTCCACTGGCCCACGGCAGGTAAGGCCTCGGTGGCAGTACCGGCTTTCAAGAGTCGGCCGACCGACTGGGGCACCGTACTTCGAGGCGATCCCGCCCGGGCCCTCCCCGCTTCCGCGGCAAGGGCCGGACGGCTGCCGATCGCGATCGGAGCGACCGCTGCCGGAGCGGCCAGGACGAGCACACCGAAGACGGTTGAGGTCGACCTGGTTGGCCGTCGCGACGCATCGGTCGTGTTCGGCCTGCGCCGCGTCGACGGAAGGAAGGCAGCCGGCCCGGTGTCGGTTCACTTCGACTACAGCTCGTTCCGCAACGCCTTCGGCGCAGACTGGGCCAGCCGGCTGCGCATGGTCGACCTCTCCACCGGGAAATCAGTCCCAACACAGAACGACGGGTCTGGCGTGTTGTCGGCCGAGGTGACCCCGAGCGCCGAACGTTCCGAGTTCGCCGTACAGGCCGCGCCGAGCGGACCGTCTGGAGACCACAAGGCCTCGGCGCTCTCGCCTTCGGCGACTTGGCAGGTCGGTGGATCGTCCGGTGACTTCGGATGGTCGTACCCGATGGACGTGCCGCCGGGATCGGGTGGACCATCCATCGATCTGGCGCTGTCGTACTCGTCAGGCTCGGTGGACGGCAAGACCTCGGCCACCAACAACCAGCCTTCGTGGGCCGGTGAGGGCTTCGACTTCGCTCCGGGCGGTTCCATCGAACGGCGGTATGCCAGCTGTGGGTCGAAGTCGGAGCAGAACGGCAACAACGGTACCCGGACGGTCGGCGACCTGTGCTGGGCCACGGACAACGCCACCTTCAGCCTCCTCGGCGGAGGCGGCGAACTGATCCGTGACGACGCGACCGGCAAGTGGCGGCCGGCCGCCGACGACGGCTCGACGGTCGAGCGCTTGACCGGCGCGGCGAACGGCGACGACAACGGCGAGTACTGGGTCATCACCAGCAAGGACGGTACGAAGTACTACTTCGGCCTCAACCGCCTGACCGGCTGGGTCGCAGGCAATCCCGAGACCCAATCGACCTGGACCGTGCCGGTCTTCGGCAACAACGCCGGTGAGCCCTGCAACTCGGGCTCTTTCGCGAACTCGCACTGCCAGCAGGCCTACAAGTGGAATCTCGACTATGTCGTCGACCGGCACGGCAACACGATGTCGTTCTTCTACGACGTCGAGACGAACTACTACGCGCGCAACTTCTCGGCCGGCTCAGTCAGCAAGTACGTCCGGGCGGGCAACCTGAAGCACATCGAGTACGGCCAGCGTGACGGCCAGGTCTACACCGAGCCCGCGACGGCCCGGGTCGTGACGACCTCCGCCGACCGCTGCCTGCCAGGCAGCGCCTGCACGACATCCCAGCCAGGCCTGTACCCGGACACGCCACTGGACCAGCAGTGCAACAGCAGCACGAACTGCGAGAACAAGTACAGCCCGACCTTCTGGACTCAGAAGCGCCTCGCGAAGGTGACTACCGAGGTCTGGCGCGGCACGGGGTTCGCGGCCGTCGAGTCCTGGACGCTGCGGCACTCCTTCCCCGATCCCGGCGACGGCACCCGCGCCGGGCTGTGGCTGGCGGGCCTGACGAATGCCGGGTTGGTCAACGGCACCGTCACGGCGCCGGAGATCAACTTCGTCGGTGTGCAACTGCCCAACCGGGTCAACAACAACGACAACCTGCCGGCGATGAACTGGTGGCGGATCAGCACGATCCACTACGGCACCGGTGGTGAGCTCGCCGTTGCCTACTCGGCCAAGGACTGTGGTCCGGGCAACTTCCCGGCGCCGGACACGAACGGTAAACGCTGTCATCCGGCGAAGTGGACTCCGGAAGGCCAGTCCGAGCGGCAGGACTGGTTCAACAAGTTCGTCGTCACCCAGGTCTCCGAATCCGACCGGGTCAGCGGCCTCGAACCGGTGGTGACCAAGGTCGAGTACCTGACCCCGCCCGCGTGGCGGCACGACGACGAGGACGGTCTGGTCGAGATCGGCAAGAAGACCTGGTCGCAGTGGCGCGGCTACGAGCGGGTCCGGGTGACCAAGGGCCACCCGTCCGGCACTCAGTCGGTGACCGAGAACCGGTTCCACCGCGGCATGGACGGCGATAAACTTGCTAACGGCAACAAGAAGGACATCTGGCTGACAGATTCCGTCGGTGGTCGGGTCGAGGACGTCAACGCACTGGCCGGGCAGTTGCGCGAGCAGCTCGTGTACGACGGCGCCGACCTGGTCGACCGCAGGATCAACGACCGATGGATCTCGGCCCCGCGCGCGACCCGGGTCAAGCCCTGGGGCACCAGCCAGGCCTTCCTGGTCGAAGACGCCAGCGTCCGGGAGGAGACGATCGCGGGCGCACAGAGCAGGCGTCGGACCGCCTCCAACACCTACAACGCGGTCGGCGCGATCACCCACAAGAACGAACTGAACGACGTAGCGAAATCCGATGACGACACCTGCACGCGCTACACCTATGGCGAAAATCCAGCGGTCGGGCTGAGCGAACTACTTGTGCGCGAACACACCGTCGCCAAGGCCTGTGACCAGCCCTGGACCACCGCTGACGTCCTTGCCGACACCCGCACCGAGTACGACGGCGGCGGCACTCCGATCAAGGGCGACATCACCAAGGTCGAGCAGGTGAGCGGCTACGACCAGTCCGATGCACCGATCCTCAAGACGATCTACTCCGCGTCCTACGACACCGTGGGACGCCGGATCAGACTGACCGATGCCGAGGGCAAGAGCCTCGACCGAACCTTCACCCCGGCGACGACCGGGCCGGTGACGAAGTTCGTCGTCACCGCCTCGAACGGGCAGACCGAAACCACCGAGCTGGATCCGGCCTGGGGCGAACCGTTGAGTGTGACCCGCGCCGACGGTGGTCGAACCCAGACGGCCTACGACCCGATGGGCCGAACGGAGCAGGTGTGGCTCCCCGGCCGCTCACTCTCGGACCAGCCGAACTTCGCCTACGAGTACCTGATGCGCGCGGACGGCGCGAACGCCGTCCGGACCACCACCCTGCAAGCCAACGGTGCGAGCGAGTCAACGATCGAGCTGACCGACGGGCTGCTGCGACCCCGGCAGACCCAGGAAGCCGCGCCCGGTGGCGGCCGCCGCGTCACCGACTACGTGTACGACTCACGGGGCGAGCTGGTCAAGGAGAACGGCCCGTACTACAACAGCGCCCCGCCGGGCGATGAAGTCCTCATTCCGGTCGAGTCGGAACTGCCTCTGCAGAAGATCACCAGCTTCGACGGCGCCGAACGCCCGACGGTCGAGATCGTGAAGTCCGGCGCAGCGGAGAAGTGGCGCACCACCCATACGCACGGCCTTGGAGCGCACACCATCCAGCCGCCGGCCGGCGAGATGCCCGTCATGCGGATCACCGATGTCGAGGGCCGGCTGACCGAGCTGCGGCAGTTCACCGGCGCCACGCCAACAGGTGCCTACGACAGCACGACGTACACGTATCACCGGAGCGGGCAGCTGGCTTCCGTCCAGGATCCAGCCGGCAACCGATGGACCTTCGAGTACGACCTGCGCGGCCGCAAGGTGAAGGAATCCGACCCGGACAAGGGAACGACCACCTACACCTACAACGACCTCGGCCAGATCGTGACCGGAACCGATGCCGAGGGACGCACGCTGGCCTACGACTACGACGACCTCGGCCGCAAGACGTCGATCCACGAGGGGAACTTGCAGGGACCCAAGCGAGCCGAGTGGACCTACGACACCTTGGCCAAGGGCGCGCTGACCTCGGCGACCCGATTCATCGACGGGCAGGCCTACACGACCCAGGTCAGCGGGTACGACACCGGCGGACGCCCGCTGGGCACCGAGATCGTCCTGCCGGAGCGGGAAGGCGTCCTCGCCGGCACCTATGCCGTCAAGAGCACGTACAACGCCGACGGCGAGGTAGCCACCACAGAGCTGCCAGGAGTTGGTGGGCTTCCCGAGGAGACCTTGCGGTTCGGCTACAACGATCAGGACCTGCCGACCACACTGACCGGTGCAAGCTCCTACGTCACCGGCACGGACTACACGCCCTATGGAGAGTTGGAGACGCTCACCCTCTCTCAAGGCGGCGGTAAGTGGGTACGGCAGCTGTACGAGTACGAGTCGGGAACACGTCGTCTCTCCCGCCTGGTGACCGAACGGGAGACGCTTCCGCGCCGGATCTCGAGTCTGGCTTACAGCTATGACCAAGCCGGCAACGTCAAGCAGATCACCAACACGCCGTCGGCAAGTAGTGGCGAGGCGACTGACACGCAGTGCTTCGGTTACGACCACCTGCGCCGTTTGACCGACGCCTGGACGCCGTCGAGCAACAACTGCGCGGGTGCACCGGATTCCGCGGCGCTGGGCGGGCCAGCGCCGTACTGGCACTCGTGGACGTTCGACAAGACCGGCAATCGCCTGAGTGAGACGAAGCGCACGGCCGGGTCCACGACGACCAGCGCCTACGAGTACCCGGCTGCGGGCCAGGCCCAGCCGCACGCCGTCCAGAAGGTCACCACGGACGGCCCGACCGGCACCAGGACCAACACCTACGGCTACGACAAGACCGGCAACCTGACAAAGCGCGACCTCGCCGGAACGGCCGAGACATTGAGCTGGGACGTCGAGGGTGAGCTCGAAAGCGTCAGCAAAGGCGGCCAGACCACGTCGTTCGTGTACGACGCCGGTGGTAACCGGGTGCTGCGCCGTGACTCGTCGGGCACCACGTTCTACTTCGGCCAGACCGAACTGCTGCTCAAGCCGTCCGGGGAGGTCAGTGGAACGCGGTACTACGAACATGCCCGGAAGACCGTCGCCATCCGCGTCGGCGACGACGTCACCTGGCTCGGCAACGACCACCACGGCACCCCCGAGCTTGCCGTCAAAGCCTCCGATCAGACCTTCCAGCGTCGGCGCACCACCCCGTACGGCGAACAACGTGGCGCGGCCCCGGCCAGTTGGCCTGGGCAGAAAGGCTTCGTCGGCGGGGTCAACGACGCGAGCACCGGACTCGTCCACCTGCGGGCACGAGAGTACGACCCGACCATCGGCAAGTTCATCTCCGTCGATCCGATCGCGGACTACGAGGACCCCCAACAGCTGAACGGCTACGCCTACGCCAACAACAGGCCGACCACGTCGAGTGATCCGGACGGCAGGTTTCTCTTCGGCGTGGTCGTCGTTTTTCGCATGTTCTTCGTTCGCGCGGTGGTGAAGATACCCAGCGCGGTTCCGGTGCAGACGCCGGTCCTCCGCACGCAATCGATCATGCTCAGCATCCTGGGGTTGTTCCATCGCGTCGTCCGCACCTGGATCGAGATGGTCATCAGGGTCATTACGATACTGAAGAGCATCCCGGTCACGGCGAGAATTTTCAAACCCGTCATCATCAGGACCTTGCAGCCTGACCCGCCACCGGTTCAGGCCGCGAAGAAACCGTCGTCGCAGGCGAAGGCAGCGGCAAAACCCCAAGTGAGAAACGCGCCGACCGCAGTAAAGCCCAAGCTCAACTCGACACCTCCGGCTGGCAAGACCGGAAGCGACGGGCCGCCGCGGCAACCTCCCGTCAGCCGTGGCGGAACCGAAAATCCAGAAGACGACGATAACGAAGCCAAGGGTGGCGTGTACTCGCTCCGCGATCCCCAGAATCCAGATCGCGTCATGCGTACCGGCCGGACAAAAGACTTGGCGCGCAGGAAGGCGGAGCATGCCCGGGACCCGAAGCTCAGCGCCTATGAATTCAAGGTCGAATACCGATCAGACAACTACTTCGTGGTGCGCGGTCTCGAACAGTACATGCACCTGAGGCACCGGCCGCCGTTGAATTATGTAGCCGGGATCTCCGGCAAGAACAAGAATTACAACACCTATATGAGAGCCGCGCTCGACGACTTCCTGAGAAACGAGACCTAGGTCCGGGCGCTTCGGTCGTGCACTGGAACGCGCTCCGGTGCACGACCGGCCCAAGGCCGAGGTAGGCTTGTGCGGCCCTGAATGAACGGACCGAGAGGGAACCACGGTGCCGGAGCACGCAGTGATCATTCACATCTCGCTGAATGGGCGCGGGTCCACCGGCCGAAAGGCGAGAGCTGAGATCTGGGCTCTCGAGGGTCAACTCGAAGCGGCGCTACCGCCCGAATGCGGCGAGTTCGACGGCGACGAATTCGGGGCTGAAGAAGTGGTCCTCTACCTGTACGGACCTGACGCCGACGCTCTGTTCTCCACCATCGAGAACCTGCTCAGAGCAAGTAGCCTGCGCCCCATGCATGCAGTTCTCCGGTACGGGGAGGCAAGTGACGCGCTCGCGGTTGAACGACGCGTCGACCTCTAGGGCCGGCAGCAAAGCGCACGCGGACAGCCTGGTCGCGCTGATCTCCCCGGGTGCCAGAAGGAGTCGCAGACCTAGCGGCGTGTCTGATGCTCGACGAACGGCGCACTGCGATCCCTGCGAATCAGATCGCCTTGGCGCAGAGTTCTGAGCTGGCAACTCGTGGTCCCCACAGAGACGCGGCGCCCGGCACGTCCGGTTGCCGCCGCTGACGCGAGTACTGATCGCCTGCCAGTAAGGCGCGATCGCCGCCGCGTGTGAGTCCCGCAATGCCTCGCCGCGCTGCTCGGGCCGAACCTGCCTATCAAACCTTCCACCACCCCGAACCGACTGTGGCCGGAACCTGTCACTCCGGTTGCTGGCAAGGCCTTTTGAGCAGGTTTGACGAGGATCGACGGCCCGGTCGGGCGATGGCAGACTCGCGACCTCGACCCCTAGGGGAGCCAATGGAAACAGTTCGGAAGTTGGCCACCGGCATGCTGGGCTTGGCGCTCACGGCCGGTCTGCTCGTCGCGTTGGAGTCTCCGGTCGCGGCCACGCCGCCAAACCTCGCGCCGCGCAAGCCCGCGGAGCTGAACCTGCGCCCGCCGGTTTCCTGCGGTACGGCGACCGCACCCGCCATCATGGGCACCACTCAACCGGTCTTTACCGCGATCGCCAGCGACCCTGAGAGCAATGTGCTGACCACGCGGCTGACGATCCAGCGCATCGGTGCGTCAACGCCCGATTACGAGCTGGATTCGGCGATCACCGTCTCGGGCGTGGCTTTCAGCTGGCCCACTATCCCTGCGGGCAAACTCGTTGCGAACGTGGCCTACGCCTACAGCGCGCGCAGCAACGACGGCACCAGCAACGGTCCCTCGACGGCCAAGTGCCACTTCATGATTGACGAGACGCCACCAGGTCTGCCGACGATCGAATCCTCCGACTACCCCGATGGCGAACCCGCGATCAATGCGTGGACCAGCGGCCGGGTGACACTGCGCCCGGATCCGGCCGATGGCGACGTGATTCAGTTCCGGTACGGCTTCCAGCAGGATCGGCTGACGGGCGCCGTACCGGTCGGTCCGGACGGCGTCGCCGTCGTACCCGTCACGCTCTCGCCCGATCCGTCGACGGGCATCATCGGGAAACGCCTGTACGTCGCAGCCGTCGATCGAGCCGGCAATCCCGGCCCGGTGTCTGCGGCGTGGAGCCTGCAGGCCAACCCCGCGCCGGCACCTGCCAAGGCCCACGGCGATGTCGACGGTGACGGACGGCCGGATGCGATCGCGGTGTTCGACAAGGGTTTCGATCAGACCACGGTCTGGAATCTGGTCCAGGGACGCGACGGCCGCTACGACGGTGTGATCGGCTGGGACAGCGGCATCAACGGTGGCTATGGGCTGAGCCGGACCCGATCGGTGACCGGCGATTTCGATGGCGACGGCAAGACCGACGTGATGCTGATGCGCACCGAGACCGGGCAGCGGCTCGGTCTCTACCTGCTGAAAGCCACGGGTGGTGCGTACGAGCCGCGCGGCCAAGCGGTCTGGAGAAGCAGCGGCGAGGGCTGGTCGCTCGGCACGACCCGGATGCTCGCGGGTGACCTCAACGCCGACGGACGTGATGAGATCGTGCTGCAACGCGACACCTTTGACGGAGGCTGGCAGGCGTACGTACTGTCCGGTGCTGGAGGTGGGCAGCCGGCGAGTTGGCTCCGGACGGCGCCCAGTTCCGGCCAGTGGGCCAAGAGCAGTCCGGTGATCGCCGATCTCGACGGCGACGGCCGCAAAGACCTGGTCACACTCGACGATCGTGGCGGCTGCCGGTTGCGGGCGACCTTCTTCCGATCGACCGGAACCGGGTTCGACGCGGGAACGACGAAGTACGACGGGTCCCATTGTGCGGATCGGGCGCGCAGCGTCGCGGGCGACGTGACCGGCGATGGGCAGGACGACCTGGTGATCCCGTATGACTACGGGGACACCGATCTCGGCGTACTGGTGCTGCGGTCCGGTGGACCAGCCGTCGAGACGTGGTGGCGCACACCGGGGCTGCTGGAACCTGCCAAGGCCGAGTACGACGTCGTCGATACGACTGGTGACGGCCGTGACGACCTGGTGCTGGTGGCCGCGCGTCCCGACGGAGGTCGCGATCTCAAGGTGCTGGCGTCGACCGGTACGGCGTTCGCTGCGCCCCAGCAGGTCTGGACGGGTGCTTCGGTGCACGCGGAGACCGGGCCGAAGGCGGATCTCGAGTTCCGGAGTTATGAGTTGGTGGCTCGGCACAGTCGGCAGTGCCTGCAGATCCGGGGCCGGAGCAGGTCGCTGGACGCCGTACTGGATCAGGGGGAGTGCACAGGAGCATTGCATCAGCGGTTCCAGATCGACCAGCTTCCCGGCGTCGAGCAGTATCAGTTTCATCCGGCTCACCTCGATGGTGTGAAGGATGACGGGAAGAGCACCTGCGTGGACCTTGGCGGTTCGCAGGAGTCGCCCGGAAGCCCAGTGCTGCAACAGGCCTGCGATGCGACCAGCAGTCAGCAGTTCGCGATCGAGTACCTGGATGGCTTCACCAAGGACGCGGTGGTCCGGCTGCGCAACGCGCACAGCGGCTTCTGCGTCGGAGTCGAGAACGCCGGACAGGCGATTGGCGCGGCCGCGGTCCAGCAGACGTGCGGCAACGGCGCGGACCAGCAGTGGATTCTGCGGCCGTCCAGGAACTCCGTCCAGCTCGACGGTCGGTACCGCCTGAGTGCTGTCAAGGGCGGCCGCTTCCTGGAGGCGGCCGACTGCGGTACGACGGATGGTGCGGATCTACGGGTGTGGGATCCGCGTGGCGCGAGTGCTTGCCAGCAGTGGATGATCCACCCGCTCGGTCAGGACGCCTATCAGGTCGTTGGAGCAGCCAGCGGTAAGGCGCTCGACGTCCAAGGCTGCTCGACCGACAACCTGGCCGTCATTCATCTCTGGACCAGCACACCCAACGACTGCCAGCGGTGGCGGATCGAACCGGCGGCCGACGGATCGTGGAGCATCACCCAGACGATGAGCGGCAAGTCCCTCGACGTCGCCGGATGCCGCCCCGAGTCCGGTGCCGACCTGATCATCTGGCCCTACTGGAACGGTCCCTGCCAGCGCTGGCGCATCGACAAGGTGCCGGAGAACCTCGCCTTCGGCCGAACCGTCACCGCCAACTCCCAGGAGGACGTCCAGTACGCCGCTCCGAAGGTGGCCGATGGCAACTACGGAACCCGTTGGGCCAGTGCGCTGGAACATGATCCCGAGTGGATCTCGGTGGACCTCGGATCGGTGCGCACGATCAACAAGGTGTCGCTGGTGTGGGAGGTGGCCCACGCCCGGAAGTACACGATCCAGCTCTCCGACGACGGTGTGACGTGGCGGACCGTCCATACCCGCACTGACGGCGACGGCGGCACCGACAACATCGACCTCACCCCGACGACGGCGCGGCATGTCCGCATGCACGGCACCGAGCGAGCGACGGAGTACGGGTATTCGCTGTACGAGTTCGAGGTGTTCGCGCCGGACCCGAATCTCGCCCTGAACCGGCCGACCCAGTCGAGCTCGCGGGAGACGTCGGACCTCGGACCGGCCAACGCGGTAGACGGCAGCATCGCGACCCGCTGGGCCAGCGCGCTCGAACACGATCCGGAATGGATCTCGGTCGACCTCGGGTCACTCCGATCGATCAGCAAGATCACGCTGGTCTGGGAGTTCGCCTACGCCCGCGCCTACCAGGTGCAGGTCTCCGAGAACGGCACGACCTGGCAGACCGTCCACACCCGCACGGACGGCGACGGCGGTACCGAGATCGTCCGCCTCGCCCCGACCAACGCCCGCCACGTACGCCTCCAAGGCACGGAACGCGCCAGCGGCTACGGCTACTCCCTCTACGAACTCGAAGTCACCTGACCGCAAAGGAATCCGATGAGAAGACGACAGATGGCCGGCGTCGCGATCGCTGGACTGATGGTTCTGGGTTTGCCTCCCACACTGGCCGGTACGGCGGATGCGGCCGGCCGGACGTTGACGGTCGGGAAGTCAGGAGCGCAGTACAGCACGATTCAGGCGGCGGCCGATGCGTCGCAACCCGGTGACACGATCCTGATCTCGGCCGGGACCTATCAGGAGGCGCTGAAGCCGAAGAGCGGAGCGTCCGGGCAGGAGATCGTCTACCAGGCGGCGCCGGGTGCGCGCGTCGTACTGGACGGGAACAAGACGCTGAAGTCCGGCAACGGGCTGCTCAACCTCGACGGCAAGTCATGGCTGCGGTTCGACGGCATCGCCGTGACGCGGTCGCCGACGCACGGCGTCTACGGGTACCAGGTCTCGCACATCACGTTCGCCAGGTGCGAGGTGTCGGCGTCCTCGAACGGCGGTCTCGTCATTCTCGGTGGCAGCGACATCGTCGTGGACGGTTGCGACGTGCACCACAACAACGACAAGGGCACCAGCGCTTCGCACGAAGCCATCACGCTCGGCGAGGGCAGCACGCGGTTCGACATCCGGAACAACCATGTGCACGACAACGGTGAGGAAGGGATCGACGCCAAGTACGACGACAACGCGGCAGGTGTGATCCGGAACAACCTCGTGCACGACAACCGCGGCCCGAACATCTACGTCGACTCGTCGTCGGGAGTCGAGGTCAGCGGCAACACGACGTACGGCGCGAAGGAGTCCTCGAAGGCCGGGATCGCGATCGCGGTCGAGGACTACTCGTCGTCGCGGAAGGCGCAGAACATCAGCATCGTCAACAATGTGTCGTACCGGAATGCGGGCGGGGGAATCTCGTTCTGGAAGGAGAGCAGCGGGACGATCTCGGGGATCTCGATCATCAACAACACGATCGCGAACAACGCCAAGCCGGGGATCGTCGGAGCGTCCGAGGTGAGCGGATCCGGGAACGTCGTACGGAACACGATCTTCGCCGGCAACTCGACCGGGATCGGCGGACCGTTCAGCGCCGACCACAACCTGACCGCCGATCCGGGATTCGTTGACCCGGGCAACGGCGACTACCACCTGCGCGCGGGCTCGGCGGCGATCGACGCCGGCAGCGCCACCGGTGCTCCGGCAGCCGACCGCGACGGCGTCGCGCGACCGCAGGGCAACGGGTACGACGTCGGTGCCTACGAGGGTGCTGGTGGCGGCGGACCCACCGACCCGCCGCCGACCGGCGACTGGGACCCGCGGCAGCCTGGCCCGAACGACCTGTTCACGGCGACCGATGGATCGGTCAACTACTTCCGCTCCGCGATCGGCGCCAACCCGCGGCTCGATCCCAACTCGGCGGCGATCGTCAACAGCATGGGCACCAACACTCCGCGGCTGAACGGCCCGGAGTGGCAGATCACCGTCTTCACCTCGAGCAACTCCGATCCGCTGTACCACCCGGAGTTCAGCGAGGACTGGGGCTGTTCGGTCGGCGACGGGATCCACATCCCCGACTACGCGACCCGTGAACTCCCATCGCCTGGTGACGAATGGATCGTCGTCTACAACAAGGACGACAAGACCGTGAAGTCGATCTGGGGCGCCAGCAAGGCCGGCGGCTCCTGGAACGGCTCCTGCGGCGGAACCTGGCCTGCGGCCAGCGGCGGCGGTACCGAGGCGAAGACCTCGGGAGTAGGCACCGGTGCCGAAGTACAGGCGGGTGCGGGCTTCATCCTGAACAGCGAAATCACGACCGGCACCATCGAGCACGCGCTGTACTTCACCTCCCGCACAACCTGCAGCAACTTCCGCAAACCAGCCGGCAAATCCGACGGTGGAACCTCGGGTTCGTCCTGCGTCCCGATGGGTGCCCGCCTCCAACTCGATCCGTCCGTCGACTGCGCGGGTCTGCCCGGTGCTTCCTCCGGCGAGAAGATGATCTGCGTCGCCATGCAGAAGTACGGCGGCTATGTCCTGGACAGCGGCGGCCCCGGCCCGATCAGCGGCATCGGCGTAGCCGGCGACGACCTCACCGACCCGAACCGAGCCCCCTGGCAAACGCCCGGCAACGGCATGCGCCCCGGCGGCACCCTCACCAAAGCAGGCCTCGACGGCACCACCGCAGCCCTGAGCCACATCCCTTGGAACAAACTACGCGTACTAGCAACCTGGAGCGGCCAGTAGAACCGACCGGTTGGAAGTAGGGTCGCCTGCCTCTGTACGAAGGGTGACGAACCCTCTACGCTTTTCGGTGGGGGACAGGCCTTGTGGGCCTGTCAGGGGAGGAATTTCGATGGTCATTGACATTGCTGCGCTCTTGGTGGCTTCGGGGCTCCGGATCGTCGAAGAGCTCGTGATGGGGATGGTGAAAGCAGGCAAGTCCGAAGTGCCGGTGAGTCAGATCGATGCGTCGATCGCTCGCGAGGCGCGCGCTCGGGCTGACCGGCTTCAGGTTCGGGTCGACGACCTCGAGCGGGAGACCCACCGGATGTTCGAGCAGTTGGTGGTGAGCTCGCCGGAGTTGTCGTATGCCAAGCCACGGCTCAAGTCCAAGCTGACCCTGGACTACGACCCCAAGGACCCGGCGTCCTCCAAGGAGATGCTGGTGGCATTGAGTGCTCGGGTGCAGAGGTTGATGCCTGACGAGGCCAAGCCCACTGCGGGCGGGGTCACGGTGACCGAGGTGCAGGATGAATCGCCGAACCGCTCGCGGCAGATGCTCGACGATCTGCAAGCGCGGGTGCAACAGCGCGAGTCGGATCGAAAGTAGCTCCGGATGACCATCATCGATCCCGGCTTCACCGAGGTCGTCCGGAACCACCTGATCGGGAACCTGGCTGTCAGGAACACCGAGAGCCCGCTCATCCTCGCGATCTTCGGTCCGCCTGGCGAGGGAAAGACCTTCCAGACCGAAGCCATCTGTGCGGACCTCGGCGTGCGCACGTTCGTCATCAGCCCTGGCGAGCTGGAGAGCGAGAACGCCGGGCACCCGGGGCAGATCATTCGGCAGCAGTACCTCGCGGCCGGGAACAATCAAGCACGCTCCCCCGGCGTCCTGGTGATCAATGACGTCGACACCGTCCTGGGCGACTGGGGACAGCTGGTCCAGTACACCGTCAACAGACAGATCGTGTACGGCCAATTGATGGCCCTGTGCGATTTCCCGCTGGAAGTGGCGGGAATGGCGACCCGGCGGGTTCCGATCGTGCTGACCGGCAACGATCCCTCGATCATCTATCCACCGCTGTTGCGCCCGGGCAGGGCACGGGTCTTCCGATGGGAACCGAGCGTGCATCAGCGGCTTCCCGTCGTCGCCAGCATCCTTCCCTGGTTACGGGAGCCGGAGGCCTTCGGATTGCTCGAAGAGTTTCCGCATCAGTCGATCTCCTTCTGGAGCGATGTGCGGGCAGCCTTGTGGGAACAAGGCCTCGGCCAATGGATCCTGGCTCAATCGCCGGACAAACTCATGGCGTTGTTGCGGGATCGTCGCATCCTCGACCTCGGCGCCGGTCGCTGGACATATCACGACATCGCAGCCACAGCACGCCGGCTGGACTCGGACAGGACGCTGACCCGTTCGTATCTGACGGAATCACGGAGCGGGTGAGGTTCTCATGGCATCAACAGTCACACGTACTGCGACGTACAGCCGATTCTCGTTGCTGGTGACTCAGGTTCGAGCACTGTTGGCCGAGACGGCCGGTGCCTCGCGCGACCACTTGGAACGGGTCGGGCGGGGACTCCAGCCGCCGCATTACATCCACAAGGTGAGCGTTATCGGCCTGGACGCGCGCGGCGCCATCAACGCGCAGCTCGACCTTTCGATCGACTGGAGACAGCACTCGCTCATGGTCAAGGCAGGCGGTGCCAACGTCGCACTACCCGCCACCTGGACGAACTCGGTCGGCCCTTCGCTGGTGGAATCGATCAATACGTTCAACGAGGCTGTGCAGAAGGCGCGGCTCACCGTCGAGTGGACCGTCACGTACGGTCCGGGATACGACCGGGACGCAGTCAACAGATACCTCGGCTTCCGCCATGCGACACCGCGGGTTTGGCGCCGAGAGCCGGAACGGCTCAGGTTGGGCTTCGGAATCCTGAGTGAGGCCGAACTCGTCGTCAGTCTCGCGATCGACTGACGGCCATTCTTGATGACCTGTCCGAAGTCGACCTGAACTGAAACGCGCCGATTTCTCCAAGACTCACGGGTCCCCACCCGGCCAGGGTGGGGGCCATGATTCTTGTCACCGGAGCAACCGGGACTATCGGCAGCGAGGTCTTACGACAGCTCCTCGCCGCGGGCCACCCGGCCCGCGCCATGACCCGCGATCCGGCCAGACTTGCCGGTACGGCGGCCGAGGTCGTCAGGGGAGATTTCGACGATCCCGACTCACTCGCTCGCGCCGTGGATGGTGTCGAAGCCGTCTTCCTGCTCACTGTCGCGCGGCCACCGAGTACCCGCCATGACGAGGCGCTTCTGAAGGTCGTCGGGGACGCAACCATCGTCAAGTTGTCCGGGATCGGTGCCGGCGAAGAGTTCGACGGCGGTACGGTCGGCTATTGGAACCTGGCTGCTGAGCAGGTGGTCAAGGCAAGCGGCCGGAGGTGGACCATTCTGCGTCCATCGAGCTTCGCCACGAACGTGCTCACCGCTGACGGGCGGCCCGTCATCAATCCGACCGGAGCTGCGCAGCAAGGTGTGATCGACCCGGCCGATATCGCAGCTGTCGCTGTCCAAGCACTGACCCGGCCCGGCCACGATGGGCAGACCTACACGTTGACCGGCCCGGAGCTACTGTCGGTACCGCAGCAGGTGGTCCAGTTGAGCGAGGTGCTAGGGCGGGTCGTCCCTGTCGTCGACGTCGAACCGGCCGAGCTCGCGCGTCAGTTGACGGAGTACGGCGAAGATCCGGCGTCCATCGAGGCGATGATCCGGGGAGTCGGCTTCGCGCGAGCTGGTCGGAACGCCGTACTGACCGACGATGTCGAACGAGTTCTCGGTCGGCCGGCGGGCAGTTTCGCCGACTGGGCCCGGCGTCAGTTCGGTGACTGACAGGCGGTTGCCGCCGGCATCCTTCCTCGGGAGAACGCGGCCGGCGGCACACCCATCAGTGTCTTGAACTCCGTGGTCAGGTGAGCCTGGTCGTAGTACCCGGCGTCGATCGCGACCTGCGCGAGCGGCCGCCGCTCGGCGCTGTGAATCACCGTCCGCACCCGATTGATCCTGGCGAACTGCTTCGGCGAGATCCCCAGTGTGACGGCGAAGACGGACCGCAGCTGCCGCTCACCGATCTGCAGTCGCCGGGCCACCTCCGCCACCTGCAGGCCGGTAGCAAGTAGTTCGGTCGCGCGGCGCACCAACAAAGCGCGGTCCGTGCCGGCCGTTCGCGACAACCCCGCGACCAACGACAACGGGCCTTCAGCAACCAATCGACGGGCGACACGATCGCCGGTCACTGCTGCCAACGGAACCGCTCGATCGACCAGCTCGGCACCTGCTCCACCGAGCAGCCCGTGCACCGCCTCAGGTTTCAGGCGCAGCTTAAGCCACGACCGTCCCGGTTCGGCCGCATGATAGACAGCCCGGGTACGCGGACCCATCACGACCAGGGATCCGCTGTCTCGCCGGAGAGCGACCGTCACCGCGTGGTCGGGTGCTTCGAGAACGACCTGCCCACGACCTTGAAGATGGCCCTCCGCCATGGTCTCGATCACCCCCCGTGCCTCGCTCGGCACCGGCACCGTGAGTTCTCGATGGATGATCACCTCGCCCACCCTATTCAGTGCGTGGTTACGGCGGCGAGGCGGAGACGGCGTGGTGTGAGGTAGCGGCGGCGGTCGGTGACGACGATGGTGATGAGGGTGCCGATCGCCAGCCAGGTGGCGAGTTCGACGATGCCGTTGGCCAGGCCGGGGCTATCGGTGGCTAGGGCCCGGAGAGCCAGTACGGCGCCGTGCGTCGGCAGGTAGCCGGCGATGCTGTAGAACGGCGATGGCAGGGTCGACACCGTTCCCGTCGCCGCGGCGAGGAGCAGGATCGCGAGGGACGCGATGCGCCCGGACCGGCCGAAGATCGCGGTGGCGGCCTGGTTGAGTGAGACGAAGGCGAAGGCCGCGAGCAGGGTCACTCCGAGGAAGGCCGCGGTCCGGCCGAGGCCGAGATCCAGCACCGGTACGGCGATGGCGGTGATCACGACTGCGGCGAGCGCGGCGGCTGTCGCGCCGGGGATCGCGGCGCGGATGATGATGCGCCAGGTGGGTTCGCGTGCGGTGAGTACGGCGTCCGGGACGGCGCGGGTGACGATGTAGGTGGCGAGTGCGAGCGCCCACAGCGCCAGCGCGGCGAAGAGGCCGAGCGCGAGTGGGCCGGTCGAGTTGGTGTTCACGGTGGCGGTCGAAGGGTTGGCGGCCACGGTTTTGAGGTGGTTGCGTTCGTCGGCGGTGTAGGTCGGCACCTGGTTGCGGCCCTTGTTGAGCTCGGTTGCCAATTGCTGTGCACCGGTGTTGACCTTGCCGACGCCGGTCGACAGTTGTTTAGCGCCGGTGGCGAGCTTTCCGGCTCCGGTGGCGAGCTGAGCGGTACCGGTCGAGAGTTTCTGCGCGCCGGTGTTGACTGCTGCCGCGCCGGTCGACAGTTTGCGGGCACCGGCGGCCGCCGAGGCGATCCCACGGGTAAGGGGCCCGGCCTGCGCGGCCAGCTGACGGTTGCCGTTGGCAACCTTGCGTGAACCGGTGGCGAGCGCCTGGACCGAGTCCCGGATCTGTACGGCGTTCGCCCGGACACGTGCCTTGGTCGCGTCGATCTTGGCCGCGGTCGCAGTGAAGTCACGTGAGGCCTTCGCCAGTTGCTGGCAGAACTCGGGGGCACCGCCCTTCGCACTGCACTGGCTCGCCAGCCGCTGGAACTTGACGGCATCGGCCTTGGCCGACGGTACGGCGTCCAATGCGGCGATCACCCGATTGGCGAGCGGCACGACCGTCGAAGCGATCTTCTGGTTGCCTTGAGCAACCTGCTCGGCGCCGTCGGCGAGCTGCTTGGTGAGCGCGGGCAACTGGGCGGTGTCACGCTCAGCCTGAGTGAGTCCCTTCGAGAGCTGCGAGGAACCCGTGGCGAGCTGCGACGTACCGGACGCCAGTTGTTTGGCGCCGCTGGAGAGCTGGGTCGCGGCTGTCGACAGTTGGCCGGCTCCGGTGGCGACCTGTTGTGCGCCCGGGACGAGTTGCTTGGTGCCGGCTGCGAGTTGGGTGGCACCGTCGGCGGCCTTCACGAGTTGGGTGTGGATCGTGTTGAAGCCGATGTAGACGTTGTCCAGGTAGGTCTGGACCACTTGCTGGTCGAGGGACTGCTGGGTTGCTCGGGCGACCTGCGTGGCCAGGGCCGGGTCGGCGACTCCCGCCGTACTGGAGGTCTCGACCTCGATCACGCCCTGGGTTGCGTCCAACGGCTTGCCGGTGGCTGCTGAGGTCGCCTTGGCGGAGAAGTCCGCGGGAATGGTGACCACTGCGGCGTACTTGCCGTCGGCCATACCTTCTTTGGCGTCGTCGGCATCCGTGAGTGCCCAGTTGTAGGGCGATTCCGTGCTGTTCATCAGGTTGCCGGCCAGGGTCCGGCCGAGTGGGATGGTCTGGTTGCCGACCTTGACCGGCTCGTCGTTGTTGACGACTGCCGCGGTCGCGGTGTCGTGGTTGCTGTCCGGTGACCAGAAGGCCCAGGTCAGCAGGCCCATGACCAGGATCGGTACGGCGATCAGCCCGGCCCAGGTGCGCCAGGTCAGCGGGCCGGCGTCGGGCATCCGCGCGGAGTTGGCGAACGGCTTGAACATCAGTGAACCTCCGCGGGCTGGTTGGCCTGCCCGAACAGTTGGGTGGTGGCGGGGAGCAGGTCCCGGATCCGCTCCGGGTCCTGGCAGCTGACGACGAACGACGCGTCGCGGGCGAGAACGTCGCGCAGCGCGTCGCGGGCGTCGGTTCGCAGTACGACGTCGATGTCGTCGAGCAGGACGAGTTCGACACCGTCCGCGAGCGCGGCGGCTGCCTCGGCACCGGGGTCGGCGACCTCGCGGCACCGGATGACATGGACGACGCGGCGTAGTGCGTGACTGTGCTGTGGAAGGACTCGCCCGAGCACTTTCAGGTCGCCCTTGTGCTTGGTGACCCGCCCGGCCAGTGTGAAGAGCAGCGCTGTCTTGCCGACCGATCCGTAGCCGTGCAGGACCAGCGTCGTGCCGCGTGGCACGTGCAGTTCGGCACCTCGATAGATCGGGTGACCGCGGTCGTCGTCCAGGCTGAGTTCGCGGGCGCTGATCACCTCGTCGGGCCCGCCCCAGTCGGCCAGCCGCAACTCGTGGACCAGCGAGTCACCCTCGGCGTCGAACACCGGCAGCATCCGGTCGAGTTTCGGGGGCAGGCCCCATGCCCGCTTCCCGAGCAGCGCGAGTACTGCTGGTACGAGCGTCATTCGCACGACGAAGGCGTCGACGGCGACACCGATCGCGAGGCTGAACGCGATCGGCTTGATCGTCGCGCTGCCTTCCGGGACGAAGGCGGCGAAGACAGCGAACATGATCAGCGCGGCCGCGACCACGACCCGTGAGGCGGAGACGAAGCCGGACTCGATCGCGTGCTGCGGATCGCCGTGATGGACGTAGTCCTCGCGGATCCGGGAGACCAGGAAGACCTCGTAGTCCATCGCGAGACCGAACAGGACACCCATCAGGATGATCGGCAGGAAGCTGATCACGCTGCCGGTATGGGCCACGTGCAGTGTCTCGGCCAGATGGCCTTGCTGGAAGACGAACGACGTCGCGCCGAACGCGGCGCCGACCGACAACAGGTATCCGAACGTGGCCTTCAGCGGAACCCAGATCGAGCGGAACACCATCGCGAGCAGGATCAGCGAGACGCCGACGACCAGAATCCCGAACGGGACAAGGGCCTGGCCGAGCTTCGCGGAGACGTCGATGCCGACCGCGGTGATTCCGGTGACGGCAGTCCGCGTTCCGTACGTGTCCAGGAAGTGCTGCTCCTGGCCGCGGAGCCGCTTGACCAGGTCCTCGGTCTGCGCCGAGTCCGCGGCGGTCGTCGGGACGACCTGGATGATGCCGGTGTCACCTTTCGGGTTCGGGGTCGCGAGCGGTACGGCGGCGACACCGGGCATGGTGCGGATCTCGGCGGCGATCTTGTTCACCAGGCCGACCGGGTCGGTGCTCTGGATGATGTCCGCGGTCACGATCAGCGGTCCGTTGTACCCCGGTCCGAAGTGCTCGCTCACGACCTCGTAGGTCACCCGGGCGGTCGAGCCCTCCTCCTCACTGCCGTTGTCCGGCAGGGCGAGGCGCAGATCGGCGGCCGGGATGGCGCACACGGCCAGCCCGACGATCGTGATGACCACGGTGAGCAGCGGCACCTTGGTCGCCGTACGGACCCAGGCCTTCGCGATCTGCGGCTTCGGCAGCCGCAGCCGCCTGCGGGCCTTCTGAGCCTTTGGTGGTTTGGGCGCACGCGGCCGGAGCCGGTCGCCGGCCATGGCCATCAGCGCGGGAATCAGCGTGATCGCGATCGCCACCGCGAACGCGACGGCGACTGCCGCGGCGATACCCATCGTGGTGAGGAACGGGATCCCCGCAACAGCGAGGCCGAGCAGCGCGATCACCACGGTGAGGCCTGCGAAGATGACTGCCGACCCCGCGGTCGCTGTGGCTCTGGCCACGGACTCCTCGACGTCGAGTCCTTCGGCGAGCTGGTCTCGATGCCGGGACAGCAGGAAGAGCGCGTAGTCGATGCCGACGGCCAGACCGAGCATCACGGCGAGCATCGGCGCCGTCGAGGAGATCGGCGTGACGACGGTTGCCAGATAGATCAGCCCGACCGAGATGCCCACACCAAGCACCGCGGTGGCCAGTGGCATCACCGCCGCGATCATCGAGCGGAACATCAGCAGCAGCACGATCAGTGCGATGCCGAGCCCGATCCCCTCGGTCGGGCTGAGCTTCGGCACCTTGTTGGAGTACGCGTCGCCGCCGGTGTAGACGTGCGCGCCGTCGCCGACGGTGGTCGCCAGGTCGTTGGCGATGCCGGTCAGGTCGTCCTTGGTCGACGGTTCGACCTGTGCGAGATCGACCTTCAGAGGTACGGCGATCAGCGCGGCGCGCCCGTCTCCCGACACCGCGCCCGAGACGCCGGACCCGAACGGGTTCACCACGGTCGCGACCTGGTCGACCTTCTCGATCCGTTCGACCGCCGAGGCCACCGCGGTCCGCGTCGCCGCCGTACCGACCTGCTGCCCGTCCGGTACGACGAGGACCAGCTGCGCCGACGTACCGCTGACCTCCGGGAAGACCCGCCCGAGGTGGTCGAGTGCGTCCTGGGACTCCGAGCCCGGGATGCTGAAGGTGTCGTCCGTGCCGTGGTTGAAGACCACCGCGGCGCCGCCGGCGGCGGCCAGCACGAGCACCCAAACGGCGACGACCAGCACCCGGAGCCGGGCGGCGGACCGCCCCAGCCGGTAGAGGAACGACGACACGGAGACTCCTCGGATCAGGCCTCACGCCATGGATTGACGATATCGTCACTAGCGAGGCAAAAGTCAGCTTACCTCGAACTGACGATATCGTCACCTCTGACGAAGCGTGTACGCTAGCGGGCATGGCAGCCGACCCCACGCCAGGGCCGAACCGTCTGGAGCGCCGCAAGCAGCGCACCCGGACGGCGCTCGTGCGCGCAGCTCAGACGTTCATCGCCGACGGCAACCTGAATGTGCCGATCCTGGAGATCACCAAGGCGGCCGATGTCGGGATGGGCTCGTTCTACAACCACTTCCAGACCAAAGACGAGCTTTTCGAGGCGGCTGTCGACGATGCGCTCGAGGCGCACGGTGCTGTCTTGGATGCGCTCGGTGATCCGTCGGGCGACCCGGCCGAGGCGTTCGCTCGGAGCTTTCGGCTGACCGGGCGGTTGCACCGGAAGGCGCCCCAACTGAGCCGCGTCCTCCTGCGCAGCGGGACCGAACTGATCACCTCCAGCCGCGGTCTGGCGCCGCGCGCGATCCGCGACCTCCAGGCGGCGATCGACGCCGGCCGCTTCACCTCGCACGACCCCGAGCTCGCGGTCGTCATCGCCGGTGGAGCCCTGCTGGCCCTCGGTCAGCTCCTCCTCGATCGCCCCGGCCGCGACGATGCCGCCGCCACCGACCAGATCGCCGAAGACCTCCTGCGCATGTTCGGCCTGCCGCCCGACGAGGCTCGTGCGCTCGCCCGGTCTCCGCTCCCGAGTCTCGACAACCTTCCCGCCGACTGACCCTGTTTCTGACGAATTCGTCAGAAACATTGACTGACGAGCTCCTCGTAAGTGAGGATTTCGTCAGTTGATGGCAAGGGAGGCGAATCGTGGAGCGTTCGGTCAAGGACGAGAGCCACCGAAATCTGCACAGTGAGTACGGCGCCGTCCGCGGCGAGCATCCGGGCCGGGTGCGGAATCCGGTGATCAAGGTCGAGGACCTGGCCTGGCTGGAGTTCGAGAAGCCGGATCTCGATCGCGCTGAGCGGTTCGCGCGGGCCTTCGGTTTCGGTGTCGCGGCGCGGACCAGCGCGGAAGTGCAGCTCCGCGGCTCCCGGCCGGGAGCGCCTTGCGTCCTGATCCGGCGCGGCCCGCGATCGCGGTTCGCGGGCCTCGCGTTCTCGGCTGCGGATCCACAGGACGTCCTGCGCTTGGCCGAGGTCACCGGCAGTCGTCCACAGAAACTGCCGGACGGCCTCGGAGGGATCGGTGTCGAGCTGCGGGACCCCAGCGGCGCGCGGGTCCGGGTCGTCAGTGGTGTCCACGTGCTGCCGGAAATCCCGTCGGAGTCGCCGCCTGCGTTCAACTTCGGCTCCGAGGTACGGCGTACCAACGCGACCCAACGCCCGGCCCGGCTGCCGGTGACGGTCGAGCGACTCGGGCATGTGGTTCTGCAGAGTACGACGTTCCGCGAGACCTTGGACTGGTACCTCAAGCACCTCGGCCTGATCGTGAGTGACTTCCTGTACCACGAAGGGCGTCGTGACCGCGGTCCGGTGATGGGCTTCGTCCGCTGTGATCGCGGGACCGTCGCGACCGACCATCACACGATCGCGCTCACGCTCGGTCCGCGCGACCGGTACGTGCACTCGGCGTACCAGGTCTCGGATCTGGACGCGCTGGCCGCCGGCGGTGAGTATCTGCTGGACCAGGGGTATCGCCGGTCGTGGGGGATCGGCCGGCACATCCAAGGCAGCCAGATCTTCGACTACTGGCGTGATCCGGACGGCTTCCTGGTCGAACACTTCACCGACGGCGACCTGTTCGACAACACTCTGGAGCCCGGCTGGGCGCCGATGACGGTATCGGGCTTGGCCCAATGGGGGCCGTCGGCAACGAAAGACTTCCTGGGGATCGGGTTCGGCCGGGAGACGCTCGGCGAACTCGGCTCCATCGCGTCCGCCCTGCGATCCGAGAACGAGTTCGATCTCGCGCGCCTGCGCGGTCTGCTGAAGGTGGCGGCGTCATGACCGTATCCGTCCTTCGGAGCGACGACGCCTGGTGGGTCCAGACAGCAGCCGGTGCGGCGAGGATCGACACTGCGGCCGGCACCACCGCCGAACTGCTCGCCGATCGGGGCGCCGTCGATGACGCCGCTACCCCCGGCCGGCCCGTCGTACCGGTCGATCGACTGACTCTGCGGTCGCCGATCACCGCGCCGTGCCGGGTGGTCGCGCAGATGACCAACTTCCGGTCGCACATCATGGACTCCGGACTGAATCCGGACACGGTTCCGCTGACCTTCTTCCGGAAATCGTCCGGTTCGCTCAGTGGGCCGTTCGACGACATCCGCCGCCCTGGTCACGTCTGCTTTCTCGACTACGAGGTCGAGATCGGTGTCGTCATCGGGACGCCGATCCCGGTCGGCACCGCCATCGACGAGCGCGACCTCTCCCGGTACGTCGCCGGTCTGGTGGTCACGAATGACGTCAGCGCCCGAGACGTGCAGTTGCCGAAGACGCAGTTCTACGAGTCGAAGTCGTACCCGACGTTCACGCCGGCCGGGCCGGCGCTCGTCCTGCTCGATGCCGCCGAGCTCGGGAGATTCGCCGATCTCCGGCTGCGCCTCACGGTCAACGGCGAGGCGCGGCAGGACAGCGTCGTCGGGGCGGACATGGTCTTCCGGCCGGCGGCGGCACTTCAGGCACTGGCCAGGTTCCAGCGGCTCGATCCGGGGGATGTGCTGCTGACCGGAACCCCGGGCGGGACCGCACTCAGCGCGCCGGCCAAGCCGGTGGAGCTCCTCGGCTCGTTGCTGCCGCCTGCCCTGAAGTGGAAGGTGTTCTTCAAGCGGCAGGCAGGTAACCGGAAGTACCTGCGCGCCGGTGATGTCATCGAGGCGGGTGTGGGCACGGACGACGGCGCGATCGTGCTCGGCACGCAGCGCACGGTGGTGAGGGACGCGTGACCGCCGCCATCGCGGTGATCGCGTTCGTACTGATGGCGATCCTCGGCTCGCTCGGTGCCGCGAAGGTGGCCGCCGTACCGGCGATGCGTGCCGCGGCCGCGCATGCACGCCTCGGTGTCAGCGCCTACCGGCTCATCGGCGTCGCCGAACTGGCCGCCGTGGCCGGGTTGCTGCTCGGCGGGGTGACGCTATGACCGGCCGGGTGATCGTTGTCGGTGCCGGTCCCACCGGAGTTGCCGCCGCCACCTTGCTTGCGTCGTACGGTGTCGAAGTCCTGGTTCTCGAGCGATGGGCTGAGGTGTATTCCCAGCCGCGGGCAGTGCACCTGGACGACGAGGTGTACCGGATCCTGGGCTGGGTCGGGGTCGCGCGTGAGTTCGCGCGGATTTCCCGGCCTACGCTCGGACTCCGGCTCGTGGATGGGCAGCAGCAGACGATCGCGGAGTTCCGGCGGCACGAACGCACAGGCCGGCACGGGTATCCGGAAGCCAACCTGTTCGACCAGCCGGACCTGGAGGTGCTTCTGCGCGCGAACCTCGCCAACTGCCCGTCGGTGACGTTGCGGAGCGACGCCGAGGTCACGGCAGTGCGGCAACTGGCAGCCGGTGCTGTCCAGGTCGAGCTTCGCGATCGGACGACGGGCCAAGGCGAGACGCTGACAGCGTCGTACGTACTGGGTTGTGACGGCGCGAACAGCCTCGTACGCCGCGCGATCGGTGCTCGCTTCCGGGATCTCGGGTTCGAGCAGCGGTGGCTCGTCGTCGATCTCGACATCGATCAGGAACTGGGCCATTGGGACGGTGTGCATCAGGTGTGCGACACCGGCCGTGCCGCGACGTACATGCGCGTCGGGGCTCGCCGGCACCGCTGGGAGTTCCGGCTCGCGGACGACGAGAACCAGGAGGACTTCCGGACGCCCGGTGCTCTCCGGTCGATCATCGGGCCCTGGTTGCGAGAGGCCGATGACGACCGGATCGACATCGTGCGGGTGGCGTCGTACACGTTTCGTGCCCAGGTCGCCGATCGATGGCGGGACCGGCGCATCTTCCTGCTCGGCGACGCGGCGCACCTGACGCCGCCGTTCATCGGTCAGGGCCTGGGCGCCGGGATGAGAGACGCCGCGAATCTCTCCTGGAAGCTCGCCGGTGTCCTCGACGCGCGGCTTCCCGAGCAAGTCCTCGACACCTACCAGCAGGAACGACGCCCGCACGCCATCCAGATGATCCGCCTGGCCAAGGCGGTCGGCGCGATCATGACCAGTGGCGGCCGGACGGGTGACGTTCTGCGTCGGCTCATCGCACCGCGGTTGTCCCTCGTCCCGGGGCTGGCGGCCCGCGTGCTCTCCGGCGAAACTCCGCGCTTGACCCGCACGGGCCTGGTGCGGCGAAGTCGCTGGTCCGGAGGCGTCGTGGGGACCTTGTGCGCGAACGCGCCGGTCGGTAGCGAGCAGCGCCTGGACGACCATGTGGCCGGCCGGTTCGCACTTCTCACGACACAGCACCTGACCGCGTTCCAGCGAGCGGAGGCGGCGGCCTTGGGCGTCGTCGTCGTCGAGACGAAGCCCGGGGATCGGCTGCACCATTGGCTGACCCAAGGCCGCCGTACCAGCGCGTTGATCCGACCCGACAGCATCGTCATGCTCGCTGCTGACACCGTCGACGACGTACTCCTGGCTGCCTCCGCTGTGATCCGCCGCCGACGGCTGGTGGCAGTTCCATGAAAGGCATCCTGGTACCCGTTGCTGCTCTGGTGCTCTGCCTCGGCGGATGCCATGCCGGAGCCCGCATCGAGGCTGACAAAGCGACGCCAGATCCACGCAGGTCCCCGATGACGGTGGCCGCAGCCGACGCCGGCGTTCGGTGGGCGTCGCGCGCGAACTCACAGATTGCTCCCGGCACGCAGGTCTACACCGGCGATGGACAGTGCACCGCGAACTTCGTCTTCACCGACAAACTGAGGAACGTCTTTGTCGGGCAGGCCGCGCACTGCGCCGCGCGAGGCTCCAGCGAGGAAACGAACGGCTGCCGGGCCGACAGCCTGCCCCTGGGGACAGCCGTCACCTTCCGCCGCGGCGGATCACCGGTTTCGGCCGGTGACCTCGTCGGACGTGGCCGCCTGGTCTACAGCAGTTGGATCACCATGCAGCAACGCAACGAGTCCGACAGCGCGGTCTGCGGTCACAACGACTTCGCGCTGGTGAAGGTCGATGCCCGATACCTGAAACTCGTGAATCCGAGCCTGCCGTTCTGGGGCGGGCCGACAGATCTCAGCACGTCGGGGAGTGCCTCCGGTGCTGAGGTCTTCAGCTACGGCAACTCGAGTCTGCGCGCCGGCCTGGCCGCCCTGTCTCCCCAGCAAGGTGTCATCGAGTCTGCCGATCCGGCGGTTCGCGGATGGGCCCACACAACAACCTCACCGCGGCCCGGCATCCCCGGTGACAGTGGCAGCGCCTACCTCGACGCCAACGGCCGTGCGCTCGGCACCTTGTCCACGCTCGGCCTCTCGATCCCCATCACCAACACGATCGGCGACCTGAACCACGAACTGACCTACGCCCGCGCCCACTCCGGTCTCGACAACCTCCGCCTGGTCCTCGGAACCGAGCCATTCACCGGATCCTGAGCGGACCGCGGTCGGTCAGTCGTCGGGGATGCCGGGGCCGCTCAGGGCCGGCACGGTGTCCTCGGTGGCGGCCAGTGAGAGGGCGGCGCGGCGGAACTGCTCGAGCTTGTCGACGATGGTTTGGCCGACTGGAGTGTGGCCCCAGATGCTGATGCCCTGGTGGGTGCTCGGCTCCCAGGTGGATTCGTCGACGACGACCGGGTTCCAGCCGACCTCCCACTCGAACCCGGACGGGGTGCGCGCGTAGTACGAAAGTTCCTTGTCGTTGGTGTGCTGCCCGACCGACAGCGCCATCCCGAAGCCGAGCTCGTGCACCCGCTGGTAGCTGGCCGCGACATCGTCGAGGGTCGAGGCCTGGATGTTGAGGTGCTGGACGCGGGTGCGGATCGGGTCGATCGGCAGTCCTTGGGTGGCCGCGATCGCGATCGAGTGGTGTCGTTCGTTGACGCGCAGGAAGCGGATCTTCAGTTTGACGCCACTGATCGTCTCGTCGATGTAGTCGGTCAGTCGGGCGTCGAACACGGTGTTGAAGTAGCCGCGCAGCTGGGCCGGCTTGCTCGACGTGATGGCGACATGGCCCAGGCCTGAGTCGCCGGTGACGAATCCGGAGGCCAGCATGCGCAGCGGCTCGGCTGTCGTCACCGCCTTGGTGTAGATCTCCTGGGTGATTCCTTTCGGGCCGGGGAACCGGAGCAGCCGCTCGACTCCCCGCAGGTGCGCCTCCTCGGCGGTTCCCTCCGTCATCGGCACGTTGTGGGCCCGGACCCGGGCGGCGATCTCGTCGAAGGTCGAATGATCGTCGAGGTGCCAGCCGGTGGCCACGACGTCCTCCGCCGGACCACGCTGGATCAGGAAGCGGCAGGCCTGGTCGTCCAGCCGGAAGCGCATCAGGTCGCGGCCGAGTTGGTCGTGATGCATGCCGATGGCATCGACCCCGAATCGCCGCCAGTCGTCGAAGCGGTTGGTCTCGACCACGACATAGCCGAGATGAACGTTGCCGAAGACACTCATCGCGGGCCTGCCAGGAACTCCGTGCACAGCCGGTTGAACAGGTCCGCACGTTCGAACTGGACCCAGTGCCCGGTGTTGGCGACCAGGTAGAGGTCGCAGTTGGGCAACCGATCCGCCAAAGCTTGTCCCCCGCTCGGCCGGTTGACCCTGTCGTCGGCACCCCAGAGCACCAGCGTCGGCACCGGCAATCGATCGAGCCGCTGGTCTCGCGTGAAGTCCATCCTCCACAGGGTTCGTACGGCGTTGGGTCCGGTCGGCCGGCGCAATGGCGGAGCGGCGACCACCTCGGGGTCGATGCTGGCCTGGTATCGCTCATCGATGACCGAGTCGGGGATCTCGGCGGCGTTGAAGACGAGGTACTGCCGGATGAACTTCTCCAGCTTGAGCCGCGAAGGTCCTTCGCCGCCGTAGTAGCTGAGCAGTTTGTTGAGCCCGCGGGTCGGCAGTGCGCGGGTGGTGCCGATACCGCCGGGGCCCATCAGCACCATCCGCTCGACCCGGTCGGGAGTGTCCAACGCGAGCCGCAGTGCCGCTGCGCCGCCGTACGAGTTGCCGACCAGATGGGCGCTCTCGAGATCGAGCTCGTCAAGTAGCCGGCGGACTGCGTCGGCCAGGTCACCGAAGGGATCGTTGCCATCGACACCTTTCGTACTGCGTCCGTACCCCGGCAGGTCGGGGACGATCACCCGGTACCGGCGGGCCAGGGCATCGATGTTCCGCGTGTAGTTGGAGACACCGGATGCGCCGGGGCCGCCGCCGTGCAGCAGCAGGACCGGCGGCCCGTCACCGGTCTCGGCGACGAAGAGCTCTCGGTCCCCGATGTCGATCGTCATTTCTCGCATGCTTGGATCCTCAGTTGGAAGTGGTGAAGGCTGCTCGAACCGTCAGGCCCACGGGCGGCGTCGGCAGGGGGTTGTGCGTTTCGGCGGACGCGTAGACGTATCTGTCGGGACGCAGTACGACGGTTGCCGCCCCGTGCCGGCGCATCCAGGTCAGCAGAATCCCGTCGCGGTCGACGAGGATCCCTTCGGTCGGGCGCCTTCCGGCAGGCTTGACGGTGAGTGCCCGGATACCTGACCAGGCGGGCTGATTGGAAGCGGCAGCGGCGTGCAGCATGACCCAGTCGTCGCCGAGCGCATCGTCCAGTCGTACGTCGGTGCCGTCGGCAACGGTCACCCAAGGCTGCGGAATCATCCATCCGGCGGCCCGGCCGGTCGCCAGGAAGCCGGCCGGGTAGCGCGCGACGGGAATCCAGGCGGCATTCTGCAAGGCCTGGTTGACGCCTGGGATCCGGCAGACTGCACGCATCGCCCGATTGCGAGCAGCGGCCACTGCCGGGCGCCGTACGGTGGTGATTCGCCCGACGAAGTCGGCCCGTCTGGTGACGCCCCGGGCATGTGGTTTGCGTTCGGTCTCGTAGCTGTCGAGGATCGACTCCGGTAGCCGGCCGCGCAGGACAGCGGTCAGTTTCCAGCACAGGTTGGCGGCGTCCCGCACGCCGGCGGCCATGCCCTGGCCGATCCAGGGCGGCATGGCGTGGGCCGCGTCGCCGGCCAGGAAGACGCGGCCCACCCGCCAGCGGTCGGCGAGCCGGACGTGATGGCTGTAGACCACGGCTCGCAGGATCTTGATGCTGTCCCGGCTGATGCCGTAGCGGGCCACCAGCCGATAGATCTCCTCGTCCGTGGTCAGTTCTCGCTCGTCCTCCCCGGCCAGGATCGGGAACTCCCACCGGTGGTGCCCGAGCGGGGTCGGGCAGTCCACCGCCGGCCGAGCCGGATCGCCGTGAAAGCGCAGCCGGTCGTGGTCCGGCCACGGTTTGAGCATCTTGGTGTCGATGACGACCCAGCGGTCCTCGTAGGTCCGGCCGTCGTAGCCGATGTTGAGCTGCCCCCGGACCGGGCTCGATCCGCCGTCGGCTGCGATCAGGTACGACGCCTGCACCCGGCGGACCGTGTCGTCGCCGGTCCCGATCAGCGTGAGCTCGACCCGATCGGTGTCCTGCTGGATCCGGAGACACTCGTGCTCGAGCAGGACGTCGACGTTCGGGTAGCGATCCGCTCCGTCGCGGAGAACCTGCTCGAGTGCGGGTTGGTAGATGAACATCTGCGCCGGATGGCCATGGCCGCGGGGTGTGCTGTGGCCGCTCAGGAACGGACGGCCCTGCGCATCCACGATGTCGAGAGGGCGTGGACCGAGCATGTCCTGCTTGAGCCGCTCGGCAAGTCCGACCCGCTGCCAGATCCTCAGCACCTCCTCGTCGGTGGAGATGGCGCGCGCCCGGGAGAAGACCGTCGGGTCCTTCTCGACCACGACGACCTTCAAGCCGGCAGCGCCGAGCAGGTTGGCCGCGGTCACCCCGGTGGGGCCGTAGCCGACGATCGCCACGTCGTACCGGAGCTCGTGCATGGGCAGCCAACTCTCTCGTGGTCCGGACGTTACTGTAGTGATTGTTCCAATTGTAGTGATCGATACGCTAAGGTGTCGGCAGGCGACGGTCAAGACCAGGAGGCTGGATGAACCAGGCGGCACCCCGCAGGCAGCGGGCCAACGGTGTCGAGTCGCGGCGACGGATTCTCGACGCGGCGGTGCAGATCACCGGAGAGCGTGGCTACGAAGGCACTTCGATCGCGGCTGTCAGTGCTGTCTGTGGGCTGCCGGCGAGCTCGATCTACTGGCACTTCAAGGACAAGGACGACCTGATCGCAGCGGTCATCGAGCGGAGCTTCGAGACCTGGCTGGCGGCGGTCGAGTTACCCGGCGATGAGACCGCCGCACCGCTGGAGCGAATCACCGAGCTGGCCAGGAACGTGGCGAAGTCGCTGCTCGAAGCCCCGGACTTCCTACGGCTCGGGTTGATGCTGGTTCTCGAGCGACGGCCGGAGGAGCCGCGGGGAAGGGTGGAGTTCCTCCGCGTGCGGGAGATCGCTCACGAGCGGGTCGCGGCCATGATCGAGTTGCTGGTGCCCGGTCTGGATCCGGAGTCGGTGCGGATGCTCACCAGCTATGCCGTTGCGGGCGCGGACGGCTTGTTCGTCCATCGGGAGATCGCTGGCGATGGTGTCGATCTGGTGCAGCTGTTCGAGTTGCACGCCCGCCTCGTCTACGAGGCGGCGGTCCGGATCTCCGAGGGAGCGTCCCGATGACCGACAGACGCGGGCAAGCTGCCGAGTTCCTGCGACAGGCCGAGCGGCTGGTGGCCCCGATCGGGCCGCTGTCGCGGACGTGGCCCGATCTCGACCTGGCCGACGCCTACGCCATCCAGCGGGAGAACGTCGTACGCCGGACGGCCGCCGGCGCGACCGTGGTCGGCCACAAGGTCGGACTGACTGCGGTCGCGATGCAGCAGTTGCTCGGCGTCGAGGAACCGGACTTCGGGCATCTGCTCGACGAAATGGTTCACCGGGATGGCGCCACTGTCCCTGCGGGACGGTACTGCCGGCCGAGGATCGAACCCGAGATCTGCTTCCGGCTGGCCCGGCCGTTGCGTGGACCTGGAGTCACCGCGCAGGACGTGCTGGCTGCGACCGACGGTGTGGCGCCGGCGCTGGAGATCGTGGACAGCCGGATTCGCGACTGGGAGATCACCCTGGTCGACACGGTCGCGGACAACGCGAGTTCGGCCGGTCTGGTCCACGGTGCGTGGACGCCGATCGAGCGTGTGCCGGACCTTGCCGCGGAGACCGTGGAGTTGTTCGTCGACGGAGAGCCGGTCGCCAGTGGAGTCGGTGCGGCGGTGCTGGGGCAGCCGGCCGAGGCCGTCGCGTGGCTGGCCAACACCTTGGCCGCCTTCGACGCTGAGCTGCAGCCTGGCCACCTGGTCCTGCCCGGCGCGATGACCACCGCACCTTTCGTCACAGCCGGGCAGAAGATCGAAGCCGTCTTCGGGAAGCTCGGCCCGGTCTCAGTGACCTTCGCGCCAGGAGTGAGCCATGAATGAGCCACTGCCCGTTGCCGTCATCGGTTCCGGCAACATCGGGACCGACCTGATGATCAAGATCCTGCGAGGATCCGGCGCCCTGAGCATTCGCGCCATGGTCGGCATCGACCAAGCCTCCGACGGCCTCGCCCGTGCGCGGCGGATGGGCGTCGCCACGACCGCGGACGGTGTGGACGGCCTGCTGTCGATGCCCGAGTTCGCCGGCATCAGGCTGGTCTTCGACGCTACCTCGGCCGCGGCACACCGGGACAACTGGGCCAGGCTGGAGCCGACCGGCGTACGGATGCTGGACCTGACACCCGCTGCTGTCGGCCCGTACTGCGTGCCCGTGGTCAATCTCGACCAGAATCTCGACGCACCGAACCTGAACCTGGTGACCTGCGGTGGCCAGGCCACCGTGCCGATGGTTGCCGCAGTCAACCAGATCGCCCCCGTGGACTACGCGGAGATCGTGTCGTCGATCGCCTCGAAGTCCGCCGGGCCGGGGACCCGGGCGAACCTGGACGAGTTCACCGAAACGACGGCGACCGCGCTGCAGCAGGTCGGCGGGGCACGGCGTGGCAAGGCCATCATCATCCTCAACCCGGCCGAGCCGCCGCTGCTGATGCGCAACACGGTCTACTGCCTGATCGACGGCGACTACGACCGTGCAGCGGTCGAGGCATCGGTGCACGCAATGGCCGAGCGGGTCCGTGCCTACGTCCCCGGCTACCGGCTCAAGCAACGCGTGCAGTTCGACGGCCCGAAGGTGACCGTGATGCTGGAGGTCACGGGCGCCGCGCACTATCTCCCGGCGTACGCCGGCAACCTCGACATCATGACGTCGGCCGCGGTGGCAACCGCCGAGCGGATCGCGCTGAGCAGCCACCTGGGAGCCCTCCGATGAGCCTCTACATCAGTGATGTGACGCTGCGGGACGGGATGCACGCCATCAAACATCGGTACACCCTCGACCAGGCCGCAGCGATCGCGACTGCCCTGGACCGCGCCGGGGTGGACTCGATCGAGGTCGCGCACGGTGACGGACTCGGCGGTTCGTCGTGTGTGTACGGGTTCGGTGCACACACCGACGTCGAGTGGATCGAAGCCGTCGCGGCCGTCGTCCAGCGCGCCAAGGTCGCCACGTTGCTGCTTCCTGGCATCGGGACCGTTCACGACCTTCGGGCGGCCCGGGACGCCGGCGCGGGGATCGTGCGGGTCGCCACGCACTGCACGGAGGCCGACACTTCGGCTCAGCACCTCACTGCGGCGCGTGAACTCGGCATGGAGGCCGTCGGGTTTCTGATGATGAGCCACCTCACTGACCCGGCGGAGCTCGCCCGGCAGGCGAAGCTGATGGAGAGCTACGGGGCAGTCTGTGTGTACGTCGTCGATTCCGGTGGCGCCCTCACCATGCGGGAGGTGGCCGAACGCATCGATGCGTTCCGGCAGGTGCTGGATCCCGCGACCGAGACCGGGATCCACGCCCACCACAATCTCTCGCTCGGGGTCGCGAATTCGATCGCGGCTGTGGAACACGGCTGCGACCGGGTCGACGCATCCTTGGCCGGCATGGGCGCCGGTGCCGGGAACGCGCCGTTGGAGGTGTTCGTCGCTGCCGCTGGGCGACTGGGCTGGGAGCACGGCTGCGATCTGTTCGCCCTGCAGGATGCGGCCGACGACCTGGTGCGCCCGCTGCAGGATCGTCCGGTCCGGGTCGACCGCGAGACGCTGACGCTCGGGTACGCCGGGGTCTATTCGAGCTTCTTGCGGCATGCGGAATCCGTGTCCGGCCGGTACGGCGTCGACGTCCGCCGGCTGCTGATCGAGGCAGGTCGCCGGCGGATGGTCGGCGGTCAGGAAGACATGCTCACCGATATCGCTCTCGACCTGGTCACCACACATCAGGAGGTTGCCAGATGAATCGTATCGACGTTCACCACCACGTGATTCCGCCGTTCTATCGGGATGCACTGGCAGGCGCCGGGATCACGGCCGCCGGGGGCCGCGCACTGCCGGACTGGACCGCTGAGGCGGCCCTGGAAATGATGGATCTGCTGCGTACGGCGACCGCGATCATGTCGGTCTCCACTCCAGGGACAAGCTTCCTCAACGACACCTCCGCGGCGGTCGAGCTTGCCCAGCGGCTCAACGACTTCACCGCCGAACTCCGGGCCGTGCACGGCGACCGCTTCGGCTACTTCGCCACGTTGCCGATGCCCGACGCCACCGCCGCGGCGCGGGAGGCGGCCCGGGTGCTGGACAACGGTACGGCGGACGGCGTCGTACTGCTGGCCAACAGCAATAGCGAATACCTTGGCACCGGCGGTCAAGGCGAGCTGTGGCGTGCGCTCGACGAGCGCGGCGCGGTCGCATTCGTCCACCCGGCCGAGCTGCCGGCGCCTGAGGTCGAAGGGGTACCGCCCTTCGCTGCCGACTTCCTGCTCGACACCACTCGCGCGGCGTATCTCCTGGTGCGCAACGGGATCGTGCGCCAGTACCCCGACATCAAGTTCATTCTCAGCCATGCGGGCGGATTCGTCCCCTACGCCTCGCACCGGATGGCCATTGCGATCGCGGCCGACACAGGGCGCAGCATTCTCGACATCCTGGACGACTTCCGGAGCTTCTACTTCGACACCGCACTGTCCTCGAGCCTAGCCGCGCTGCCGAGCCTGCTCGCGTTCGCTGAACCGAGCCACATCCTCTTCGGCAGCGACTGGCCCTTCGCGCCGGTCGTCGCCAACCAGTACTTCGCCAACGGCCTGGACACCGGCGTTGACGCGGCCAACCTGGCCGCCATCAACCACACGAACGCCCAGGTGTTGTTCCCACGCCTGGCGGGCGCTCCGATCACCACCTCCGCCGAGCGGCCCGTCGTACGGCTGCGTCACACCACCCAACGCGCAGTCGCCCGAGCCCTCTTCAAACTGGTGCAACCAGGAACCAACTGACTCCCGGCGCACCTGGACTGTTCGTAGCCCTTGCTGCTGCTACGTTCGCGGCCATGCGCGCGCTGGCCCGGATCGTTGTGGTGATCGCACTGCTCGTCGTCGGCAGTTGCAGCACCGGAGACGCGTCGTCCCCTGGGCCGAAGCGGTCTGTGGTGCCGCCGAATCCGGATCGCGATCTCGACACGGTGCTGGCTGCGTTGAGTCGCATCGATGCCTGCATGCTCATCGACCCGGCGCGCGCCGAAGCGCCTGGCTTCGCGGCCGGCCAGCCGTTCACGCAGCCGTCGCCGTCGACCTGCGTGGTCCGGAACGACCGGGCGGGATCGGTGCAAGTCGACCTGCTGACTCCGTTTCTCGGGTACGAGCGGTGGCGGGGTCGCGAGCGGCTGATCTTCGGCGGGGCGGTCGGCTACCTGCTGCAGAACGGAAACTGCGAACTGGTTGTCCCGGTCAGCTTCCAGTTCGCGATCAAGTTCGCAGATCGCGGTGCGCAGCAGCCTTCCAAGGTGAAGTGCGGCCAGGTCCGCGCCTTCGCCGCCGCCGCTATTCCACTGCTCGAGAAACCGGCGGGCTCCGGGGCGGGTCGATGGGATGCGTGTGGCCTGCTGGGACGAGCGCTCGGTATGGAGCGGTCGCCGTACCCTCAGGCGCTGGATCGGTGTGAGGCGATCGGCAAGGCTCGGCTTCAGTTGCAGTACGACGTGGTTGCGTTCGATCCCAAGGAGTACCGCGAGCGGGTGACGATCGCAGACCGGACCGCTGGACTGAAGTCGTCGGGCGCTGAGTGCCTGCTCACGATGGATCAGGGGCCAACCGGACTTCAGCGACCCCGTCCGACCTTCCAACGCATCGTCCTGGCCGCTCCGACCTGCCCGGAAGCGACGAAGCTCGCCGCCACCGTGGCCGATCTGCTCCGCACGCCGCGACCACCCAGCCGGGTCCAAGCGCCGCTGTACTTTCGCCCGAACGAGCCGGGGCAGGCTGCTCCTGGTGGATGTGCGTTTGTCGAGTTCCGTGTGGACTTCAAGGACTGCGAGCCGTACACCTCCGCAGCCAGACCGAAGGCTGCCGAGCTCCACTCCAAGGCGCAGTCCGACCCTCATGTGCTGTGCGCGATCGCAGCCGGTCCGGTGCGCGAGCGGTTCGGCGAGCGACTGAAGCCGGTGGTCGCCGGGCACCGCTGCCATTTCCTCGAGGGCGGCGAACGGCTGAAGCTCGTGATCAGCAGCTCAGGCGACACCTTCCACGCCGAGCCGCAGCGGGCGCTCACCATCGCCGGACGCCCCGCCGAGCAGAGCCGCGGTTACGGTGACAGCCACGTCTTCCGGATCGGCCTGGGTGAGAAAAGTCAGCTCTCCATCGAGTACGACTTCTTCACGACCAAGGAGGGGCCGACACCAGCCCCCGAAGACGCAGCCGTACTGGCCAAGCTCGAATCATTGGTCCCGGCCATCGTCCAGCAGTTGAACTGAGGCGTGACATCGTGGCGCGACGCCAGCCACGGGCCGTCGGTTGCGGGCGGTAGCCCGCAGGTTCCGGGCGGTAGCCCGGGGAGGGAGTAAAGGGTGGGCGGGTGCGCGCGTAGCTGGCGCGACGTGGTTACCGGTGATCTCAACGCTGGCCGCCCTCTGCCGTGGTGGGTGTGGCTCGGGCGTCGAACACGCGTCTGGGCCGGAGGAGGTTGACCTGCAACGTGAGCGGGTCAGGCTCGGAAGCTGCAGGAGGCAAGCGCCGTCGACAGATGGTGCGCTGACGCCAGTCGGCACCGCTCCTGGACCGGCCGGTTGCCACTTCGTGCAAGTTTGACGGGACTCGTTGACCACAACGAGCTGATCCGTTCAGCCTGGTGTTGACGCACCCGCCCGCGTTGCGCTGAAGCCTCGTCCGTCGGCGTGACATGCGTACCTGGGGGAGTAGAAATGAAATCACGTGTCACACCACGATCTTGGTACGACTCGGCACCTGACTCGCCCGTGCTTCGACTGTCGGAGCGTGTTCTATGAGGTCTCGAACACTCGGATGGCTTGGCGTTGTCCTCGCGAGTCTGTCGGTAAGCGTGGCTTCCGCGGCATCGACCACTGCTGCACCGGTGGCGCAGCCTCCGGCTTCAGCCCCGACGGCAACCGCAGTTCCGCTTGCCGTGTCGACACCTCCCAAACCGATGCCCCCGATGAAGAAGCTGCCTCGGGGCGCCACAGCGAAGGACTTTCAGCGGGCACTCAACGCTTACGCCGTTCAGTCCGCGCAGAGCTACCGTGTCGACGCGAGTTCGATTGACTCGTCAGCGGCGCCCGGGCCGAAACTTGGGCCGGCAAGTGAGCCTGATGTGCCTCCGCCGCCGTTCACGTATCTGACGGTTCAGGGATGCCAGGGCCTTGGGCAGGGAAGCTACTGGTCTTGGCAGTCGAACAACGGCCCGGGGCGGATCTACAACCACTATCAGTGGTGCTCGTGGACCAACGTCGACCTGTACAAGTACGAGGAGATCAACAAGAGGATCTACGAGACCGGCAAGGTCAGCTATCGGCTGACCGTGATCGGGTGGGGCTCGAAGAGCACCAACGAGGTGATCGTCCGGATCTACGTTGACCAGGCTCGTTCGCCGGAACGCAGCAAGGTCGTGCCTGGCACGACGACGCTGATCGCCAAGGTGTCCTGCGACTTCGTGTACGGCCACGAAGCCGGCGCAACATGCGGCAGTCAGCCCGGCGCGGTGCAGGATGAGATCTTGGCTGATCTCAGTGCCGGCCAGGTGATGGAGTTCAAGACGACCGTTCCGCTGCCGGCCAAGTCGACGGACAACGAGGACCGCAAGACTGGTCTGAACTTCGAGGTCAAGTTCGAGGCCACCAATCCGGCGAACCCTGGCGCGATTGCGAACCTAGGCACGTTGAGGACGGTTGTCCGGTGTGATGCGTCCACGCGCGGAGGGTTCAATGGTCCTGCGTGCATTTTCGGTGGAGTGCAGCCCAGCTGGTGGCTGTCCCGGACTGATCCGCAAGTCGGTGAGGTCGCCCGGCATGTCTACGACGCCCTCAACAACCCGAACTCGACGAGACCGCCGGACCCCAGTGGGAACAAGCTCATCCCGTACAACCTCACCAGGACCGTCGACGGGAACCTGAACGACGCGCAGCGGCGCAGAGCGGTGTATCAGTGTTCAAAGTGGTTCCCCAAGCAGCCTGACGAGTCGTGCGACGAGTACCCGTTCGCATCGACCTATGAAGGCAGCTTCAACGACCCGGAGACGAACTACTCGGTGCGCTATATCAATGCCGATCACAACTCGACCGAGGGTAACAAGCGCGGCGTCTGGTACTACTACGACCGCATACTCGAGTTGGATCAGTTCAGGGTCTACGCGTACTAGGAGTTGTGATGACCATCGAGTCGGACTGGCGAGCCATCGACGCAGTGTTGGGGCTGCAGAGCCCGCGCGTCCTGGCCGATCTTCGCCCGCCCGTCACGCGGGAGGAATTGGCTGCCTGGTCGGCCGTGGCGGGTGACCTGCCCGGGCCGCTGCGGGAGCTGTATGGCGTGCACGCCGGCACATCGACCCGGGGTTCCGGGGGATTCTCCTTTATCGGGAATTGGTACCCGCTGGCCGTCGATCAGGCCCTGGTCCGCTACGAGCGATGCCGCCAGATGACCGACCTGTGGGGGCGGGCGCCCCTGATCCCGTTCGCCTTCGATCCGACAGGTAGTCACCTTGGCGTCAGCGCAGGCGGCAACGGCCAACTCAGCATCATGTTCGACGATACCCCAGAGGTGCCCTACGAGACATACCAGGACATCGATGCCCTGGTCGCCGCGACTGCCGATGGTCTGCGCGGCAGCAGCGAGGAGTACCGCGCCGACCTCACCGACCAGTACTTGTTCTGGATCAATCTGGAGGAAGAGAAAGATGACCTTGGCTACTAGCCGCAGGAAGGTGTTTGCCCGCGCCGGTTTTCTACCTCTCACGGTGCTGCTGGCCGCTGTTATCGGCTCGGCAGACGCCTCCTTCAGTGATGCGGCAGGCGAGCAGGCTGCCGCGGCTTCGTGCACTCTCAATGTGCCCGCTCGGGTGCACATCTCGGCACCGTTCCAGTCGCCCGCAGTGACGCTCGGAGCGGACTGTGCGGCCGCTGGCGTTGTCGACGCGCGCTGGGAAGCGAAACGGGCTGACGGTGTCGTGACGAACAAGCTGTTCTTCAATTTCGGCTACGGTGACAAGTGGAGCGTGTACGACAACGCGAGCCTTGCGCCCGTGACATGGCAGCCTGCAGGCGCCTATTCATCTCCAGATCCGGCGATCGCCGGACAGGGCCGGGCACAGTCTGCCGGCACACCGAGCCCGGCAGGGAATCAGCCGGCCGCCTCGATCCCGCAGAACTCTCCGGCCACCGACATTCGCATGATGTCGAAGGTAGACGCCGTCGCGTCCGAGGAGTGCATTGCGGAGATCTGGGCGCAGCGCTACGCGATCGCACCGCACGGGCTCATCAACTACGGGGGCCGAACCGGATCGGTTCAGCAGCTCAACACCAGCAGCGGCGGCTGGTATGTCATCGCGTCGTTCACTACCGGCGACAACGGGCACTGGCGTGGGACGCTGCCCAACACCTGGGCAGGAACAACCCAGTCCCGCAGGGTAGTGATCTACGACGGGCAGTACATCTTCGGCAGCATAAGCCCCACTTACACCGGAGAGGTGAACGACTGTCCGGCAAGCCCGGCAGCATCCGCCGTTCCCGAGGCAGGAACACTCGGCGTGGGCAGTCCGCGGGTTGAGGTGAGCAAGGGAGACCCGGGCCCGCTCGAGCCGCCGGCTGGCCGGTAGGAAGCGCGATCTGCCCGGCGCGCGAGGCCCGGACGGTCGGCGTCGGCTGAGCAGCTCATGCGCGAGAACTGGGCATGGAGCTTGATGCAGAGCTTGATGCAGAGCTTGAGTGGGCTCCGTGGTTACCGGCGGCGACCCTTGAGAAGCGGCTGATCGCTGCAACTACCCACCCGTTCTGAACCGTCGAATCTGACGGCAGCCGGTCCGCGGTCCATGGCAAGTCAGCGCACGACGCGTAGCTGTGGCCGATCGTCGGCTTCGTCGAGCAGGCTGGCCAGGTGTTTTGTGGTCCAGCACAGCTCGCGGGCCAGGTCGGCGCGGTGAAATCCGCGGCGGCCGGCGAGTTCCATCGCTTCTCGAAGCAGCGTTGGCGTCTCGCCTGGATATGCGGTCAGTGGTTCGTCGCGCCTGAGGTCGGCCATCTGGGCCAGCCGTTGATGTGCGCGTCGGATGGATGCGTCGGACGCGAGGCGGAGTTCGCCCATCCGGTAGATGAGCGATTCGATCGACACACCCCAGGTCTTGCTGAGTTGGTCGAGTGCGGCGATGCGGACGCTCTTTGGCAGCAGGGGCTCCATCTCAGTGCGGGGAGTCAGGAATTCTGCGGCGAACTGGTCGGCTTCTCGTTCTTGCTGCCGGTCACCGGGTAGTGGGTTGGGGTGCAGCAGCAGATGGCCGACTTCGTGTGCGCAGGTGAATCGGTATTCGTAGACCGATTTGAACCGCTCAGGTGTGATGATGATCAGCGGCCGCCCCAGGGCGTCGGTCGAGTACGCCTTGACGCGGGTGAGGGCTTGATTGGTGAGCGGGATGAGGCATACAACAATTCCGCGCGATTCCATGGTTGCCGCAAGATGGGGTACCGGTCCGCGGCCGACGGACCACGCTGCTCGCAGCGATCGCGCGGCCTCGGCCGGCGTCGCGCCGTCGGGTATCTGTGGCAGCGAAACCTCCGGGAACCGCACCTGCTTTTCCAGGGCGTAGGTGAGCTCCCAGAGCTGTTCGGCGTGGGCAACGGCCTTGGCACGGTCTTTCGCGCGGGTGGATCGCAGGCTGCGGAAGTGTGCGCTGGATGAATCCAGCCGGCCGAAGGGGCGGCCGGCCGCGAAGTATTCGACAGGAACGCTTAGGGCTCGTGCCAGTTTCGGCAGCAGGTCGAGGCGGGGCTTGCTCGCACCGGCCTCGTATTGCCCGATGGCCGCAGCAGAGACTCCGACGGTGTCGGACAGCTCGGCCTTGGTGAGTTCGGCAAGTACACGGGCTTGGGTGAGCCGTGCAGGGTCGAACGCACTGGCGATTGACTCGATTCCTGGCCGCGGGCCGCCGCCGATCATGACCAGGTCAGAGCCTTGTGTGTCATCGCTCATCCGTTGATGTTTCTCCGTCGGCTTCGGCATCCGGGAACTTCTTCGGCGGTTCGCCAGAAGTGAAGGTGCGTGTGGGTGAGGTTGAGACGGGCAGCGTCGGCTGCAGGTCCAGAAGACTCTCGTGATGACCGATCCAGTCCACGTAGCCGTCGGCGGTGAGCTGGACTTCACCCCACTGGACGGCGAACAGCCCGTTCACGGAGCTGGAGATCGCCACCAGCACCATGCGGCTCGAACTGACCAGCGGATCCTCGGTCAGCGCGGTGAAACCGTCAACCAGCGCTTGCTCTTCGTCGGTCAGCTGCGGATCCGGGAGATCGAGCGGGACAAGAGCCTCCTGCACGCCTTCCGGCCGGAGGCTGGCGGCCTTCATCCGCGCCGTGGAGGTGGCGAATGGCGTGTTGGACAGCTCGGTCTCGCGGCTCTTCGCATACCGCCAGGGGTAGACCGCGACACCATTGACGACCGGGATCTTGTACGGGGCGCCACCAGGCCGGGCCATTGTCGCTCCTGGCAGGTTGCCGAACTGCTCGAACCGCTCCAGGATGCCCCGCCAGAACTCTCCGTAGACGCTGCGGGAGCGGTGGCCTGATGCTTCTTGTGCGTCGAGGCTGGATTCGTGCTCGTCCTGCACCAGCTGTGCGATCTGGTCGCGAATCATCGGGCCGTACATGCCTAAGGATTCCAGCGCCCAGAGCCGTCCTGCATCCATGCTGCCTCCCAGAATCTCACTCAGACAGTACACGATCACTTTAGAATTTGACGCAAATCGAGCACTCCGGCTTCAGTGTTGCACGGGTACTGAATCGAGCCTCGCGCCGCTTGAGGAGATCGATCGCTGCGGTCGCGGCTGACTTTCAGGCAGGATGAGGCACGAACACCCCCGCCCCCGCAGTGAGGATGAGCCAGTGACTGTTCCGTCGATGCCGATTCAGCCGGTCAGCTTCCTCATCCCTCCGGACATCCAATTGGGACTGGATGCCGGGACGATGGTCCGGTACGGCGGCGTGATCAGGAGAGCCTCTGGCGGCCAGATCGTCGAGCACTTGAGGGAAGTCCCTTTCACCCGTACCGCGTCCGCCGCGGCGCGGCGCGCGGCAGCCACGTTGACGGACCGCCGGGTCATCACGGTTATCGGCGCGGCCGCGGCGGCCGGTGGTGCACTCCTGGTAATTGCGGTGAAGGGTCGGATAGAGGCGAGAACACGCGCCAAGGCTCTCGACGTCTCCCTCCTTGCTTACTTGGAGGCAGTCCGCGCCGGCACCCTCGATGAAGGCACCATCAGTCGCCTCATCTCCGATCTCGATGCCGTCGCAACGCATTCCAGCAACAGGCAAGTCGCTCTGACAGAGGCAGTCGTTGATCTGGTGGCCGACTACACGAGGAAGCTTGCCGCGGCCAACTCCATTGACTTGGGCGAGCTGGACGATCCGGCGTTGGATGCCGGGTCGGCCACTGACCTGGGCCACCACCTCGAGATCCAGCGAAGGATCTTCACGATCGCCGCATAGGTTGGCTGCCATCGATCGAGCCGTGGCCCTCCCTGCAATCACTCCAGGTCGAATCGCGGTGGTTCGCAGGGACAGCCGACTTCGGCCGGGCGGGCCGCTAGGGCACGCTCAGCCGCAGATTCTTGCCGGGGATGAACCTCTGCCGACCGTCCTTGTCCTGGACCAGGCCGTACCACTGGCCGTCGGTGAGCACCCAGGCGTGGAGTTGGACAGGTGGCAACCAGCGGCCGTCGCGCAGTTCCTGAACCGCAGGCTTCACGTCGCAGAACCTGGGCACGGTCCCCAGCGGTCGTGGGCCGTGCGCGTCGAACTGGAGCTCCAGCTCGGCGGCTTCCCGCGTCGCTTCGAGTTCATCGGCCAAGTGCCTCGTACGCCAACCGTTCAGCGCGCCGTCCCAAGCACCCAAACTTCCCGGCGTCGTTTCATCCGAGCGCACCGTGAACCGAACTCGCATAAACCACCATAGCGCTCATTCGAACATGCGTTCTAGTGCCGGAGGCTGTTGCGTAGCTGCGTAGCTGCGCGTGTTGCTGCGTGACGTCTCAATGCGACTCGGGTGATCCCACTGTGACTCATTAGATGTTGCGGTTGTTGCGGTTGTTGCGGATACTTGCCATGTCGGACGTTGGCTGGCGACCAGCGCCCGGTAACCGGGAGGAGTTGCTATGAGTACCGCAGAACTTGCATCGGTGCGGCCCGATCCGGCTGACGTGGCGGCGGCAGAAGTCGCTATGCGGCGGGTCAGGCGATACCTGACAGATCACAACGATCACGACAACATCCGAGTCGTCGTCGGGGGCGACCCTGACGACACCTTGTCCGTGCCGCGCGGTGCGGTCGAGCTGCTGGCGCGGGTCCTTGCACACATGGCGGCCGGCCAGGCCGTATCTGTCGTACCGGATCATGCAGAGCTGACGACTCAGCAGGCCGCGGACATGCTGAATGTGTCTCGGCCCTTCCTCATCGGGCTGCTCGACGAGGGCAAGATCCAGTACCGGAAAGTGGGGACACACCGGAGAGTCCGGGTGGACTCCCTGCTGAAGTACAAGCGTCAGGGTGACCAGGACCGCCGAGCGGCTGCCGACGAGCTGACCGAGCTAACCATGGAGATGGGCCTGTACTGACGTGCCGTTCATCGTTCTGTACGACGCCAATGTCCTCTACCCCAACACCCTGCGCGACCTGCTCATCCGGGTCGCGCAGGCTGGGCTGGTGCAGGCGAAGTGGACGGATCGCATTCTCGACGAGACGTTCCGCAATCTGAAGGCCAACCGGCGAGACCTCGACCCCACGCATCTCGACCGCACGCGAGCGTTGATGAACGACGCGATCGAGGATGTCCTCGTCACCGGCTACGAACCGTTGATCAACGCCCTCGACCTTCCGGCCGTCAGCGACAGGCACGTCCTTGCGGCGGCGATCAAGAGCAACGCTCAGGTGATCGTCACGCAGAACCTCAAGGACTTTCCGGAGAAGTACCTGGAACCGTGGAGCATCGAGGCTCAGAACGCGGATGACTTCGTGCTGGGTCTCATCGATCTGAACCGCCAGAAGGTCTACGCCCAGGTCCAGCGGATCGCCGACACCTGGAGCCGCCACCGGCCGAGCACTGTCGACGACGTACTGGTTTCTCTTGAACAGGGCAGTGATCCGTTGATCGGCAGCGTTGCCGCGTTACGCGGCTAGCCACCTATTGACCTACAGCTCGGCGTGATCGCCGGGCTTAGCTATGTGCCGCCGTCCGGCGGCGCGATCTCTGAACATCTCGATCGCTTCTCCGGTCGCCAGCAAGCCGGCCGCCACCGCGCTCTCGACGTCCGCGCGGCTCGGCTTGTCGAGCGCAGGCTTCCCGGCCCAAATGTAGCCATGGGCGTGCCCCGACATGGTGCGCCAAGAAGTCGTCAGCGCACCATGCATCGTTTCGCGGCCGGAGGTCGTGGCGAGCTACTTCGCAGCGTCGAAATGGAAGACCAGCAGGTCGATGTAGAAGTCCTGGCCGTCGACGTCGAAGTGCACATGGCGGCCCACGAAGCTGAATCCGCGGCCGAACTCGGACAGGGTGTGCTGGAGGCGGTCGATGAGTCCTTGCTCGAGCGCTCGTTCGTTCGTGGTGGCGGTGATGTCGAGGAAGTCGAAGACGTAGGGGTCTCGGGTCAGCTGCTGGGCCAGGTCCGAGTCGGCGGGTGGGAGCCGGGCGGGGAAGTTCGACGGTGCGGCGCCCTCGCGCTGGTGGAGCTGGTTCTTGATCTGGTTGCGCAGTACGTCGCGCGACCAGCCGTGGTCGGCCGCGGTTGCGGCGTACCAGTCGCGTTCGGCCTGGTCGTCGAGATGGTCGAGCAGCACCATGACGTGGCCCCAGGGCAATTGCGCAGCAGGCTGCTGCGCGATTGCGCCGGGCCACGCCCGGGCGGCCGAGGCCATGTACTGCAGATGGCGGGAGGAGAACCCACGCATGGCCGGGAACTCGGCCCGCAGGTCGTCCGCGAGCCGGCTGATCACCTTGGTGCCCCAGCCTTCGGTGGCCTGTCGTTCGAGGATCGCGCTCCCGATGCCCCAGTACAGGCGGGGCAGCTCGACGTTGGCGACGCGTTGGGCGCGTAGCTGCGCGCTGCGGACTTCGTCCTTCAGCCGCGCCAGCAGCTCGCCGTATCCGTCGGGCTGGGTGCTGTCCTTGCTCATCGATGGATTCCTGATGCTAGCGATCGCCTGTCTGATCTATACAGCAGTCGCAATCGCAGCCACGCTGTGGTGTATGTACGCACCACTGGGAGTTACTGTCCGCCAGTTCTGGCACGACCTGGCGGGGGAACATGTTGGAACCTCCTACGAGAGCCCATTTCGACCCCGCCGCGCAGGCGACCCTCCCCTGGGAGCCGAAGAGCAGCAGCAACGTGACGAGTGGGAACGCGCTCGCCGCGCTGAAGAGCGGCAACGGAAGCGCAGCCTGGAGCGGGAGATTGAGCAGGAGATTAAGGACTCGCTTCCTCGGACTCCGCCTAACCGCGCCAGAGCAAGGATGCAGCTCGCACTATCGATCGCGATTACCGCAGTTGCCCTGTTCCTTGTCTTAGGAGACGAAGGACGACAGGCGACTGGAGCAGGGCTGCTCGGAACCATCTTGGGCTACTGGTTGCGATAGGCGAGGCGCGAACCGCTGGCGTACTGACCTCTCCGGACGAACCACGAAGCCAAGGACTCGCGGGCCCGGCCCGGCTAGCGTGTTCGGCGCCACCAAGGCCCTCGCCTGCCCGGCCTGGCCTGGCTCCCGTTCCGACCTGCTAGCTTCGATCGGATGGTGCGCGTCTGCCCACCGCTGCGGGCCGACCGAATGTCCAACGCGATCTTCACCAAGAGACCTACGAAGGTGGCCGCGGCAACGAGACCTGCCCAGGCCACCTTCCTGGCGGCCATGACCTTGTCGACCGCCGACGGCGGTGATCGTACGGGCGCGGGCGTAGGAGCTACCGAAGCCGGTGATCCTACGGGCGTAGGGGCCCCACCGGTCGGTGTGATGACGGTCGTGGGCAAGGTAACGCCGGCCACGGGTTGTCGGTTGCGGGCGGTAGCCCGCGGGGCCGGGCGGTAGCCCGGAGGGGAGGTATGGGTGGGCGGGTGCGCGCGTAGCTGTTGCGACGAAGGAGCGACTGCGTAGCACGCTGGGGAAGGTCCTTCCCCTTACCTTTTATTACTTCTTTGGAGCCGACGAGGGGACTCGAACCCCTAACCACCGCTTTACAAGAGCGGTGCGCTGCCAGTTGCGCCACGTCGGCGGGGTGGTGCGGGAGACAGTTTAGCGGGTGGTGGGGGCTGGGGTTTGCAGGTGGTGGCGGAGGGTGTGGGCGCCGGGGAGGGCGATCAGGGGGAGGAGGGCCAACAGCAAGAAGGCGGGGCGGGGGTGGTTTACGAGGAGGCCTACTGCGGTGGCGGCTAGGAGGCCGCCTAGGTTGCCGGAGAGCCAGATCAGGCCGGCTGCGGTGCCTTCGGCGTCTGTGGAGCGGCGTTCTACTAGTTCCAGGACTATGGGGAGGGCTGGGAGGAGGAGTAGGCCGATGAGGGTGATGGTGATCAGGGCTACGGGGGTGCTGGGGAGGAAGGCTAGGAAGAGGCAGGCGATGGCGGTGGTGGTGAGGCTGGTGACCAGGTAGGGGGATTCGGCGTGGTGGCGGGCGGCGTAGATGGGGAGGAGGGCGCTGCCTAGGACGCCGGCTATGACGTTGAGGAGCAGGATGAGGCTGGCGGTGGTGGAGGTTACGCCGGCTGGTTCCAGTAGCGGTTGGGCGAAGGTGCTTAGGGCAACGAAGACGCCGAAGGGGAAGACTGCCAGGACGCAGAGGCGGCGGATCAGGGGGTCTGACCAGGCTGTGCGTAGGGCGGTGAAGATGGCTTGGGGGACAGCCGGTACGGCGGGGGCGTGCGGGCCGGGGGTGCGGAGGGCCACTGCCAGGAACAAGACAGCAGCGACGCAGAAGGCCGCGGTTACTACGAGCATGGTGTGTAAGTCTGCGGCGGCGGGGAGGACGGCTGACAGGAGGAAGGCCAGGACCATGCCGGCGAAGATGCTGGCGGTGCCGATGGCGATACCGGTGGGGCGGTCCTTCTCGTCCAGATAGCGGCCGGTGATGCCGGTGACGGCGTTGAGGACCAGGGGCTGGGCTACTGAGGCGATGAGTTGGCCGGCTAGGAGCCAGGCGAAGTGGTCGCCGCCGAGACGGACCAGGGCGCCGATGGCAGTGAGAACGGCGCCGGCGAGGAGGGCTGGGCGGAACCAGCGGTCCAGCGCGAGGCCGCAGGGGATGGAGAGGACGACGTACAGGAGGGGGAAGACCTGGGCGAGCCAGCCGATGGCGGTTTCGGAGACGGCGTAGTGGGTGGCGGCGACGGTGGTGACGCCGGCGAAGTTGAGCCAGACGAGTTGGGTGGCGGCGCCGACCAGTGAATAGCCGACGATGGCGGACCAGCGACTCATTCCGAGCTCCTCCCGAAACCGATGCGGCACTGTACGACGGAATCGGCGTAGAAAGGAGGAATGGAACCGGATTGGGAGGGGCCGCTCGGCGAGGCGTATGCGCGGGCGATGACATATCTCCAGAACCTGCCGGAGCGGCCGGTGGGGGCCTCGGCTGCGGCGAGCGAGTTGCGGCGGAGGCTGGGCGGTGAGTTGCCGCAGGGGCCGGGCAATCCGACCCAGATCATCGAGGCGCTGGCTGACGGGGTTGAGGGTGGGCTGGTTGCTACGGGGAGTGCGCGGTTCTTCGGGTTTGTGATCGGTGGGGCGACGCCGGCGTCGTTGGCGGCGGACTGGCTGGCGACGGTGTGGGATCAGAACGCGGGCCTGTACGCCGCTGCGCCCGCGGCGGCGGTGGTCGAGGAGATCGCGGCGGAGTGGCTGGTGGAGTTGTTCGGGCTGCCTGAGCAGACCTCGGTGGGGTTCGTGACCGGCGGGCAGATGGCGAACTTCACGGCGCTGGCGGCGGCGCGGTACGACGTACTGCGAAAGGCCGGGTGGGATGTCGAGGCGGACGGGCTGATCGGAGCTCCGGCAATCAGGGTGCTGGTTGGGGCTGAGCGGCACGACACTGTGGATCGGGCGTTGCGGTTCCTCGGGTTGGGGACGCGGTGCATGGTGCCGATCGCGGTGGACGGGCAGGGGCGGATGCGGCCGGATGCCCTGGCGCCAGAGCTCGGACAAGGACCGACGATCGTTTGTGCGCAGGCGGGCAATGTGAACACCGGCGCGATCGATCCGCTGGACGACATCTGTGAGCTGACGACGGACGCCTGGGTGCATGTGGACGGAGCGTTCGGGTTGTGGAGCACTGTCGGTACGCCGATTCGAGGAATCGCGAAGGCTGATTCGTGGGCGACGGATGCGCACAAGTGGCTGAACGTGCCGTACGACTCGGGGCTCGTGTTCACCGCCCACCCAGAGGCGCATCGGGCCGCGATGTCGGTGCGAGCGTCGTACCTGATCCACGATGCGGAGAAGCGGGACCCGCTCGACTACAACCCCGAGTTCTCCCGCCGCGCGCGGGGCATCGCCGTGTACGCCGCGATCCGGGCGCTCGGGCGGAGCGGGATCGTGGAGCTGGTGGATCGGTGCTGTGCGATGGCGAGCCGGTTTGCAGAGCAGCTGCGCGAGGCCGGAGCGGACGTACTGAACGACGTCACCCTGAATCAGGTCCTCGTCCGTTTCGGGGATGACGACCTGACTCGGAGAGTGGTCACGGCGGTGCAGCAGGAGGGCACGGCCTGGGCGTCCGGTACGACGTGGCACGGGCGCGCGGCGATGCGGATCTCGGTGTCGAACTGGACGACGAGTGCGATCGATGTTGATCGATCGGTCGAAGCGATCACGCGATGTGTCGAAATCGAGCAGGCCCGGTCGACGCAGGGGTGAAAGCAACCAAGCAACCCCAACCGAAAGCAGACGAACATGTCGTTCCAGGCGTACTTGGACAAGATCGAAGAGAAGACCGGCCACACTCCGCGGGTGCTGGTCGAGCAGGCGAAGGCGAAGGGGTACGACGCGAAGGATGTGAAGGCCGGGGTGATCTGCGACTGGTTGAAGGCGGACTACGACCTCGGCCGTGGGCACGCGATGGCGCTGGTGCACGTGATCAAGAACGGCCCGCAGATCAGCGACAAGCACGTCGGCCGCTCCGGACCGCACGGTGACAAGTCGGCCACCCTCTGGCTGGATGGCAAGGCGACCAACCCGCTCCAGTAAGTTAGGCGGGTGGAGTCGAAGAAGTCGCCGCGGGACAAATGGATCACGATCTACGGGCGCAAGCCTGTGCTCGAGGCCCTGGACGACCCGAAGCTGTCGGTCGCGAAGGTCGTCATCGCGGACAACGCGACCGGTGGTTCGATGCAGGAGATCCTGCGTGCGGCGGACCGGACCGGTACGCCGGTCGAGCGGGCGACCGCGAACCGCGTGAAGTGGCTGGCGGGGAACGGGAAACACGACCAGGGCGTCGTCGCGGATGTGAACGCACCGCGGATGACGCCTCTGGAAGAGTTCGTCCGCGACCGCGGTAAGCGTCCGACCAACGTGTTCCTGCTGGACGGTGTGACGAACCCGGGCAACGTCGGGATGATCCTCCGTACGGCGACCGGTGCCGGTTTCGACGGGGTGATCCTGCCGAGGGCCGGTACGCCGCATGTCGGGCCGCTCGTGATCAAGGCGTCGGCCGGGATCGCGTTCCAGGCCCCGATCGTGAACACGTCGACCGCGAAGGCGGCTGTCGACGTACTGCGGACGGCGGGGTACCACGTGTACGGGCTGTCGGCGCGGTCGCAGGACTCGTTGTTCAAGACCGAGCTCGCGCCGCGTGCTGTCTACGTGCTTGGCGGCGAGACCAACGGCATCACCGTGAGCACCGATTCCGACCTGCAGATCCCGCTGCACGCGGGGGTCGAGTCGCTGAATGTCGCTGTCGCGGCCGCGATCGTGGCGTTCGAAGTCACCAACCGCTGACTGTGGGTGACCCGTAACAAACGGCTGATTCGAGCCGTTGTGCGTTGTGATCGGGGGCACCATACTCTTCTGCATCGCCGATGAGGCGGTGGGGGAAGTTCAGTCTAATTAAGTGGGGGGCTGTGCTATGCATGCCTGGAAGTTACTTCGTGCTGCGCTGGTTACGGCTGTTGCCGGCGCATCTCTGATCGCTCCGGCGACGGCAATGGCTGCCGACCCGCCGACCAGCGCCGTCGAGGTCAGTAACACCTCGCCTGGCGTGGGGACCGAATTCACCATCACCCAGACGGTCCACAATGCCGCGTCGTTCACGATCGTCGGGGCCAAGGCCGCGCTGTTCGGGAAGACCGGTGTTTCGCTGCCGGGGATGATCGAGCTGGTCGGCTGCACGGGAGCGATCATCTGTTTCCCGTTGGACATCGAGTACCGGGCCGCGCTCGGTGATCTGCCCAGTGGTGAGACCCGGACGGTCGTCTACACGTTCAAGGTGCTGGAGACCGCACCGCCGTCGGTCACGCTGCAGCATCAGCTGCTCGGTGACGAGTACTCGTTCGAGCTCCTGGAAGGGCCGACGCTGAACTTCACGGTGCCGAAGGCCGACATCGCGGTCGGGCTGACCGGTTCGGCATCGGGTGCGCGGATCAACTACACCGTGACGGTGAAGAACAACGGGCCGGCCACGGCGACCGGGATCAACGTCGCGGCGGCGTACCCGGCCGGTCTGAACTACGCCGGGACGAACGGGTGCACGCGAGTTGGTACGACGCGGAGCCTCAACTGTGGTGTCGCATCGCTGGCCAGTGGGGCGTCGGTGACGAAGACGTTCAGCGCATCCGCCGGGCTGCTGACCACGGGCTCGTTCACCGCGACCGCGCAGCGGACCGCCAGCTCGCCGGACGACTCGGCGGCGGGTAACGACAAGGCCAGCAAGACCTGCAGCATCCTGCTCGGTCTGCTGATCCGCTGCTGAGCTAGCACAGCAACAAGCCGAAGCCGGCGGTCGTTGGGGAGTTCCCCGCGGCCGCCGGCTGCGTTTTGTCCCTTGCCATCAGGCGCCGCCGTCGTTTACGGTCCGGGTTAACGTTTAAGTGCTCGTTAGTGAGCACTCTACTGTGGCTTGGAGCAGCAATGATCAGTCGGCGACGGTTCCTGCAGGTCTCCGGTGCAGCGGTGGTGGCAGGCTCCACCCTTGCCGGGTGTGGCGACGGCGGTACGGCGGGTGGCGGGGCGAAGGCGTCCGGCGATCTGAAACTGCCGACGCACAAGCCCTTTGCGGGGTTGCAGCCTGACCTGCCCGGCGCTGAGTCGGGGCTCGAACCCGGGTTCCTGCGGTTCCCGGCCGACGCGGCCGCGAGTGTGAAGGCGCCGCCGCTGAAGAACGCGGTGACCGCGCTGACCGAGACGTTCGCGACGCCTCCGCCGCCGATGGGCAGCAACGCGATGTGGCAGTCGCTGAACCAGGCGCTCGGCGCGGAGCTCAAGCTCACCATCGGCACCGACCCGGGCTACCCGGAGAAGTTCGCGACGCTGCTGGCCAGCGACTCGCTGCCGGACCTGATGTGGCTGCCGCCGAACCAGGGCATCCCGAACATCGGTCCGATGCTCGAGGCAAAGTTCCAGGACCTCACGAAGTACCTGTCCGGCGATGCCGTTCTGGAGTACCCGAACCTGGCCGCGCTGAAGCCCGCGTCCTGGCGGACCGCGGTCGTGAACGGGAAGATCTGGGGCGCGCCGATCCCGTCGACGCCGTTCGGCCAGGTGATGATGGGCAACCCGAAGACCTGGGAGAAGGTCGGCGGTCTGCAGAGCACGAGCGCGGACGAGTTCTTTGCCAAGTGCAAGGAGTTGAGCAACGGCACGAACTACGCGCTCGAGCCGGCGATCATCAACATGCTGCACATGTTCGGTGAGTGGTTCGGTGCCCCGAACGGCTGGCGGGTCAACGCTGATCGCTCGCTCACGCACTTGTACGAGACCGAGAATTACCGGGCCGCAGTCGAGTACGCCGCGAAGTTGTGGGCCGCGAAGGTGTTCTACCCGGACCTCAATCTCGCCGACGCGACCCCGAAGACCGTGAATGGTCAGATCGCGGCGCAGGTCGTGGTCGGACCGCGGGCGACCGCGGACTTCCGGGCGCTCGACCCGTCGCTGTTCGTCGACACACTGATCCCATTCGGCCATGACGGTAAGGCGAAACCGGTCTACGACATGGGTTACGGCACGGTCGGATTCACGCCGTTCAAGAAGACCGACGAGGGCCGGATCCGCGAGCTGCTCGCGTTGATGGACTACCTGTCGGCGCCGTTCGGCACCAAGGAGTACCTGCAGAAGAACTTCGGCGTACAAGGTCAGCAGTATGAGTTGGACGCGCAGGGCAACCCGGTGCTGACGAAGGCCGGCACCCAGCAGGCGCCCGGTCTGGTGAGCGCGCTGACGATCATGAACTCGCCGGAGAGCGTGATCTTCAACCCGGCCTTCCCGGACGACACGAAGAAGATCCACGCGACCGAGCAGAAGCTGCTGGAGTTCGCGATGCGCAACCCGACCGCGGGCACGTACTCCGACACCAGCAGCAAGGTCGGTCCGAAGCTGACCGCGGCGTTCCGGGACACGATCGTCGACATCGTCACCGGCCGGCAGAAGATCGGTGCGTACGACGAGGCGTTGAAGCGCTGGAAGTCCGGTGGCGGTGACAAGATGCGTGGCGAGTTCGCCGCCGTACTGCCGGCGGGCGTGCCGGTCACCGGGTCGTGAGGTTCCGTGACATTCACTGCGCGGTGGCGCCGGGACTGGCAGATGGTGCTGCTGATGGTCCCGGGCGTCGTCTTCCTGCTGGTCTTCTTCTACCTGCCGGTGATCGGCAATGTCGTGGCCTTCCAGGACTTCCAGCCGTACCTCGGCATCATGCACAGCGAGTGGAACGGGTTCACGAACTTCGTCAACCTGTACGCGAACCCCGACTTCTGGGATGCGCTGCGGAACACGCTGATCCTGGCCGGCGTACAGCTGCTGCTGTTCTTCCCGATCCCGATCGGCCTGGCGCTGATCGTGGATTCGCTGGTCAGCAACCGGGTACGGCGTTGGTTCCAGACCATCGCGTACTTGCCGCACTTCCTGTCCTGGGTGCTGGTGGTGACGCTGTTCCAGCAGTCGCTGGGTGGCGCGGGGTTCGTGAACAACCTGCTCCGGCAGGCCGGGCTGGACCCGATACCGTTCATGACGAACCCCGACACCTTCCCGCTGCTGGTGGTCGCACAACTGGTCTGGAAGGACGCGGGATGGGCGATGATCATCTTCCTGGCCGCGCTGACCACGGTCGACGTCTCGCTCTACGAGGCGGCGGCCGCGGACGGCGCTGGGCGCTGGCGGCGGCTCTGGCACATCACCCTGCCGTCGCTGCGGACGGTCATCGTGCTGCTGCTCATTCTGCGGATCGGTGACATCCTCAGCGTCGGATTCGAGCAGTTCATCCTGCAGCGAGATTCCGTCGGCCCGGGCGCGGCCGAAGTACTGGACACATTCACGTACTACGCGGGTGTGGTCGGCGGCGATTGGAGTAGCGGAGCCGCGGCCGGGCTGGCCAAGGGCGTGGTCGGCGCGTTGCTGCTCTGGGGCGCCAACTCGCTCGCCCATCGACTCGGCGAGCCGGGGATCTTCCAACGAAGGGGTGGCTCATGAGGCCCATTTGGAAGGAGAATCCGTCGCCGGTCTACCAGGCGATCAAGGCGGTCGTCCTCGGTGGCTTCGCGCTGGCGATCGTCGTACCGATCCTGGTCGTGGTGTCGACGTCGCTGGCCAGCGACCAGGACATCATCGAGGCCGGCGGGTACGTGCTGTGGCCGTCGCATCCGACGGTGAAGGCGTATCAAACCTTGTTCAGCGGCGGGTTGATGGGCCGGGCGATCATGGTCAGTGTCTTCGTCACTCTCGTCGGTACGGCGATCGCGCTCGCGGTGACGATCGCCTTGGCCTATGCGACCTCGCGGCCGGTGCTGTTCGGGCGGCCGGTGTTGCTGATGGTTCTGTTCACGCTGTTGTTCGCGCCGGGGATCATCCCGATGTTCCTGGTGGTGAAGCAACTCGGGTTACTGGACAGCCTGTGGTCGCTGATCCTGCCGGGTGCGCTGGGTGCGTTCAACTTCGTTGTCCTGCGCACCTTCTTCATGAATGTGCCGGGTGAACTGCTGGAGAGCGCGCGGATCGACGGCGCGAGTGACTTCATGATTTTGCGCAAAATCGTGATGCCGCTGTCGAAGGCGGTGATCGCGGTGGTCGGGCTGTTCTACGCGGTCGGGTTCTGGAATGCGTTCTTCAACGCACTCCTCTACCTGAACGACACCTCGAAGTGGCCGGTCCAGGTGATCCTGCGGACCTACGTCCTGCAGGGGAAGTCGCTGTCGGCGGACCAACTCGGGGTGGAACCGCTGCCGCAACCGCAATCCCTGCAGATGGCGGTGGTGGTCGTCGCGCTCGTCCCGATCGCTCTCGTTTACCCCTTCTTGCAGCGGCATTTCACCAAGGGTGTCATCACGGGTGCGGTAAAAGGTTAGACCCGTCTGAGAGAATCATCCGTATGTCGGACCGGCCAACACTGCGCATGGTTGCGAAGGAGGCAGGCGTCTCGGTCGCGACCGTGTCCTACGTGCTGTCCGGACGGCATCGCAGTCACACCATCAAGGACTCCACGGCGGACCGGGTGCGCGAGGTCGCCAGCCGGCTCGGCTACCGGCGGAACGACGCCGCCCGGGCGATCCGGACGGGGAAGTCCGACCTGGTCCTGCTGTCACTGAACGTGCTCGCCGATCCGTGGTCCCAGGCGGTGGCGGACGCTGTCAGCGCGGCGGTCCGGCCGTTGAACAAGACGGCGCTGATCGTTGCCGATGGCGACTGGCGGGCTGTGCTGTCGAACCGGACGCCTGACGTGATCTTCATCGACGGCGTCAGTTCGGATCCGGCCGAGATCGCTGAGCTCGAGGCCTTTGCGGCGCAGGGTGTCCAGATCGTCGCGTTCAGCGAGACGCTCGAGCCGCGAGGTTTCGACGTGATCCGGTCTGGCGCCGAGCCGCGGTGTCACTTGGCTGTCGAACACCTGTTGGCGCAGCACGACCGCGTCGGCGCGCTGACTTCGCGGCGGTCGGGATTCAAACGGTTCGACGCATACGTGAACACTCTGACGGCGGCCGGCAAGCCGATTCTCGACGAGGACATCGAGGTGTTCGAGCAGCACCCCGAGGGTGCCTACCGGGCCGCGATGACCTTGCTGAGCAAGCCGGATCGGCCATCCGCCGTTTACTGTACGACGGACTTCGCCGCGATCGCCGTCGTACGGGCTGCGCATCGGCTGCGGATCGACGTACCGCGGGACCTGGCCGTGGTCGGGGTCGGGAACACGCCCGAGGGTGAGCATCTGGACCCGTCGTTGTCGACGGTCGGACCGGTCGGTTTCAACGAGACATTGGCGCGCATCATGGTCGGCCGATTGACCGACCGGGAGGGTGCGCCGGGGGAGGTGTTCGATTTTCCATGGCAGCTGATCGTGCGCGAGTCGTCGCGAGCATGACGCCGGCGGGGGACGGCTGGGAAGCCGTCGACATCGGCGAATCCGACACGTCGGTGTACCGGCGTGGTGACGCGTTCGCCAAGTGCTGCGGTCCTGCGGGCGTGCCGGAGCTGGAGGCGGAACGCGATCGGATCGCGTGGCTGGCGTCGAGCGGGATGCCGGGCGCGACGGTCGTCGACTGGCAGGTGTCGGACGACGGCGCGTGCCTGGTGACGAGCGCCGTACCGGGGATCCCGGGGATCGAGTTGCCGTCCTGGGCTTGGCTTGGTGCGATGGAGACGCTCGGGCGGACCTTGCGCGAGTTGCATTCGCTGCCGGACTGCCCGTTCGAGCGTCCGCTGGCGTCGGTGATCGCGTCCGCGGAGGACGTCGTACGGCGGGGTGCGGTGAACCCGGACTTCCTGACCGACGAGTGGCGATTGGTGACTCCGGAATCGCTCCTGGAGCAAGTGGTTGCCGAGCGCCCCTATGTGGAGTCGGTGACCGAGCTCGCGGTGTGTCATGGGGATCCGTGTCTGCCGAACGTGTTCTTCGATCCGCTGACGTTGCGGGTGACGGGGTTCATTGATGTGGGGCGGCTCGGGGTTGCCGATCGGTACTCTGATCTTGCGTTGACCACGATCCAGTTGTACGACGAGTGGTCGGTCGACCCGGGGCCGTTCCTGACGGCGTACGGGGTGACCGAGCCGGATCGGCGGCGGCTCGAATTCTTCCGGCTGCTGGATCCGTTGACCTGGGGATGAGTACGCCGGTCGAGATCGTGGCGCTCGTCGTGTCGTCGGTGCACGCGTTCGAGGGGCGGCCGGCGGATGGGCCGCGGGCTGATCCGGTGCCGATTGCTCGTTCTGAGGTGGAGATTCGGGCAGGGTTCGGGATTGTCGGGGATCGGTACTTCGGGCAGACCGTTCATCGCAACGCGGCGGTGACTCTGCTGGATGCGGATTCGGTGGACGGGGATCCGACGGTGCTGCGGCGGAACATCGTGGTTCGTGGATATCCGATCGACACGCTTGCCGCTCGACCGGGTGCGGGTGCGGTTGGGCGGCGGTTCTCGCTCGACTCCGGGGGCGGGGCGGTGGAGTTCCAGGCTTATCGGCCGGCCAATCCGTGTGCGTGGATGGACGTGGTGGTGGGGCCGGGGGCGATGAAGGCGCTGCGCGGGCGGGGCGGCGTACGAGCGACTCCGTTGACGTCCGGGGTGCTGCGGGTCGGGGCTGCGGTGTTCGAGCTCCTGGACTGAGCTTTCGGAGGGTTTTCGGTCGCCCGGCCTACCTTCGTCGAGTGAGGCTGGCAGGAGTCGTGGTGATCGCGCTGGTGGCGTTGGCCGGCTGCTCCGACACGCCCAGTACGCCGCAGGCCGACGTACCGACAAGCTCAACAACTGCCAGCTCGCAGCCGAGCGCCACGACGCCTCCGGGCGCTACACCCACCCCGGGAGCCACGCCCCCGACCGGCGGGCCGACTCCGACCGGCGCGCCCACGCCGAGCGGGCGGCCGACACCTTCGCGCACGCCTGTGACTGGGCCGGTGACAATGAGCATTCCGTCGATCGGGGTGCGCGGGCTTCGGGTGGTCTCCTACCAGGGGACGGCTGACGATCGGCCGGGGACGACGATTCAGAACCGTGGGGTCGCGGCCAGTCCGCTTGGGTCGGCGGGTGGGGTCGGGGTCGGCGAGGTGGGGAACTTTCATCATCACCGGGCATCGCGTGTCACACGGGCGGCCGTTGGAGCGGGTGCCGGAGTTGGCGAACGGGGCGCACGTGCTGTTCACGGCTGGCGGGACTGTGTACGACTACGTGGTCTCGCAGACGATGACCATCTCGTTCCGCAAGCCCGCCGAGAAGGCTGCGCAGAACGCCGCCGTACCGGGTCGTCCCGGCGTCAAGGCGACGCAAGCGATGCTGACCATCTCCACCTGCGCGACCCCCGAGGACAACGCGGCCGGCAACTACTGGCGCGACTCCCTCGGCAACCCCGAACACCGCATCAACAAGATCGCCCGCCTCGTCGCCACCCGCCCGGCCTGACTACTTGCGGCCGAGCTTCCACCACTTGGGTTTGTTGGCCTTGATCTCGTCCGGGGTGAGTGGCGGCGGGACCGGTGGGCGGGACTCTTCGGTGAGGAAGTTGCCGGATTCGGTGTCGTACGGCGTGACGCCGAGGCGGCGGCTGATTTCCATCACGATCGGGATCGAGCGGGGACCGTCGTTCAGGTAGAACGTGATGTCGCGGACCTGGACGCCCTTGCCGATCGTCATCTCGACGTCGTAGTCGTCGCTGCGCAACGTCAGCCAGGACGGTTTGGTCGTGTCCACGTCCGGCACCACCTCGCGGACGACGTCGATCACCTCGGTCGCCATCCCCACCGAGGGTGGTTCGTAGCCGTCCGGCATGTCCTCGAGACGCCGAACGCCTCCTGGTCCTCGCAGCGCATACACAGCCCAGCTCATGCCCCCACAGTACGGGCGGCCAAGATCGCGAACGTCAGGTACTCACCCTGATCTGCCTCAAGCATGTCGAGCGCCCCGTCTCGCTCACCCCGGTACGTCGAGACCGCGTGCGACCAGGCGAGCCAGTCGGCCCACCCGGACTCCTGGAACCGCGCGGCCGTCACCTCGACCAGCTCGGTGATTTCCCACTGGAATCGCCACCAGTCGGCGGTGTGCCAGGCCAGCGCCTCCCACCCGACCAGCTTCTTGATGTGCTCCGGGATGAACCCGAGCTCCCGAACCTCCCGCCGCAACGCCGGCGTCGCCACCCCGAGCTGCCCACCCGGTACCAGGAACTTGGTGATGTAGGCGAGATAGTTGTCCGCCGTACCGAAGTACTCCCAAGCGTCCACACACACGACCGCGTCGAAGAACCCATGCGCGAACGGCAACGCATGAGCCTCCGCCTTCAACGTCGTGACACCCTCCACCCCCTGTACGGCGATGTGCTCCGCGGCCGTGGTCGGGTCGATCCAGAGGTCGGCGGCCCAGACGCGAACGCCGTACTCCTTGGCCAGGAACGCCGAGGTCGCGCCCTTCCCCGACCCCAGATCCAGGACCCGCATCCCCGACTGCAGGTCGAGTTCGTCGGCCAACTCCTCGAGCAGCCACAACGGGTGCGGGCCCATGTCGCCCGCCAGCACCCACTCGGTGTCGTACCCGTTGGACCGTGGAAACCGCGGATTCTCCAGCACGGGGACTTAACTTACCGTCAGGTAATGTCAATTGGTGCAATTTAGTGGGCTGATCGGGTGATTCAGGTTTAGGATCATGCGCCGGTCTGGGGGTGGATCGGGGACTGCAGTGCTGGGGAGAGAAGAGAGACATGGCTGATCAGCCAGGGCCGAAGCCGGGACATTTTCTGCCGGGTGGGGCCGGGGACAGCGGGACCGATGGCAAGGCGGCGGAGCGTGGGGCTGCGCCGTTGGCGGCGCCGACGCCGCGGTTGAGCAAGGCGGCGGAGGACGAGGCCGCGCCGCAGTTGCGGGGATCGCGGGTGGATGGGCCGGGGCAGTCGCGGCTGGGGTCGACATCGGCTCAGGATTCGGCGGCGGCAGCGGCGGCGTACCGGGCTGTTTATCACCCGGACCCGATTCCGTTCGATCCGAACAAGAAGCGGTCCAAGCTGCTGGTGGCTGGGATCGTGGCCGGGGTGCTGCTGGTGGTCGGCGGGATCGTGTACGCCGGTGTCACCGTGCTCTCGAAGAGTGACGGGCTGCTGGCGAACCCGTTGACCACGCCGTCGGTGCGCGACGAAGACGGAGCGCCCAAGCCGACTCGCAAGCCGACCGCGGATGCCGACGTACTGGGGAAGAACCCGATCTACACCGCGGGGAAGCTGGCCGCGGTGAAGTGCAAGGAGCCGGCGTTCCGGCCGACCACGCTGGACAACGTGTGGTCGTACTACGAGGCGATGATCGTCTGCCTCGACAACGCGTGGAAGCCGGTCGTCACCAAGGCCGGGTTCGAGTTCCGCTCGCCGAAGCTCGTGATCTTCAACGAGGGGCAGGAGACGGCCTGCGGGATCCAGGAGAAGGTCGCGTCGTACTGCGCCGACGAGCACGGCGGCAGCGTCACGATGCCCTGGCAGGACCTGACCACCGACTACGCGAAGAACAAGGCCGCCACTCGGATCCACATGGCCCAGTCGATCGCCTTCGTGTACGGCGTTCACGTGCAGAGCCTGGCCGGGATCTTCGAGTCCTCGCAGAACCTGCGCGACCAGGCCAAGGACAAGGCCGCCGAGCTGGAACAGGACCGGCGGCAGGCGCTGCAGGCCAACTGTTTCGCCGCGGCCTTCGTCGGTGCGACCCGGGCGAGCTTCCCGATCAAGGGTGAGCTGGAGCGTCAGTGGACCTATCTGATGACCCACAGCGGCGACGAGAACAACAAGAAGGAACCTCGCGACCACGGATCGATCAAGAGCCACGCCCTCTGGATGGGCCAGGGCTTTGCGAAAACCGATCCCGGGACCTGCAACACTTTTGGAGCGCCAGCCGCCAAGGTCGGTTGAGTCATGTCACGAGCGATGGGGACGAGTAATGCCTGACGAACAGCCCGACGGCGGTGCGAACACGCCGCCAGGCGCCGGACACTACCTCCCCACCAGCGACAGCCTCACCGAGAGTGACCGTACGTCGCCCGCCGTGGCGAACCGGTCGCAGCCGATCGCCCTCGGCAAGGCCCGCGCGCTGTCGGACCCGGGCGAATCCGCCCTCCGCCGCAAGGCACGGCCGCTCGCGGTCGACCCCGAGGCGGTTTCCGTCTACAGCGGACCGCCGCCCGCGCCACTCCCCGGTACGCCGCTCACGCCGCTGGCCGGCACCCGTCGTACCGGCGGTTCCCAGCGGGTCGGCTGGAACCGACCGTCGTCGCGGACCGGATCGCAGTACACCCAGGTAGGCCCGCCACCTCCGCCACCTCGGCAGTACTCGAAGGCTGTGATCGCAGGACTCTCGGCGCTCGTCCTCGTCGTCACCGCATCGGTCGGCGTCGCTTGCTTCAAAGCAATCAGCAGCTACGACAGCTCCGTCGACTCCCCGCTGTCCCGCCCGTCGGTCCGCACGACGCCGGCGCCGATCCCGACACTGCCCGACCCGACGGTGACAGTCACCGAGAAGCCGGTCCCGAACCTCACCCGCCTACAGAAGAACGAGATCTACGCGGTGGGCAAGGTTCCGTCGGTCAACTGCAAGACGTCGATCAAGCCGGACTCCCAGTCGGCAATTCTCGAGTACTACCAGGCCCTGGTTGCCTGCCTGAACAAGACCTGGGAACCGCTGATCAAGAAGGCCGGCTACAAGTTCGAGGCTCCCACGGTGGTCCTGCAGAGCAAGAAGGCCGGCACCGGATGTACCGAGACGAGCGACTCGATGTACTACTGCAACAGCACTGGTCACTCGATCAGCATCAACTGGCAGGACGATCTGAAGGCCTATCGCGAGGATCCGGCCGGAGCCCAGGTCTGGATGATGAGCTCCGTCGCCACCGTCTACGGCTTCCACGTGCAGGACAACACGGAGATGCTGACCGCCGTGTTCTCGGAGGAGGGCTTTGCCAAGACAGACGCGTCGAAATTCCAGTGGCGGCGGAAGCGTCAGCTCCAGAACGGTTGCTTCGGTGGAATCTTCCTTGGGGCGAACAAGCAGTCGCTCGGCTTGACCGGGGCGAAGTACGACGCCTGGGAACGCGCTGAGAAGTCCTCGTCGAACGACCCGAAGGTCGCCCGTCTTTACGGGTCGCGCGCCAACCAGTGGTTCTGGACCTCGGCCGGTTTCACCGCGCAGAATCCGCGGGCCTGCAACACGTTCACGGCCTCGGCCAAGCGGGTGAGTTGATGCTCAAGGCCGCGGGGCTCGCCGTGCTGGCTGTTGCGGTGGCTGCTGTGGCCGGAGTCGCGGTGGCGCGGGATGAACCGTCGGTCGCGGTCCAACCCGTCCGTACGACGGTGGCGACGCCCACTCCAGTTGTGAAGCCCAAGGCGAAGCCGGTTGTGAAGCCGTCGCCGTCGACCACGATCGACCTTTCGTTGCAGGGGCTTGCTGCGGCGAACAAGTTGTATGGGGCGGGGAAGGTGCCGGCCGTCCGTTGCGTGCTGCCGGCGGCGGCGCCGGAGACGAAGGCGGAGTTGCTGGCGTACGCGCGGGTGATGGTCGCGTGTATGGACCGGGCGTGGGCGCCGTTGGTGGATCGCTCGCAGGCTGTCTTCTTCCCGGTGAAGACCGTGCAGGCCTACGACCTGAAGAAGCCGGCTGCCGCACCCGAGTGCGGCGACGCCCCGAAGAACATGGACGCGTTCTACGACAAGGGCACGATCTGCTTCGAATGGCCGGAGTTCAGCGACCCCGACGAGCCGGTCTGGAACCTTGTCGACTTCCAGCAGCTGATCGCCCACGAATACGGTCACCACGTCCAGAACTCGACCGGGATCCTGGCGACGTACGACGCAGGCTGGTGGAAGCAGCCGAAGGCCGTGCAGCTCGAGAACGAACGCCGCCTCGAACTTCAGGCCAGCTGCCTGGGCGCAGCCTTTCTCGGCGCCAACCGCACGAGTTTCAAACTCGCCGGCGAACGCCTCCGCATCTGGAAGTCGATCGTCCGGCACGTCGGCGATGAGAACAACACGCTCAAGATTCGCGACCACGGCTCCTACAAGAGTCATGCCTACTGGACAACGCGAGCCTTCGCCTCCACCAACCCCGCCACCTGCAACACCTTCACAGCAGCACCGAAACGGGTCAGCTGAGCTTGAGTTTGAAGCCCTCGTGGGATTGTTCGAAGCCTAGGTTGGTGTAGAAGCGGTGGGCCTCGGTGCGGGATTTGTCCGAGGTGAGCTGGACGAGGGTGGCGCCGCGGTTGCGCGACTCTTCGATCGCCCAGTGGATGAGCGTCGTACCGAGACCGCTGCCGCGTGCGGGGGCGGCTACGCGGACGGCCTCGATGAGGCCGCGGCAGGAGCCTCGGCGGGACAGGCCGGGGATGATCGTGAGCTGCAGTGTGCCGACGGGTTCGTGGTTGCGCTCGGCAACTACCAGGAGCTGGTTCGGGTCGGCGTCGATGTCGGCGAAGGCCTTCAGGTACGGCGTCGGGTCGTCGAGCGACTCGCGGTTGGTACCCAGCTGGTCGTCGGCGAGCATGGTGACGATGGCGGGCACGTCGGCGGCGGTGGCGCGGCGGATGATCAGGTCGGCGGTCATGGCGCCAGTTTATGCAAAGACTTTTCGTTGCAATACAAGGATTACACGGCTGTGATCACCGTTTGCCCTGAGCAACGAGGGGAACGGGTGATACTAGACACCACTGCATCCGCCCGTAGCCGGGGTCGTGTGCGGTGCTGCGCGACGGCGGATGCGGGCCAATCGGAAGGACATCCGATGAGTCCGTTAGCGATCGACTTCACAGGGCCGTTCGAGGACGCGTTCAGCAAGCTGCTCGGGTTCATTCCGAACCTGCTCGGCGGCCTGGTCATTCTGGTGATCGGGTACTTCGTAGCCAAAGTGCTCGGCAAACTGGTCGGGAAGCTGCTCGGCCGGGTCGGGTTCGACCAGTGGATGGAGCGGGCCGGGGTCTCCGGTGTGCTGCAGCGGTCCGGCACGGGGCTGACCGCTTCGGCGGTGCTCGGCAAGGTCGTGTTCTGGTTCGTGTTCCTGATCAGCTTCACGATGTTCGCCTCGGCACTGGGCGTGCCGGAGATCTCGGCGTTCATGAGCACGATGCTCGGTTACATCCCGCGGATCTTCGCCGCGATCGTGATCCTCTGTCTGGCCGCGCTGTTCGCGAACTTCCTGGCCGCGATCATCCGCGGTGCCACCGGCAACGAAACCCTGGCCAAGGTCGGCAAGTACGCGATCCTCGTGTACGCCGCCTTCGCCGCGCTCACGCAGTTGGGGATCGCGGTCCAGCTGACCGGCAACACGCTGCTGATCGTCCTCGCGGGCGCCGCGCTCGCACTCGGCCTCGCCTTCGGTCTCGGTGGCCGCGAGATGGCTGCCCGGGCGTTGGCCAGCATGTTCTCGAAGGACAACATCCAGAAGCCGATGAGCACGGACAACGGGATGAGTGCCCCGCCGCAGTACCAGCCGCCGGCCGATCCGCAGTACCCGGCCGCTCATGGAGCGCCGCAGAACGGTGGCTACTCCAACGGAACGCCGCCGCCGAACGGCAACTGGCAGTAACGAGGTAAGGCGGGCGGCAATCCGACGCGGGTTGCCGCCCGTTTGCCATGACTACTCGGTCTTGTCCGGCCCCGCGCTGCGCACGTCCTCGACCTTGGTGAGCGCCTCGCGGAGGTCGCCCAGCCAGGTGTCGGCGTGCTGCGACACGAGCTTCACGCACCAGCCCAGCGCGTCGCTGCGCGACCGAGCCACGCCGGCGTCCACGAGTGTGTCGAGCACCTGCCGCTCGGGCTGCCGCAGCCGCGTCATCACCGGCGCGGACAGCGAGGTGAAGACCTTCCGGCTCCCACCGCAGTCGACACCCCACGCGACCTTGCGCCGGGTGGCGTGCTCGAGTTCGCGGGCGATCTCGATCCGGCGCTCCCGGGTGTCCTCGCGGAACTGCTTGATCCGGCCCTCTTCGGCGGCGGACCGTTCGGCGGCGCTCACGTCGTCGCCCTGCTCGGGAGCCTTCAGCCGCCCCACGATCAGGATCTCGTCCCGGTCGATGGTCAGCTCCGGCTCGCCCTCGAACCACTCCCCGGGCAGCCGGCCGGTGACCCAGCCGCGCACCCGTTCGGTATCTGTCTTTGTACTCATGTAATCATGATTACACCCTTACCCAAACCCATTTCAAGCAGAACCGGAGACCGATTTCCAGCACGCTGCAAAAGCTGGTGCGGTACGGCGAGCGCCCCGACCCTTGGGCGCATGATCTTTCCGCGCGCGCTCGCCGCAGCCGTCCTGATCGGCACCGCCCTCATCTCCGCCCAGCCCGCCCACGCCGCCGTACCGGACCTGCAACTCGTCAGCGAAACGTATGGTCCGGACTCCAGCCCGTCCAAGTCCGGCAGCGCCCAGTGCCCGATGACGAGTCACATCCTCGGCGCCGGTGGCGAGGTGGTCGGCGGCCGCGGCCAGACCAGCCTGTCCACCTACACCCAGATCGAGCGCGAGTGGGGCACGACCCAGGCCGACGAGGACGCCGACGGTACGGCGGCCGACTGGAGCCTGACCTCGTTCGCCATCTGCACCTCGGGCCCGTACCGGTCGTCGGTCAACGGATTCTCGGCGTACAACTCGAGCACCGAGAAGATCGTCACCACCCGCTGCCCGGCCGGCGAGGTCACCACCAGCGCCGGCGCGGCCTCCTCGGGCGGCAGCCTGGTCCTCGACGACGCCATCCCGAGCGCCGACCTCACCAGCGTCACCGTCGACGTGTTCGAAGCCCAAGCCGGCCGCACCGACGACTGGAGCGCCAGCGCGTCAGCCCGTTGCGGAGCCCCGCTCCCCGGCCTCCAACGCGTCGCGGCCACCTCACCGACCGACTCCGCCGCCAACAAGTCCGTCACCGCCACCTGCCCGGCAGGCAAGAAGGTAGTCGGCACCGGCCACGAAATCGCCAACGGCAAAGGACAGGTCCTCCTCGACGACGTAGTCCCGAGCGCCGACCTCACCTCGGTCCGCGCCGAAGCCTTCGAAGACCAGGACGGCACCACCAACAACTGGTCCGTCACCGCGTACGCCGTCTGCGCCACCCCGTAGAACCCATTGCAGCTTCGTGCAATTCGGGGGTTGTTTGCTTGACCCGGGCGGATCGCGGGGCCCACCCTGACGTCGCGTCACCGATCAGTGGCGCGTCGTGGGGGTTTCGCGCGATCCGTCCTGGGGTGGGGTATGTCTGCTTTTGGTGTGCGCACTGGCGCTGTACTGAGTCTTTTGGCCGGGCTCTTGGTGTCCCAGCCGGCCGAAGCGGTGGTGCCGGAGATCCGGCCTGCCGTGCCACTCACCGAGGCGCAGGCCGTCCGCCAGGCCGCGGCGACCGGCGAGCGCGTGGAGGTCCCGGGGAAGACCACTGAGACCTCACGAGTGCTGGCCGAACCAGACGGTTCGATGACCGCCGAGCTCAACGCTGCGCCGGTGCGATCACGCCAGGGCAGCGAATGGGTCCCGATCGACACGACCCTCGAGTTCGCGCCGGACGGCTCGGTCCACCCGAGGGCTGCGGCAGACCTCACCTTGTCCGGCGGCGGTGCCGGCTCCCTTGCGCGGCTGGGGATCGATGACGACGCACTGACCATGAGTTCCCCGTGGTCGCTCCCCAAGCCAGTGTTGTCGGGCAGTACGGCGACGTATGGCGAGGTTCTGCCTGGCGTTGATCTGGTGGTCGAGGCGACTCGGGAGGCGTTTACCTACAACGTCGTCGTGAAGAACCGGGCCGCCGCGCAGAACCCAGCCCTCGACACAGTGCGTTTCCCTATCACCAAGGACGGTCTGAATGTCCGGAAGGATGCCGAGGGCCGGGCGGAGTACATCGACAGCACCGGCCGACTGGCACTGATCGTCGGCGAAGCGCTGATGTGGGACTCGGCCGGAGGGCCCGCCGGCAAGGCTGCGCGGTCGTCGGCATCCGCAGTCGAGGGTGGCCCGGTCGGCGGTGCGCATGTGGCCGAGATGGACTTCCACGGCACCGGTGAAGAACTCACGTTCAGGCCGGACGCGGCCATGATGGACTCGGCCCAGACGGTCTTCCCGGTCGTACTCGACCCAGTTTTCAAGCGCCAGACCCGCAATGCCTGGGCAGCGGCTTGGCAGCTGTACCCGACGACCTCGTTCTTCAAGACTTCCCATGATCTGGGCGTCGGCTACGAGGGGTTCGAGCAGCACAAGATCGTCCGCTCCTGGTGGCAGTTCGATGTGTCGCCGTTCCTGGGCAAGAAGGTCCTGAAGGCAGATTTCCGTGTGTACGAGGTGCACTCGGCCAGTTGCTCGGCGCGGCAGGTCACGGTCACTCGATCCGGCCCGATCAGCGCGGCGACAACCTGGAACAAGCAACCGGCCGCGGTCGCCGACATTGCCACGAAGAGCTTCGCCCACGGCTACACGCAGTCCTGCCCGAACGCCGCTGAGGAGTTCAATGTGACTTCCTCTCTGACGACGACCCTGACCGGTGGTGGGCGAACAGCGACATTCCGGCTGCGGGCCACGGACGAGACGGACGAGATCGCGTGGAAGCAGTTCGAACCGACCTACGGGCAGCTCGATGTCAGCTTCATCTCGCCGCCGCTCGCGCCGGACATGGTCGGACTGGCCGACCCGGCGGTCGGCTGCAAGCCGTCGACAGCGGTGGCTTACATCGGCGACCTGACGCCGAAGTTCCAGGCCCGGGTCCGAGTGTCGGCGACAGAGACCAGCGCGCGGGTATACGCGACCTGGGAGGTCTACAACAGCGCCGGCACCCTCGTAGTCAACCGGAGCAGCGGTCAGGATGTCCCGAACACCTTGATGACCAACACCGTGGCCAACGCACTTGCCGACCAGACGACGTTCCACGTCCGCGCAAAGACGGTGTACCCGTACACAGGTGGCTCGCTCTCGTCGCCGTGGAGTGGATGGTGCTACTTCCGGACCGACTCCACCATTCCACCACCCCCGACAGTGACAGCGAAGTACGGGACGATCGCGCTGAAGGACTGCGGCACCGAGGCGACGTGTCCCGACGACACGCCGTACGGCGGATCTGTGAGCTTCACCTTCAAGGGCAACGCCGCCGACGTGGTCAAGCACGTCTATCACTTTCAGAACGCTCGCCTGCCCGGCGAGTCGGCCGGTCTCACCTCGACCAAGGGTCTGGTGCCACCAGAAGAGGGCTGGAACACGATCAGTGTGCAGAGCCAGGATGCGGCTGGCCACCTGAGTGGAGTGACCGAGTTCACCGTCAATATCAAGGCGCAGTCGGGTCCGATCGGTTCCTGGTCCTTCAACGAAGGGACCGGTATGACGGCAGCGGACGCGGCAGTAGCCCCGGCGGTGCCGCACGCACTCACGCTCATGGGCGGTGCGACCTTCGACGACGTCGGACGCTCCGGCGCCTCCCTTCAGACAGACGGCGTGAACGACTACGCCAGCAACGCGACGACGATCGTCGACACCTCCAAGAGCTTTACGATCTCGGCCTGGGCCCGGGTGCGAAATACGACGACCCAAGGAGTGGTCGCAGCTGCGATGGGCGAGCACGGCAGCGCGTTCGAGCTGTACTACTCGGGCAACAAGTGGATCTTCCAGCGCATGGTCACCGATGCCGTGAATCCCGCCATCGTCAAAGCCACCTCCGACGACGTGGCGTTATGGGGAGCCTGGACCCATCTGGCCGGCGTGTACGACGCCAACGCGCAGAAGCTGCAGCTTTACGTCAACGGCAGGCTGCAGAACGCCGGGAACGTCGCTTTCACTCCGATCGCCTGGAAAGCGACCAAGGCCTTCACAGTCGGGATCGGTCGGTACAACGACGCCCTCGTCGCGCCGTTCTTCGGCACGATCGACCAGGTCCAGCTCTGGCAGCGGGCCCTACGGACGGTCGATATCCAGAAGGTCGCGGCCTTCATGGACCCGGCTGATCCACTGGGTGCACAAGTGTCGGGCTTGGTCGGGAACTGGCCGCTCAACAGCGCCTACAACTCGGCCGACCAAATCTGGCGAACCGGCGAACCGGTGTACACCGCCAACCTTGAGATCCGCGGCGTCGCTGATCCGGCAGCGGCCTTCGTCGACGACGACGAGCGCGGACGCGTTCTGGAGCTCGCCGGGAATCCCGGCGAGCAACTGAATCTGGCCAGACCGGTCGTGGATGCGGGCGGAAGTTTCACCGTCGCCGTGTGGGTCAAGCTGTCGGATCCGACGAAGCGGTCGGTGATCGTTCGGCAGGGGCCCACCAGCGGCGACCGGGACACCTGGAGGCTTGAGTTCGAGCCGACCAGTACCATCACCGGCCGGTGGATTTTCGCCCGCGGCCTGAGCGCGCCAGATCCGGCCGACCCGGCCAAGACGGAGCAGATCGTCATCTCCGAAACCGATCTCGATTCGCCGCGCGACGACTGGCATCTGTTGATCGCGACGTACGACGCGATGGCCGATCCGGATGCGGAGGACGGGGTGGTCGGCAGGATCGCGTTGTCGGTCGACCGGTACCGGGCCGCCGATGGAGCGATCGATTTCCATTCGGCGCTGCGAACCGGCGCCACCCAGCTTGCGGCGGGCCGGAACGGCGGCCAGTTCGGTGGCCGGATGGACGACCTTCGGATGTACGCCGGAGTGCTGACCGACGAACGCGCCTGTGAAGAGTTCCCGGAGGTCGGCGACTGTGGCACGGAGGGCTGACATGATCACGATCGGTGTCGCATTTGCAACGACAACAGCGATGCTGGCCGGGTTCGTGCCGGCTGGGCAGCTGGCCACGGCTCAGGCGACGGGCATGCCCCCGCTGCCGAAGTACGAGTCGACGACGACGTCGAAGTTCACACCGCCGCGCGTGGAAGAGTCGGCCTATCTGAAACGGGCGTTGGCTGCGACCTCCGTGGATTTCGCCCGGCCGGTGAAGTGGCCGACGGCAACCGACACCACGCGGGTGCCGGAAGGCGCGGCCAAGACCACGTCGGCCGAGCCGATCGCGGTTTCGCTGCCGAAGGGCTCACGGTCGGCGAAGGCGGCTCCGGTACGGGTCAAGGTGCTGGATCGTCGGGCCACGGAGGCTGCTGATGTTTCGGGTGTCCTGCTCGGGCTCACGGCCGCGGACGGTACGGCGTCCAGGGTGCGGCTGACCGTTGGCTACGCCGGCTTCGCTACTGCTTTCGGCGGCGACTGGGCATCGCGGCTGGTCCTGCGCGAGCTGCCCGCCTGTGCGTTGACGACTCCCGCCAAGGCCGGCTGTCTGCAGCCGACAGAAGTTGCCTCCATCAACGATACTGAGACGAAGACGCTGTCGGCCGAGGTGCCGGTCGACGAGAGCCAGCGGGCTTTTGCCGTCACAGCTGCGGATGCTGCGGTCACCGGGGACTACAAGGCGACCAGTCTGTCGCCGTCCGCGACCTGGACCGCGGGTGGATCCAGCGGAAACTTCAGCTGGAGCTACCCGCTGAGAGTGCCGCCGCTGGCCGGTGCACCGGCGCCACAGCTAGCCTTCAACTACTCGTCTCAGGCTGTCGACGGCCGGACCGCAGGGTCCAACAACCAGCCGTCCTGGGTCGGCGAGGGCTGGGAGCTCTCGTCGTCGTACGTCGAGCGCAAGTATGTGAGCTGCAGCGAAGCCGGGCACCCCGGCAAGTTCGATCTGTGCTGGAAGTTCGACAACGCGACTCTGGTCATGAACGGTCAAGCCAACGAACTGGTCGGCTCCGGTGACAGTTGGCACCTGAAAAACGACGACGGCTCGAAGGTCCAGAAGGTCACCACCGGTCCGGCCAACGGCGACAACAACAACGAGTCGTGGAAGGTCACCACGCCCGACGGCACGCAGTACTTCTTCGGTCAGCAGTCGATTCCCGGAATCACCTCGAAGGTCACCAATTCGGTGTGGACAGTGCCTGTCTCCGGTGACGCTTCCGGTGGCCAGTGCTACAACAAGCCCTTCGCCTCGTCCTTCTGTCAGCAGGCCTGGCGGTGGAATCTCGACTACGTCGTCGACCGGCATGGCAACGCGATGACGCTGTGGTACCAGAAGGAAAACAACTACTACGCGCAGAACGGTGAGACAGCCGCCAGCAAGGTCTACGACCGTGGCGGCTATCTCGAGCGCATCGACTATGGTCAGCGGACAACCGCGATGACTGCCACCGCTCCGATGCAGGTCGCCTTCACGCCGGCAGAACGGTGCCTGGCAAACTGCTCATCGCTCAGCAGCACAACGAAGGCCAACTGGCCTGACGTCCCCTTCGACCAGATCTGTGCGGCTGGTGCGACCTGTAGCAAGACGGCGCCGACGTTCTTCAGCCGCAAGCGACTCTACGAGGTCACCACCAAGGTGCTGAAGAGTTCCGGGTATCAGGACGTCGATCGCTGGCGGACGAACCTGAGTTTCCCGTCGCCGAACGGGGACCCGGCAGACAAGTCGATGTGGCTGGGTGGGATCAGCCACACCGGTCTGGTGACCAGGACCGGCGCGCCGACACTGACCTCGACAGTCACCTTCGACCCGACCGCGTTGCCGAATCGAGTTGACTCCACCAACGATGGAATAGCCGCGATGGTGAAGCACCGCGTGGGCACGATCCACACCGAGACCGGTGGACAGATCACTGTCAACTACGCGCCGACCGAGTGCGACGCGGAACTCAACAGGATGCCCGCTTCCAAGGACCGCAACACGATGCGGTGCTATCCGGTCAAGTGGAGCCCGCCGATGGAAGAGGAGCTCGAGGACTGGTTCCATCGTCATGTGGTCGCCCAGGTGCGAGTGACCGATGGCACGGGTGGCGGCGACACGGTAGTCACCAGTTATGCGTACTCCGGTGGCGCGGCCTGGCACTATCAGGACAGCCCGTTGATTCCGAAGAACCAGCGCACCTGGGCCGACTGGCGGGGTTACGAGAACGTCCAGGAGACGCTCGGGGATCCGACTCAGCCAGGTCCGGTCTCGAGGAAGGTGTCGACTTACTTCCGCGGCATGAATGGCGACAAGTTGGCTGCGGGTGGAACCAAGGTAGAGACCATTCCCGACAGCACGAACGGCACCAGGCCGGATCTGGCCGCGCTCGCCGGCCAGACCCGGGAGGAGATTACGTACAACGGGACGACGACCGAGCGCGTGGCTCGGACGATCACTGACTACTGGACGCGGGCAACCGCGACGCAAACCGTGCCCGAAGGGGCCGACCTGCAGGCGAGCCTGGTCAAGCCGTCGGCGGTGCGGACGCTGACCGCGCGCGACGGCGGCCGATCCGATCTCGACCAGCAGATATCGATGAGCTACGACACCCAGACCGGTGTACCGACACAGGTGGAGGACGAGGGTGCGCCGGCGGCTGGTGACGAGACCTGCACGATCACGTCGTACGCGAAGAACACCAGTGACTGGTTGATGAGCTACCCGTCGCGGGTGGTTTCGTCGACCGGTGTCTGCGACGGGACCTCTGCGAATCCACCGAAGAATCGCGTACTCACCGACAACCGGACTTTCTACGACCAGGCTGGATTCGGCGTCGCGCCCACCAAGGGTGACATCTCGGTCCAGCAGCGATTGAGCTCGTACGACGCGAATGCCGTCGCGCAGTATCAGACTGTCGCGTCGAAGACCTATGACGCCCTCGGGCGAGTCAGGACGAGTACCGACGCGCTCGGCCGGACGACGACCACGACGTACACACCGGACCTTGCCTGGCCACAGACCGGATCAGTCGCAACCACGCCGCCGGTCACCGTGGCGGACGGCTCGAGCAAGGGCTTCGAGACGGTGACCACCTACCAGCCCGAGTGGGCCCTGCCGGCCCAGATCAAGGACCCGAACGCCAAGGTCACCGACTATCTGTACGACGCACTCGGGAGACTGGTCGAGATATATCTGCCCAACCAGCCGAAGTCGTCCGGGAAACCGACGACGCGGTATACCTACAACCTGTCGAGCACGGCCGCATCCTGGGTCCGGACCGAGACGCTGAACACCGGCGCTGACGGCTATCTGACGACGTATGCGATCTACGACGCTCTGTTGCGCGAGCGACAGCGCCAATCGCCGGCTGTCGGGGGCGGGCGGATCATTGGCGAGAAGAAGTACGACTCGCGCGGCCTCGTGGTGACGGAGAACAACGACGTCTGGGATGCCGATCATGCGGCCTCCGGTGCACTGGCCGTCGTCCTGGATACGACGGCTCCGTCCGAGACTGTCACGACATACGACGGCGTGGGCCGTCCGACGAGTTCAACCTTCCTGGTCAGCAACGGCCCGCGATGGACGACCCGCAAGCTGTACGGAGGGGACAGCATCACCACGCTCCCACCTGAGGGCAGTACGGCCACGACTGACGTGAGCGACATCCACGGCCGGGTCGTCGAACGCCGCGAGTACAACGGCAACACGGTGAGCTCGGACTTCGACACCACTCGTTACACGTTCGACCTGGCAGGTCGGCCGACAAGGATGACCAGCGACACCTCGGTCTGGAGCTACAGCTACGACCTGCAGGGCCGTAAGGTCCAGTCCGTCGACCCGGACTCCGGGACCACGACCACCGCCTACGATGCGGTCGACAATCCGATCTCGGTCACCAATGGCAACGGCCAGATCGTGGTGAAGACCTACGACGCGATGAACCGCGTGGTGTCGATCCACGAGGGCGCCAAGAGCGACGCCACACTGCGATCGGAGTTCAGCTACGACGTTCCCGGCAATCTCGGGCAGGCTTTCGGCTCGACCGCCTACCCGACGGGTAAGCCGGGTCCGGCGTACAAGACAAACATTGTCTCCCGCAACGTGTTGTACAAGCCGACGGCGTTGACAGTGGTGGTCCCCGCGGACGAAGGAGCGGAGCTCACCGGAACGTACAAGACCACCATCGGCTACAAACCCGACGCCCAGACGATCAGCTACAGCACTCAGCCGGGCGCGGGACCGGTCGGCCTGGAGACGGTCGACTACGGCTACAACGAGCTCGGGATGCCGACCTCGCTGACGGCGACCGGCGCGCAGTACGTGAACGACGTCGCGTACAGCCCGCTGGGCGACCCGGTCCAGTACAAGCTCGGCGCCCGAAACGACATGCAGATCGCCAACCGGTACGAAACCGGCACCCGGCGGCTGACGAAGACGTTCTCAGGCAACACGACGATCTACTCGAGCCACGAGTACACCTACGACGACGCGGGCAACGTGCTGTCGGACAAGAACCTCATCGGCGACGACGCACAATGCTTCGACTACGACGGCCACCGCCGCCTGACGGAGGCCTGGACACCGGATGGTGGGGACTGTTCCGCGGCTCCGAACGCAGCCTCGCTCGGCGGAGCGGCGCCGTACTGGCAGTCCTGGACCTACACCGGCTACGGCCTGCGCAAGACGCAGACGGATCACGCACCGACTGGCAACACCGTGGCGACGTACACCTATGACCCGGCGCGACCGCATGCGGTGAGCAAGGTCGCGACGACAGGTCAGGCCGACAAGAGCTACACGTACGACGCTTCGGGCAACACGAAGACGCGACCGGGGACCAACGTCCAGCAATCGCTGGACTGGGATCCGACTGGCAAGCTCACCCGAGTCACCGAAGGCTCCGCAACCAACGGCTACGTGTACGACGCAGAGGGCAACCTGTTGCTCCGGAAGAACCCAGGCAAGACGACCCTGTACGTCGGAACCCTCGAAGTCACGCTCGACACCACTACTCGGGCACTGACCGCGAGCCGGCGCTATTCCCTGGGCGACCGCCAGGTCGCGGTTCGTACCGCCAACAACAAGGTCTCCTGGGTGGTCACCGACTACCACGGCACCGCGTCGGTGGCGGTCGACAGCGACACGTTGATCGCCACCACGCGCTACACCACCCCGTTCGGTACGCCACGCGGAGCTCCCGCCCCGAGCTGGCCCGACAATCGTGGCTTCCTCGGCAAAACCGAGGACAAGTCCACCGGTTTGACGACAGTTGGCGCCCGTGAGTACGACGCCGTACTGGGACGCTTCATCTCGGTCGACCCAGTCCTGGACACCCAGGATGTCAAACAGCTCCTAGCCTACACCTACGGCAACAACAATCCCACGACCCTCTCCGACCCGACGGGCCTCCGCCCCATCGAGAACGATGAGGCGGTCCGTCCGGGACACCCAACCGAACCTTCGGAGCCCGTCAAGCCAACCAGATCAGACCGCCCGGTGGACGGCCCTGACCACGATCCGAATCGCAGGGGCGGTTACATCGGCGCCGACCATGATGTGGCCGTCGAGAGGACGGCACTCTTCGTCAAGATCTGGGCAGGCGTCAACGGTATGGAAGGCGATGTCACGGCCGACATCGCCGGCATGAACGGGGGCCGCAACAAGATCAAGGGTGGCAACCGCAACGGAACGGGCGGCGACGGGATCGCTGACGTCATCTTCTGGGGCAAAGACAGCGTCTACATCTGGGAGGTCAAGCCGGCCGGGGAGGGGCACGACCTTTTCGGACGGCAGCAGGTCGACCGCTACGTCAACAAATTGCAGATTCAGCTGCTGGCCGACTCGGGTGGCAGCGACAAGCGTGTGGTCAAGCTTGGACCAAGCCTGCCGAGTGACTCGAATGTTCCGGTCATTGGCGGCACGATCAATATCTGGTCGCGCCAGGAGCCTGATGTGGACAGCCCGAGGTACAAGAACTACAAAGGACCGTCGACCCAGATGGGCTTGCGGTACTACGCCAGGAACCGGACCCCGGAGCCGCCGGCGATCAAGACGCAGACGAGACAGCAGGAGGAACAGCAGAGCTCTTCGCAGACCGTACACAACTCCTGGATGCCGCAATTGAGCCCGGCTGAGGTCGCCGGGATCGTCGTACTCGGCATACTTGGTGCTGCTACAGGTGCTGGGCCCGCGTACGGCTGAGTGGAGGATGAATGATGCGAGGCTTCTCGCTGGTGCACGCCGAGGTGAACTGCGCGTTGCCTGATGACGCGGACTTCGCGGCGGTGGCACGGCGCTGGATGGAGGGCGGGGTCGCGCTCTTTCCGGAGTTGTTCGCCCGGCTTGAGTCCGGGGCGGCCAGTGCGGCGTTCGTGGATCAGCCCCGGGGTGGGCGGATGGCGCAGCGGAAGTTCTCGGAGTCGGGCTGGCAGCAGCGGCTGGCGGGGTTGGCCGGGCGGCCGGAGGGGTTGACGCTGGACGTAGTGGACGATTCCGAGGAACCGATCGGCGCTGTCGAGATCACTGTCGTCGATGAGCATGCCGGTCTGCCCGGTCAGGTGCGCCTCACGATCAATACCCGAACTCTCGATCAGTTGGATGCGGACTCCGGCCGGCGCTGGCTCTCGTTCCTTGCCGACGCTGTCGGGTCCAGGTCGGTCGACTACGGCCAGGTCACGCTCGATGGCAACGTCAACCACGCGACGTCGCTCGACATGGCTGTCGGACGCATCTTCATCCACTCGATCGCCGAGAGCAGCACGTTCCTGCGGGGCTACGGATGGATCACCTTGTGTCCTGGCGTTCTCGCGGAGCGGCTGGGTCGTGCGGCCGGTCTCGAGGCGTCTGGTGCGTTCGAGGCGGTTCGGACGCTGGAGAGCGGTGATGTGCTGCTCTTGGCGACCGCCACTCCCAAGGAGTTCGACCGAGAAGCCTTGCGAAAGGTATGGCGCGCCCTGGCGCCGGTCCTCCCGCCAGGCCGGCCGAAGTCAGAGGTCGGCTACGAGCGCAACGAGGTGATCCTCGAGGACGCCGCGACGGTGAAGTGAAACAGGCGGTCAGGTCCGGTCACGGGGTCCGGGCCTGGCCGCCTGCGGGCGTCTACGCGGCAGGGGAAGTCGCGTAGGCGGATCTGAGGGTGAGGTGGGCGTCTGGTGGTGCGTTGGTGTGGTCCAGGCCTAGGAGGGCTGCTCCTACGACAGGCGGTACGTCGATCACTCGGGCGACCGCCTTGGGCGCGGCCGCGTTGAGGAGGCGGATGACCGTCTCCATCAGCAGGGGGTGCCCGGCCGTGAGGACGCCGCCGCCGAGGATGACGTCGGTGGGCTCGTCGAGGATGTCGAGGCGGCGCATGGCTACGACGGCCATGGTGACGATCTCTTCGGCCTGGCGCTGGACTACTTCGCGGGCGATCGGGTCGCCCGCGGCGGCTACCTGGAAGAGGACGGGGCCTGCTTCCAGACGGCGGTTGTAGGGGATGTCGCCGAGGTGCAGGGCCTCGATGAGGGCTGGCACGGACGGTACGCCGTAGTGCGCCGGGAGCGCGGTCATCAGAGCAGTGGCGGGACCGCGGCCGTCGTCGGCTCGGGCAGCGGCGGAGAAGGCTTCTTCGGCCAACTGCTGACCGCCTCCCCAATCGCCGGAGATCTTGCCGACTGCAGGGAAGCGGGCGGTGCGGCCGTCGGGGAGGAGACCGGCGCAGTTGATACCGGCGCCGCAGACGACCGCTACGCCGCGCGGCTCGTCCACACCGGAGCGCAGCAGGGCGAAGGTGTCGTTGGTGACGTAGACCGACTCGGCCCAGCCGAAGCGCTCGAACGCTGCGCTCAGTCGCTCCTCCTCGATCGGGAGGTCGGCGTTGGCGAGGCAGGCGGAGATCTGCTGGACCAGTGGGCGGTCACCGAAGTGCAGACCGGCTGCGGCCGCTGCAGCCCGCACCAGCGGCTCCAGACCGGCCACAGCGGCGTCGGCGCCGATGACGTGCGGCTCGAAGCCGCCGCCGCGTGCTGTGCCGAGCACGCGGCCGTCTGCCGACACCAGGGCGACGTCGGTCTTGCTGTTGCCGGCGTCGAAGGCCAGTACGCCGCCCGGCACCAAGGGGGCGCTCATCGGGCCCACGGCAGGTGCTGCTTGTTGTGGGCCAGCAGCTTGTCCGTCAGTTGGTCCGCCAAGGAGATCTGCCCGACCAGCGGGTGTGCCAGCAGTGCCTCGAAAACCCGCTCGCGTCCACCCTTGATCGCGGCCTGCAGCGCCAGGTCCTCGTACGCCGTCACGTGCGCCACCAGACCGGCGTACAGGGGCTCTAGCGGGGCTAGTGCGACCGGCATGGTGCCGTCGGCACCGACTGTGGCCGGTACCTCGATCACTGCGTCGTCGGCGAGGAACGGGAACGTGCCGTCGTTCAGCGTGTTCACCACCTGCACGTCGCCGGTGTCGTTCAGCAGTGACGACGCCAGGTCCACAGCAGCCTCGGAGTAGTACGCACCGCCACGCTGCTCGAGCAGTGCGGGCTTCTCGTCGAGCTGGGGGTCGGCGTACATCTCCAGCAGTTGGGTCTCCAACGCGGCCACCTCCGCAGCGCGCGACGGCTTGGTCAGGAGCTCCTGCACCACCTCGTCGTGCTGGTAGAAGTAGCGCAGGTAGTACGACGGTACGACACCCAGCTGCAGCAGCAACTCCGGCGGAAGCTTCAGGTCCGCTGCGAGCTCACCTACGTGCCCCTCGAGCAGCTTCGGCAGCATGTCTTCGCCGCCGACGCGCACTGCGCGCTCCCAGGTGAGGTGGTTCAGCCCGACGTGGTCGAGCTGCACCTGGTCCGGTGTGACCCCCAGCAGCTTGGCGAACCGGCGCTGGAACCCGATCGCCACGTTGCACAGCCCGACCGCCTTGTGACCGTGCGACAGCAGTGCCCGGGTGACAATGCCGACCGGGTTGGTGAAGTCGATGATCCATGCGTCCGGGTTGGTACGGCGTACTCGCTCGGCGATGTCGAGCACCACCGGCACCGTCCGCAGTGCCTTGGCGAGTCCGCCGGCGCCGGTCGTCTCCTGACCGACACAACCGCACTCCAGCGGCCAGGTCTCGTCCTCCTGACGAGCCGCCTGCCCGCCGACGCGCAGCTGCAGCAGTACGGCGTCCGCACCGTCGATCCCGGCGTCGATGTCGGTGGTGGTGACGACGCGACCGGGGTGACCCTGCTTGGCGAAGATGCGCTTGGCCAGCCCGCCGACGAGTTCCAGGCGGTCCTTGGCCGGGTCGACCAGGACCAGCTCGGTCACCGGCAGCGTGTCACGCAGCCGGGCGAAACCGTCGACGAGTTCGGGAGTGTAGGTGGATCCGCCGCCTACGACTGTGAGTTTCAACCTTTGACCCCTGTGAGTGTGACGCCTTCGATGAAGGCTTTCTGCGCGAAGAAGAACAAGATGATCACCGGGGCCATCACCAGCAAGGTGGCGGCCATGGTGAGGTTCCAGTTGGTGTGGTGGGCGCCTTTGAAGGACTCCAGGCCGTAGCTCAGGGTCCAGGCGGCCGCGTTCTCGGAGGCGTAGATCTGCGGCCCGAAGTAGTCGTTCCAGCAGTAGAAGAACTGGAACAGCGCCACTGCGGCGATGGCCGGCTTGGCCATCGGGAGGACGATCCGGACCAGTGCCCGGAACTCTCCGCACCCGTCGACCTTCGCTGCGTCGACGTAGTCCTTGGGAATGGTCAGCAGGAACTGCCGCAGCAGGAACACCGAGAAGGCGTCGGTGAACGCCATCGGGATGATCAGCGGCCACAGCGTTCCCGAGAGGTGCAGTTGCTTGGCCCAGAACAGGTACATCGGCACGATGACCACCTGTGGCGGCAGCATCATCGTGGCGATCACGAGCATCAGGGCGAAGTTGCGGCCGCGGAACTTGAACCGGGCCAGCGCGTAGGCGACCGGGATACTCGACAACAACGTCAGCGAGGTGCCGAGAACGGCGTACATCAAGGTGTTCTTCCACCACGTCAGGAAGCCCGGTGTCTCCCAGACGGTCTTCAGGTTCTCCCAGTGCCAGCTGTCCGGCCACAGGTCCCGGGTGAGGGCCTGCTGGTCGCTCATCAGCGCGGTCAGCGCGACGAACACGAACGGGAGGACGAAGAAGAGCGCGGCCGCGATGGCGAGGGAGTGGATCGCGACCCACTCCAGGAAGCGGGCCCGCCGGGCCTGCCGGTTCGCCGCGGCGATCGTGACCGGAGAGGCCAGGGCTGTCGATGTCATGGTCTTGGGGCCCCTTTCAGTCGGCGAGGAAGCCGCTGCGGCGGCGCATCAGGATGGCGGTGAAGATCATCGCCAGCGCGAACAGCACCAGCGCGACCACCGAGGCGCCACCGGTGTCGAACCGCTGGAAGCCGAGGTTGTAGACGAGCTGCGGCAAGGTCAGCGTGGACTTCTCCGGGTAGCCGGGTTCGAACTGCTGACCCGAACCACCGATCACTCCGCTCGCGACTTTTCCGGCCACCAGTGGCTGGGTGTAGTACTGCATCGTCTGGATGATGCCGGTGACGACCGCGAACAGGATGATCGGCGAGATGTTCGGCAGGGTGACGAACCGGAACCGCTGCCACGCCCCGGCGCCGTCCAGCGACGCCGCTTCGTACTGCTCCTGCGGTACGTCGAGCAGCGAGGCCATGAAGATCACCATCAGGTCGCCGATCCCCCAGATCGCCAGCAGCGTCAGCGCGGGCTTGGACCAGCTCGGGTCGTTGAACCAGCCGGGCTGCGGGAGACCGATCGCGCCGAGGATGTTGTTCACCGGCCCGGTGCCCGGGTTGAGCAGGAACGCGAACGCCATCGTGGCCGCGACCGGCGGGGCCAGGTACGGCAGGTAGAAGGCGGTGCGGAACAGGCCCGCACCGGTCTTCACCTTCGTGATCAGCATCCCGATCCCGAGCCCGAACACGACCCGGAGGGAGACCATGACGATCACCAGCCACAGCGTGTTCCGCAGCGCCGGCCAGAAGAACGGGTAGTCCGTGAAGACGTAACTCCAGTTCTTCAGGCCGGTCCACGTCGGCGCCGTGAACCCGTCGTACTTCATGAAGCTGAAGTAGATGGTCGAGGCCAGCGGGTAGAGGAAGAAGACGCTGACCCCGATCAGCCACGGCGACAGGAACGCGAGGTTGCGCAGCGTTTCCCGATGATGTTGACGGCGTAGTCCGGGTGACGTCATTTGACCTGGGCCAGATCCTTGTCGATCTGCTCGTCGGTCTTCTTCAGACCGGCGGCCAGGTCCGGCACCTTGCCGGCCTCGTGCTGGAACGCGAAGTCCTGGAAGGTGAGCTGGTAGGCGCCGCCGTTCGGGCTGGCCGGCGTGGTGTTGCTCTTCGGGTGCTGGGCGATCTCCAGGAAGGTCTTGAATCCCTCGTCGACCTTCAGGTTCGGCGACTTCAGCGCGTCCAGGGTCGACGGCACGTTGTGGATGCCGTTGGCGAAGTTGACCACGGCCTCGGTGTCGGTCGTCATGTACTTGACCAGCTCCCAGGCGGCGTTCTGCTTCGTGCTGGGGCTCGCGATTCCGATGATCGTTCCGGCCAGGTAGCCCTTGCCGTAGCTGTCGGCCTGGTCGTCCGGGACCGGGAACGGCGCGACGCCGATGTCGAACTTGACCCCGGCTTCCTTGGCCATCCCGAGCCGCCACTCACCGTCGATCGACATCACCGTCTGGCCGGTGTGGAACGGGTTCTTGGCGCCCCACTCGTCGCCGAAGGTGGCGCGGTACTTCTCCAGCTTGGCGTAGCCGCCGAGCGAGTCGACCAGGTTCTTCTGCCACTTCAGCATGCTTGCGAACGCCGGGTCGGCGGCCAGGTTCGACTTGCCGTCGGGCGTCAGGTACGTCGGGTTCCATTGCGCGGCGAAGTGCGATGTCGTCGACTCGTAGCCGTGGAAGTTCGGCATGAAGCCGAGCTGGGAGTAGCTGTCGCCCTTGGTCTTGGTGAGCTGCTTGGCGATCTTGTCGAACTCGGACAGCGTCTTCGGCGGCGCGGTGATCCCGGCGGCCTTGAAGGCGTCCTTGTTGTAGTACAGGCCGTAGGCGTCGTTCAGCAGCGGCAGCGCACACCGCTTCCCCTGGTACTGCGTGTAGTCCTGCAGCGCCTTCGGGAACGTCTTGTCCAGGTCGATCCCGGACTTGTCCAGGAACGGCTTCAGGTCCGCGAACACGTTCGACGTACAGAAGGTGCCGACGTTGTCGGTGGTGAACGAGGAGACGACGTCGGGGGAGTTCGGGCCGCCGGCGCGCAACGCCTGCTTGATCTTGTCGTCGTTGATGTTGCCGACGACCTTCACGTGGATGTTCGGATGCTTGGCCTCGAAAGCCTTCACCGCGGTGTTGATGGCGGCCGCTTCGCTGGGGGCGCTCCAGCCGTGCCAGAACGTGATGTTCACGTCCTTGGTGGCATCGTCGTTCGCCTTCGGGGCTTCCGACGTACCGGTGCAGGCGGTGGCGAGCAGGGCCACCGCAGCGGTGCCGATGAGGGCACTAGAGAGGCGTTGCATCCGTTGACTCCTAGGAAATGGGTGGAGAACTGGCGGTGTCGAAGATTTCGTCGCGGGTGGTGCTCAGGGCGGACTGCAGGGCACCCGACAGCACGGGATCGAGGTGGATCGCGGTCATCAGCAACCGCGGCCTTGGTACGGCGAGGTCCGCCAGCTCGTCCTGGACCAGGCCGCGCAGGCGTTCGCCGCCGGCGGTGATGACCCCACCGGCGAGCACGATCAGTTCGGGGTCGACGACGGCCACGATGGCGGCCAGACCGACCGCGAGGCGGTGGGCGAATTCGGACAGTACGGCGTCACCGGCTCCTGGGGTTGCCAGGGCGGCCGTGATCGCGGATTCCGGCGTACGGGCCTTGATGCCGTGCGCGCGGGCGAGGGCCAGGACGGGTTCGCCACCGGCCAGTTCCTGGAAACCGCCGGCGTTGTTGCGGCCGACGTTGCGGACGAGCGGCGTACCGGGCAGTGGCAGGAAGGCGACCTCACCGGCGCCACCGGTGGCACCGCGGTGCAGGCGGCCGTTGACCACGATCGCGGCACCGATGCCCTCCTCGCCCCAGAGCAGCACGAAGTTCTCGCTCTCCCGGGCATGGCCGATCTGACGCTCGGCCACCGCGGCCAGGTTGACGTCGTTCTCGACCTCGAGCGGTACGGCGATCGCCGCGGCCAGCTCGTCGAGCAGGTGCGGGGCGTGCCAGCCGGGCAGGTGGGTCGCGTACCGCAGGCGGCCGGTCGTCGGGTCGAAACCACCCGGCGTACCGATCGCGACGCGGTGCAGGTTCGCGCGGTTCAGACCGGCCTCGCCTGCTGCACCCTCGATCGCCTTGATCACCCGCTCGACCGTGCCCTTGGCGCTGCGGCCCGGAGTGGGCAGCTCGTAGCGGCCGACCACCTTGCCGGTCAGGTCGGCGATCGCCGAGCGGATCCGGGTCGGCGTGACGTCGAGACCCGCGACGTACGCGGCGTTGCCGTTGATCTCGTACAGCTGGGCGTTCGGTCCGGGCCGGCCCGCGGTGGTACCGCTGGCCCGGACCAGGTTGGCCGCCTCCAGGCGGGCGAGCAGCTGGGAGGCGGTCGGCTTGGACAGTCCGGTCAGGTGGCCGAGCGTGGTCCGGGACAGCGGCCCCTGGGAGAGCAGCAGGTCCAAAGCGGCCCGGTCGTTCATCGCGCGGAGCAGGCGGGGTGTTCCAGGTGTTGTTGCCATGGGATAACCCTGCCTCCCTCTGCCGGTCTCGTGGTGTCGGCTCGCTGCGTGGGACGCAACCAAGTCAACTGTTAGGAAACTTTCCTATTATCGCGAGACCGTACGGTGATCGGCTCCGGCTGTCAATCACCTGGAATCGGTTAGGGTTACCTAACATGTCGACGGGTGAGTTGTTGAGGCGAGCGGTACGGCGGCATCGGGGGCGGATGATCCTTGGCGTGCTGCTGACGTCGTTACACCAGGCGACCGAGGCCGCTGTTCCGGTGACGATCGGGGTGTTCGTCGACCGCGCTGTGGCGACTGGGGACGTCGAGCCGCTGATCTGGTGCGTGCTGATGCTGTTCGCCCTGTTTGCCCTGCTGTCGAACGCGTGGAAGCTCGGTGCGCGGCAGATCGTGCGCGCGATCGAGTACGAGACGCATGAGCTGCGGCTGGAGATCTCCCGCCGGGTGCTGGACCCACGTGGGCAGCGGACTGGGCTGCGGTCCGGGGAGCTGCTGTCGATCGCGACATCCGATGCTGAGAAGACCGCACTGGTGATGCGAGCCGTTTCCATCGGCTGTGCGGCATCCACGGCGTTGATCGTCTCCTCTGTGTCGCTGCTACTGGTCGACGTACCGCTCGGGATCGGCGTACTGATCGGCGTACCGCTGGTGGTGCTGGGCATTCAGGCGCTGTCGCCGCTACTGACCCGTCGTACGTCGACTCAGCAGGAGGCGGTTGCTCAGACGACCGCACTGGCCACTGACTTGGTTGGCGGGCTGCGGACGCTGCGCGGGATCGGTGCTCAGCACAATGCGGCTGCGCGGTACCGCCACTCCAGCCAGACGACGCTGCGGGCCACACTGCGCGCAGTGTCCACCGCTGGTCTGCAGGACGGTGTGAGTACGGCGCTGAGCGGTCTGCTGCTTGCCGCGGTGGCTGGCGTGGCCGGCTGGTTCGCACTGAGCGGGCGGATCAGCATCGGTGAGCTGATCGCGGTCGTCGGGCTCGCGCAGTTCATCGCCGAACCCGTTGGCACGCTCGGCTACGCGAGCCAGGTGCTGGCGATGTCCCGCGCCTCCGCCGGTCGACTGGCTTCCGTGCTGTCGTCGCCTCCGCTCGTCTCATCCGGTACGGCGACCGTCGTGGACCCCAGCAAGCCGCTGCTGCAGCTGGAAGGCGTGTCCTACAAGACGCTGTCGTCTTTTGATCTCGATCTGCGGTCGGGTGAGTCTGTCGGGGTGCTCTGCTACGACCCGCGCGATGCGGACGCATTGCTGACGGTTGTCGGCGGACGCACGTCGGAGCACTCCGGTGTGGTCCGGGTCGGCGGTGTGGCGATCGACGAGCTGGATATCGACGCGCTCCGGAACACAGTCCTGCTTGAGCGACACGACACCGACCTGTTCGAGGGCACGCTGCGCAGCAATCTGCTGGTCGAGTCACCGTCGTTGGAGCAGGTGATGACCGCGGCGGGCGCTGCCGACCTGATCGACGAGCTGGATCGGCCCCTGGCAGACCGCGGCCAAGCGCTGTCCGGCGGTCAGCGCCAGCGGCTCGGTCTGGCCCGCGCACTGCTCGCTTCGCCGCCACTGCTCGTATTGCACGACCCCAGTACGGCGGTCGATGCCGTCACCGAGGAGCTTCTCGCGGAAGGGCTGGCTGAGGTCCGCTCTGGCCTGACCACGCTGGTGCTCACCAGCAGCCCGGCACTGCTGGGGAAGATGGATCGCGTGCTGGTGCTAGCCGATGGGGTCGTGGTGACCGAGGGAATCCATGCGGATCTCGCCGACTCGGATGCGGCGTACCAGGAAGCGGTGCTCCGATGAACCTGCTGCCGATTGCCGGCCCGCGTGCGACGTGGGCGCTGTTGTGGAGTGAGATTCGCAAGCTGCCTGGTCTGTCGATCATCGCGGCTGTGGTGATCACCGGTGGGAGTGCGGCCGGTCTGGTCGCGCCCTGGGCCCTCGGTGCGCTGGTCGACGACATCTCGAACGGCGGGGACCGCTCTGCGATTGTGAAGGTGGTGCTGCTGATCGGCGGCGCCGCTGTGCTGGCCGGTCTGCTCACCGCGCTCGGCGTCATGCTCGTCGCGCGCGTGGGCGAGACAGTGCTCGCGCGGATCCGGGAGAAGGTGCTCGACCGGGCGCTGCAGCTGCCGGCACCTGTTCTGGACAAGGTGCGCACGGGTGACCTGCTGTCGCGCGTCGGTGACGACGTGGCGACGGTCGCGACCGCTCTGACCGATGTCGGGCCGAAGCTGATCGGTGCGGCGCTGACGATCGTCCTGACCGCGGGCGGCATGTTCGTTCTCGACTGGCGACTCGGACTGGCCGGTCTGCTCTCGCTGCCGATGTACATCCTCGCTCTGCGCTGGTACCTGCCGCGGTCGGCGCCGTTCTACAGCCAGGAACGCATCGCGCTGGGCGAGCGGTCCGAGGCGATCATCGCGTCGCTCCGGGGCAGTGTGACCGTGCGGGCCTACCAGCTCGAGGACGTGCAGCTGGAGAAGATCCGCGGTACCTCGGAGACCGCCCGCGACCTGTCGATCAAGGTGTTCAAGATCTTCAGCTTCTTCACCTCGCGGATCAACCACGCGGAGTTCGTCGGGTTGACCGGGATTCTGGTGGCCGGGTTCTTCCTGGTCCGCGCCGACGCGGTGACCATCGGTGCGGTGACGGCGGCCGCGCTGTACTTCCACCGGCTGTTCAATCCGATCGGCGCGGTCATGATGCTCTTCGACGAGGTGCAGACCGCAGCCGCGGGCATGGCGCGACTGGCCGGCGTACTGGAGATGGACCAGATCCCTTCGCCGCCGCCTGGCCCTGGACCAGCGGATGCGTCGCTGGAGCTGGTCGGCATCGGGCATGCGTACGACGGTCCGCGCGTCGTCGACGAGGTGTCGCTGCGGCTCGAGCCGGGTGAGCGAGTGGCGCTCGTGGGTGCGAGTGGTGCCGGGAAGACCACGCTGGCTGCTCTCGCGGCCGGTGTGCTCACGCCGACTGCTGGTGTGGTGAAGCTGGGTGGTGTGGACGTGCAGGCGCTCGGCGAGGACCGGACGCGTTCACAGGTTGCTTTGCTCAGCCAGGAGGTTCACGTGTTCTCCGGGACGCTGGCTGACGACGTACGGCTTGCTCGTCTCGACGCTACGGATGCTGCGGTCGAGGGCGCGCTGGAACGCGTTGGTGCGCTGGCGTGGGTGCGCGCGCTGCCGGATGGGCTCGACACCGTGGTGGGCGAGGAAGGGCATCAGCTGACTGGTGCGCAATCGCAGCAGCTCGCGTTCGCGCGACTCGTGCTCGCTGATCCGCCGGTCGCCGTACTGGATGAGGCGACTGCGGAGGCGGGTAGTGCTGGTGCACGCTCGTTGGAACGCGCGTCGGTGGCCGCTACTGAGGGTCGGACGACGCTGATCGTGGCGCACCGGCTCACCCAGGCACAGCAGGCGGATCGGATCGTTGTGCTCGACCAGGGGCGGGTGGTCGAGTCCGGAACGCACGACGGGCTGCTGGCTGCCGGTGGTCGCTATGCGCTGTTGTGGCGGAGCTGGACTGGCTTCAAGCCTGGTGAGCCAGAAGGGCGAACGACACCAGCCAATGCGTCGACATGAAGTCGCCATCGGTGACAGTGGGGAGCACGGCTTCGATCTGACGGTCGGCGCCGGTTTTGAGGGCTTCGGCGACCTCGGGCAGGCTCGGTGCGATCGTGCGGAGCTGCCAGGCACGTGACAGGGCCAGTCCGGACAGGTGTGCGAGCTGGCCGTCGCCGGAGTCGTCAGTGACGGGAAGTTCCAGCAGGTGCTGGTGTTCTGTGGTTCCGAGGTTTGGCAGGAAGGCGTGCAGCCAGTCGGTGAACTCCGCGGCGGGCAGCACCCGGCGCATCAGCTCGGCCTCGGACAGGGCCGGCGAGAGGAAGTCAGTGCCGGACGGCTCGAAGCGGGTGTCGTAGGCCGTGTCCTGGTGGAACCAGTCGACCGCGCGACTCCGGATCGCGCCGACGACCTCGCCCCGGCCGAGGTCGTCGTACGCTTCCAGCAACAGCGACAGAGCGAACGCTGAGTTCAGGTGGGCACCATGGCGGACCGGATAGGCCTGCCGGGGGAGCCAGTCGAGCACGAGGTCGGCGATCGCGTCGCCGAGTGGAGCCGTCGCTTCGGCCCACTTCGTCGTACGAGTGGCGGCGACGAGCATCGCCGCCCACGCCCAGCCGTACGGACGCTCGTACGACGGGCGCTCGCGCAGGTACGCCGCCTCGGTCGCGATCGCTGCTGTGGTCAGCCGCCGGTCCAGCACCTCGATCGGCCGGGACCCGGCCTCGTCCGGTGCCAGTGCGAGCAACCGGACGAGCGACCACTGCATGTGCGCGCTGGAGTGCCAGTCGTAGGAGCCGTGGAACGCCGGGTGCAGTCTCTCCGGCGTGACGTCCACGTCCTCCGGACCACGTGAGGCATGCGCGGCGCCGTACGGGTAGGGCGTCTCGAGCACCTCACAGGCGATCGCGGACCAGGCAGCGGCGTACTTCATGTGGTGTTGTCTCCTAGAAGGCGCTCTACGATTTAAAAAGCAAAGAAGTACATGATGGCGATGTTGCAACCCAGCAAGGGGATTGCGGTCGGGATCTGGGCCTTGATCGGACCGTATTGATCCTTCATCTCCAGTAGCGCCGCTGGAACCAGGTTGAAGTTCGCGGCCATCGGCGTACAGAGCGTGCCGCAGAAGCCGGCCAGCATGCCGATCGCGAACACGGTCGCCGGCGTACCGTCGAACTGCTGCACCAGCAGCGGCCAGCCGACCGCAGCGGTCATCACCGGGAACGCTGCGAACGCATTGCCCATGATGATCGTGAAGACCGCCATACCGATGCAGTACAAGGCGACTGCGGCGATCAGCGAGCCCTTGGGAACCAGGTGGTCGGTGACGCGGCCGACTGCCTTGCCGACACCGGAGGCGTTGAACAGCAGACCTAGTGTGGCCAGCATCTGCGGCAGGATCGCCGCCCAGCCGATGTGCTCGAGCAAACGACGACCCTCATGCAGCGGTACGGCGGGGGAGCGTGGACGGAGCAGCGCCATCCCCACCGCCAGTGCCAGCAGCGATGCGACGCCCAGCCCGATGATCGTGGCCGAGCCGGTCTGCAGCAGCGGCTTACCGTCGCCCAGCTTCACCTTGGCCAGCCACGCCCCGAACAGCGCAGCCACCACGGGAATCACTAGTGCAGGCAGGAACAGCTTGTTGCCGAACTTGTCAGCGAACGTCGCTCGCTCGGCCTGTGTCGTCGTACGCTCCTGGCCCTTGCCCGGGAAGCCGGAACCGGCCAGCACGGCCAGACCGATCACGGCGATGCCCAGGATCCAGGCCGGTGCCGTCTTGTCCACTACGAAGGTGCCGTAGCCGAACGAGAGCCCGAGGATGCCCCAGAACGCCGCACTGCCGATCCGCTTGGGGTTGGTGCGGTCGTTGAGCACCTGCAGTGCGATCAAGACGAAGAAGATCCCGCAGAGCCAGTAGAACCACTCGACCTTGATCACTTGGCCGCCTCCTTGGCCTCGACGCGGGCCTCGCGTGCCAGGTTGTCGAGCTGTTTGTCGAGATACAGCAGGCGGGCGCCGTGGATGAGCAGGGCGCAGATGCCGGTCGGGATCGCCCAGAGCGCGATGTCGATCGCCTCCAGTTGCAGCCCGTACGTCGCGTCGACGAACCCGGTGATCAGCAGGATCGAGCCGATCGCGACGAAGATGTCCTCGCCGAAGAACAGCCCGACCGTGTCCGCGCTGGCGGCGAAGCCCTTGATCTTCTCCTGCAGCTTCTCCGGCAGCTTGCCGTAACGCCGTTCGGCGGCACCGGCCGCCATCGGGTGGATCAGCGGCCGCACAGCCTGCGCGGGACCGCCGATACTGGTCAGACCGAGCGCCGCCGTACCCTGCCGGATCAGCAGGTAGAGGGCGAGCAGCCGGCCGGTGGTGACAACCGCGAGCTTGCCGATCAGCTTCCGGGCCTGATGCTGCAGCCCGTAACGCTCGATCAGCCCGATCACGGGCAGCGTGACGATGAAGACGGTGACGGAGCGGCTACCGGCGAACCCGTCGCCGAAGGCGTTCAGGATCTTGACCGGCGACAGTCCGCCGATCAGACCGGCGACGATACCGGCCGCGGTGACGACCAGCATCGAGTTCAGCCGAAGCGCGAAACCGACGACCACCACCGCGATGGCGAGCAGAACCCACATGGTTCCTCCCAGGGACGGACCCGCTGAATGCGATTCCCGTCACCATAGGAGATTGTTGAACGATCCTGCAATAGATCATTCGAACAAGTTGCCGCGACCGAAGCCTCCGTGCCCCGCGACCGAAGCCACCGTGCCCCGCGACCGAAGCCACCGTGCGAGTGTGAGGAGTTGGGTGGTGAGTGTGGGGAGATTGTCGCCTGCAATCGATTTCTGGCAGCGCTCTCCTCACAGTCGACGGAGGTGCTTCCCGCGCGGCGACTGAAGCCGGTGTGCGTGGGGAGGGTTAGGGGAGTCGCCAGTCGATGGGGGTTGCGCCTTGCTCGACCAGGAGGGCGTTGACGCGACTGAACGGGCGCGAGCCGAAGAAGCCCCGGTCCGCGGACATCGGGCTCGGGTGCGCGCTCTCGACGTACGGGATCTTGCCGAGCATCGGCTTGAGCGTCTGCGCGTCGCGGCCCCAGAGGATGGCGACGAGCGGGCCGCCGCGGTTCACGAGCGCGTGAATCGCCTGCTCGGTCACCGACTCCCACCCCTTGCCCCGATGCGAACCGGACTTACCGGGCTGCACGGTGAGCACCCTGTTGAGCATCAACACACCCTGCTCGGCCCACGGCGTCAGATCGCCGTTGGACGGAGCCGGTACGCCGACGTCCGCCATCATCTCGCGGTAGATGTTCTGCAGGCTCCGCGGAATCGGCCGCACATCAGGCGCCACCGAGAAGCTCAACCCCACCGGATGCCCCGGCGTCGGATACGGATCCTGGCCAACCACCAGCACCTTGACGCGCTCCAACGGACTCTTGAAAGCCCGCAACACATTCTCCCCAGCCGGCAGATACGCCCGCCCGGCCGCGATCTCCCCCCGGAGGAACTCCCCCATCCGGCTGACCGTCTCCTCGACCGGCGCCAACGCTTCCGCCCAGTCGGGCGCCACCAAATCCGTCAAAGACTTCGGGCTCACCCGCCCCAGCATGTCAGCCCCCTTCCCCTCCCCGCCAATCGCGTCGTTCAGCCCGCGAATCAGCCGCCCCTGTGATGTCGCTCTCTGTTCGCGTGTCGGACAAGCGCCAGTCCAGTCACACCCGGTACAAAGATCACGGCCTCGCAAGGTATGAGCTTGCGAGGCCTACGCATGCCCCACCCGCCCACACCAACGGATATCCGCCCCTAGCGCCCCTTCTCCCCCGTCGTGAAGCCCCCAGAACGGTCAACCCGACCGGATAACCGCCCGCCTCGCCGCCTCGTCGGGGTGCCGCGTTGGGTGGTGGGGTCGGCGGGGAGGCGGCGGCGGGCATTGGGTGACTGGCGCCACTGACAGGGTGGGGTGCGGGCCGGATGATGGCGCGCATGTGGCGTGAGTTGATGAAGTCGAAGGTGCATCGGGCGACGGTGACGCAGGCGGACCTGGATTATGTGGGGTCTTGCACGCTCGATGTGGGGTTGATGGAGGCGGCTGATCTGGTGGCCGGGGAGAAGGTGGACATCGTTGATGTCACCAATGGGGCTCGGCTGTCGACGTATCTGATCGCGGGGCCGCGGGGGTCCGGGGTGGTGGGGATCAACGGGGCGGCGGCGCACCTGATTCATCCGGGGGATGTGGTGATCCTGATCGCGTACGGGATGTTCGACTCCGCCGAGGCGAAGGGGTTCGTGCCGAGCGTAGTCTTCGTGGACGAGCAGAATGCGATCACGCGTATTGGCTCGGATCCCGCGGAAGCGCTGCCGGACAGCGGCCTGACCCGCGGTGACGAACTGCACACCCGGGGCTGACGCCAGGCCCCTGCGCCGAAACGAGGACTGGTCGACGATGACCGAGAACACCACAGCCGCTACCGGCGACGCCGCGCCGAAGACCGCGTCGCACGACTCCGTTCCGAGCGCGAAGCTGGCCGCGTTCATGAACTCGGGGTGGGCCGATTCCGAGCGACAGGACGTGACGCTGAGCGACGCCGGGGTCTGGGCGGCGAAGCGGCGGGATGCGTTGTCGCAGGCGTTCCCGGGCGAGCGGCTGGTGATCCCGGCCGGGACGTACAAGGTGCGGTCCAACGACACCGACTACGTGTTCCGGCCGCACACCGACTACGTCTGGCTGGCCGGTGACCAGACCTCGGATGCGGTCCTGGTGCTCGAGCCGAACGGGACGAGCGGCCACGACGCCGTGCTGTACTTCCGCCCGCGCTCGGACCGCAGCCAGGGTTCGGAGTTCTGGCGCGACCGCACGTACGGCGAGCTGTGGGCCGGCCGTCGGCCGTCGCTGGCCGAGACCGCCAAGGAGTTCGGCGTCGAGACCCGGCACATCGACCAACTCGCTGACGCGCTGAAGAACGACGTACCGACTCGGGTTCGGCGCGCTGAGGATCACTCGATCGCGCCGCTGCTGAGTGGTGCGCGGACCGATGACACCCGCGACCTGGAGCTGGCGACGACCCTGTCCGAGCTCCGGCTGGTGAAGGACCCTTGGGAGATCGAGCAGTTGCGGGAGGCAGTCGCGATCACCCACCGCGGCTTCTCCGACGTGCTGTCCGAGATGGACCGAGTGCGCGAGTACGGCGAGCGCTGGATCGAAGGCACGTTCTGGCGCCGGGCCCGGGCGGAGGGCAACGACGTCGGGTACACGTCGATCGCCGCAGCCGGACCGCACGCGACCACGCTGCACTGGATCGAGAACGACGGCCCGGTCGTCGACGGCACGCTGATGCTGCTCGACATGGGTGTCGAGAACCGCCAGCTCTACACCGCCGACATCACCCGGACCCTGCCGGTGAACGGCGAGTTCACGCCGCGCCAGCGTGATCTCTACCAGCTCGTCCTGGACGCGCAGAACGCCGGCATCGCGGCCCTCAAGCCCGGTGTGCCCTTCCAGTCCGGCCACCGCGCCGCGATGGAGGTCATCGTGCACGGTCTGGACGCGATGGAGCTGCTACCGGTCTCGGTCGAGGAGGCCCTCGACCCGGCGAGCAACCTCCACCAGCGCTACACCCTGCACGGCACCAGCCACATGCTCGGTCTGGACGTGCACGACTGCGCCTCCGCCCGCGAGGAGAACTACCGCAAGGGAGACCTGCAGACCGGCTACGTCCTGACCGTCGAGCCCGGCCTGTACTTCCAGGCCGATGACCTCACTGTCCCCGAGGACCTGCGCGGGATCGGCATCCGGATCGAGGACGACATCCTGATCACCGACACCGGCGCCGAGAACCTCTCCGACGCCATGCCCCGCACCATCGAAGGCCTCCAGAACTGGATGTCCTCCTGACCCATTTGATGGGTACACCCATCCGACGGTGGGTTGGCCAACCGGAGTCAGGTTGGCCAACCCACCAGCTCGTGGGTCTACCCACCAGATGGGGACTACCAGATGCGGACGCGGTCTTCGGGGGCTAGGTAGAGGGTGTCGCCTTCGGTGGTGTTGTAGGTGTCGTGGAAGGCGTCGATGTTGCGCACGACGGCGTTGCAGCGGAACTCGGGTGGTGAGTGCGGGTCGATGGTGAGGCGGCGGGCTGCCTCCTCGGGGCGGGTCTTGGTGGCCCAGGCGTGGGCCCAGGCGCCGAAGAACCGCTCCGCGCCGGATTTGCCGTCGATCACCGGCGGTTCGGCATCGCCCAGCGACAGTCGGTAGGCGTGGTAGGCGATGGACAGTCCGCCGAGGTCGCCGATGTTCTCCCCTAGGGTGAGCTTGCCGTTGACGAACTGGCCCGGAGTCTCCTCCGGCGACAAGGCGTCGTACTGCGCGACGAGTTTGTCGGTGAGTGCTTCGAAGGCGGCCCGGTCCTCGTCGGTCCACCAGTCGTTCAGGTTGCCGGCGCCGTCGTACCGCGAGCCCTGGTCGTCGAAGCCGTGGCCGATCTCGTGACCGATCACGGCGCCGATCGCGCCGTAGTTGACCGCGTCGTCGGCGTCCAGGTCGAAGAACGGTGGCTGCAGGATCCCGGCCGGGAAGACGATCTCGTTCTGCCGGGGGTTGTAGTAGGCGTTCACCGTCTGCGGCGTCATCCGCCACTCGTCGCGGTCGACCGGTGTGCCGAGCTTCGCCAGCTCGCGCGCGGTCTCCACCGCGACCGACCGGCGCAGGTTGCCGAAGAGGTCGCTCGGGTCGATCTCGAGCGCGCTGTAGTCCTTCCACTTGTCCGGGTAGCCGATCTTCGGCACGAAGGTGCCCAGCTTGTCGAGCGCGCGGCGGCGGGTGTCCGGACCCATCCAGTCCAGGCCTTCGATCCGCTGCCGGTACGACTCGACCAGGTTGGCGACGAGCTCGACCATCCGGGACTTGGCGACCGGCGGGAAGTGCTCGGTCACATACAGCTGGCCGAGCGCCTCACCGAGCGCCGACTCGACCGCACCGAGCCCGCGCTTCCAGCGGTCGCGCAGCTCCGGGGCGCCGGTCAGCGTCTTGCCGTAGAAGGCGAAGTTCTCGTCGACGAAGGCCTTGCTCAGCACGGGCGCGGCCGAGTGCACGATCTGCCAGCCCAGCCACTCCTTCCACTGCTCGAGGTCGACCTCCTGCAGGGCGGCCGCGGCCGCGGTCAGGAACTCCGGCTCGCGTACGACGACCTGCTCGAACGCACTCTCCGGCACACCGGCACCCGCCAGCCAGCCGGACCAGTCGAGCCCGGAGGTGAGCTTCTCCAGCCCGGCCCGGTCGAGCTTGTTGTAGGTCTGGGTGACGTCGCGATCCTTCACCCGGTCCCAGTGGTGCGCGGCCAGCCGCGTCTCCAGCTCCAGGATCCGCTCGGCGGCACCGGCCGGATCGGGCCGCCCGGCCAGCTCGAGCATCCGGGTGACATGGGCTACGTACGACGTCCGTGTCTCGGCGAAGCTGTCCTCGCGGTAGTAGGACTCGTCAGGCAGGCTCAGCCCGCCTTGCATCAGGTACACGATGTGCTCGTCGGACTTCTTCGCGTCCGCGTCGACCCAGACCCGGAATGCGCCTGGGACACCCTCCAGCTCGAGCTTGCCCAGCACCTCGACGAGCTCGGCGACGTCGGTGACGCCGTCGGCCAGTGCGAGCTGCTCGGCGATCGGCTCTGCGCCCAGCCGCTCGATGGTCTCCTCGTCCATGAAACTGGTGAAGAGATCGGCGATCTTGCGCGGTTCGCTGCCCTCGGGATGACCGGCCGCGACGGTCTTCTCCACGATCGCGCGGACATCCTGCTCAGCGGTGTCCCAGAGCGCGTGGAAGGCGCCGTAGATGGCCTTGTCGGCCGGGATCTCGTTCGCCGCGAGCCACGGGCCGTTGACCGAGCGGTACAGGTCGTCCTGCGGCCGCACCGGACTCGAGCTCTCACTATCTGCTGTCATCCCTGCCCCAAAGTTCTCGTGTCGAGTTGCTGACAGTGAACATACCCGGTTGGCAGATCCCGGTTCTGAACTTTCCACAGGCCGTTCCCGTTCTCCTGACCGAGACCACGGATCAGGAGGACCCGCCCATGTCACACCTCGTCCGCCGGCTGGCAGTACTCGCCGGCGTACCCGCTCTGCTGCTCGGTCTGGTCACCGCACCGGCCGCAACGGCGACTCCCCAACCCACCAGTTTCCCGGCCCGGATCGAGCTTCCGCCCGGCTTCCAGCCCGAGGGCATCGCGATCGCCCGCAGTACGGCGTACTTCGGCTCCCGCGCGAACGGCGACATCTACGCCGCCGACCTGCGCACCGGTACCGGCAAGGTGCTCAGCGCCGGACCCGGCACCGGCTCACTCGGTATGAAGGTCGACCACCAGGGCCGGCTGTTCGTGGCCGGTGCGGCCGGCGGCAACGGCCGGGTCATCGACACCCGCACCGGCAAGGTGCTGGCGAGCTACACATTCACCACGACGACGCCGACGTTCGTGAACGACGTCATCGTCGGCAAGGACGCGGCCTGGTTCACCGAGTCGCAGCAGCCGGTGCTCTACAAGGTGCCGCTGGGTCGCGGCGGGACTCTGCCTGCCAAGGCACAGACGATCGCCCTGAGTGGCGACTACCAGCACACCGCCGGTCTGAACGCCAACGGCATCGCACTGACGCCGGACGGCTGCGGGCTGCTCATCGTCCAGTCGTCGACCGGATTCCTGTTCCGCGTCGACCCGCGGACCGGTGTGACCCGCAAGGTCGATCTTGGCGGCGCAGTGCTGACGAACGGCGACGGTCTGCTGCTGAGTGGCCGGACCCTGTACGTCGTCCAGAACCGGCTGAACAAGATCGCAGTGATCAGCCTGGACAAGACCGGTACGACGGGCAGCGTGCTGCGCGAGATCACCAACCCGGACTTCGACGTACCCACGACGGCTGCCGCCTTCGGCAACCGCCTCTACCTGCCCAACGCGCGGTTCACCACACCGCCGACCGCGACCACGCCGTACTGGGTGACCGCGGTTCAGCGGTAGTAGCTCAGGAGATCGTCCGGAGGTTGCCGCGTGCGGCAGCCTTCAGACGGCTCCCGCAGGACAGTCGCACGGAGTAGCCGGCCGGGATCGACAGCGGCTCACCGGTCTGCGGGTTGCGGCCGGTGCGCGGCGCGCGCAGGACCCGCTCGATGCTCAGCAGACCGGTCAGGGAGACCTTGTCGCCCTTGTGCACGGCCTCGGTGACCACGTCACCGAGCGCGTCGAGGACCCGCTCGGCCTGGTTGCGCGGAATGCCCGCCTTCTCCGCCACTCCGGCGACCAACTCGTTGCGGTTCACGGCTCTCCTCACACGACTCGACTTGTTTCAGGTTCGACCGGAACCTTAACCGAAATGATTGTCGTTAGCGAGAAGCCATCCGATATCCGGTCAATTACAGCCCGTCTTGGTCGTGCCAGTGCGCCTGCCAGCGGCTGTCGATGGCGTCGTCGGCGCGCTTGTAGCGGATGTCGGTGGACAGGCGCATCACGTCGGAGACGTTGTCCAGGGCAGCGTGGTCTTCGGCGTGCACTCGGTGGTGGCTGCGCTCCAGGTACGTCAGACCACCCCGGCTGACCGGCGCCGGTACGGCGGCCAGTTCGCCGAGCCGTCGTTCGTCCAGTACGTACCCGTTGGATGTCAGCACACCGACAATTCCACCGCACGCTCAGGCGGTCTGGTTCGATTCCTGGGCGGATTTCCTCCTTCTGAAGGAGGCGGTAGCGACTTTCAGACCGCTAGATTCGTTCACTGGAGTGACGTCTGCGGCTCCCTGCACCGATACGGTCGTGGGTATGAGTCAACCGCAGCCCATGGACCCGCGTTTCGCGAGCCGGCCGAACGGCCGTCGGCCGAAGAAACGGAAGAACTGGTTCCTGAGGACCCTCGGCCTGCTGATCCTGGCGTTCGTGCTGATGCTTGTCACCGTTCCGCTCTACGCGTGGAGCCGGATCGACAAGATCGACGCGATGCCGGATGGGACGCGTCCGGCGGCCACCTCTGGTACGACGTACCTGCTGGTCGGGTCGGACGGACGTGAGGGGCTGAGTCGTGCCGAGCGCGCTCGGCTGCACACCGGGAAGGACTCCGGCTCGCGTACTGACTCGATCATGCTGATGCACGTTCCGGCGTCCGGTCCGACCGTGCTGGTCAGCGTGCCGCGTGACAGCGTGCTCACGGTGCCGGGGCACGGTAAGAGCAAGGTGAACGCTGCCTTCGCGTACAACAAGGGCAATCCGTCGCTGCTGATCAAGACTCTGGAGAACAAGACCGGACTGCGCATCGACCACTACGTCGAGATCGGCTTCAGCGGTTTCGCGTCGATCATCGACAGCCTGGGCGGGATCAACATGTGCGTGCCGAAGGCCATGAAGGACGAGGATGCGCACATCAATCTGAAGGCCGGCTGCCAGGACCTCGACGGGGTGAACGCGCTCGGCTACGTGCGCTCGCGGAAGGCCGACGGCAAGAACGACTTCGGCCGGGTGGAGCGGCAGCGGCAGATGGTCGGAGCGGTCGGCAAGAAGGCGTCCTCGCCGTCGACGTTCCTCAACCCGGTCCGCTACTTCAGCGTCGCGACCAAGGGTGTGGACGCGCTCACGGTCGACAAGGACATGAGCCTGTTCGACTTCATCAAGTTCGCCCGCGGCATGCGTGCGGTCTCCGGGAGCGGTGGCATCACGCTGACCGTGCCGATCGGTGACGACAGCGTGCGAGTCGGCAGCGGGATCGGCGTCGGCTGGGACGAGGCGAAGGCCAAGGCGCTGTTCAGCGCGATCAAGTCCGGCCAGACCAGTGGACTGAAGAGCAGCTGACCTGATGCGGCTCGACGACCTGCCCCAACTGCACTTCTCGTACGACGTGGTCGGTTCCACCCGGTTCGACGAGACTCCGGCCGGTTACCACCGGCTGGAGCACCGGGCCCGGCTGGGCGACGGCGACGAGCTGTTCCGGCGGGCAGGTGAAGCACTGATGACCTGGCGAATGCACCGGCTGGCCGGACTGCCGTTCACAGCCGAGAGTGCGGCAGCGATCGGGGTGAACGCCTTGGGACGACTAGGACCAGGCATGGCGATCGGCCGGCTGCGCACCGCCGTACCGATCGGTCTGGTGGGGCTACCGATCCCGTGCCGGGTGGTGTGGACCGTCGACGAGCCGGACCGGAACGGCTTCGCGTACGGAACGCTGCAGGGGCACCCGGAGTCCGGTGAGGAGTCCTTCGTGGTGACGCGGGAGTCCGACGGCATCTACTTCACCGTGACCGCCTACAGCCGTGCCGCGGCCTGGTACGCCCGTCTGGGCGGACCGGCCACACGCACGCTGCAAGGTCTCGCCGCTAAGAGGTATGCCAACGCCCTGCGGCGACTGGCGACTTCTCGCTAGCCTTCTTCAGTGCGGACGGTGTCGGCACCGGCAGGGCGTGGCCGGGAATCGACACGTCGTGTTGCGGCAGCTCACCGGTCAGCAGGTACTTCGTCCCGATGTCGTTCGCCCACGTGTTGACGTCGGCCCGATCGTTGGCGAAGACGCAGTGTTTGCCGGAGTCCCGTTCGGTCACCAGAACCGAGCTCCGCAACACCTTGTGCAGCTTCAGAGCGCCGGCGTACGGCGTTGCCGGGTCGCCGATGGTGTTGAACATCAGGATGCCGGGCAGTCCGCGGCCGGTGATCTTGATCGGCGTGTGGTTCGGCACCGGCCAGTTGCGGCAGGCACTGCCGGTGATCCACATGTTGTCCCAGGCGAACTGCGAGAACTTCGCGAGCCGGGCCGCGTCCCGTTCGTAGCGGGCCTTGCCGGCCGGCCACTTCGAGTCGACACAGGTCACTGCACTGAAGCTCGCGGTGAACTCCTCGGCGCGCGGGCTGGTGCTCGGTGTGGCGAACTCGACCAGTCCGGTGTCATCACCGTTGACCACATAGGCGCTGAGCACCTGGGAGAAGTCGACCCACGCCACTTCGGAGGTCAGCACAGCGGCGGCGGTGCTGATGAGTTCGTGGCCGCCGACGGCACCATGCGGTTTGGTGCGGAAGTCGGCCAGTGTCTTGTCCCAGTTGGCGCGGACTGCGCGCACGGTGGTGCCCAGGTGGAACACCGCGTCGTACTTGGCCACCCAGGCGAGGTAAGTGCCGAGCCGCTTCTGGAACGCGACGCTCTGAGCCATTGCGGCCTGGTAGAAGACGTCAGGGGGAGTGGGGTCGACATTGCCGTCCAGGATCATCCGTCCGACCCGCTGCGGGAACAGCTCGGTGTAGACCGCGCCGAGGTAGGTCCCGTACGAGAAGCCGAGGTAGTTGAGCTTCTGCTCGCCCAGTGCGGCGCGAATGCGGTCCATGTCCCGAGCGACGTTGTCAGTGCCTAGATGCGGCAGCAGTGCGCCGACCTTGTCGCCACAGCGGTCCGCGTACCCGTCCCACAGCTTCCACATCGTGTCGCGGTTGGCCGCAGCGTCCGGATCTGGTTGTGGGGTGGGGAAGTAGGTCGGCTCAGCACAACTGATGGCAGCGCTGTGCCGGACTCCGCGCGGGTCGAAGCCGATCACGTCGTACGCGTCGAGTACGGCCGGTTGTAGCGGCGTGAAGCCGGTTTCGTCCGGGGCCGCGAGAATGCCGGCGGCGATCGTGCCGCTGCCGCCCGGACCACCCGGATTGACGAACAGTGCGCCCAGCCGCTTGGACGGGTCCTTGGCGGCCTGCTTGGTGATCAGCAGCGGCACGGTCGCCCCTGACGGCTGCCGATAGTCGACGGGCACCTGCAGCGTCGCGCATGTCAGCAGCGGGAAGGGTTCCGAGAGGTCGTCCGGGCACGTCCCGAACGCCAACGGACTCGGTGCCGGCGGTCCGGCCGTAGCGGGAACCGCCGGCGTGACGAGCGCCAAGGTGGCGACGGCGACAACGGGAAGGCGAAGACGCATCTGAGGTACTCCCTGGTGTGAACGCGTAGAGACTCCACACTGGTCGGCCATCGGAGACGCCAGCCGAAACTGTCCGGTTCATGCCAGGAGCGGCACCTTTGTGATCGGTGCCTTGAGAGCAGCGGGCGTGGGCACCGGCCAGGCGTGACCCGGAACGGAGGTGTCAGCCGGCGGCAGCTCGCCGGTGAGCAGGTACTTGGTGCCGATGTCGTTCGCTGCGGTGTTCACCGTGGCCCGTGAGTTGCCGAAGACGCAGTGCTTGCCGGAGTCCCGTTCGGTCACCAGAACTGAGCTCCGCAACACCTTGTGCAGCTTCAGAGCACCGGCGTACGGCGTGGCCGGGTCGCCGACGGTGTTGAACATCAGGATGCCGGGCAGTCCGCGGCCGGTGATCTTGATCGGCGCGTGGTTCGGCACCGGCCAGTCCAGACAGGCGCCGCCGCCGGGCCAGAGGTTGAGCCACGCGAACTGTGAGACCTTGGCGAGCCGCGCGGCGTCGCGTTCGTAGCGGGACCTGGTGGAAGGCCAGGCCGAGTCGACGCAGATGACCGCGTTGAAGATCGCGGTGATCTGTTCGGACTCCGCACTGGTGTCCGTGGCGGCGAAATCGACCAGTGCGCTGTCGTCGCCGCCGACCACGTAGCTGCTGAGCGCACTGGTGAAGCCGATCCAGTTCGACTCCGAGTACATCACTCCGCCGGCTGTGACGAGCAGTTCGTAGACGCCGACCACACCGTGCGGCGTACGACGGAACTCGGCGAGTGTCTTGTCCCAGTTGGAGCGAACCTGGTCGACCGTGTGCCCAAGGTGGTAGACGCTGTCGTACTTCGCCACCCAGCCGAGGTAACTGGTGAACCGCTTCTCGAACGCCGGTGCCTGCCCGAGTGCGGCCTGGTACCAGACATCACGTGGGGTCGGGTCGAGGTTGCCGTCCAGGATCATCCGGCCGACCCGCTGCGGGAACAGTGCGCTGTAGACCGAGCCGAGGTACGTCCCGTACGAGTAGCCGACATAGTTGAGCTTCTGTTCGCCGAGTGCGGCCCGGATGCTGTCCATGTCCCGGGCCACATTGTCGGTGCCGAGGTGTGGCAGCAGTGCGCCGGCCTTCGTGCCGCAGCCGTCCGCATAGTCACCCCACAGCTTCCATAGCGTGTTCCGGCTGGCCGGCGCGTCCGGATCCGGTTGCGGCGTGGGGAAATGCGCCGGGCCGGCACAACTGATCGGGGAGCTGTGTGAGTCCCCGCGCGGGTCGAAGCCGATCACGTCGTACGCATCCAGTACGGCGGGCTGCAGCCGCGTGAAGCCGGTGGAGTCCGGGCGGGTGAGCGTGCCTGCGGTTGCGGCGCCTCCGCCGCCCGGACCACCCGGGTTGACGAAGAGCGCGCCCAGCCGCTTGGACGGGTCCTTGGCGGCGTGTTTGGTGACCAGCAGGTTCAGCGTAGGACCGGCCGGATCCCGGTAGTCGACGGGCACCTGCAGCGTGGCACAGGTCAGCAGTGGGAAGGGCTGAGCGATATCCGCCGGGCAGGCGCCGAACACGAGCGGCTGGCCGGACGGTGCGGCGGCCGCGGGAACGGCCGGAGCAATCAGGGTCAGTGTCGCCACAAGGACGACGGGAAGGCGGAAACGCATCGAAGTACCCCCATTCAGCGTGTGACGGCCAATTTAGGGAGGAGATGTAGACGCGCGCCACCACGTTGCCTGTTCGGGCAATGAGGACCCTTTTCGCCAGGATGCAAAGGCGAACTTCGGTGCCAGATCGGGTGTCCAAGCAACTGCGCGGCCAGGGTGGACGGGCAGAGGGGACCGGACATGAAGCGGTACGGGGTTGTGGCGGGAGTGGTCAGCGGTGTGGCGGCACTGGCCGGTGCGGGGGCGCTGTTCCTCGGTGGGGCGCTGCAGAGCAATGCGGCTCAGCAGAACGTCGCGGTGACGCAGAAGGCGGAGTCGATCACCTTTGTGGTGCGGCACTTCGAGAAGATGAGCAACGGCAAGTACATCTCGCACGCGAAGCTTCCGAAGACCTGGAAAGAGTCCAAGATCGCTCCGCACGAGACGCGGTTCGACGACACGGCCAACGGCCGGATGATCCGGTTCAACACCTGGATCGGTCCGTCCAGCACCCGGTCGCAGCTGGACCGGAAGATCCGCTCGCTGAAGGGGACGCCCGGGCTGAAGATCGTCGCCAAGGCGACGGTCAAGGGCAGGTCGACCGTCGGGAACTACCCGATGACCGTCAGCACGGTCGTCTACACCTACAAGAGCGGCAAGACGACCCGCTGGGTCGCCACCCGGTACGCCGAGATCAAGGGCGGCAACGTCGAGTTCACCGTCGCCGGTGTGCCCAGCCAGAGCAAGGTCCTGAGCAACGTGCTCGAGACCGCCACCCAGACGATCTACCTGACACCCACTGCCAAATAGGTCGTCAGAGAGCCGACGCCTGGACGGCCATGTCGCGGAGCTGTTCATAGCGGGGGCGCAAAGCGGCTACGCGGTCCACGTCCGCGGGGTTGGGGGTGAGGTGTTCGCCGCCGGGTTCTGGAGAGAGACCCAGGGCCACGGCGGCGGCACCGCGGCAGCCGACCTCTGGTTCGGCGCAGACGTCGGTGGGGCGGGCAAAGGTCGCGGTGAGACAGCGCCGCCACCAGGCCGAGGCATCGATACCGCCGCCACCAAGTACGACGGACAGCTCGTGCCCGAACAGGGCGTCCAGCTTGCGCAGTCCGCGGTCCACCTCGAGCGAAATCCCTTGCAGGGAAGCAGCGAGCAGCGTTTCGGCGGTGTCGTCGAAGGACAGGCCGAAGTACACGCCGGAGCCACCAGGCACGGTCGCAGGCGGCCTGGTTCCGGCCTGGAACGGTACGGCGATCACCCGCGACTCACCGATCTGCACAGTGGTCGGTTCGTCGAGTTCGAGTCGCAGCAGGCCGGTGAGCCACGCATGCATGTTTCCGGCGGCTGAGAACGCCATACCGGTGACTGCGCGCTTGTCGTCGACCCGGTATCGCCAGAGGTCCCACGGGAGCTCGGGTGCGTTGTCGATCGGGTGCACGACGCGCACGGCGGCCGACGTACCGACTGTGACTGCTGCAGTGGACGAGTCGTACGCACCGGTGCCGACATTCGACGCAGCGCCGTCTCCGGTCGGCGGATGCACCGGTACGCCGACCAGTCCGGGCCAGCGTCGTGCGTATTCGACCGACAGCTGACCGGTCCACCCGGTGGGCACGATCGGCGGCAGGACGTCCGCCTTCACACCAGCGATCGTGAGGGCCTCTTCGTCGTACTCACCGGTGGCGAGGTTGAGCGTGCCGGTGCCAGATGCGACCGAGACCGAAGTGACGCGCTCGCCGGTCAGTCGCTCGATCACCAGGTCAGGGAGACCAGCGAAGCTGGCGGGGCTCGTTTCGCTTAGCAGCCAAGGGATGCGGCGCGTCCAGTAGAGCCGGTGCAGCCAACTGCCGGTGCGGGCGTGGAACGCTTGCTCGTCGAACGACGACCCCAGGTCGAGGTCTACTGACCGGGTGTCCGCCCAGGTGATCACTGGAGTCAGAGCGTCGCCCTGACTGTCCAGGGCGACGACCGAATGCCACTGTGTGGACAGGACGATCGCCTCGATCGCTTCGAGGTGCCCGCCCTGTTGTAGCTCATCCAGACAGCCCAGCAGACCCTCGACATACTCGTGCAGGTCGAGGACCGCGGACCCATCACCGCCGTACGTCGGAGTGATCTTGTGCCGTGCCAGTGCGCCCGGGACCGGTGACGCATCAGCTGCGGACAGGACCAGTGCGCGGGCGGACGACGTACCGAGGTCTAGTGCGAGGAGTCGGCCGTCAGTCCTCGTCATGGAGGGCCTTGAGGAAGGTGGCGGCCCACAGGTTCACGTCGTGGGCTGCCAGGTGCTTGCGCATCGCCTTCATCCGGCGGCCGAGCTGGCGGTCGTCGGTGTTCATGGCGTCGACGATGGTGTCCTTCATGCCGTTGATGTCGTGCGGGTTCACCAGGAAGGCCTGACGGAACTCGTCGGCCGCACCGGCGAACTCACTGAGCACCAGCGCGCCGGTGTCGTCGTACCGGGTTGCGACGTACTCCTTCGCGACCAGGTTCATCCCGTCGCGCAGCGGCGTCACCACAGCGACATCCGCGGCCCGGAACAGCGCAGCCATCTCGGTCCGCGAGTACGACGTGTGCAGGTAGTTGATGGCCGGTGTGCCGATCCGCCCGTGCTCACCGTTGATCCGGCCGACCAGGAGCTCGATCTCGTCGCGCAGCACGCGGTACTGCTCCACGCGCTCCCGGGACGGTGTCGCGACCTGCACGAAGACCGCCTCGTCGACGGAGATCCGCTTCTCGTCCAGGAGCTCGCCGAACGCACGCATGCGCTGGCGGATGCCCTTGGTGTAGTCGAGTCGGTCGACGCCGAGCAGGATGTGCGCCGGGTTGCCGACCTCGTCGCGGATCTCCCGCGCCCGCTGCTCGGTCTCCGGCTTGCGGGCCAGGTCCTCCAGCTCACCGACGTCGATCGAGATCGGGAACGCTTTGGCACGCACAACCCGGTCGTCCGGCAGGTGGATCCGGTCGCCACGCGTGCGCAGGCCCATCCGGTTGCGGGCGAGCCGGGCGAAGTTGGATGCGGCGCCAGGACGCTGGAAACCGACCAGGTCCGCACCCATCAGTCCGTCGAGGATCTGCCGACGCCATGGCATCTGGGCGAACAGCTCGGTGGGCGGGAACGGGATGTGCAGAAAGAACCCGATCCGGACGTCCGGACGCAGCCTGCGCAGCATCGCGGGCACCAGCTGCAGCTGGTAGTCGTGCACCCAGACGTCGGCGCCCTCGTCGGCCGCATCCGCCGCGGCCTCCGCGAACCGGCGGTTCACAGCGACGTACGACTCCCACCACTCGCGGTGGAACTCCGGTGCGACGATCACATCGTGGTAGAGCGGCCAGAGCGTCGCATTCGAGAAGCCTTCGTAGTACAGCTCAACGTCCTCGGCCGTGAGCATCACCGGGACCAGGTGCATCCCGTCGTTGTCGAACGGGTCCACCTTCTCGTCGGCGCTACCGGTCCAGCCGATCCACGCGCCTTCATGAGCCTGCATCACCGGGTGCAGTGCGGTGACCAGACCGCCTGGGCTACGGCGCCACGCCGTACTGCCGTCGGGCATCTCGATTCGGTCGACAGGTAGCCGGTTGGCTACCACTACGAAGGAACTTCGTCCGTCGGGCATGTGTTTGCTCATCCAGTCAGGTCGTCGTCGTCACCGGGGTAATGGACCCCGATCTGGCTCCGCGTCTCGTCGAGCAGTTCGAGGATCTCGAGTGTTCCGGCGTGCGGCAGCGACGGCACTTCGATGTGCCCGTCACGGAGCGCACGCATCACAGCGGTGGCTTCGTAGTGGTACCCAAGCCCATGCGTCGGTACGTCGATCCGCTCCGCCCCGGCGGCGGTGTGTCGGACGTAGTACTCCGGGTGGTGGAACCGGTGCGGCAGTTGCAGGCTGCCCTCTGGGCCACTCACCGAGGCCACCCACGGGTTCTGCGACCTCAGGCCGCAGGTGAGGGCTGCGACGGCTCCGGAGTCGTAGCGCCAGGCCATGGCGACGTTCAGGTCGATGTTGTCCTCGTTGAGTGACGCCACCGCCTTCACCTCGGCAGGGCGGCCCAGGGCCATGTAGGCGAACGTCATGGGGTAGATGCCGCCGTCCATCAGCGACCCGCCGCCCAGCGCTGGGTCCAGCAGCCGTGCGGGCAGCGAGGGCTTGTGGAACGCGAAGTCCGCAACGACCTGCTGCGGCTCACCGATCACTCCGGTGGCCAGATCTGCGAACAGGGCCTCGATGACCGGATTGGTGCGCATCCACATGGCCTCTGCGAACAGAGTCTTGTTCTCGGTGGCTACGGCGACCAGATCGCGCGCCTGCGCCGCAGTGAGCGTCACCGGCTTCTCACACAGCACTGCGATCCCGGCCTGCAACGCAGTGCGGGCGATCACGTAGTGCTGCGGATGCGGAGTGCCGATGTAGATCACGTCGACGGTGCCGGAGTCGATCAGCCGGCGGTAGTCGTCGTACGCGTGCTCGATGCCGTGTTCGGCGGCGAACCGGTCGGCGCTGTCCTGCGAACGGGAGGCGACCGCGGTCGCGACCGCACCGTCCAGCAGCTTCAAGTCATGGGTGAACGACGTCGAGATGTTGCCAGTAGCAACGATGCCCCAGTTGACGCGATCTACACCCACGGTCTGAACTCCGGTGTCGGGAACGGTCCATCTGCCTTGATTCTTGCGGTTTCGAACGCGTGAGCCAAGCGAATGAGCGTGGCGTCACTCCCACCGGTCCCGCTGAACGTGATGCCGACGGGCAGCCCGGAGACCAGCCCGGCGGGCACCGAGAGCAGCGGATAGCCCGCCAGCGCGGCATGTGAGGACGAACCGCCCAGCACGTTGTCACCGTTCACCAGGTCGATACTCCAGGCCGGTGAGTACGACGGGCTGACCAGAGCGTCCAGTTGGTTGTCCCTGAGCAGGTCGTCGATGCCGTCGCGACCCGCGCGGAGCGCTGTGAGCCGGGCGGAGACGTACGCGGGCGAGTCGAGCCCTTCGGTCGCTGCGGCGCGTTCGAACAGCTCCTGGCCGAACCACTTGAGCTCCACGTCCGCATGGTCGCGGTTGTACGCAATGAGGTCGTCCAGGGTTTTGGGCCCGCCAGCGACGCGGGTGGCGAGGTACGCCGCCATGTCGACCTTCATCTCGTGTGCGAGCACCTGGAGCTGGTCCTCGTCGCCACCGGGTGACGGGAGCGACAGGCGGTCGACCAGCGTGGCACCGCAGCGGCTGAGCGTCTCCAGAGCCTGCTCGATCACCTGGTCCAGGCCGAGCGAGTAGCCCCAGAGGGGACCGCGCGGTACGCCGATGCGCACGTCGCTGAGGTCGTCACCGCGACAGTGCTCGGTGTAGTCGGTCCCACCGCCGGTGAGCACGCTGAGCAGGGCTGCGGACTGCCTGACCGTCCTAGTCATCGGCCCGGCGGTGTCCTGCGAGTGCGAGATCGGCACGATGCCCTGCTGCGGAACCAGACCCACTGTGGGCTTCAGACCGACTATGCCGTTCAGAGCGGCCGGACAGACGATCGAACCGTTGGTTTCGGTCCCGATGGCGAAATCGGCGAGCCCGGCGGCCACAGCGACGCCGGAACCACTTGAGGAGCCGCCGGCCGAGCGGTTGAGCGCATACGGGTTCCGCGTCAGACCGCCGTACGCGCTCCAGCCGGAGGAGGACGACGAGCCGCGGAAGTTCGCCCACTCGCTCAGGTTGGTCTTGCCGAGGATCACGCAGCCGGCCGCGCGCAGCCGCCGTACCAGGGGTGCGTCCTGCGGGGGCGGTGGCTGCTCGGCCAGCGCCAGTGACCCGGCCGTGGTCAGCAGGTCGGCCGTGTCGATGTTGTCCTTGACCAGCACGGGGACGCCGTGCAGCGGACCACGGACGCGACCTTGGTCACGCTCCGTGTCGAGCTGAACGGCGTCGGTGAGAGCGGCGGGGTTGGGCGTGCAGATGGCGTTGACCAGCGGGTCCACCTCACGGCTCCTGGCCTGCAGCTCTTCCACCAGCGCCTGGCTGGAAAGAGTTGAGCTCACCCTCTGATCCTGCCAGAGTTACCCCTGCCCGGCCGCCCGCGTACGACACGCTCCGTGTCGTTCCACCGGTGAATGACATTGCTGTTGTTCGGCACGTACAGTGGAGCGCGGACGGACGATCACCGACCGCACAGGAGTCAGCAGCAGATGGACAGCGCCAACGCCAGCTCTTCCGAGCCCGCCGAAGCCGCGATGCCAGTGGTTGCCGGCCTTTCCGATCGGGACGGGCAGATCCTCGCTTTCGAGCGCCACTGGTGGAAGTACGCCGGTGCCAAGGAGCAGGCGATCCGGGACCAGTTCCAGATGTCCGCCACCCGGTACTACCAGGTTCTGAACGCGCTGATCGACCGCCCCGAGGCCCTGGCGCACGACCCGCTCCTGGTGAAGCGCCTGCGCCGGCTGCGCGCCGCCCGCCAGCGCGCCCGCTCCGCACGTCGACTGGGTATCGAGGTCTGACGATGTCCCGCCCCAAGGGCGACAAGGGCCAGGTGCTCTCGTCCCTGGTCGCTGTGGTTGCCGTCGTTGCTGTGGTCGGCGGCCTGCTCGTGCTGTTCGGTACGCGTGGGCACGACAGCACTGCCGACGAGCCGAAGGGCAGCAGCTCGCCGAAGCCGTCGGCCAAGCCGTCCGGTGGACCGTCGACCATCGTGGCCAGCGTGCCGCCCCGGAAGCCCACCACGGCGCCGACGACCGCGCCGACGACCGCACCGACGACCGTGCCGACCACTGCGCCGCCCAAGACTGAGCCCACGCAGCCGCCGGCTACCAAGCCGACGACGATTCCGACGGCTGCGCGCCCGGCTGCTGAGATCTACAACAACACCCCGCGCAAGGGCTTCGCCGAGCAGATCGCCGGGCGTGCGCGGCAGTCCGGCTGGACGGTGTCCGGTGTGGACAACTGGCACGGCAAGATCGTCGAGACGACGGTCTACTACCCGCCGGGGATGGTGCAGGCGGCCAACCAGCTCGCCCGCGACCTGGGTATCGGGCGGACCAAGCCGGCGCTGGACAACATGAAGAAGGACCGCCTGACGGTGATCCTGACCTCGGACTACACCGGATGAGTACGCCGGTCATCCAGACCGACCTCGGTCACGCAGGCTGGCAGGCGATCGTCGCCGACCCGGCCAGTGCGGTGATCGCTACTGATTTCGACGGCGTCCTGTCCCCGTTGGTCGAGGACCCGGCCAGGGCACGTCCTGTCGACGGTGCACTCGACGCACTGGCCCGGCTGGCCCGCTCGGTGTGCCAGGTGGCCATCGTGACCGGTCGACCCGCACTGGTCGCCACGGAGCTGACCGGCGTCACGGGACACCCGGGGCTCGGCAGCCTCGTCGTACTGGGTCACTACGGCCTGGAGCAGTGGGAGGCGTCCACCGGCAAGATCACCAGCGACCCGGTCCCGCCGGGTGTCGCTGTGGCGCGTGAGCGGCTTCCTGAGCTCCTGAGCGTCGCCGGTGTGCCAGATGCCTTCGTGGAGGACAAAGAGAGCTCTCTGGCCGTCCACACGCGCCGCGTGACCGATCCGGCCGGTGCGTTCGCCCGACTCCGTACGCCGCTCACCGAGTTGGCCGATGCGACCCAGCTCCGCCTTGAGCCCGGCAACCTGGTTCTGGAGCTCCGCCCACCCGGAATCGACAAGGGCGTCGCCCTGCGCCGCCTACTCGAGTCGACCGGCGCACAGTCGATCCTCTACGCGGGTGACGACCTTGGCGACCTGGCCGCGTTCCGAGCAGTCGAAGAAGGCCGCAGAACCGGTCTGAACGCCGTACTGCTCGCCACTCGCTCCTCCGGCGCCACCGAGCTGATCGAAGCCGCCGACATCGTCGTCGACGACCCCACCGGTGTGGTTACCGTCCTGACCGCCCTTTCGGACGCGATCGCAGCGCGCTGACCGCCTGCGCCACCGTCCGCCCGATCGGCTGCACCGGCCGCTCCACATAACCGCCGTCCTTCAGACTGGCCATCCGCTCGAACGGATTCCGCGACGCCGGATCCCCGGTCAGCAACCACGAGACGACCACGCCCACGACGTACAAGGGCAACATCGGCAACCCCAGCAAGCAGAAGTACTGCCACGAGTGCCGCTCCTCATGCTTCACCAGCAGCTCGTCCGCGAAGTACGACACCTCATGCTTGCTCAGCACCACGTTCCCGATCGTGAACGCCCCCGCCACCGGAAACCCCACCCGGTACCCGTTGGCAAAGAACAACCCCCGCGGCCCCCGCGTCACCCGAGCCCGCCCGATCCTCGCCACCACGAACCCGGCCAGCGTGGACAGATTGACAAAGTTCCCCACCAACTTCACCCACTGCCACCCAGTCATACGGCTCAGTATCGGATGCGGTCGCCTCGATGTCTCTATGTCGCGATTCTTGAGACATCCACGATAGGATGTCCTAAGAATAGTGACATTAGGACAGGGTGAGATGAGCCTCTACCAGACGCCCGAGCCAGATCTCGAGGACCAGCCGGTTCTGGAGCGGATCTACGCGCTCCGGGCCGAACTCGCCGACGTGCTGCGGGTGCCGCGACGCTGGGCCGGCGGACTGCGGCGCAGCATGCTGGCCAGGGCTATCCAGGGCTCGAACAGCATTGAGGGCTACGAGGTGAAGCTGGACGACGCGGCGGCGGCACTGGACGACGAGGAGGCACTGAGTGCCGACGAGCGCACCTTCGCTGAGATTCGCGGCTATCGGCAGGCGCTCGGGTATGTGCTGGCGATGGCACAGGATGCGGACTTCCGGATCGATGTGTCCGCGGTGCGGGGGATGCACTTCATGATGCTCAGCCATGACCTGACGAAGAGCCCCGGTAGCTATCGGCAAGGTGCGGTGTACGTGCATGACGAGGCCACTGGCGAGAACGTCTACGAAGGGCCACCTGCCGATCAGGTGCCGGCTCTGGTGGCGGAGCTGACGGATGAGTTGGCGACGGATCGCACGGTGGATCCCCTGATCGGCGCTGCGATGGCGCATCTGAATCTGGTGATGATCCATCCGTTCCGTGACGGCAACGGGCGGATGGCGCGAGCGCTGCAGACACTCGTACTTTCCCGCGGTGGTATCGGGGAGCCGGCCTTCTCGAGCATCGAGGAGTGGCTTGGCAGCAACACCGAGGACTACTACCGGGTGCTGGCCGCGACCGGCGCCGGTGCTTGGCGCCCTGAGCGGTCGGCGGCGCTGTGGATCAAGTTCAATCTGCGCGCGCATCACATCCAGGCACAGACCGTACGCCGGCGATATCGCGAGGCGGGCAAGCTCTGGCTGGCTTTCGACGAGCTGATCGAACGGTATGGGCTGGCAGACCGGGTCGCCGACGAGCTGTTCGATGCCTCACTCGGTTTCCGCATCCGGCGCTCGACGTATGTCCGGCGGGCCGAGATCGAGGAGCGTACGGCGAGTCGTGACCTGAGCAAGTTGGTCGACCTCAAGCTTCTGCATCCGATCGGCGAGACCAAGGGCAGGCATTACGTGATGGGCGCCCGGCTCGCCGACCTCGTGCAGACCGTCCTCGCCACGCGGGAGTCGTTGGAGGATCCCTACCCGTGGATGCGTGAGCGCCTGGCGACCGTCCCGACGCCGGTCCGCTAGTTGTCGGTGGGGTGGGTAAGACTTGGCGGGTGGGTTCGATGATGCGGGTTTGGCGGCCGGGGCGGGTGGTGGATCCGCACTCGGTCATCGGTGGTTTGCGGAAGGGGCCGGGGGATCCGGCGTACGTGTATGACGGGCGGACTGTTTGGCGGGCTACTCGGACTCCTGAGGGGCCGGTGTTGTTGCGGCTGACGCCGCGGCAGTTGGAGGTTGAGGCGGAGGCTTGGGGGGCTGGGGCGGAGTGGGCGCTGGACGGGGTGCCGGAGTTGCTGGGGGAGGCGGACAGTTGGGAGGGGTTCGTGCCGTTGGCGGTGCATCCGGTGTTGGTGGAGGCGGCGCGGCGGTTTCCGCATCTGCGGGTGCCGCGGACTCGGGCGGTGTTCGAGGCGATGGCGGCCGCGGGGATCGAGCAGGTGGTGACGGGGAAGGAAGCGTTCCGGGGGTGGCGGCAGCTGCTGACTGTGTACGGCGAGCCTGCGCCGGGGCCGGGTGGGCCGGAGGGGCGGCGGATGATGGTGCCGCCGGCGCCGGAGGAGTGGCGGCTGATTCCGTCCTGGCAGTGGTTGCGGGCGGGCGTGGAGGGGCGGCGGTCGCGGGTCGTGGTGACGGCGGCGACCCGGGCGAAGGCGCTGGAGCGGACGCTGGAGCTGACCGACTCGGCCGAGATCGAGCGGCGGCTGCGGTCGTTGCCCGGGGTCGGGGTGTGGACGGCGGCCGAGGTGCGGCAGCGTGCGCATGGTGACGCGGATGCGTTCTCGTTCGCGGACTATCACGTGTCCCGCAACGTGTCGTACGCGTTGATCGGCGAGGAGCTCGACGACGACGGGTGTGCCGAGCTGATCGAGCCGTACCGCGGTCATCGGTTCCGCGTGCAGCGGTTGCTGGAGCTGGCCGGGATCGGCCACCCGCGCTACGGCCCGCGGAAGGCGCTGCCGACGCACACCCCAGGCGCAACGCATCGTCTGCGGTAGCGCGGGGCACTAGACGGGGGTGATCAATGGGGACGGGCTGTACCTGGTCGCGGGCCTCGCCCTCCTGCTCGGCGCAGTGCTGCCGCGACTGCTCTCCCGGTACGCCGTTTCTGCGCCGATCGCGTTCCTCGCCGGCGGAATGCTGCTCGGCCTGGTCGTGGACCGGGCGCAGCTCAGCCCGATCGCCGAACCGGAGCTCACCAAGCACCTGGCCGAGCTGACGGTGATCATCGCGCTGATGGGTGTCGGTCTGGCGATCGACCGGCCGATCAGCCTCCTGCATTGGGGTGTGACGTGGCGGCTGCTCTTCATCGCGATGCCCGCGGGGGTCGCGGCGTTGACCGGCGTGGGCTGGTTGCTCGGCCTCGCACCGGCCACCGCGCTGCTGATCGCTGCGGTGCTGGCGCCCACCGACCCGGTACTGGCCTCGGATGTGCAGGTCGGCGGGCCGACCACCGGTGAAGGCGCCGAGGTCGACGAGGACGACGAGGTACGGTTCGCGCTCACCTCCGAGGCGGGCCTGAACGACGGGCTCGCGGCGCCGTTCGTCTATCTCGCGGTCCTTCTCGCCACCAAGAGTTTCGCGCCGGTCGAGTGGGTCGCCTGGGACGTGATCGGCAAGGTGGTGATCGGGGTCGCGGTCGGTTTCGGGGCCGGGTGGTTGCTGGGCCGGATGACGTTCTCGGCCCGGGCGCACAGTCTGCGGCTGGCGGATTCGCGGGAGCCTGTTCTCGCGCTGGCCATGACGCTCGGCGTTTACGGGCTCACCGAAGTACTCCATGGGTACGGGTTCATCGCGGTCTTCGTGGCGGCCCTCACCTTGCGAGCGGCCGAGCGCAGCCACGACTTCCACAACGAGTTGCACGATTTCATCGGTGAGCTCGAACACATTCTGACCTGGGGTGTCCTGCTGCTTCTCGGAGTCGCCGTGACCGCCGGACTGCTCGAGCCGCTCACCTGGTCCGGTGTGCTGATCGGCGTGCTGCTGGTGCTCGTCGTACGGCCGATTGTTGGTCGGTTGTCGCTTGTCAGAAGCGGGCTGAGCCGGACCGAAGCGTGGGCTACAGCGGCGTTCGGGGTGCGTGGCGTGTCCTCGATCTACTACCTCGCGGCGGTCGGGATGCACTTCCGTGCGGAGCTGCCCTGGCTGTGGGCGACGCTGGGGTTCACGATCATTCTGAGTGTCGTCCTGCACGGCGTCGCGGCCACTCCGGTGATGCGTTTCCTGGAGCGCCGTACGTGAGACGGCGTCTCGCATGCTGGAAGTCGGAGGGTGTGATCCGGCCTCGATTGGGTAACCTCGGGGCAGCTCATCCAGAGGGACTGAGGGAAACGGCCCGTTGAAGTCCCGGCAACCCTCCCCGTCGAGACCCCGCCCTGGGGCCACTCACGGTGGAACGGTGCCAAATCCGTCCCGCCATCGAGATCCGGTGCCGCGGGGAAGATGAGAGGGGAACCTCACTCATGAGCCTGGCCACCGCCGCTACCCACACCATCCGTGAAGGTGCCTTCGGCAACGGTACGCACCTGAGCTGTCGCGCCTGTGGGGCGAAGTCGCCGCTCGGCCCGTTCTACGCCTGTATGGAGTGCTTCGGTCCGCTCGAGGTCGGGTACGAGTTCCCGACCATCACCCGCGAACAGATCGAGGCCGGCCCCAAGAACATCTGGCGCTACCAGCCACTGCTGCCCGTCCCCGTCGACGTGGCCAGCTTCCCGAACACCGAGCCCGGCTACACCCGGCTCATCGACGCACAGAACCTGGCCCGCGAGCTCGGGCTGCGCAAGCTCTGGGTGAAGGACGACTCCGGCAACCCGACCCACTCCTTCAAGGACCGGGTCGTGGCGAGCGCGTTGAGCGCCACCCGCGAGCTGGGCATGAAGGTCTTCGCCTGTCCCTCCACCGGCAACCTGGCCAACGCCGTCGCCGCGGCCGCCGCCCGCGCCGGGATCCGCTCGGTCGTCTTCATCCCGAAGGACCTCGAGCGGCCCAAGATCATCACCACGGCCGTGTACGGCGGGACCCTGGTGGCCGTCGACGGTAACTACGACGACGTCAACAAGCTGGCCTCCGAGATCGCCGGTGAGGAGGACGGCTGGGCGTTCGTCAACGTCAACGTCCGCCCGTACTACTCCGAGGGTTCCAAGACGCTGGCCTTCGAGATCGCCGAGCAACTCGGCTGGCGGATCCCGCAGCAGGTCGTGATCCCGGTCGCGTCCGGTTCGCAGCTGACCAAGATCGACAAGGGCTTCACCGAGCTCGGCAAGCTCGGGCTGGTCGACGCGACCGACTACAAGATCTACGGCGCCCAGGCCACCGGCTGCTCGCCGGTCGCCCAGGCCTTCCGCGACGGGTACGACGTCGTGAAGCCGGTCAAGCCGGACACGATCGCGAAGTCGCTCGCCATCGGTAACCCGGCCGACGGACCGTACGTGCTCGACGTCGCCCGCCGTACCGGTGGTGTGATCGAGGATGTCTCCGACGAGGAAGTCGTCGACGGCATCCAGTTGCTCGCCCGCACCGAGGGCATCTTCACCGAGACCGCCGGCGGGGTGACCGTCGCGACCCTGAAGAAGCTGATCGAGACCGGTCAGCTCGACCCCGACGCCGAGACGGTGATCATCAACTCCGGCGACGGGCTCAAGACGCTCGACGCCGTGGCCGACCGGGTCGGCCCGAAGGTGACCATCCCCGCGTCGTACGACGCCTTCGTGAAGGCAGGCCTGCAGTGAGTGTGAGTGTTCGCGTCCCGACCATCCTCCGGCCCTACACCCAGGGCGTCTCCGAGGTGTCCGCCGAGGGCGCGACGCTGACCGAGGTGCTGGAGTCGCTCGACACGTCGTACCCGGGCATCAAGTCCCGCGTCCTCGACGAGTCCGGCGAACTGCGCCGCTTCGTCAACGTCTACGTCGACGACGACGACGTCCGCTTCGCCGACGGCCTGCAGACCGCGATCAAGGACGGCGGCCAGGTCTCGATCATCCCCGCCGTAGCCGGCGGCTGAGTTTCCGCGGTGGTTCCGGGCGTTCGTCCGGAACCACCACTGCGTAGGGTGACGCCATGCGTGCTGTGGTGATTGAGAAGTACGGCGTGGTGCCCGAGGTGCGGGAGGTTCCGGAGCCGGAGGTGGCTGCGGGGGCTGTGGTGCTGAAGGTGGAGGCGACTGGGCTGTGCCGGAGTGACTGGCATGGGTGGATGGGGCACGACTCGGACATCGTGCTGCCGCACGTGCCTGGGCATGAGTTGGCCGGGACGATAGCGGCTGTCGGGGCCGAGGTCGAGGGGTGGCAGGTCGGGGATCGGGTGACGACGCCGTTCATCTGCGCTTGTGGTTCGTGTGCGGAGTGCGCTGCGGGCAATCAGCAGGTGTGCCCGAATCAGCTGCAGCCGGGGTTCAACTACTGGGGTTCGTTCGCCGAGTACGTCGCGATTCCGTACGCGCAGGTGAATCTGGTGCGGCTGCCGGACGAGCTCGACTTCGGTACGGCGGCTGGGCTGGGTTGCCGGTTTGCGACGTCGTACCGGGCTGTTCGGCAGGTGGGTAAGGTCGAGCCCGGCGAGACCGTGGTGGTCTACGGCTGCGGCGGGGTCGGACTGTCGGCCGTGATGATCGCTGCCGCCGCGGGTGCGCGGGTGGTCGCGGTCGACACGAACCCGGCCGCGCTTCAGTTGGCCGTCGAGTACGGTGCCGCCGAAACGTTGACCACGACCGTCGGAGTCGACCTGACCGCTCACGTCACGTTCGACGCGCTTGGCTCGAACGACCTCGTGCAGCAGGCCCTCCGGGTACTCCGACCACGCGGTCGGCATGTCCAGATCGGGCTGCTGCCGTCCGGCGTACAGCTCGATGTCAGTCGGCTGATCGGCCAGGAACTCCAATGGCTGGGCAGCCACGGCATGCCCGCCCACGCCTACCCCGAAATGCTCGATCAAGTTGCCCAAGGCAACCTAAACCCCGCCGCCCTGATCACCCGCACCATCACCCTCGACGAAACCCCAGCCGCCCTGGCCGCCCTCACCAACGGCACCCCCGCCGGCGTCACCGTCATCACCCCCTAGCCCACGCCCCGTCTCGCGTTTGGGGTCAGGAGGGGCGGCGGGGGCGGGTGGCGGTTAGAGGCGGATGGCGTAGATGGTGGGCGGGCGGCCGGTTCGGCCGTGTTGTTGGGTGGCGATGGGGTCGGCCAGGCCGGCTCGTTCTAGGCGTTTGAGGACGCGTCTGGCGGTTCGGAGTTGGACTGCCAGGTGGTCGGCTACGTCTTGGGTGGTGAGGCCGTCGGGGTTCTTGGCGGTTAGTTCGCGCATGCGGGCGAGGGTTGCCGGGTTGAGGCCTACGCGGCGGGCCAGCAGGGGGAGGCTTTCGGCGCCGCGGGGGATGGTGGGCTGATCGCCGGAGGGTTCGAGCACGATCTCGACGTCGTCGGACATCGAGACGACGCCGGCCACGGTACCGATCGAGCCGGCGCGACCGACGGCGCGGCGGGCCAGGGCTTCTGCTTCTGCGGCAGTGCGGCCGATGCCGAAGCCGACGTACGCCGTGCTGTGTCGCGCGGCGAGGTGGTCGAGTAGCGGCATGCGGGTGAACTGTTCGGTCGCCTGCTCGAGCAGTCCGCGGGTGGTGACGACCAGGTGGCGGCCGTCGGGGAGCAGAGCGAGGCTGCCACCGAGGGTGATGAGGTCGCCGGCCAGGGCGTCGTCGGGTTCGGGGAGGTCGACGATGCCGAGGGCGACCTGGGCGTCGCCGACGTGTTGGCCGCTGGTGGTGAGGACGAGGGCCTGCAGGGTCGAGCGGATCGAGTAGCGCGACGGGACCAGCCGGACCGAGGGCATCTCGTTCTCGAGCAGGTGGAAGGCCGAACCCAGGCAGCTGATCGCGATCTTGGTGTCGTGCTTGTCGCGGGCGCTGCGGTGGAAGGTGACGATGTCGTCCGAAGTCAGACCGGGCCGGTACGGGAGCACCTGGATCTGATCGGTCGGGAGTTTGGCCTCGATCAGCGTCTCCAGGACCTCACTGCGCCGGAGCGTGTCGATCGAGAACTGGGTGACGTTGTGACCGAGCCGGAGCAGCTCGACCAAGGCGCGCAGGAGCGTGGCGCCGTCGTACGAGACGTACATGGCCGGGCGGTCGACGACGCCGGCTTCGGTGGCGATCGTGTACGGGACGATGCCGGTGAAGAGGAGGGCGTCGAGCTTCTCCTGGGACTGTACGACGAGCTCGATCGTCTCGGTCTCGTGCCGGTACGACAGGGGTTGCAGGGTGGCTCCGGTCGGCGGACCGGTCGCGATCACGCGCTGCACGACGTCCTCCGGACCGACAACGCCGACCACGACTGCCATCACCACACCCCCATGCCGTGCACTGTCATGCACTGTAATGCAGCCCGGCCGAACTCTTGACGATCGAAGCAGAGTCTCTTAGTTTCGGTCAAGACCATAATTGCTGCGAGGCGATTGCCGGCCGGCTGCGGACGAGGTGTGGTGGAGCGATGGAGGGAGCGCGCCACCTCACTTGTCGGACTGCAGCTCCTCAAGCGTGCGGATCACCAGGTCGCGCTCGCTGCTGGGCAGCTCCGGGCCATAGGGGTCGTGCGCGGCCTCCTCCGGGATCAGGCCCTCCCACACGGCCGCCCAGATCATCCGCTGCACGTAGCCCTCGATCGGTGCGTAGAACGTGGCTGCCGCGAACCGGTCCAGCCGCTCGGAAGCGGCCAGGAACGCACTGTGATCGCCGGCCCGCCAAGCCCGCAGTACGGCGACCGACAGCTCGACCTGTGCTGATGCAATACCGACCAGGGCCGTATCTGCACCCCACATGAACGACGGACCGTACATGCGGTCCTCACCCGTGATCAGCAGCTTGCCGGTGTCCCGCCCGGCCCAGATGGCGTCCTGCGTGCCGATCGCCCGGTCCAGCGTCGCTGTCTTGACCCCGAGCATCGCATCGAGGCTCAACAGGTCTCGGATGAGCTCTGGCGGGTACGGATACCCACCTGCCTCGCCATGCAGGTAGAAACCGACCAGCGGCAGCCCGCTCTCCGTAGCGACTCGCTCGTGCAGCTTCACGGCCTGCTCATGCCCATCCGGCGACTCCGCCAGCCGAGCGAGCGGATAGACCATCACTGCGTCCGCACCGGCGTCCGCTGCCTGCAGGGACATCGCCACAGTCAGATCTGCGGCGTCCTGCAGGCTCTGCGGGGACTCCGACCGCGGTACGCCGACTCCGGCCACGATCGGGGCCGTAGTGGCCTGCCGCCACGTTTCCAACACCTTGGTGCGGTCGGCGGCACTCAGGTACAGCCCACGGCCGGTGTGGGCCCACACCGCGATCCCACCGATCTCCTGGGCCGCGATAGCACCGACGTACGCGGCCAGAACGTCGTACGCGATGACTCCGTTGCTGTCCATCGGTGTGAAGACCGCAGGGAGGACTGTGCCGCGCAGTTGCTCGACGAGGGGATGCATGGGACCTCTCAGACGTCGTGGCCGAGGCCAGGTCGGGTGGGTACGTCGATCCAGCCTTTGCAGTCGGCAAACACACTCGGAGCCAGCGGGTCCTCCTCGACCAGCAGCGGCCCCACCAGGTCGGCCGCAACGGTTGCACCCGGTACGGCGGCGGCCAGGTGGACTGCGGCCAGCGTGGCGACGCCCAGCTCCGGCATCGAGCCTATCTTCACCGCCAGACCCGCAGCCTCGGCCAGATTGGCGATCTGCAGCGCCCGGTGCAGTCCGCCGACCTTCAGGATCTTGATGTTCAGTACGTCGGCCGCCCCGCGCCGTACGATCTCCAGGGCATCGTGCAACGAGTGCATGCTCTCGTCGGCCATCACCCGGACGTCGAGTCGCTCCCGCAGCCGAACCATCCCCGCCAGGTCCCAGCGGGGGAGCGGCTGCTCCAGCAGGCTCAGACCGGCCGCCGTCATCTTCGCCAGGTAGGGCAACGACGTAGTCGCGTCGTACCCCTCGTTGGCGTCCAGACACAGCTCGGTGTCCGCTGGGATCGCCGCACGAACCGCACGGACCAGTTCGAGGTCTTTGGCCGGGTCATGGCCGCCTTTGACCTTCAGATGCTGGAAGCCGCGCGCGGAGTACTCAGCGGCCTCGGCAGCCATCTCGTCGAGCGTCCCGAGGCCGACTACCCAGGCAGTCTGCACCCGACTCCGGATGCTGCCGCCGAGCAGCGCATGCACCGGCCAACCACACAGACGGCCGGCCAGGTCGTACAGGGCGATGTCGAGGCCGGACTTGGCCACGTGCTGGCCGCGGAGGACGCCGTCCATGACTACATGCGCACCGGCCCGGTCGAGCGGGTCCCGGCCGATCAGGGCGGGCGCAAGGTGCTCCTCGATCGCGGCGGTGACACCGGCCAGGGTCTCCCCGGTGTACGCCGTCATCGGGGACGTCTCGCCGATTCCGACCGCGCCGTCGGCAGTGTGGATCTCGACCACCAGACTGATCAGATCCGTGCTGATCCCACTGCTGATTTGGAACGGACGGCGGTACGGCGCCCTGACCACTCGCGTCCGGATCGCGCTGATCGGGGCCGATCCGGTACCGGCCGGGAGGCCCACCGGGTGCGATAGAACAGTCATGGTCGGCTCCTTAGGGACACCATCAGGCGGTTAGGGGTCGCATTCCGACGCAAAAGGACTTACGGTCAAGACCGTAAATACCCTGAGTGCTCTCTGTCAACGGAAGGTGGCACCCTGATGCGGCTGGGTCTGTATCTCAACCTGTACGGCACCGACGGCGAGCGCCCGCAACTGGCCGATGCGGTCGAGCAGGCACGGCTGGCCGAGCAGGCCGGGTTCGAGTGGGTGGTGCTCGGTGAGCGGCATCTGCACCGTCCTGGGTACCACGAGATCCTCACCTCGCTGACCTGGCTGGCCGCCCACACGTCGACGATCGGGATCGCTACCGCGGGGATCGTGGCGCCGCTGTACCAGCCCGTCGTACTGGCTGAGACGCTTGCGCACCTGGATGTTCTATCCGGCGGCCGGGTCACAGCCGGGTTCGTGCTCGGGTACCGGCCGGAGGAGTTCGCCCTGTACGGCGTGACGCAGCGCGAGCGGGTTGCGCGGTTCGAGGAGTGCCTGGAGATCGTCACCCGGTTATGGACGTCGGAGTCGGTGACATACGAGGGCCGTTTCACCAGTCTGCAGGACGCGTACCTGTCGCCGCGGCCGGTGCAATCGCCGCGGCCCCGACTGTGGAACGGTGGGCGAGTGTCCGCCGTACTGGAGCGGACTGCGCGGACGTGTGACGGGTGGACGACGTCGTTCAATGAGCTGGATGCCGACCTGGCGGCGAAGATCGCGGAGTACCAGGGGTATCCGCGAGGCGAGGGCACGCTCGGTGCGGAGACGATCCTCTGCCGGGAGGGTTTCGCTGCTCCGACGTCGCAGGAGGCTCGTAAGGCGTTGGAGGAGCCATTGCGGGATCTGTACGACGCCTATACCGGCTGGAAGCGGACTTCCGCCGATGCCAGCCGCTACACCCAGGGCTGGGATGACATCGCGGACCGCAGCGTCATCGGCTCGTCCGCGGAGTGCGCTGAGCGGATCGCCCACTACGAGGAGATGGGTGCTGACGGCATCATCCTGCGCATCCAGCCGCCCGGGATGTCCCAGACTGACGCACTGCGCGCCATTGAGGCCTTCGGTGATCTGAACGGCTGAGCTCTGGCAGGTTGCTGACGCGGGGTTCGGGGTGGGGTTGAGTGGTGCTGGACTGATGGCTTGTCGTCGAAGGGGTAGCCAGGATGCTCGAGATCACCGACCTGTCAGACCGCTTCCGGACGATTGAGTCGCCGGGTGCGCGGCCGATCATGCTGTTCGACGAAGGGACGGCGACGCCGGTCCATCGGTCGATGAACACCGTCGCGCGGATCGGCCGGACGCTGGCGCCGTGGTCCGGCCGGCTCGGTGCGGTGACGCCGTCGGCAGCTGCGGGGTGGAGTGAGCCGATCTCGGTCTTCGTCCCGCCGGCGCCGGTCGGATATGGCGATCGGCAGTCCGCTATAGATGCGGTTGCCGCGGCGGTGGCTCGGCGACTTGGTGAGACCTTCTACACCTATCAGCTCGGACTCGTTGGCGATGGTGCAGCCGTGATGCTTCAGGCGGATATCGACGCCGAAACGTTGAGCAGTCAGTACCTGTTCATCATCGACACCTCGCTGCAGCTGCACCAGTTCTATTACTGGAGCCGCTGAGCCTGTTGCCGAGGACCGCGGTACGGCTGGGTCTGGGAGTAGACGATGTTGGTCGTGGTGCTGCCGAACTCGGTGAGCTGGTTGACGAGCTCTTCCAAGTGCGGCATGGAAGCGGCGGCGACTTTGAGGGTGTAGCAGTCGTCGCCGGTGGTGCGCAGGCATTCGAGGAACTCGCTGCGCTCGGCGAGCAGGCGCTTGAGCGGCTCGTGCTTGTTGCCGGGATACTTCAGCCGTACGACGGCCAGCACGGGGTAGCCGACCTTCGCCAGGTCGACGTCCGCGCGGTAGCCGGTGATGACGCCGAGCGACTCCAGCCGCCGTACGCGCTCTGTCGTTGCCGACGCGCTCAGGTTGACGCGGCGGCCCAGCTCGCTGAGTGACAGCCGGGCGTCGGTCTGCAGCTCGGTCAGCACCGCCCAGTCGATCGCATCGAGAGTCTCGGTCATATCGGTAATCTACCGGGGAATTCGTGGTCCAGTGTTGGTTTTGCCGGGAGAAGTCTCTTCAGAAGTGGGCTGTTGCCTGGATAGCCTGGCGGAGTGGAAATCGGCGTGAACGTCCCGAATTTCGGGCCCGGTACGAATCCGGATCGATTGCGTGAGTGGGCTCAAGTGGTTGAAGGGCTCGGGTACGACCTGTTGATGGTGTCGGACCATGTGGTGATCACGCCCGATGTGGCGGAGCAGTATCCGGCGCCGTTCTACGAGCCGTTCACCACGTTGAGCTGGCTTGCGGGGATCACTTCGCGGGTGCGGCTTGGTACGACGGTTCTGATCGCGGGGTACCGGCATCCGTTGCTGGTGGCGCGGATGGCGGCCAATCTTGCTCAATTGAGTGGTGGTCGATTGGTGCTCGGGGTCGGTGCCGGGTGGGCGCAGCAGGAGTTCGAGGCGCTCGGTGCTGAGCACGCGCGACGTGGCCGGGCGACGGATTCGTTGCTGACCACTTTGCGCTCGGCCTGGGCCGACACCGCCGACTACGGTGCCGGGCACATCCCGTTGTGGGTCGGCGGCCGCAGTACGGCGGCGATGCGTCGTACCGTGCTGTTGGGTGATGCCTGGCATCCGCTCCGGAACCGCATCGACTGGTTGCGCACGGCAACCGAACAGCTGGCCGAGATCGCAGCGGCCGAGGGTCGGCCGGTACCCGCGTTCGCGCCGCGGATCCTGCTCCGGCTCACCGCGTCACCGTTGCCCGAGGAGTCCCGGGTGGCCGGTGAGGGTTCGATCGACCAGGTGCTCGCCGATTTCGCCGTACTGCGTGAGCTTGGTGCTACGAGCGTCGTACTCGATCCCTTCCACGGCGATCCCGCCGAGACCGAACACCCCGAAACCGCGTGGCAAGCCCTGGCCACCCTCCGACAGGAACTGACATGACCTCGTCCGAAACCTTCCTCCGCCGAGCCATCGCCTTGGCCGCAGCCGCCCGCGAAGCCGGCAACCCACCCTTCGGTTCGCTCCTCGTAGGCCCCGACGGCACGGTCCTCGCCGAAGCCCAGAACACCACCATCACCGAATCCGACATCAGCCACCACCCCGAACTGAAACTAGCCGTCTGGGCCGCCCGCGAACTCCCCGCCGACGTAGCAGCCGCCACCACCATGTACACCAGCTGCGAACCCTGCGGCATGTGCGCCGGCGCCCTAGCCCGCTCCGGCCTGGGCAACGTCGTCTACGCCCTCTCCGGCGACCAACTAGGCACCCTGAAACCCACCGGCAACTTCCCCGCCGTCCCCCAATCCGGCCCCAACCTCTTCGAAGAAGCCCGCCTCCCCGTCGACGGCTACTACAACTAACCCCACCCAAAGGTCACCACCTCCGGCGGCGACTCTCCTATTGGCGCCTCCGGTGGATCCGCCCTCGGTGGTCGCGCGAAGATGCAGCTGTGGTGAGGTTGTCGATGGCCGGGCGAAGCCGATCCGCCGAAGGCCAGAAGGACACCGCCTTCGGCGGCGGATATCTTTTGCGCCTTCGGCGCGGGGCTCTGGTGGATCCGCCTTCGCTGGTCGCGCCAAGAAGTAGCTGTGGTGATGGGGTGGGGTGGCCGCGGCAAAGCCGATCTGCCGAAGGACAGGAGGTGTCGCGCGATCTGGGGGTTGCGCCCGGCGCGGTGAGGGTGGCGACGGCATGTACT
>NZ_JBHUQZ010000001.1:1632540-1633912 GCF_042674205.1 Kribbella sp. NPDC056951
GGGGTGGGGTGGCCGCGGCAAAGCCGATCTGCCGAAGGACAGGAGGTGTCGCGCGATCTGGGGGTTGCGCCCGGCGCGGTGAGGGTGGCGACGGCATGTACTAGGCCTACACGTCCTGTCCTTCCGCAGCCCGCCGGCCAGAAGGACACCGCCTTCGGCGGCGGCTCTCCTTCGGCGCGGGCCCTGGTGGATCCGCCTTCGCTGGTTGCGCCGAGAAGTAGCTGTGGTGACGAGGTGGGTGGTCGCAGCAGAGCCGATCTGCCGAAGGACAGGAGGTGTCGCGCGATCTGGGGGTTGCGCCCGGCGCGGTGAGGGTGGCGACGGCAGGTAGTAGGCGCATACGTCCTGTCCTTCGGCAGCCCGCCGGCCAGAAGGACACCGCCTTCGGCGGCGGCTGTCTTTTGGCGCCTTCGGCGCGGGGCTCTGGTGGATCCGCCTTCGGTGGATTGTGCCAAGGAGCAGTTGTGGTGATGGGTGGGTGGCCGCGGCAAAGCCGATCTGCCGAGGAACAGGACGTATATGGCTGGTTTGGTCCCGGTGCCTGGCGCGGTGAGCGTGACGACGGCGTGTACTAGGCCTACACGTCCTGTCCTTCCGCAGCCCGCCGGCCAGAAGGACACCGCCTTCGGCGGCGGCTCTCCTTTGGCGCCTTCGGCGCAGACCTCGGTGGATCCGCCTTCGCTGGTTGCGTCGAGAAGTAGCTGTGGTGACCAGGGTGGGTGGCCGCGGCAATGCCGATCTGCTGAAGGACAGGAGGTGTCGCCCAGTTTGGTGCCGGCGCTGGGCGCGGTGAGCGTGCCGACGGCATGTATTAGGCCTATACGTCCTGTCCTTGTGCAGTTTCTGCACCAGGTACACGAGATGCCGATCATGCGGAGGTGCGGTGGATTCCTCTTAGTGGTCGCACGAAGGAGTTGTGGTTACGCCGCTCGCGATCTGTCGATGGACAGGAGGTGTCGCGGGATGTGGGGTTGGGGCTCGGCGCGGTGAGCGTGACGACGGCATGTAGTAGGCCTATATGTCCTGTCTGTCGGCATTTTCGGCAGGACCGGGCGACTGCGAGCTGGGTGAGTTGTCGGTATGGACACGTAGTAGTACCCGACTATCGGTGTCGGCCGGGGTTGCCCACGCTCGGCGAGTGGCCGAGGCGGCGACTAGTACGTGTCCTTACCGACGCAGTTTGGTGCGAGTGACCACGTACCGAGGCGGTCCCGCGATGGTCCGGCATCGGCCGTCGACCGCCGCTCTTGGTCGCAGGAGGGTGGGTGGGGGATTAACCCCAAGGCCGGTTAGTTAAGGCGGGTTGGGTGGTGTCAAGGGGTGTGTTGAACGTAAAGCAGCGGAGCTCTGTTGGGTAGACAGGTTTGTCCTC
>NZ_JBHUQZ010000002.1:0-1172588 GCF_042674205.1 Kribbella sp. NPDC056951
CGATCAACCCGCCGATACCCATTCGCCACCACCCAATCCTCAACCAACCCACCCACCCCGACCACCACCGCCACACCCATTCCGCAACAGGCTCCTGGACCCGAAAATCCTCCGACTAACGCAAGACTCGAGCATCACTCGCCTCAGCCACAGCCCGTCAGCCCCAGACGACGCGCAGCCGCGGTCGCCGGGCCTCGCCAACCGGCCCAGCCACCCACGTGGCCCGCCCTCTTGCTTTGTCGGCCGCCTTTGGTGGTCGAGTCCGGGGTACAGGTCCGAAAGGACTCGGCCGGGGACGTCCGCGGTGGCTGATCGCCGCTTCCGGCCGACTAGAAAGACAGGGTGGCTGGGCGCCGCGGTGGCTGAGGCGGATGGCGAGGTTCGGTGACCGCGGTTCCACGCCGCCTGTGGTTACCGGGCTGTGGTTGCCGTGCGGGAGAGAGGCCTGCTTGCACCTGACCCCACCCCGCGCCTCACCAAACCGTGCCGCGCCAACCCACCCGACGCCTCGCCAACCGCGCCGCGCCTCACCACCCCGGGCCTCGCCTAAGCGTGTTGCGCGTCGGCGTGTGTGCCGTGGGGTGGTGCGTTGGGCGGTACGTTTTCGCGTATAGCGCACCAAAGTTACCGACCGACGCGATCTCCGCGGCTGACGTCCGATGATGCGGGGACGGGGGCTGCGGGGCTTCGGAGGTTGTGGTGGCGGGAGTTACTGGATTTGGGAGGCGGCTTGTTCGTCTAGGAGCCAGAGGGTGCGGTTGCGGCCTTTGGGGGCTGAGGCGGGGAGGGTGCTGGTTTCCTTGAGGGCTTCGGCTACTGCTTCGGCTTTGTCCTCGCCGGAGACTACGAACCAGACCTCGCGGGAGCGGTTGAGCGCCGGGACGGTGAGTGAGATGCGGGTCGGCGGCGGTTTGGGGGAGTCGTGGACGGCGATGGTGGTGACGTCGACGACCTCTAGCTGGGGGTAGCCGGGGAAGAGTGAGGCGACGTGACCGTCGGGGCCGACACCTAGCATCAGTACGTCGAAGGCCGGTACTGCGCGGCCTTTGACGTCGCTGAGGGCTGAGATGGTGGCGGCGAGTTCGGTTGCGTAGACCTCGGCGGCAACTTCGGGGGTCTGACCGGTGTCGGCGGGCATCGGGTGCACGCGGGCTGGGTCGAAGTTGACGTGGTTCAGGAGCGCGTCGCGCGCCTGGGTTTCGTTCCGCTCGGGGTCGCCGGGCGGCAGGAAGCGCTCGTCGCCCCACCAGAACTCAACCCGCTGCCAGTCGATCGTCGCACTGGCAGGTGACTCGGCCACCGCGCGGTAAATTGCAGCCGCGACCCGCCCGCCGGTGAGCACCACTTGAGCCACCCGACCGTTGCTCTGGGCATCGACCAGCGCTGTAACAAACCGAGCCGCCACCGCATGAGCCAACGCAGTCGCGTCCCGGTGAATCAGCAGCTCGGGGTCAATCACCCGCTCCGGCCCGCTCATGACCGCCCCGCCACACGCTTGCTGGCCGGCTTCTTCGCGACAGCCTTCTTGTACGCGCCGGACGCCGTCTTCTGGCCCGCGGCCGCCTTCTTCGCGGTTGCCTTCTTCGCCGTCGAGCGGGCGGCCGTCGAGCGAGTAGCACTCGCACGCGCAGCTGACGACTTCGCCGTGCGCTTCGACGTCGTCTTCTTGGCGGCAGGCTTCTTAGCCGCAGCGTTCTTCGACGCGGCTGCTTTCTTCGCGGGGGTTGCCTTCTTGCCGGCGGCGTGTGCCTCGAGCTCGGCCGATGCGGCCTTGCCGCCGACCGCAGCGGTCTTCGCGGCAGCTCGGCTTACGGCGGCTTGGGTGGAGCGGCGGTCGGCTTCGGTGACCTTCTTGGCGGAGGCTGGCATGTTTTCGCGTTCGACCATGCAGGCGAGTGTTTTCGCGTACACGTCGTCCGGGTCGAGGCGGCGCAACTCCTCGCTCAACAGCTCAGACGGCGTACGGCGCTTGAGTGCGACCGGCCGATCCGGCGCACCGGGGATCGTGAACGTCGCGACCGAACCGTCCGGGCGCGTCAACGCAATGGGCCCCGACGACGTGAACATCCGTACGGCGGTGATGCCCGGCCCGCGCGAGTTCTTGTGTTCGACCGGGACGCCCAGCCGGCATTGCAGCCAGGCGGCCATCAGGTCGGCCGAGGGGTTGCCCTTGGCTGACACGACCTCGGCGGCCAGCACCTTCGTCGGGTACTGATCCAGCGCCGCCGCCATCAGCGCGCGCCACGGCGTGAGCCGGGTCCAGGCGAAGTCGGTGTCGCCAGGCGCATAGCCCTCGGCGCGCGCGGTGAAATCAACGGAAGCACGCCGACCCGCGGCAGCGTCGGTGACGCGACGGCGGGCGAGCCGACCCAGCGGGTCCTCGGCCGGGACCTTCGGTCCGCCACCCGGCCACCAGACGATGACGGGGGAGTCCGGCAGCAGCAGCGGCGTGATGACCGACTCGGGAACTCGGGCCAGCTCACCGTGCAGCCGCAGCAGCACGGCCTCACCCGGAATGCCTTCGCCGACCCGGACCTCAGCATCCAGCCCGGCAGCCCCGCGCCCCGGCCGCAGGATCGCGACCAGAACGCGGGAGGGGTGCTCACGACCGGCTTCGTTCGCGGCCTTCATCGCGTCATGGTGTGACGCCTCGTCGACGACGACCACGATGGTGCCGACCATGCCCATGGCCGGTGAGCCCGCGCTGCGGCGGGCCTTCAGCAGCGCGGACGCGATCTCGCTCGACGTCGTGCCGGTGAGGTCGATGATCATGGCCTTCTCCAAGCGCGTCCGTCGCGGGCGAGCATCTCGTGCGCAGAATCGGGTCCCCAGTCGCCGGACGCGTACTGCTCGGGCGTTCCGTGCGAGGCCCAGTAGTTGATCACCGGGTCGAGGATCTTCCAGCCCAGTTCGACCTCGGTGTGCTGCGGGAACAACGGCGGATCACCGAGCAGTACGTCGAGGATCAGCCGCTCGTACGCTTCGGGCGACGACTCGGTGAACGAACCGCCGTACTGGAAGTCCATGTTGACGTCGCGGATCTCCATCGACGTACCGGGCACCTTGGCGCCGAAGCGCATCGTGATGCCTTCGTCGGGCTGGATCCGCAGGACCAGGGCGTTCTGCCCCAGTTCCTCGGTTTCGGTCTTGGTGAACGGCAGGTGCGGGGCGCGCTTGAACATCACCGCGACCTCGGTCACGCGCCGCCCGAGGCGCTTGCCGGTGCGCAGGTAGAACGGGACGCCGGCCCAGCGCCGGGTGTCCACGTCGACCCGCATCGCGGCGAAGGTCTCGGTCGCGGAGTGCGCCGGGATGCCGTCCTCTTGGAGGTATCCCTTGACCTTCGAACCACCGGCCCAGCCGGCCGCGTACTGACCGCGGGCGGTGTGCAGGTCGAGGCGATCGGGCAGCGTGACCGCCGCGAGCACCTTCTTCTTCTCCTGCCGCAGCGACCACGCGTCGAAGCTGACCGGCTCCTCCATCGCGACCAGTGCGAGCAGCTGGAGGAGGTGGTTCTGGATGACGTCGCGGGCGGCGCCGATACCGTCGTAGTACCCGGCCCGGCCGCCGATGCCGATGTCCTCGGCCATCGTGATCTGCACGTGGTCGACGTAGTGGCTGTTCCACACCGGCTCGAACATCGCGTTCGCGAACCGGAGGGCCAGCATGTTCTGGACGGTTTCCTTGCCCAGGTAGTGGTCGATCCGGAAGACCGCCTCGGGCGGGAAGACCGACTCGACCACACGGTTCAGCTCACGAGCACTCTGCAGGTCGTGGCCGAACGGCTTCTCGATGACCACCCGGCGCCAGGAACCCGGCTTCTCCTCGGTCAGGCCGTGCTCGGACAACTGCTGCACGACCTGCGGGAACAGGCCCGGCGGGATCGACAGGTAGAACGCGTGGTTGCCACCCGTCCCACGGCTGATGTCCAGCTCGTCCACGGTCTCGCGCAGCCGCTTGAACGCCTCGTCGTCGGTGAGATCACCGGGCACGAAGCGGAAGCCCTCGGCAAGCTGCTGCCAGACCTCCTCGCGGAACGGCGTCCGCGCGTGCTCCTTCACCGAGTCGTGCACGATCTGCGCGAAGTCCTGGTTGGTGAAGTCGCGCCGGGCGAACCCGACCAGCGCGAAACCCGGGGGCAGGAGCCCGCGGTTCGCGAGGTCGTAGACCGCCGGCATCAGCTTCTTGCGGGCCAGGTCGCCGGTGACACCGAAGATCACCAGGCTGCACGGCCCGGCGATCCGCGGCAGCCGCCGATCCTGCGGGTCGCGCAGCGGGTTCACCGGGCCGACCGGCCCTTCGTCGAGCTCAGCGGTCATCAGCCGCAAGCCTCCTGAGTTGCTTACTTCGTGAACAGAGAAAGAAGTTGCTGTACGCCGCTCGCCGGATCGGTGAGGTGGAGCCGCAGCACCGGCCGGCCGCGCTCGGCGAGGACGTTCGCGTCACCGGCCGCCTGAGCCGAGATCAACGTACCGAAGGTGAAGGGGCGATCCGGGATCTCCACGTCGGCCGGGTGCGCCGCCGTGATCTGCAGGAACACGCCTTCGGGGTGACCACCCTTGTGGTACTGGCCGGTCGAGTGCAGGAACCGCGGTCCCCACCCGAAGGTGACCGGGCGACCGGTCTTCCCGGCGATCGCCGGCCGAACGCCGATGAGCGAAGCGTCCCGCTCGGAATCCAGGTAGGCCATGACGGCGACGTACCCGACCTCGTCGAGCTGACCCAGCAGCGCGTCGACCGCGCCCTGCAGCGAGTCGACACCGTCGAGCAGACCCTCGGAACCGCGCACCTCGACGACACCGTCGGTGAAGGCGGCCTCCTCCGGCTCCGGCTGCGCGTCGAGCAGACCGCGAGCGGCCTTCTTCGCGCTCTCGACATCCGGCTGGTCGAACGGGTCGATGCCCAGCAGGTAGCCGGCCACCGCCGTCGCGACCTCCCAGAGCAGGAACTGCCCGCCGAGCGAACCCGACGTGAGAGCAGTCGGTACGCCGCTGGTCGGCTTGCCGGCCAGCAACGCGTTGGTCAGGTCGGCCGCCTCGCTGGTCAGCTCCGGAGCGCCAAGCTCAACAGCAACCGGCAGTACGCCGGTCCCGAGCTTGCCGGTGCTCTCGGCAATCAACTGCTCGGCCCAGTCCGGGAAGCCGACGATGTCGGATCCGTCGGCCGTGATGATCGCCTTGTCGCGACCCTCGGACGCGGCGAGCACCGCACCCAGCCACAGGGCCGGGTTGTCCGTGGAGTCAGCCTGCAGAGAAGGCGCAGCCTCGGCGGCCTGCTCCAGCAGCTCGGCGATGTCCGCACCGGCGAGACCGGACGGCACCAGGCCGAACGCGGTCAGCGCGCTGTAGCGACCACCGACATTCGGATCGGCGAGGAACGTCTTGCGGTAGCCCTCGTCGGCCGACAGCTTCTCGAACGGCGAACCCGGGTCCGTGACGACCACGATCCGCGACGCCGCGTCGATCCCGGCATCGGTGAAGGCCTTCACGAACGTACGGCGGTGGCTGTCGGTCTCGACCGTGCCGCCGGACTTGCTGGACACGACGACGACCGTCTTCGACAGGTCACCGGCCAGCGCCCGAGCGACCACACTCGGGTCGGTCGAATCCAGGACGACGAGGTCGACCCCCGCCGTACGGGTGATGACCTCAGGGGCCAGCGACGAGCCGCCCATGCCGGAGAGTACGACGCGGTCGATGCCCTCGGCCCGCAACGCGGCCTGCAGGGCCTCGATCTCGACCAGCAGGGGCCGCGAGGTCTCGTGGAGGTCCACCCAGCCGAGCCGGATCGAGGCCTCGGACTCGGCGTCCGGACCCCAGATCGTCGCGTCCTTCGCGGCGATCCGGGAGGCGATCTTGTCCTCGACGAGTTTGTTGACGACCTCGGTCCAGTCGCCGTTGTGAGTCGTTACACCAGTCACTTGGCCGCACCCTTCAGCGCTGCGGTGACGGTGTCCTGCAGCTCCGACCAGGATGCGTCGAACTTCGCGACCCCCTCGTCCTCGAGGATCTGCACGACCTCGTCGTACGAGATACCCAGCTTCTCCAGGTCGTCGATCACCTTGCGGTCGCCCGCGTAGTCGCCGCGCACCGTGTCACCGGTGACCTCGCTGTGCTGCTCGACCGCCTTGATGGTTGCCTCGGGCATCGTGTTGACGACACCGTTGGTGACCAGGTTGTCGACGTACAGGGTGGGGGAGTACGCCGGGTCCTTGACGCCGGTCGACGCCCACAGCGGACGCTGCGGCTTGGCGCCGGCGGTCTCGATCTCGCGCCAGCGGTCGCTGGAGAAGATCTCCTCGTACGCCTCGAAAGCGAGCCGCGCGTTCGCGACCGCGGCCTTGCCCTTGAGGGCCTTGGCCTCGTCGGTGCCGATCGCGTCGAGCCGCTTGTCGATCTCGGTGTCGACGCGGCTGACGAAGAACGACGCCACGCTGGCCAGCTTGGTCACGTCGTGACCGTTCTCGATCGCCTGCTCGAGGCCGGACAGGAACGCGTCCGCGACGGCCTTGTAGCGCTCGAGGGAGAAGATCAGCGTCACGTTCACGCTGATGCCGGCGGCCAGCGTCGCGGTGATCGCAGGCAAGCCCTCCTTGGTGGCGGGGATCTTCACGAACACGTTCTCGCGGCCGACGATCTCCCACAGCAGCTTGGCCTGCTCGATCGTGCCCGCGGTGTCGCGCGCCAGACCCGGCTCGACCTCGATCGAGACCCGGCCGTCCTGGCCGTCGGTGTCGTCGTAGATCGGCTTGAACAGGTCGGCCGCGTCACGCACGTCGCTGGTGGTGATCACCCGGATCGCCTCGTCGGTCGAGACGCCCTGGGCGGCGAGCTTGCCGACAGTCTCGGCGTACGCATCGGCGTCCGAGATGGCCTTGGCGAAGATGGTCGGGTTCGTCGTCACACCGACGACGTGCTTGTCCTCGATCAGGGCCCGCAGGCTGCCGCTGTTCAGCCGCTCACGGGACAGGTCGTCGAGCCAGATGGAGACACCCGCGTCGGCGAGTGCTTTCAAGCGATCGTTCATGTCCGATGCCTTCTTCCGGAATCTTCTGTTGTGAGGTGAGTTCAGTTGGCGTCGGCCGGACCGACCGGGCCGGACGAGGCACGCTTCGTCGGTACGCCGGGACCGGAGATACCGGCCGCCGTCGCGATGCTGTCCTTGGCCGCCTGGACGACAGCCTCGGTCGTGATGCCGAACTCGTCGTACAGGGTCTGGTAGGCGGCGGATGCGCCGTAGTGCTCGATGCTGACGCTGCGGCCGGCGTCGCCGACGACGGCGTGCCAGCTCTGCGCGATCCCGGCCTCGACCGAGACGCGGGCCCGTACGTCGGCCGGGATGACAGTCTCGCGGTAGGCGTCGTCCTGCTCGTCGAACCACTCGCGCGACGGCATCGACACGACCCGGGCGTTGATGCCCTCCTCGGCCAGCTTGGTGCGGGCCTCGACGGCGATCTGCAGCTCGGAGCCGGTGCCGATCAGTACGACGTCCGGCGTGCCCTCGGTGTCGAGGAGCGTGTAGGCGCCCTTCTTGACGTTCTCCGTGGTGGCGTAGCCGTCGGTACCGCGCGGGAACGTCGGCACGTTCTGCCGGGTCAGCGCGAGGGCCGCCGGGCGGTCGGTGTGCTCGAGGACTGCCTCCCAGGCGGCGGCCGTCTCGTTGGCGTCACCGGGGCGGACGACATCCAGGCCCGGGATCGCGCGCAGCGCCGACAGGTGCTCGATCGGCTGGTGCGTCGGGCCGTCCTCGCCGAGACCGATGGAGTCGTGCGTCCAGACGTAGGTGACCGGCAGCTTCATCAGCGCAGCCAGGCGGACGGACGGTCGCATGTAGTCCGAGAAGACCAGGAAGGTGCCGCCGTACGGGCGGGTGCCGCCGTGCTGGGCGATCCCGTTCAGGATCGCGCCCATACCGTGCTCGCGGATGCCGAAGTGCAGGACGCGGCCGTACTCGTCGCCCTGGAAGGCTTCGGTCGAGTGCACCGCGGGGATGAACGACGGCTGACCCTTCGGGGTCGTGTTGTTCGAACCGGCCAGGTCGGCCGAGCCGCCCCACAGCTCAGGGAGCTCAGGTGCGAGCTTGGACAGGACCTCACCGGAGGCGGCGCGGGTCGCGACACCCTTGGCGTCGGCGTCCCAGCTCGGCAGGGCGTCCTTCCAGCCGGCCGGAAGCTCACGCCGGCTCAACCGGTCGAACAGCACGGCCTGCTCCGGGGACGCAGCCTTCCACTTCTCGAACTCGGCGTTCCAGACGTCCTCGAGGGCCTGGCCGCGCTCGACGGCCTGACGGGTGTGCGCGATGACCTCGTCGGCGACCTGGAAGTTCTGCTCCGGGTCCCAGCCGAGGATCTCCTTGGTGGCCGCGACCTCTTCGGCGCCGAGGGCGTTGCCGTGCACCTTGCCGGTGCCCTTCTTGGTGGCAGACGGCCAGCCGATGATCGTGCGCAGCTGGATGAAGCTCGGCTTGTCGGTGACCGCGTTACCGGCCTCGATCGCGTCGTACAGGGCCTGGACGTCCTCGTCGTACCCGGTGCCGCCGTTGGTCCAGTCGACCGTGCGGACATCCCAGCCGTACGCCGCGTAGCGGGCCGCGACGTCCTCGGAGAACGCGATGTTCGTGTCGTCCTCGATGGAGATCTTGTTGTCGTCCCAGATCACCGTCAGGTTGCCGAGCTGCTGGTGACCGGCCAGCGACGACGCCTCGGACGAGACGCCCTCCTCCAGGTCACCGTCGGACGCGATCACGTAGATGTGGTGGTCGAACAGGCTCTCGCCCTTCGCGCTCTCGCGGTCGAACAGACCGCGCTCGCGGCGGGCCGCCATCGCCATCCCGACCGCGTTGCCGACACCCTGGCCGAGCGGGCCGGTGGTCGTCTCGACGCCGGGGGTGTGCCGGTACTCCGGGTGGCCCGGGGTCTTGCTGCCCCAGGTGCGCAGGGCCTTCAGGTCGTCGAGCTCGAGGCCGAAACCGGCGAGGTAGAGCTGGATGTACAGGGTCAGGCTCGAGTGTCCGGCGGACAGGACGAAGCGGTCGCGACCGGCCCAGTGCGGATCCGCGGGATTGTGCCGCATCACCTTCTGGAACAGCAGATACGCCGCCGGCGCCAGGCTCATCGCCGTACCGGGGTGGCCGTTGCCGACCTTCTCCACGGCGTCCATCGCGAGGACCCGCACGGTGTCAACCGCACGCTGGTCGAGCTCGGTCCATTCAAGCTTGGGGCTGGTCTTCTCCGTCACGCCGGCGGCGCTCCTCTCGATGGCTGTCACCACAGGTGCTGGTTCTCGGTCAGGAGCCTACTCGCCAGCACGTTTCAGGCGTCTCACAGATGAGCAACTCGGACGTGAACGTCGTTGTTCCCGGACACACCCAGGGGGGTGGTCGGGCCCTCCTACGGGGCGTCGTAGACTGTCGAACCGTCAGCGCCGGTACCCCGGCGTCAACCTTCTGAGTTCGAGGTGTTCGTGACGGCCGTCGACCCGCGTCCAGCCGCGACGACGTCGTACCCGACGCCGCTGCCGGATCCATCTTCTGTGGTGTCTCCGTCGGTGCGCGACGTGGTGAAGGCGTACGTCGGGCTGACCAAGCCACGCATCATCGAGCTGCTGCTGATCACCACCGTGCCGGTGATGTTCCTGGCCGCCGGGGGAGTCCCCGGCCTGGGCGTCGTCGCCGCCACCCTGGTCGGCGGCATCCTCGCCTCCGGCAGCGCGAACACGATCAACTGCGTGCTCGACCGCGACATCGACGAGCAGATGCGCCGCACCCGCCGCCGGCCGTTGCCGCGGCACGCGGTCAGCCCCCGCTCGGCGACCATCTTCGGTGTGGTGCTCGGTGTGCTGGCCACGCTGGAGCTCGGCTTCTTCGTGAACTGGCTCTCGTCGATCCTCGCCCTGGTCGCGAACCTGTTCTACGTCTTCGGCTACACGATGATCCTGAAGCGCCGGACTGTGCAAAACATCGTCTGGGGCGGTATCGCGGGCTGCTTCCCGACCCTGATCGGCTGGACCGCAGTCACCAACTCGCTGGCGTGGACCCCCATCGTCCTGTTCGGCGTCGTCTTCTTCTGGACGCCGCCCCACACCTGGTCCCTCGCCATGCGGTACCGCGAGGACTACGCCTCGGTAGACGTCCCGATGCTCCCGGTTGTCGCCACCCCGGTCCAGACCGCCCGCCAGATCATGGCCTACTCGGTAGTGATGGTCCTCACCTCCATCGCCCTCTGGCCCGTAGCCGACACCGGCTTCGTCTACCCCGCAGCCGCCGTGGTCTTGGGCGTCGTCTTCCTCCGCGAAGCCCGCAACCTCCTCCGCCGAGCCCACACCGGCGCCGACGGAGCAGCCCTCCGCCCCATGCGCCTGTTCCACTTCTCCAACATCTACCTAGCCCTCCTCTTCATCGCCGCCGCCATCGACCCGCTCCTGCGCTAAAGGACACCGCCTCCGGCGGCGACAGATCTCTTGGCGCCTCCGGCGCGGCGGCCCCAGGTGGTTCCGCCGACAGGTGATCGGCGTGCGAACTGTGGTCCGGCGGACGCGCATCACCCACCAACCGGTGTTCTCCGCGCCCACGCGTGAGCAGGTGAGCGTGGTGCCGCCGACATGCGGCGAGTTATTGGGTGATGGCGGTCCACCAGGCCAGCCAGGCGGGTGTCCACCTCAGCCCCGTTGATCAGGCTCGCCGACGCCACCCCTCCCCGCAATCACCTGTCAGCTAGCCGCAGTGCACGCGACGCAGGAGCGGGCTGGAGCGGCGGCTGCTTGCGAATGAACGGCTGGGCGAACTGTGTTTGAGAGGAAGCGGCGGTAGCCGCGTGAACGGGTGGGTGGGGCGCACGGGCGGGAGCACGCGACGTAGGAGCGCGCGTGCCCGGAGCGAGGGGGCAATCGCGTGGGGCGGACCGCCCCCACTCACTAACTTGGGGGCGGTTGCGTGGTTCACGCTCAGCGGATTGTTCGGGGAGGGCTTGGGCGGGGGTTAGTGAGTGGGGCAGGTCCGCGATCGAGGTGAGGCGTCGGGTCAGGCTGAAGGTGAGGATTGGTGGTGACTTCGGGGTGTAACGCGGAGTAACACTGCTGACAACTGCGGGCGATAGCGTCCGGCGCGTGAGTTTCCTACCTCGCCGACGGGTGCGGCTGTGGTTCGGTCCGCATGTGCTTGCGGACTTCATCGGAGAGCCGGCTTCCGCTGACCGCCATGAGGCCGCGATGCGCCGCCGCTTCCCGGGCGTGCACATCACCAACGAGCCGTTGCGGACGGCGGATTGCAGTCCGACTGAGGTGAATCGCGTCTGAGTCGGCAGGCGGCGGCGCAGAGTTATGCCCTTGTGGGCCTTGACCCCTGCCAGGTGTGGTGTTGCGATGTTGGGGTCTGTGGAGGGGCTCCGCGTCTGGGGAGACACAGATCTCAGGGGGTAACACAGTGGGGGCACGAACACGAATAGCCGCGATTGCGGCGCTTGCGTTGGCTGGGTCGATGCTGGTGGCGGGGCCGGCTGAGGCGGGCGGGGTACTGAAGCCTGTGGCAACGAATTTGAATGGTCCACGGGGTGTGGCGACGTATGGGCACAAGGTGATCTACGGCGTCACGGACGGTTCGGTGTATGCGACCGATGGTCACAAGACGTGGAAGTTGGGGCAGGTGCCGGGCGGGTTCCCGCCGGCGGTGGACACCAACAGGTGGGGTACGACGTATGCGCTGACCAGCGCGGGTGGTGAGCCGGGGCAGCCGATCCCGCCAGGTGGGGCGAGCTTGTTCCGGTTGCGGCCGGGGAAGTCGCCGGTCGTGGTGGCGAATATCGCGAAGTACCAGGCCAAGGACCCGGATCCGTACAACCTGGCCGATCCGCCGACCGAGTCGAACCCGTTCGGGGTGGCGGCTTTGAAGGACGGCACGGTTCTCGTGGCGGATGCTGCGGGCAACGACCTGTTGCGGGTGTGGCCGAATGGGAAGATCAAGACCGTGGCGCGGTTGAAGCCGCGAGTCGTGAAGGTGCCGGCCGGTCTCGGACCGGACGCGCCGCCGGCTGGGACGAAGATGCCGAGCGAGGCGGTAGCGACCTCGGTGACCGTCGGGTCGGATGGCTACTGGTACGTCGGTGAGCTCCGCGGCTTCCCGGCTACCAAGGGGACGTCGCAGATCTGGCGGATCAAGCCTGGCTCGGTGAACGCGGTGTGTGACCCGGTGAAGCCGTGGAAGGGCAACTGCAAGCGGTACGCCGATGGGTACACGTCGATCGTGGATCTCGCCGGTGGGCCGCACGGGAAGCTCGCCGTGGTGCAGTTGGCTCGCGACAGTTGGCTGAAGTTCGAGATGGGTGGTTCGCCGATCGGGTCGCTCATCGTGCAGGACAAGTGGGGACACCGGAAGGAACTTGCCCGCGGCAAGCTCAACCTGCCGGGCGGCGTCGCCTACAACCGCTGGGGCCAGCTCTTCGTGTCGTCGCCGGTCTTCGGGCCAGGGGCGGTCTACAGGGTTAAGTAGCCGGCGTACCGCGTTCGCCGTACACAGCTGTGACGAGCGCGATCAGTAGCGCCGCGAAGAACATGTGAATGAGGACGAGCACCCAGGGCAGGTGGGTGAAGTACTGCGTGAAGCCCACCACGCCCTGGAGTAGCTCGGCAGCGAGAAGCCAGGATGCGAGCTTGCGCAGGGTGCGTGAGGTCGCCGTCACGCGGGTAGCGATCACGAGAGCGATCGTGATGCCGAGCAGCCCGAAGACCACGTCGGCGTGGAGCTGGCTGATCAGCTCCTCGTCGAACCCGTTCCGGCCGGTGTCCGGGTCGCCTGAGTGCGGCCCGGCGCCGGTGACGAGGGTGCCGACGGCAACGGCCAGCCAGACGGCCACCACGGATGCCGTGGCGAGCGCCCGGACGACCGGGGGAGTGTGCGGGTAAGGACTGGTTCGCGACCGGCGCATCATCGACACGGTCAGCGTGATGATGACCGGCGAGACCAGGAAGTGCGCCGACACGATCCACGGGTTCAGACCCGTGAGGACACTCACACCGCCGATAACAGCCTGCAGCGGTACGCCGAGCGCCGCCGCCGTCGTCAGTCTCCGCAGATCCCGGCGAATCGGCCGGTAGCGCATCACCGCGAGCCAGGTGCCGATCGCAACGATCGCCACCACGAACCCCAGCATCCGGTTGCCGAACTCGATCGCGCCGTGCATCCCGAGCGCGGCATGCGGCACGTACGACGAGTCCGTGCACGACGGCCAGGTCGGGCAGCCGAGTCCGGAGCCGGTCAGCCGGACGAGACCGCCGGTGACCACGATGCCGATGTTGACGATCACCGAAGCCCAGCCCCAGCGCCGGACCGCGTCCAGGCTCGGCTCGGGCACCAGGCGCCAGAACCGGCCGACTGGTTCAGTCTGTTCGGGCGGAAGATCGGTCGTCATCACCGGCACACTCTAAAGGTCAGTCCCATCGGAAGGTTCGGGAGACCAGGTAGCCCAGGACTCCGGCCCATAACGCGAGTGACAACGCGGCGGCCCAGGGGATGATCCCTTCGACCGTCGAGTTCGACAGACCGCTCGCCAGCGCCGCACTCGGCAGCAGCCGGACCACGCCCTGCATGGCCTCCGGATACTCGTCGACCGGCGTCATCACCGCGCCGCCAGCGAGCAGCAACAGATAGAGGAGGTTCGCGGCCGCCAGCGTCGCCTCGGCCCGCAGCACGCCGGCCATCAACAGACCGAGCGACGCGAACGCCGCCGTACCGCACAGAACAGTCAGTACGACGCCAACCACCGCCTGAGCGCCCCCAACCGGCTTCCAGCCCAGCGCGAACCCGGTCCCGATCAGTACGGCGAACTGGATCACCTGCACGATCAGCACCGCACCGATCTTCCCGGCAAGCAGTCCGCCGCGTGAGAGCGGAGACGCCCCCAGCCGCTTGATCACGCCGTACCGGCGCTCAAAACCAGTAGCGATCGCCAGAGACGTGAACGACGAAGACAACACCGCAAGGGCAAGCACCCGCGGTACGGCGTCGTCGATCGGCCGGCCGTCGCCGAGCGGCAGCCGGTTGCCCAGCCCAGTCGCGCCCAGCAACAGCAGCAGCCCAAGCGGAATGACCAGTGCGAGCAGCAGCTGCTCACCGTTGCGAATCAGCAGCCGGAACTCCATCCGCGTGTGCGCCAGCACCTTGCGCGACCAGGGCGCGCTGCCCGGCTGGGGCGCGTACGTCGTCATGAGTTCTCTCGCTTCGGTGCAGTCAGTTCGAGGTACACGTCCTCCAGCGACTTCGTGCCGTGCTCAGTCAGCGTGTCCGGCGTGCCGGAGGCGATCAGCTTCCCGGCCGCCATCACATGCACCTGGTCGGACAGCTGCTCGGCCTCGTCCATCGCATGCGTCGTCAGTACGACGGTCACCCCGTCATCCCGCAGGTCGCGGATCAGCTGCCAGATCTCGCGGCGACCATGCGGGTCGAGCCCGGTCGTCGGTTCGTCGAGGAACGCGATCTCCGGCCGCCCGACAATCGCCAGCGCCAGTGACAGCCGCTGCTTCTGCCCACCCGACAACCGCCGGTACGGCGTCTTGCCGCACGTACCGAGGTCCAGTCGCTCGACGAGCGTCGGCAGGTCCAGCGGGTGCGTGTGCAAAGAAGCGACGTACGTGAGCATCTCGAGCGCGCGGACGCCGGACCAGGCGCCGCCCTCCTGCAGCATCACGCCGATCCGCGGCATCAGTTCGTCGTGGTCGGCGATCGGATCCAGCCCGAGCACCCGGACACTGCCGGAATCCGGTCGCCGGAACCCCTCGCAGCTCTCCACGGTCGTGGTCTTGCCCGCCCCGTTGGGGCCGAGCACAGACGTGACGGTGCCGCCGGTTACGGTGAGAGTGAGTCCGTCGACCGCGGCCTTCTCGCCGTACCGCACGACGAGGTTGTCGATCTCCACCGCGACTGGCACAACCGCAGCATAGAGAACCCGGTGACGTGACCTCGCTCACGCCCACCCCTGAACTTCAGCGGAGCGGCGTGAACCGGTTAGGGCAGCCTTATTTGAAGGGCACCCTGAATTACGCGACACTGATGTTGTGAAAACTTCCGCGACATCCGGAGCGGCGCCTGCCGGCACCGGCAGCGCGCGGGACGAGTCCACCCGGGACCGGGTCGCCCGGTCCATTCTGACCAACGGCCCGTCCAGCGCGGCAGTGCTGGCCGAGCGCCTCGAGCTGACGCCTGCCGCCGTGCGGCGGCACCTGGACCACCTGCTCGAGGAGGGCCTGGTCGAGTCCCGCGAGGAGCGCGTCTACGGCCCGCGCGGCCGCGGCCGCCCCGCGAAGGTCTTCGTGCTGACCGACTCCGGCCGGCACGCGTTCCACCAGGCGTACGACGACCTGGCGGCCACCGCGCTGCACTTCATCGCGGAGGCCGGCGGCGACGAGGCGGTGGCGGAGTTCGCCCGCCGTCGCGCCGTCGAGGTGGGACAGCGGTACCGGGAGCTGGTCGACGCGGCTCCCGAGAGTGACAAGGCGGAGGCGCTGGCCCAGGCGCTGACGGCGGACGGGTACGCCGCGTCCACCGCCGAGCGGGGCCACGGCGCTCAGCTCTGCCAGCACCATTGCCCGGTCGCGCACGTGGCCGAGCAGTTCCCCCAGCTGTGTGAGGCCGAGACCGAGGTGTTCGCCACCTTGCTCGGCCGGCACGTCCAGCGGCTGGCCACCATCGCCCACGGCGACGGTGTCTGTACGACGCACATCCCCGGGCCTGCCCCGGTTTCCTCTGTATCCGACGGCGAATCTGCGAGGACTGCACGATGACGCAAACCGCTCACCCCGAACTGGAAGGCCTCGGCAACTACCAGTACGGCTGGTCCGACTCCGACGCCGCCGGTGCGGTCGCCCAGCGCGGCATCAGCGCCGACGTGGTGCGTGGGATCTCGTCCCTGAAGAGCGAGCCCGAGTGGATGCTCGACCTGCGGCTGAAGGGCCTGAAGCTCTTCGACCGCAAGCCGATGCCGTCGTGGGGCGCCGATCTGTCCGGGATCGACTTCGACAACATCAAGTACTTCGTCCGGTCGACCGAGAAGCAGGCGACCAGCTGGGAAGAGCTGCCCGAGGACATCAAGAACACCTACGACAAGCTCGGTATCCCGGAGGCGGAGAAGCAGCGCCTGGTCGCCGGCGTCGCCGCGCAGTACGAGTCCGAGGTCGTCTACCACCAGATCCGTGAGGACCTGGAGGAGCAGGGTGTCATCTTCCTGGACACCGACACCGGCCTGAAGGAGTACCCGGAGCTCTTCCAGGAGTACTTCGGCTCGGTGATCCCGGTCGGCGACAACAAGTTCGCCGCGCTGAACACGGCGGTCTGGTCCGGCGGTTCGTTCATCTACGTGCCCAAGGGCGTCAAGGTGGATATCCCGCTGCAGGCCTACTTCCGGATCAACACCGAGAACATGGGCCAGTTCGAGCGCACCCTGATCATCGTCGACGAGGATGCCTACGTGCACTACGTCGAGGGCTGCACCGCGCCGATCTACAAGTCGGACTCGCTGCACTCCGCGGTCGTCGAGATCATCGTGAAGAAAGGCGCCCGCTGCCGCTACACGACGATCCAGAACTGGTCGAACAACGTCTACAACCTGGTCACCAAGCGCGCCACCTGTGAAGAGGGCGCGACGATGGAGTGGATCGACGGCAACATCGGTTCCAAGGTGACGATGAAGTACCCGGCCGTCTACCTGATGGGTGAGCACGCCAAGGGCGAGACGCTGTCGGTCGCGTTCGCGGGCGAGGGTCAGCACCAGGACGCCGGCTCGAAGATGGTGCACAACGCGCCGTACACATCGAGCTCGATCGTGTCGAAGTCGGTGGCCCGCGGTGGCGGCCGGACTTCGTACCGCGGTCTGGTCGAGGTCGCGCCGGGTTCGCACCACAGCAAGTCCACGGTGCGCTGTGACGCGCTGCTGGTCGACACCATCAGCCGCTCCGACACCTACCCGTACGTCGACGTCCGCGAGGACGACGTGGCGATGGGGCACGAGGCGACCGTCTCCAAGGTCAGCGACGACCAGCTCTTCTATCTGATGAGCCGGGGGATGGCCGAGGACGAGGCGATGGCGATGATCGTCCGCGGCTTCATCGAGCCGATCGCCCGCGAGCTCCCGATGGAGTACGCGCTGGAACTCAACCGGCTCATCGAGCTGCAGATGGAAGGGGCCGTCGGCTGATGCCGTCGACAGTTGAGGCAGTCGAAACTCTGGTTGCCACTGGCAATAAGGCGCACTCGCACGGGCCGGGGTCCCCGGTCCCGCTGCAGGCCCGGAGCGAACGGCCCACGTCGTACGACGTCGAGACCTTCCCGGTGCCCAATGGGCGCGAGGAGGAGTGGCGCTTCACCCCGGTGAAGGCGCTGAAGTCGCTCTTCGAGGACGCCGAGAGCACCGAGACGCCGAAGATCGACGCCTCCGGCCCCGAGCAGGTCGCGATCGAGACCGTCGTCGCCGACGCGCTCAAGGTGCTCACCCCGCAGGACCGGCCGTCCGCGATCGCATGGAAGCGCTCGCCGTCCGCCCTGGCCGTTCGCATCCCGAACGAGGCCGAGCTGACCGAGCCGGTGCACGTGAACGTCGCGAGCCTCGGCGGCCGCGGCTACACGCACCTGATCGTCGAGGCCGGCCGGCACAGCCGCGCCCAGGTCATCATCGATCACACCGGTGCCGGTGAGCTGAGCAGCAACGTCGAGATCAAGGTCGGCGACGGCGCCGAGCTGCGCGTCGTGAGCATCCAGCAGGCCGACCACGAGTCGGTCCACCTGGCCCAGCACGACGCGCTGGTCGGCCGGGACGCCCGCCTGCACCACGTCGTGGTGTCGCTCGGCGGCAAGGTCGTCCGGATCAACACCAACGTCCGGTACGCCGGTCCGGGCGGCGACGCCGAGTTGCTCGGCGTGTACTTCGCCGAGGGCGGTCAGCACCACGAGAACCGGCTGTTCGTCGACCACGAGGCCACGCACTGCAAGAGCAACGTGCTCTACAAGGGCGCCCTGGCCGGTGACAACGCCCGCTCGGTGTGGATCGGCGACGTGCTGATCCGGGCCGCGGCCGAGGGCACCGAGACGTTCGAGCTGAACCGCAACCTGGTCCTGACCGAGGGCGCCCGCGCCGACTCGGTGCCGAACCTGGAGATCGAGACCGGCGAGATCGAAGGCGCGGGACACGCGTCCGCGACCGGCCGGTTCGACGACGAGCAGCTGTTCTACCTGCAGGCGCGCGGTATCCCCGAGGACGCTGCCCGCCGGCTGGTCGTGTCCGGCTTCTTCAACGACATCATCGGCAAGATCGGTGTCCCCGAGGTCGTCGACCACCTGCACGAGGTGATCGAAACCAAGCTGGCCCGTACGGCGGAGCTGAGCGCAAGCGCGAAGGCAGCACTCGGCCAGTGAGCGACAGTTTCGAGCGCGCCTGCGCCGCTGCCGACGTACCGGACGAGGGAGTCGTCTCGGTGGAGATCGGTGGCGTCGAGGTCGCGGTCATCAAGAGCGAAGGACAGTACTTCGCGGTGCGGGACGAGTGTTCGCACGCGCAGATCCAGCTGTCCGAGGGTGACGTCGGCGGATGCGAGATCGAGTGCTGGCTGCACGGATCCCGCTTCGACCTGCGCACCGGCGAGCCGACCAGCCTGCCGGCGTACGACCCGGTCCCGGTCTATCCGGTCCGCCTGGACGGCGCCGACGTACTCGTCGACGTGAAGAACCCCCTGAACCAGCAGTCCCTGTAGAAAACGACGGAGATAGAGAAACCTCATGGCGACACTCGAGATTCGCGACCTGCACGTGTCGGTCGACACCGAGAACGGCCCGAAGGAGATCCTGCGCGGCGTCGACCTGACCATCGCCGGTGGTCAGACGCACGCGATCATGGGCCCGAACGGTTCCGGCAAGTCCACGCTGGCGTACTCGATCGCCGGTCACCCGAAGTACAACGTCACCAGCGGCACCGTGACGCTGGACGGCGAGGACGTGCTGGACATGGCCGTCGACGAGCGCGCCCGGGCCGGCCTGTTCCTGGCCATGCAGTACCCGGTCGAGGTCCCCGGCGTGTCGGTGTCGAACTTCCTGCGCACCGCCAAGACCGCCATCGACGGCGAGGCCCCGAAGCTGCGCACCTGGGTCAAGGACGTCAACAAGGCGCTGGCCGACCTGGACATGGACGCCGACTTCGGCAACCGCAACGTCAACGAGGGCTTCTCCGGTGGTGAGAAGAAGCGCCACGAGATCGTCCAGCTGGAGCTGCTCGACCCGAAGATCGCGATCCTCGACGAGACCGACTCCGGCCTCGACATCGACGCGCTGAAGATCGTCTCCACCGGCGTCAACCGGTTCGCGGAGAAGGGTGACAAGGGCGTTCTGCTGATCACCCACTACACCCGGATCCTGCGCTACATCAAGCCGGACTTCGTGCACGTGTTCGTTGACGGCAAGGTCGCCGAAGAGGGTGGCGCCGAGCTGGCCGACGAGCTCGAGGCGAACGGCTACGAGCGCTTCCTGAAGGCAGCCGCCAAGTGACCGACGCCCGGACATTCAGCAGTCCCCTGGACCTGCAGTCGGTCCGGGCGGACTTCCCCATCCTGAGCCGTGAGCTCGCGGGTGGGTTCCCGCTGGTCTACCTGGACTCGGCCAACTCTTCGCAGAAGCCGCGCCAGGTGGTCCAGGCGATCGAGGACCACTACCTGATCCACAACGCGAACGTCGCCCGCGCCATGCACCAACTCGGTGCGGAGGCCACGGCGGCGTACGAGGGTGGCCGGGACAAGGTCGCGGCCTTCATCGGCGCGACCAACCGGGACGAGATCGTCTTCACCAAGAACGCCTCCGAGGCGCTCAACCTGGCCGCGCATACACTCGGCGCCGGGCTGAAGCCGGGCGATGTCGTGGTGATCTCCGAGATGGAGCACCACAGCAACATCGTCCCGTGGCAGCTGGCCTGTGAGCGCACCGGCGCGACGCTGAAGTGGTTCGGCGTCACCGAAGACGGCCGGCTCGATCTGTCGAACATCGACGAACTGCTCACCGAGCAGACCAAGATCGTCGCGCTGACCTGGGTCTCGAACGCGCTCGGCACGATCAACCCGATCGCCGACATCGCGGTCAAGGCGCACGCGGTCGGCGCGACCGTTGTCGTGGACGCCTCGCAGGCAGTCCCGCAGTTCCCGGTCGATGTGTCCACGCTCGGGGTGGACATGCTCGTCTTCACCGGGCACAAGGCGGTCGGCCCGACGGGTATCGGCGTGCTCTGGGGCCGCTACGACCTGCTCGCTGCGTTGCCGCCGTTCCTCGGTGGTGGCGAGATGATCGAGATCGTCCGGATGACCGGTTCGACGTACGCCGCTCCGCCGGCCCGGTTCGAAGCCGGTACGCCGCCGATCGCGCAGGCAGTCGGTCTCGGTGCGGCCCTGGACTACCTGTCCGGGATCGGGATGGACAAGGTCGCGGCGCACGAGCACGCGATCGTCGAGTACGCGCTCGAGGGCCTGAAGACGGTCCCCGGGCTGAAGCTGCTCGGTCCGACCGATGCGGTCGACCACGGTGGCGCGATCAGCTTCGAGCTGGACGGTGTCCACCCGCACGATGTGTCGACCGTGCTGGACACGCGAGGCATCGCCGTACGGGCTGGTCACCACTGTGCGCGTCCGGTGCACGAGCGGTTCGGAATGCAATCGTCCACCAGAGCGTCTTTCTACCTGTACACGACTCCCGAGGAGGTCGACGCGCTCGTCGACGGACTCGGATTCGTCCGTAGCTTCTTCAAGGTGGACTGATAGATGCAGCTCGACAGCCTGTACCAGGAGATCATCCTGGATCACTACCGCACCCCGCACCACGCGGGGCTCGCGGACCCGTACGACGTGGAGGTGCACCACGTGAACCCGTCCTGCGGGGACGAGGTCACGCTCCGCGTCGAGCTCGACGGGGACACCGTCAAAGGCGTCACCCACCACAGCGTCGGCTGCTCGATCAGTCAGGCGGCCACGTCGGTGATGTCGGACCTGGTGATCGGCAAGCCGGTCGCCGAGGGGATGGCGACGTACGAGAAGTTCCTCGAGCTGATGCAGAGCCGCGGGAACATCGAGCCGGACGAAGAGGTTCTGGAGGACGGCGTCGCCTTCGCGGGCGTCGCGCAGTTCCCCGCCCGCGTGAAGTGCGCACTGCTGGGCTGGTCGGCCTGGCGCGATGCCACCGCCCAGGCGCTGGCGGCCAACCAAGGAGTGAAGAATGCCTGACCAGACCGACGAGAAGATCGAGCTGCCCGAGGTCGACCTCGAAGCAGCCGCCGCGGCCCAGGCCGCCGGCCCCGGTACGACGCCGCCTCCGGTCGAGGACGTCACCGAGGCCCTCAAGGACGTCGTCGACCCCGAGCTCGGGATCAACGTCGTCGACCTCGGCCTGATCTACGGCGTCACCGTCGACGACAGCTCCACGGCGATCATCGACATGACCCTGACGTCCGCCGCCTGCCCGCTGACCGACGTCATCGAGGACCAGACCCGGATGGCCCTCGAGGGGCTCGTCAACGACTTCCGGATCAACTGGGTCTGGATGCCCCCGTGGGGCCCCGAGAAGATCACCGACGACGGCCGCGACCAGCTGCGGGCTCTCGGCTTCAACGTGTGAGCAGAGTAGTAACAGTCGCGCCGGAGCGGTTGGATCGGTGGTTGACCGGCTTTGGTGAACGGCACGGCGACGTCTCGTTCGACGTAGCACCGCATCAGGTGACGGTGTCTGCGGCGGACGGGGCGATTGCCGTGGTGAGTGTGCCTTTCCAGCCTCTCGTGGACTTGAGTCGCGAGGGGCTGGTTGCGCATGTGCTGGGGGAGCACCGGCTGGGGCTGCTGCTGGTACGGCGGGGTGGCTACGGCGCGGGTGTTTTCGTCGGGCCGAAGCTGGTGGACTCGAAGGTCGGGTCACGCCATGTGCAGGGGACGACGAAGGCCGGTGGATGGTCGCAGCAGCGGTTCGCTCGGCGGCGTGACAACCAGGCGCGGGAGGCGTTCGCGGCGGCGACCGAGGTCGCCGTACGGATTCTGGCCGGGGCTCGGCTGGACGCGTTGGTGTGTGGGGGAGACCGGCGCGCGATCGAGACCGTGCTGGAGGATCCGCGGCTGAAGGACATCGCGAAGCTGGTGCGGCCGCCGTTTCTCGGGGTGGCGGATCCGAAGCAGAAGGTCCTGGAAGCTGCCGGGGTCGACGCGCGCGCGATCCGGATCGAGCTGACCGAACCTCAGGACGACGACGGGCCGTCGTAGAGCGCGCGGAAGTCCGAAAGCGTGCCTTCGTAGTACTGCAGGTCGTCGAACAGCTTGGCGCGGTGCACCAACTGCGGGCTGTCCGCGAGCGCCTGCCGGCCGAAGTCCGACCAGATCGCCGAATCCGGCACCTGATCCGCATCCTCAGGCAAGAACTTCAACGCCTCGCGTACGGCGTAAGCGGCGTACTCCCAGTTGAGCTCGACGACCGACCGGTCCTGGCCGGGCTGCCCGGTGTAGGCCATGTCGGCGGTCAGCGCCCGGCGGGCGAAGGTCGATGCCAGCACTGCCCACTGAGCTGCGTCGATCAGGGTGGAGACGCCCAGCCCGAACGGCACGCCGATCGTGCGGGAGGCTTCTTCACTCTCGTACGGGATCTCGATGTCGCCCGACGGTGAGGCATAGGTCCAGGCGGTCTCGCCCTGGGTGATGTTGACACCAGGTTGCAGGTCCGGCGGCGGTACCGCGGGCGCGGCCGTGTCGGCTGCGGTCTGCACGCTGGTGTAGACCTGTGCCTCGATCAGGGTCCTGGCAGTCAGCATCAGTTCCCGCGCTCCTGTTCGCTAGTTCGCATGCACACTATCGTGCTCATGGCCCGGAGATCGCCGGTCCCTGACCGGTTGGCGACATCGCCCGCGCGGCCGTCGTGGCGGCCGCCGGCTGGGTGGGCGGCGGCGCCACGCCGGGGTTGAACTGCTGGGCCGTCGACCCGTAGTCGAGACCCTTCAACATGCTGGCCGGTACGCCGTTCTGGATCAGAGCGTCGGCGGTCTTCGCGGCGAAGTCGTCGTTCGGGCCCATCGTGTTGTACAGCTCGCGAAGGTCGACCCGGCCCTGAGCCATCAGGGCGATCCGGCCATCGAGACTGCCGAGTGCCGAGCCGAAGCCGCCGTCGCCCACCCCCGCTAGTCGCGCAGTACCGTCTCCCGGGTTGTAGACCGCGAGATAGAGCTGCTCGTTGTCATCGCGGTCGCGCACCGACACCAGCAGTGTCTGCCGCTGCTGCTGTGCCTGGGCCAGCGCCGTCACCAGTGGCCGATAGGGCTCGTGTACTTCGTTGCCGTTGGCATCCGTCGTCGTCTCCGAGGCCTCGATGTCTGGCCGGCCGAGTCCCTCCGGGGTGATCATCAGCCGGGCATCGGCGAGTGCGGCGTCGACGCTCGCGCCGGACTCCATCGCCTTCAGGGCGTCGAGGAACTCGTGCTTGAGCATCTTGACGTAGAACTGGCCACGCGCGGCGTCCGGAATCTCCTTGCTCCGCTTGGTTTTCGGCGTGCCCTGTCCGTTGTCGCGCAACTGGTCGATACCGACGTCGTAGCTCACCGGGATCCGGACCGTGACGACCTCGCCCTCCTCGAACTTGCTCGTCTCCAGCCGGGTGCCGTAGGCGTCGGAGGCCTGCTCCTTCACCTGCTCGCCGACCGAGCCGCCGACACTGACCGGACCGCCACCCACGCCCGCATTCACCGTGCCGGGACCGACGTGGCTCCCGGAGCTGCTCGAGCGAGCCGCGGTCTCGCGCCGCGAGACCGCGCCGGTCTGCGCGTCACCGATTGGATCCTCGACCAGCTGGAGGCCGGTCTTGTGGGCCTTGATCGTGACGCCGATCGTGGTCTGGCCGTTGCCGCGAGCAACCATCGGCGGCAGTCGCAGACCGTCGTCGCTGATCAGCTCGTGGAAATACGCCTTCATGGCCGTGGCCTTGAGATGACCCTCGAGCGCGCCGCGGTGCTCGGCGAACCCGGCCGGGCCGAGCACCCGGGGATCACTCAGCTCCGCGTCCAGGACGTCGTACAGCTGGTTGGTCCGCTCGTCGCCCAGGCCGTACGGCTGGGTGCTCTCGACGACGGCGCTCTCGGTGATCCGGATCGGCCGGTGCTCGGGCTGGTCGGCGAGTTGCGGACGGGTGCCGGGTTCCTTGAGGAGCTTCTTCGGGACGAGCAAGGTGAGCTCGGCCTGCAGTTGGCGCGGGGTGGCGGTGATCGAGACCTGGTCCGGCTTCGTCCGGTCCAGCTTCCAGCGCGCACTCGTGAGGGCGGCGGCGCCGGCATTCTGAATGCGGGTGACCTTCGAGGTGTAGACGATCGAGCGCTTCACTTCGGCCATGTCGAAGTGACCGGTGCGGTCGACGTTGACGTCCTGCTCGCTGCTGCCGGCCCCGGTGGTGCGGACGCGCTCGACCTTGCCGCCCACGTTGCCCGAGTCCCCGGCTGCCGCGCTACCGCCGACCTCTGCGGAGTACGCCGTACTGTGGCCGATCGACCGATCCTGGCTGTGATGGCGGTAGGCCTGGTCGAGACCGATCGCCTCGACACCGGAGATCTCGGGCGTGCCGTCGACGGTGTACTCGCCGATCATCTCCGCGGTGAGCTGCACCTCGTAGAGATCCGGGCGCTGCTGTCCCTCGATCGGCACTTCGATCGTCGCGACGAAGCCGCGGGCGCCGAGCATGTTCTCGAGCTCACCCTGATGCGCATCCGCGGCCAGGTTGACCCGTAGCGCCGGGGCGAGCAGCTTGCTCTCGGTCAGTACACCGGGCGCGATCTCCTCGAACTGCGGCCGGACGAGCTCGAAGAGATCCACCGGTTCGCCGTCCGGACCGAGCACGGTGAGCTGGTCGATCTGCGCCGACGCGATGCTGTCCTGGTACGCCGGTCCTGGGTCGACTGCGCGTCGCTGAGCGGACAGTTTCTCGGTGGCGAGCAGGCGCTCCTCGACCGTCGCGGTCTGGTTGGTCGTCGGCATTCCGGCGTTCTCGAACACCTTCGCGGCCAACTGCTCGTGGTCGTGCTCGGCGGCCAGCCCGGTGGTGACGCCGGCCCGGTCGAGCTCGTACCGACGGAGGAAGCCCATCGCGGTCTGCGGATCCATCGTCACGCGGTCGTGCAGGTAGCGCTCGGCGACATCGGCCACGACCGGCAGCGGCAGATCGAGCTCTCGCTTCGCGTAGAGCGCGAGGGCGCGGCGCTCGGCCATCGCCTTCTGCGCAAGGCCGTCATCGAGCTGGACGGTCTGGACGACGGCGCCGGAGGAGTCGAGGATGTCCGCCTCGAGCTCGTAGCGTTCGAGGAACTCGTAGTGCGTGCCGGTGTTGACCAGCAGCCACTCCTGGCCGGTCGCCCGGCTCACGGTCGTGGACTGCGAGGACCCGGCGTTTCGGCCGATGGAGCCCGAGCCGGCTGCCGACGACGCGTCGGCATCGGTCTGACCGCCGCCGCCCTCGGCGCCCAGCCCGCCCGAGGTCGACGTACCGGAGGTGAACGAGGCGTCGGTCAGGGTGAGGTTGATATTCGCGGTGTTCTGCTGGTTGACCGCCAGGAAGGTCTGGCTGACTGCGCGGCCGCGCAGGACGACCTTGTACTGCTGGGCCAGCGCACTGCGGTCCGCGATCGCCTCGGCCGGGTTCGCCGGCGGTGGCGTGATCACCATCGGGACCTCGAGGTTGCCGTTCATCCAGTCCGGATTCGCGACGAGGCTGTCCGAGGAGAAGGCGGCGTGCAGTTGCGCGACGGCGCTGGAGTCGGCCCGGAAGGCGGCGACCTCGGTGAAGATCTGGTCGGCCGGGTTCGCCGCGTCGACGGCGACGGCGATCGACGCGCGGACCGCATTGGCGTGCGGCGCTTTCGGCTGCGCCTCGATCACGGGCGCTTCGGCGCGCGTCAGGGACTGTTCGTAGTACAGGTCGACCGAACCGCGGACGTCGGCGATCGGCTTCTCCAGTCCGCGGTCGGTGCGCTCCGCGAACGTGATCCGGACGCCCTGCTCGATCTTGTCGAGCGGCTCGGTGCTCTCAGCGAGCACGACCCGGTTGACCCGGCGGCCGGACGTGGTGGTGATGCTGCGGCCGACTGCGTTCCGGTTGAGCTTGGCCCCGAACCGGCTCGTCAGCCCGCTCTGCCCTTCATCGGGCCCATCGCCGACAACAGCTCCGGCCGACAGCGGCAGGGCGGTCGACCTCGTCGTACTGCGACTGGTGGCGTCCGAGGTGATGCCGAGCCGCACCACGTTGCGCGCAGGCGTCGTACCGCGTCCGGTCTGGTCGTCGAAGTCCTGCTCGACGCCCAGGCGGAAGTGGCGGTAGTGCGGTGCCCGGCCGGTGCTTTGATCGACCAGAGTGACCGGCAGACCGCCTTGGCAGGCTTGGTTGATGCCCGCCTGGATTCGGTGGTCATCGACGTTGTCGATGATCCGCTGGTAGTTCGCCAGCTGACCAGCTCGCCGCAGCGGATCCTTCGGCAGTGCGTCCATGCGCGGCTGGTAGTCCGCGTCGAGTGGTGGCACCAGGCCCATCTGGCTCAGCGCCGTCAGGGCGTCCCGCTGAGCCTGTTCGGCACCCTGCAGGTTCTCGGCGAGTGCCTTGCCCGGACCGCGCAGCTGGTTCGGTCCGTTGCCCAGCCACGGCGGTACGGTCTGCGGGCCGGTCGGGGGTTCGGCATCGCCGCGCAGCAGTAGTCGGTCGTCCTGGTCGAACCGCAGGCTGCCGTCGTCCTCCCGCCGTACGGCGTCGGCCGAGGCAGGCCCCCCGGCCCGCAGCAGGTCGTTCTCGGTGACCCGGATTCGCGCCTCGCAGGTGTCTGCCACCACGATCGGCGCGGCCTCGCGGTCGGAGATCTTCCGCAGGGTCGCCCGGACCTCGAAGTCGACGATCACGCCCTGCGTCGGGCCGCGATCGCGATGGACCACCGGCGTGATGGCGGTGCTGCTGACGTTCTGGCCGCCGGAGCGGCTGACGCTGCGCCCGGCGGACGCATTGGGCACTCCGAACGCCGTCACGCCGGCTGTCGCGGTCATCGACGTGCCGTAGGACTCAGAGGCGTTCACTCCGGAGAAGTCGACCTCGACGCCCTCCTTGCCCACCTCGGTGCTGGGCTCGCCGCTGAGCGACGCGGTGCTCCACACCGGCTCGATCTCGATGGTGAGCTCGTACTCCGACCGCCCGTCGACCGAGATCGGCCGCGTGAGCCCACCGGGCTTGGTGAACTGGTGCAGCAGCCGGCTGGTGTCGCGGGTGACCATTACGTTCAGGTGGTCGTAGGCGACCCGGTCGAGGCCGTCCTCGCGGTCCCGCAGTTGCTTGGCCAGGCGGTCGCTGATGTCCTGTACACCGTTGATCCGGGTGACGGTGTGCGGCGGGAACTCCGGACTGCACTCGTCCGCCCGGCCCAGCTGCTCCAGCGTCACGATCTCCGTGGGCGCCTTGACGGTGTAGGCGCTGGGGATCCAGGTGAGGTGCTCTCCGGCGTCGACTGCTTCGACCGGCGACCAGTCTGCCAAGGGGGAGTTGCGGTACTCGACCAGCCACTTGCCCTGCGACCGGTAGAGCAGGGACTCGCCGTGCGCGTCGTCGACCTCGCCTTCCTGCTCATGCGTCGACAGACCGGACGACTGGGTGAAGGACTGTCCGCGGTTCACGTCCGCACGGGGTGCGGCGACCTGGCCGGCGGTGTGGACCGCGCTGCCGGGCGTCGCCAGCGCCATCACCGGCTGCAGATTCACACCGAACGACGTACTGGTCGAGTGGGTGTTCGACGTACCCATGCCTTGGCCGCCGGCGCCGATCCAGCCGTTCATCTGCTGGGCCAGGTCGTGGTCGCGGTCGACGACCTCGGTGAGGTCGGTCCGCTCGAACCGCAGCCGGACCTGACCGACCTTCTTGATGTCGTCGTCAGCGGCGCCACCGCCGACCGGGATCACCAAGCCGTCGTCCGACATCAGCAGCCGGTACTCGGCGGTCGGGATCGGGCGGGGAGCGTTCGGGTCGAGCCCGTGCGGTCCGCCGCGCTCCTGGATGATGCGGTTGATGTCGGCAACCGGAGCGAGCAGCGGCTCGCCAGTCGGTACGCCGGTCTCCAGCAGCTCGGGAGCCGGCAGGGCTCGCGCGCTGGCGGCCTCGTAGACCTCGACGCGGTCCGTTGCCTCATCGGCTAGCGCAGTGAGCTGCGCTTGAGGCGAGCCGGCGTCGATCGCGGTGAGCAGGTCGCGGTACCCGGTCAACGCGTGGGCGGCGTCCTCAGCCACCTGCCTGTAACCGGTCGCGAGCTCGGTGTGCCGGCCTGCTTTGTTGCCTGCAGCAACCGCCTGGACGCGGAAGACGCGAGCCCGTTCGGCGGCCCCAAGATCCTTGAGGGCTTCTTCGGTGACGGCCTTGCCTTCGAGATCGGCCGCGTCAGCCGTGGCCGCCACCGCCGTCGACACCTTGGTGTCGGCCTGCACGGTGAAGCCGGCGACGGCTGTCTCGAGCTCGTCGATCTGACGGACGACCTGCTCACGCAGGGCCGCGGGGGAGTTCGGCGTCGTCGATTCGGTCAGCAGTCGTTCCGCTGCGTGGCCGAGCTCGATCGCATCCGGCGCCGACCGGGCTTCGGGCGACCAGGGCAGCTCTGGCAGCGCACCACCGCGGCGCTTGAGGGCGCCGGCCAGACCTTCGATCTCGGTGCGGATCTCCGCCTTGCTGCGGGTGCCGTTCGGATCGCGCCACTCCTTGGCGAGCAGCTGGTACGTCGCATAGTCCGCGCGGGTCCGGATGTCGCGCTGCTCCACGCCGAAGCGGGCTCGCAGTCTCGCGAACATGCCGGTGGGCTCGGGCGTCGCGAGTTGTTGCGTCAGCTGGCTGATCTGGTGCGTCCAGACCTGGGCGAGCTGCCCGTCGGCCACGGTGGGCGAGATCCGCAGTACATGCGGGTCTTCCGCCGTACCGGCTGCGGTGCGGCCTTGGGCGAGCAGGGTGCCGACTGTGCGGTCGACCTCGACGCGCACGTACTGCGAGCCGTCAATCACTGCGAGTCCGGGGCCGGCGAGTGCTGGCGCGTCGGGCAGTTGTCCGAGGGCTGCCAGCGCGGAGTCGGGGGTCAACGCGGGTGCGTCGGCCGGGCGGCTGGTGGTGCCGGTGGCGCGGGTCAGGAAGCGGCGTCGGTGGAGGCGGTGCTGGGGCGGTGTCACCGCGGCCGGCGTACCGAGACTGCGTGCGGTCTGGCTGATCGCGGCGGCGCCGGAGACAGCCGCAGTCAGTGACGGCGGCCTGTTGGCGGCGGGGAGCGCGGCTAGTCGGGTAGCGGCTTCGGGGGAGGTCTGGGCGGCGCTGCGCAGGGCGACGCGCAGCATGGCGCGGGCCTCGTCGTGACGCGATTGGTCCAGTCCGGGCACTGTGAGCAGCCGGTCGAGCGCAGCGGCAGCGCCGAGGCCGGGCTGCTCGTCACGGTTCCGGGAGCGTGCGGCACCGAGCAGCGCTACCGCCTCGGCCAGCATCCGGTCGTCGTGCACCTTGTCGCTGGCCCGACTGGCGAGGTACGTCTGCAGGTCGGCGGTGACCCGCGCCGGGAGGACGTCGTACCGGCTGGTCAGCCAGACGCTGCCGTCACGGAGTGGGACAGCAGTGGGCCAAGCGATTCCCAATGCGGTGGAAATCGCCGTCCGGGCACGGCTCTGCGGGTCGGGCACCACACCTCCGAAGGGTCGTCTGGCCGGGACGCTAGCAAACTTTCGGTTACTCGCCAGCTACTCGAAGCACCCGTTCTGTTAACGATTTACGCCTGTCGGCCTCCTAGGATCGACGCATGACCGAGCAGTTGGGATCCTCCGGGTGGACAGTGACCGAAGCGCGCGGAGTGATCGCGCAACTGCGGCACGTCGCCACCGAAGGCCCTGAGTACGACGGCGTCGAGCTCTTCCTCGCCCTGTCCGAGTACCTGGACCAGCTGTACGGCGGCCACGGCTTCGACGTCCTGCTGGTGGATCCGGAGCGCGCTGCGCTCGCCGGGGCAATTGGTGAGCAACGCTCACGACGCGCCGGAGCTGGAGAGCGGCTGGAACAGCCGGTGAACTCTGCTGTCACGCTGGCTGAGGGCCGTGCGCTCGCAGGTGCACTGGAAAGCGCAGAGGGCTGGCAACACCAGCTAGGACTGGCCTTACACGCGCTCTACACCTACCTAGACCAGTTGTACGGCGGACCGGGCGCATTCACCGAGCTTTTGACCTCTGAGGAGCGCAACCGGGTCGCGAGCGGGTAACAGCCCGCACCAGTTGGCGAGGATGGCACCTGGATGCCATTACGGTAGGCGCGTGAGTCTCTCGTCCTCCACGCGTACTCCTGCCCCCAACGCCCGCGGTACGGGCCGGTCGGCGGGCGGTGGTACGAACCGCCTCCCGAACAGCCGAGAGCGCCGCCCGGCCCTGGCCGCCTTGGCGGTGATCTTGATCCTGCTCGGCGCCGCCGGCTCCGCCCTCATCGCCCTGAACAGCGGCAACCGCGAGGGCTATGTCGCCATTAGCGTGAAAGAGCTCCCACCTGGCCACAAGCTCGTCGAGAAGGACCTGGGCAACGGTGACCTGGCCGGTGCGACCGATGCGCTGATCAAGTGGTCCGACCGGAGCAAGTACATCGGTCAGTACACGACCACCTGGCTGTACCAGGACCAGTACCTGACGCCGGCGAACCTGTCCGCCGATGCGCCGACCCCGAGCGGCGGGGCGCAGGTCGGTGTTGTCCTCGACGCCGGTCGGGCTCCGTCCGACGGTCTGGCCGAAGGCGACGTCGTACAGGTGGTGCGGGTGCCGACTGCCAACCAGGACAGCGTCGGTCCGGCCACGCTCGTCTCCGCTGCTGTAGTGACGGCCTCTGCCGGCGGTGTCGTCGCAGACAAGGGCTCCACCGTCAACACGCTGAACGTCAGCATCCTGGTCCCGACCGGCAAGGCGACCGCTGTCGCTGCTGCGGCGGCCTCGAAGACGCTGGTGTTGGTGAAGCTCAACCCGGCGACCAAGCCCGACGTACCGCGTACCAACGGGGACGGCTGATGGCACTCGTAGCTCTTGCGAGTGCCAAAGGGTCTCCCGGTGTCACCACTGCCGGTCTGGTGCTGGGGGCGCTCTGGCCGCGGCAGGTGCTGCTGGCCGAGTGCGACCCGTCCGGTAGCGACGTAGCGATCCGGATGACCGCACCTGGTGGTACTCCGCTCAACTCCGACCGCGGTCTGGTCAGTCTGGCCGCTGCGAGCCGCAAGGGCCTTGGTGACGAGGTCATCCACGCTCACAGCCAGCAGCTCGACGGTGGGCTCGACGTCCTGCTTGGTGTGCGTTCGCCTGAGCAGGTCGGCGGCATGGGCGGTCTGTGGCATCCCCTGGGAATCACGTTCAACCAGCTGCAGCAGGCCGACGTACTGGCTGACTGCGGACGCATCGGCGCCACCTCGCCGCAACTGCCGGTCATCCAGTCCGCACGGCTCATCGTGATGGTCTGTACGGCGACTGGTTCGTCCGTGGCGCATCTGCGTGAGCGAATGGGCGCACTGGTGCACCACGTCGACGCGCAGCTCGGTGTGATCGTCGTGGCTGATCCGAAGCGTCGTGACGGCGTGAAGCAGGTGTGGTCCGTTCTGGACGCCATGTCGGTGCCGGTGCGCAACAGGTGGCACCTGGCGTACGACCCGGTCGGTGCGGCGTTCTTTGATGGACGCGGGCACGGCCGGCTCGAGAAGACCCAGCTGATCCGCTCCGCGACCGACATCACCGCCGAAATGGCCGCACTGGTCGCAGCGCCGCACGACTTCGACATGGCCCAGGCCGCCTTCCCTTTGCAGGGTGAGCGATGACGGCTGATCAGGAACTGGTCCGCCGCCTGCGTTCCCAGGTGGCCGATCGGCTGAACGAACAGCGCCGTCGGGACCAGGTGAACGGCGTACCGCCGATGAGCGCCGAGGACGAGCGTGAGTACGCCCGGTCGCTGATCGTGCAGGTGCTGGAGGACCACGCCCGCTACGAGCTGGCCGAAGGCCGGACGCCGCCGACTCCGGATGACGACGCGCAGATCGCCGGTGCCATTCACTCGGCGCTGTTCGGGGTCGGGCGGCTGCAGCCGCTGATCGACGACCCTGAGGTCGAGAACATCGACATCAACGGCTGCGACCAGGTCTTCGTCCAGTACGGCGACGGTCGCGAGGAGATGCCCGGTCCGGTCGCCGAGAGCGATGAGGAACTGGTCGAGCTGATCCAGGTGCTGGCCGCCCACGCGGGTCTGACCAGCCGCCCGTTCGACTCGGCGAACCCGCAACTCGACCTGCGCCTGCCGGACGGCTCGCGACTGTCCGCGGTGATGGGCGTGACGTCCCGGCCCGCGGTCTCGATCCGGCGTGCACGACTTGGCCGGGTGTTCCTGCGCGATCTGGTGGCCAACGGCACCTTCTCCGATGACGTCGGTCAGTTCCTGCGCGCCGCCGTACTGGCTCGGAAGAACATCATGATCGCCGGAGCGACCAACTCCGGGAAGACCACGATGCTGCGCGCACTCGCCAACGAGATCGCCCCGCACGAGCGGCTGATCACCGTAGAGCGCTCTCTGGAGCTCGGTCTCGGTGAGTTCAAGGAGCTGCACCCGAACGTGGTCGCGTTCGAGGAGCGGCTGCCGAACTCCGAGGGCGTCGGCGCGGTTCCGATGGCCGACCTGGTTCGCCGTTCGCTGCGTATGAATCCGTCGCGCGTCATCGTCGGTGAGGTGCTCGGCGACGAGATCGTCACGATGCTGAACGCGATGAGCCAGGGCAACGACGGCTCGCTGTCGACGATCCACTCGAACAGCTCGATGGAGGTGTTCAACCGAATCAGCACCTACGCCATCCAGGCGACCGAGCGGCTGCCGATGGAGGCCACCCAGATGCTGATCGCCGGTGCCCTCGACTTCGTGGTCTTCGTGCGCAAGCAGAACGACTACCAGCACGGCGGCGGCCTGAGCCGGTACGTCGAGAGCATCCGCGAGGTCACTGGTTGGGACGGCCGGGTGCTGTCCGGCGAGGTCTTCGCGCCCGGACCGGACGGTCGGGCTGCGGCGCACGCTCCGATCGCCTGCATGGACGAGCTCGAGTACTACGGGTACCAGCCCGTCGTACACGGAACGTGGGCGTGACGAGATGAGCGACGAGACTCTGTTGGCCCTGCTCTGCGGAGCGGTTGTCGGTGGTGCGGTTCTGCTGCTGATCGTCGCGATTCGCGGTACCGAGCCGCGCGACGAGACCCCGTCGATGTTCCGCCGTGGCGGGAACGCGGATAGCCGGAAGAACCTGATCCGATTCGGCGTCGGGGTCGGCGTCGGCCTCGTCGTACTGGCGGTGACTCGTTGGCTGGTGCTTGCTGCCGCGCTTGGCTTGCTTGCTGCGTTGGCCGATCGCTTCTTCGGCGGTACCGGTGAGGAGCGGCGGGCCATCGAGCGACTTGAGGCGCTGGCCACCTGGACCGAGGCGCTGCGCGACACCATCGCCGGCGCGGTCGGTCTGGAGCAGGCCATCCCCGCGACCGCGGTGAACGCGGCCCCCGCGATCAAGCCCGGCCTGAACCTGCTGGTCGACCGGCTGCGGATCCGCGAACCGTTGCCCTCGGCACTTATGCGGTTCGCCGACGACCTGGATGACCCGTCCGCCGACCTGATCGTGGCGGCCCTGGTACTGAACGCGCGGCTGCGTGGTCCCGGTCTGCGCGAGGTGCTCAGCGCGCTGGCCGACTCGGCCCGCGAGGAGCTCGACGTACGGCGAAAGGTCGCAGCCGAACGGCGGTCGACGCGGCGCTCGGTGCAGGTGGTCGTCGCGATCACGCTGCTCGTCGCGGCCGCGCTGGTGCTGTTCAACCCGGCGTACGTGGCGCCGTACACGAGCTTCATCGGACAGTTCGTGCTGTTCATCGTGATCGCGCTCTACGCGGTCGGCCTGGTGTGGCTGCGGCGCCTGGCCAAGATCGAGGTACCGGAGCGGTTCCTGATCGGTGGCACGCAGAAGCGTTCGGGCGAGGAACGGATGGAGGTGGTGGGCGGATGATGTGGGCCTTCTTCACCGGTGCGCTGGTGGGACTCGGCGCGTACCTGTTGGTGCGGATGCTGATCCGGCCGCGGGCCAACGTGCTCTCGACGATCGCGCGGATCGACGCCGGTCGCGGCGGTGGTGGTGCCACCACGAGCGCCGCCGGAGAGCGCGTTCTCGGCGGTCTCGACAAGGCGCGGCACACGCTCGGCCAGCGGCTCGAGGCCGAGGCGAACGCGCGCGGCTGGGCCTTCGGCAAGCTGCGCCGCGACCTCGCGGTGATGAACCAGCCGTTCGCCGCGATGCTGGCCACCAAGGTGTTCTTCGCGCTCGGCGCGATGATCTTCATCCCGTTCGTGCTGTTCGCGTTCACCGCGCTCGGCTTCGGCGCACCCGGTGCGACACCGGCCATCGTCACGCTGGCCGCGATGGCCTTCGCGTTCTTCCTGCCGGACCTGGCACTCCGCCAGGAGGCCGAGGCGCGGCGACGGGACTTCCGGCACGTGGTCGGCAGCTTCCTCGACCTGGTCGCGATGAACCTGGCCGGCGGCCGCGGTCTGCCCGAGGCGCTGATGACGGCCTCCACCATCGGCGACCACTGGGCGATGGCGCGGATCCGGCAGGCGCTGGCCAACGCGCGCCTGATCGGCATCACGCCGTGGGACGCGATGGCCCGCCTGGGTGAGGACCTGGGCGTCGAGGAACTGCGGGACCTGGCGTCGGCGCTCGCGCTGGCCGGTGACGAGGGCGCGAAGATCCGCGCCTCGCTGCTGGCCCGGGCCGCGTCGCTGCGCCGCAAAGAGCTTGCCGATGTGGAAGGCAAGGCGGGTGAGCGGTCGCAGTCGATGCTGGTCGCCCAGCTGGTGATGTGCGCGGCGTTCATGCTGTTCCTCGGATTCCCGGCCGGGATCGCGATCCTGGGCAGCTGAAAGCGGGTAGGGATCCGTTCGGCGGAACTGTCCGTCGTACCAGGCATACTGAGGCCAGCCCCGGCCTCATGAGTTGGAAGGCATGCGAATGAACACCGAACTGCAGTTCTGGCGGGCGATGACCGGTTACGCCGTCGCCCGGGCGCACGCCCAGCGGGCGCGGGCCAAGCAGGGCCGCACGGAGCTCGGCGCCTCCGCACTGGAGTGGGCCATCATCTCGGCGATCCTGGTCGCGGCCGCGCTGGCCATCGGCCTCGTGGTGCGGCGTGTCATCGACAAGCGCACCGGCGAGATCGAGAACGGCTGACCCATCGTGCCGGTCCGCCCCCCGACCGCCGCGCGCGCCCGCCGGCGCCTCAGACGCAGGTCCGAGCGTGGGGCGAGCTCACTCGAGCTCGCCATCCTCGCGCCGACGATCATGGCGCTGATCTTCGTCTCGATCCAGACGGCGCTCTACCTGTACGGCCGCTCGGTCGCGCTGAACGCCGCCCAGGAAGGCGTTTCCCGGCTGCGGCTGGTGCAGCCGCCGGTGTACAGCCCGGCGGTGGGGGAGAAGGTCCGGGTCGACATCGAGTCGTACGTCAACCAGCTGGCCGGCACGACACTGCAGAACGCGACGGTGGCATCACCGGCGTACAACAATCCTCCTGGCATGGTCTCGTTCACCGTGAGCGGTGACACCGTCTCACTGGTCCCCGGGCTCGAGCTGCACGTGGAGCGGACGGCGACCGGACCGATCGAGCAGTTCGAGGCCGACAAGTGAGGCGGCCTCAGATTCGCGGGGACCGCGGCACGATGGCGCTCGAGATGGTGGTGCTCGCGCCGATCCTGCTGCTCCTGTTCATGTTCCTGCTCGCCGCCGGCCGCTACTTCCAGACAACAGCCCTGGCAGAGTCCGCCGCCCGCGACGGCGCCCGGGCCGCCAGCATGTCCCGCTCCCAGACCGACGCCCAAGCCCGCGTCAACGACGCCGTCACCCGCACCATGGGCCAAGCCGTCAAGTCCTGCAAGGAATCCGCCACCGGCGTCATCACCACCACCCTCGCCGCCGGCACCCCCCTGTCCGTCGAGGTCACCTGCACCATCGACTACCGCGACCTCAGCTTCCTGGGCCTGGGCGGCGACACCACCATCACCAAACGCTTCACCTCCAGCGTGGACCCGTACCGAGGAGTCCGCGATGGCTCCTGACAACCACCGCTCCCGCATCGTCGACTTCTTCCGCATCGATGCCCCCGGCAACCACCGCGTCTTCCCCCGCGGCGCCCTCAGCCCGGCGGTCGCCATCCTCGCGGTGATGATCTTCACCCTGGCCGGCCTCGTCATCGACGGCGGCCGCCAACTAGGCGCCCGCTCCCGAGCCGTCGGCTACGCCCAAGAAGCCGCCCGCGTAGGTGCCGCCACCATCCAGCTCAACACCGCCGAAGCCAAGATCGACACCGCCAAAGCCGCCATCGCCATCGCCGACTTCTGCGCCCAGGTCTCCTCCAACGACCCCACCGTCACCTCCTGCGCCCCCACCAAACTCACCACCGACCAGGTCGACATCGCCGTAGGCATAGCCAACAAAACAACCTTCCTAGGCCTCATCGGCAAATCCACCCTAAAATCCACCGGCACCGGCACCGCCCACGCCGAACAGGGTGTTGAGAAGGCCAACGACAGCCCGACGATCCCGCCGATCTTCGTCAGCACTGGTCCCCAGGGGCCCGGCGCAACGATCTCGAGTACGGCGGTCCCGCCGACCCTCGACGTACCGTGCCCGAAGTGGACGATCGGCTCACCGACCCCGATCTGGACCCTGGACCCGCCGATCCCGTTCCCGGCCACCTGCACGCCGAGCATCACGCCCACGCCGAGCCCCACCGACGGCGAGCAAAGCTCGAAGCCCCCGACCAGCCCGGTGACCAGCAAGCCCCCGGGCGGCGGCGCCCCGGCTGGCATCGAGCCGCCGCAGAACTCCCTCCCACCAAGCCTCGGACGTTAAGGACCATGACCGTGCGTAGTGCTCCTCTGACGGTCGCCGCCCTGGCCGGCGTAGCCCTGCTGGCCGCCTGCGGCGGCAACTCGAACGACGGCGGCCGCCCGGTCCCCGTCGGCGGCTCCGAGTCGTCGAGTACGCCGACGCCGTCCGCCGGTAGTTCGACGCCACCGAGCACCGCGCCCACGAAGGAGCCGAGCGCTCCCACGTCGACGGCGCCCAAGAACGTGAACGTCATCGTCGTTCCGGGGAACTTCGCGAGCACCCCCGCCGTCCAAGGGCTCGTGCAGTCACTGCCGCTGTACTACGAAGCACTGGTCACCAAGAACGTGGACATCGTGAAGAACAAGTTCCCTGCTTACTTCTACGCGGACGCCGGTCAGGTCATCGTCGATGCCAAGGTCAACGGGTGGGTGATGAAGCCGCCAGGCAGCGTTGTGGTGCGCGGGTTCTCGAATCAGCCGCTCGGCGTGGTGCGGGTGAAGACCTGCCGGTCGCAGAAGACGCAGTACTGGAACCCGAAGGCCAAGGCCTGGACGCTGGTGGCACCCGGTGGTCAGCCGCAGGCCATCGACATGATCAAGACCGGCCTCGGCTGGCGGCCGTACCGGATCGGGCCGTCGAGCGGGATCAGCTGTGCGGGGGTCAAATTCCCGGCCTAGTCCGGAATATGAGGTTCCGAAAAGGTGACGGGAGACCGGATAACGGGCACGATGCCCTCGGCCGACGATAATCTGCCGCTAGGACTACTCTCTGGAGTGAGGATGCGCAATCGCGTGGGACGCGGGCTGATCGCCCTGGGCACCGTGCTCACGCTGCTGATTTTCCCTGGCGTCACCGCTGCCGTCGCAGGCGGCGGCGAGACCGTACAGCAGGGGACTCGCAGCTGCAGCATGTACGTGAACTCCATCGGCTTCGGCGCCTGGTGCAGCAACGGCCAGGTGACCTACGGGAGTGGCCAGCCCATCCCGACCTGGAAGCAGCGCCTCGGCAACAACGTGTTCATCCCGTGCCGCGACCTGGATGTGCCGCAGGGGATCACGTTGCCCGCAGCGCCCGAGGGCAAGGAGTGGCGGCTGCGGCTGACCATCGTCGACTACGACCTGGACACCAAGGACGGCGGCGGCGAGGTCCACATCGAGCGCGCGATCGTGCCGGTCGGCGCGGACGAGCGGAACCAGTGCCCGCGGCGCGGCTACATGGACGAGTTCTGGGACGAGTTCCACAACAGCTATCCGGACCCGGTGCTGCAGATCAAGCCGACGTACACGCCGCGCGTGAACGTTCCGGCGTACTTCTCGCTGACTCCGGACACCTCGTACATCCTGAAGAACCAGTCCCGGCCGGACTACCAGGACATGTACTGGGGCGGTAGTCACGACTTCGTGATGCGCGGGCTGGTCGGCAAGATGATCGTCGATCCGGGCGACGGCACGCCGCCGTTCACCTGCCCGATGGGCGTGGTGCCGGCCGGTGACACCGACGGGTACGACGAGAACAGTGACCCGTTCACCCAGATGAGTACGTGCAGGCACACCTACAAGAAGTCGAGTGCCAGTCAGCCGGACGGGATGTACACGGTCAAGCTGACGATCACCTGGGACGTGTCGTACTGGGTCGGCCCGCCGGACTGGAAGTACCTCGCGTCGGCGGAAGTGCACGCGGTGCAGCGGTTGCCTGTGCAGGAAGTGCAGGCTATCGGTGGGTGACGTGGTGGGGACGGGGACGGAGGAGCGAGCATGGTGAAGACCGGTGAGCCGGTTCGGTCGGCGCGGTTGCCGCAGCAGCGGTCGGCCAGTCCGGGTGCGGATCGGCTGAAGGGGTTCGTGGCGCTGCTGGCGATCGTGGCGATCGTCGGTGGGGTGCCTTATGTGCTCCTGCGCTTCTTCGGGACGCCGTGGCCGGACCAGATGCCTAAGTGGAACGTGCTGTTCGATGAGCTGGACATCCGGGCGGTGCTCGGGATCTTCGCGTTCATCATCTGGGTGGCGTGGCTGCACTTCGTGGTCTGCCTGCTCGTCGAGGCCGTGTCCGAGATTCGCGGTCATGGGTTGTCGCCACGGATTCCGCTCGGTGGCGGTTCGCAGACACTTGCTCGTCGGCTGATCTCTACCGTCGTACTGATCGCCGGCGCGGCCAGCGTGAGCCTGCCTGTCGCCAGCGCAGTCACCACCAGCCCGGGCACGGTTCCGACTTCGGTTTCCGTCGTCCAAGGCGGCGAGCACGAGTCCGGTTCCTCGTTCCGGCAGACCGAGCAGCGGAGCAGTGTGCTCTCCGGTTCTGCACAGCAAGGGACGAAGACGACGACCGGCGTACGGACGAACAACGACCAGAAGGGTCAGGTCGTCAAGTACACGGAGGTCCGGCCGCCGCATGGGCGGAACTACGACTGCCTGTGGGATATCGCCGAGCGGTACCTGGGCGAGGGCCGGCGGTACAAGGAGATCTACGACCTCAACAAGAACAAGCTGCAGCCGGACGGCCGCCGTCTCACCAACCCGGATCTGATCATGCCGGGCTGGCAGGTGCGCCTGCCTGCTGACGCCAAGGGTGCCGGCGTGCACACGGTTCGGGTGAACATCGACCAGCCCGGCAAGACCCAGGAGGTCAAGCCGACGGTCAAGCCCACCAAGACGGTGACGAAGACGAACCCGGTGGTCAAGCCGACCAAGGTCGCGACCCCCGAGCAGGGCGGCCGTTGGGCCGAGCAGGGGATCGAGCCCGGCTCGGGCGTCACGATCGGCAGCGTCGCGGGCGACCCGGGTGCGAAGAACATCAAGCCGGGCGACCCGAACACGGGGACGCCGGCGCACGACCCGAAGGTGGGGGAGTCACAGCCGGGCGATCCGGCCGCGGGTGGTACCAAGGTGCCCGAGGTTGTGCCGGTTGCAGCCGACCAGGGCTTCGATCTGACCCAGGCCGGCATCTACGGCTTCGGCGGGACGCTGCTCGCCGCCGGTCTCGCGCTGGCGCTGAAGCGCCGCCGGGGCTGGGCGCAGGGCCCGGGCCCGAAGGCGGCCGGTCACCGACAGACCGAGGTCGGTCTGCGGCTGGCTTCCGACATCCCGACCGCGCAGTTCGTGGACGCCGCACTGCGTCAGCTCGGCGCGGACATGGCCAAGTCCCAGCGACCGATGCCGAAGGTCGTCGCCGCCCTGGTGACGACCAGCGCGCTCACGCTGGTTCTCGACCCGTACGAGGCTCAGGCTGCGCCTCCTGGCCCCTGGCAGGCCATTGCCGAGGGCACCCGCTGGACGCTGCGCCGCGCGTACGCCCCGACCGGCGAGATCACCGCGCCGGCGCCGTACCCGACGCTCGTCACCATCGGTCAGAACGCCGACGGCGCGACCGTGCTCGTCGACCTCGACACCGCGAACGGCATCGTCAGCTTCGGTGGCGTCAACTCCGCCGCGCGCGACGTGGTCGGTTCGCTGGCTGTCGAGCTCGCGACGAACCTGTGGTCCGAGGGTGCGCACGTGAGCATGGTCGGGTTCGGCGATGACCTCTCGTCGCTGGCTCCCGGCCGCCTGAGCTACTGGGTCCGGCTGGACGCTGCGCTCGCCGAGGTGAGCCGTCGTACCGACGCTCAGGTCCAGGCTTGCGAACGGCGGAACGTCGCTTCGGTCGCCGAGGCCCGGACCGCTCACCCGGACTCGGTCTTGTGGGGTGCGGAGATCATCTTCGTCTCGGCCCCGCCGTCGGCGGAGGAGCAGGACCTGCTGAACCGGCTCGCCGCCGATCAGAAGCGTGGCATCGCGGTCGTCGTGGTCGGCGACGTGATGAACTCGCCGTGGCGGTTCGTCGTCGACGAGAAGAACCAGGCCGTCTGCCGCCTGCTCGGCCTCGAGGTCGAGGCCCACACGGTCACGCCGGAGCAGGTCAGCGAGCTGGTCGCCCTCTTCGACGCCGCCGAGTCGGACGCGCTCGACAAACGCCGTACCGAGCAGAACATGCCGGCGTACGAGTTCTCGACCACCGACCTGAGCCTGCCCGCGCCGGTCGAGGTCGACCTGCTCGGTCCGGTCGAGGTGGACGCCCGCGGTCCGATCGACGACGGCCGCGTCGCACTCTCCACCGAGATCATTGCCTTCCTGGCCAGCCAGGACTACGGCGTCCACCCGAACGTCCTGGCCGGCGCCATCTGGCCGCGCGGCATCAGCGACGAACTGCGTGACTCCGCCCTGGAGCACACCCGCCGCTGGGTCGGCAACGACGCCATGTACGCCGACGAGTCCGGCCGCTGGATGCTGAACCGCAGCATCGTCCGCGTCGACTGGGACGTCTTCCGCACCCTGGCCAAGCAGTCGACGATGCAAGAGGACCCGAGAGCAGCCCTCTCCACCGCCCTCAGCCTCGTCCACGGCCCCGCCTGGGCCGACATCCCAGCCGGCCGCTACTCCTGGCTGGCCGCCTCCGGCATCGAACGCCGCATGGTCGAGGCAGTGGTCGACGCAGCCCTCAAGCTCGCCGAAGCCTCCCTCACCCACAACGACGGCCAAACCGCCCGCACAGCCCTCCAGACCGGCCTCAGCTTCTCCCCGGCCTCCGAGGACCTCTGGCGAGCCACCCTCCGCCTGGCCGCCCACTTCGGCTCCACCCAAGACGTCACCAACGTAGCCACCCAGCTCTACGCCGCCCTCTCCAAACACGGCGGCCCCCGAGGCCCGGAGTCCGAAACCGACGCCCTGGTCGACGAACTCCTCCCCGGCTACCACCGCCCCGCCCAGGTCGCCTGACCTCCAAACAGAAACCGCCCTGCACCGGATTGGTGCAGGGCGGTTCTCGTACGGCGGGTTACAGGGTGCTGGCGGACCAGGTGTCGCAGGCGGTCATGTCGCCGGAGTCCAGGCCGGTCTTGAACCAGCGCATGCGTTGTTCGGCGGTGCCGTGGCTGAAGGACTCGGGGTTGACCTGGCCTTGGGTTTTGGACTGGATGCGGTCGTCGCCGACGGAGGCGGCGGCGTCTAGGCCGCGGGTGATGTCGTCCTCGGTGAGTTCGAGGATGAAGGGTTTGCCGTTCTTGTTCGGGACCGTGGTGGCGTGGTTGGTCCAGATGCCGGCCAGGCAGTCGGCTTGGAGCTCGGAGCGGACGGAGTCCGAGGTGGGGCCGGTGCGGGTCTTGATGCGGCCGAGGATGCCGTAGAGGTTCTGGATGTGGTGGCCGTACTCGTGGGCGATCACGTAGGCCTCGGCGAAGTCGCCGCCTTGGGCGCCGAGCTCGGTCTCGAGGGTCTTGAAGAAGCCGAGCTCCAGGTAGACGCGCTTGTCGGGCGGGCAGTAGAAGGGGCCGACCGCGCTGGTGGCGGGGCCGCAGCCGGTGCTGACCTGGCCTTCGAAGACGCGCATGGGGGCGGGAATGTACTTCTTGCCGCGGCGGGGGAGTTCCGTGGACCAGAAGCCCTCGATGGAGTTCTGGTCGGCCACGAAGCGGCAGTCCTTGCTCGTGGTGACGTTCTTGCAGGCGTTCAGGCTGCCGGGGCCGGTGTTCCGGCTGGTGGGTTCGCCGGTGCCGTCGCTGCCGAGGCCGGGGATGCCGCCGTTCAGCAGGACGATGATGACGAGCAGGATCAGGCCGCCGATGCCGCCGCCGACCGGAATCATGCCGCCGGGCAGCCCGCCGCCGCGTCCACCGCCACTGCCGCGGGTGTCCTCGATACCGCTGGTATCGAGATCCGCGTCCGGATTGAATTTCACAAGCATTAGACTAGACCTCAGAGCGAGGGTTGTTGCCGTGTCGTGACTCCGCGCCGCCGACCGCTACACCGACCCCTGAGGACACCTGCCACCGCGATGATTACTGCTTCCAATCTCGAGGTACGCGTTGGTGCTCGGCAGTTGCTCTCCCCGGCGTCGTTCCGGGTGGGGCCGGGCGACAAGGTCGGGCTGGTCGGGCGCAATGGCGCCGGTAAGACGACGTTGACCAAGATCCTGGCCGGTGAGGGGTTGCCGGCGAGCGGGTCGGTGACGAAGTCGGGCGAGATCGGGTATCTGCCGCAGGACCCGCGGACAGGGGACCTCGACGTACTGGCGCGGGACCGGATTCTGTCCGCTCGTGGGCTGGATGAGGTTGTGCACCGGATGCGCAGCGCGGAGAAGTCGATGGCCAGCGCGGACGAGAAGACGCGCGCGAAGGGGATGCGGCGCTACGAGCGGGCCGAGGCCGAGCTGCATGCAGCCGGCGGGTACGCCGCTGAGTCGGAGGCCGCTCGGATCGCGGCGAACCTGGGCCTGCCGGATCGCGTACTGGGGCAGCCGCTGGGCACGTTGTCGGGTGGTCAGCGGCGGCGGGTCGAGCTGGCGCGGATCCTGTTCGCGCAGGCGGAGACGCTGCTGCTCGACGAGCCGACCAACCACCTCGACGCGGACTCGATCGTCTGGCTGCGCGACTTCCTCAAGTCGTACGCCGGTGGCGTGATCATGATCAGCCACGATGTGAACCTGCTCGAGGAGACAGTCACCCGGGTCTTCCACCTGGATGCGAACCGGGCCGAGATCGACGTCTACAACGTCGGCTGGAAGGTCTACCTGACACAGCGCGAGCAGGATGAGCGCCGTCGTAAGCGGGAGCGCTCGAACGCCGAGAAGAAGGCCAGCCAGCTGGTCGACCAGGCGAACAAGATGCGTGCCAAGGCGACCAAGGCCACGGCTGCGCAGCAGATGCTGAAGCGTGCCGAACAGTTGATGTCGGGGCTCGAGGACGAGCGTCGTTCGGACCGCGTCGCGAAGATCGCGTTCCCGTCGCCGGCGCCGTGCGGCAAGACGCCGTTGATGGCGAAGGAGCTGTCGAAGTCCTACGGCTCGCTGGAGATCTTCACCGATGTCGACCTGGCGATCGACCGCGGTTCGCGCGTCGTCGTACTGGGGCTGAACGGTGCCGGCAAGACCACGCTGCTGCGGGTGCTGTCCGGGATCGAGAAGTCGGACACCGGCGAGGTGATCGACGGACACGGCCTCAAGCTCGGGTACTACGCCCAGGAGCACGAGACCCTGGATGTGAACCGGACGGTCATCGAGAACATGAAGACCGCCGCCCCGGATCTCAACGAGACCCAGGCGCGCAGCGTGCTCGGCGCGTTCCTGTTCTCGGGCGACGACGCCGACAAGCCGGCGAGTGTGCTGTCCGGTGGCGAGAAGACCCGGCTGGCGCTGGCCACGCTGGTCGTCTCGGCAGCCAATGTCCTGCTCCTCGACGAGCCCACCAACAACCTGGACCCGGCGTCGCGTGAAGAGGTGCTGAACGCGATCCGCTCGTACAAGGGCGCGATCGTGCTCGTCACCCACGACGAGGGCGCGGTGCAGGCGCTGGAGCCGGAGCGCGTGCTGCTGCTCCCGGACGGCGTCGAGGACCTCTGGACCAACGACTACGCCGATCTGGTCTCGCTCGCTTAATTACTGTGCAGTAATGTACGCCGCATGACTGATCTCGGACTGCGGTTCTCGGTGGATGGCCCGGTGGCGCGCGTCGTACTGGACCGGCCGGAGGTGCGCAACGCGCAGACCCCGGCGATGTGGCGCGCGCTGGCCGACTTCGGCCGGTCGCTGCCGGACGACGTCCGGGTGGTCGTGCTGTCGGGGGAGGGCCAGTCGTTCTCGGCGGGTCTGGACCGGCGGCTCATCATGGGTGAGAACGACCAGGGCGAGGAGCCGCTGCTCGCCCTCGGGGCGAAGCCGACCGAAGAGGTCTACGAGATCGTCGCCGAGTTCCAGGCGGGCTTCTCGTGGCTGCGGAACCCGAACATCATCAGCATCGCGGCGGTCCAAGGTCACGCGGTCGGCGCTGGTTTCCAGCTCGCGCTCGCCTGCGACCTGCGGGTCGTCACCCCGGACGCCCGCTTCAGCATGCGTGAGCCGGCGCTCGGGCTGGTGCCTGACCTCGGCGGCACGCAACCGCTGGTCCAGCTCGTCGGGTACTCGAGGGCCCTCGAGATTTGCGCGACCACCCGCTGGGTCGAGGCGGCCGAGGCCAAGGAGATCGGCCTCGCGAATATCGTCGTACCGGCTGAGGAGCTGGCGGCGACCGTCAAGGACCTGACCGACGCCGTACTGACGCCGCTCGCCGGTGCGATCCGTGAGACGAAGGCGCTGCTGCTCGGTGCCGCCGATCGCTCGTACGCCGATCAGCTCAAGGCGGAAGGCGCAGCGCAGGAGCGTCGGCTGAAGGAGCTGCTGGCCGTCTTCGGGTGATCAGTGCCAGTTGCTGACCTGTACGTCGTTCGGCGCGGGCTCGCCCGTGCCGGTCTCGACGAGGTGCTTCAGGCTCATGAGGAACGTCGCCCACTTCGTGCTGCAGTGGAACATGAACGGCACGACCTCCCGCCAGCCCTCGTGCCGGAACATGATGATCGCGAAGTCCTCCTCCTGATGGAGGTCGAAGCGGACGTGCGTGCCGATCCATTCCTCCGGACCGTCGACGACCTCCCAGCGGACGAGCTTGCCGGGCTCGGTCTCCACCACCAACATGTCGAACCCGCCGGCCTCGCCGAAGCGGAACTGGATCGTGCCGTCGGCGGTGACCTTGGTGTCCTCGGTCCACCAGGCGGCGAGCCCGTCGATGGAGTCGAGGGCCTTGTACACGTCGTCGACCGAACCGACGACGCCGACTCTGTGCAGAATATCCACCATGTCCTTTACCTCTTCCGTGTCTTCTGGATGGTTTCCGCCATCCGCTTGATGCGTTGCAGGCGGCCGTCCCAGGCGTCGCGGACGGTCGAGAGTTGCGCTACCGCGCGGGCCAGCTGGTCTTCGTCGACCGTGTAGACGCGTTCGCGTCCGGCGGTCGTGGCGTGCACGAGCCCGATCCGTTCCAGTACGCCGAGATGCTTCGCGACTGCCTGCCGGGTGACCGGCAACCGGTCGCTGAGCGAGGTCGCCGTACCGCCGCCGGAGGCCAGCAGGAGGTCGAGCATCTCCCGCCGGGTCGGGTCCCCGATGGCGGACCAGAGCTCGTTGTCGACGGCCATTACGCGCCGGCAACCCGCGCGGCGTACGGCGTCAGCCGGGGCAGGAAGTAGTCCCAGCCGCTGGTGTGGTCCTTGAACTCGTCGTCCGAGCGGCCGGCCTCGTCGAACCCGGTCTCGGCGAACCGCAGCAGCGTGCCGTCGCCATCCGGGATCAGGTCGAAGGTCGCGAGCAGCGAGTTGGCCGCACTGGCCGCCTCGTCCACCGGGTGCGCCCAGCGGAACGAGAAGCGCCGCGGCGGGTCGGCCTCGACAACGGTCAGCGGTACGACGTTGTCCGTGCCGAACGAGACGGTGCCGATCGAACCGGGGGAGGCCTTCACGTCGGCCTCGTCCGGCCACCACTCGCGGAGGTGCTCCGGCGTACTGATCACCTCGTAGACGACCTCCGGGGAGGCGTCGATCCGGAGTTCACGTGTAATGCTTCGCGTCATCGGTTCCACCGTTTCTTTCGCAACCTTTTGTTGCACATGACTCTAGGGGAACCGGCGGCAATGCGCAACCGATGGTTGCAGGTCGGAAGAACCGCGCGACCTGAAGTGTTGTGCAGGTTCAACAGGGAGGAGTCCGGATGTCGGGCATGGGCGGCGGGATGCCGATGGGTGGCGCCAGCTGGCGGCGGATGGACTCGTCGGTCAAGGACCAGAAGCTGGCCAAGGGGACGTTGCGGCGGATCGCCGCGTTCGCGAAGCCGTACAAGTGGCAGATCACGTTGTTCCTGCTGCTGGTGATCGTGGCGGCGGTCCTGGTGATCGCCTCGCCACTGTTGTTCAAGAAGATCGTCGACGACGGGATCATCAAGGGGAACGGCGGTCTGGTGACCGCGCTCGCTCTGGTGGTCGCCGGGCTCGCGGTGGTCGAGGCAGCGCTCGGGCTGATGCAGCGCTGGTTCTCGGCGCGGATCGGTGAGGGGTTGATCTTCGACCTGCGTACCAAGGTGTTTGCGCACGTCCAGCGGATGCCGGTTGCCTTCTTCACCCGGACCCAGACCGGCGCGCTGGTCTCGCGGCTGAACAACGACGTGATCGGCGCCCAGCAGGCCTTCACCTCAACGCTGTCGGGCGTGGTCTCGAACGTGATCAGCTTGATCCTCGTCGTCGGCGCGATGCTCGTGCTGAGCTGGCAGCTGACCCTGGTCGCGATCCTGTTGCTGCCGGTGTTCCTGATCCCGGCGCGCATCCTCGGCCGGCGATTGGCCGCGATGACGCGCGAGCAGATGAACCTCAACGCCGCCATGTCGACGTCGATGACCGAGCGGTTCAGCGTCGGCGGTGCGCTGCTCGTGACGCTCTTCGGACAGCCCTCGATCGAGAACCGTGAGTTCGGTCAGCGCGCTGGTCAGGTGCGCGATCTCGGGATCCGGATCGCGATGCTCGGCCGGGTGTTCTTCACCGCGCTGACTCTGGTCGCGGCGCTGGCCACAGCCCTCGTGTACGGCGTCGGTGGCAACCTGGCCGTTCGTCAGACTCTGACCGTCGGGACCCTGCTCGCGCTGGTTGCGTTGCTCGGTCGTTTGTACGGTCCGCTGACCGCGTTGTCGAATGTGCGCGTCGATGTGATGACCGCGCTGGTCTCCTTCGAGCGCGTCTTCGAGGTGCTGGATCTGGAGCCGATGATCCGGGACGCGCCGGATGCCAAGGACCTGCCGCGCGACGCGGCGAGTGTCGAGTTCGACCATGTTGCGTTCTCTTATCCGACCGCCGAAGAGGTGTCCCTCGCGAGCCTCGAGTCGGTCGCCGTCCTCGACAAGCGCGCATCGGCTCAGGTGCTTGAGGACGTCAACTTCGTCGTACAGCCTGGTCAGATGGTCGCGCTCGTCGGCCCATCCGGTGCCGGCAAGACCACGATCACGAACCTGGTCGCCCGCCTGTACGACGTCAGCGGGGGAGCCGTGCGGATCGGGGGAGCCGACGTACGTGATGTGACGTTGCAGTCGCTGCACGATCGGATCGGGTATGTCACGCAGGACGCGCACATGTTCCACGACACGATCCGCGCGAACCTGATCTACGCCAAGCCGGATGCGACCGATGAGGAGATGATTGAGGCGCTGCGATCGGCGCAGGTGTGGGACCTGGTCGACTCGTTGCCGGACGGCCTGGACACGGTCGTCGGGGATCGCGGTCACCGGTTGTCCGGTGGTGAGCGGCAGCGGCTGGCGATTGCCCGGTTGTTGCTGAAGGCACCGCAGATCGTCGTACTGGATGAGGCGACCGCACACCTGGATTCGGAGTCCGAGGTGCATGTCCAGCAAGCGCTCGATACAGCGCTCGAAGGCCGGACGTCATTGGTGATCGCGCACCGGTTGTCGACGGTTCGCAACGCCGACCTGATCCTGGTCGTTGACCACGGCAACATCGTCGAACGCGGCACGCACGAACAACTGCTCACGCGCAACGGCGAGTACGCCGATCTGTATCACACCCAGTTCGCGGAGACCGCGCTACCGTTGACCTGACGCGTCAGGAACGGGAGGCAGCTGCGTGATCAAGCTGGCGCTTGTCCTTGTTGCGGGGTACGCGGGCTACAAGGTCGCCTACCACTCCGAAGACGGTGAGCACTACGGCAAGGTCGGCGACCGCGTACTCCGCACGTCGCTGTCCTTGCTGATCGGTGCACTGGCCGCGGGGATCACCTACGCAGCCCTCCTGAACCACTAAGAGGCGTTCTCCTTCTGCGACGAGTGCTCAAGCAGATGCAGCACCGGAACCTTCAGATGCCGGCGAGCCGAGTTCGTCCAGTCCAAATGGAAGAACTCCGCCACCACATGCGGCCGCGTCAGAATCACAACCTCCTGACCCTTCGCCGCATCCACAGTCGCGATCAACGCATCGATCGGCCGCTCATGCGAGATCCCGCCCTCAGCCGTCTTCCCAAGATCACGCAGCCGCTGCACACTCCGCCCACTGCATCCCTTGGCCTCACTGTCGATCGCCTTCTGCGCCTCCGCCAGATCCTGCCGCTGAGTAGCCAACCCCGGCCCATACAAGTCGGCCGTCCCCAGAGCACTGATCGAAGCTTCCACCCCCGCCTCGGCGTTGTGACACGGCACCAGCACGTGGTACTTCACCTGATCAGGCATGTCCTCGTGCAGTTCGACCACACGCTTGGCGTCCGGCTCCGAGAGTTCCTGTTCCACGAGCAGTACGACGTCATACATCGCGCACCTCCGGTCACTACCAGTCGGTATGCACCCATAGTGCCCCCACTAGCCACCCACATGCTCAACTGGATCGTTCCAGAACTCGCTGACCGTACGTCCGGAGCGCCCGCAGCAGGTCGATCTCCCGAAACGCCGGCCAGTTGAGGTCGCAGAACTCGATATCGGACCGGGTCGCCTGCCACAGCAGGAAGTCGGACATCCGCAGCTCGCCACTGGTACGGATCACCAGATCCGGGTCGGGCAGACCGGGCACATAGAGGTGCCGGCTGATGTCCTCCTCGGTCAGCTCCGCAGCAACCTCAGACAGCTCGCGACCCGACGCTGCGGCCTCGTCCAGTACGCCGCGGACCGCATCGACCACCTCGAGCCGCCCGCTGTAGCCGATGGCAATCGTCAGATCGCCGGCGTCGTGCCGATCCCGGGTGGCCTCGACGGCCTCCTTCAACGCGCGGGCAGTCGAATCTGGGAGGAGGTCCAGCTGCCCGGCGACATGCAGTCGCCAGCGGTGATCTCGCCGTACATGCTTGGCGAGGACGGTCTCCGCGAGTTGCATCAGGTAGTCGACCTCGGCCGGGTCGCGGCGCTTGATGTTGTCGGCCGACGCGACCCACGCCGTCACGCACCGCACGCCCGCGCGGGCACTCCACGCAAGGAACTGCTCGAGGTGGTGGGCGCCGAAGCGGTGGCCGAGACGTACGTCGTCCAGGCCGGCTTGGCGCGCCCAGCGGCGGTTGCCGTCCATGACGATTGCGACGTGCTGCGGCTGCGGGAGACCGGCGAGTTGGCGGCGCAGTTTGTGGGTGTAGAGGCGGTAGAGAGGGTTCATCAGCTGGTCGCGCTCGTGAGTACGTCGGCCAGGTCGAACTTGAGGGGTTCTTCGAGTTGTTCGTAGGTGCAGGATTCGGGGGTGCGGTCGGGGCGCCAGCGGACGAACTGGGCGGTGTGGCGGAAGCGGACGCCTTCCATGTGGTCGTATCGGACCTCGACTACGCGCTCGGGGCGGAGGGGTGTGAAGGAGAGGTCCTTGCCGGCTTGCCAGCGACTGCCTTCGGCGTTGCGTGGCGTCCGGGTGCCTTCCTCTTGTTTGGCCCAGGCCCAGGGGTGGTCGTCGAAGGTGGTGACGAGCTCTTGCATCTCGACGAAGAGTTCCTTGCGGCGTTCGAGCGGGAAGGCGCCGATGACGCCGACGCTCGCCAACGTGCCGTCCTCGTTGTAGAGGCCGAGTAGCAGGGAGCCGATGCGGTCGGGACCGCTCTTGTGGAGGCGGTAGCCGGCGACGACGCAGTCCGCCGTACGCTCCGGCTTGATCTTGAACATGGTCCGTTTATCCGGCAGGTAGAGGCCGTCGAGCGGCTTCGCGATCAGCCCGTCGAGCCCGGCGCCTTCGAACTGCTCGAACCACTGGCCGGCCGTGCCGTGGTCGGTGGTGGCGGGCGTGATGTGGATCGGCTCCTTCGCATCGGCGAGCGCCTCCAACAAGGCGGTACGGCGTTCGCTGAACGGGCGCTCGGTGTAGTCCTCGTCGCCGAGCGCCAGCAGGTCGAAGGCGACGAAGCGCGCCGGGGTCTTCTCGGACAGCATGTTCACCCGGCTCGCGGCGGGGTGGATGCGCTGTTGCAGCACCTCGAAGTCGAGACGGTCGCCGGACTCGCCGATCACCACGATCTCGCCGTCGATCGCGCAGCGCTCCGGCAGGTTCGCCTTGATCGCCTCGACGAGCTCGGGGAAGTACCGCGTCATCGGCTTCTCGTTGCGGCTGCCGATCTCCACCTCGTCACCGTCGCGGAAGATGATCGAGCGGAACCCGTCCCACTTGGGTTCGTAGCTCAGCTCCCCGCGCGGGATCCCCTTCACGGGTTTCGCGAGCATCGGCTTCACCGGCGGCATCACAGGCAGGTCCATGTGGCCATTCTCACCTATGCCCAACTCCATTGGTCTCCGATGCGTCTCACCCGGTGAAGGCAAATGTTGACCAACTCGGGAGGTTGATCATGCGCATCAAAGGTCAGAAGAAGCTCCTCGGGACGGCTGCCGCACTCGCTGTGACCGTGCCGTTCGTCCTCGGTGGTGCCGCTCCGGCGACCGCCGCGACGGCCTGCGGCAAGTCCGTGGCGAACGTCGCCGCCGTGACGTACGCCGATCGTCTCGTCCGCGCGTGGGGTAGTGGCGAACAGGCCGCCACCTCCTGCTACGCGAGTACGGCGACCGCCCGCGCGCTGAACGCCCAGGCGACTCCGGGCGGTGTCCACTGGCGTCGTGTCGGCACTCAGGGTGCAGCCGGGACGATCTACGTGACGTACCACGACGACGCGCGCGGCGGGAACCTCACTGTCGGCGTACAGAATGTCGGCCTGCGCGGATCCGGCGGCTGGCATGCCGCGACCAGCGCCCGGTTCGTCGGTGAGCCGAAGGCGTGGGGTCCGGTGCAGTGGTCCGACAACCTGATCCGCGCCTGGGGCCGCGGGGACACGAAGTGGATGACGTACTACGCAACCCCGAGTGTCACGAAGGCACTGACGAAGATCTCCAAGACCGGCGGCTCCTCGTGGCGCCGGATCGCGGCTGATGCCGGGGCCGGTTCGACGTACGTCACCTACCGGAACGACGCCACCGGCCACCGTCTGGTCGTCGGCGTGTCGAACATCGGACTGAGCCAGGGCGACGCCCACGCCGCCGATCGGGTCCAGTACAAGTAAGGCGCGACCCGCGAGGTCTGTGGACAGTGAGCCGATCGCCGTCGACAATTTCGTTTATGGGTCCGCTCCCGCTGGTGAACACGCGTCCTTCCGACGCGGAGCGCGATCGCGCGCTCGCGGTCCTGCGGGAGGGCGCCGGCTCGGGTCGGTTGTCGCACGACACCTTCATCCGCCGGATGAACTTCGTCTTGCGCGCCCAGAGCCGCGGTGAGCTCGATTCGGTCCTGACCGATCTACCCCGCCCCGAACCTCGCATCGCCGGCTGGATGCGCACCACGCGCACCCGGCTGGCGCGCGTCAACGTCTGGCGGCGCCTGGAGGACGTCCTCGGAATCCCGCTGGCGAAGCGCGAACTCCCCGCCGTACCGATCCAGAACCTCGCCCTACCCCCAGCCGGTACGCCGACAGTCCGCATCGGCCGCGGTCCCGGCGCCACCCTCCGCCTCGCCGACATCTCCGTCTCCCGCTACCACGCAGAACTCCGCCACGTCGGCGACGGCTGGATGATCCGCGACCTCGGCTCGATGAACGGCACCGAACACAACGGACGCCGCATCACCACCCCCGTCCGCGTCCGCCCCGGCGACCACCTCCGCTTCGGCGCGATCACCTTCACCCTCACCTGGACCGACGAACCCGAATAGCTGGACTCCGTAGCAAGTACGGGGTTTACCGTCGAAGCATGACCTGGGTTCCGGATGCGTGCACACTTCCGACCGTCGAGCAGCCGCTGCGGGTTGCCGAGTTCGATCGGCTCTTCGCTGATCACCTCGTCGCGGCTGACCGCGCGGATCCACAGACCGTGGAGCTCGTCCTCGGTGCCGACTCCCATGACTCCGCCGCCGATCTGATCGCGCGAGAGAGCGGTTGCTGCTCGTTCTTCACCTTCACGCTGGCCGAGCCCGCGAACGGCCACCTTCGCCTCCGGATCCAGGTCCCGCCGACACAGACCGCCGTACTGGATGCGCTCGCCGATCGGCTGCATCGGTGAGCGTGCTGCGGTCCGTCGCACTGTTCGTGCTGGCGGCAGTGGCTGAGATCGGTGGGGCCTGGCTGATCTGGCAGGGGTGGCGCGAGCATCGGGGATTGTGGTGGATCGCCGCGGGAGTCGTTGCCTTGGGCGCCTATGGGTTCGTGGCGACGTTCCAGCCCGATCCGAACTTCGGCCGGATCCTCGCGGCGTACGGCGGGGTGTTCGTGGCAGGGTCGTTGGCGTGGGGGATGGTCGTCGACAAGTTCCGGCCGGATCGGTGGGATCTGGTCGGCGCGGCGATCTGTCTGGTGGGAGTCGCGGTCATCATGTACGCGCCGCGCAGCAGCTAGACCGGCGGATCGATGACCGTGGGGTGCGCCTCGGAGTGCGCACTCCACCAGGGGCGGGCGGCGGAGTTCTCGGCGATGGTTTCGCGGTAGGTCTCGACGAAGGTCCGGTGGACAGTGTCGACGGTTTCCTGTCCGACGTTGTCGACGCGGTAGCGCAGGGTCCGGCGCCAGGACAGCGGTTCGCCGGCGAGCGGTTTCACGACGGTGCGGGGGAGTTCCCGGACGGTCGGGGCGCACAGGCAGATGCCGCGGCCGGCGCCGATCAGCTGCTCGATCTCGGTCGTGTCGAGATTGGCGTAGCGGAAGTCGGGGGTGAAACCGGCCTGCTCACAGGCCTCGCGCAGATAGGCCAGGTCGCCGTCCTCCTTCCCGGCCGGCGGGCAGATCCAGACATCGTCGGCCAGCTCGTCGAGCTTCACCTCGTCGGCGCCGGCCAGCCGGTGCGACCCGGGGAGCGCGACCCCGAACGGTTCCGGATAGACCATCGTCTGCTCGCGGATCCCCGGTGGGCACGGCGGTGCGTAGGCGTCCTCGCACAGCCCCATCATCGCGATGTCCAGGACGTCGGCGGCCAGTAACTCGGTCAGGACCGCGGCCGACGAGTCGACCTGGGTGGCGATCTCGCGACCCGGCAGGGCTTCCTCGAGCCGGGCGAGCCATCTCCCGAACATGACGGTGCGCGCCGATCCGAGCCGCAGGGGTCCGGAATCGGCCAGGTGCCGGCGGCTGGAGCCGATCAGCTCGTCCATGTCGGCGAGCATCGACCGCGACCTGGTCAGTACATGCCGGCCGAGCGGGGTCGGGACCACACCGTTCGGGCCGCGCTCGAACAGCGATCCGCCGACCGCCTCCTCGATGCGGTGCAGCTGGGCGGTCAGCGACGGTTGCGAGACACCCAGTGCGGCGGCGGCCTTGGAGACGCTGCCGGTGTCCGCAAGGCGGCAGACCACGCGCAGATGGCGAAGTTCGAGCTCCATAGCGGCGAGGTTATGCCCTGCTGGGATATCACAGCCATCACGTAGAGGTGTCAATGTCATCGGACAGAGGACACCGGCCGTTCACCTGCCCGCCCTGCCGGAACCGGCGTCCTCCTCATTCCGCCACCGGCCGGCCCGGACTGCAGCCCCAGCGGCCGGTGGCGGGGTCTCCGCCCCCATCTAGTGAGGACGTGTCCCAGTGAAACGCACTGCCCTGCGTACGGCGACGGTCGGAGGCGTGCTCAGTCTCGCGCTTCTGACCACCGCCGTTGTCACTACCAAGCTCCCGTCGGCCGACGCCGACGCGAGCGTTGCGTCGAAGCCCGATCCACGGGCGCTCGCGATCCGCACCGCCGACCGCCTGGTCGAGGGCCGGGCCGCCGAGCTGAAAGCCGGTTCTGGGGACCGGTTCATCCGTCAGCAGGACATCAGCACCCCGTGGGGTCTGCAGTACGTCGCCTACCAGCGCACGTACCAGGACCTGGCCGTGATCGGCGGCGACTTCGTTGTCACCACCGATGCCGCTGGCAACGCCAAGGGCATCACCGTCGCCCAGCAGCAGCCGATCTCGCTCGACCGCACCCCCACGGTCAGCAAGGCGGCCGCTCGCAAGGCGGCGCTGAAGACGCTCCAGAAGGCCGACCCGGTTCCTGGTGAGCCGACCCTGGTCGTCTACGCAGGTGGCGCCAAGCCCGTGCTCGCCTGGGAGGCCCGCGTCCAGGGTCGCGACCACGGTGAGGCGACCCGCCAGAAGGTGTACGTCGACGCGCGCACCGGCAAGGTCGTGCACACGATCGAGGAGAGCGCTGCCGGCACCGGTACCGGGATCTGGAACGGCTCGAACCTGACCATCGGTACGACGCAGTCCGGTTCGACGTACACGATGGTGGACCCGGCGCGCCCGTCGCTGCGATGCGGCAACCAGTCGAACGGCACGACGTTCTCCGGCCCGGACGACACCTGGGGTAGTACGTCGAAGACCGACCGCGAGGCCGGTTGCGTCGATGTCATGAACACCGCCGCCGGCGAGTGGGATCTGCTGAAGAACTGGTACGGGCGCAACGGCCTGGACAACCAGGGCAAGTGGGCCGATGCGCTGGTCGGCCTCGGTGACATCAACGCCTACTGGGGTTCGCAGTACAACCCCGACGGTGTCGTCTTCGGCTACAACAACGCGAACAACTGGATCACCGGTATCGACGTGGTCGCCCACGAGTACGGTCACGGGCTGGACGCGAACACCCCCGGCGGGATCTCCGGGCACCCGTCGCAGGAATCGGTCGCGGACATCTGGGGAGCGCTCACCGAGGCGTATCTCAACAACCCGAACGACGCTCCCGACTACGAGGTCGGCGAGCGGATCAACCTGCAGGGCAACGGCCCGATCCGCTACATGTACCAGCCGTCGAAGGTCTCCGGGCACCCGGATTGCAACTCCAGCAGCCTGCCGAGCTCGGTGCACGCCGCGGCCGGTCCGATGAACCACTGGTTCTACTTGCTTGCCGAGGGCACCAATCCCGGTAACGGCAAGCCGACCAGCCCGACCTGTAACAACACCACGCTGACCGGCATCGGGATCAAGGACGCCGGCAAGATCTTCTACAACGCGATGCTGTCGAAGACGTCCGGCATGACGTACGGCAAGTGGCGCTCGGTCACGCTGAACGCCGCGAAGAACCTGGACAGCAGCTGTGCCTGGCACGGCAAGGTCAAGGCAGCCTGGGACGCGGTGTCGGTCCCGGCCCAGTCCGGCGAGGCCACCTGCGCCCCGAGCGGTAACGACTTCACCATGTCCGTCTCGCCCGCGAGTGGCACCGTGAAACCCGGAGAGAGCGCTTCCGCAACGGTGAACACCGTGATCGGCAGCGGCTCGGCGCAGTCGGTCCAGCTGAGCGCGTCCGGTCTGCCGTCCGGCGCGACCGCGTCGTTCGACCCGGCCTCGATCCAGTCCGGCAACTCGTCGACGCTGAAGATCAGCACGACGTCGAGTACCGCGGAAGGTTCGTACGACATCCGCATCACTGGTGATGGTGCGAACGTCGACCGGACCGCGACGTACCGGCTGACCGTCGGCGGGTCCGCCCCGCCCGCCGGCGTGCCGAATATCGACGTCGAGAAGGTGAAGGCGCACCTGCAGGCGTTGCAGACAGCAGCGGACAACAACGGCGGCAACCGGCGGGCCGGCAGCGCGGGCTACACCGCGTCGGTCAGCTACATCGAGGGCAAGCTGCGCGATGCCGGCTACACCGTGGCCAAGCAGCGGTGCACGAACTGCCAGTACCCGTCGGACAACCTGATCGCCGACTACCCCGGTGGTGACGCGAACCAGGTGATCATGCTCGGTGCGCACCTGGACAGCGTGAGCGCCGGTCCGGGCAGCAACGACAACGGTTCCGGCTCGGCAGCGATCCTCGAGGTCGCGCTGGCACTCGCGCAGCAGCAGCCGACGTTGGTCAAGCACGTCCGGTTCGGTTGGTGGACCGATGAGGAGCAGGGCCTGAACGGCTCGGAGTTCTACGTCGGCCAGCTGTCGTCGGCCGACAAGTCGAAGATCAAGGCCTACCTGAACTTCGACATGGTCGCCTCCACGAACGCGGGCTACTTCGTCAACAACATCACCACAGACACCGGCAAGGTGCTGAAGGCGTTCTACGACGGGCTGAACCTGGCTCCGGAGGAGAACACCGAAGGTGCGGGACGTTCGGACGACGCGTCCTTCAAGAATGCCGGGATCCCGACCAGCGGTGTCGCCGCCGGGGCCAGTGCCCGCAAGACAACTGCGCAGGCACAGAAGTGGGGCGGCACCGCTGGCTCGGCCTACGACCCCTGCTACCACGCGTCCTGCGACAAGTACCCGGCCAACATCGCGGCGACCGTACTCGACCGCAGTGCCGACGCGGCGGCGTACGGGTTGTGGAAGCTGGCTGTCGGCGAACCGCCGACCGGGAGCGACTTCAGCCTGAGCCTCGACCCGGCCAGTGGTTCGGTTGCCCCGGGCAACTCGGTGCAGACGACCGTGAAGACGGCCACCACCAGTGGTGACCCGCAGTCGGTGCAGCTGGCCGCGAGCGGCCTGCCGAGCGGGGTGACCGCGACGTTCTCGCCGACCAGCGTGACGTCGGGATCGTCGTCGACGCTGACGATCGCCGCGTCGTCGTCGACGGCAGCCGGCTCGTACGACGTTGTGGTCAAGGGAACCGGCGCGGTCAGCCACGAGTCGACGTACCGGCTGACGGTGACCGGATCCCAAACCGGCACCGTGACGGTCGAGAACCCGGGGAGCCAGTTCGGGTTCGTCGGCTGGCAGGCCTTCCCGCTGCAGCTGCGGGGAACCTCGAGCGCCGGCCTGCCGATCACCTTCACCGCCACTGGCCTGCCGCCCGGCCTGACGATCAGCTCGTCCGGCTCGGTCACCGGGATGCCGACCACCCGCGGCGCCTACTCAGTGACCGCGACAGGTAAGGACTCCAGCGGCGCAAGCGGAAAGGCGACCTTCAGCTACACCATCTATTAACAGGCTGGGCCGCGGAGGAACCCACCAGGTCTTCCGCGGCCCGACGCCACACCGTGCGGCCTTCTCCTGATGAGGTGGGAGAAGGCCCCGGTGTCGGCGGATCAAGGCAGGAGAACGACCTTGCCCACGGTCCGCCGTTCTTCGAGCGCCCGGTGAGCGGACGACGCCTCGGAGAGCGGGAACGTGGTCGAGAGCGCTCTCCAGCGGCCCTCGACGGTCTCGTCGAGGGCCGCCTTCTCGAATTCCCGAAGCCGGCTGCGGATATCACCGAGCGCGGCAGTGACCGAGACGCCGCGGGAGGACAGCTCAGGGGAGTCCTCCGGCAGCGGCTCACCGCCTGACCAGCCGAACGTCAGCACCCGCCCGCCGTCCGCGATCAGCTCCAAGGCCCGCCGCCCACTCTCACCCGCAACCCCGTCGAGCATCACGGTCACCGGCCGATGGGGATTGTCGGGGGCGGCCGCCGCACTCCCCGTCGGCTCGTGCCCCGCTGGCTTGTGCCCCGTCGGCTCGTGCCCCGCCGCGAGATCAGCTCGGAGAGCGCTCACCCACTCCGGATCCCGGTAGTCGGCGACATAGTGGGCACCCAGATCACGAACCAGCTGCACCTTGGCCGGTCCACCCGCGACACCGATCACCGTTGCCCCAACATTGCGCGCAGCCTGAATCAGGTACGCGCCGATCCCACCCGCCGCCGAAGTCACCAGTACGACATCGTCGGAGGAGAGCGCTGCCTGCGCGAGGATCCCCGCCGTCGTGCGTCCGGTCCCGATCGCCGCCACCGCCTGTACGCCGTCCACGTGATCAGGCAGTTCGTACAACGACTCCACCTTCGCGACCGCAAGTTCGGCGTACCCGCCCGGCACCATCCCGAGATGGACCACCACCCGCTTGCCGACCCACCCGCCGTCAACCTCCGGCCCGACCTCCCGCACGACCCCGGCGATCTCCCGCCCCGGAATCGTCGGCAACTCCGGCGCCGAGAACGCGGTCCCCTCGAAGTTGCCCTCCCGCAGAAACGTGTCGAGCAAGTGCACCCCGGCCGCCTCGACCTGGATCAACACCATCCCCGGACCCGGTATCGGATCCGGTGCCTCTTCATACCGCAGGTTCTCGGCCGGCCCGAACGAATGCAACTGAATCGTCTTCATGGCCGAGAAGCTATGACCTCAACTTCACTTGAGGTCAAGCCAGTACTGCGGATCTGGCAGCAACGCGTCCAGCCGATCGACAAGCTCTTGCGGGAGCTCGGCTTCCAACGCGGTGAGGAGCGCGTCGACGCGAGCGGGCTTGGTGATGCCGACAACCGTGCCGGTGATGTTCGGGTCGTCCACCGAGTGACGCAGCGCCGCGGTGGCCAGGTCGAGCCCGTGATCGCGGCACGCCGCATCCATCTCAGCGACAGCCTTCAGTACCGCGTCAGGCGCGTCGCGGTAGCCGTACTTGGTCGCACCCTGCGGGTTCGCGAGAATCCCGCCACCGTAGATCGCGGCGTTCACCACTGCGAGATCATCAGAGAGCGCTCTCTGGTGTAGCTCAGCCGCGGAGTGGTCGACCAGGCTCCAGCGGTTTTGAACCAGCAGGACCTCGAAACCGCCGAGGTCGAGATAGCGGCCGAGCTCGGTCGTGTTACCCCCGGCCAGGCCGACGTGACCGATCTCGCCGTCGGCGCGGAGCTGCATCAAGGTGTCGACCGCATCGCGCATCGAGTCGAAGTCGTGGAACTCGGGATCGTGCAGGTACACCAGCGGCAGGTCGTCGAGCCCGAGACGTTCCTTGCTCTCGGCAACGCTGGCCCGGACCCGCGCCCCCGAGTAGTCGGAACCGCGAGCATCGACCTTGGTCGCGACGAGGAACCCGTCCGGCAGGCCGCCGTACTGGCGGATGGCCTGGCCGATGCGACGTTCGCTCTCGCCGTCGCTGTAGCCGTTCGAGGTGTCGATCCAGGTGATCGGGCTGTCGAAGATCCGCAGGATGACTTCGATCGCCTGCTCCGCCGAGACGTCGTACCCGAAGACGGCGGGCATACTCCCCAGCCCGCTGCCCCCGGCGCATACGGAGGAGACGGTCAATCCGGTGCTGCCGAGTGGTCGTAGGTCCATGCCATCGACCCTACGACCATGTCAGGTTGAGTGTGCAACCAGCCCACAAACAGCCCACACAGCCCTTGTAAATAAGGCCTTCTGGCCTCGAAAACTGTCGGTGCCCATGTCTAAGCTATTGGGTATGGAGATGTTGGCGTTGCCCCCGGTGTACACGCAGAGCTGCAGCGAATTGCTGTCGCGCCTGGACACCCTGAAGGCCGCCAAAGCCCTGATCGAGACCGACGAGCTCCAGGTACTCGCCCGTCTCGACGAGATGGGCGCGGCGGCCGAGCTCGGTGCCCGCGACACCGTGGAGCTGGTCTCGGAGCGGTACCGGATCGACCGTGCGGAGGTCCGCAAAGACCTCGCCTTCACCAGCGCCCTGCACAAATACCCAGCCGTCACCGCCGCCCTGCCCGACCCGACCGACCCCGCGCGCCCTGCGGTGGTGTCTGTTGACCAGGCCAAGGTCATCGTCAAGACCTTGGAGAAAGCACCCTCGACCGTGCCGGTCGAGACCCTGACGGTCGCCGAGGAGCAGATGGTCGAAGCGGCCCGGATCACCAATCCCCGCGAACTCACCCGGTTCGGGCACAAGGTGCTGTCTACTTTGGACACTGATGGCCCGGAGCCGGCCGAGGATGTGGCGCGCGCGAAGGAGTACCTGCGGCTACGACCCACCGAAGACGGCGTCAAGATCACCGGATTCGTCGCCGGCGCCTACGCCGAACTCCTCAAGACCCAGCTCCACACCCTGTCCAAGCCCCACAAGACCGTCGACGGTGAACGCGACCCACGCACGGCCGACCAGCGAGGCGCTGACGCGCTGAAGATCATCCTGGACCGCGCCGCAGGCAACCCGGACTCACCCGGCGTCCCGCACCTGATAGTCACCATCGACTTCGCAGACCTCAAAGCCTCGCTGGCCGCTGCCCCAGCCGCTCTCGGCGGCACCGCCCAAGCTGGCACAACCGACGCTGGTGCGCCCGACGGGCGCGGCGGGGTGGGTGAACTGGTGTTCGGCGGGAACCTGTCAGCAGGCGCCGTCCGGCTGCTGGCCTGCGACGCCGCCGTGCTGCCGATCGTGCTCGGGGGCGACTCCCAGCCCTTGGACGTCGGCACCGAGCAACGCTTCGTGAACCGCTACATCCGCCGGGCGTTGAACAAACGTGACAAGGGCTGTGTGGTGTGCCATGCCCCACCGTGGATGTGTCACGCCCATCACTTGATCCATTGGGCCAACGGCGGTCCGACCAGTCTGCAGAATCTGGCGTTGCTGTGCGCGGTCCATCACCGCGCCGTCCATGACGGTCAATGGGCGCTGTCGATCACTACTGCCGGCGTGCAGGTCACCCGCCCGTCGTGGGCCGACCCACCCCGCACCGATCCCGCCGCACTCGCCGAGGTCATCGGCTGGGTCACCCCTGCCCACAGCCCCAACGACGGCGATGACGATCGGGCCAGCGTCAGCACCAGCACCACCAGCGCCGACTGGACCGGCCTCAGCGGCGTCACCAGCAACCCAACCCACCAGCAACCCGAACGACTCCCCGCCGCCAGCACCCTACCCAACCCTGGACTGGCCGCGGCCCGCGAAGCCCTCAGCCGCCTGCCCGCCCTCGTCCCCAACTACACCGACCCCTGGGGCACCAACACCACCCCCACCGCCGACCCATAAACCCCACCACCCAACTCACCAACCCCACCCGTCCACCCACCCCATCACCCTCACCGCGGCAGCCGGTTATGTGTGGACGACTGTTCGGTCGTCGCGGGTTTGTGAATAGTAGTCAGCCTCGGCTTCGGCGGGTGGGCGTCGGTCGAGGCGGTGCATGAGCCGGCTGGTGTTGTACCAATGCACCCAGTCGGCGGTGATGGTCTCGACACTGGCCAGGCCGGTGAGTGGTCCGCGGCGAAACGGTGAGTCGTCGCGGATGCATTCGGTTTTGTAGAGGCCGATGGTGGTCTCGGCCAGGGCGTTGCCGTAAGCGTCGCCGACCGTGCCGATCGAGGGGCTGAGTCCGTGTAGCTGCAAGGTCTCGGTGAGGTGCACCGAGGTGTATTGGGATCCGGCGTCGGAGTGGTGAATCGTCTTGTTCTGCAAGGGATTGCCTTGTCTTCTGCGTATCGTGGCGGCCTGGGCGATGGCCCGTTCGACGAATGCGGTGTGCTTGGACGTGGAGCATTCCCAACCGACGATCCGTCCGGCGAAGGCGTCGATGACGAACGCGGTGTAGGCGAACGCGCCGGTCGCCAGGCGCACGTAGGTGAAGTCCGCGACCAGCAGCCGGTTGGGTGCCGCGAAGGTGAACTGGCGGTTGACCAGGTCCGGTGCCCGGGTCGCGGCCGGGTCCGCGATCGTGGTGCGGACCTTCTTGGCCCGGGTCACGCCGCGCCAGCCGTTGGTCTTCATCAGCCGCTCGACCGTGCACCGCGCCACGCCAATGCCTTGGCGTTGCAGGTGGGCCCACATTTTCAATGACCCGTACAACGCCTCCGGTGGGCGTTTGCCGTGCTCGTCGGGCTCGTAGTACCCGGCCAGTACCCCGGCGGTCACCGTGGTGTCCCACAGCGCCCGCTTGGACGGCGCCCGGACCGTCCAGGCGTAATAGGTCCTCGAGGCGATCTGGCAGCCCTGCGCGGACAGCACACGGCAGATCGAAGCGACCCCGAACCGAGCCTTGTGCTCGGCGATGAACCGGCAGATCAGCGCTGTCGCGGGTCGCTCTCCCGCGCGAAGAAACTTGTCGCGGCTTTCAAGATCTCGACCGTGCGTTCCAGTTCGGCGTTCTTCCGCTTCAACTCCCGGATCTCCCGCGCCGACTCAGACGACACCCCGTCGGCCTGGCCGGCATCGATCTCGGCCTGGCGAACCCAGCGGCGCAGCGTCTCGGCCGTCATACCCAACCGGGCCGCCACCGCCTTGATCGCAGCAAACTCAGACGAATAGTCCTGAACATGATCAATGACCAGCCGGACCGCCTTAGCGCGGGTCTGCTCGTCGTACTTACTCGGCATAGATGCCACCTTCCCAACGAAGGAGGTGTGCATCAAACCCGGGGTGGTTCACTATCCGGGTCGATGGGTCACCCGCACGCCACCTGATCCCCGGGTCTGCAACCACGGAGGTGGGTCACCTGCAGGCCACCGCCGTGGCAGCAACCACAGCTCGTCAGCCTCAGACGACGCAGACACTGGTCGCCGGCAGCAACCATCCCCCTCAGCCACCGGACCGCCCAGCCACCCTGCTCTTAGTCGGCCGCAGCGGCGATCAACCACCGCGCACGTTATCGGCCGAGTCCACGCCTGGCTGCGCCACCCAACCGGATCAGCTGTAAGTCACCTGATCCCCGGGCCGAAACCTACAGCGGTGGTCAGCTGCAGGCCGCCTAATCCCCGGGCCAGCAACCACAGCCCGTCGGCCCCAGGCGAGGGAGAGTCTGGTCGCCGGCAGCAACCATCCGACTCAGCCACCGGATTGCTCAGCCATCCTGCTTTTAGTCGGCCGCACCGGTGACCAACCACCGCGCACGTCGTCGGCCGAGTCCACGCCGGAGCTGCGCAAGCCAACCGGACCAGCCGTAAGCCGCCTGATGCTGGGGTCAGCAATTGCAGCGGTGGGTCAGGTGCAAGCGACCTGATCCCGGCAGCAACCACAGCCCGTCAGCCCCAGACGATGCAGGCGCCGGTCGCTCGCAGCAACCGTCCGGCTCAGCCATCGGATCGCGCAGCCACCCTGCTTTTAGTCGGCCGCAGCGGTGATCAACCATCGCGGACGTCGTCGGCCGAGCCCGTGCCGGAGCTGCGGCGACTCGGTCGCGGACGAAGGTGTTGTGGTCAGGGATGACTGTTGTGTTCCCGGTCATGGGTGGATCGCTGTGGGTGGTCGCGGTGGGGGCTGGTTGGCCCACTAGGGTTGGCGGCATGGTGATTCGGCTGAGTGAGCGGTGGCCGGAGGTTAGCTCGGATCGGCTGCTCTCCGAGTGCGTGCCGCCGCCTCGATTCGCCGATGCCCGGTTCGCGACGTACCGGCCGAACCCCGACGAGCCCTCGCAGGCCGAGGCGCTCGGCGTACTGATCGAGCGTTCCGAGCATCTGGCTCAGCCGCGGCAGACGCCGTCGATGTGGTCGAGGCTGCGTGGTCGTGCGCCTGACCCAGGCAAGCCTGGGGTCTACCTCGACGGCGGGTTCGGGGTCGGCAAGACGCATCTGCTTGCGTCGCTGTGGCACGAGGCGGCCGGTCCGAAGATGTACTGCACGTTCGTCGAGCTCACCAACCTCGTCGGCGCGCTCGGACTTCGCGCGGCCGTCGAGGCGCTGTCGTCGTACCGGCTGATCTGCATCGACGAGTTCGAGCTCGACGATCCCGGCGACACGATGCTGATCACCCGGCTACTCGGGCAACTCGTCGCCGCCGGTGTCCAGCTCGCCGCGACCTCGAACACGCTGCCCGACAAGCTGGGGGAGGGGCGGTTCCAGGCGGTCGACTTCCTCCGCGAGATCCAGGCGCTGGCCGCGAACTTCGACGTACGGCGGATCGACGGCCCCGACTACCGCCATCGCGGCCTCCCGGAAGCACCCGAACCGTGGACCGACGAGCGCGTGGAGCAGACCGCGGCCGAGCGTCCGTCGACATCCTGCGATCACTTCGTCGACCTGCATCACCACCTGGCCGAGCTGCACCCGAGCAAGTACGGCGCTCTGCTCGACGGCGTGCAGGCGGTTGCGATCACCGACATCCGGCCGCTCGACGACGAGAACGTCGCGTTGCGGATGGTGGTGCTGGCTGACCGCATGTACGACCGGGATCTGCCGTTGCTGGCGAGCGGCGTACCGCTTGATCAGCTGTTCTCGGCGGCCATGCTCAAGGGCGGTTACCGGAAGAAGTACTTACGGGCTTTGTCTCGATTGATCGCATTGTCACGCACATCCTGAGACGCTGAACCCCCGGACGTGCTTCGCTGAAAGCATGCTCAAGAACCGCGTCCTGCTCTCGTCCGCGCTGCTCGTGCTGGGCTTGATCCTGCTCGCCGTCGGCGGCTTCATCCAGTTCCACGACGTCAGCGGCTTCGGCTGGGAGCAGTGGAACCGGCCGCTCGGGTACGTCGCGGCCGTGCTCGGGATCGCGGCGGTGGTCGCCGCCTGGCCGTTGCCGAAGGCCCGCACCATGCTCGGGATCGAGCTGGCCGTGCTCAGCGGGCTCGTGATCTTGCTGGGGCTCGCGAACACCGGCTTCCGGTTCATCTGGGTCCGGGAAGAGTTCGAGATGGTCGCCTTCGAGTTCATCCTCTTCCTGCTCGCCATCGTTCTGGTCGCCACCGCGCGGGCGGCGCGCACCGGAGCGGGCGGGTGGCTGCGGCTGGTCGGCTACCTCCTCGGTACGACGGTGCTGGTGTATGGCACTTTCCTCGTCGGGGTCGAGTACTACGACCGGACCATGTGTGGCAGTGACGATTCCGGCGACTGCCTGGCCGTGCTGGGCGCGCTGTTCTGGGCGGGAGGCGCGATCGTGGTCTGCGTGATCGCGATCGCTGTGATCGAGGGCGTGTTGTGGCGACGCCGTCATCCTTCCCGGGTACCGCAGCACCGATAGGGCAGGATGGGCAGATGGCGAAGCAGAAGAAGGCGAAAGCAGAGGAGGCCGGAGGGCTGCTCGAGCAGCTGCGAGTCCCCGCGGGCCCGGTGGATCTGACCACGTATGACCCGCGGGCGACGACGGGGTTCGTCGGCGCCAAGGACGACGGCAAGGCCGCGCTGGAGTCGCTCGGCGCCGAGGTGTCCGATTGGCAGGAGCGATTGTTCGCCGAGGGCCGCAAGGGCGGTCAGCGCAGCGTGCTGCTGGTGCTGCAGGGGATGGACACGTCCGGCAAGGGTGGCGTGATCCGCCACGGCGCCGGGCTGATGGACCCGCAGGGCCTGAAGATCACCTCGTTCAAGGCACCGACGCCGGCCGAGAAGCGCCGCGGGTTCCTCTGGCGGATCCGCCAGGCCGTCCCCGGGCACGGGATGATCGGCATCTTCGACCGCTCGCACTATGAGGACGTGCTGATCGCGCGCGTCCGCAACCTGGTCGCGCCGAACGTGTGGGACCGGCGCTACGACCAGATCAACGAGTTCGAGGCCGAGCTCGCCGAGAGCGGTGTCACGCTGCTGAAGTGCTACCTGCACATCTCGCCCGACGAGCAGAGGGTCCGGCTCGAGGAGCGCCTCGACAACCCGACCAAGCACTGGAAGTACAACCCCGGCGACGTCGACGAGCGGCAGCTCTGGCCGGACTACATGGACGCGTACCACGCGGCGATCGAGCGCTGTAACAGCGAGCAGTCGCCGTGGTTCGTGATCCCCAGCGACCGCAAGTGGTACCGCAACTGGGCCGTCACCACCCTGCTCCTCGAGACCCTGAAGGGCCTGGACCCCCAGTGGCCGGCCGCTGACTTCGACGTCGCCAAGGAGAAGAAGCGCCTCGCGGCGACCTAGAGATCCGGGTCGATGTCGTTCTTGCGGAGCAGGTCGCGCAGCTTGGCGACCTGCTCGTGCAGCCGCTCGTTCTCGTCCAGGACGGCGTGCAGTTCGGCGATGAGGTGATGCCTGCGCCCGTACGTCGTCCAGTCCGGATCGCCGGCCACCATTGCCTCGACCGCCGTGCGCGACCGCTTTCGCCGATCGATGCGCTGTTCGGTGAGGCTGCGGACGGCGTCGATCTCCACGCCGAGCCGGGACAGGACTTGAGCGGCGACGCCGTCGGTGTCCTTGAGTAGTCCGAGCAGGAGATGCTCGGTGTCGATGTCCTCCGAGCCGAGGCGCCGCGCTTCCAGGTATGAGTCCTCGAGAGTCGCCTTGGCGCGCGGCGTGAACGGGACGAATCCGTCCGGCGAGCGCTGACCGCGGCCGACGATCTCGATCACGAGCTCACGCACCGCGGAGGCGCTGGTCGCGGCCAGTAGCTTCGAGGCGCCGCCCTCGGCCGTCCCGATCAGCCCGAGCAGTACGTGCTCGGTGCCGATGTAGCTGTGGTTGAGCTGCCGAGCCTCTTCCTGCGCGAGGATGACCACCTTGCGTGCCAATTCCGTGAACCGTTCGTACATACCGACCCGCCTCCCCATCCAGTCATCGAACTCATCAAGTCGCTCGCGGACGAAATCCGCGACCCCGCTCGCGTCACCGGCGGCGATCCGGTCCAGCACCTCGTCGACCTCGGCCACGGGTTCGAGCCGGAGGTCTGCGTGATTCAGTGCGGTGAATTGCAGCACGACCGCCACCGCCACCACTCGGTTCGCGCCGTCGAACGGCCGACCGCGGACCAGCCCGGCCAGCAAAGCCGCGGATGCCTCGGCCAGCCCGCCGGTACGCCGTACGTCGGACAGGACGCGCTGAACCGTGTCGAGGTTGGTTCGGCGGACCGCCTCGTCGGAGTCGCAGCGCAACACGCGCGCCGCGACCGCGAGGACGTCGTACAGGTCGAGGTGCCGCATCAGTCGTCCCCGCGCAGGCGGCGCAGAGACTCCTCGTGCCGGGACAGGTTCTCCTCGAGCAGCCGGCTGAAGCCGCTGTCGGTCCGGCGCCGATCGACGAGCTCGGCGATTGCCTCGCGCGCCACGTCCGACACCGACCGTCCCTCGACCGCCGCCACCGTCTGCAGGTGTTCAGCCAGCTCCGGGTCGAGCCGGAGCAGGATGTTCTTGGTCGCCTCTTTCGCCATGGCTACCAAGATAGCGTGATATCACGCTATCGCAAGGTCTCGGATCCTCGATCGTGGCGGCAGGCCGCGACCCGGGCCGCGACCGCGGCCGCTGCGGGCGCGTCCTGGGCGGGTTTCGCAGAGCCGGCCGGGGCGACACCGCTGTGCGCGGCGAGTAGGGACTGGTAGAGCGCCTTGGAGTCCGAGCTGCCGTACTGCGCCTCGAGCTGGGTGATCAGCGACTTCGCAGGCTCGGCCGCCCCTTCCGCACCCATCGCGGTTTCGATTGCTCGCTTCACGTGGAAGACCTCGGGCTCCGGAACGAGGCCGGGCAGCTTGCTGTCGGCGTACAGGTCCGCGGCCGCCCGCTCCCACTGACGCTCGCGCACAGGTCCGGGCTCGTGCTGGACGGTTGCTTCCGGCGCCACCCCGCGTGCTAGTCGCGACTGGTACAGGGCTTCCGCGGTCGGGCTGCTGTAGAGCTTCTCGAACGACTCCATCGCGTACACGCCGGCCTGGAACGCCTGCTGGCCACGCAGCGCGCTGAGTTCGCGGGTCTGCTGCACGTTGCCGCGCCCAGTGTTCTCGTCCAGCCAGGCGAAGTGCGTCCGCATGGCCTCGCCGATCTCACGCTTCACGAAACCGACGTCAGCATCGGGGACGAGGTCGGGAAGCTTGCTGGTCTCGTACAGTTGGTCGACCAACTCGTCCCACTGACCGCGCGGCGAGGCGGCCGCCTGGCGTCGCAACGCCTCCCGATCCATCCCGGTCCGGCCGTCGACGCCTTGGCTCATCGCCCGCGCGGCCGGCGCGAACGACTCGTAGGTCTCACCCGACTCGACTTCATGGATGCCCGGGGCAACCTTGTCGAGACCGGTCTCCTTGATGAAGTCGTTCAGGTACGCCGTGTTGAACGCCTCGACGAACCCTTCCTCGGCCCACCGCAACCACTTGCGATCACCGAACGGCGCCGCCGACAAGGCGTAGTCGTCCTTGTCCGGTATGGCGAAGTGCGCGTTCTCATGCAGTACGACGCCAATTGCCCACCGGAATCGGCGCAGCGTCTGCTCGTCGTGCTGCTGCCCGGGGTTGGCGAACATCTCCCGCAGATGCTGCACCACGAACTTGTTGTGCAGGTGCATCCGGCCGTCCCACGCGGCGATGCCACCGGCACTCTTGGTCTCGTCCAGCGCCTGGTTGTGCGCGGACTGACCGGCCCGGGTGATCTTCAGTACGGCGGCCTTCGCATCCTCCTTGAGGAACGCCATCAACGCCGGGTTGTCGTACTCCTTGCGCATCGCCGCCAGCTCGGTGTCGAGCGCGCGAACCGCCTGCTCCCCGTGCGCCTGGCATGCGGCGAACACCTTGACGGGATCGTCACCGGTGACACCGCCGACCCGGTCCAGATGATCGCGAACGACCTGCTCGGACCGGAGGATCGTCACGTGCTGGGAGTGCAGAGGGACCAGGAACTCGAGCTCCTGACTCTCGTACCAGAGCTTGCTGGCCCACTCGAGCTTCAGATGCGGCGGGCGCCGGTGAATCTCCTCGGCGATCCGCTCCGTGCGCCACTTCCAATTGGTGGCGAGGGCGCCGACGTAACCGACGGCGGCCGCCGTCTCCCGGGTGTACTCGGGGTCGGCCTTGGCTGCCTTGAGCCCAGGCACGGTCTGCTCCAGACCGAGCCGGTCGATGAAGTCGTCGACGTTCCAGGCCGCCCAGAGTTCTGACGTTCCTCGGTCGAGGACCTTCGCCCAGGTGTGATCCGCGATGGCGTCGGCGCGCTTCTCGTCGTAGCCCGCGCGCTTGAGCAGTCGGCTGTGCTCACGCAGCAATGACTGCAGCGCCCCGCGGTAGCGCGTCAGCGACGCGGGATCCGACTGCGGGTTCTCGAACATCTCGCGCAGGGCTTGCATGCGCTCCGGCGCGAGGTCGATCGATCCCTCGGTCCAGCGTGAGCTCTTCGCCCACTTGTCCATGGCAACGGTCGTGCCGGCGGCCAGACGCATCAAAGCGTCGAAGGACCTGACGGACTCGGACACGGGGTGCACCTCCGGAAGCTACGACGCGCTATTGCGCGAAACCGTAGCTCCCGGAGGGGCCAGTACTACGCAGACTGCACGAGCACCGGGCGCGGTGCCGGGGCCAGCGTGAGTAGGTCGAGACCGGCAACGCCGTACCGGAGGAGGACCAGGCGCGCGACCTCGGCGCTGACGCCGAGCGGCCGGGAGACCGCGACCGCGCCCGCCTTGCGGGACATGGACTCCGCGCGGTCCGGCAGCACGCCGGGAGCGAGGAACAGCGAGCCGACCGCGACGTGCCGACGACCCTCGAGCCGCCACTGCAGGACGGCCTCGGCCGGTGACGGCGTCGCGGCGCACACGAACGCAGCGGTGACCGGCAGCTTGTGCCGCTGACCCCACAGGCGCGCCAGGCGGGTCACGCTGGCGTTGGCCTGTGAGTCACTGGAGCCGGCCGCCGCCAGCACGAGCGCGTCGAGTTCACGCACCCGGCCGTCCTTGAGCTCGGCGCGCATCCGGCGGTCGAGTACGTCGAGCAGCGAGTCGTCGTACCCGAGCACGTCGGAGGCGATGATCCGCAGGTTCGGGAACCGGCTGCGCGACTCGTCGATCACGGCCGGTACGTCGACCCGGGCGTGGAAGGCGGACGACATCAGCAGCGGCAGGACGACGACCTCTTCGACACCCTCGGCGGCGAGCTTGCCGATCACCTGGTACGGCGTGGGCGGGCAGTGGTCGAGGAAGGAGGCTTCGATCCGCAGGTCGTCACGCAGCTCGCGCAGGCACTTCACGAGCGAGTGGACGGTGGCGGCCGAGCGCGGGTCGCGGCTGCCGTGGGCGAGGATCACGAGAGCTGGAGCAGTCACAGCAGTTCCCCTTCTTCGTCGTCGATCATGCCGGCTGCGAGCGTCCATCCGTCGTGGGCGTCGATCAGCAGGAAGGATCCAGTGATGTTGTTACTGGAGTACGGGTCGGCGGCGAGCGGTGCGGCGATTTTGAGCTGCACCTTGCCGATGTCGTTCAGGTCCAACCCGGCGGCGTCTATGACGCCGAGTGTGTCCAGATCGAGCACCCCGGCGATCTTGGTGACGATCGCTTGGGCCGTTGTGGTGGTGTGTTTGATGAGTAGCCGGGCGCCCACGGTCAGTGGGCGTTCGGACAGCCAGGCCACGGTCGCGGCCAGTTCCCGGCGGGTGCCGGGGGAGGAGTCGGCCGCGACGATGACTGAGCCGCGGGCGACGTCGAGGTTGTCGGCGAGCCGCACCGTGACGGCTTCACCGGCGACCGCACTCGGCCGTTCGGCAACTGCGGTCGCGGTGGCGGACACGACTGGGCGGTCGATGCCGGCGACCGTCGTACGGCGTCCTGCCGGGAGCACGATGACCGGGTCGCCGACCGAAACGGTGCCGGAGGCAACAGTTCCGGAGTAGCCGCGGTAGTCGCGGTACTCGTCGTCGGTCTGCGGGCGGATCACGTACTGGACCGGGAAGCGCAGCGGGCGACCGGAGATGTCCGACCGGCCGGTTGCGTTCTCGAGGACCTCGAGCAGCGTGGGACCGGCGTACCAGGCCGTCTGCTCGGAGTGCGTGACGATGTTGTCGCCGACCAGGGCCGAGACCGGGATGGTCTTGAGGTCCGCGATGCCGAGCTGGTCGGCGAGCTGCCCGACCTCTTTGGCGATGCCGGTGTAGACGGCTTCGTCGTAGTTGACCAGGTCGATCTTGTTGACCGCGAGGACGACGTGCGGGACGCGCAGCAGGCCCATCACGGCGAGGTGCCGGCGGGTCTGCTCCAGTACGCCGTGCCGCGCGTCGACCAGGATGATCACGACATCCGCGGTGGAGGCGCCGGTGACCGTGTTGCGCGTGTACTGGACGTGTCCGGGGCAGTCGGCCAGGATGAACGACCGCTTGTCTGTGGCGAAGTAGCGGTAGGCGACGTCGATCGTGATGCCTTGTTCGCGCTCAGCCCGGAGGCCGTCGGTGAGCAGGGCGAAGTCGAAGTCACCACCGCGAGCTTCGGAGACCGTCTTCACGTGCGCGATCTGGTCGGCGAGGATCGCCTTGCAGTCGTGCAGCAGCCGGCCGACCAGCGTGGACTTGCCGTCATCAACCGAACCCGCCGTGGCGAGCCTGAGCAGTTGTCGGTTGAGGGGGGTGCTCATCAGAAGTACCCCTCTCGTTTGCGGTCTTCCATGGCGGCTTCGCTGGCGCGGTCGTCGGCGCGGGTGGCGCCGCGTTCGGTGATGGTGCTGGCCGCGACCTCGATCACGACGTCGGCCGGCGTGGTTGCGGTGGAGGCGACGGCTCCGGTGCAGGACATGTCGCCGACGGTGCGGTAGCGAACGGTGCGCTCGGCGACGGTTTCGCCGTCACGGGGCTGTGAGTAGGGGCCGACGGCAAGCAGCATGCCGTCGCGCTCGAACACGTCGCGCTCGTGGGCGTAGTAGATGCTCGGGAGCGGGATGTTCTCGCGGGCGATGTAGTTCCAGACGTCCAGCTCAGTCCAGTTCGACAGCGGGAACACCCGGACGTGCTCGCCGGGCTTGTGCTTGCCGTTGTAGAGCGACCAGAGCTCGGGGCGCTGGTTGCGGGGGTCCCACTGGCCGAACTCGTCGCGCAGGCTGAAGATGCGCTCCTTGGCCCGGGCGCGTTCCTCGTCGCGCCGACCGCCGCCGAACACTGCGTCGAAGCGGTGCTCGTTGATTGCGTCCAGCAACGGAACCGTCTGGAGCTGGTTGCGGGTGCCGTCGTTGCGCTCACGCAGCCGGCCGTCGGCGATGTAGTCCTCGACGCTCGCGACCTCGAGCCGCAGCCCAAGTTGGGCGACGGTGTTGTCGCGGTAGGCGAGGACCTCGGGGAAGTTGTGCCCGGTGTCGACGTGCAGCAGCGTGAAGGGAACTCCCGCAGGTGCGAACGCCTTGCGTGCCAGGTGCAGCATGACGATCGAGTCTTTGCCGCCCGAGAACAGGATGACCGGACGCTCGAACTCCGCTGCCACCTCACGGAACACGAAGATGGACTCGCTCTCGAGTGCGTCCAGCTCGGTTACCGTGTTGGTACTCAGGGGAGCCTCCAAGATGGCGGTCATGTGTGGAGCCCGCATTCGACTTTGCCCGTGCCCGACCAGCGGCCGCTGCGCGGGTCCTCACCGGGGGCGACGCGTTGGGTGCACGGTTCGCAGCCGATCGAGGGGTAGCCGTCGTACTGGAGCAGGTTGACCAGTACGCCGTTGTCGGTGATGTAGGAGTCCAGGTCCTCCTGCGTCCACGGGGCGATCGGGTTGAGCTTCACCATGTCGCGCTTCTCGTCGTACTCGACGAGGGGAGTGTTCGCGCGGGTCGGCGCCTCCTCGCGGCGGATGCCGGTGACCCAGGCCTTGTAGTGAGACAGATGCCGATTCAGCGGCTCGACCTTGCGGAGCGCGCAGCACTTGTCCGGCTGGCGCTCGTACAACTTCTCGCCGTACTCGGCGTCCTGCTCGGCGACCGTCTGCAGCGGAGTGCCGTTGATCAGGTTGATTGGCAGCATCGACGCCACTGCGTCCCGGGTGCCGATCGTCTCGACGAAGTGGTAGCCGGTGTCGAGGAACAGGACGTCGACACCAGGAGCCGCCTCGGCCGCCAGGTGGGGGAGTGCCCCGTCCGCCATCGACGCGGTCACCACCAGGTCATCCCCGAAGGTCTCTCGCGCCCACGCCAGCACTTCCTGCGGCGAGGCGTCCGCTAGTCGTTCATTCGCCTCTTCGGCGATTGTCTTGAGGTCTGTACTCATTCCACGTTCACCCGTAAACCGATCATCTTGAGCTGGAACACCCGTGCACACGGCCGGCACTCCCACGCGCCGTGCCCTTCCTCCGATGGCCGGAGGTCCTCATCCCCGCAGTACGGGCAATAAAGCGGTGCAGCGCGCTCGCTCATGTCAACGCCTCCTGATCAGCTCGGGTGGCCCACTGGGCGAATCGCTCGCCCTCGTTGCGCTCCTTCAGGTAGTTCTGGGTGACGCGCTCGACGTAGTCGGTGAGGTCGTCGGACGTCACCTTGTGGCCGCGCAGCTTGCGGCCGAAGCCGGCGTCCAGGCCGAGCCCGCCGCCGAGGTGCACCTGGTAGCCAGGGACCTGGTTGCCGTCGGCATCGAGGACTAGCTGGCCCTTGAGACCGATGTCAGCGACCTGGATCCGGGCGCAGGAGTTCGGGCAGCCGTTGACGTTCACCGTGATCGGTACGTCGAGGTCGGGAATCCGCTCCTCGAGTTCGTCGATCAGCTGGGCCGCGCGGGCCTTGGTCTCGACGATCGCGAGTTTGCAGAACTCGATCCCGGTGCAGGCCATCGTGTTCCGCCGCCAGGCCGACGGCCGCGCCTGGAAGCCGAGAGCCGCCAGCTCGGTGACGAGCGACTCGACCTTCGACTCCTCGACGTCGAGCACGATCAGCTTCTGCTGGGCGGTGGTCCGGATCCGGTCCGAGCCGTGCGCCGCGACGACGTCCGCGACCTTGGCGAGCTTCTCGCCGGACACGCGACCGACGACCGGCGCGACACCGACGAAGTACTTGCCGTCCTTCTGCTTGTGGACGCCGACGTGGTCACCCTGCACAGCGGGGATCTCCGGCGCCGGGCCGTCGATCAGCTTCCGCTTGAGGTACTTCTCCTCGAGCACCTCACGGAACTTCTCGATACCCCAGTCGGCGACGAGGAACTTGATCCGGGCGCGGGTCCGCAGCCGGCGGTAGCCGTAGTCGCGGTAGATGCTGCAGATACCCCACCAGGCCTCGTGCACCTCGTCGAGCGGAACCCAGGCGCCGAGACGCTGGGCGAGCATCGGGTTGGTCGACAGACCGCCGCCGACCCAGACGTCGAAACCCGGGCCGTGCTCGGGGTGCACGACGCCGACGAACGCGATGTCGTTCACCTCCGGTACGACGTCGTGCGACGGGTGCCCGGTCATCGCGGTCTTGAACTTCCGCGGCAGGTTCGAGAACTCCGTCGTACCGATGTATTTCTCGACGATGTCGTCGATGGCCGGCGTCGGGTCGATGATCTCGTCGGCCGCGATCCCGGCGACCGGGCTGGAGATGATCACCCGGGGCACGTCACCGCAGGCCTCGGTCGTGTAGAGGCCGACGGCCTCCAGCTTGTTCCAGATCGCGGGGATGTCCTCGACCCGGATCCAGTGCAGCTGGATGTTCTGCCGATCGGTGATGTCGGCGGTGTCGCGGGCGTAGGTCGTGGAGATCTCGGCGATCACGCGGAGCTGCTCGGTGGAGAGCTGGCCGCCCTCGATCCGGACCCGGAGCATGAAGTACTTGTCGTCCAGCTCTTCGGGCTCCAGGGTCGCCGTCTTACCGCCGTCGATCCCGGGCTTGCGCTGGGTGTAGAGGCCCCACCAGCGGAAGCGGCCGCGCAGGTCCGCCGGGTCGATCGAGTCGAACCCGCGGTGCGCGTAGACGTTCTCGATCCGGGCCCGGACGTTCAGGCCGTCGTCGTTCTTCTTGTTCTCTTCGTTCTTGTTCAGGGGTTCACGGTAGCCGAGCGCCCACTGACCCTCACCCTTGCCCTTACGGGGGCGGGCGGGCTTGCGGGTGGTACCGGCCTGCGGTGAGGAGACGCCAGTCATCCGGAACGGTGTCCTTGTCCTAGAGACAGGTGCGTCCGCGGGGGCCTAGCTCGAAGCGTCGTCGATTCGACCTGGTCTGCGCGGTGCGCACCCAGCTGATGTTTCGAGCGGGGTGGCTGTCAGAGCATCGAAGGACGACAGATGGCGCTGCGCATCCGCCCGAGGTCGACATGAATCCGACCTACGAGGTGAGTTGAGCGGGCAGCGAGCATGTCAACAAGAGTCAGCGTGAACGGCTGACAAATCAACTCCCAATCCTGCATCGCGAGACGCGATCTCACGATGTGGCTATCCCGACCAGTCTGGTGTGTTTTGATTCCCGCCTGAAACACGCTGAGCAATGAAGCTTGTACAAGATATCTTGTCTAATTACCATGGACTCATGTCGCCGAAAAAGACCCGTTCACCCGGAGCCTCCCGAGTGCAGGCCGTGGATCACCCGCTACGACGCCGGCTGCTGGACATCCTCGCAGTCGACGGACCGTCCACCGTGTCGGTGCTCGCTGCGCGGACAGGGGAGATGGTCGGGAACATCAGCCACCACCTGAAGGTGCTTGCCACCGCGGGGGTGATCGAGGAGGTCCCCGAGCTGGCCAAGGACCGGCGCGAACGGTGGTGGAAGAGCGCCTGGTCGTCGTACTCCTGGCGCGTTGGTGACGACGAGCCGGGCGCGGAGCTGATCGGCGGGGTGGCCGAGGAGAGCAACGTCACGTACCGCGCCGGCAAGATCCGCGACTGGGTCGCCAAGCGCCCGGAGTACGGCGCGGCGTGGGGCGAGGCGGAGCTGTCCATCGATGTCTGGTTGCGGCTCACGCCCGAGCGGCTGACCGAGCTGCGCGAGCGGATCCAGGAGGTCCTCGAGGAGTACGTCGACAACCCGTCGACCGAACCCGAGGCGGAACCGGTGTACGTCTTCGCCCAGGGGGTCCCGGCGCAGCCCTGACCTCTGTACATTTCCTCGGATCAACAGGAAACTTTCCTAACTGTTGATGGAGGAGGCTGTTGTGAAGGCGATACGCCGGGTGGGATCGGTTGTGGTGGCGGGCGGCTTGGTGCTGGGCTTGGTCGGCCCGGTCGAGGCCGCGACCGGGGGCGCGGTTCGGGTCAATCAGCTCGGGTACGGCGCCTTCGACGGAAAGTCGGCGTACGTGCTGAGCGAGGGCGCGGTGACCGGGAAGTCCTTCTCGGTCGTCGACAGCCGGGGTCGTCGGGTGCTGACCGGCAAGGTTGGCGCCGAGCTGGGGGAGTGGAACGCGAAGTACCAGCACGTCTCGCAGGTGGACCTGACCCGGCTGTGGGTGCCGGGGACCTATCGGGTCGAGGTGCCTGGGGTCGCGTCGTCGCCCGCGTTCGTCGTGCGGGCCGACGGGGATGCGCTGGCGACGTCGGCGAAGGACAAGGCGGTGAACTTCTTCACCGAGCAGCGGGACGGGGCGAACGTCGTACCGGGGTCTCTCGGGCGCAAGCCCGCACACCTGACGGATCGGGCGGCGCAGGTCTACGAAACGCCGACGTTCGTGAATCCGGACACCGATCAGACGGTGGGTGAGCTGCAGCGGGTTGCTGGTCCGGTTGATGTCGAGGGTGGCTGGTACGACGCGGGCGACTACCTCAAGTTCACGCACATCGCGGCGTACTCGGACTCGTTGCTGTGGGCATCGGCCCGGGACGCGCGGCGGCCGGATCGCAAGGTGACGAACGAGGCTCGCCACGGGCTGAAGTGGCTCGACAAGATGTGGGATGAGAAGTCGAAGACGCTCTACATCCAGGTCGGTGTCGGCACCGGCAACGCCGAGGGCACATTCATCGGTGACCACGACATCTGGCGGCTGCCCGAGGCGGACGACCACCTGACTTCACCTGCCGAACGTCACTTGCGCAACCGGCCGGTGTTCCGCGCGGCGGCCCCTGGGCAGCTGATCAGCCCGAACCTGGCCGGTCGCACGGCGGCCGCGTTTGCTTTGGCGGCACAGGTCGAGGCGCGGACCGACCGTCGCCTGGCGCGCAAGCACCTGGAGACGGCTGCGCAGATCTTCGCCCAGGCCAAGACCACTAATGTCGGTCAGCTGGTGACGTCGTTGCCGTTTGCGTTCTACCCCGAATCCGCCTGGCGCGACGACCTCGAGCTGGGTGCGGCTGAGCTGGCGTTGGCGGCTCACCGGCTGGGCGATCGCCGGGCCGCCGGTTGGGTGCGACAGGCGTCGTACTGGGCCGGCCAGTATCTGGAGCACGAGGCGGGCGGCGACACGCTCAACCTGTACGACGTGAGTGCGCTCGCGCACGCGGATCTCATCCGCGCGGCGCGATCCGACCGTGCACTGGTGGCCAAGCTGAGTGCTGACTTGCGGGCTCAGTTGGCGATCGGGACCACGCGCGCCGCTCAGGACCCGTTCCGGGCGGGCGCGCAGTACGACAATTTCGACGCCGTACCGCACACCTTTGGGTTGGCGGCGACTGCACGGCTGTATCGGCAGGTGACCGGCGACCGTCGGTACGACACCTTCGGTGCTCAGCAAATCGACTGGGCCTTCGGCGCCAACGCGTGGGGCGTGTCGTTCATGGTCGGCGTCGGCTCGAACGCCGGCCAGTGCCCGCATCACCAGATCGGCAACATCCTCGGCCGCCAGGTGGTCGGCGCCGTCGTCAACGGCCCGAACTCCGCCGACCTGTTCGAGGAAGGCCTCGGCGATCACCTCGACGGCATGAACGCCTGCCCGGCGAACGGCGTCGACCAGTACGCCGAGTTCACCGGCCGCGGCTCACGCTATGTCGACGACGTCCGCTCCTGGCAAGCCTCCGAACCCGCCGACGACTTCGCCGCCATCGCCGTCTACGCCCTCACCCGCTAACTTTGTTGGACCCGCGGTCGGCGGAGACTGAGCCTATGCAAGCCCAAACCCTGACCCTCCTCCGGCCGCGCTTCACCATCACCCACGTCACCGACGGCGTACCGGCTGTCCCTGCGGGCGACTGGTGGGCGATGTCCCGAACGCCCGCTGGTACGACGGTCATCTGTGAGACCGAGGGCGGAGCCGAGCCCTGGCGAGCCTTCTACAACAACGAACCGCACGCCCTGGACCAGCCAGGCATGCTCGCCGCGATCGTCCATCCCTTAGCCGCTGCCGGCCTCTCGGTCTGCGCGGCCTCCACCTATCAAGCCGACCTCGTCCTGGTAGCCGAAGCGGACCTCGACGCAGCCATCGCAACCCTCCAAGCCGCCGGCCACACCATCGTCGACTAGGTGCCGTCAGTGGACCTGGACCCACCAGGAAGGTGGGGGCAGGTTGGTGGTCTGTCTGCCGTCCGACGGACCAGACTCGCGGCATGCCGACTTCGCACTCTCGCAGAGCCTTCATGATGCTCGCTGCCGCTACCGGTCTGACGACTCTCGGTGTCTCAAGCACGGCGCGAGCCTCCGGTTCGCCAGACCTCACACCACTGCGGATCCGTACCCGCGCTGGGACCTTCGACGCCGTCGCCGCGGGTCCGCGGCACGGCCGAAAGGTGCTGTTACTGCACGGCTTTCCGGCGATCGGCCTCGACTGGGAGCACCAGTTGCTCGGGCTGGCCGCGGCCGGCTATCGGGCGGTAGCGCCCGACCAGCGCGGCTACTCGCCGGGCGTGCGGCCGACCAGCGTCGCGGACTACCACCTGGATCACCCGGTCGCGGACGTTCGTGCGATCGCCGACTCCCTGGGCTGGGGCCGGTTCGACCTGGTCGGACATGACTGGGGTGCCGCGGTCGCGTGGGTCGCTGCGGCGAAGCACTCCCGGCGCGTGCGGTCGCTGACGGCGGTATCCGTGCCGCATCTCGGTGCCTTTGCCGAGGCGCTGCGGACCGATCCGGTTCAGCAAGAGGCCTCCAAGTACATGAACTTCTTCCGGCAACCGGCTCCGATTCCCGAGAACGTCATTCTCGCCGGCGGGCCGCCCACGCTGCCCGCGAAGTACCTCGAGAGGTTCTCGCAGCCAGGTGCGCTGACCGCAGCGCTCAACTGGTACCGGGCCAACGACTTCACCGGCTACGAGCAGAAGATCACGATCCCGACGCTGTTCATCGCCAGCACGAAAGACCCGGCAGTCGCACCCTCGGGCGTCCACGCGACCAAGAACTGGGTCACCGGTCACTACCGCCTCGAGATCCTCGCCGGTATCGGCCACAACATTCCAACCGAAGCCGCCGAAGCCACCACCACCCTCCTCCTCGAACACCTCACCTCGGTGTGCTCATAACCGAAACAGTTAGGCTGCAGCGGTGCTGAGTGCGGGGGCGATTGCGGCTGGGGTTCGGGCGGGGGAGTTGTCGCCTCTCGCGGTGGTCGAGGAAGCAGTGGATGCGGCTCGGCGGTTGGATTCGGTGCTGCATTTCCTGGAAGAGTTGGATGCCGGTACGGCGTTGCGGCTGGCTCGGGAGGTGGATCCGGCGGGCCTGTTGGCGGGGGTGCCGTTTCTGGTGAAGGCTCGGACGCCGCCGGAGTCGCCGATTCTGGAGCGACTGTTGGCGGCCGGCGCGATTCCGATCGGGACGGCGACGCGGGCGCGGCCGGGACCTGGGTCGCAGACGTATGGGTGGAACGGGCGCGAGTACACGCGGAACCCTTGGGATGTGAAGCGGTCGCCGGGTGGGTCTACGGCCGGGGGAGCGGCGGCGGTTGCGGCGGGCGTCGTACCGCTGGCGACTGGTGGCGACAGTGGAGGGTCCCTCAGGATTCCGGCGTCGTTCTGCGGTTTGGTGGGGTTCAAAGGCACCTACGGCAGGGTCCCGCGAGCAGTCGGCCGAGGGCTCGGTGGGCTCACCACGGCCGGCGTGATCGGTGCGAACCTCGGTGACGTGATGCTCGCGACGAGTGTCGTGAGTGGACCGCATCGGCTGGATCCAACGGCGCTACCGCACTGGCCGGTGCCGATACTTGCCGAGGGCCCCTGGCGGGTGGCCTATCTGCCGACACTCAGCCAGTACGCCGCGGATCCGGCCGTTGACCAGCTGATTCGCAACCGCCTGTCGGTCGTCGACGTGATCGACGTACCGCTGAAGTTGCTGCCCACCGACGATGCCTGGCAGGTGCTATCCGCGCTGGATGCGGGACGAGGTGTCGCGGCTGCGGACGTGCAACGAGCACGCGCCGTACGGGATCACAACCACACCGCGCTGGCTGATCTGTTCAACGTCGTCGACGCGCTCGTCACCCCGACCACGCTGACTGTTGCCCACGGCTACGATCAGTACGACGAGAACATCATCGTCGGCGACCCGTGCTGGGCGTTCAACGTTACCGGCCACCCAGCCGTCAGCGTGCCGGTCGGACTGCTCGACGGACTCCCCGTCGGCGCGCAAGTGGTCACGCCGTACGGCGATGATGCGACCGCGCTCGCGGTGGCGAAGCGCCTGCTGGTCGAGCTGCCAAGGCCCGGAATCGTCGCCTAGCCTGGGTTTTTGGCTCGCCAGTCCTTCATCGTCTGCTCGAGATCACCGTGCACGAACGTGAAGAACTCGGCCGCCTCGGACAGCCGACGGCCGACGGTGGTGTCGGCGCCGAAGAGAGCCGCGCCGTACGCGCTGCTGGCCGCCCATTCGGTCAGGGCCTGATTGCGGCGTTCGAGAATCGCGGCGAATACATCCTCGCGAATCCGGTAGTGATCCTTGCGGGAACCCGGCATCCGCTCCCGGGAGATGAACGACATCTGGATCAGCTGCCGGACCGCGCCGGACACCGCAGGCTGGCTGATCTGCAACGTCTCGGCCAGCTCAGCCGCGGTCATCGTTCCGTTCGGGCTGACGAGCATCCGGCCCATCACCCGGGCCGACATCGTCGGCACCCCACTGTTGGCCATCACCCCGGCGAAGCGTTCGACGTACTGACTGACTTCATCCGGGGTGGGCGCCATGATTGAACCTTACATTAATCAGAAGTTTCTGATTGTTTGTCAGCTGAGCTCGAGACCCGGGTACAGCGGGTGCTTGTCGAGGATCTCCGCCGAGGCTGCGCGGGTCTTGTCGGCGACCCCGTCGGCCAGCACGTACTTGGCCTTCGAGGGTGCACCGGCCGCCGTCGTGGTGGGCGTGGTCGACGACAGTACGTCGACGATCAGCTCGGCCACGCGGTCGAACTCGTCAGCGCCGAACCCGCGCGTGGTCAGCGCCGGCGTACCGATCCGGACACCCGAGGTGTACCAGGCGCCGTTCGGGTCGCGGGGGACCGCGTTGCGGTTGGTGACGATGCCCGCGTCGAGCAGCGCCGACTCGGCCTGCCGGCCGGTGATGCCGTACGACGATACGTCCAGCAGGACCAGGTGGTTCTCGGTACCGTCGGTGACGAGCTTGACGCCGCGCTTCATCAGACCCTCGGCGAGGGTGACGGCGTTGTCGGCGACGGCCTGCGCGTAGGTCTGGAACTCCGGCTGGCGGGCCTCGGCCAGCGCGACCGCCTTGGCGGCCATCGTCTGGCTGAGCGGACCACCGAGCACCATCGGGCAGCCGCGGTCGACCGACTCGGCGTACTCGGGCTGGCACAGCACCATGCCGCCACGCGGGCCGCGCAGCGACTTGTGCGTGGTCGTCGTGGTGACGTGCGCGTGCGGTACCGGGTCGAAATCGCCGGTGAAGACCTTGCCCGCGACCAGACCGGCGAAGTGCGCCATGTCGACCATCAGGGTTGCGCCGACCTCGTCGGCGATCTCACGCATCTTGGCGAAGTTCACCTTGCGCGGGTACGCCGAGTAGCCCGCGATCAGGATGAGCGGCTTGAACTCACGGGCCTTGCGCGCGACCTCGTCGTAGTCCAGCAGGCCGGTCTCCGGGTCGGTGCCGTAGGAGTGCTGGTTGAACATCTTGCCGGAGATGTTCGGGCGGAAGCCGTGGGTCAGGTGACCGCCGGCGTCCAGCGACATGCCGAGCATCTTCTGGTCGCCGAGCGCCTTGCGGAGCTTGTCCCAGTCCTCGTCGGACAGGTCGTTGACGTGCTTCGCACCGACCTCGGCCAGCGCCGGGGACTCGATCCGCTGCGCCAGGATCGCCCAGAAGGCGACCAGGTTGGCGTCGATCCCGGAATGCGGCTGAACGTAGGCGTGCGGCGCGCCGAACAGCTCACGCGCGTGGTCGGCCGCGGTCTGCTCGACGGTGTCGACGTTCTGGCAACCGGCGTAGAAGCGGTGCCCGACGGTGCCCTCGGCGTACTTGTCCGAGAGCCAGTTACCCATCGTCAGCAGAGTGGCGGGGGAGGCGTAGTTCTCACTCGCGATCAGCTTCAGCGAGGAGCGCTGGTCGGCCAGCTCGGCCTTGATCGCACCGGCGATCGTCGGCTCGACGGAGGCGATCACCTCGAGCGCGTTGCGGTAGGCGGCCGATGCCTTGGCAGCGTCGAAGGGTTGAGTCATCGTTGTCTCCTGCAGGTTGCAGTGGTTCGAGGCACCCAGGCGCACGGTGCCAACGCTTTTCGCTCCCCGGTGGTACTCCACCTCAGCGCGCCAGTCGCGACCAGCTCACCCTATCGTGCGCTCGACGATCTCCCGGAAGGGTGTCGTGCGTGGCAACGTCCCGAACACGCCACCCCAGTCCCCAGCCAGCCGCGACGCCACAAACGCGTCCGCCACCGCCGGCGTCGAGTACCGCACCAGCAACGACCCCTGCAGACACAAAGCCATCCGAGCCGCCAACCTGCGCGCCCCCGCCTCGGCCCCCTCAACATCCGCCAACGCCTGCAGTACGTCGTTCACCGCCGCATCCAGCCGGCTGTCGGCCCCCTGTGCCGCCCCCACCTCCACCAGCCAAGCCTCCAACGACTCCGGCCGCCGAAGCGCCCGCAGTACATCCAGCGCATTCACATTCCCCGACCCCTCCCAGATCGAGTTCAAAGGCGACTCCCGGAAGAGCAGCGGCAACCCCGACTCCTCCACAAACCCGTTCCCGCCCAAACACTCCAACGCCTCCGCCACCACAAACGAAGTCCGCTTACAAACCCAAAACTTCGCCAGAGGCAGCCCGATCCTTCGGAAGGCGGTCGCCTGCTGGTCGCCGCCAACCGAAGAGTCGACCGCCGCGGCGAGCCGCATCGAGAGAGCGGTTGCTGCCTCGCTCTCTAGGGCTAGGTCGGCTAGGACGTTGAGCATGGCGGGTTTGTCGGACAGGAGGCTGCCGAAGGCAGAGCGGTGGTGGGTGTGCCAGGTGGCTTCGACGAGGGCTCGGCGTTGGAGGGCGGCGGAGCCTAGGACGCAGTCGAGGCGGGTGGCGGCGACCATTTCGATGATGGTGCGGACGCCGGCGCCTTCGTCGCCCAGGCGGTAGCCGACGGTGCTGTGGAATTCGACTTCGCTGGAGGCGTTCGAGCGGTTGCCGAGTTTGTCCTTTAGGCGTTGCAGCGCGAACGTGTTCCGGTTGCCGTCAGCAAGCACCCGGGGGACGACGAAACAGCTCAGCCCGTCCGGCGCCTGAGCCAGCACGAGGAACACATCGACCTGCGGCGCCGAACAGAACCACTTGTGCCCGTCGAGCAGGTACTCACCGTCTCCACCAGCAGGAATCGCGGTCGTCAGGTTGGCCCGCACATCGGAACCACCCTGCTTCTCGGTCATCCCCATCCCGGCCAGCGCGCCGCGCTTGGCTGCCCCGGGCAACCGTCGTACGTCGTACTCGGTCGAAGCCAGTCGCGGAATCCACTCGGCCGCGAGCCGCTCGTCCGCCCGCAGCGCAGGGACCGCGGCGTACGTCATCGAGATCGGGCAGCCGTGCCCCGGCTCGACCTGCGACCAGACGTAGAACCCCGCCGCGCGCGTCAGATGCGGCGCGGGCCCGGAACTCGTCCACGGCGCGGCCTGCAGTCCGAAGCCGACGGCCTTCTCCATCAGCCAGTGCCACGACGGGTGGAAGTCGACCTCGTCGACCCGGTTCCCGTAGCGGTCGTGGGTGCGCAGAACCGGTGGATTCTGGTTCGCCGGGAGCGCGTGAGAGAGCGCTTCCTCCGATCCCGCCACCGCTCCGATCCGGACCAGGCCGGGGTCCGCCGCCAGGTCGCCGTACGGCCGCAAAGCGTCACCGAGGGCAGCGTCGGAGGTGAAGAAGTTCACCCCCTGCAGTGGGGGAGCCTGATTCGTTACCGCGAAAGGGTCCGCCATATCAGTACGGTAAGCGGTATGGCACGTTCAGGGGCAGGGCCCGCGAGTGGGAGCTCGGTCTCCTTGGCATGGGTCCGCAAGATCCCCTCGACGATCTGGAAGCTGCTCACCCAGACGGTCGGCGAGTGTCTGCGCTACCGCGTCACCGGCCTGGCCGCCGAGGGAGCGTTCTTCGCGATCCTCTCGCTGCCGCCGCTGATCTTCGGGCTGGCCGGCAGCCTCGGTTACATCGCGGACCGCTGGCTGAACGTCGTCCAGATCGCGCAGATCAAGCTCGAGATCGCGGAGCTCGCCGCGAGAGCGCTCACCGACGACTCCGTGAACAGCGTCATCGTGCCGACTCTGGACAAGGTCCTGAACGGCGGCCGTCCGGACGTCATCTCGATCGGTTTCGTGCTGGCCTTGTGGTCGGGCAGCCGCGCGCTGAACGTCTTCGTCGACACCATCACGATCATGTACGGGATGGGCGGCAAGCGTGGCATCGTCCGGACCCGCGCGCTCTCCTTCAGTCTGTACAGCATCGCCCTGGTGATCGGCGTCATCGTGCTCCCGCTGGTGCTGGCCGGGCCTGAGGCGGTGGACCAGCTCCTCCCACCCCGCCTCGACTTCCTGAACCAGCTGTACTGGCCTGTCGTCACGATCCTCTCCGCAGGCTTCTTGAACACGCTGTACCACGTGTCCGTGCCGGTCCGGACGCCGTGGGTCTCCGACCTGCCCGGCGCGTTCCTCGCGCTGTCGATCTGGATCCTGGGCAGCTTCGTGCTCCGCTGGATCCTGCAGAGCACCGTCGGCGGTACGTCGATCTACGGTCCGCTCGCTGCGCCGATCGCCGTACTGATGTGGCTGTACATGACCACGATCGCCGTACTGATCGGCGCGGCGCTGAACGCGGTCGTGAACCGGCTCTGGCCGGCCAAGACCCGCGAGCCCGCGCTGCCGAAGTTGGCCGATGACGACGACGAGGTCGAGGTCGAGCCGGTGATGAAGGCCGAGCCGGATCCGCATCACCACGACGAGCCCGATCACGCGGTGCCGGTACCGGACCAGCAGCGGCCCGAGTTCGAGCGGCCGGAGCTGGCGGTCGCGCGCCGGATCGAGCGGCTCTCCGAACGCGAGCCGGCGAAGACACCGGCCGTCGATGCCGAGCCCGAGCCGCCGAAGCCCAAGCCCGAGACCGCGCCCAAGGCGGAGGCGGCGCCCAAGGCGGAGGCGGTACCGGAGCCCGCGCCGGCCGAAAATCCGGTGCGCACGACGAATCGGACGACATAGGCTGGTCGCGTCGCGATCACCGGTCCTCGATCAGGACCCGCAGGAACTGGAAGGGAGGCGTCCCCACCATGAGCCACTTATCGGCCTGTCGCCGGGCCGTTGTCTCCCGTTCTGTCCGTCCGCTGAGCTGACCTCGCGGCCGGACCTTCCGAAAGGTTCGTCATGTCCGTGACACTGCAGGCTCTGGGACTCGACAGTTCCACGGCCGCCTTCTTCGAATCCGTCCCGGCCGAGCTGGTGCCGGGGCGAGTCGCCCGGGTCGACAAGGGCCTGGCGACAGTTCTCACCGAGGACGGACCGGTCCGCGCCTCGTGGTCCGGTGGGCTCCTCGGCGCGATCGCCGGTGATGCCCACGCCGCACCCTGCACAGGGGACTGGGCGGTGCTCCGCCATTGGCCGGACGACCGCATCACCGTCGAGTCGCTGGCACCACGCCGTACGGCGATCGTCCGCGCCGAAGTCAGCGGTACGTCGAAAGGCCAGCTGCTGGCCGCGAATGTCGACGTGATCGCGATCGTCGTCGGACTCCATCCCGAGCCGAACATCGGCCGGATAGAGCGCTTTCTCACGCTGGCCTGGGAGAGCGGTGCCCGGCCGGTCGTCGTACTGACGAAGGCCGACCTGGTCGGTGATGCCGACGCCGTGGCCGAGGACGTCGCGGCGGCCGCGCCCGGGGCCGACGTACTGGTGTGTAGTACCGCGACCGGTGCCGGTATGGATTCCGTCCGCGAGCTGGTGGCGGGGGATGCGACGCTGGCGCTGCTCGGGTCGAGTGGCGCGGGCAAGTCGTCGCTGGTGAACGCGCTGGCCGGTGTGGAGCTGCTGGATGTCCAGGAGATCCGCGAGGACGGCAAGGGCCGGCACACCTCGGTACGGCGGGAGCTCGTCGTACTGCCGGCTGGTGGCGTGGTGATCGACACGCCGGGGCTGCGGGGGATCGGTCTGCAGGAGTCGGGTGAGGGGCTGGCGGCCGCGTTCCCGGATGTGACTGCGCTGGCTGAGAACTGCCGGTTCAAGGACTGCTCGCACGATGGCGAACCGGGGTGCGCGGTGAAGGCGGCACTCGAGGACGGGACGCTGCCGTACCGGCGCTACGAGAGCTGGGTCCAGCTGCGCAAGGAGGCGGCGTACATGGCGCGGCGCTCGGATGCGCGGGCGCGGCAGTTGGCGAAGAAGGAGTGGGTGCGGGCGAGCAAGTCCTACCGCCGGGACATCAAGCCGCGTTAGGTCCTGACATGATCTCCGTATGGATCGTGCCGTTCTGATCACCGGTGCCTCACGCGGCATCGGTGCCGCCACCGCCCACGCCTTCGCCGCCGATGGCGACCGGGTCGCCGTCCACTACAGCTCCTCCCGCGAGTCCGCCTCGAAGGTGTTAGCCGCTCTACCAGGCAGTGGGCATGTCATGGTCCACGCCGACCTGGCCGATCCGGACGCCGTACAGACGATGGTCGACGAGGCCGCGGCCGGGTTGGGGCGCATCGACGTACTGGTCAACAACGCCGGCGTCTACCACCCGCACCGGATCCGCGAAACGACGTACGAGGAATGGCAGCAGGCCTGGACCGACACCCTCGCCGTCAACCTGATCGGCCCCGCGAACGCCACCTGGTGCGCAGTCCGCCACATGCCCCGCGGCGGCCGCATCATCAACGTTTCTTCACGAGGCGCCTTCCGCGGCGAACCCAACCAACCCGCGTACGGCGCCTCGAAGGCAGCCATAGTTTCCTTCACCCAGTCCCTAGCCAGAGCCCTAGGCCCCGAAGGCATAGCCGTCACCGCCATCGCCCCCGGCTGGACCACCACCGACATGGCCGCCGAAAACCTAGCCGGCGAAGGCGTCAACCGCCGAAGCCAAGAAAGCCCCCTAGACCGAGTAGCCGCCCCCACCGAAGTAGCCGCCGCCATCTTGTACTTGGCCAGCCCCGCCGCCGAATTCGCCACCGGCACCATCCTCGACTTCAACGGCGCCTCCCACCTAAGGATGTAGCAACGCAACCCCAGCGCGGAACCGGGTGAGCGCTCACCAGCCCCAGCCGCCGATGCGAAGCGAGGCGACAGGGGGTGCGGGTGGCGAAGCCCCCGCCCGCGGCAAGCGAGGCGCAGCCGCACAAACGACGAAGGCGACCCGGTCCCCGCTTTCCGGGGACACAGGTCGCCTATCGACTTCGTGGACGATACTGGGATCGAACCAGTGACCTCTTCCGTGTCAGGGAAGCGCGCTACCGCTGCGCCAATCGTCCGTCAAAGAACCTGAAGTTCTTCGAGGTGGAGACGGGATTCGAACCCGTGTACACGGCTTTGCAGGCCGTTGCCTCGCCTCTCGGCCACTCCACCGTGCAGAGTGAGGCCCCTAGGACCATCTCCGAGCGGACGACCGGGCTCGAACCGGCGACCTTAACCTTGGCAAGGTTACGCTCTACCAACTGAGCTACGTCCGCACTACGTCCGGTTTGGTGTTCTCCGGCGTGAGCAGAACAGTAGCGCACTTTTTGGCTGCGCCAAAACCGGATTCTCACGCCTGAAAACCACCTCATCCGTCACACAAGCACCACCCTTTCTGTCCACTCAACACGCCGTCGAAACCCCTGCTTTTCATCACTGCGCTACGAGTCTCGGAGACGCAGCAGCAGCCCGCCGACCACGAGAGCCAGGCCGGCCCAGACCGCCGTCACGCCGAGACCGCCTGTCATCGGTGCGAGCTTCTCGAGCCGGCGTTGCCAGTCTGGATCACTGATGGTCTGGGAGATGATCGGGACGATGTAGAGCAGGCCGAGAACGCCCCCGATGCTGGCGGCGGAGTCGCGCGCGGCGGTGGCGACACCGAGGCTCAGCAAGCCGATCAGGACTAGGTAGACAACCGCTCCACCGATCGCGCGCAGCGTGGCGAGCGAGAGCGCCTGGTTCCCGGGTGGCGGCAGAACCAGTCGCCCGGCGACGTACGAGCCGATGACGGCAACCGTCGCGGCGAGCGCCACCACTCCGCTGAGGATCACGGCCTTGGCCACGAAGAGCGTCGTACGGCGAGGAATCGCAGTGAGGCTGGTACGAACCATCCCAGAGCCGTACTCGCCGCTGATGACCAGCACAGCGAGTACGGCGACCAGCGCCTGCCCGAGGTAGATGCCGCTGACGGTGAGCCTCGTGGTGTCGCCGCCACAGCCAGCCGCGGTGCAACTCACCACAGAGGTCGCAACTGCGCTCAGGGCCACGGTCACCGCGACCGTTCCGACCAGGAGCCACAGCGGGCCGGCGACAGTTCGCAGCTTGGTCCATTCACCGTGCAGCGCGAGCCTCATGCGTCCCTCCGATGGAGAAGCACAGCGGCCACTGCCAGGCTGACCGCGGCGTATCCGGCCAGTACGGCGACGCCAGCCCAAGGCGCCAGCGGGTAGTACCCGTAGTAGGGCGTGTAGTTGCTGGCGACCTGGTCGTACGGAACGAGCGTCTGCTGAACCGCGAAGGCTGCTCCCGGTGTGACCGTGGCGACCACCTTCGACACAGCAGCCGGTACGAAGGGGATGGCGATCAAGAGGTAGGGGAGCACGATGGCCACGACGACCGTGGTGACCGCGGCCGCGCTGTGCCGGACGATGGCGCCGACCGACACCGCCAGGACCGCCGCGGTCGCGAGCAAGGCTGCGGTCCCGAGCTCCACTCGCAGCTCGGTCGAGAACGACACCGGAAAGATGTAGACGCCGTTGACCCGGGCGAGCCGCTCGCCGAGTGGTGCCGCGAGAACCGCCCCGGCGAACCCGGCCACGAAGGTAACCACCCACACCACGATCGCCTTGGACACCAGGACCCTGCTCCGCCGTGGACTCGCGGCCAGGGTGAGGTGGATCATCGCGCTCCGGTACTCGTCGGTGACGAACAGCGCACCCACGACGATCACTGCAATCAGCGCCGCGAACGTCCCGGTCAGCAGGTCTCGAAGATGGCCGCCCGTTGGCAGGCTGTCGCGCACAGCCGGGGCTATGTCACCGGCACCAGTGACCGTGAACTGCGCATCGGTACTCATGAACGAGCCTGCGGCGTTCGCGGGATAGCCGGCGAACGTCGGGGACTCAGCTCCCACCTGATCACCCGCCCAGGAGCCGCCGGCCCAGCCTCCCCGAACGCGGAGATTCCCGAAGGTCGCTGTGGACACGGTCCCGGCTGTCCCCCCGCCTCCTACAGCCGGCGGCGAGGCGACGAACAGCCCCACCTGTGCGCTGGACCCGGCCAGCTGCGCAGTGCCCACCTCGCTCCAGTTCGTGCCGTCACTGGAGGCATATCCGGTGATCACGTCACCAGAACGGTCCAGCCGCAGCCACTGTGGAGACGCCGCGGAGCCAGGGCCGGCAGTGTCGTTGACATAGCTGTCCTGCATTCGCACGCCATGCTCGCCGGTCAACATGATCGCGACGTACGGCGATCCCGGCTCGGTGCCTGCCTTGACGATGAGACCGGCTTTCGCCCATGGCACGCTGCCGGGCCGCAATGTCTCCGGCCCCTCCGGGACACTGCTCTCGAGCGCGGCGACGGAAACGGTGATGCTGCCATCGCCGGTGATCGGCTGGTGCACGAAGTAGAAGCTGTCGGTGACCGGCCCGCCGTACGGTCCGATCGGAACGGGCAGTGCACCCTTCTGGTCGCTGCTGAGACCGGCGAGCAGGGCGAACATCACCATCATCAGTGCGGCCGCGACCATGCCGGTCACCCAGCCCCGGACCGTGCGGAACTTGGTCCATTCTGCGTGCAGCAACTGGCGGAAGGAGATCACTGCGGTACCTCGGCACGGAACTCGACCGCACTGCGCGTGAGCTCGAGATAGGCCTGTTCGAGCGTCGCGCGATGTGCCGACACTTCGGAAAAGGGCACCCTGCTGTCGTTCAGCAGCGTGACGATGTGATTCGAGGCGATGCCGGTAGCCGTGACGGTGTCGTGGCTCGCGGCGGCGACAACAGCGCCGGCGCCGGACAGTACGGCGGTCGCTGCCGCCGTGGCGGTGGTCCGTACGGCGACGCGGTTCCTGGACGCGGTTGCGATGAGGTCGGCCACGCTGCTATCGGCGAGGACCTTGCCGCGCCCGACCGCCACCAGATGATCGGCGGTGTCCTGCAACTCGCTCATCAGATGGCTGGACACCAAGACACTGCGGCCCTGAGCACCCAGCGAGCGCAGGAATCCACGCATCCAGACGATGCCCTCGGGGTCCATGCCGTTGAAGGGCTCGTCGAGCATGATGATCGGCGGATCACCCAGCAGGGCCGCCGCAATCCCGAGCCGCTGCCGCATGCCGAGTGAGTAGCCCCCCGTCTTGCGCCTGGCCGCCGGGGTCAGGCCGACTTGCTCGATGACCTCATCCACCCGCCGTACTGGCAATCCCTGTGAATGTGCGAGCCACAGCAGGTGGTTGCGGGCGCTCCGCGCAGGGTGCAGCGCCGCTGCGTCCAGCAGGGAACCGGCATGGGTCAGTGGGTGCCGCAGGCTGCGGTAGGGCCGGCCGTCGATCAGCGCGGTGCCCTCATCGACGGCGTCGAGGCCGAGGATGACCCGCATGGTGGTGGACTTCCCGGCGCCGTTCGGCCCGACGAAGCCGGTCACCAGCCCGGAGCGGACTGCGAACGACATACCGTCGAGTGCCTGCGTCCCGCCGTACCGCTTCCGCAGCCCGGCCACGACGATTCCTGGGGCGCTCATCGCGGCGAGTTCATGGTTCGGAATGGATTCATGCCGACGGTTCTACGTGGCGTCCGGTTTCAGCACGGTCGCATTCGCTGCGACCCGGCTGCGACCTGGGATCTGACATCGTGAAGCCATGGCATCTCGACCGCTTGGCCGGTTCCGCTGCACTGCCCGTACGACGGCCTGCGGTGAGCGGCGATGAGGGTATTGGTCGTCGAGGACTTCGAGGTCCTGGCCCGTTCCATCGGAACCGGGTTGCGCCGCGAGGGCATGGCCGTCGACGTCGTACTGGACGGAACTGCCGCCCTCGACCGCCTGACCGGCACCCGGTACGACGTGGTGGTCCTCGACCGCGATCTGCCCGGTGTCCCCGGAGACGAGATCTGCCGGCAACTCGCCCGGGGGCGCTCCGAGACCCGGATCCTGATGCTCACCGCCTCCGGCACGATCGAGGATCGCGTGGACGGGCTCGGACTCGGTGCCGATGACTACCTACCCAAACCGTTCGCGTTCGCCGAACTGGTCGCCCGCATCCGCGCGCTGGCTCGCCGTACCGGCCCGCCGCTCCCGCCCACGCTGGCCTGGGGCGACCTCACGCTCGACCCAGCCCGCCGTACCGCCTCTCGGGCCGGCCGGCGGCTCGAGTTGAGTGCCAAGGAGTTCGCACTCCTGGAATGTCTGCTCGCCGCACCCGGCCTGGTGATCTCCGCCGAGGACCTGCTCGAACGCGTCTGGGACGAGGCCGCGGACCCCTTCAGCAGCGCGGTCAAGCACACCATGCACCGCCTGCGAGCCAAGCTCGGCGATCCGCCGGTGATCCGGACCATCCGCGAAGGCGGCTACTGCATCGGACCGTCATGACGTCGCCGCGGCGCGGCCGGAAGTCCCTGCAGAAACGCCTCGCGCTCGCCTACGCAACTGGTATCTACGCCGCCGGAGTCGTGGTGCTCGCGTCCGTCGTCGTCCCGCTCGCCGGGGTCCAGTCAGTGACACCCGAGGGCCAAGCCTCGTCGGGCGCCATCACCGGAACCGGCAGCGGAATCACCCTGCCGCAGCTCTTGGTGGGATCGGCCGCCGCCCTGATCGTTCTGATCCCGGTGGCCTTCGCTCTCGGCTGGATCGTCGCCGGCCGCTTCCTGCGTCCGCTGCGGTCCATCACTGCCGCTGCCCAAGTCATCTCCACCGGCGACCTCCACCGACGCCTCGACCTCGGCGAACCCACCGACGAGCTGACAGAACTCGGCCAAACCCTCGACGAGTTGTTCGCCCGCTTGGAGGCCGCCTTCGACGCGCAACGCCACTTCGTCGCCAACGCCTCCCACGAGCTACGTACGCCGCTCGCCGGCCTACGCACCCTGCTAGAAGTCGCCCTATCCGACCCCGATGCCACCACAGACTCCCTGCGCTCCACCTGCCAAGAAGCTCTAGCCCTAGGCCAGCAGCAGGAACGCATCGTCGAGGCACTACTAGTCCTAGCCACCAGCGAGCGCGGACTCTCCCGCCAAGACCCCGTCGACCTAGCACAGGTCACCGAACGAGTCCTAGCCACCCGCCACCACCAAGCAACCGCCAAAGGCATCGACCTAGCCGCAAACCTCTCGCCCGCCCCCACCGCCGGCGACCCCCACCTGATCGAAAGCCTCATCGCCAACCTCGTCGACAACGCCATCCACCACAACCACCCCAACGGCCAAATAACCATCACCACCCAAACCGCCGCCGCCCACACCACCTTCACCATCACCAACACCGGCCCAGTCATCCCCGACGAAGACCTCAACCGCCTCTTCCGCCCCTTCCAAAAACACCCCACCAACCGTCAAAACCACCCCGACGGCCACGGCCTAGGCCTAGCCATAGTCAACGCCGTCGCGGCCGCCCACCACGCACCCCTGACAACCACCACTCACCCCGAAGGCGGCCTAACCATCACCGCCCACTTCATCCCCACCACCATGCCTACCGACTCATCCACGCCCCGTGAAACCGTACCGACATGACCGCAACAGCCCCCCGCCCCCTAGCCACCCGCAAACAAGACACCCTCGACCGCCTAGAACACGACATCGACGCCTGGGTAGCCACCGCCTCCCCAGAAGGCACGCCGTACCTAATGCCCCTCTCCTTCCTCTGGAACGGCACCCACCTCTACCTAGCCACCGCCACCACCAACCCCACCGCCAAAAACCTCCACCTGAACCCGCTCCTCCAACTAACCCTCGGCACCCTCCGAGACGTAGTCCACATCACCGCCACCACCGACCCCACCCAACCAACCCCCACCGAAGCCCAAGCCTTCGCCACCAAAGCAGGCTTCGACCCCCGCCCCCTCCCCAACTACCCCTTCATCCGCGCAACCCCCACCAAAATCCAAGCCTGGCAAGAAGCCAACGAACTAAAAGAAAGAACCCTCATGACGAACGGCACTTGGCTGATCTAACCGACCGCCGGCCCTGGGAAGCGCACATCAGCCATCGCCGGAACCGTGCAAACGCGCCCCAGCCCCAGCGCCGAACCGGGGGAGCGCGCCGCAACCGTCGCCGCCGACGCGAAGCGAGGCGCAGGGGGTGTGGGTGGCGAAGCCCCCACTCCGCGGCAAGCGAAGCGCAGCCGCACAAACGACGAAGGCGACCCGGTCCCCGCTTTCCGGGGACACGAGTCGCCTATCGACTTCGTGGGCGATACTGGGTTCGAACCAGTGACCTCTTCGGTGTGAACGAAGCGCGCTACCACTGCGCCAATCGCCCAGGCGTGGTGCGTGTTGCTGGTGTTGCCTGGTGGGGTCTTGCGGGTGAAACCTTAGCGCATGATGCGGCGACGTTCTAATCGGGGCGGGCTACTCTTGGGCCAGGACGGAGACCCCGTCACGTTGGAGACGTGATTGTGACTTTCTCGCACGACACCGAGCAGGCGCTCGGCACGCTGGTCCGGATGGTGAACACGCTGCCCGGGCCGAACAGCCAGGTCGACACGATGGGGACCTTGGAGGAGCTGGAGAAGTTCGTCCAGGAGCGGGAGTTCAGCGCGGTCGGGATCCTGACCGACAAGGACTTGGCCGATGTCCGGGATCTGCGGCCGTTGTTCGCGCCGGTGTTCACGACGGATTCGGATGCGACGGCGGCGGCGATGATCAACGCGATCATTGCCCGCGGTACGACGACGCCGCGGCTGACGAACCATGACGGGCACCCGTGGCACATCCACTATTCGCGGGACGGTTCGTCGCTGGCGTGCCGGATCACCGTGGAGTGCGGGATCGCGCTGGCGCAGGTGATCTCGGCCGGCGAGCGCGAGCGGCTGCGCCGCTGTGAGGCGCCGGACTGTGACGATGCCTTGATCGATCTCTCACGCAACCGCTCGAAGCGCTACTGCGACGCCCGCACCTGCGGCAACCGCCTGCACGTAGCCGCCTACCGCGAACGCCGCAAGGCCTCGGGGGAGTAGCCCTGCCCGGAAGGGCCGCGATTCTCACCCATGAGTGCGTAGTGCGGTCATGGTTTTGCTGGTGAGGCCGAGGCGGGCTGCTAGGGCGTCGGCGGCCTTGCTGAGGCCGGTGAATTCTTCGGGGGATAGGGGGTCCACGAAGAGTTTGCGGACGAGGTCTACGTGGTCGGGGGCGGACTCGCGGAGTTTGGTCCAGCCGGCTTCGGTGAGGGCGGCGATGATGCCTCGGTCGTCGGTGGTGCAGGGGCGGCGGCTGACTAGGCCTGCTTTTTCCAGTTGGGTGACCTGGTAGCTGAGGCCGCTTTTTGAGGTGAGGGCTACGCCGGCTAGCTCGGTCATGCGGAGTTCGCCGTTGGGGGCGTTGGACAGGCGCGCGAGCACTTCGTACTGCGGGTGTGAGAGGCCGGCGTTGTCCTTCAACTGTTGTTCGACCTGCTGGTTGAGCAGGGTCGCGATGCCCAGGAATGTCCGCCAGGTGCGCAGCTCCCGATCGGTGAGCCCGTGTCCGTCCGCCATGTGACTCATCCTATCGAATGATTGTTCAAATTCGAACTAGGCGCTATCGTCGATCAGGTAGTTCCAATTTGAACGACCGTCTAGAGAGCGAGCAGATCATGAGTGAGGTCACGAGTGCCCCGTCCCGCCGGGGCCTGCTGAAGCTGGGTGCCGCGGCCGGCGCCGCGAGCGTCGTACTGGGCAGTGAGCCCGCGACAGCAGTCGGTACGGCGGCGCCCGCGCAACCCAAGTTCGTACCGCTCCCGGCTGATGCGAAGCCGCTGCCGATGGGGCCGGACGGGTACCGCCTCGACCGGATCGGGCCCGAGATGTACGCCGTCACTGCCGGTGGAACGCAGGCGGCTTTCGTGGTCAGCAACCGCGGTGTCATCCTGCTCGACGCGCCGCCCGCGCTCGCCGAGGCGTTGCCGGCGGCGATCAGCAAGGTGACCAGCAAGCGGGTCACGCACCTGGTGTACAGCCACCATCACGCGGACCACATCGCGGGAGCGGCGGCGTTCGGTGATGTCATCCGGATCGCGCACGCCGATACCGCACGGCTGATCCGCGCGGAGCGCGACAAGACCCGGCCGATGCCGACCCGCACCTTCACCGACCGGTACTCGCTGACCGTCGGCAACCAGCACCTCGAGCTGAGCTACCCCGGGGTGAATCACGAGTCCGGCAACATCATCGTGCACGCGCCGCGGCAACGGGCCGCGCTGATGATCGACGTCGTACTGCCTGGCTGGTCGCCGTTCAGCGCGTGGGGGACTGCGGACAGCGTGCCCGGCGTGCTGCGGGCGCATGACGTTCTGGCGAAGCTCGACATCGACACGTTTGTCGGCGGGCACGTGCACCGGCTCGGTACGCCGGAGGACATCAAGGTGTCGCGCGAATTCACCTACGACCTCTGGAACGAGACCCGCAAGGCCGTTGCCGGGACACCATCCGCGCCGTTCTTCGGGCAGGTCGAAGCCGGCCACAACTGGGCCGCGTTCAAGCTTTGGTACAACGCGGTCGCCGACAAGGTGGAGCCGGTCATCTACCGCAAGTGGCTGCACCGCCTGGCCGGTGTCGACGTCTTCACCCGCGAGAACATCGTCACCGTCGCGACCTCGCAGATGCTCGACGCGCCGAAAGACCTTTAGGGGTTGAGGTCCTCGAGCGAGCGATCCGCGAAGATCTTCACGACCTGGGCGGTGATCGAGCCCGGCGCGGCCAGCTCGCGGTCGTCGACGCGATGGATGCCCTGGACGTCGCGCGTCGTCGATGTGAGGAAGATCTCGTCGGCCTCGAAAAGCTTGTCCATCGGTACGTCGCGCTCGGTCGCGCCGAACCACTCGATGACGAGCGCGCGCGTGACCCCGGCCAGGGCGCCCGACTCGAGGGTCGGGGTCACGAGCTCACCGTCGTACACGCAGAAGATGTTCGAGCCGGTGCCTTCGCAGAGCGCGCCGGCGGTGTTCGCGAAGATCGCCTCGCTGCCGCCGCGCTCCTTGGCATAGGCGAGCGCGCGGACATTCTCGGCGTACGACGTGGTCTTCAGACCGGCGACCGCGCTGCGCTCGTTGCGGGTCCACGGGACCGTGATGATCGCCGAGACTGGTGACGGTGGCTGGATGGCCTGGGACGCGATCACGATCGTCGGTCCGGTCGTCCCGCGATCGGAGGAGAGCGGCGAGACGCCGCCGGTGAACGTGATCCGCAACCGGCCGAACGCGATGCCCGGATCCGCCGCGATGACCTCGGCGATGCCGGCCTCGACGCGCGCCACGTCGGGCGTGGGTAAACCGAGACCGGTCGCGGAACGGACCAGCCGCTCCAGATGCCGCCGTACGGCGAACGGCTTTCCGTCGACGATCTTGATCGTCTCGAACACCCCGTCGCCCGTCGTCAGCCCGTGGTCGAGCGCGGGAACCGTCGCCAGTTCACCGCCGAGCTCACCGTTCACCCAGATCCGCATGTGCCGCTCCTTCCACGGAACACCTTAGTGCTAAGGCGATTCGGGTCCCGTTGGTGACCAGCAGGTGACGGTACGTCGTCCTGCGGGGGACCCCGATTTTTGAACTGAGGGCGGGATGGGCTAATGTTCTTCTCGCGCCGGGGAACACCAAACCGGTCGTAGTGCGGACGTAGCTCAGTTGGTAGAGCGTAACCTTGCCAAGGTTAAGGTCGCCGGTTCGAGCCCGGTCGTCCGCTCGGAGATGGTTTTGACGGACCAAGCTGTGTGCTTGGTGGAGTGGCCGAGAGGCGAGGCAACGGCCTGCAAAGCCGTGTACACGGGTTCGAATCCCGTCTCCACCTCGAAGAACTTCAGGTTCTTTTATGGACGATTGGCGCAGCGGTAGCGCGCTTCCCTGACACGGAAGAGGTCACTGGTTCGATCCCAGTATCGTCCACGAAGTCGATAGGCGAGGTGTGCGGCGCTTAACAGCGCTCGCCGCCTCGCCTTCGTCGTTTGTGCGGCTGCGCTTCGCTTGCCGCGGGCGGGGGCTTCGCCACCCGCACCCCCTGCGCCTCGCTTCGCATCGGCGGCGGCCGGTGCGGCGCGCTCCCCGGTTTCCGGCGTGGGGTGAGGGGTGCCTGTGCGGTTCCGCGCTGGGGCTGGGGCGATGCCTTCGCCGGGTTCGTTGGCGGGCTCACCCCGGGTCGGCCGGTGCGGCGACCCGCTCCCCGCCACAACGTCCGAAGAACCCGCAGGCTTGGTCTCCGGATCGTCGGACGTTGGGCCGCGGAGGTTGCGTTGGTCGGTAACTTTTGGGTGTTATTTGCGAAAAAGGTACCGGCCAACGCACCACCGCGCTGCATGCACGACGAGACGCGGCGCGGTTTGGTGAGGCGCGGGGTGGGTCGGCAGGCCTCTTTCCCGCACGGCAACCACAGCCCGGCAACCCCAAGCAGCCTGCAGCCGCGGTCGCCGACCTCGCCATCCGCCCTAGCCACCGCGGCGCCCAGCCACGCTGTCTTTTTTGGTCGGCCGGGAGCGGCGATCAGCCACAGCGAACGTCCTCGGCCGAGTCCTTTCGCGCCTGTACCCCGGAGTCGACCGCCTCCGGTGGTCGACCAAAAACCATCAAGCCGACCACGCCGATGGTGAGCATCCATGGCGCCCCGAACTCGCGGGGCGGAGTCACCTTGAGACTCCATCAACCATCTGACATCCCACTGGAACGGTCGAACCGTGCTCAAGGTCGACCAGCCGGCTCACCTTGAGCGCCCACCAGCCACTTTCGGGCGCGCAGATGGTTGATCCGTGCTCAGCGTCGTATCGGCTCGCCATGGAGTGTGCGGCGGCCTGGAGCGGCGGCGAGACTCCGTGAAGGCGCCGGCACCACCGAAGACGGTGTCTTGTTTGCAATGGGGCTTGTACAAGAGGTCTTGAGTAAGTGCGGGAGGCGCGCGCCTATTCCAGGGAAGGCGGGGAGGGCTAGTAGTAGCGGCGGAGGTTGGGCCAGAGGGTGGGCCAGGGGGTGATGGGGGCGTCGCAGCGGACGAGGGTGGTGCCGTCTTCTTCGTTGGCTACGGGGTTTTGGACGGTGGTTAGCAGGTGGCAGTTGGGGAAGTTGGATTCGAGGGTGGGGGAGCGTTCTATTTGGATCAGGAGGACTGGGCCGGTGGCGGTTGCGGGTGGGTGTTCCCAGTCGGCGAAGCTCATGTGGGGGGAGTAGGCGAGGGGGAGGTTGTGGGCGGGGCCGTAGCGGCGGAGGGCGCCGGCTTCGCCGTAGTTGCCGGCGAGGATGGTGGTGGTGGCTCGTTCGGCTGGGGGGATCGCGTTCGCGACTGTGGTGGTGAGGTTTTGCCAGCCGATTTGTTCGCCTTGCTCCTGGTTGACCGGGATGACGAAGTCGACGGCTGAGGTGGGGAGGACGGGGAGGGTGAAGATGAAGGAGCTGGCTGCGGTGAAAGCCAATGCGGTGGCTGCCAGGGCGCGGTGTCGGGTGAACCAGGCGAGGGTGGGTTCGGCGCCGGCTGCGAGTAGGACGTAGAGCAGGGGGAGGGCGTAGTAGGACTTGCCGCCTACCGCCAGTACGGCGATGCAGAGGAGCGGATAGGCGAGTGCGACCGCGCGCGGCCACTGCAGCTTCCAGAGTCGGCGGAAGCCGGCTACCCACACGGGGAGCAGGATTGGGGCGAGCTGCAGGATCTGCAGTGGGATGAACATGATCCGGTTCTCGGTACCGTCATCTTCCGCGATTCCACCGGCGATCGTCAGCTGCGGCCAGTCGTGCTGGAACTGCCAGATGACGTTCGGCAGCGCGACGAGCCCCGCGATGGCGATACCCGCGAGCAGCCACCACGAACGCAGTACTCGGCGAGGTCCGACGATCAGCAGCGCGGCAAGGAGGGCTGCGATCGGCAGTACGACGAGGTACTTGTTCTCGAGGGCGATTCCCGCGGTCAGCCCGAGTGCCAGCCACCAGCGACGGTCGTCCGTGCGCAGGAGCTTGACCGCGAACAACGCGATGAGCATCCAGGCGAGCAGGTCGTAGGTCGCAGTCGAGACCATGTGGCCGACACCAGGCAGGAAGCCCGAGACGGCTGCGCAGACCGCGGCCACTAGCTGACCAGGGCGACCGCTCCCGAACTCACGGGCCAGGAGCGCAACCACGATCACCGTGGCAGCGCTGGCAAGAGTCGAGATGACTCGCAAGCCCATCGGCGTATTGCCGAACAGCTCGGTGGAGACGCGGGCGATCAACGGCGTCAGTGGCGGTTGGTCGACGTACCCCCAGGCGAGGTGGTCGCCCGCCACCAGGAAGTACAACTCGTCACGGTGATACCCGTACCGCCCCGACAGAGCAGTCAGTACGGCGGCCAGCGCTCCGGCGACAGCGAACACGGAACGCGCAGCAAAGGCGGGGGCGGCCGGAATCATGCTCGAATGTTGACAGCACAACGAGGTCAAGACCAGGTCAATTCAGCCATCGCTCAGGCTGCCCCTGATCCAACAGCACGACGCGGCCCGCAGCACCGTCGTCGCGAACAAACCGAACCACCGCATCCGTCACCGCCTCGAGCGGCACCTGCTCCGCACCACGCTCAGCTGCCGGCAGTATCGCTCGCTCCTGGATGCCGCGCTCGGTGGCGACCCAATCCGGTACGACGCAGTTGACGCGGACGCGATGTGTCGTGGCCAGCGGGGCGAGGGTTGCCGTGAAGCGAATCAGCCCGGCCTTCGCGACGCTGTATTCAGGCGAAGAATGTTCGTCGAACCCGAGCCCGGCGGTCGATCCGATGTTGACGATCGCACCGCCGCCCGCCTGCTGCATCGCGTCGAGGGCGAGTTGCGTGGCCAGCATCGGTGCGCGGAGGTTGAGGTCGAGTGCGGCCGACCATCGCTCGACGGACGCCTCGGGGAAACAGGGCGCGAGCGAAGGTCCACCGCCGGCGTTGTTGACGAGGATGTGTGGTTGGCATGACATCAGCTGCGCGACGGCCACATCGTCGCGCATATCGACCTGGACGAAGCGGGCCGCCGGGCCGATCGACGTACAGGTTTCGACGCCGCCGGCCGCGTCGAGGTCGGCGATCACCACCTCGGCGCCCTCGGCGGCCAGGCGCTGGGCGATGGCTCGGCCGATGCCGACGGCGGCTCCGGTGACGACTGCGCGTTTGCCGTAGATGTCCATGGTTTGCAGGTTGTCACCGCGCACCGACAGTCTTCGGGGATGATTTGATATGCCAACCAGACCGGGCGGCGTGAGGAGGACGGGCGGGTGCTGCTGTACGAGGAGATCTGTGCGCGGTTGCTCGACCAGATCCGGCGCGGGGTTTTGGGGCCGGGGGACCGGGTGGCGTCGGAGATGGAGCTGGCGGTGGAGTTCGACGTCAGCCGGATCACGTCGAAGCGGGCGCTCGAGGTGCTGCGCGAGGCTGGGCTGGTCGAGCGGGTCCGGGGTAAGGGCACGTTCGTGGTGCAGCAGTTGCCGGATCTGGCCGGGCTCACGATGCCGCTGCGCGGGCGGGTCGCGACGCCACGACGGGAGGCGCGCACGATCGCGCTCGTCGTACCGGATGTGTCGGACTCCTATGGCCTCGAGCTCATGTGTGCGATCGAGGAGCGTTGTGCGGAGCACGAGACGCACTTGATCGTACGGCGGACGCACGGGCGGCAGGCCGATGAGGAGAAGGCTGTGGACTCGCTGGTGGCGACCGGCGAGGTGGACGGACTGATCGTGTTCCCGGTGCACGGGGACTTCTACAACGCGAGTCTGTTGCGGCAGGTGCTGGACGGGTACCCGATCGTGCTCGTCGACCGCCATCTGTCCGGGATTCCGGTGGCTGCGGTCCACACCGACAACGTCGCGGCCTCGCGGGCGCTCACCACTCAGCTGCTCGACCAGGGGCATCAGCACATCGCGTTCGTGTCGCCGCCGCCGGTCAACACGTCGTCGATCGAGGAGCGGCTCGAGGGTTTCCGGTCGGCGTTCCAGGGGCGCGGGCAGGCCTACGAGCTGACGGATCTGCGCAGCACGCTGCCCGGTTCGATGGAGAGTGTGCAGGGGGATATCGACGCGATTCGTCAGTTCCGGGATCGGTTCCCCGAGGTGACGGCGTACTTCGCGTGTGAGTACAACCTGGCGCGGATGACGGATCACGCGCTCGGTGGCGACCGGGTGATCGCGTGTTTCGACTCGCCGGGGGATTCGATCGGCGGACCGCCGTACCTGCATGTGCAGCAGAACCAGGGGCAGATGGGCCGTACGGCGGTGGATCTGCTGGTCGCGCGGTTGCGTGGTGAGACGGTGCCCAACCTGTCGTACGTGCCGTTCGAGATCGTTCCCGCCGCAGACCACTGACTTTCGGCAGTACTGCGGGGGCCCGGCGGCTGTGTAGCGTCGGCGGCATGAACTGGCGGCGCCTGGGAGATGTCGGCCTGTGGGCCGCCCTGAGTTTCCCCGTGATCGCGGAGAGCGGTGCCCGGCAGGATCCGTGGGTGATGCGGCTGGCGTGTATCGCAGTGGTCGGTACGGCGGTGCTGTTGCGGCAGAGCCGGCCCTTGCTCGCGCTGGCGTTGGTTTCTTCGGCAGAGAGCGCGATCTTGGCGTTCTCGCTGGGGACCCGGAACGGCGTTCCGATCGCGCTGGTGTTCGCGATGATCGTGCTGAGCTATCTGGCTGGGCGCCGGGAAACGCAGCTCCGGCATTTCGTGATGCTCTGCAGTTGGACGTTGCTCGGGATGCTGGTGCTCTCGCTGGTGGTACGGCCGGAGGTGCAGAAGACCGAGGCGGTGCTGACGTGGTTGGTCATGCTGCTGTTGGCGTTGCTTCTGGTTGTGCTCCCGTGGCTGATCGGGCGGTACCGGGCGCAGCAGTTGTTGCTGACATCGGCCGGCTGGGAACGGGCTGAGCGGATCGAGCGTGAGCAACAGATGGCGGTGGCTCAAGAACGCCTCAGAGAGCGCTCTCGGATCGCTCAGGACATGCACGATTCGGTCGGCCATGAGCTGAGCCTGATCGCCTTGCGGGCGGCGGCTCTTGAGCTCGACCCCGCACTCCGCGACGAGCAACGGCAGGCCGCAACCTCGCTGCGTGAGGCGGCCGCGTCGGCGACCGAGCGGTTGGGCGAGATCATCGGCGTACTGCGTGACTCCGAGGCGACGACGGTTCCGCGCGACGAAACGGTGGCGGCGCTGGTGGAGCGGGCGGCCGCGTCTGGTCTTGAGGTGCGACTGGTCGAGGAGGGTGCGGCGGAGTTGGCGCCGATGGTTGATCGGGCTGTGCATCGGGTCGTGCAGGAGTCGCTGACAAACGCGAGCAAGCACGCACCTGGGGGAGCGGTCTCCGTGAGTGTTCTTCGCGGCGACCAGGTGATCGTGACGGTGGTCGACACGGGCGCTGCACGGCCGATGCAAGAGCCGCCGGTGTCGGGTGGTCGCGGGCTCGACGGGCTGCGCGAGCGCGTGCGGCTGGTCGGCGGAACCCTGCAAGCGGGTCCGCGCACGGGAGGCGGATTCGAAGTACGAGCCGCGATGCCACACGCAGGAGGACGCCCCGAACCCGAGCCCTCAGCCGAGGCAGCACCCGGTCCCGAACCGAAGGGCGAAGGCGGGGCTGCGGTTGAGCGGGATCGGGTGCGGCGGCGGGCGCGGCGGGGGCTGGTGACGGCTGTGGTGGCGCCGTTGGGGTTGGGGGCGGTGATCGGGGTGGTTGCTCTGGGCTACTACTTGGTGACTGGGTACAGCTCGATTCTGCGCCCGGCCGCGTACGACGGATTGACGCTTGGGCAGGCCGAGAACGACGTACGGAGAGCGCTCCCTGCGATGGAGATGATCGATCCGCCGTCGGAGAGTTTCACGCCACCCGGAGATTGGGCGTGCCGTTACTATCGGCCGGCTGAGCCGTTCTCGACGAACTACGTGTACCGGTTGTGTTTTGCCGGTGGGGTGTTGGTGGACAAGGCGGTTGTGCAAAGTGGTTCGGTTCCGCCAACTCCGGAGAGCACACGATGATCAGGGTTTTGCTGGCCGATGACGAGCTGATGGTTCGGGCCGGGGTGCGGGCGATTCTCGGTACCGATGACGCGATCGAGGTTGTGGCCGAGGCGGGCGATGGGATCGAGGCGGTCGAGCTGGTTCGCCGGCATCGGCCGGATGTCGCCGTACTGGATATCCGGATGCCGCGGATGGACGGGCTGGAGGCGGGCGCCGAGATCCGGCGGCAGCACCCGGAGACGGCGGTCGTGATGCTGACGACGTTCTCCGAGGATGCGTATATCGCGCGAGCGCTGGGTGACGGGGCGAGCGGGTTCCTGTTGAAGTCGGGTGATCCGCGGGAGCTGATCGCTGGGCTGAAGGCCGTGGCGGAAGGTGCTGCTTATCTGTCGCCGCGGGTGGCGCAGCGGGTGATCGCCGAGCTGAGTGGCGGATCGATGGCCCGGGCGGTCGCGGCCAAGGAGCAGGTTGAGGTGCTGAGCCCTAGAGAGCGTGAGGTACTCGGGCTGGTCGGTGCGGGGATGTCGAATGCCGAGATTGCGCAGCGGCTGTTCCTGGTGGAAGGAACGGTGAAGGCTTACGTGAGTGCGATCCTGCTCCGGCTGGCGGTCAAGAACCGTGTCCAGGCGGCGATCGTTGCCTATGAAGCCGGTTTGGTGACTACCCCAAGAAAATAGGCACAGGTGCTGCGGGTGGCAGGAACCTGCGACGCTCCGGGTGGTGACATGGCGTGGACACCGGGTCATGGGATAGTGGGACACCTGGGGACCTCACCCCCGGATCGACAGACCAAGCCTGTGGGGCGTTTCCGCCCCTTCTCACAGAAATCGGGGACCCAGGTCGTGACCGACTCGCACAACTCCGGACAGCACAAGGACCGGGAAGCGGCGGCGGCCGAGGTCCGGAGAATGTGGCAACCGACGCCGTCCTGGACCCAGCCGGACCCGAACTCCGAGCCTGCCGCCGACCCGGCAGAGACTCCGGAGCAGACCCCGGACGCCCTGTCCGAGGAGTTCCCGGGCGACTCGTGGTCGCGGCCCGCGGGCCAGGCCGCGCCGTGGGAGAAGCAGCAGCCCCAGCCCGAGCCCCCGAGCCAGCCGGCCCCCTCGTGGACGCAGCCGGCCGCTGAGCCGACGGCTTCCTGGACGCAGCCCGCCGCGGAGAAGCCCGACTTCGAGGACGAGAATCTCGACGAGGTCGACGAGACCGAAGCAGCCGCCGCCACAGAGGTCGAGGAGCCGAGCACCCCGGAGCCGGCCTCGCCGGTGTTCGGCGGACAGTCCTTCAACGTCACCAACCCGGCCCACGGTCAGGGCACGGCAGGCCAGAGTTCAACAGGCCACGGCTCGGCGGCCCAGAGCTCAACTGGCCAGAGCTCGGCAAGCCAAGGCTGGGCTGGTCAGGGCTCGTCAGACCAAGGTTGGGCAAGCCAGGGCTCGGCAGGCCAAGGCGGATACCAAGGACACGAAGCCCCGCAGCACGGCGGCCACACCGCCCCCGCGCCGCAGCAGAGCCAGCCGCTGTCCCCGGCCGCCCAGCACTTCTTCCCGCAGGGCATCCCCGGTCAGAACGTTCCGCAGCAGCGCGACGTCTCCTACCGCACCGACGAGCTGATGCAGGCGCTCCCGCTACCGCGCGAAGCTCCGGCCGAGCGTGGCGTCCGTAGCGTGCTGCGACTGCGCCCAGGCACCACCGAGCGCACCGAGCGGATCGCCCGCGCAACCGCAGCGACCGCGTTCCGGCGCCCAGTCACGATCGTCGTGGCCAACCCCAAGGGCGGCTCCGGCAAGACGCCGACCACGTTGCTGCTGGCCGGTGCGCTCGGTCAGGCGCGCGGCGGCGGAGTCGTGGCTTGGGACAACAACGAGCTGCGCGGCAACATGCACCTGCGTACCCACGACACCAACGCGCGGTCCACGGTGACCGACATGCTGCAGGCGATGGCGATGCTCACCCAGCCGGATGCACGGCTCGGCGACGTGGCGGCGTACCTGCGGCACCAGGTCGCGGGGCAGTACGACGTACTGACGTCGGCGACCACGACGTATGCGCAGATCGAGGCGAAGGACTTCGACCAGATCCACCGTCTGCTGAGCCGGTTCTACAAGGTGCTCGTGATCGACACCGGGAACAACGAGGGTTCGAGCAACTGGCGCGAGGCGATGAAGGCGGCCGACGCCCTCGTCATCCCGATCAAGTGGAAGAGCCTGTCCTGCGCGGCCGCCGTACAGATGCTGGAGGAGCTGGACAACCAGGGTCCCGAGGCGCAGCGGCTGATCCGGCGCGCGATCATCGCGGTCTCGAACGGTCCCGGCGACATCAACCGTGAGGTGGAGAAGCAGCTCCGCCCGTACTTCGAGTCGCGGGCGGCCGCGGTCGTCGACATCCCGACCGACCAGCACATCGCCGCCGAGGGCCCGCTCGACCACTCCGCGCTGCAGCCGGCCACCCGGCGGGCCGGTCTGGAGCTGGCAGCGAAGGTGTCCGAGCAGATCACGATCGCGCTCAACGTTCCGAGGTGACCATGAGCTCGTCCTCGACCTGAGCCTCGACCTCAGGTTGAGGGCGGCGCTTGCGGAGGTAGTGGCGGACGACCTCGACGATCAAGGTCACCGCGAGGGCGAGGCCGATCCCGAGGATGACTCCCTTGAGGGGGTTGTCCTCGAAGGCCTTGCCGCCGATGTAGCCGACCAGGCTGCAGTAGAGACCCCAGCTGATGGCGGCCAGTGCCGCGTACGGCGTGAAGCGGCGCAGCGGGTAGCGGACGCTGCCCATGGTGAGCGTGACGGCGGTGCGGCCACCGGGTATGTACCGGGCGACGATCAGGACCAGGCCGCCGCGATCAGCCAGCGCCCGCCGGGCCCACATCACCGCGCTATGCCGTTTGGTACCTGGCTTGACCCGGTCGAGCATTCGGCCGCCCGCGCCCCGGCCCAGCCAGTACGACAGGTGGTCGCCGACGAACGCGCCCAAGGCAGCGACCACGATCACGACGTACAGGTTCGGGGAGCCGATCGAGGCGGCGAAGACGCCGGCGGTGACGACCAGGGTCTCGCTGGGAATGGCTGGGAAGAAGCCGTCCAGCGCGGCGAACCCCCAGACCGCGAGATAGATCCACCAGGAGGACATCAGTTCTTCGGCGAAGTGCAGCAGGGCGTCGGCCATGAAACGACGGTATGAAGAGCGGACCCTGACCCACATCGGACGACAGACCTGACTTACCCCCTACTTTCGTCAGGGGTAGGACTACGCCGATACCATTCGTGCGGGACCGGCAGTGGGCCGGTCGTACCACGAGGAGTGCACCGTGTCGGAAGTCAAGGTCCATCTGGTCGGCGTCGAGGGCGAGGCTGAGCGGAGCGTGACCGAGACGACGACGATCGGGGAGCTGTTCGCCGAGATCTTCGGCCAGGACCGCTCCGCCATCGCCGCTCGCGTCAACGGTGAGCTGCGCGATCTGTCGAAGGTCGTCGAGGACGGCGACCAGATCGAGCCGGTCAAGGCCGGGTCGGACGACGGCCGCGCGATCATCCGGCACTCGACCGCGCACGTCCTGGCGCAGGCGGTGCAGGAGCTGTTCCCGGACGCGAAGCTGGGCATCGGCCCGCCCGTCGAGAACGGCTTCTACTACGACTTCGACGTCGAGACCCCGTTCACGCCGGACGACCTGGGCAAGCTCGAGAAGAAGATGCAGCAGATCATCAAGGAGCGGCAGCGGTTCAGCCGCCGGGTGGTCTCCGACGACGACGCGCGCAGCGAGCTCGCAGCCGAGCCGTACAAGCTCGAGCTGATCGGCATCAAGGGTTCCGCGGCTGACGCAGCCGAGGGCGCGAGTGTCGAGGTCGGCGGCGGCGAGCTGACGATCTACGACAACATCCGCCGCGACGACTCGGTCGCCTGGAAGGACCTGTGCCGCGGGCCGCACGTGCCGGCCACCGGATACTTGGGCAACTTCAAGCTGATGCGGACGGCAGCGGCGTACTGGCGTGGTTCTGAGAAGAACCCGCAGCTGCAGCGCATCTACGGTACGGCGTGGGAGTCGCGCGACGAGCTCAAGGCCTACCTGACCCGCCTGGAGGAGGCCGCCAAGCGCGACCACCGCAAGCTGGGTAACGAGCTGGACCTGTTCAGCTTCCCCGACGAGATCGGCTCCGGGCTCGCGGTCTTCCACCCCAAGGGCGGCGTGCTGCGCAAGGTGATGGAGGACTACTCACGACAGCGCCACGTCGAGGACGGCTACGAGTTCGTCTACTCCCCGCACATCACCAAGGGCCAGCTGTTCGAGACCTCGGGCCACCTGGACTGGTACTCCGACGGCATGTACCCGCCCATGCACCTGGACGAGGAGCGTGGCGCGGACGGTCAGATTCGCAAGCAGGGTCAGGACTACTACCTGAAGCCGATGAACTGCCCGATGCACAACCTGATCTTCGCCGCGCGTGGCCGCTCGTACCGCGAGCTGCCGCTGCGGCTGTTCGAGTTCGGCACGGTCTACCGGCTGGAGAAGTCCGGCGTTATCCACGGCATGACCCGGGCCCGCGGCTTCACGCAGGACGACGCGCACATCTACTGCACCCGTGAGCAGATGCGCGACGAGCTGAAGGCTCTGCTCACGTTCGTGCTCGGTCTGCTGGCCGACTACGGCCTGGATGACTTCTATCTTGAGCTCTCCACCAAGAACCCGGAGAAGTTCGTCGGCTCCGACGAGGTCTGGGAAGAGGCGACCAACACGCTGCGCGAGGTCGCCGAGGGCTCCGGTCTCGAGCTGGTCCCGGACCCGGGCGGCGCCGCGTTCTACGGCCCGAAGATCTCGGTTCAGGCCCGCGACGCGATCGGCCGGACCTGGCAGATGTCGACGATCCAGCTGGACTTCAACCTGCCGGAGCGCTTCGAGCTGGAGTACACCGCGCCGGATGGTTCACGCCAGCGCCCGGTGATGATCCACCGCGCGCTGTTCGGTTCGATCGAGCGGTTCGTTGCGGTCCTGGTCGAGCACTACGCCGGCGTCTTCCCGCCGTGGCTGGCCCCGGTCCAGGTGATCGGCATCCCGATCACCGACGGCCACGTCGACTACCTGTACGACGTCGCTCAGCAACTGAAGTCGCAGGGCATCCGGATCGAGGTCGACGGCTCCGACGACCGGATGCAGAAGAAGATCCGCAACGCCCAGAAGTCGAAGGTCCCGTTCATGCTCATCGCGGGTGACGAGGACATGGCCGCCGGATCGGTCTCGTTCCGCTACCGCGACGGCACGCAGAAGAACGGCGTACCGGTCGCGGACGCGATCGCCGAGATCGTCGACGCTGTGCAACGGCGCGTTCAGGTATGACGGACACCCCGGAGTCGCCGTACCAGCCGGAGGAGCTGGTGCGGCAGGACGGGGTCGGGGTGGGCGATCCGTTCCTGCGGTTGTGGACGCCGCACCGGATGGCCTACATCGAGGGTGAGAACAAGCCGACGAGCAAGGACGCCGGTTCGGGGTGCCCGTTCTGCCGGTTGCCGGGGTTGCCGGATGCGGACGCGTTGATCGTGCATCGGGCCGAGGCGGCGTACGCCGTACTGAACCTGTACCCGTACAACCCGGGGCACCTGATGCTGGTGCCGTATCGGCATGTGGCGGACTACACCGAGCTGACCGCGGCCGAGGTGTCGGATATCGCGGCGTTGACGCAGCAGGCGATGCTGGCGGTTCGCGCGGTGTCGGATGCGCATGGGTTCAACATCGGGATGAATCAGGGAGAGATCGCGGGTGCCGGGATTGCCGGGCATCTGCATCAGCACGTCGTACCGCGTTGGTCGGGTGACGGGAACTTCATGCCGGTGATCGGTCACACGAAGGTGTTGCCGCAGCTGCTCGGGGACACCCGGGCACTGCTCGCCAAGTCATGGCCCACTGACTAGCGCAGGAATAGCGGCATCATCTGGTCGACGATCTCGTTCAACGCGTCGAGGCTGACCTCGCGGGGCGGGGTGGTGAGTGCCGTGACCCGTACGACGCGGCGGCCGAGGCGGAAGACGAGTTCGCCTTCTTCGGGGATGTAGTAGCCAGGGCTGCCGATCGGGGCGTTCCGCGGCGGGGGAACGCGTTGCGATTCGGGGATGGTGGGTTGGTCGAACGCCTCGACGATCGAGACCGTGGCGTCGTACGTGCCCCAAATGCAGGTGAGCGCGCCGTGGACCCGATAGTCGCGCCGTAGCTGGGCAGACGCGCCGATGAACTTCTCGGCGGCCGAGTTCGACAGCTGACAGGTGGGATCGGTTTGCCGGGCGGCACGGAGGACACGCGGTACGGCGTCCTTCGCGGCCAGCGCGATCGTGACGGCCTTGGCGCGGTCGAGGCCGTTCGGATGTCCCTGGTCGATACCGCCAGCCGGGGCGATGCGGACCGCGCGATCGGCGGTGATGAACACGATCCGGGACTCGGTGATCTGTGCTTCCGGGCCGAGTTCGGTCAGCGGCGCGATGTGCCCGGCGCCGGTGAGCAGTCGGCCGAGGGCGTCGGGCTGGCGGGGGAGAGCGCTCACTCCGACCGTGACCGGGCGGCCCTCGACGAGGAGGGTGCACAGGTCGAGGGCGGGCAGACCGCCGTCGTTCCAGGCTCCGGAGCGGGCGGCGACCGGGACACCGAGACGGGCGGTCAGTTCGGCGGAGATCGCCGTACAGACCTGAGGGCCGTCAGCGGCCGAGCGGCCGTCGAGGCCTTCGGCCTGTGGGGGAGCGACCACGGTCGGGACGCCGGCGGGGAAGGTCGGGACGGACGGCTGGGCGCGATCGGCGGTCCGGGCGACCGAACAACCGGTCAGAACCACCGCGACGAGCACGGCGAACGGGGCGATCCGCATGCCTCACCTCCCGAGTTTCATGAGTCCAGGATCACTTGCCGAAGGGTGGCTGTCACCTGATGGTGACTTCGCTCGACTACGATCACGCACGCCATGCTTAACAGATTCCGGCATTTCTGGACCTTGGTGATCACGCCGATCGCCAACCTCCTGCTCAAACTCGGCGTGAGCGCCGACATGGTCACGCTGGTGGGCACCGTTGGGGTGTCCGCCGGAGCGCTGATCTTCTTCCCGCGCGGTGAGCTGTGGATCGGCGCGCTGGTGATCACCTGTTTCGTCTTCTCGGACCTGATCGACGGCTATATGGCCCGGACGTCGGGCACCTCGTCGAAGTGGGGTTCGTACCTGGACTCCACGCTGGACCGGATCGCCGACGGCGCGATCTTCGGCGCGCTGGTGCTCTTCTACGCCAACTCCCGCGCGGGTGACTCGACGCTGATGGCGTCGGTCGCGCTGTGGGCGCTGGTGATGGGCGCAGTCACGTCGTACGCGCGGGCCAAGGCGGAGAGCCTCGGGTACAAGGCGAGCGGCGGCCTGGCCGAGCGCGCCGACCGGCTGGTGTTCGTACTGGTGACGGCGTTCTTCTCGGACGTCTTCAACCTGCCGATCCTGCTCGAGATCGTGATCTGGTACATCGCCGTCGCGAGCACGATCACTGTCGTCCAGCGGTCGCTGTCGGTGCGCAAGCAGGTGCTGGCCGACCCGGCCGGCGCCGGTCTCGACACCCCGCCGCCACCGCCTGCCGACCCGCAGAGCTGACAAGTGGAGGGCCTCCGCCAGCGGGCTGTGGACCTAGCGTTCGCTCTCGCCTGGACCGTCGTACGGCGCCTGCCGGAACGAACCGTGACGCGGTTGTTCCGGTATGCGGCGGACCGGACTTATCGCGGCAACGGTCGCGGGGTGCAGCGGCTGCGCAGCAACCTCGCGGTCGTTCGGCCGGACGCGACTCCGGCTGAACTCGACGCGTTGACCCAGGCCGGGATGCGTTCGTACCTGCGCTACTGGCAGGAGGCGTTCCGGTTGCCGGACTGGACCGACGAGCAGATCGTCGGCCGGGTCCGCACGGTGAACGAGAAGCTCCTGCGCGACGCGCATGCCGCCGGCAACGGCGTCATCTGCGGGCTGCCGCACCTGGCGAACTACGACCACGCGGGTGCCTGGGCCGGGCGCACGGGGATGCCGGTGTGGACGGTCGCGGAGCGTCTGAAGCCTGAATCGCTCTTCGACCGTTTCATTGCCTACCGCAAGAAGCTCGGCATGGAGGTGCTTCCGCTCACCGGCAGTGACGAGGACGTCACTGCCATTCTGGCGGAGCAACTGCGAGCCGGGCAGTTCGTCTGCCTGGTCGCCGACCGCGATCTGTCCGAGCGCGGCGTACCGGTCACCTTCTTCGGTCGCCCATCGCGGATGCCCGTCGGCCCTGCCGCGTTGAGCCTGAAGACGGGCGCACCGCTGATCCCTGCCACGCTGCACTTCGACGGCCCGGACCTCGTGATCACCTTCCACGATCCGGTCGGCCCCGAGGGCGGTGCCGCGGCGATGACCCAGCGCTGCGCTGACGCGTATGCCCGCGGGATTGCCGCGCATCCTGAGGACTGGCACATGTTGCAGCGGATTTTCCTGGACGGGTGACAATCGTTTCGTGAGGATCGGCGTGGTGTGCCCGTACTCGCTGGGCATGCCCGGCGGTGTGCAGAACCATGTCCGCGACCTGGCCGAGGCGCTGCTCGACCTCGGCCACGAGGTCTCGGTACTCGCCCCGGTCGACGACAACGAAGTCCCGCCGTACGTCGTCTCGTCCGGACGCGCGGTCGGTGTTCCGTACAACGGGTCGGTGGCCCGGGTCACCTTCGGACCGCGGACCGCGGCGCGGGTGAAGAGCTGGTTGGCCGAGGGCGACTTCGATGTCGTCCACGTGCATGAGCCGACGACGCCGAGCGCGTCGATCATCGCGCTGTGGTCGGCTGACGGTCCGTTCGTGTCGACGTTCCACACCTGGCAGGTCCGGTCGCGGGCGATGAGTGCGGCGTCGAGCCTGCTGCGGCCGGCTCTGGAGAAGATCGACGCCCGGATCGCGGTCTCGGAGAACGCGCGCTCGATGATGGTCCAGCACGTCGGCGGCGAGGCGGTCGTGATCCCGAACGGCCTGTACACGTCGCGCTTCAAGGGCAGCCCGCGCAACGAGTGGCAAGGCGACGGCACGATCAGCTTCCTCGGCCGCCTCGACGAGCCGCGCAAGGGACTCGGCGTCCTGCTGAAGGCCGTCCCCGCTCTCGTCACCGCGCGACCCGGCCTGAAGGTCCTGGTGGCCGGCGCCGGACAGGCCGACGAGGCCTGGCGGTCGTTGCCGTTCTGGTGCCGCGACAACGTGCTCTTCCTCGGCATGGTCGACGACGAGGCCCGCGCCGACATGCTGGCCGGCTCAGATGTGTACGTCGCTCCACACCTCGGCGGCGAGAGTTTCGGCATCGTCCTGCTTGAGGCGATGGCCGCGGGAGCGCCAGTGCTGGCCAGCGACTTGCCTGCGTTCCGACAGGTCCTGGAGAACGGTCGCCTCGGCGACCTGGTCGAGCCCGGTGACGTGCGGATGCTGACCGACCGGATCCTGCACCTGCTGCGCTCACCCGAGGACCGCGAACGACTCCGGTCCGCCGGACTGAGCGCCGTACAGGCTTATGACTGGTCGGTCCTGGTCCCCGAACTCCTCGCCGTCTACGAGCTGGTGGCTCGCCGCTGAAAGGCGGTCAGCAAGGCGCTGCGGGTGTCATCCGGCAGGCCGTCGGCCGGGAGGTTGCTCAGCGCCTGCTGGGTGCTCCGGATCTGGTCGAGGTAGCTTTCACACCCGGTGCACAGCGGGAGGTGGTCGATGAAGGCCTGCTGGGCTTCCGGCGACAGTGCGCCTTCGAGATAGGCCGTGACCTGCTCGACGAACGTCCGGCACTCGAGTTCATTCACGACCGTCAACCTCTCTGGAGTAGAGCCCTTCCAGCTTCCCACGCAGGAACGCCCGGGCTCGATGCAGCAGCACCCGCTGGTTCGCTGCGGTGATTCCGAGCAGTTCGCAGACTTCGTCGTACGGGTAGTCCTCGATGTCGCGCAGTACGACGACCAGCCGTTGCCGCTCGGGGAGTTCGGCCAGCGCGTCGCTCAGGCAGGCTCGCACTTCAGCGGTCAGCGCGCCCTGTTCGGGCGAGGGCCAGGCGGGCGGGAACTCCCACCAGTGGCCGGAATCCGGCTCGCCGGGCGGGCGGAAGCGGCTCGGATCGACCGTCGGCCCGGTGTCGTCGACGCTGCTCATCGGGACGACCTTGTGCTCTCGCGTACCGCGCCGACGGGCGGTATTGGTGAGGATCCGGTAGACCCAGGTCCGCAGCGCCGAGCGGCCTTCGAAGCGGTCGATGCCCTCGATGACTGCCAGCCAGGTCTCCTGAACCACCTCGGCCGCCGACGCATCGGTCGATACGAACGAGCGCGCCACCCTCAGCATCCCGCCGGACCAGCGATCCAGCACCAGCGCGAACGCAGCCTCGTCACCGGCGCGCAACTGCTCAACCAGTACGTCGTCCGCCGGCAGCGCAGCCATCGCGTCATCGTAGTGCGGTGCGGTGCGCATTCCGCTGTACCCAGATCAGCGCGAGCCCCGCCAGTGCGACGGCACCGGTGATCATCCAGCCGGACGTGTAGACGCCGAAGCGCTTGGTGACCACGCCGAAGGCGAGGGCGAACGGCATGAACACCACCCACGACAGCGCGCCGATCCCGGAGGCGACGCCAGTCCGGATCGTCGACGGGATGGCGTCGTGCAGCAGGCGGCTCAGGTGGATGCCGATCACCACGAGCAGGAAGGTGAGCGCGACCATCGCGGCAGTCAGTACGGCGAGGTCGTGGCTCGTCGTCATGGCGATACAAGCGGCCAGCATCGTGGCAACCACCAGCACGGTCGGGGCCAGCCGATCCAGGCGGAGCCGGTGCGCGAGCAGACCACCGAGCCCGAGTGTGCCGACCAGGAGCGCCCAGAACGGGCCGTAGTACACGGCGGAGGTTTTGAGAGCAACCAGCCACAGCGGCCCGAATTCGAACATCGCCTGCAGGATCATCGCCGCCATCAACGTCGCGGCGGCGATTGGGATCAGGCGGCCGCGGTCGGTGATCGCGTGGTAGGTGACGGCGAGATGGGTGCGCAGCGTGATGCGCTCCTCGGTCCGATGCAGGGTCGGCTCACGGAAGCGGGTGAGCACGATCAGGTAGAGCGCCGCGAACGGCAGCGTCAGCACGTACGTCGCCCGCGCGGACAGCGCCGAGGCGATCCACCCGCCCACGAGCGCACTACCCACCAGCGCGATGCTCTCGATCAGCCGGACCCGTCCGATCTGCCGCTCGTACTCCGTGCTGTCGCCGGTCTCCTCGAGCACCACGTCGTACACGACCGCCTCGACCGTGCCCGAGTACATCGCGAAGTAGATGCCGAGAATGAGCGCGGCCACGATGTAGGTGATGACGTGGTGACTCATCGCACCGACGAACACGCTGACCAGCAACGCGACCCCGGCCACCATCAACACCCCACGCCGCGACCAGCGGTCCGCCAGCACGCCCGACACCACCTCGGCGAGCGGAACCAAAGCGGCGTACGCGGCTGCCATCACTCCGACCGTGGCCGCGTCGAAGCCGATCTCGGCCATGAACAACTTCTCCACCGGCACCCAGAACCCGACGGCCTGCACAAACGTCGCCACCCACAACGGCACCAACCGCCGTCGCAAACAGCTGGGTGCTGCACGTACTGCAGTGAGCGTCATACCCCCTCAGTGTCACGAGGGGGCGCAGGCGTTACACCAGCTTCGCGCCGACCGCCTTGATCTCGTCCATGTCGCCCGCATGCGGCTGCCACGGCAGCACCATCGGGTCGTTCGGGTAGCGAGGGATCACGTGCAGGTGAGTGTGGAACACGGTCTGCCAGGCGTCCGGCCCGATGCAGCTGAGCAGGTTGGCACCGGTGGCCCCGTCGAGGCGCTCGATGACGCGGCCGATCAGCGACTGCGCGAGCAGAGTGATGGCGGCGAGGTCCTCAGGAGCCGTCTCGCGCAGGTCGGTGGAATGGGCGCGGGGGATCACCAGAAGGTGGCCCGGGGTGGCGGGGGCGATGTCCATGAAGGCGATCGCACGATCGTTCTCGCCGACCTGGGTCGAGGGGATGGTTCCGGCCACGATCCCGCAGAAGAGGCAGTTCTCGCTCATTCGGACAGGCTATACACTGCGCTCGCCGAAGCTGTCACCCCGAGGAGCCCGATGCCGGACGACCTGTTGCGCCCGAGTGCGGGCTCCGACGCGGACCCGTCGGATCGGCCCTGGCCGCTGCTGAACGTCGCCTATATCGCGGTCCTCGGCGGCGTGCTGCCGATCACCTGGCTGGCGTTCGTGAACAGCCGCCGGCTCGGCGTGAGCGACGCCAAACGCGGGCTGATCGTGGTGGTCGGACTGGTCGCCGTGGTGGTCGAGTTCTTCGCCGCGGGGTTGCTGGTTGCTGGAGACGGGATGTGGTGGAAGGCGCTGCTGCCGATGCGGATCATCGCAGTGCTCTGCTACTTCGTGCAGTACCGGATCCAGCTGCAGCGCGATCGGTTGTTCCAGTTGAGCGGGCGCGAGTACGCCGTGCCGTTCGGGGCCGGCAACTTGGGGATGGTGGCGATCGGTGTGTTCACTGAGCTGATGATCGCGGTGGTGGCGAGCTCATGAGTGACGAACTGCTGCGGCCGACGATCAGCTCGGCGGTGGATCCGAAGGTGCAGCCGTGGCGGCTGAACTCGCAGGCGTACGTCGCCTTCTTCGGCGGAGTGATCGCGGCGACGATCATCGCCTGGTTGAACAGCGGCCGCCTCGGGGTCGAGCGCGGTAAGCGGTTGATGATCGTCGGCACCGGCGTAGTCGGACTGGGCGCGGTGATCGCGCTCTTCGCGCTGCTGAACCCCGACGGTGAGCGTACGTCGAGTCTGCGGATCGTCGTCCGGGTTATCGCGGTGCTGTGCATTCTGGTGCAGATGCGTTGGCAGCGGCCGATGGATCGGGCGTTCCAGTTGCGGGGGACCGACTATCACTCGATGTGGGTGCTGGGACCGATCCTGGTCGTCACCTGCGCAATCGCCGAAGCCCTCCTTCTAGCCCTAGTGGTGATGCTGTGAACGAGCCGACCGAGTCCCGCCTGCAGATGGCCGGGCACTGGCTGCAGATCGGTCATCCCGAGCGGACCCTGGACGAACTCCAGGGTCTGTGGGGTGACGCGGCTGTCGACTTCCGCGCCTACTTGTTCCGCGGGGCCGCGCTGCACCAACTCGATCGGAATGCGGAAGCGATCGACGTACTGAAGGACGGGCTCGCACTGCACGGGCCGTTCTTGCCGCTGCTGCAGGTGCTCGGGTCCGCGTTGCGCTCCGAAGGGCGGCTGCCCGAGGCCGAGGCGGCGTACCTGCAAGGTTTGAGCCTGGATCCGAACGATCCGGATCTGTTGATCGGCTATGCCCGCGTGTGCCTGACCGCTGGGCAGGCCGAGAAGGCGAGCGCGCTGGTCGAGCGGGCCGCGTCGCACGCGCCGGAGAGCGCGGTCGTGTCAGCGGCCCGGGCCGAGGTCGCGTTCGCGCTCGGCAAGGACCACGACATGCGCAAGCACAGCACCGAGGCTTTGTCGCACGATCCCGAGGACCCGCATGCGCGAGCCTTGCACGGTACGGCGTCGATGCTGACCGGCGACTCGCGATCGGGGTACAACTCGCTGGCGTCGGCCGCCGCCTCACAGCCCGGCGACGAGGACCTGCGTACGGCGGCCCGTGAGGCCAGGCTGATGAACCACCCGCTGATGCTGCCGCTGCGCCCGTTCCAGCGCTTCAACCCGCTGGTCGTGTGGATCGGCGCGGTCGCGATCATCTACGGCCTCCGTATCGCCGGCCTCAGGCCACTGTCGTTCGTGTTCGCGATGGCCTGGCTCGCCTTCTGCATCTACTCCTGGGTGGCGCCGCCTTTGCTCCGCCGCTGGCTCAACCGAGGATGGGGTTCATGAACGAGCGAATCGACGCCCTGCGCAAGGCGGTCGACGCGAATCCGGACGACGTCCTGCTGAGGCTCGTCCTCGCCGAGTCGCTGGTCGGTGCCGAGAACACCGAAGAGGCGCTCGACCAGTACGTCGTACTGCTGGACAAGGACGGTTTGCCCGAGGACCAGCTCGTACCAGTGGGGGAGTTGGCCGCGGCGAACGGTCGACTCGCGCTACTGCGCAGCTTGCTGGAGACGGCTCGGCAGAAAGGCGTTGTCGAGGGGACAGGCCGTCTGCAGCAGCTCGTCGACGAGATGATCTCCGAGCGCAGTGGCGTGAAGATCAAGGTGGGTCCCGAGACGGAGGAGACGCCGTTCTCGGCCGACACCGCGAAGGAGACCACGACCTTCGATCAGGTCGGCGGGATGGAGGAGATCAAGCGGGTCATCCACCGCATGGTCATCCTGCCGCTCAGCCGACCCGAGTTGTACGAGAAGTACGGCCGCAAGTCCGGTGGTGGCGTGCTGCTCTACGGTCCGCCCGGTTGCGGCAAGACGCTGCTGGCCCGGGCGACCGCGGGGGAGTGCGGGCTGCCGTTCATCAACGTGCGCATCGAAGACGTGATGGACCCCTACCTCGGTGTCTCCGAGCGCAACCTGCACGCCGCGTTCGAGCGCGCCCGCGCCAACGCACCGTGCGTGCTATTCCTCGACGAGCTCGACGCACTGGCCTTCGCCCGGCACAAGCACGGCGGTTCGGAGGCGCGCCGGCTCGTCGACGTGCTGCTCCAGGAGATGGACGCGATCGGCTCCGAGAACGACGGCCTATTGGTGCTCGCGGCAACCAATGCACCGTGGGACGTGGACGAGGCCATGCTGCGCCCCGGCCGCTTCGACCGCGTGATCTTCGTACCGCCGCCGGACGAACCCGCCCGCGCCGACATCCTATCCGTGCTGGTGAAGGACGTACCGGCCGACGGACTCGACCTGAAGGCGATCGCCGCCCAGACACCGATGTTCAGCGGCGCCGACCTACGCGCCCTGATCGAGCGCGGCGTCGACCGAGTCATCGACGAGGCCCTGGCCGGCGGAGGCGAACCACCGCTCGCCATGCATCACCTCGCCGACGTCCTCAGCACCGTGAAGCCATCCACCCTGGACTGGCTCCACCGCGTCCGCTCCTACATCGAGTTCGCAAACCAGAGCGAGCGCTACGACGACGTCGCGTCGTACCTGAAGTCCCGCGACGTCCGCCGCCGCCTCAACCGCGACTCCAAGAACTAACCCCACCGACCTCTACCGCATCCCCCAAACCGGTTCGGGGTGGATCTGCGACGGATTCGGGGGTGGATTCGGGGGGATCCTCCCCACATCCGCCTCGCGGACGGTGCGATCCCTCCCCAAACCGGTGTGGGGTGGAATCTGGGCCGGTCAGGGCGAATATCCACCCCAACCTCCAGCAACGGTCACTGCCACGCAACGGAACCTCAACTTCCCCAGCCAAAGCCCGGCAACCCCAGCCACGCGAAGCCACGGTCACCGATCTCGGCCATCCCCCTCAGCCACCGCGGCGCCCAGCCACCCTGTCTTTCAGATCGGCCGGAAGCGGCGATCAGCCACAGCGCACGTCCCCGGCCGAGAACTTTCGCGCCTGTACCCACTCGACCGCCAAAGGCGGCCGACAAAACCAGACGGCGAGCCGCGCAGATGGCTGGGCTGGATGGCGAGGCCGGCGACCACGGTTCCACGTTGCCTGGGGCTGACGGGCTGTGGCCGAGGTACGTGATGCCCGAGATCGCGGGCACGAGTCACCTTGAGCACCCATCAACCCACACGGGCACCGCCGAAACGGTTGAACCGTGCTCAAGGTCGCCCCGCCACGTCACCTTGAGCACCCGTCAACCAGCTTTTGGCCGCGCAGATGGTTGATCCGTGCACAACGTCGTACCGGCTCGTGGCGGGGGCCGAGTGTGGCGCTGTATGGGTGCGTTGGGGAGAGCTACCCACCTGTATTGGCAGGTGGGACTCCCCATCGCTCTGGAACTGGAGACGCTTTGGCGGGGTCGGTGTTGGGGCTAGCTCTTTACTTTCGAGGCGACGGAATCGGGCATCGGTTCGTAGCGGGCGAACTGGCGGCTGAATGTTGCCGCGCCGTGGGACAGTGATCGCAGGTCGATGGTGTAGCGGGTGATCTCCACCTGCGGCACCTCGGCCTTCACCAGGGTGCGATCGTCGCCGACCTTGTCCGTCCCGAGCAGTCGCCCGCGCCGCCCCGACAGATCGCTCATCACCGGACCGACAAGCTCGTCCGGTACCAGCACCGAGACCAGGTCGACGGGTTCGAGCAGGCTCACCTTGGTCGCCGCTGCGGCCTCGCGCAACGCGAGCCCACCGGCCATCTGGAACGCCATGTCCGACGAGTCCACGCTGTGCGCCTTGCCGTCGAGCAGCGTGACCCGGATGTTGACCATCGGGAACCCGGCCGCGCAGCCCTTCTGCATCTGGGCCCGCACGCCCTTCTCGACGCTCGGGATGAACTGCCGCGGTACGGCGCCGCCGACCACCTTGTCGACGAACTCGAACTCCGACCCACCGGGCAGCGGTTCCACCTCGATGTCGCAGACGGCGTACTGACCGTGACCACCGGATTGCTTCACGTGCCGGCCGTGCCCCTTGGCCTTGCCACCGAACGTTTCCCGCAGCGGTACCCGCAACTCCACGGTGTCCACCGTCACGCCGTACCGGTTCGAGAGTGCATCCAGTACGACGTCGGAGTGCGCCTCGCCCATGCACCACAGCACGATCTGGTGGGTCTCGGGGTTCTGCTCGATCCGCAGCGTCGGATCCTCGGCAGCCAACCGCTGCAGACCGGCACCGAGTTTGTCCTCGTCGGTCTTCGCATGGGCCTGGATCGCGATCGGCAGCAGCGGTTCGGGCATCGTCCACGGCTTGAGTAGCAGTGGGTCGGCCTTGTCCGACAGCGTGTCGCCGGTCTCGGCCCGCGTCAGCCGGCCGATCGCACACAGGTCACCCGCGATCACCGTGCCGGCCGGTCGCTGCTGCTTGCCCTGCGGGAACGACAGCGTGCCGATCCGCTCGTCCTCGTCGTGGTCCTGATGCGAACTGCCGTCTCCGAAGAAGGACGTGAAATGGCCCGACACGTGAACCGTCGTGTCGGGCCTGATGGTGCCGGAGAACACCCGCACCAGGCTCACCCTGCCGACGTACGGGTCCGAGGTCGTCTTCACCACCTCGGCGAGCAGGGGACCACTTGGATCGCAGGCGAGCCCCTTGCGCGGCACGCCGTGTGGGGAGAACACCTCGGGCAGCGGATGCTCGGGCGGCGACGGGAACCCGCTGGTCGCGACCTCGAGCAGCTCGTGCAGGCCGACGCCGGAACCGCTGCAGACCGGAATGACCGGGAAGAACGAGCCGCGCGCGACCGCACGCTCGAGGTCCTCGATCAGCACCTTCTGGTCGATCTCCTCGCCACCGAGGTAGCGCTCCATCAACGACTCGTCCTCGGACTCCTCGATGATCCCTTCGATCAGCGTGCCCCGAAGCTCCTCGTACGACGGGTCCGGTGTCGACAGCAACCCGATCAGCCCGTCGTCGGCCGGGAGGTAGAGCGGCAGGACCTTGTCGCCGAAGGTGCCCTGGGCCGCGGCCAGCGCGTTGGCGAAGCTCGCCCGGGCGTGGTCGAGTTTGGTGATCACGACCGCCCGCGGCATCCCGACCTGGTCGCACTCCTGCCAGACCGCTCTGGTCGGCTCGTCGACCCCTTCGTTGGCCGCGATCACGAACAGCGCGCAATCGGCCGCCCGGAGCCCGGCCCGCAGTTCGCCGACGAAATCGGCGTACCCGGGGGTGTCGATCAGATTCAGTTTGATGCCGTTGTACGGCAGCGAGGCCAGTGCGAGCCCGACCGACCGCTGTTGCCGGGCCTCGGCGTCGTCGAAGTCGCAGACCGTCGTTCCGTCCAGGACGGTGCCGGGTCTGGTCAGGACTCCGGAGGCCACCAGCAGGGCCTCGACGAGCGTGGTCTTGCCGGAACCTGACGGTCCGACGAGCACCACGTTGCGAAGGGCGGCCGGGCTGTCCACAGCGGGCGCGGCTCCGGCGCCCGGAGAAGTCTTGTCTGCCATGACGTTTCCTCCTGGGTCATCCACCATTCCCCTATCGGTCCCTTTGCACAAGCCCCATCGGGCGGCCTCCCACTGCCAGACCCCGGCGCTCGATAGTGTCGCGGCCATGCGTAGGGCACTCGGGGTCGTCATCAGCCTGCTCGTCACCACGCTGGCTCTGGCCGGCTTCGCGCTGCCCGCGTCGGCGGCGGCCGGTGACGAGGTGCGGGCCTTCACGATCGACTACACGGTCGGGACTGACGGCGTACTGCACGTGAAGGAGACGATCGCCTACCACTTCGGCAGCTACGGGCGGCACGGCATCTATCGCGATCTGGTGATCCGGGAGCCGTGGCTGGACGACCAGGCGAAGGACCAGAAGTACGAGGTCTCGAACATCAAGGTCGACAGTCCGACCAAGGCGCCGGACGCGTTCGACACCGAGACGACCAAGGAGAACGGTCAGCGCGACCAGATCCTCCGGATCAAGATCGGCGAAGAGGACAAGACGATCTCCGGCCAGGACGCGACGTACGTGATCACGTACGACGTCCGCGGCGCGCTGCGGCACTTCGCCGACCACAGCGAGCTGTACTGGGATGCGACCGGGTCGGCCTGGGAAGCGCCGATCAAGCAGGTCACCGTCAACGTGACGGTCCCGCAGGGCGTGCAGCAGGTGGAGTGCTTCACCGGCCGCGGCGGTTCCACCGCGAAGTGCCCGCAGAAGTCCGTCGTGGCCGGCAAGGGCGTCTTCAAGGCGGCCGGGCTCGCGCGGGGTGAGCAGTTGACGATCGTGGCCGGGATCAAGGCCGGCGCGGTGCAGAACGACACCCCGATCGTGGTCGACCCGCCGGACTGGCTGGAGCGCAACGGCCTGAACATCCCGGTGCTGATCGGCTCGGGCGCCGTCAGCCTGTTCGCGCTGATCGTGGCCGCGATCTACGCGGCGACCGGCAACAAGGACCAGCGGTTCGCCGGGATGCCGCCGGGGACGTTCCCGCCGGGCGGGATCGCCGCCGTACCGGAGAAGAACACGCTCGACGACGACCAGATCCCGGTCGCCTTCGCGCCACCGCGCATCCCGGTCGCCGAGGCCGGTCTGCTGGTCGACGCCAAGGCCAACACGACCGAGGTCGCCGCGACGCTGATCGACATGGCCGTCCGCGGCGGCGTCCGGATCGAGAACGACGGCACCGACCGCCGCGCCGTACTCCTGGACGGCAGCGTCGCCACCGCGCCGCACGAGCAGGCGTTGCTGCAGGGGATGTTCCCGGGCCTGGTCCCGGGCGCGTCGGTCACGCTGGAACGGCGTCCCGTCGGCGACACCTCGATGGCGCAGACGGCCACCGCGATGCTGGACGCTCTGCGTGACCAGGTGGCGCAGCGGGAGTGGTACACCCGGCTGCCGTCCAAGATCGGCACCCGCGGCGGCTCAGTCTTCAAGTCCGGCACGGGTTGCGGCTGCATCACCCTGATCGCGTTCTGGGTCTTCGGCGCCGGAATCGCCGGTACGGCGACCGCCGCCAACACCGGTGGATTCGGCCGGGCGGTGGCGATCGCCGTACCGGTCCTGGCCGTGATCATCGCGATTGCCACCTGGGTGCGGATCCGCGCTCGCGGTCAGCGCACCCCGGCCGGGCGTGCGGTCAGCGACCAGGTGATCGGCTTCCGGAAGTACCTGGCCACCGCCGAGGCGGAGCAGTTGCGCTTCGAGGAGGGCGAGGACATCTTCAGCAAGTACCTCCCGTGGGCGATCGCGTTCGACCTGGCTGACCGCTGGCAGAAGGTCTGCCGCAAGCTCGTCGACGCCGGCCAGTTGACGCCCGATCCCTACTGGTACGTCGGCCCGTCGTACTACACCTCTGGTTGGACCGCGGGCAACGTGAGCTCGACTGTCGCCCAGACGTTCCAGCCGCCGCCGACGCCGTCGAGCAGCGGTGGCGGAGGCGGTAGCTCGTCCGGGTTCAGCGGTGGTTCATCAGGCGGCGGAGGCGGTGGCGGAGGCGGCGGGTCCTGGTAAGCGTCATGCGCAGAGCACTCGCGGTCCTGGCCTGCACGCTGCTGTCCGTGGTCGCCTTCGCGGCACCCGCGTCGGCGGAACCCGGTGACCGGGTAACCCGATTCGAGATCGACTACACGGTCACCGCGGACGGCGTACTGCACGTGAAGGAGTCGATCGACTACGACTTCAACGGCATCGACCGGCACGGGATCTACCGCGACCTGGTGATCCGCGAGCCGTACGTCAGCGATCGGTCGAAGGATCAGCAGTACGACGTCTCGAACATCCAGGTGTCGTCACCGAACGCCTCGGCCGAGTTCTCCACATCGACCGCGAAGACGAACAGCGATCGCAACCAGGTCCTCCGGATCAAGATCGGCAGCTCCGGCGAGACGATCCGCCGGATGGAGGCGACGTACCAGCTGAGCTACGAGGTGCGGGGCGCGCTGCGGCACTTCGCCGACCACAGCGAGCTGTACTGGGACGCGACCGGCTCCGGCTGGGACGCCGTACTGAACCAAGTCGATGTCGGCGTGACCGTCCCGAGCGGCGTCCAGCAGGTGCGTTGCCTCACCGGACCGGCAGGCTCCACGCAGCAATGCGAGACCGCACGGATCGTCGGCGGCAAGGCGATCTACTCCGAGACGGGGGTTGGCCGGGGCGAGCAGGTCACGATCGTCGCGGCGATTCCGGCCGGAGCCGTCAGCAACGATGCGCCGATTCTCGTCGATCCGCCGGGGTTCCTCGATCGCAACGGGTTGAGCGTCCCTGGGTTGATCGTGTCGGTGCTGATCACGATCGCCGCCTTCGTCACCCGCAAGCTGTACGCCGCTCGTGGCGGTCGCGACCTCCGGTACGCCGGGCTGCCGCCGGGCACGCTGCCACCCGCAGGCGAGATGGGCACTACCGTCAAGAACACGATCACCGACGACCAGCTCCCGGTCGCGTTCTCGCCGCCACGGGTCCCAGTCGCCGAAGGTGGCTTGTTGCTCGACGCGAAATCCGACTCGACCGAGATCGCCGCGACGCTGATCGACCTCGCGGTCCGCGGCGCGCTGCGCATCGACAACAGCGACAAGAAGCGCAAAGCCGTCCTCGTCGATCCCGACCTGGCCACGGCACCGCATGAGCAGCGCCTGCTCAAGGGTCTGTTCCCGTCGCTCAAGGTCGGCAAGGAAGCCCGGCTCGAGCAGCGCGATCCCGGTGACAACTCACTCTCGATCGCCGCGGACGGAACCGTCGAGGCGATCCGCAAGCAGGTCTCGGAGCGTGGCTGGTACACGCGGATGCCGGCCCCGTCGAAACTCGGAGACCCCCATGTGGGCGTCTGGCTGGTGACCGGATTCTTCGCGATCATCGGGTTCATCATCCTGATCATCACCCTGATACGCGACGGGCTGCCGAGCTGGGCCGGCCCGCTCGTCGCGATCGGCGTGCCCGCGATCGCGCTCCTCAGCCTCGGCATCACCCTGCTTCGCAAACGCCGCCAAGGGCGCCGGACCGCCGCCGGACGCGCGGTGACCGATCAGGTGATCGGCTTCCGGACGTACCTCGCCACCGCCGAAGCGGACCAGCTCAAGTTCGAGGAGGGCGAGGACATCTTCAGCAAGTACTTGCCCTGGGCCATCATCTTCGGCATCGCCGACCGCTGGCAGCAGGTCTGCAAACAGCTCGTCGCCGACGGCCGGCTCACCCCCGATCCGGGCTGGTACGTCGGCCCGTCGTACTACGACTCGGGCTGGTCGCCGAACCTGATGACCGGTGCCGTGGCCAGCACGTTCAGCGAGCCGGCCAGCCCGTCGACGAGCAGTGGTGACGGTGGCGGCTCGTCGTCGGGCTTCTCCAGCGACAGCTCGTCTGGTGGCGGTGGCGGCGGTGGAGGCGGCGGGTCCTGGTAGCGGTCAGACCCGGCTGAGCCATTCGCGGATGAGCGCGTCGAACAGCTCAGGCTGCTCGATCTGCAGGTTGTGCCCGGCCACATCCAGTACGGCGAACGTCGCGCGCGGGTAGTGGGGGAGCAGCACGTACTGATCCTCGAACCCGACCACCGCGTCCTGCCGCCCGCACACGATCAGCGTCGGCCCCTCGTACGGCGGTCCCGACTCGGGGTCGACGGACAGTTCGCGCTTCTTCAGAATCCGCTCCAGCGCGACGGTGTCGGCGGCCGCCAGTCCGGGCGCGATGTCCCGCCGGTACGCCGCCAACGCGGCCGCGGTTTCGACCACCGCGAGGTCGGTGAAGTCCTCGCCCGGTTCGAGTGATTCGCGCACACCCGGTTCGGACCGCAGTACGACGTGCTCCGGCAGCGTGCGATCCGCGTTCTCCACCACCGTTCCGATCGGACAGATCATCGCCAGTCCGGTGACCTGCGCCGGCCGCGAACGGGCGATCGCGCGGGCGAGATAACCGCCGTACGACTCGCCGATCAGCAGGAACGGCTCAGTGCCGATCTGCTCATCGATGAAGGCCGCGACCGCGGCGAGGATCCCGTCGGAGCTGTCGATGTCGCCCGCCGGGCTCTGGCCCATCGCGGGCAGGTCGGGATAGATCCGCCGGTAGCCGGTCAGGCCTTTGAAGACAGGCTCCAGGCAGCCGGTCATCAACCGGTGGTCGGGAGTCCAGCCGTGCAGCGCGAGCACCGGGGTGCCCTCGCCGTGGATCACGTGATGCAGGGTCATTGCGATCGCTTTCTGTCGGGGGTGCGTGCCTATAGTCGCCTCATGTCGAGTCACGCGCCTGCTCCCGATGCTGCCATCCTGCGTTCCCGTGTCGACCGCGCCCGTACGGCGGCCGCCGGTACCGGACTGTTGATTGCCCCCGGCTCCGACCTGCGGTACCTGATCGGTCAAGGGGGCGGGTCGTTCGAGCGGCTGACCACGCTGGTGATTCCGGCCGACGGCGTACCGGCGTTGGTGGTGCCGAAGCTCGAGGCACCGGGGTATGCCGACGTACCGCTGGAGGAGCTCGGGATCGAGGTCGTCACGTGGGTGGACGGCGATGATCCGTATGCGTTGGCTGCCGACCGGTTGAGCGGTGCGGAGCAGGTTGCGGTCAGCGACTTCACGGCGGCGTTGCACGTGCTCGCGCTGCGGACTGTGCTGCCGAAGGCGGAGCAGGTGTTGGCTGGTCCGATTCTGCGGGAGCTGCGGATGCGGAAGGACGCGGCTGAGATCGACGCGCTGCGGACGGCTGGTGCGGCGATCGACCGGGTGCACGCGCGGGTCGGTGAGTGGTTGCGGCCGGGGCGGACCGAGGCCGAGGTCGGGGCGGACATCGCGGCCGCGATCGTCGAGGAAGGGCATACGGAGGCCGACTTCGTCATCGTCGGCAGCGGGCCGAACGGCGCGAGTCCGCATCACTCGGTGTCGGATCGGGTGATCGAGTCCGGTGACGTCGTGGTGGTGGATATCGGTGGGCCGATTGCGGAGGGGTACTTCTCGGACTCGACCCGGACGTACGCCGTGGGGACTCCGCGGGACGCGGATGTCGCGGCGACGTACGCCGTACTGCAGGAGGCGCAGCAGGCTGCGGTGGATGTGGTGCGGCCGGGTGTGACTGCTGAGTCGATCGACGCGGCTGCGCGTGAGGTGATCGCGGCGGCTGGGTTCGGTGAGTACTTCATCCATCGGACCGGGCACGGGATCGGGCTCGACGTCCACGAGGAGCCGTACATCGTCGCCGGGAACGAACTGCTTCTGGAGCCGGGGATGGCGTTCAGCATCGAACCGGGGATCTACCAGCCGGGCCGATGGGGCGCGCGGATCGAGGACATCGTCGTGGTCACCGCAGACGGCGTCGAGCCGATGAACCGCCGGCCGCACGAGCTGATCGTGCTCTAGGAGGTCAGCTGGCGCGGAAGGTCTTGCGGTAGGCGAGGGGTGAGACGCCGAGCTCGGAGCGCAGGTGGTGCCGCAGGGAGGCCGCCGTACCGAGACCGGCGGCGGTGGCGATCCGGTCGACGGACAAGTCGGTCGTCTCCAGCAGGTGGCAGGCGTGCCGGATGCGCTGCTGCATCAGCCACATGCCCGGCGACTGCCCGGTCTCGGCCTTGAACCGGCGGCTGAAGGTCCGCACGCTCATCCGGGCGTGCGCGGCCATCGCCTGCAGGCTCAAATCCCGGTCGAGGTGATGCAGCGTCCAGGCGCGGGTCGGCGACGTACCGTCGGTGCCCTCGTCCGGTACGGCGCGTTCGATGAACTGCGATTGCCCGCCATCACGCCACGGCGGGACCACGCAGGCGCGGGCGGCGCGGTTGGCGACATCGCTGCCGAAGTCGCGGCGGATCAGGTGCAGGCAGAGGTCCACTCCGGCGGCGAGTCCGGCCGAGGTGAGGATATCGCCGTCGTCGACGAACAGTTGCTCCTCGCGCAATTCCACCTGGGGATAGCGCTCGCGGAACAACTCGGCACGCTTCCAGTGCGTGGTCGCCGGACGTCCGTCCAGATACCCGGCTGCGCCGAGCACGAAGGCTCCTGTGCAGATCGAGGCGACCCGCGTGCCCGGGCGGATGGTCGCGAGTGCCTTCGCGAGCGCGTCCGGCAGCGTGCCTTCGTAGCGAGGCTGCGGAATGTAGGTGCCCGGGATGATCACGGTGTCGGCCTCGGCCAGCGCTTCGGGACCGTAGTCCGGGATCATGCTGAAGCCGGCCTCGACCCGGACCGGTTCACGATCGATCCCGCAGACGCGGACGTCGTACAGCTTCGTGCCGTCCGCGGTGCTGGCCGCACCCAGGACGGTCGACGGGATGGTCATGTCGAATCCGACCACCGGCTCCAGGACCAGCACAGCGACGATATGCCTCATGGCCACATCTTGACACATGATGGCGTTCAGGCCACTGGTTCGGCGGCGGCCGAGGCCGCAAAGTAGTCGGGTGACGCAGACTGTGGAGACGAAGAAGCCTGCCCGGGTGCACTTGGCCTGGGCAGTCGCTGCGGTGGGGTTCGTGACGTTGATCGGCGCGGCCGGGTTCCGGTCGGTGCCCAGCGTGCTGCTGGATCCGCTGCATGAGGAGTTCGGTTGGTCGCACGCGACGATCTCGTCGGCGGTCTCGATCAACCTGCTGCTGTACGGCCTGATCTCGCCGTTCGCGGCGGCGCTGATGGACCGCCTCGGTCTGCGCCGGGTGGTCAGCGGTGCGCTGGTGCTCATCGCGCTCGGCAGCGGTCTGACGATCTTCATGAACTCGTCCTGGCAGCTCCTGCTCTGCTGGGGACTGCTCGTCGGCGTCGGTACCGGCTCGATGTCGATGACCTTCGTGGCGACGATCACCGGACGCTGGTTCGTCGAGCGCCGCGGTCTGGTCACCGGCCTGCTGACCGCGGCCGGTGCGACCGGTCAGCTGATCTTCCTGCCGCTCATCGCGAACCTCGCGGCCAACTACGGCTGGCGGACGCCCGCTCTGGTCGCGGCCGGTACGGCGCTGGCCGTCGTACCGCTGGTGCTGATCTTCCTGCGTGACTACCCGAGCGATGTCGGCCTGCGCGCGTACGGTGCCCCTGAGGGCAGTCTTGCCGGGCAGCGTGTGGAAGCGACCGGTAGTAGTGCGCTGCGCGCGCTGAATGCTCTCCGTACGGCGGCGCGGCGGCCGGCGTTCTGGATGCTGGCGGGTGGGTTCGCCATCTGCGGTGCCTCGACGAACGGACTGATCGGGACACACTTCGTCACCGCCGCCCACGACCACGGGATGCCGATCACCACTGCGGCCTCGTTGCTCGCGCTGGTCGGCGTTTTCGATGTCGGCGGCACGATTCTGTCCGGCTGGCTGACGGATCGCTGGGACCCGCGGTACCTGCTGATCGCCTACTACTCGCTGCGCGGCCTGTCCCTGCTGGTCCTGCCGTCACTGCTCGGGCCGACTGCACAGCCGAGTGTCTGGGTCTTCATCATCTTCTACGGTCTGGACTGGGTCGCGACTGTGCCGCCGACCGTCGCGCTGTGCCGGGAGTGGTTCGGTGTCGACGGGCCGATCGTATTCGGGTGGGTGTTCGCCTCGCATCAGATCGGTGCGGCGCTGGCGGCGACTGGAGCGGGTGCGATTCGGGACGTGCAGGGCAGTTACAACCTCGCTTGGTACCTGGCCGGCGGGCTCTGCGCAGCGGCTGCCCTAATGTCCGCGAGCATCGGACGACGAATCGTGGTACCGGCTAATCTGCCGACATGAAGCTGGGGGAGATCGACAAGATTGCTCAGGAGACCGGGTTCTCCGGTGTCGTCCAGATCGATCGGGGCGGGGAGGTCGAGTTTGCTCAGGCGTACGGGCTGGCGAACCGCGCTTATCGAGTGCCGAACACGCTGGACACCAGGTTCGGGATCGCCAGTGGGAGCAAGGGTTTCACTGCGCTGGCGGTGATCTCGCTCGTGCGCGAGGGTGCGCTGGAGTTGAGTACGACGGCTCGATCGCTGCTCGGGAAGGATCTGCCGCTGATCGCGGACGACGTGACGATCGAGCACCTGCTCACGCACACGTCCGGCATTGGCGACTACCTCGACGAAGAGGTCGAGTCCGAGATCACCGACTACTTCATCGGCGCGGCCCACGAGCTCGCGACGACCGAGGCGTTCCTGCCGCTGCTAGACGGGCACCCGACCAAGTTCCCGGCCGGTGAGCGGTTCGCCTACTGCAACGGTGGCTTCGTGGTCCTCGCCTTGCTGGCTGAGCGGGCCAGCGGTGTCGGCTACCACGACCTCGTTCGCGAACGGGTGCTGCGCCCGGCCGGTATGACCCGAACCGACTTCCTGCGCTCCGACGAACTACCCGCCGACGCGGCTGTCGGGTATCTGCCGCTCGACGGGGTCGATCGCTCGAACGTCTTCCACCTCCCGGTGCTGTCCACGGGAGATGGCGGCATCCACACGACGGCCGCTGACATCTCGACGTTCTGGCGAGCGTTCTTCGCCGGCGACATCGTGAGTTCCGTCGAAGAGGTCGTGCGGCCGCGCTGCGACGTACCGGAGGAGTCGAGGCGGTGCGGCCTCGGCTTCTGGTTGGACGGTACGACGGATGCCGTGACGCTGGTCGGGTACGACGCCGGCGAGTCGTTCAAGTCCACCCACGATCCGCACACCGGTCTCACCTGCACCGTGTTGTCCAACACTTCACCGGGGGCTTGGCCGATCGCACGTGCCTTCGTCAGCTAGCCTCGACCTAAGTTGAGGTTGTTGTTGGAGGGCGGAGCCGTGGGTGGAGTAGTGGACGTCGAGCCAGGTGAGCTGACGGTCGGGCAGTTGGCGCAACGCAGCGGAGTCGCGATCTCCGCACTGCACTTCTACGAACGCCAAAACCTCATCATCAGCCGCCGAACCGCCGGCAACCAACGCCGCTACAAACGCGACACCCTCCGCCGAGTCGCCCTCATCCGCATCGCCCAACGCGTCGGCATCCCCCTGTCCGAAGTCGCCGCCATCCTCGCCCTCCTCCCGGAGAACCGCACCCCCACCCGCCAGGACTGGGAACACATCTCCGAATGCTGGCAAGCCGAACTGGACCGCCGCATCCTCCACCTCGAACAACTCCGAGACGACTTCAAAGACTGCGTAGGCTGCGGCTGCCTCTCCCTCGACCGCTGCGCCCTGGCCAACCCCCACGACGCCCTAGCCGCCAAAGGCCCCGGCCCCCAACGCCTACAAACCCCAACCGGCGAACCCTGCCACCCCGGCCGCTGCGCCTAACCCCCACTCCACCTGATCCCCCCACTCCACCCGCCCACCCCTTTCCGGGCGACCCACCAAACGAGGATCCCCGCGCATCATGCGGTGGGGTGGACTATCAGGTGGGCGTGGAATGCATTTGCGACACGTGTGGGGAGTGGTGACTGGGACGGGGAACTGGCGGGACCTCCTGTTGTTTGTGGTGGTTGGGGGTGGGTTATCCACAGGGGGTTGGTGTGAAGTGGGGAATGGGGGTGGGGGCGTCTAGGGTCGGGGCATGGTTGATGGTGGTGCGGGGTTGGCTCTGAACGAAGCGCGGGCGGGGATTGCCGGTGGGGTGATCCAGGCGATCGCGGGGGAGAGCGCGCGGTTGCGGTCGGATCAGGAGACTGCGGTTGCGGCTTTGTGTGAGCCGGCGGCTCGGGTTCTGGTGGTGCAGGCGACGGGGTGGGGGAAGTCGGCGGTGTACTGGGCGGCTACGGCGATTCGCCGGGCTGAAGGTGCTGGGCCGACGCTGGTGGTTTCGCCACTGCTTTCGTTGATGCGGGATCAGGTGGGTGCGGCCGGGCGGGCGGGGTTGCGGGCGGCGACGCTGAACTCGAACAACGTCGACGAGTGGTCGGGCATCGAGCAGGACCTGCGCTCTGGAGCGATCGACGTACTGCTGGTTTCGCCTGAGCGGTTGGCGAACCCGGGGTTCGGCCGGCGCGTGCTGGACAGTTTGGCGGGGGAGATCGGTCTGCTGGTGATCGACGAAGCGCATGCCGTCTCCGACTGGGGACACGACTTCCGACCCGACTACCGCCGCGTGTCCGACGTACTGCAGCACCTGAATCCGAAGACGCCGGTCCTCGCCACAACTGCAACAGCGAATGAGCGAGTCACCGACGACGTCGCGCACCAGTTGGGTGAGTCAACGCTGGTACTGCGGGGGCCGCTGGCTCGGTCGAGTCTGCAGCTTGCCGTGGTCGACAGGTTGTCGCCGTTGCAGCGGTTCGCGTGGGTGGTCGATCATCTGCCGAAGCTTCCGGGCTCGGGCATCGTCTACGCGTTGACGGTCGCGGATGCGCAGCGGCTGGCCGCGACGATCCAGGAGATCCACGGTCGCGACGTGCCAGTAGCGGCGTACACGGGTGCTCTGGAGGCGGGGGAGCGCGAGAGCCTCGAGGACGCACTCCGTGACAACCGGCTGAAGGCATTGATCGCGACCTCCGCGCTCGGCATGGGATACGACAAACCCGACCTCGGATTCGTCGTCCATGTCGGCTCACCGCCATCGCCGGTGTCGTACTACCAGCAGGTCGGTCGCGCCGGCCGCGGCATCGACCACGCGATCGTCGCCCTGCTGCCGTCCGATGCCGACTCCGGCATCTGGGACTACTTCGCCACCGCCACCATCCCCGTACCGGAGAACGTCAACCGCCTCCTGCACGCCATGCAGGCCTACGGCCCCGACCAGCCGGCCAGCGTCCCCGCGCTCGAAGCCGAGACCGGCCTGCGCCGCACCCGCGTCGAGTTGATGCTCAAGCAGCTCGCGGTTGACGGCGTCACCGAGCGGCTTGAGCGCGGCTGGATCCGGACCGGCAAGGACTGGACGTTCGACGCGGCCCACTACGACGGCATCGTCGCGGTACGACGTCGCGAGGCCGACATCATGCGCGCCTACACCCGCGGTGAACGTTGCCTGATGCAACTACTGCAGGAGTCCCTGGACGACGCCTCCGCCGAGCCGTGCGGCCGCTGTTCGGTCTGCCTCGGCGCTCTGCCCGCCCCGCTCTCCGCGGCGCCGGACGCCGACACCGTCGCAACCGTCACCGGACTGCTCCGCGGCGAGGTGCACGTCCTCGAACCACGCAAGATGTGGCCCGGCGGTTCGTTCGGCCCGCGCGGCAAGATCCCCGCCAACCTGATGGCCGACCCCGGCCGTTCCCTCATCTACGCCGATGCGCCCGAGTGGCGCGAGGTTCTCGCCGCCGCATTCGCAGGTGGCCAACCACCCGCCGATGCCCTCGAAGCCCTCCAGGCCGGCGCGGTCGCCGCCCTGTCCCGCTGGCGCAGCACCTGGTCCAGCCGCCCCGAGGTAGTCGTCCCGCTAGCCGCCGCCGGCCACACCGCAGTCACCGCCGCAGTCGCCGATCGAATCGCCACAGTCGGCCGCCTAGACCGCGCCGACCTCACTGTCGACCGCTCCGGCTACACCGACGACCTGTCCTCAGCCGACGAGGCCCGAGTCTGGCGCGACGGTCTCCAGGTAGACGGCACCACCGCCCAAACCGTCGCCGGTCGCACAGTCCTACTCCTGGTCGACGCCAGCTCATCGCAATGGCCAGTCACCGTCGCCGCCGCGAAACTCCGGGAGGCCGGGGCAGGCGCCGTACTGCCACTGCTACTGCACAAACGCCCATGATCAGCTGACGAGTGCTGGGGTGGCTTCCGCGAAGGACTTGAGGTCGGACAGCACCGCGGGCCAGCCCGAGCTAATCATTTCGCGAATGGTGCTGCCGGGCTCGAAGCCGCTGTGGGTGACGGTCAGCTTGACCTGACCGTCGACCGGCTCGAGATCGAACGCCACCTTCGACAACGGCTCACTGCTGATGCGCTGGAACAGCTCATCCTCGATGCCCGCCTCGGCCGCGAAGTCGGGCGTCATGTGATGCCACGCGTACGCAAGCCGAGTGAAGGGCGAATGCTCGAGGACGACCTGCCCAGGACCCGCCATCGTCGCCTTCCCCATCTTCCATACGATCTCCGAGCCGACCTCCCAGTCGGTCTCGAAGTGCAGCCCCCAGTACTGCGTCGTGAACTCCGGCTCGGTGAGTGCGCGCCACAGCCGCTCCGGCGTGGTCTTGATGTAGGTCGTGTAGACGAAGTCGTTGTCACTCATGGTCTCGGCCTCCAGAGCCGTCTTGAGGTCGGCGAACAACTGCACCCGCCGACGGTCGTAGCGATTGATCCAGCGATCGGCGATGGCGTTGATCGGCTCGGCGTTCAGGTAGTGGTATTTCTCCCGCCCGCGCCGAACCGTGCTGACGAGGTTCGCGGCCTCCAGCACCGCGAGGTGCTTGCTGACCGACTGCCGCGCCATCGACAGTCCCGCGCACAGCTCGCGCAGCGTCTGCCCGTTCTGCGCGTTGAGCGCATCCAGCAGTTGCCGCCGGCTGGGGTCGGCCAGTGCCCGGAACACCTCGTCGTCCATCCCGCTCCGTTCCATAGGCAGCCATTCGGCTGCCTGTTCAAAATAGGCACCCGTGCGGCTGCCTGTCAAGGAAATGCGTTGACGCACCCACGACCATGAGGGGGTGGAGATCAAGAGCCTCGGCTACCGCACCGACCTGTTCCTCCTCGGTCTCGGCGGGAGCGAACTGCACGACAACGGCGAGTACGTCGTCATCCGGACACCCGCCAACCCGATGTTCTGGTGGGGGAACTACCTGCTCTACCGCACGCCGTTCGGCCCGGGCGACGTACAGCGGCGCCTCGAACAGTTCCGCAAGGAGTTCCCGGACGCGGAGCACGTCTCGATCGGTGTGGACACCACCGACGGTGTGCTCGGGGTGGACGGCGTCAAGGAGGAGTTGCTCGCGCTCGGTGCCACGGTTGATGGCGACACGGTGATGGCAGCGTCCACTGTCATCGCCCCGACCAGGCCGAACACGACCTCGACGTACCGCCTGCTGTCGACCGATGGCGACTGGGCGCAGCAGGACGAGCTGAACCTCAAGACCGCCACCATGACCGTCGACGAGGGCTACATCGAGTACAACCGCCGCCGCGGGCTGGCCGATCGAGGTCGCGTCGAGGCCGGGCACGGCGTGTGGTTCGGTGCGTTCGACGGCGACCGGCTCCAGGCCTCGCTCGGGCTGATGTTCGACGGCGCGGGACTAGCCCGGTTCCAGAACGTGCAGACGCATCCGGACGACCGCAACCAGGGCATCGCGAGCACGCTCGTGCACCATGCGTCGACGTACGGGCTGAGCGAGGGGCGCGCCAAGACGCTGGTGATGGTCGCGGACCCGGACTACCTGGCGATCCGGATCTATCGCGCGCTCGGCTTCAGCGACTCGGAGACCCAGTTGGGGATCTCGATCCCGCCTTCCTCCTAAGGTGTTCCCATGACGGTTGTATTGGTGACAGGTGGGAGCCGGGGGATCGGCGCTGCGGCAGCGGTCGCGTTGGCGGCGGATGGCTGGGATGTCGGGATCGGTTACCGGTCGCGGGACGACGAGGCGGCCAAGGTGGTGCAAGCCTGCGAGAAGCTGGGCCGCCGCGCGATCGCCGTACAGGCTGATGTCGTCGAGCCCGAAGAGATCGAGCGCCTCTTCGACGCCGTCACCGACGGACTCGGACCGATCAGCGCCGTCATCAACAACGCCGGCGTCGTCTCGCCGTCCGGTCGCGTCGATGAGTACGACGCGGCGCGGCTCGACACCGTGTTCCGGATCAACGCGATCAGCGCGTTCCTGGTCGCCGGTGCCGCGGTGCGCCGGATGTCCACCAAGCACGGCGGCGATGGCGGTGTTATCGTCAACGTGTCGTCGCGCGCGGCCGTGCTCGGATCGGCGGGGGAGTACGTCGACTACGCGGCCAGCAAGGCGGCCGTCGACACCCTCACGGTCGGTCTCGCGAACGAGGTCGCCAAGGAAGGTATCCGCGTGCTCGGCGTCCGGCCCGGACTGATCGAGACCGACATCCACGCGCCAGGCCGACTCGACCGGCTCGGTACGACGCCGCCCGTCGGCCGACCGGGTAGGCCCGAGGAAGTGGCCGAGGTGATCGCGTTCCTCGCCTCGGACCGGTCGTCGTACATGACCGGAACCACCATGGACGTCTCGGGCGGCCGCTGACGATGGGTTTGCGGCCGGTCGATCTGGCGCGGCGTGCGGGGGTGTCGACCCAGCTCATCCGCAACTACGAAGCAGACGGGATCCTCCCGCCGGCCCCGCGCACGGACAGCGGCTACCGCCAGTACGGCGAGGAACACGTGTCCGCGCTGCTCACCTATCGCGCCCTCGCGCCCGGGTTCGGCGCCGAGACCGCTCGCCACATCATGCAGGCGGTCCACGCGGGCAACGAGGAATCGGCGTACCGGCTGGTCGACCAAGCGCATGCCGGTCTCTACGAGCAACGCCTCGCGACTGACGCGGCCAGCGAGGCGCTGGGTGCGGCCGCGGCCGAGTTCCGCGATGAGCCGGCGCCGACCGGTCCCGCGCTGCTGGTGGGCGAGTTGGCGCACCGCCTCGGCGTCCGTACGTCGGCGCTGCGTGTCTGGGAGGCCGCCGGCCTGCTGCTGCCGACGCGCGAGCGCGTGACGAAGTACCGCCGGTACGAGCCCGAACAGATCCGCGACGCCCGCATCATCCACATGCTCCGCCAGGGCCGCTACTCGTTCGACCAGATCCGCCCCGTCCTCGAAGGCCTGCGCCAAACAGGCAGCACCGAGGCCCTTCGCGACGCGATCGCCGAACGCCGCGCCGCCCACGACCGCATCACCAAAGCGATGCTGTACGGCGCCGGCCTCCTCCACCAATTGGTCGAGGAGAAGCGGGGCGCGGCGCCCCCACCGCCCTGAGCTGTGGGCGGGGTCCGTGTGCTACTCGGGTACGGCGAGCTGGGTGGGTTCGGAGCGGCCCCGAACCGTGACCCGATCACCCGGCCGCCAGTGCTCACCTTCGGTCGGACCCGCCTCGTCGACCGTCGACATCGACGCGATCAGCCGCTCCGGCGTGTTCTTGGCCAGCTCGCTCAGCCGAGCCGCCTCGTTCACCGGATCCCCGATCACCGTGTACTCGAGCCGCCGTACGTCGCCGACCGTGCCGGCCACCACGATCCCGGCGGTCACCCCGATCCCAGCTGTTGCCTCCGGCAACTCTTCGGTCAGACGCCGACTCAGCGCCCGCCCGGCCCGCAGTGCCGCCCCGGCCGGGTCGATCAGCTCGGCCGGTGCCCCGAAGATCGCGAGTGACGCGTCACCGGCGAACTTGTTCACGAATCCGCCCTCGCGCACCACCTCGTCGACGACGATCGTGAAGAAGCGGTTCAGCAGCTGGACCACCTCCGTCGGAGGCCGGTCCGACGCAATCTTCGTGGAGCCGACCAGGTCGACGAACAGGACAGCGACGAACCGTTCCTCGCCACCCAGTTGGTCGCTGGTCAACGCCTCGCGGACGACCTCAGGACCGACGTACCGGCCGAAGACGTCCCGGATCCGCTCCCGCTCGCGCAGACCGGCCGCCATCCGGTTGAACCCGGCCTGCAGGGACCCGAGTTCGGTACCGTCGAAGACCGGGATCCGGATGTTCAGTTCTCCCTCGCCGATCAGGGTCAGCGCGTCACGCACCGACCGGACCGGCGCGACCACGGACTTGGCCGACAGCACGATCAGCAGCCAACCCATGCCGAGGGCAACGGTGCCGAGGACCAGGATCACCACCGACAGCCGGGTCGCGGAGACGCCGCCCTCGACCATCGCCACGATCGCGGTCAGCATCAGCCCGGCGACCGGCACCGCCGAGCCGGCCGCCCAGAACAGCACCGTGCGCGCTTTGAGGCCGAAGGCAAGTAGCCGGCGCGGGGGAGCGGAGTCGGCCAGCGCCTTCGCCGCGACCGGGCGGAGGGCGAACTCGGTCAGCAAATACGAGACCGCACAGGTCACGATCATGCCGTCGAAGATCGTCACCGCGACCCGCAACGCGTTCTCCGGCTGGATCACCACGGTGGCGGCGGTGAAGCCGACCGCGGCAACCATCCAGAGCACCACCTCGATCAGGGTCAGCCGCAACGGCAGCCGGAGCGTGGTGATCTGCTCCTTCCGCGTGGCCGGCCGATCCTCGTCCACCCAGGCAGTACGGCGTACCGTCACGCGCGTGCTCCACAGGCAGCCCACCAGGATGGCGAACAGCAGGTACGACGGGACGAAGATCGCCTCGAGCCGCAGGAGCCGAGCGTTCAGCGGGGGACCGGGCAGGACGAACACGGCCAGCGTGTACACGACCGCGGCGCCGATCAGGTTGGTGCCGATGGAGAACGTTGTCATCAGCACCCGGAGGCGGAGCCGGAGCATTTTCGTGCTCTGGTCGGCGGGTCCGAGCAGCCAGGAGCCGAACGGCCGCCGTTTCAGGACCAGCTCGGCACCCCCGTGCGATGTCATGGTCACAGTGTGCTCCCAGCGTTGCAGCTTGATGCAACAACCCTCGCCGTTGAGCGGGAATGACACCAGCTATTTGGCACGGTGGTGCTGGTGGCTCAGATCGGCCGCCTGAGACACGACAGCCGTGGGTAATGTTCCCCGGACGCACTCACTCGGGAGCACTCCGTGACGCACGATCGCCACTCTTACGCCGAACCACTGCTGGTTCGGACGACCCATCTCGAACTCGATCTCGAGCTGGATTTCACCGCGAAGGTGCTCACCGGCACCGCCACGCACACGCTGGATTGGTCTGGTTCCAGTGACCGGCTGATCCTGGACACGCGTGACCTGACCGTGCTCGCGGTCGAGGGTGAGACGGCCGGTGGCTGGGAGCCGCTGGAGTACAGCCTCGCGGTGCCGGACAAGGAGCTGGGGTCCGCGCTGACCATCCGGACCGCGCGCCAGGAGCGGGTCCGGGTGAGCTACCGGACGGCGCCGACCGCGACCGGGCTGCAGTGGCTGGAGCCGTCGATGACGGCCGGTGGCGTGATGCCGTTCATGTTCAGCCAGTCCCAGGCGATCCACGCGCGCAGCTGGGTGCCGGTGCAGGACACCCCCGGTGTGCGGTTCAGCTACGCCGCGCACGTGACCGCGCCGCCCGAGCTGATGGTGCTCATGAGCGCCGACAACGGCACCACCTCCCGCCGTACCGGCTCGTACGACGTCGTGATGCCCGAACCGATCCCGTCGTACCTGCTGGCGATCGCCGCCGGTGACCTCGTCTTCGAGCCGCTCGGTGAGCGCTCCGGCGTCTGGGCCGAGCCGGCGATGGCCGGGCGGGCGGCGCAGGAGTTCGCCGACACCGAAGAGATGATGCGAGTCACCGAGGCGCTCTTCGGCCCCTACCGCTGGGGCCGCTACGACATCCTCGTGCTGCCGCCCTCCTTCCCGTACGGCGGGATGGAGAACCCGCGGATGACATTCGCGACCCCGACGGTCGTGATCGGCGACAAGTCCCTGGTCAGCGTCGTCGCCCACGAACTCGCGCACAGCTGGTCGGGCAACCTGGTCACCCAGGACAGCTGGGACGACATCTGGCTGAACGAAGGCTTCACGGCGTACGTCGAGAACCGGATCGTCGAGGCGGTCTACGGGACCGAGTTCGCGGTGATGGAGACGGCGATCAAGCAGCACGCCACCGTGGTGAAGCTCGACCCGCTCACCCCGGCCGAGCTCGCGGTCGAGCTGCCCGGACTGAACCACCGCTCCGAGTACCACGGCACCACCGCGCTCGGGCCGCTCAAGGGCACCTGGTTCCTGGCATGGCTGGAGGAGCGGTTCTCGCGGGACGTGTTCGACCCGTTCCTGCGCGGGTACTTCGACCGGTTCGCCTTCCGCAGCATCAACTCCGACGACTTCGTCGGCCACCTACAGGAGCACCTGCTCGACGCCCACCCCGGCATCGTCAAGGACGACGAGGTCGCCGCCTGGCTCGAAGAGCCCGGCATCCCCGCCTTCGCCGAGCGCGCCGTCTCGGCCCGCTTCCAGGTCGTCGACGAGGCCCGCACCCTGTGGTTCACCTCCGGCGAACTCCCCGCCGGCGCCGCGAACTGGACCACCCAGGAGTGGCTCCGCTTCCTCGACGCCGCCCCCGACATGCTCAGCCCCAACCAGCTCCAGCAACTCGACCGCGCCTTCGGCCTCACCGGCACCGCCAACGGCGAGATCGCCCGCCGCTGGTACCAGATCGTCGCCGCCAGCAGCTACGAACCCGCGTACGCCGAACTAGCCGCCTTCCTCACCGAAGTCGGCCGCATGAAACTCGTCCTCCCCGTCTACCGAGCCCTGGCCGGCAGCGACCGCGCCTTCGCCTCCGAGGTGTTCGCCAAGGCCCGCCCCGGCTACCACCCCATCACCACCCTCGCAGTCCAAAAGATCCTCGGCCAGTGAGCTAGTCTGAGGTCGTCTTGTTGTTCGTCGATGGCCCGGGCGCGCCGCTAAGCGCCCTGCGAATGATGACTTGTACGTGCGGGAGGGTCGCTCCCGCTGGCGGATGAGTGGGGCTCGGATTCGGGTGCGGAACCCGAAGGAGCTTCGAGGGCAACGTCGGCGCCGGGCTCACGGGTGCTGGGACCACTTGCTGGTCGCGGTGTTGTGGCCGATGCACGAGGCCAATCTGGGCACGTTGCTGCGGACATGTGATGCGGTCGGGGCCTGTCTTGCGGTGCCGCGGTTGCCGTGGGTGCCGGATGCGCTTGCCCGCGGCAACACGTTGCGGACGCGGTCGTGTGTGCACTGGACCGGGCATGACCCGGTGCGCTGGCTGATCGATCAGAAGACCCGTGCGGAGACGACGGTGGTCGGGGTCGAGTTGGCCGACGAGTCGGTGCGGCTCGGTGACCTGAAGGCGGCGCGGAACCGGACGATCGCCGTACTGGGTCATGAGCGGACCGGGATTCCACCTGAGGCAGTGGATCAGCTGGATCTGGTGGTGGAGATTCCGATGATCGGAACCGGTTCGAGTCTCAATGTCGCGGTGGCTGGCTCGCTGGTTCTGTATCGGCTGGCTGGGCTGCTGTGAGGTCGAACAGGCAGCGGTGGACGGTGTGGGTGGGGACGTAGCCGAGAGCGGCGTTGAGGTGCCGCATGGCGACGTTGGTGTCGACTGTGTCGGTCAGCAGGCCGCCTAGGTCGGGAAAGGCTGAGCGGGCCCAGCGGATCTGCTCGGTCTTCAGACACCGGGCGAGGCCGCGGCCGCGGTGGGCCGGGAGGACCGCGGTGCCGTAGTTCTGAGCATCGCTCTTCCCATCACCCGGTACGACGAGTTCGGTGAACGCGACCACCTGCCCGCTGGCCTCCTCAACCGCCGCCACCGTCATCAGGTACTCGCCGCGCTGCGCAATCACCTCAGCAGCGTTCCTGGTCCTCGCGACATCCCACTGGTCAGTCCCATAGTCGATTGCACCGGTCGGCGCATCATCCATCCCGGTCCGCGCATCCGTGAAGCTCTGCACCAGTTCATCCGGTACGACGCCCTGCCACGTCACGACGCGGTAGCCGGCCGGCGGGGACGCCGGCTGCACGTCCGTCGCCAGATCGAGCCGGGCGAAGATCAGCGTGAGCCCGATCGTGAACCCGTGGTGCACCAGGAACTCGTACGACGGGGTGTCCGCGTGAACCTCGGCCACGACCACCCGCGCGTTCTGATCGCGGGCCGCGGTGAGAGCGGCGTACAGGAGTTGGCTGCCGATGCCGCGACGGCGTTCGGCGGGGTGGACGGTGATCTCGAGCTCGGCCAGATGCGCCATCGACTCACGACTGTGCAACCGGAGGAACGCGGAACCGACCGGGTGGCCGGCGGCGTCCGCAGCCAGCCAGGCGATCCGGCGGCTGAACGGCCGGAAGTCCGGATCGGTCAGAGGAGTTAGCTTGATGCTCAAACCGGCACCATAGCTCCCCAGCGGGCCACGTGCTTAAGAGGGGACCTGGGGACCCCACGCCTACTGCGGGGCACTCGGCACGGCACCTCGCCGCACGTGTGCAAAGCGCACGATGCTCCGCATCGCACCCTTCGCCCCCGCACGCCGATGCACCGCACCGAGCACCTCCTCGCTACGGCGTGGAGTCCCCAGGCCCCCTCTGACACGGTGAATCCGCTACGGTGCTGCGAAGCCGACCGCGGAACTCGACCGTGGCAGGCACAGTGGGGAGAGGAGCACGGGGTGCAAGAGCTGGCTGCGGACGCGATCCGGACGATCGGCGCCGACCACATCGCACTACGCGAGCAGGTGCTGGCGGAGCTGCGGCGACGCATCGTCGACGGCGACTACGCACAGGGCGAGCGTCTGACCGAAACGCGGCTGGCCGACGACTTCGGCGTCTCCCGAAACCCGGTCCGCGAGGCCCTGCGAGTCGTCGAGGCCGAAGGCTTCGTCCAGATCCTGCCCCGCCGCGGCGCCGTCGTAGCCACCCTCGACGAGACCGCCGTCCGCGACCTGTTCTCGGTCCGCGAACAACTCGAAACCCTAGCCGCCGGCCTCGCCGCCGAACGCGCCAGCGAACAAGACATCGCCCGCCTCCGCCAACTGTGCGACGACGCCCGCACCGCCACCGAGGCACAAGACTTCGGCCGAGTCGCCGAACTGAACAGCGACTTCCACCGCGCCGTCATCGAAGTCAGCGGCAACCGCTGGCTGCACTCGATCTCAGCCGCCATGTACCACCACGTCCACTGGGTCTTCCGAGTGGGCGCCGCCCAACGAGCCCCCCACTCGTCGGAAGAACACGTCCGCCTAGTAGACGCCATAGCCGCCCGCGACCGCCCAGCCGCCACCGAAGCCGCCCGCCTCCACGTAGAAGCCGCAGCCAAAGCAGCCCTAGGCCAACGCCCTCCGGCTTGACCAACCCACAACGTCCGAAGGATCGGAGGGCCCGCCTCCGGTTGTTCGGACGTTAGCTTGGGGTCAGCGGCCTACGGCGTAGCCTTGCATTCCTCGGGGGTTGGCGGCTGCGGATAGGAGGCCGTTGGGGTCTCGGCGTACGGCGCAGAGGCGGCCGAGGCTCCAGGGGTCGGACTCGGTGACTACGTGGCCTCGGCGTACCAGGTCGTCGCGGATTGCCGGGCCTAGGCGGCTCTCGAGGGATAGCCCACCGGGCTCGGTTGCGCGGGGGTAGAACGACGACGGGAAGCCGGTGGTGTGCCAGGCCGGCGCGTCGATCGCCTCTTGCAGGTCCATCCCGCCACCCAGGTGCCGCAGCAGGAACAGCAGTTGCCACTGATCCTGCTGATCCCCACCCGGCGAACCACACGCCACCACCGGTCGCCCATCCCGCAGTACCAGCGTCGGCGTCAAAGTCGTCCGCGGACGCTTGCCCGGAGCAAGCGACGCCGGCAACCCTTCCTCCAGCCAGAACATCTGCGCCCGGCTCCCCAGACAGAACCCCAGCTCCGGAATCGTCGGCGACGACTGCAACCACCCACCACTCGGCGTCGCCGAAATGATGTTGCCCCACCGATCCACCACATCCACATGACACGTGTCGCCACGCGTCACCCCATCGCGCGCAACGGTCGGTTCCCCGACACTCGCATCGATCAGATGGTTGCCGGTAGCAAGCGACGGCATCCGCGGCGCGCGCCCGTCCGGCGACCCCGGTCGCAGCTCGAGCGTCGCCTCGGAACCAACCAGCCGCGCCCGCTCAGCAGCGTACGCGGGGGAGAGCAACGACTTCAGCGGTACGTCGCCGTCGCCGTACCAGGCCTCGCGGTCCGCATACGACAGCTTCATCACCTCAACCGTCGTGTGCACCCCCTCAGCACTCGCCAGGTCCACATCACCAAGCTCAGCCAGTACGGCGAGCGATTGCAGCAAAGCCGGTCCTTGTCCCCAAGCCCCGGTCTTCGCCACCGTGTGACCGTTCCAGTCGAGCGTGGTCGCGTCCTCCCAGCTAGCCGAGAACGCCGCCAGATCATCCCCAGTGATCAACCCCGCATGATCCGAACCGCTCGAATCGCGATGCGGCAACCGTGAGAACCCATCGATGGCCTCGGCCACGAACCCTTCCCGCCAAACCTTCCGCGCTTGCTCGACCTGCGCGACCCGATCCGCTCCAGCCGCCTCACCCTCAACCACGAGCCGCTCAAGCGTGGCCGCGTACGCCTCGTTCCGGAATAACCCGGTCGGCGGTCCGTCCTGCAACCACAGCGCCGCCGACGTCGGCCAGTGTTCCTCGAACAGCGACTGCACCGTCGCCACCGTCTCCGTCACCCGCGGTACCAGCGGATGCCCGTTGCGCGCGTAGTCGATGGCCGGTTCCAGTACGACGCGCAGCGGCAGCGTCCCGTGGTCCCGCAGCAGCAGCAACCACGCGTCGACCGCACCCGGCACAGTCGCGGCCAACGGCCCCGACCCCGGAACCAGATCGAGCCCGAGCGACCGATAGTGCTCGATCGTCGCCCCGGCCGGCGCAACCCCCTGCCCACACAGCACCCGCGGCGTCGGGTCGTCCGCCGTCGCCACGATCGCCGGCACCTCACCACCAGGCCCGTTCAGATGCGGCTCCACCACGTGCAGCACGAACCCTGCAGTAGCCGCCGCATCGAACGCGTTCCCGCCGAGCTCCAGCATCCGCATCGCCGACTGCGACGCCAGCCAGTGCGTCGACGAAACCATGCCGAACGTGCCGCGCAACGTCGGCCGGGTGGTGAACGTCATCAAGCCACTCCTTCTGCTGTTCGTACGTCGGGACCGCTACCGTCGTCAGCAACCAGGTGACACGCCACCTGGTGTCCACCCGATCCGATCACGCGAGCCTCCGGCACAATCGTCCGGCACCGATCAACCGCTACCGGACACCGGGTGTGGAACCGGCAGCCGTCCGGCGGATCGATCGCCGACGGTAGGTCGTCACCCAGCAACACGGGCTTGCGCTCGCGCTGCGCCACCGGATCCGGCACCGGCGCGGCCGACAACAACGCCTGCGTGTACGGATGAGCCGGCGTACCGAAGATGCGTGCCCGCGGCCCCTGCTCAACCAGCTGACCCAGATACATCACCGCAACCTCGTCAGCCAGGTACTCAACCGCCGACAAGTCATGCGTGATGAACAAGCACGCAAACCCGAGATCCCGCTGCAGATCCGCCAGCAGATTCAGTACGGCGGCCTGCACGGACACATCAAGCGCACTCGTCGGCTCGTCCGCCACCAGCAGCCGCGGCTCGGAGATGAGCGCGCGAGCGATGCTGACCCGCTGACGCTGCCCACCCGACAGTTCATGCGGTGCGCGCTGGGCGACCTCAGGACGCAGGCCCACTCGCCGCAGCGCCTCAGAGACCTGTACGGCGATGTCTTTCCGCCGCATCAACCGCAGTGGCTCCCCAACGATGTCCCCGACTGACAACCGCGGGTCGAGCGACCCCGCCGGGTCCTGGAACACGATGGAGACGTCCCGCCGGTGTGAACGCAATTGACGCCGGTTGAGGTGCGTGATGTCCGCACCGGCGAGTCTGACCGTGCCTCCGGTCGGTTCGAGCAGTCTGACGATGCAGCGGCCGACTGTGGACTTCCCAGAACCGCTCTCACCGACCAGTGCCACCACCGAGCCTTCACGGATCCGCAGCGTCACCCCGTCGACCGCACGGACCGGACCGAAGTGCATGACCAGGTCCTCGACCTCCAGCGCATTCATGAGACCCCCACTGGGTTCCAGCACGCCAGTCCGTGCCCACTAGACGTCAGTTGCGGCTGAGCCGTCGTACAGGCGTCGACTGCTTGGCCGCAGCGGTCGGCAAAGGTGCAGGCGTTCGGTTGCTCCGACAGCACCGGCACCAGGCCCGGGATCTCATCCAGCCGCTCAGTATCCGCGTGGCGGCCGGCGGCGGGGGAGGCGCCGAGGAGACCGGTCGTGTACGGGTGCTGCGGGTGGGCGAACAGTTCGTGGACCTCGGCCGTCTCGACGACCCGCCCGGCGTACATGACCGCGACCCGATCCGCGAGATCGGCCACCACGCCAAGGTCGTGCGTGATCAGCACGATGCTCGTCCCGAGCCGCTCCCGCAGACCCCGCAGTACGTCGAGGATGCCCGCCTGGATCGTCACGTCGAGCGCGGTGGTCGGCTCGTCGGCGATCAGCACCTTCGGATCACACGCGACCGCCATCGCAATCATCACTCGCTGCCGCATCCCACCGGACAGCTGATGCGGATAGTCGTCGACCCGACGTTCGGCCGACGGAATCCCCACCAGCTTCAGCAACTCGATCGCGCGAGCCCGGGCTGCACTCCGGCTAGACCCCAGATGCGTGCGAAGGACCTCACCGATCTGACTGCCGACCGTGAAGACCGGGTTCAATGACGTCATCGGCTCCTGGAAGATGTACGCGATCTCGCGCCCGCGAATCGACCGCAGTGTTCGCTTATCCGCGCCAATCAGCTCAACCCCGTCCAGCCGCACTGAACCGTCGACGCGCGCCGACCGGGGGAGTAGGCCCGCCAAACTCATCGCCGTCACACTCTTCCCGCACCCCGACTCACCCACAATCGCCAGCACCTCGCCCGCCCCGACCTCGAGACTGACCCGGTCCACCGCCGACAACTGACCGTCCTCGGTGCGGAAGGCCACCGACAAGTCCCGCACCTCCAGCACGCGCCGGTCACGGCCAGCTTGCGTCGAGTCGGCGCTGGGCCTCGCGGTCGCGCTCATCGGCGGCTCGCTTTCGGGTCGAGGGCGTCGCGCAGGCTGTCGCCGACGATGTTGAACGCCAACGTCAGCAGCATGATCGCCAACCCCGGCATCACCGCCGCCCACGGCGCCCGCGCCGCGAACTGCTGCGCATCCGACAACATCGTCCCCAGACTCGGCGCCGGCGGCTGAATCCCGAGCCCCAGGAACGACAACACCGCCTCCCCAAGAACCGCCGCCGGAATCGCGACCGTCGCCTGCACGATGATCACCGACGCGGCGTTCGGCAGGATGTGCCGCCCAAGCACCCACGCATCACTCGCGCCCTCGACGATCGCCGCAGCCACGAAGTCCAACGACTTCAGCCGCAACGTCTCCGACCGCACGATCCGGATCACCCCAGGAATCTGCGCAATCCCGATCGCGATCGCCGCGTTCCCCAAACTCGCCCCGCGGATCGCCGCCAGCCCCACCGCCAGAATCAGGAACGGAAACGCCAGCACCAGATCGGTCAGCCGCGAGATCAACGCGTCGATCGCACGGAAGTACCCCGCCATCAACCCCAGCGGTACCCCGATCACCAACGAGGTCGCGACCGCCAGCAACCCCACATGCAACGAAGCCCGCAGCCCGAACATGATCCGCGACAGCACATCCCGCCCGAGATCATCGGTCCCCAGCAGATGCCCCGCTGTACCGGGTGGTGCAAAAGCTTGGTCCAGCTGAGTCTGCGTCGGTTCGTGCGGCGCGAGCACATTGGCGAAGACAGCCAAGACAATCGCAAGCACGAGTACGACGAGCCCGGTGATCGCGAGCGGATTGCGCAGGATCCGCCGCGCGACCTTCCGCCGATTGGTCCGGATCGGCACCGCGACCGTCGTCATGACTCACCCCTGACCCGGATCCGCGGATCAATCACCGAATACAGCAGGTCGACGAGCAGATTGATCACGATGTACGCCGTCGCCGTCACCAGCACGACCGCCTGGATCACCGGGTAGTCCCGCTGGAAAACCGCATCGACCGTCAGCTTCCCGAACCCAGGCAGCGCGAAGATTCGCTCAGTCACCACCGCCCCCGAGATCAACGCCCCGAGCTGCAGCCCAACGATCGTGACCACGACAATCAAGCTGTTCCGCAGCGCATGCCGCCCGATCACCGCACGCGGCGACAACCCCTTGGCCTCCGCAGTCCGCACATAGTCAGCGGACAACGCATCCAGCATCGACGACCGGGTCTGCCGCATGATCACCGCCGCCAGACCCGTACCGAGAATCAGCGCCGGCAGAACCAGATGGTGCAGATTAGCCACCGGATTGGTGAAGAACGGCACGAACCCCGACGCCGGAAAGAGGCCGAGGGCAACGGACAGGTAGAGGATCGCCATCAGCCCGAGCCAGAAGTTCGGCACCGACAGCCCGAGCAGCGCGAGCGCGTTCGCCGCCCACTCAGCCGGCCGACCCCGCCGTACGGCGGCAATCACGCCCGCGCCGACGCCGATCACCCCAGCCACCAGAATCGCCAGCACCGACAGCTCGATCGTCACCGGCAACGCACCGGCGATCATCCCGTTGACCGGCTCACCCGTCCGGATCGACTGACCGAGATCGCCCCGCGCCGCATGACTCACGAACTGCCAGAACTGCACGAGCCACGAATCGTCCAGCCCGTACTGCTCCCGGATCGCCCGCAACGACTCCGGATCCCGATCCTCACCTGCCAACGCGAGCGCCGGATCACCCGGCAGCGCGCGGACCCCGGCGAACACCACGATCGTCGCCAGGATCAACGTCACGGCCGACTGCCACAGCCGGTGCAGGAGGTAGCGGCTCACTTGGCGAACCCCGCGAACGCCGTGCGGATCACCCCGTCCGGATAGGTCTGCACGCCGAGCAGCTTCTTCGAAACCCCGGTCAGGTTCCGTTGCCGGTACAGGTAAATCAGCGGCTCGTCCTGCTGCAACTTGGTGACCACATCGCCGTACAGCTTGATCCGCTGCGCCTTGTCCGTGGACTGCCGCGCGTCAGTCAGCAGTTTGTCGACCTCGGGGCTGCTGTAGCCGGCGACGTTCTGGCTGCCGGTCGTACCCACGAAGTTGAAGATGTTCGCGTCCGGGTCGACCCGGCCGGACCACCCGAGCTGAAGGATCTCGAAGTCGCCGCGATCCTGCTGATCGAGCAGCGAGGCGTACTCGACCGGCTTGATCACCAGCTCGAATCCACCGTCCTTCACCATCGCCTGCAGAGCCTGCGCGAGCCGCAGACTGTCGGGGTTGTTCGAAGTGATCATCGAGACCTTGTACGGCGTACTGACGCCGGCCGCGGCGAGCAGTTCCTTCGCCTTCGCTGGGTCATGAGCCGGACACGCCTGCGCCGCGTCGGACGTGAACTCGCTCTTCGGTGAAACCGGCGAACACGCAACAGTGTTGAGCCCGTTGAAGATCGACTTCACCAGCGCCGCGCGGTCGATCGACAGATCGAGTGCCTGCCGGACTCGCGGGTCCTTCGCGATCGGGGTGTCGAGCTGCTTCAGCGGATTGCCGACGCCGTTCGCGTTGGCGATGTTGATCGTCACGCCCTGGTAGCCGAGCGACTGGGACTGCAGGACGCTGATCGTGCTGTCCTTCTGCAGCGAAGGCGCGTCCTGCGAGGAGAGCGAGTCCGCGACCTGGGCGTCGCCGGCCTTCAGGTTGGCCGAGCGGATACTCGAGTCGGTGATGATCCGGTACTCGATCGCATCCAGGTGCACCTTGGCAGCGTCGTAGTACAGGGGATCCTTGACGACCTTGATCGAGTTCTGCGCGACGCGATTGGCGAACTTGAATGGACCGACACAGGCCGGTGCGGTGGAGAAGTTCGCACCGAGCTTGGCGACCGCGGCCGGGCTGAGCACCATGCCGGCCCGGTCGGCCAGCGCCGCGGTGAGCGGGGCGAACGGCTTCGACAGCTTGATCACCACGGTGTTCGGATCCGGTGTCTCGACCGCGCTGATCGGACCGAGCTCGCTCTTACGGGCCGAACCCGCCAGCGTCAGGTGGCGTTCGATGGTCGTCTTCACCGCGGCCGAGTCGAACGTGCCGCCGTCGGCGAACTTCACGCCCTGGCGCAACGGGATGGTCAGGCTGAGCCCGTCCGGCGCGATCGTCGGCAGCGCGGTCGCGAGCTGCGGGACGACCTTCGCATCCGGACCGAGGTCGTACAGCTTCTCGCACAAGGTGTGGAAGACATATCGCGAGTACAGACTGCGCGACAGCGTCGGATCGAGCTTGTCGGGATCCGCGGAGAGCGCGACCGTCAGCGTCCCGCCGGCCTTCACCTGCGCCGGATCCGCGGGTTCGCCGAACACATCGCTCTGGGTCTCCGCGGCCGTCGGCCCGTCAGCGGCCGGCTGCACCGGAGAGCAGCCGGCCACGACGAGCGCGAGGGCCGTGACCATCACGGGGACAGTCGCAAACACGAACGGAAGTCGAGGAGACATCACATGCTCCCTGCGTAGGCGGTGCCCCGACTGTTTCATGTATACAAGCTGCCCGCGCAAGGGATTGGGCGAGTTTCTTTCGAACTCTTTCCGGTTCTCGTCAGCCTTCGACGGAGTACGTCAACAGCCCCGCCGGCACGACGCGATCACCGAACGCGAGCGCCATCAGGTTCGGCCCGTCGTACTGCGGGTGATGGATCCCGAACTCGGTAGCCTGCCGAAACCCGAACCGCGGGTAGTAGTTGTCGTGCCCAAGCACCACCACCGCTGGTTCTGTGCGCTCGGAGCCCAAGGCAAGCACCGCCCGCACAGCCGCGTCACCAGCCCCTTGCCGCTGATACTCCGGCACCACCGCAACCGGCCCCAACGACAACACCGGCGTAGAGCCGACCGCCGCGAGGGTCAACAGTGCGTAGGCAATAGGCCGGTCATCGACAGTGGCCACGCAAACGAGCTCCGGGATCCAGGTCGCCGGCTCGGCACGCAATGCATCCAGGTAGTCGACCTCGTACTGCCGGCCGAACGCTTGCAACGTGATGTCACGCAGAACCTGCTCGTCAGCAGACGTCCCGACACGGGTGTTCCAGGTAATAGACAACTTCGAAGCCTCTCGAAAAAGGGATGGGTCGACCGAGGTCCCGCGTCGCGCGGTCATCAACCCACCTCCTCCGAAGTCCCGCCCACCCTAAAACAGGTGATTCCGCAGTGTGCGCAATAAACCTTGCACAAGACCTCTTGAGTAACCGCCAGAGAGCCCGGGACTCAGGTCAAACAGCGAAAAGCACTCCGTCTGGCAGGCCCCAACGCGAGTCAATCAACGCCCACCCATGCGGCATCCCGCTCCCCACCACAACGTCCGAAGAACCCGCACGCATGGTCTCCGGATCGTCGGACGTTAACCGCGGCCCCCACCTAACGTCCGAAAGACCGGAGGGCCCGTCTCCGGATGATCGGACGTTAGGAGCCTGCCGGCGAACGGGTCGCCGAATCCCCTTCCCCAACCGGTTCGGGGAGCACCTGCGCTCCACCCGCGGCGTTCTGGGGCGGATCCACCCCCGAACACAGACGGATTCGGGGGGTGAACCCTCCCCACATCCCCTCGCTCCCGGTGCCAGCCCTCCCCATACCGGTTTGGGGAGGAAATTGGGCCAGGCACGGCGAATATCCACCCCAACAGTCACTGTCAAGCGACGGAACCTCAACCTCCCCAGCCATCGCCCGGCAACCTCAAGCGACGTGTAGCTGCTGTCGCCGACGTTGCCATCCGGCTCAGCCACCGCGGCGCCCAGCCACCCTGTCTTCCAGTTCGGCCGGAAGCGGCGATCAACCACCGCGCACGTCCCCGGCCGAGAACCTTTCGGCCCGCACCCCCACTCGACCGCCAAAGGCGGCCGACAAAAACCAGACGGCGAGCCGAGCAGATGGCTGAGCCGGATGGCGAGGCCGGCGACTACGGTTCCACGCTGCCTGGGGCTGACGGGCTGGGGCTGAGGTGCGTGCTGCTCGAGTTCTGCGTTATCCGAGGGGATTTCGGGCTCTCCTGTCGTATGTGTGGGTCAGTTTCGTGCGGGGAGGGTGGGGTGGTGGCGTCCGAGGCGGAGCATGGCGAGGGCGATCAGGGGGTCGGCGGTGTGGAATCCGAAGGCGGTCCGGGTGAGGAGGCGGATCTTGGTGTTGACCGATTCGACCGGTCCGTTGGAGATCTGGTGCTGGATCGAGGCCAGGATCCGGGTTTGGTAGACCTTGATGGTTTTGGCCAGTTTGGTGAAGGCGGGGATGCGGCAGCGGCGGGCCCAGCTCAGCCACCGGTCCAGGGCTTCGGTGGCTTGGTCGGGTGGGAGCTGGAAGATCAGCCGTAGGCCTTCCTTGAGTAGGTAGGCCCGGTAGAGGCGGCGGTCGATGGTGGCGATCCACTGCAGCTTGGCTTTCTGCCGGATGGTCAGGTTGTCGGGGTTCTTCCACAATGCGTAGCGGGAGTTCTTCAGGCCGTGGGCTCGTTCGCGGCCGGGCAGCGTCTGGGTCCGGCGGGCCCATCCCGTCAGTGGTGGGGGTTCGGTGCGGGCCTGTGCGCGGGCGTCGTTCCAGGCGTCGATGCGGACCCGGCTCAAGGCGTCGTTGGCCCACTTCACCACATGGAACGGATCGATTGCCCGCACCGCCTGCGGGCAGGCCATGGCCACTTCTTCGTCGATGTAGCCGGCGCCGTCGGCTGAGACGTGAGTGATCCGCGTGCACCGGTCGGGGCCGAGATGGTCGAAGAATCTGCGCAAGGTAGCGCGATCGCGGCCCTCGCCGGCCCACACCAAGATCCCGGTGTCGTGATCCACGACCACGGTCAGGTACTTGAAGTTGCGCCGGTAGGAGATCTCGTCGATCCCGATCCGGCGCAGCCCGTCCAGCCCGTCCCCGTCCCCGGCGGCTTCGGCGCGGGCCTCGGCCGCGCGCCAGACCCGGGCAATGATCGTGCCCACAGTGCGCCAGGCCACCCGCATCAGTTCGGTGGCGGCCGCCTTCGAGGTCCGGGTCGCCAGCCAGGCGACCTGCTGGTCGAAGCTGTGAGTGTGTCCCGCATCGTGGGCCGCCCACGGCACCTGGGCCACCACCACCCCATGCTCACGACAACGGACCCGGGGCGCGTCGGCCTCCAAGAACATCATCGCGACGCCATGGTCCAGCGACCGCCACCGCCGCCGCCCAGCGCCGCTGTCATAGCCCGGACACGGCCGCCGGCACCGCCCGCAACGCCGCCGCTGCCTGGCCACCGGCCGCACCCGCGCGACCACCACCACACCACCGGGACCGTCCTCGAACACCACGCTCTCCACCACCGTGTGCTCCACACCCAGCAGACCACGCCATAAACTGACACCACGCACGCCGTTCCTCCGCCACTGGTTCCTGTTCCTCGACAGCTCAGAAACCTAGGCAGAGAACGGCGTGTGCTCATTCAGGCGCGCAACAACACCCACAGATACGTCACAAGAGCCGGATTTCGGGGGGGGGGGACTCGGTGACGAAAACCCATCGGACAACGCACCCGGGCAGCCGCGAGACCCCGACATCGCGGGCGAGTCACCTTGAGCACCCATCAATCACCCGAGCCCCGCCGGAACGGTCGAACTGTGCTCAAGGCCGCCCCGACCAGTTCACCTTGAGCACCCATCAACCACGCGAGCCCCGCTGAAACGGTCGAACCGTGCTCAAGGTTGCCGGGCCGGCTCACCTTGAGCACGCATCGACCACCTGTCAGCCGCGTACATGGCTGACCCGCGCACAACGTCGTACCGGCGCGGTGGAGGCCTTAACTCACTGGGCCTTGGGGGAGCCGCCAGAAGGAACCGCGGAGGCCGACTTCGGCGAAGTAGGTGCTGGCGGCGGCGGGGTCGCGGCGGCGGTAGCCCGCGTCGAGGCGGCCGGTGTACCAGTCGCTTGCGAAGTGCCAGAGCGTGCCGAGGTCCATCACATAGCCGCGTTCCTGTCCCGTGCCATGCAGCCAGGTGTCGACGCAGTTGGTGGAGCAGAACAGGCGCTGGTTGGCGCACGTGTGGACGACGTCGTCCCAGACGCGGCTCATGGGGGTGAGGAAGTGGGCCACCTGGTCGCCCTGCGGGGGTGCCGCTCGGTTGACGACCCACGCGTGTGGGCTGTCGCAGGCCGGGCAGCGGGTGGCGACGAGAACATCGGGCTCATCCCGGAGCAGGTGCGGCAAGGCGAATGAGTCCCAGGCGCAACCGCCCCACCACAGCGTGCGCGCCCCCATGACGGAGAAGCCGAGCGGCACGGACGCGAACGGATGGGCCATCACAATCTGGTCGCCGTCCTGCGGATCCAGCACCAGGTCGTGGCTAGCGTGCAGAGCGCCGAGCTCCGACCGCACCTGGTCGGACGTGAGCTCGGTGATCGCCGCGAGCTCGTCCACGCCCGGAGCACGGCCGGTCCGAGCAAACCCGCGGTAGACCGCCAGCCGCACCCGCTCCGTGGCGTGCACGCTCGTCGATTCGTTCTCGGTCATACCTGTGCGACAGCCTCCTCCAGCGCTAACAGCGGATCCGGCGAAGCAGGTGCAGCCGGCGTCCAGGTGTCCTCAACCAAACGGTAGCCGTGCCAGTTGCCACGCCGATCCAACCGCAGCTGAGCGTCATCCCCAACCGTCAGCCGGTTGCCGGCCACAACAACATCTCCGATCTCTTCCACAACAAGATCAGTCCGAGCCCTGGCCAGCTCTCCAGCAGTCGGTTGCCACGCGTGCTCAAGTACGTCGAGCCCGGTAACCCCGCCGTACCGCCAAGCTTGAACACCAAGTCCCAGCTCAGCCGGCTGCCCAGTCGCGTCGGCAAATGGCGCCAGCAACTCGGGAAAGTCAGCCGCAAGCCGAACCGCGTCCTGCCACTCATCCAGCGGCTGCGGTTCCGCCGTCCCGTTCAGCAGTGCGATCAGCAACGCCCGTGCTCGCCGCGACGCATCCAACACCAGCAACGGCAGCACACCGTTTGCCATCCCCGCCGGCGGCTCAATCCCACTCACCGCCAAATCCTCGACCAACACCTTCCGCGGCACCGAAGGCACCTCAGGCAACGCGCCTAGGACAGCGCCAGTGAGCTCACCCTCAAGCCCAGCATGCCTAACGCTCGACCCAGCTCCGACCTCATCCTCAACCTCAGCATGAGCCTCCGGTCCCGTCGAGCGAGCCACCAACTGATCGATCAGTACCTCGCGTGATCGCCCACGAACGTGCAGCAGCACGAACGGATCGGAGTCCAACAACCAAGCGACTTGGTACGCCAACCCCGCCGCGTGCTGGCACGGCAACTCCCAGGCATCGCAGGTGCAGCTCGGGTCCAAGTCGCCAATCCCTGGGAGTAGCTCCACCCCGGCGGCTTCCGCCGCCTCGACGAGATCTTGCGGCATCTCACCGTCTAGTAGAGCTGCAATGTGCCCGGCCCGCGCCGCGATCTGCTCCAGGAACTGATCCCACTCGGCCTCACTCAACTCGTCCACCCGAACGGCGACCTCGTAGGTGTCGTCGGGGGAGTAGACCGTCGCGCCGATCCGGCCGGGGCTGATGGTGATCGTCCCGACGTGACCGGAGTTCGCGTAGCGGCGGCCCTTCTTGAGTTGGGTGTTGTCGAGTGAGGTGTCCTCCAGCGCCTGGACCCACGCCCGTGCCCACCACGACTGACCGCGCGTACTCCGCCGCTGAGCCGGAAACGCCGGATAACCCTGTGCCGTACTCATCGCAGACCTCCCCGCAGCTCGACCAGATCAGCAAGCTCAGCATCCGAGAGCTCGGTGAGCGCCGCCTCACCGCCAGCCAGCACAGCATCGGCCAGCTCCCGCTTGGCGGCGAGCATGGCCGCGATCCGGTCCTCGATGGTGCCTTCGGCAATCAACCGGTGCACCTGCACCGGCTTGGTCTGCCCGATCCGGTACGCCCGGTCGGTCGCCTGATCCTCGACCGCCGGATTCCACCACCGGTCGTAGTGCACGACATGATCGGCCCGCGTCAGGTTGAGCCCCGTCCCAGCCGCCTTCAACGACAACAAGAACACCGGTACGTCGCCCGCCTGGAACCGCTCGACCATTTCCTCCCGCTTCCGCACCGGCGTCCCGCCGTGCAGCAACTGGGTCGCGATCCCACGCCCGGCGAGGTGACGCTCGAGCAGTCGCGCCATTGCGACGTACTGGGTGAAGACGAGCACCGCGCCGTCCTCCGCGACGATCGTCTCGAGCAGTTCATCAAGCAGCTCGAGCTTGCCCGAACGCCCGGTCAGCCGCGCGTCCTCGCCCTCCTTCAGATACTGCGCCGGGTGGTTGCAGATCTGCTTGAGCCCGGTCAGCAGCTTCACGATCGCGCCGCGGCGCGCCATCTGGTCGCTGGCCGCGATTGCCGACATCAGCTCGCGCACGGTCGCCTCGTAGAGGACAGCCTGCTCCCGCGTCAGCGAAACGGTCTGATCCGTCTCGGTCTTCGGCGGCAGCTCCGGCGCGATCCCCGGATCGGACTTCTTCCGCCGGAGCAGGAACGGCCGGACCAACTTGGCCAGCCGATCCGCGACCTCTTCGTCCTTGTCCGCCTCGATCGGCGTCGCCCACTGCGTCCGGAAGGTGCTGAGCCGCCCAAGCAGCCCGGGCGTCGTCCAGTCGAGCACCGCCCAGAGCTCGGAAAGGTTGTTCTCCACCGGTGTACCGGTCAGCGCCACGCGCGCCTGCGACGGAACAGTCCGCAGCGCCTTCGCCGTACCCGAGGATGGATTCTTCACATGCTGCGCCTCGTCGGCGACCACGAGCCCCCACCGATGCGCGCCCAACCGGGCCGCGTCGCGCCGCAACGTCCCGTACGTCGTCAGCACGAACCCGTCCTCGGCCCCTTCGAGCGACCGCGCCGACCCGTGGAAGCGCCGTACCGCGGTGCCGGGCGCGAACCGATTGACCTCACGCTCCCAGTTCCCAAGCAAGGACGCCGGGCAGACCACGAGGGTCGGACCGGCGGTCCCGGCGGACTCCTGCCGATGCAGGTGCAGCGAGATCAGCGTGATCGTCTTGCCAAGACCCATGTCGTCGGCAAGACAGCCGCCAAGACCGAGCGACGTCATCCGCGCGAGCCAACGCAGACCGCGCAGCTGGTAGTCGCGCAGCGTGGCCTGCAGCCCGGCCGGTACGTCGATCAGCTCGTCAGCGCGCTCGGGATCAGCGATCCGGGTCCGCAGCTCGGACAGCCAAGCCGTCGGCTCGACCTTGATCTGCCGGCCGTCCACCTCGGTGGTCCCGGTCAGCGCCGCGCTCAGCGCATCGATCGCGGTGACCGGTTTGAGAATGCGCTCCCGTGCCTTGCGGGCCAGCTCGGGGTCGATCAGCATCCATTGGTCACGCAGCCGGACCACGGGCCGGGTCGCCTCGGCGAGCTTATCCAGCTCCTCCTCGGTCAGCGGATCGTCGCCCAGGGCAACCTGCCAACGGAAGTCCATCGTCGCGTCGCCACCGAAGAAGCTCGGCAGGTCACTCGGCCGGTGCTCGGGAGTGGTGATCGCCGCCCGCGCCTTGAGGTCGCGCCCGAGACTGCGCGGCCAGTGCAGGTCGATCCCGGCAGCAGTCAGCCGCTGCCCGGACCCAGCCAGCAGATCCGCGACCTCTTCATCGGCCAGCTCCAACTGATCCGGTACGGCGGCGTCCAGCAACCGCGCGAGCGGCGACCAGACCCGCCCGGCCCGGCGGATCGCCAGCGTGGCGTCGATCCGCGCCCGCGGTCCGAACCCCGGCACCTCGGCGGCCCAGACATCGTCCGCATCCCGCACCAGCGTCGGATCCTTCAGGCTGTGCAGCTGCACGACGGCGTGAAAGGCCTGGGACTCCGACATCTCGATCCGCAGCGAGACCCGCACGCCGCTGTCGAGCCCGACCGACACCTCATCGGCCCAACGCCGCAGACCCTTAGCGGGCTGCGGAGCCTTCGCCGCGAACAGTCCACCGCCCTGCGCCTTCGCGGCGGCGGGGGAGCGTGGCATCCCGTCCGCCACCGCATCCCAGAACGCCCGCACCAACCCCTCGGCCGCGAGCTCGCCGGGGAGCTCCGTCGCTGGCATCGCTTCGGCGAGGGCAACCAGCCGCGCGACGTCGGCCGGCTCCAACGGTCCCATCCGCCACGCGTCGTACCCGTCGGGGGAGACGCCAGGCAACAATTTGCCCCGGGCAACCAACTGCAGCGCCGCCACCGCGGCCGAACCCCAGAACGCCGCCGACGGATGCGCACCCGGCTCCCGCCGCATCCGCCCGAGCATCGGTACGGCGTCCGCCACCGGCACGCTGATCCCGCGCACCGAGCTCGCACCCGCCCCGGCCATCGTGCTCGAACCCGGCGCCCCGCCCGATCCGACTGCTACGTCGAGCCGGACCTGCTCGCCGACCCCGAGCGGCAACTCGCCGCCCTCGGGATCCCAGAACACCACCCGACCGTCCCGCGGTGGATCCGCAGGCTCGAACCCGACCGCACACCCCGACAACTCAGACAACCGCACTCCCAACCGTCCCGACCGACCTCGACCCCGTCACCGCAGCTACGTCAGACCGTGAGCACCTCCGCGTCACTCGGCCCGGCGCCTGGCTGCTCGAACTGAGTCCGGTAGAGCTCTTCGTAACGGCCACCGGCCGCGAGCAGGCTGGTGTGCGTGCCTTGCTCGACGATGCGGCCGTCCTCGATCACGAGGATCTGGTCGGCGGCGCGGATGGTCGAGAGGCGGTGCGCGATGACGACCGCCGTACGACCGGCGAGCGCCTCGGTCAGCGCAGCCTGGACCGCGGCCTCGTTGGTGGAGTCGAGCGCGGCGGTCGCCTCGTCGAGGATGACGACCCGCGGCTGAGCCAGCAGCAGGCGCGCGATCGTCAACCGCTGCCGCTCGCCACCGGAGAGCCGGTAGCCGCGCTCACCCACGACGGTGTCGAGGTCATCAGGCAGCGACCGAATCAGGTCCTCGAGCCGGGCCCGCCGCAGCGAATCCCACAGTTCGTCCTCGGTCGCCTCGGGGCGCGCGAGCAGCAGGTTCTCGCGGATCGAGTCGTGGAACAGGTGGCCGTCCTGGGTGACCATGCCGAGCGTCTCCCGCAACGACTCGGCCGACACATCCCGTACGTCGACGTCCGCCAACCGCACCGAGCCCGAATCCACGTCGTACAGCCGGGGGATGAGCTGGGCGATCGTCGACTTCCCGGCACCGGAGGATCCGACCAGCGCGACCATCTGACCGGGCTCGGCCCGGAACGTCATGTCGTGCAGGACCTCTACGCCTCCGCGCGTGTCGAGCTTCGCGACCTCTTCGAGTGAGGCGAGCGAGACCTTGTCGGCCGACGGATACGCGAAGTGCACGTTGCTGAACTCGACCGAGACCGGACCCTCGGGGACCTTGCCGGCGTCCGGCTTGTCCTGGATGAGCGGCTTGAGGTCGAGCACCTCGAAGACCCGCTCGAAGCTGACCAGTGCGGTCATCACCTCGAGTCGCGCGCTCGCCAGTGCGGTGAGCGGCGCGTAGAGGCGGGTGAGTAGGAGTGCCATCGCGACCACGGCGCCGGCATCCAGTTGATCGCGCAGCGCGTAGAAGCCACCGAGCCCGTAGACGACGGCCAGCGCCAGCGCCGACACCAGCGTCAACGAGGTGACGAAGATCCACTGCACCATCGCGGTCCGCACGCCGATATCGCGCACCCGACGAGCCCGCGACGCGAACTCCGCCGACTCGCGTGCCGGTCGCCCGAACAGCTTCACCAGGGTCGCACCGGGCGCCGAGAACCGCTCGGTCATCTGCGTGCTCATGGTGGCGTTGTAGTTGGCCGCCTCCCGCTCGAGTGCGGCCAGCCGGCTCCCGACACGCCGGGCCGGAATGACAAAGATCGGCAGGATCACCAGCGCGAGCAGCGTGATCTGCCACGAGACGCGCAGCATCACCACGAGGGTCAGCGCCAGCATGACCAGGTTGCTCACCACGCCGGACAGCGTGTCGCTGAACGCGCGCTGCGCGCCGATGACGTCGTTGTTCAGCCGGGAGACGAGCGCGCCGGTCCGCGTGCGGGTGAAGAAGGCGATCGGCATCTTCTGGATGTGGTCGAAGACCGCAGTCCGGAGATCGAGGATCAGCCCTTCACCGATCCGGGACGACAGCCAGCGGGTGAGCATGCTGATCCCGGCCTCGGCCACCGCGATCACCGCGATCAGCACGGCCAGGCGCAGTACCGTCCCGACGGCCTTGTGATCGACGATGGCGTCGACCACGCGGCCGGCCAGCACCGGCGTCGCCACCGCGAGCACCGCCGCGCCGACGCTGAGCACGAGGAACGAGATCAGCTGCCGCTTGTGCGGGCGCGCGAACGCGAGGATCCGGAGCAGGGTCTCCTTGGAGAACGGTCGTCTGTCGTCAGAGGCGTGCATGGCGTGGTACAGCGAGTTCCACGCGGTCATTTCCATACTCACAGCGGGCTCCACAGCATCGGTCGATCGGGTGAGTCGATGATTCCGTACCTCACCGACAGTTTCCGACCGTATGACCTCAACAAACCTTGAGGTCAATCATCGATCGAACTGGGTACAGTGTACGAAGAATATCCGATCCGGGAGAATCACGCACATGAGCCAGGAGTACAGCGGGAGCGGGGATCCGGCGAAGAGCCTGGAACTGCTTTGGCGCCGACGCCCGCAGCCCACCCGCGGCCCGAAGCCGGCGCTGACCGTCGAGGGCATCGTCGAGGCCGCGCTCCGGATCGCCGACGCGGAGGGGATTGCCGCGATGTCGATGCGCCGGGTCGCCGATGAGCTCGGCGCCGGCGCGATGACGCTGTACCGCTACATCCCCGGCAAGGGCGAGCTCCTCGACGTCATGCTCGACACCGTGTACGGCGAGCTGCCGAAGCGCGTCGTACCGGGGGACTGGCGCGCCAAGCTCGACGAGGTGGCTCGGGAGAACCGGGAGCTCTATCTGAAGCACCCCTGGATGCTGCAGGTCGCCGTCAGTCGGCCGCCACTCGGTCCGCAGGTGATGGCGAAGTACGAGTACGAGTTGGCCGCGGTCGAGGGGATCGGGCTGACCGATGTCGAGATGGACGCGACGGTCGCGCTGATCAACGGCTATGTGCACGGCGCGGTCCGGACGGCGGTCGAGGCGCGGCAGGTCATTCAGCACTCGGGGATGACCGACAAGCAGTGGTGGCTGGCGCACGTGCCGCATCTGGACCGGATCGCCGATATCGACAGCTACCCGCTGTCGACGCGGGTCGGAAGTACGGTCGGGGAGGAATTCGACGCGCCGTACGACTCGGATCACGCTTTCGAGTACGGCCTGGCCCGGCTGCTCGACGGAGTCGCGGCACTCGTGGAAGATCGCTCGTAAATACAGTTGTGAGTGAGTACTCACTCAGTTAATGTCGTTCAGGTGACACCACGAGCCACGCCTTTGCCGCCCGACGAGCGCCGCGCCGCGATCATCGCGGCCGCATTGCCGTTGCTCGAGGAGCACGGATCGGATGTGAGCACCAAGCAGATCGCCGAGGCGGCGGGGATCGCCGAGGGGACGATCTTCCGCGCGTTCGGCAGCAAAGAGTCGCTGATCGACGCCGCGATGGCCAAGGCCTTCGACAGCAGCGGCCTGCTCGAAGAACTGCTGGCCGTCGACCCGGCGCTGCCGCTGCGGGAGCGGATGATCGCCGCGGTCGAGGTCGGCCAGCGGCGGCTGCGCGGGGTGTTCCGGTTGATGTTCGCGATGCGGATCGCCCGGCCGCCGGACCCGAAGCTGCAGACGCCGATGGACGAGGCACGGCGTAAGCGGCAGTCCGATCTGGTGAACCTGGCCTTCGCCGACCTGCTGCGCCCGGACGCGGACCAGCTGCGCTTCTCGCCCGAGGAGGTCGTGCGCCGGCTGCACATGATCACCTTCTCCGCGACCCACCCAATGATTTCCGGCGGCCAGGTGCTGACCGCCGAGGAGATCGTCGACTTCGCGCTCGACGGTGTCCGCACACCACTCAGGGGATGATCGATGTTAGTTCGACTCTTGCGTACGCACCTGCGTCCGTACGCGGGATACCTGTCCCTGGTGGTCGTCCTGCAACTGGTCGGGACGATCGCCTCCCTCTACCTCCCCAGCCTGAACGCCGACATCATCGACAACGGCGTGGCCAAGGGGGACACCGGTTACATCATGAGCACCGGGGGCTGGATGCTCGGTGTCAGCCTGATCCAGATTCTCTGTACGGTCGTCGCGGTGTACTACGGCGCCAAGACGGCCGCGCTGTTCGGGCGTGACGTCCGGGCCGCGGTGTTCCACCGGGTCGGCGAGTTCTCCGCTCGTGAGGTGAACCAGTTCGGCGCGCCGACACTGATCTCGCGCAGCACGAACGACGTCACTCAGGTGCAGATGCTCGTCGTCACCACCTGCACGATGCTGGTCGCCGCACCGATCACGATGGTCGGCGGTCTGTTCATGGCCATCCGTGAGGAGGCCGGTCTGGCCTGGCTGGTCGCCGTCGCGGTGCCGCTGCTGGCCGCATCGATCGGGCTGATCGCAAGCCGGATGGTGCCGCAGTTCCAGCGCATGCAGAAGTACGTCGACGGTGTGAACCGCGTGCTGCGTGAGCAGATCACCGGTATCCGGGTGGTCCGGGCGTTCGTCCGCGAACCGCACGAGACCAAGCGGTTCGCCTCGGCCAATGCGGATCTGACCGACTCCGCGACGCGGGCCGGCCGGCTGATGGCCCTGGTCTTCCCGGTCGTGATGCTGATCCTGAACGTGTCGAGTATCGCGGTGCTCTGGTTCGGCGCCTCCCGGGTGGAGAGCGGCGCGATGGAGGTCGGCGAACTGACGGCGTTCCTGAGCTACCTGATTCAGATCCTGTTCTCGGTGATGATGGCGACCTTCGTGATGATCATGGTGCCGCGGGCCTCGGTCTGCGCGGACCGGATCTCCGAGGTGCTGCAGACCGATTCGTCGGTGCGGCCGCCGGCCACGCCGATCAAGTCCTTCACCGGACGCGGTCAGTTGAGTCTCGAGCACGCCTCGTTCAAGTTCCCGGGCGCGGCCGAGCCGGTACTGCGGGACATCAATTTCGTGGCATCGCCGGGCCAGACGACCGCGATCATCGGGAGCACCGGCGCCGGCAAGACGACGCTGCTCTCGCTGGTACCGCGGTTGATGGATGCGACTGAAGGCCGGGTGCTGGTCGACGGAATCGACGTACGGGAGATCGAGCCGGAGGCGCTCTGGGAGCGCATCGGTCTGGTACCGCAACGTCCGTACCTGTTCTCCGGGACGGTCGCGAGCAACCTGCGGTACGGCAATCCGGAGGCGACCGACGACGAGTTGTGGGCTGCGCTGGAGATTGCCCAGGGCAAGGACTTCGTCGAGGCGATGCCGGCGGGACTGGAATCGCCGATCGCCCAAGGCGGCACGAACGTGTCCGGTGGTCAGCGCCAGCGGCTGGCGATCGCGCGGGCGCTCGTTCGCAAACCTGAAATCTATCTGTTCGACGACTCGTTCTCGGCACTCGACCTGGCCACCGACGCCCGCCTGCGCGCGGCACTGCGGCCGGAAACCCGGGAGGCGTGTGTGGTGATCGTGGCGCAACGCGTGTCCACGATCGTCGACGCCGACCAGATCATCGTGATCGAGGACGGCGCGATCGTCGGCAAGGGCCGGCATGACGAGCTGCTCGACACCTGTCCGACGTACGTCGAAATCGTCGAGTCCCAGCGTTCTGCGGAGGAGGCAGCATGAGCGAGGAAGCAGCTGTCCCCGAGGGGAAACAGACTGTGAAGGCGACCGATCGGCCGAATACCGGCCGGGCGTTCGGGCCGCCGGGAGGTATCCCGGGGGACAAGTCGATGAACTTCGGTCCGTCGGCCAAGCGGTTGCTGAAGCGGCTGCGCCCACACCGCCTGAAGGTGTCCGGCGTCGTCGTACTGGCGATCTTCAGCGTCGGCCTGGCGGTGCTGGGGCCGAAGATCCTCGGTCGCGCGACCGACATCATCTTCGCCGGTTTCATCGGCAAGAGGTTCCCGAGTGGAATGACCAAAGAGCAGGTCATCGAGCAGACCCGCGCCGCCGGCAACGGCCGGCTCGCCGACCTGCTCCAAGGCGTCGACCTGATCCCGGGGATGGGGATCGACTTCGATGCCCTGCGCAACGTTTTGATGCTGGTGCTGGCGCTCTACATCGGTGCGTTCTTCCTGTCCTGGATGCAGGGCTACATCCTGAACGGCGTCGTCCAGCGGACCGTGTTCGACCTGCGGTCCGAGGTCGAGGACAAGCTGAACCGGCTACCGCTCAGCTACTTCGACGGTGCGCCGCGCGGTGAGCTGCTGAGCCGGGTCACCAACGACATCGACAACATCTCGACCAGTCTCCAGCAGACACTGAGCCAGCTGCTCACCTCGCTGCTGACGGTGATCGGCGTACTGACCATGATGTTCGTGGTCTCGCCGTTGCTGGCGCTGATCGCGCTGGTGTCGATCCCGATCTCGATGATCGTCACCGCGGTGATCGCCAAGCGGTCGCAGGCGAAGTTCGTCGCCCAGTGGCGGCACACGGGCGCGCTGAACGGCCAGATCGAGGAGGCGTTCACCGGGCACGAGCTGGTGAAGGTCTTCGGCCGGCAGAAGGAGATCGAGGCGTCGTTCAAGGTGAAGAACGACGAGCTGTACCAGGCCGCGTTCGGGGCGCAGTTCATCTCCGGTCTGATCATGCCGCTGATGATGTTCGTCGGGAACCTGAACTACGTCGTCATCGCGGTCGTCGGCGGTCTACGCGTCGCGTCTGGTCAGCTGTCGCTGGGTGACGTGCAGGCGTTCATCCAGTATTCGCGCCAGTTCACCCAGCCGCTGACCCAGGTCGCCTCGATGGCGAACCTGCTGCAGTCCGGTGTCGCCTCGGCCGAGCGCGTCTTCGAGGTCCTCGACGCCGAGGAGCAGGTCCCGGAGGACGCAACACCGGAGACCGTCACGCAAGCGCGCGGCCGGGTCGAGTTCGAGCACGTCTCGTTCTCCTACAACCCCGATACCCCGCTGATCACCGACCTGAGCCTCGTCGCCGAACCCGGCATGACAGTCGCAATCGTCGGCCCCACCGGCGCCGGCAAGACCACCCTGGTCAACCTGATCATGCGCTTCTACGAACTCAACGGCGGCCGCATCACCCTCGACGGCATCGACATCACCGAGCTGACCCGCCACGACCTCCGCTCGCGCATCGGCATGGTCCTCCAAGACACCTGGCTCTTCGGCGGCACCATCCGCGACAACATCCTCTACGGCAACCTCAACGCCACCGAGGACGACATGCTCGCGGCGGCCAAGGCGACATACGTCGACCGTTTCGTCCACAGCCTCCCCGACGGCTACGACACGGTGATCGACGAGGAAGGCAGCAACGTCAGCGCCGGCGAGAAGCAGTTGCTCACCATCGCCCGCGCCTTCCTGGCCGACCCCCAGCTGCTGATCCTCGACGAGGCCACCAGCTCGGTCGACACCCGCACCGAAGTCCTGGTCCAAAGGGCCATGGCAGCCCTCCGCTCCGACCGAACCAGCTTCGTCATCGCCCACCGCCTCTCCACCATCCGCGACGCCAACCTGATCCTCGTCATGGAGAACGGAGCCATCGTCGAACAAGGCAACCACCGAGAACTCCTCGCCATCGACGGCGCCTACGCCCGCCTCTACAACGCCCAGTTCAGCGGCGCCGTAGCCGACATAGACGCCGCCCCCGTCCCCGCAGGCCCAGCAGGAGCCCTCCGCAGCTGACCTGTGGATAACTTCCGCGGCGTCCTCGCCGTTCATGACTTACTAGATCCATGAACGGCGAGGACAGGGAGTACATGGCGCGCGGCGACAAGCTCGCCGCGGACGTTGTGCGGGCGCTGGGCCTGAGTGCCGACGAGGTCGACATCCTGCGCGACGCGTACCGGGTGACCTTCGAGTTCTCGGCGCCCTTGATGGTCAGAGTCGCCGATGACATGCTCGCGGATCTGCGCTCTGACGTCGGTTCCGGACGCGTGGACAGGGTTGTGGCTCTGGGACGGGACGGTCACAGCCTTGCGTTGGCGATGTACCGGCTCGATCGCCGCTTCGCGCGGAAGCATATTGCGAACCTGGTGCTTTCGCGGGCTGTGGTCGAGAACGCGCTGCAGGATCTGGAACGCCACGCGGGGCAGACGTTTCCTCAGGTGGACGGTTATCGCAGGGTGGCGTCGCGGGTCCGCCCGGCGGACACGGTCGGCGGTTTCCGTGCGCTCGACCGGTATCTGCGCCGTGGCGGGGTTCCGGTGAGCCGGCCGGGAAGTCGGGTCACGCTGTTCGACACCAGCTTCAAGGGCACCGTGCAGGAGTTGCTGTCGGCCGTCTACCCGGCGACGACGTTCACCGGGAGGTATGCGTTCTTCGGCGAGTCGCCGCACGATCCGCACCCGGGCAGCAAGAAGGGGTACGAGGTCCACCTCAGCGCTGCCGAATCACGTCAGGGCAAGCCTTTCTACGAGCTCCCGGACGACGAGGCCAACACCTTCGCCCATCAGCTCGCGATCAACAGCATCGAGGAGTTGCTCGATGGTCCGATGACCAGTCCGGTGTCGATCGGTGAGTTCGGCCCGGCGCAGATGTTGCAGCGCAACGAGGAAGCGTTGGTGGCCGGCTTGAGCCATGGGCGAATCTCACCGCGGCTGTGGGCTCCGCGAGTTCGTGAGGGAGTCAAGGTCGTCAACCTTCACGCGGTTGCGGACCGCGCGCGGATTGCTGCGGCGTCCCGGGATGCCGGGCGCGAGTACCGGCCGCGGCTCGAAGACGAGGCGCGACGGTATCGGACCGAGATCCGGGCCTGGATCGCCGGCACGCCTGGGGACCCACGGCTGACGGAATTCCTCGACTCGTTCGTCCACCGGACCGACAAGCAGCAGGTGCAACAACTTCAGCGAACGCTGGAGCACGCGTTCTTGCCCCTCGGCGCTCGCGCCAAGCTGTGGGCGGCCTTCGACCAGTGCGCCAGCGACGACGACAAACGGGTGTTCGTACAGAATGTGCTCAGCTCGGTACAAGCCACAGGAGGTTGGGATGGGCAGGACCCGGGGCCAAGACCCCCGCGAGGAATGGACGGCCCTGGCCGGACTGGGCGAGACCTTTGACGAGTTCGGGGACCTGACCGAGTCGCTGTTGGAGACAGGTCCGCCGCCGAGCGGGGTGCCGGGCGTGGCGAGGGCTCCGATGATCATCGATACCGACTGCGGCGGTGATCCCGATGACGCGGTTGCCTTGGTGGTCGCGGGGTTGCGGGTGCCGGAGTTGCGGTTGGTGGTGACGGGCGACGAGGTGGCGGGGGAGCGGGCCCGGTTCGTGCGGTACCTGCTGGATCTGGTGGGGCGGACCGATGTGGAGGTTGTTGCAGGGGCCGATCTGGGAAACCGGCGGCTGTGGTTCATGGAGGGGGTCACGCCGGCATCGGCGCCGGGGCAGCGGACCGATGTCGTGGAGGCTGTGGCCGAGGCGTGCGCGGGTGTCGAGGGTCCGGTTCGGTGGGTGGGTATGGGGCCACTGACCAATCTCGCCGCAGTGCAGGACGCGCGGCCGGAGCTGCTTGCGCAGTTGCAGGTGACGCAGATGGGCGGAGCGATCGTCTATCGCGACCCTTCGCGGGCTGAGCACAACTTCCGGATGGATCCCGCGGCGGCGATCCGGATGGTGCCGATCCTGCAGCGATGGGAGGCGGCCTACGTGGTGTCGGATGTGACCTTCAATCCGGCAACGGAGATCACGACCGCATCGCCGCTGTACAAACGCTGGGCCGAGCCCGACTCGCCGGACTGGGCGAAGGTCCTGAGAACTCACACGGATCGCTGGCTGCAGCGGTATCCGGGGTCGATGCAGCACGACGCCATGACGCTGGCGGCAGCCATGCTGTGGCCGGGAATCCGCTTTGCGACGGAACGCGTCGCTCTCGACGATCTGGCTCGGATGAGCCGCAGTGACGACGGCGTCGAGATCGAGATGTCGGTCAGCGTCGATTACCCGGCGTTCATGGCGTGGCTGGCGGCCGCTCTTGCGTGGTGAGTGATCCATTCGCGGAAGGCGGCGGGGGCGGAGAACATGGGCATGTGGTCGGCGTGGGGGAGGACCGAGAGGGTGGCGGTGGGGGCTTGGGCGGCTAGGCGGTGGGCCCAGAGTTGGGTGCCTTGGAAGTCGTGTTTGCCGACTAGGACGTGGATCGGGGGTTGTAGTTCGGCGAAGCAGGTCTTGATGGGTGGGTCCAACTCCTGGTTGTGGGCTACGGGCATGGTCAGGATGCGCGCGTTGGCTACGGCCAGGGCGGTGAGTAGGCGGCGGTCGGGTTCGGTGACTTGGGGGCACCAGCCGTCGATGTCGTGGGCTGCTGCGGCGGGGATGCCTTCGGTTTCGAGGAGGTCGGCGATCTCGGCGAAGTGAGTTCGCATGGTGACGCGGGCGGCCTCCTCCTCCGGGTTCGGGTCGGGGAACTCACCGAACGACGGCGCTAGCGCGCACACCCGTTCCACTCGTTCGGGGTGCCGGTGCGCGAACGCGAGGGCGCGACGACCGCCGTCCGAGGAACCGATCAGGACGGCGCGGTCGATCTCGGCGGCATCCAGTACGGCGAGCAGGTCCGCGATCTCGTCGTACGGGCCGCACGACACCGACGACAGGCCGTTGTCGCGGTAGTCCCACGTGGTCACCCGGGCGAACTTGGCCAGCCACGGGACGGTCGAATCCCACATCCGCGTGTCGGCCAGGCCGCCGTTCAGGAGGACGACGTCGGGGCCGCCATCGCCGTGCTGTTCGCAGTAGAGGTAGCCCTCAGAGACCTCGACGTAATGTCCGCGCATGCCCCGCAGTGTGGACGACCACGGGGCAGGCGCGCATCGGGAAGATTCCCTAGATGCCGCGGGCCAGACGCCGTACGGCGAGTTCGGCCAGCAGGGCGGCGGCGTCGGGGAGGACGGAGTCGTCGAAGTCGGCCAAGGGGGAGTGGTTGTCGGCCGCCTTGTCGGGTTCGGCGGAGCGGCAGGCGCTGAGGTTGACGTAGACGCCGGGGACCTCGTTGAGGATGTAGGAGAAGTCCTCGGCGCCGCAGCGCGGGTGGGCGCGTTCGCGGAAGCGGTCGGCGCCGAAGAGATCGATGATGGTGTCGCGGGCGAAGGCGAATTCGTCGGGGTTGTTGACGGTGACGGGGTAGCCGATCAGGTACTCGACCTCCGCGACCAGCCCGTGCGCGGCCGCCATCGACTCGACCAGCTGCGTCGACGTCTGCTGGATCTTGGCCCGGGTCTCCTCCGAGAACGTCCGCACGGTCGCGTCGAAGAACGCGTCGTCCGGGATGATGTTCTCCTTCGTACCGCCCGCGATCCGCCCAACGGTCAGCACCACCGGATCGAACACATCGAACTGCCGCGTGATCATCGTCTGCAGCGCGGTCACCATCTCGCAGGCCACCGGAATCGGGTCCTTGCCGCGGAACGGCGTCGATCCATGCGTCCCCGCGCCGACGACACGCACGTGGAGCTGGTCGGCCGCGGCCATGAACGAACCGGGCCGACTGCTCCACATCCCCAGCGGCTGCACCGCAGAACCGACGTGCAGACCGTAGGCGGCATCCGCCCGGCGACCCGCGGCGTCGAGAACACCCTCGCGGATCATGATCGGCGCGCCGCCGCTGGTCTCCTCACCCGGCTGGAACATGAAGACCACGTCACCGGTCAGCTCAGCCTGCATCGCCGACAGGACCTTCGCGGCGCCGACCAGGCCGGCCACATGCAGGTCGTGGCCGCAGGCGTGCATCATGCCTGGGTGCTGCGACACATACGGTACGTCGACGCGCTCGGTGACCGGCAATGCGTCCATGTCACCGCGGAGCAGGACGACTGGTCCGGGCCCGCCGCCTCCTCGCAGTACGGCGGTGACCGAGGAGAGCTCCTTGCCGAGAGTGATCTCGAGCGGCAGACCGGCGAGCGCATCGAGGATGAGCTGCTGACTCTTCGGCAGGTCGAGGTCGTACTCCGGCACCTGGTGCAGGGCGCGGCGAAGCGCGATGATCTCGTCGCCGAAGCTCCGGGCGAGATCCTGAGTGGCCGTCACGACTTCGGGCCGAGGTTGAGGGCGGTCATCACCCGCTGGGCGCTGCTGCCCAGCTCGAGCAGTTCGACCAGGTCCAGCCAGCGCTCGGGGTCCTGCACCTGCCGCGGGATCGAGAAGTTCGCGACGGTGACCGGCGCGTCCTTGGCGACCGCGACCACCTTCGGCGCGACATCGAGGTAGTCGGCCGCGTCCAGGATCTTCCGCTTCACCGAAGCCGACATCGGCGTACTGGGGTCGGCAGCGGCCGCACGGATACTGTCCAGATCCCCGTACGCCGTGATCAGCGACGCGGCCGTCTTCTCGCCCACCCCCTTGACGCCAGGCAGCCCGTCGGACGCATCCCCGCGCAGAGTCGCGAAGTCGGCGTACCGGTTCGCGGGGATCTCATACTTCGCGAGCAGCGCCTTCTCGTCATACACCTCGGCCCGCCCGACCCCCTTGGCCGCGGTGTAGACGACCCGCACGCCACGGCTGTCGTCGATCAGCTGGAACAGGTCCCGGTCACCGGTCACGACATCGACCGGCATCTGCGCCTGGTGCGACAGCGTGCCGATCACGTCGTCGGCCTCGTGGTCGGCCGCGCCCACGATCGCGATGCCGAGCGCGTCCAGGCAGGCGCGGATGTACGGCACCTGCACCTCCAGCCGGTCCGGAACGTCCTCGACCTGGTCACCCTTCGGCGACACGTACTCCACCCGCTGCGCCTTGTACGACGGAATCAGCGCGACCCGCCACGACGGCCGCCAGTTGTCGTCCCAGCAGGCAACCAGATGGGTCGGACGGTGGTTCTCGACCAGGCGGGCGATGAAGTCCAGCAACCCGCGGATCGCGTTCGTCGGCGTACCGTCGGCGGCCTTCATCGTGTCCGGCACGCCGAAGAACGCGCGGAAGTACAACGAGGCGGTGTCGAGCAGCATCAGCCGCTGTCCTGTCCCAGGATCCATCTCAGCCATGAGGGGATGCTTTCATGCCGGGGTCTCGCGGCAGTAGGGTCTCCAGGATGGAGGACCTGGACCGCAAGATCGTCGGCCTGCTCGCATCCGACGGCAGGATGAGTTTCACCGACCTGGGCAAGGCCACCGGCCTGTCCACCTCTGCGGTGCACCAGCGGGTGAAGCGCCTCGAGCAGCGCGGCATCATCCAGGGGTACGCCGCCCTGATCGACCACACCGCCCTCGACCTGCCCCTGAGCGCCCTGATCGCGATCCGCCCGATCGACCCCTCCCAGCCCGACGACTCACCCGAACGCCTCCGCGACGTCCGCGAGATCGAGTCCTGCTACTCCGTCGCCGGCGACTCCAGCTACGTCCTGATCGTCCGCGTAGCCTCACCCGCCGCCCTCGAGAACCTCCTCGCCGTCATCCGCGCCCGCGCCAACGTCTCCACCACCACAACCATCGTCCTCAGCACCCCGTACGAACGCCGCCCCCCAGCTCTCTAGTGCGGTGAACCGGTCGCCGAGATCGTCGACCCAGGTAGGGTCTGGGGATGCGTCGGGTGCTTTTGAGTGATTTGTTCAGCACGTTGATTCCGGGTGGGGATGCCGAGCGGGGGGTGCTGAATGAGGCGATGGCTCGGGTGCTGGGGGTGGATGCGGCTCGGTTTGCTCGGGAGTTCGATGCGGCTGCTTATGAGCGGTTTACCGGCGTGTACGGCGACCTGGAGACGACCGTTCGGTTGATTGCCGAGCGGGCCGGTGGGGAACCCAGTGACGAGCAGGTGCTGGAGGCAACTAATCTTCGGCGCGGGCTTACTCGGCGGCTGATGCAGGGGCCGCCGGCGGCGACTCTTGGGACGCTTGCGAAGTTGCGTGCTGATGGGTGGCGGATCGGGTTGGTCAGCAACATCACCACGGAGACTCAGCTGCAGTGGGGTGACAGCCCGCTCGCGCCGTACTTCGACACGACGGCCTTCTCGTCGGAGCTTGGTGCGGCCAAGCCCGAGCCGGCCATTTACCTCGCCGCGTGTATGGCGCTCGGTGTCGCGCCATCCGAATGCGTTTACGTCGGCGACGGGCGGGACAACGAGTTGTCGGCTGCGGCGGCGCTCGGTATGCATACGATCCGCACGCTGGAGCACTCCAACAGCCACCCGGCTTGGCCCGGTGAAACCATCAACACGTTTGCCGAGCTACCTGCTCTCATCGTGGCGTGAGGCGGCTCGCCGTCGGTGCCAGGTGAGGAGGGCTGTGAGGAACAGCAGGGCAGCGAGGGAGCCTGCGCCGGCTGCCAGGCCGAGGCGGGTACCGGGTGGGCGGTAGGTGCAGGCGACCTCGGAGGCGCGTGGTCCTACGGCGACGGTCAGGAGACCGGCGTGGCTGATCGGGGTGGTTGGTCTGCCGTCGACGCTACAGCGCCAGCCCTTGATGCTGATAACGGCGACGGCCACGGTTGCGGCGCGGCCCGGTAGGCGCTGGATCCGGATGGCATGACCGCCGACGTCTACAACGCCCGGTGCGGATTCCGTGAGGTCGCGTACGGCGGCGGTCAGGCGGGTGCGGTCTAGGCAGGCCAGGGCGCCGCTGGGGATGGTGGTCCGCTGGTGCGCCTTGATGTCGACGCGGACGTTGCCGCTGGTGTCCGCCGTGCCGACTCGGGTCACGGGAGCGCCGCTGTAGATACCAGGGCGCCGGTCGCGCAGGGTCGGTTTCCAGGTCCCGTCGATCAGGAGGTCGACGTACTGGGGCGCGGTGAGGTAGACCTCGGCACCAGGCTGGCACGAGGCGACGAGACTCGCGGTGGCGCCAGGTTCGATCTTCAGCGGGGACACCGGAGGCACGGTATAGACGTCGGCTCCGAGAGCGGTTTCCTGAACGCCGTACGGCCCGGGATCAGACGACTTCCACGGGGAAGCAGGGCGGATCGTGACCAGCGGCGCCACCGCGTCCTGCGTGACCAGCTTCGGACCGCGGATCACACGGCCGCGGATTGCGAAGACGGCGTCGACGACGGGGTTCTCGGGATCGTAGAGAGCGCGACCGTACGACGTGTAGCCGAATCCCAGCGCGATCAGCGCGCGCGAGGTCGTGTGAGGGATGGTGCTCGAGTAGTACTGCGATCCCTGCCCACCCACCAGCATCGGATCGTTGAACGTCAGCGTCTGCCCCGGCGATGTCCGATGCCGCGGCCAGTCATCCATCGACTGCACCAGCGACCGCACCTGCTCGTGATCAGCACCCCAGAACGCCGCATTCGAAAGCCGCGGGTACCGAGCGGCATCGATGGCCACCGACGACACCGTCACCTCCGCCAGCACAGCGGCGATCAGAATCGCGACGGCACCCCACCGCAACCGTCCAGGTGAGCGACTGAACCACCAAGCCACCACCGCGACACCGATCAACACCGGTACGACGACGCGCGTGGTTGGCGTGATGTGCCGCACGTCCCGCGTCCACACGTAAAGCCCGAGAACGAGTACCGGGGGAGCGAGAGAGATCACGAGAGAGCGCGATCTCGTGATCTCACTCGCGGACATCCAGCCCAGGATCACGAGCATCCCCGCGATCACGAACGCCTGCCGGTACGAACTTCCTTGGGGCGTATCGAACCCGTGCCAAGCCCGATGCGTGAACGTCACCTGCATGCTGACCACGGTCAGCACAACCGTCAGCGTCCAGACCAGCCGCTGCCGTACCGCGATCGCCCGGTTGAACGGGAAGCTCAACGCGAGCAGCAGCATCACAGTGCCCACGGCGAAGCTCGGGCTAGTGCCGACACCCTCAGTGCCGGCCAGCAGGCGCGACAGGAACTCCCGCATCCCGGCCCGCTGGAACTCCTGGGGCGGACTCGGCGTCGCAGCCTTCACCAGAGCGAACGTCGGCACCAGCAACGGCGCCGCCAGACCGATGCCCAAGGCAACCGCCACAACGCACCGCACACCGCCGGTCAGTCGATCCCGCCAGGTCGATGAGGTCGTCAGAAGACGTGCCAGGGTGACGATCCCGGCCCCGATCGTTGCCATGTACACCGTGTAGAAATGCGAGGTCCACAGCAGCGCGACAACGATCGGCGTGACCACCATCGCGGCGATCGACCGCTTCTGCAGGATCCACTCGCACAGCAGACACAACACCGGGAACGCGACCATCCCACTCAGCCAGATGGTCATGTACGCCGCATCGTCGATCGACCACGAACAGGCGCCGTACGACGCCCCGGCTGCCACCGCGATCCAGACCGGCCCGCTCGGCCGGATCATCCGCAAGTACGCCGTCATTGCGCCGGCCCCGATGCCGATCGCGGCCGTGGCGATCAGGAACAGGGCGAGGTCGATCCGGTCGCGCGGCAGGACGAACGCGATCCAGGAGAGCGTGGAACCGATGTACGCCATGAAGTCGCCGACGAACGGGACGCCGAAGCCGCTCTGCCAGTTGAACACCAGATCGCCCGCGGCCTGGCCGGTGACGACGTCGCGCAGGTGCGCGGCCATCGGGATGAACTGCTGACCGAGGTCGTTGGTACTGCGGGTCCGGTCGCCGAACGGATAGGTGCCGCGGATGATCCCGCTGAGGACGAACGTGGCAGAGGCCGCAGCACCCGCAACCATGGCTGGCCAGTAGCGCCGGGCCCGCATCCTCAAAGATCCCCCTCGATCGCCTTGTGCCAGACAAATGCAATGGAGGCACCGAGAGGTTGCAGGAGCCACGGAAGTGATCGCACCCGCTCGGTTGAGCCTGCCGCCGGGTGCCCGGGAGATCGCTCTCCGTGAGCTTTCAGCGAGCTTCGCAGGATGCTTGTCAGGACCAGAGACAGTCGACTAGCGTGGTTATTAAAGCCGGTTAGATAATTGGTTGGGGTCGATGGAGACTGCTCCTGGGGCCGCTCATGCCGAGCGGTCCGCGAACCAGGTCGCCTGCCTGCGATGGCTGGCCGAGGCCGGGGTCGCGCAGACGGTCGGCGTGATCGCCGCCGAGACGGGGTTGTCCCGTCCGACGGTGCACGCCGTACTCGACGATCTCGTCGAAGCAGGCCTCGTCGAGCCCAGCAACGCCGCCTCCGCCGGACCCGGGCGACCAGCGAGATCGTTCCGGTTCGTCCGCGAAGCCGGCCTGGTCGCCGGTGTCGACATCGGCCCGCGAGGCGTGCGGGCGGTGCTCTGCGATCTGGCGGGGGACAGACTCGGGTACGCCGAGCTCGCTCGCAACAAAAGCACTGTCGACGTCGTACGCAACGCGGTCGAGGCCGCGGCCAAAGAGTCCGGGACCGATCTCGACCGGCTGCGGGCCGTCGGAGTCGCGCTGCCAGGTGTCGTCGAGGAGAGCGGTCGCCTGCGGGCGAGCCTCGTGCTGCCCGAGGTCGTCGGTGAGCCGATCGCAGCAACCGTCGCGACCGAGCTCGACTGCCTGGTCACCGTCGACAACGACATCAAACTCGCGGCGCTGGCCGAGCAGCGTGGTGGCGCCGGCCGCGGGCACTCCGACGTGCTCTACCTGCAAGTCGGCAACCGGCTCTCGCTGTCGATCGTCCTCGACGAGGAGATCCGGCAAGGAAGCCATCGCCTGGCCGGCGAGCTCGGCGCCCAGCGCGGCATGCGCTGGACCCGCAACGCGCAACGCGGCCAACTCGTCTGGACGTCGCACCCGACCGGAGAGGCTGTGCTGCAGGCAGCCGCCGCCGGTGACGCGGACGCCAAGGCCGAGATCAAGGATTTCTGCGGGCAGATCGCCGGCCGGATCGCGACCGTACTACTGGTCGTCGACCCCGATGTCGTCGTCGTGCGCTGCGGCGGCGCCGCCGAGAGTACGGCGTTGCTCCGCCCGCTGGAAGCAGCTGTCGCGAAGGAACTCGTCGTTCCGGAGCGATCGCCGTTCGTCGCCGCCGCCTTGGGCCGTGAGGCAGCGGTGCTGGGGGCAGCCGGTCACGCGTTCGACCGGTTCGGCCCCGCCATCTACGGCGTCCGGAACTATCCGAGTCCCTGGCACAAGCTCACGCATGACGAAGAGAGGAACTACCAGTGAAACTGGGAGTCAGTTCGTACAGCTTCAGCAAGCTCATGGCCCGCGGCGAGATGGACCTGGTCGGGGTCGTGGACTGGGTGGCGGCGTCACCGGCCGAGCACCTGGAGATCGCCGCGCTCGGCGATGACCTGCTGACCGACGACAAGCTGGTCGAGACCGTGGTGAAGGCCGCGGGCGACCGCGGTGTCCCGATCCTGAACTACCTGATCGGCGCCGACTTCCGCGAAGGCGACAGCAGCGAGATCGACCGCGTCCGCCGGCACGTGGACGTCGGGCACCGGCTCGGCGCCCGGCTGTTCCGTCACGACGTCCTGCCGTGGGGCTGGCGCGAGGCGAACCAGGCCGAGTTCGAGAAGGTCTTCCCGCAGCTGGTCGAGGGCGCACAGGTCATCGCCGACCACGCAGCCGAGCTCGGCATCACCACCACGGTCGAGAACCACGGCATGTCCATGAACGGACACGAGCGCATCGCCCGCTTGGTCCACGCCGTCGACCGCCCGAACTTCCGCGTCACCCTCGACCTCGGCAACGGCCTCTGCGTCGGCGAGGTCCCCGGCCGGACCGTGTCCGGTCTCCTCGATGTCGCGGCCGCCGCGCACGTCAAGGACTTCCACATCCGCCGCTCGATCCCCAGCGACGGCTGGCTGAAGACCCTGGCCGGCGACTACCTGCTCGGCACCATTCCGGGCCACGGCGACCTCGACCTGCGCGCCCTGCTCGCACTCGTCGCCACCAAGCCCGACCTGCCCGTCACACTCGAGTTCGAAGGACTCGAAGCGGCTCCCGGCGCGGTCGAGCTCGGCCTCAAGAACGTCCTCGCACTGGCCCAAGGAGCCTGACACATGACCACCAAGATTGCCGTGATCGGCCTGGGCACGATCGCCCAGGAACACGTGAAGGCCTACCAGAAGAACCCCGGCGCCGAGGTGGTCGCGCTCTGCGACATCGACATCGAGCGGGTCAAGCAGCGCGCCGAACAGTTCGGCGTACCGCGCGCGACCGGCAACGTCGACGAGATCCTCGCGGACTCCGAGATCGATGCCGTCAGCATCTGTGTCCCGAACAACCTGCACGCCCAGATCGCCGAAGCGGCCCTGCGCGCCGGCAAGGACGTGCTCGTCGAGAAGCCGATGAGCGTGTCGGTCGCCGAGGCCGAGTCGTTGGTCAAGGCAACCACCGAGACCGGCCAAGCACTCCAGATCGGCTATGTACGGCGGTACGCGCCGAACGCCCTGGTCGCGAAGCGGTTCCTGGACGAGGACGAGTTCGGCAAGATCTACGCCGCCCGTACGACGATCCTGCGTACCGCCGGTAATCCCGGCGGCTGGTTCGGCGACAAGGACGTGGCCGGCGGCGGACCGCTGATCGACCTCGGCGTACACGTCGTCGACCTCTGCTGGTACCTGATGGGTCAACCGGCCGCGGTCGCGGTCTCCGGCGCGACCTTCGACCCGATCGGTGCCCGCGACAACATCCAGAACCTGTCCCGCTACCGCGCAGCCTCGGCCACCCGGGTCAACAACGTCGAGGACTACGCCACCGCGCAGATCCGGTTCGACGGCGGCGCCGTACTGAACGTCGACGTCTCCTACTCGCTGCACACCCGCAACGAGACCGCCGTGCAGTTGTTCGGCGAGAAGGGCGGCGTGGAGATCGAACCGGCCCTGCACATGGTCACCGAACGCCACGACACCCTGCTGCACATCGAGCCGCAGATCGACTCCCTCGGCTTCGACTTCACCGTCGGCTTCGCCAACCAGATCGAGAACTTCCTGCGCATCTGCCGCCGCGAGATCCCCGCCGACGCCCCCGCCGAACACGGCCTCGAAATGGCCCGCATGCTGACCGCCATCTACGAGTCGGCGGCCACCGGATCAGAGGTGAAGATCACCCACTAGTACCCACCGGCCGCGACCATCTGCGACTCGTACGAGAGGATGCGGATCTTCCCCTTGCCCTTCGGGGGGATCACGAGCGCGACGTCGTGCAGGGTCGTGGACTTCAGGGCACTCTTGTAGCGGGCCGACGGCAGACTGAAGGCGTTCGCTTCGCCGCTGCTCCAGTAGAAGTAGGTGTCGGGGTCCTGCCCGACCACCAGCAGATACTCGTCCCTGAGTGTCGCCAGCACCACTGCTTCGCCGTCCTTGGTGACGAACGCCGAGGGCGGCGCGGCAGCGCTGTAGGTGCGGGTGACCTTCTGCACCGACTTCGGGTCGTGCTTGTGCCAGTACTGACGCTCGTACGCGAGGCGTTTGAACCCGGTGGCGAACTCCGGGATCACGGCGAACGATGCTCCGTGCGGCGACTTGCCTTCCTTCGTGAGGTACTCGCTCAGCGCGGCGGGTGCGGTCAAGGGTGCCACGGCGAAGTTCTTGTCGGCGGTGGTCAGTGGCCGCAAACCGGAGAGGTCCGGGAGCTTCGCGGACTTCTGCAGCGTGGCAGCCAGCGTCTGCAACCACGGACCGCCGGCGCTGTCGCGCTGCCACAGACCGACGGTTGAGCCGGCGGTGCTGACGAACCGCATCGGGTAACCGCCATACTCCGGTACGGCGAAGGTGGGCTTGCTGATGGGCGCCGGTTTCGGGAGGGGGCGCTTCAGGTTGCGGCCGATCGCGTACGCGGCGCGGGTCTGCTTGACCAGCTCACCACCCTCGACCTGGCCGATCTGCACCTCATTGCGTGCGCGACCAGCCGCCGTACTCACCTCGTTGTAGCGCTTGATGACCGCGGCACCGGACTCGTTGGTCACCGCGGGCCGGGTCAGCGTGGTGACCGTGTCGCGCTCAGGAATCGCCGAGCACCCAGCGAGCAGGCCCAGTACGGCGGTGCCGGCGACCACCCGGTACGTCGTACCGAACGGGGCTGGTGTCGGCGGCTGCGGTACGACGGGGGCTGGGCGGCGCCGGGCGACGATCAGAACGATGCCGAGGGCAAGAATCAGCAGCCCGCCGACGAAGATCGCGAGGGCGATGAGGAACGCGTTCGGGATCTCGATCCCGAGCCGGACCTGGACGTCGGGAACTGTCTTGCCGTCCGCGGACATGATGACGACGTCGTGGGGCCCGTCGGCGATCGGCCAGGTGAGGGATCCGTTTCCCTTAGCGACCCACCAGTCCAAACTGTCTGGAGCGGTGAGCGGGTCCGTCGCGCCCTTCTGCTCCTGGGTGTTCAAGGCGATCGGATACGTCAGCTGCACCAACGACGTATGAGCCACGTCCTTCAGATAGCTCGCGACGTCGAAGTCCCGCGCGACCCCGATGAACACCGGCTTCGCCGACCGCGCCTCGACGTGCAGGATCGGACCGTGCAGCTCAAGCAGTCCCGGCGTACTGGCGATGGCCAGTCCCTTGCTCACCAGGTGTTGCTCGTCGGACTGCACGGTGTCGTCCGGCCCGATGACGAAGAAGGCGGCGATTCCACCCCCGACCGCCAGCAGAAGACCGACGACACCCAGCAGAGCACCAACAGACACGCGAACAACCCGCACGAACAACTCCCCGAGACCGACATTGCTACCAACCGGCTCCAGATCGTAGCGGTCGGCAACGGTTCAGCAGGGCCGGAATCGGGGAGATTGCACGAAGTTGCAGACGGGTCAGATCAGCGGGAGGAGCTTCTGGGCTTCGGCTGCCTCGCGAGAAGCGGCGGCGCGGGACTCGGCTTCGGCGAGGGAGTTGCCGGCGTGCTGGTTCCACCAGGCCTGGCCCTCGGCGGGCAGGGTGTCGATCGGGTCGTAGTACTCGTAGGTGCGGTTCAACGCTTCCGGGTCCTGCTGCTCGATACCGGTGCGGTAGTTCTTCTTCCAGTACGAGATACCGCGGACCTCGTCGTACTCCGACAGTTGGTGCACCCAGCGCTTGCCGACGTACGGGACGTCGCAGACGATGCGCGGGGTGGCGAAGCCGGGGAGGTAGCCGAGGATGCCGTGCTGCAGGTGCTGGGCTTCCTTGACCGAGACCCGCCAGTGCTCGGAGAACGGGATCATGTCGCACATGTAGAAGTAGTACGGCGTGATGGTCGCGCCGTCGAGCAGTGCGAAGCAGAGATCCAGCAGCTCGGGGATGGAGTCGTTCACGCCGCGCATCAGGACGCCCTGGTTGCGGACATCGCGCAGGCCGGCCTCGAACATCGCCTTGGTTGCCTCGGCCACCAATGGGGTGACGGACTGGGCTGCGTTCACGTGCGTGTGCATCGCGATCATCACGCCACGCTCGCGGCCCAGCGTCGCGACCCGCTCGACGCCGGCCCGTACGTCGTCGGACAGCCAGTGCTGCGGCATGCCCATCAGCGCCTTCGTGGCCAGCCGGATGTCGCGGATGTTCTCGATGTCGAGCAGGCTGGTCAGGAAGGACTCGAGCCGCGGCCACGGCATGTTCGCCACGTCGCCGCCGGAGACCACGACGTCACGCACACCCGGCGTACGGCGCAGGTAGTCGAGCATGTCCTCGACCCGCTGACCCGGCTTGGTGACGAACTTCAGCTTGTCGATGACCGGGGTCGAATTCCCGACCAGGTCCATCCGAGTGCAGTGACCGCAGTACTGCGGACACGTCGGCAGCAGCTCGGCAAGGACCTTGGTCGGGTATCGGTGGGTCAACCCCTCCGTGGCCCACATCTCGTGCTCGTGCAGCGAGTCGCGCGTCGCATGCGGGTGCGACGGCCAGTCGCTGCGGCGGTCCGTGAAGACCGGCAGCATGTAGCGGCGCACCGGGTCGGCGTAGAACGCCTCGGTGTAGTCGGCCGCGCCGTTCGGAACGATCGTGTTCAGCATCTGCGGCGGGAGCAGCATCGACATCGTCGCGCGCTCGGCCTGGTCCCGGGTGAGGTCCTCGTAGAACCGCTCGTCGACCAGGTCGCCCATCACGTCGCGCAGCTGCTTGACGTTCTTCACGCAGTGCGAACGCTGCCACTGCACCGAGCGCCACTCCTCGGCCGTGACGTCCTTCCAGCCGGGCAGCCGGGTCCAGTCCGGCTCCACGAGCTCGGCCCGTTGGTACGCGTACGGCTGACCCGCAGCGCTGTCGGGGTCGATCAGGTCAGCCGGGCTGATCAGGTCGGTCACGAGTCCTCCGGGGGTTTCCGCGCGATGTGGTCAGATGTGAGGATAGCGATAGAACTTCCCCTAGAAGCAACAGTACGCCGTAAGAATTCTCGTCACACTGATCTTTCAGTAGTATTTTGCCCGACCGTTCAGAGGAGGACAGGTGCCGTCGAGCCCGGTAGGACTACACCGCGTGATCACCCCGTACGGCGTGTTGCCGCAGGCCGCGGAGCGGTTGGACGCCCGCGCCGAGATCTGGCCGGACGAGGTCCGGATCGCGATCGAGCGGCTGAATCTGGACGCAGCGTCGTACCGGCAGCTGTCCGGGGCTCATGACGGCGATGGTGATGCCATCCGCCGCGCGGTGCTGGAGATCGTCGAGGCGCGCGGCAAGATGCAGAACCCGGTGACCGGATCGGGCGGGATGCTGGTCGGTGTCGTGGACGAGGTCGGGCCGGAGTCGCCGCTGGGGCTCGCGGTGGGTGATCGGGTCGCTACTCTCGTGTCGCTGACGCTGACTCCGCTGCAGATCACTGACGAGCTAGCAGGTTGGGATGGGCAGGGGGAGCAGGTTCCGGCGGCCGGGCACGCGATTCTGTTCGCTCGCTCGATCGTCGCGAAGTTGCCGGACGACCTGCGGCCGGAGCTGTCGCTGGCGGTGATGGACGTGTGCGGAGCGCCGGCGCTGACCGCTCGCGTGGTCCGCTCGTATGTCGACAAAGGCACTAAGCCTGTCGTGTCAGTAATTGGCGGCGCAGGTAAATCGGGCTCGCTGTCGCTTGCGGCTGCCCGCGATGCCGGTGCTGCTCGGACGATCGGGATCGTGCCGGTTCAGCACGAGGCCGACACGTTGAACGCGGCCAGTCTGGCTGATGTCGTCGCCCTTGCCGATGCGCGGGATCCGGTCGCTTTGAACGCGGCCGTCGAGGCGGCTGGGGGACCGGCCGACATCACCGTGGTCTGCGTCGATGTCCCCGGATGCGAGCACGGCGCCGTACTGTCGACCGCTGCTGGCGGGACCGTGATCTTCTTCTCGATGGCGACCTCGTTCTCGGCTGCTGCGCTGGGTGCGGAGGGGCTGGCGGCGGACGTGACGATGCTCGTGGGGAACGGGTACGTGCCCGGTCACGCGGACTACGCCTTGCAGTTGTTGCGGAACGAGCCGGGTGTCCGCGGTCTGTTCGAGAGCAGGCTGGACGAGGATTAGCCCGTGCGCACACTTCTGACGAACGGTTCCGTCTACTCGCCCGCCGACCCGCATGCCACCGCCATCGCCTTCGACGACGGGGTGGTGACGTGGCTCGGCGACGACACCGGAGCCACCTCGTACGCCGAGGGTGCCGACGAGGTGATCGACCTCGACGGCAAGCTGGTCACCCCCGCCTTCGTCGACGCCCACGTCCACACGGTAGGCACCGGCTTCCTCCTCAACGGCCTCGACCTCACGGGTTGTCGGTCGCTGACCGAGGCGCTGGACCGGCTCGCAGCTCACGCGGCTGACCTGCCGGCGGGCGCAGTCATCGAGGGTTCGAACTGGGACGAGACCCGCTGGCCCGAACACCGCCCGCCCACCGCCGCCGAGCTCGACCGCGCTGCGGGTGGTCGCCCGGTGTACCTGTCGCGAGTTGACGGGCACTCGGGTGTGGTGTCGTCAGCGCTGGTCGCGGCAGTCCCGGGGCTCGCGAGCCGTGAGGGGTACGACGAGAGCGGACGCGTCGAGCGAGCCGCGAACCACGCCGTACGGGATGCGTTGTCTGAAAGTGTCACCACCGAGCAAGACGTACTGAAGGATGCTCGTACTGCCGTCCAGGCAATGGCTTCACAAGGCATTGGAGCCTTTCATGAGATGGCGGCTCCTCATATCGGGCCTCGCTGGGAACTTCCGTTGGTGCGACAGGCTGCTGACGAGGTTGGGCTGCACTCGACGCTGTACTGGGGTGAGCCTGGCGTGTTCGAGGTGCTTGACGAGTACGGCGTCGTTGGGCTGGCTGGGGACTTGAACGCTGACGGGGCGCTCGGCTCGCGGACTGCGGCACTGCGCGAGGCGTACGCAGACCAGACCGATCATCGCGGGCACGCCTACCTGACGCCTGAGCAGATCGCCGAGCACGTCATCGCGTGCACCGAGCGGGACATCCAGGCCGGGTTCCACTGCATCGGCGACCAGGCTCTCGACAACATCGCGCGCGGGTTCGAGCTCGCCGCCGAGAAGGTCGGTGTCCAAGCTCTTGTCGCTGTCCGCCACCGGCTCGAGCACGTGGAGATGCCGAGCCCCGAGGCGATCGCCACCTTCGCCCGGTACGGCGTCGCGGCCAGCGTGCAGCCGATGTTCGACGGACTGTGGGGCGGCCCGGACGACATGTACGCCGAACGTGTCGGCGACCGCTGGCAGGGGATGAACCCGTTCGCGTCGCTCGCCCGGGCAGGCGTCGTACTGGCGTTTGGCTCGGACTCGCCGGTGACGGAGCTCGGCCCGTGGGACGCCGTACGGGCGGCGGCGTTCCATCACAACCCGGATGAGCGCATCACCGTGCGAGCGGCGTTCCAAGCACATACGCGTGGCGGCTGGCGGGCGGCCGGGATCGACGATGCGGGCGTGCTCGCGCCGAATATGCCGGCGACGTACGCGATCTGGCAGAGCGAGGCCGACCTCGTCGTCCAGACCCCGGATCAGCGAGTCGCGGCCTGGTCGACCGACCCGCGGGCCGGCGTACCGGTGCTGCCTGATCTGTCCGAGGGCTCGCCGGTGCCCACTTGTTTGCGGACCGCGGTCGGCGGTCGCATCGTGTACGACTCCGAAGGATGGACCCAGTGACGCGTGCCGTGAAGAAGCTCGACCTCGACCCGGTGACCGTCCGGAAGGCGCGCAGTCTGGCCCGGAAGGCCGGGCGGCCGATCGTCAACCTGGCCAAGCAGCACACGACGGTCTCGGTCGAGCGCGCCGTACTGCGTCTGGCCGGGCTAGCCGGCGCGGACTCGGAAGGCATCCCGTGGGTGAACCGCCTGGCGGACACCGTCCGGGCCGATGTCGGGCTGGAGCACGGGTTCGCGCTCCCGGTCTGGGACGCGCTGCTGCGCGGTGAGGCCGAGGACCTGAACGTGCTCGCGCAGAAGGCCGCGTCTGGTTCGGTGACGTTCCGCCTGCCCGAGGGCCGCGACGCCGTACGGGCGCGAGCCGCGGCGCGGAAGGCTGCGGCCGGTGGACTGAAGCTGATCGACGGGCGGCGGCGTGAACGCGACCGGCTGATCAAGAAGCACGGTGATCCCGAGCAGCGGCCGTGGATCTACCTGATCGTTGCCACCGGCGACATCTACGAGGACATCCCGCAGGCCCAGGCAGCTGCCCGGGCAGGCGCGGACATCATCGCGGTGATCCGCTCGACCGGGCAGTCGCTGCTGGACTACGTGCCCGAGGGCGCGACCCGCGAAGGTTTCGCCGGAACCTACGCGACCCAGGAGAACTTCCGGCTGATGCGTGCCGCGCTCGACGAGTCGTCGCGCGAACTCGGACGCTACATCCGGCTGACCAACTATGCCTCCGGTCTCTGTATGCCGGAGATCGCGACGCTGGCCGGTCTGCAGCGGCTCGACATGATGCTGAACGACTCGATGTACGGGATCCTGTTCCGCGACATCAACCCGATCCGCACCTTCGTCGACCAGCGGTTCAGCCGGCAGATCCACGCCCGCGCCGGAATCATCATCAACACCGGCGAGGACAACTACCTGACCACGGCCGACGCGGTCGAGGCCGCGCACACGGTGACGGTCTCGCAGTTGCTGAACGAGTACTTCGCCAAAGAGGCCGGCCTCGAGGACTGGCAGCTCGGGCTCGGGCACGCGTTCGAGATCACGCCGGAGATCCCGGACTCGTTCCGGATGGAGCTGGCGCACGCGATGCTCGCCCGGCAGCTGTTCCCGGACGCGCCGCTGAAGTGGATGCCGCCGACCCGGCACATGACCGGCGATGTGTTCCGCGGTTACCTGCTGGACGGCTTCTTCAACCTGGTCGGCGCGATGACCGGGCAGGGCATCCTGCTGGTCGGCATGATGACCGAGGCGGTCGTGACGCCATGGATCTCCGACCGCGACCTGGCTCTGCAGAACGTCCGCTACGTGTTGGGTGCCGCCGGCAACCTTCACGAGGACTTCCATCCCGCACCGGACGGCTTCATCGCGAACCGCGCCCGCCAGGTGCTGGGGGAGTCGGTCGACCTGCTGGAGGAGATCGTCGACGACGGTCTGCTGAACGCGATCGGCGACGGCACCTTCGGCCTGATGAAGCGCCCGCAGGACGCGGGTCGCGGTCTCGACGGTGTGGCCCGGCGTTCGAGTGAGTACTACAACCCAGCCATCGAGCTACTCGAGGAGGCGCAGTGAGCATCATCCGGCCGTACGGAGACACCACCGGGGACGGCATGGTGCAGATGTCGTTCACGCTGCCGATCCCGCACGACAAGCGCGCTGAGGGTGCCGCGATCCAGCTCGCGAACAAGATGGGCATGGACCCGGCACTCGTCGTCCACGCCAAGCCGATGGGACCGGACTTCACCTTCTTCGTCGTCTACGGCCCGGTGAACCACCTCGTCGACACCGACAAGGTCGAGGTGATCGAGCGCGACTACCCGCTGCTCTCGCCCAAGGAGGTGAACCTGTCGGTCCGCAAGCACTTGCGTCGGCGGCTCACCATTGTCGGCGCCTGCATCGGTACCGACGCCCACACGGTCGGCATCGACGCGATCATGAACATCAAGGGGTTCGCGGGGGAGAAGGGCCTGGAGTACTACCGCGAGCTGAAGGTCGTGAACCTCGGCGCCCAGGTCGCCGTACCGGAGCTGGTTCGGCGGGCCAAGGCCGAGAAGGCCGACGCGATCCTGGTCTCGCAGGTGGTCACCCAGCGCGAGGCGCATGTGCTGAACACCAAGGAGATGTCGGCTGCGTTCCGGGAGGCGTACGCCGAGAACGCGCGCCCGGTGTTGGTTGCCGGTGGCCCCCGTTTCACCGAGCAGATGGCCGGTGAGCTCGGCGTCGACCGGGTGTTCGGCCGCGGCACCACACCGGGCGAAGTGGCCAGCTACCTGGTCGATGCCCTCGTCACCAAACGTCAACCTGTGAAGCGGAGTGCATAAAGGTGTCAAAGGCAACTACCGGGCTGACCGTCACGCATCGCCGCTACGTCCCGTACAGCCACGCGCACTATGCCGGGAACCTGGTCGACGGCGCCTACGTGCTTGCGTTGTTCGGTGACGTGGCAACCGAGGTGTGCATCCAGGCCGACGGTGACGAGGGCCTGTTCGCGTCGTACTCCGACGTCCAGTTCCTGCAGCCGCTGCGCGCCGGCGACGTGGTCGAGGTGCAGGCAACGATCACCCGCGTCGGCACCCGCAGCCGCGACCTCGAGTTCAGCGCGTACGTCGTCTGCCGCGGCCGGCCGGACCGGTCCGAATCGGCCGCCGAAGTGCTCGCCGAACCCCTTGTGATCACGCGCGCGAAGGGCACTGTCGTCGTACCGGTTGGGTGACGAATAGTTGCCCTAGGTAACAGTCACGTGGAGTGACACAGGTGTAACTCTTTGCACGACAGGCGAAAGTGTTACAACGACCCAAAGAGGCCGACGGAGAGGTTGACACCATCGTCGGCAGCGAGCATCGTTTTGGGAGTCGTCAGACCCCGTTGGGCCATTGGTCACACGGAGTTCGGCCACCGGATGATCCCGCGACGCTGACCAGGCCAGTGCCAGGCTTGAGTCGACGGGGGCTGAGATCGCCGGTGGTTAGCCCCCCGCGGGGGCAGAGGTGGAAGAGGTTCGGCGCCCAGTAGACAACAGCTGCGCGGTTCGCATCCAGTGATCCGGTAGTTGGTCCGAAGGGCGCCGAGCCTCTTTCCTCTTTTTCGTCCCGATACAGTTGTCGCGCGCCGGTGCTTCCGGTCGTGAGGACTGAGGGAGACGGCGTGAATCGGTTGCAGGCTCTGGGGCGGTTGCTGCCGCGCATCGTGGTGGCTGTGGCGGCGGGTGTCGCGCTCGGATACGCCTTCGAACCCCACACCCATCCATGGCTCGCGTTCATCGCCCTGCCACTGTTCTTCGCCGCCCTCAGCGGCACTCAGCTCTCCTCGAAGGCCGGGTTCCTGATCGGAGCCGGCTTCGGGATCGCGTACTACGCGACGCTCGTTCCCTGGCTGAGTGTCATCGGCGGCGACGCCGCGATCGCGCTGTCGATCCTCGAGGGTCTGTTCTACGCGGTCTTCGGCGCCTTCGCCGTACGGGTCTTCCGGCACAAACTGTGGGCGCTCTGGATCCCGTGCCTGTGGGTCGCGACCGAGTTCGCGACCGCGTCGGTGCCGTTCGGCGGGTTCCCGTGGGGCCGGCTCGCGTGGGCCTTCTCCGATTCCCCGCTGGGCAGACTCGCGGCGTACGTCGGAATCCCGGGCCTGAGCTTCGTCATCGCCGTACTGGGTGTCCTCGTGTACGTCGTGTTCCGGCAGGCGACGCGGTTCCGGATCCGGGTGCTGGCCGTGATTGCCGGCGTGGCGATCTTCGGTGGCAGTGCGCTGATCAACCTGTCCACCGACGGCAACGGCAAGACCGTGACCGCTGCGATGGTCCAGGGCAACGTGCCGGGCAAGGGGCTGGAGTTCCTCGGCCGGGCCCGGACCGTCACCAAGAACCATCTGACCGCGACCCTTGAGCTCGAGAAGCGCGTCCAGGCCGGCGCCGAGGCGAAGCCGGACATCGTGATCTGGCCGGAGAACTCGACCGACATCGACCCCTTCAAGGACGACGAGACCCGCGCCGACATCGAGCAGGCCGTGAAGGCCGTCGGCGTACCGATCCTGGTCGGCGCGGTCCTCGAAGGTCCGGGTCCGAACGAGCGGCAGACCACCGGCGTCGTCTGGGATCCGCAGACCGGACCCGGTCAGGTTTACGCGAAGCGGCACCCGGTGCCGTTCGGTGAGTACATCCCCTTCCGCGAGCAACTGCTGCCCTACATCAAGCGGCTCGAGATGGTCGGCCGGCAGACCGCACCCGGCAAGGTCCCCGGCATAGTGCCGATCCGCGGCGTCACCTACGGCGACGTGATCTGCTTCGAGCTCGCCTACGACAACGTGATCGCGGACGTCCTCAACGGCGGGGCGCAGGTCCTCGTCGTACAGACGAACAACGCGACGTACGGCGGCACTGGTCAGCCTGAGCAGCAGTTCGCCATCACGCGGATGCGCGCGATCGAGACCGGCCGGACCGTCCTGATCGCGTCCACCAGCGGCATCTCCGGCGTCATCCAGCCGAACGGCAAGGTCGAGCACAAGTCGGGCCAGTTCGTGTCCGACGTCTACGTCGCGAAGGTCCCCGTCCGCGTCGGCAAGACGCTGGCGATCCGGCTCGGCGCCTGGCCGCAATGGATCCTGACCGGCCTCGGCCTGCTCGGCATCGTGCTGGCGCTCGCAACCCGCCGCCCGGCCCGCCCGCAGGAGCCGCCGGCGGCCAAGCCCGCGCGGCAGAAGGTTCCCGTCTAGCGCTTGGTCCGACTCCGTATCCTGGGCTGAAGCAGGAGAGGGGTAGAACATGGGCTGGTTGGTGGCGCTCGCGCTGCTCGTGGTGCCGATCGTGGAGATCTACGTGATCATCCAGGTCGGCCAGGTGATCGGTGGCTGGCCCACAATCGCCCTCCTGGTCGCCGAGAGCGCTTTCGGTGCCTGGCTGATCAAACGCGAAGGCCGCCGCGCCTGGGCCGCCCTCCAGTCCTCCTTCGAGACCGGCAAGATGCCCGGCCGCGAACTCGCCGACGGCGCCCTCGTCCTGATCGGCGGCACCCTGCTGCTCACCCCAGGCTTCGTCACCGACATCTTCGGCTTCTTCTTCGTCCTCCCCTTCACCCGGCCGCTAGCCCGACGCGCCCTGACGGCTTTCCTAGGCCGCCGCGTCACCCAGTTGGGCGCCAACGGCCTAGGCGGCCTGGGCGGAGTCCCAGGGTTCGGCGCCGGAACACCCGGCTCCAACGGCCCAGGCTTCACCGGCTTCGGCCCACCGACCGGTCCCACCGGACCACACTCGTCGGCCGACAACGTCGTACAGGGCGAAGTCATCGACCCCGACCCACCGAAGTAACCCCGCGGCCTCGGTTACCCGCGCGCGCTCACGGTCGCCACGACGTATCCGGCACCCACCAGCCGTCCACCGACAAAGCCGGCACCGTGCAGCAGGCCGACCAGCTCATCCAGCCTGACAACCCGGCGTCGCAGCACGTCCACGTCGATGCGGCCATCATCGTGTCGCCAGGTACGCCGCGTCACCTGCAACCGCCGCTCCGCGTCCCAGGCTGACGCGATCTCAACGTCCGCAGAGATGCACGCCGTCTCGACCCGCACAACCTGCTCGGCCGGCTCAACCAAAGGATTCGTCAAGGTCGAGATCACGACGACACCCCGGTCCTCGACGTGCGCCCGCATCGTCTGCACAGCGGAGACCAGGTCATCATCGGCGTGCAGGTAGGAAAGGCTGTTGCCGAGGCAAGTAACCAGCTCGAACCGCCGACCTAGCCGAATCGATCGAAGGTCGCCACGCCGAAGATCGACTCCGTACCTTCGGCGCCCGTAGTCGAGCATCCCGGTTTGCAGGTCGACACCGACCGCCACTGCACCGAGTTCGTCGCGAAGAGCAGCCAGGTGCCGCCCAGTCCCACAGCCAAGGTCCAGAACCGCGAGCGGGCGCACGCCGCACTCCCCGACGGCCTTCGCTACCTGCCCCGCTACCTCGTCGTCGGCCGTCATCGCGTCGTACAGGGCCGGCCGCCGGTAGGCCAGATTGGATCTGGCCAACCGAGCGCATTCAGTACTGTCCACCGGCAGATCTCACTCCAGCCCCCACCATGCTCCGCAGGCCTCTCTCTACAGCCAGAGTGTCATACAGCAGATCGGGTACGGCGCCACCCCGCTCAGCGCAGCGAACGACCCCCGCGAGGCCGCACTCGTCGACGTACCCGGCGTCGACGAGGATCGAGCCCTGCAGCATCTCTCGTGCCATCGCCAACCCGTGCCGGCGTAGTGCGAGTTCCATGGTGTCGCTGAAGCTCTCGGCGACTGCGGGACGCGTGACTTCGCTGCCGAAGCCCGCTCGTGTCAATCGCAACCGCAGGAGATGCTTGCCGACACGCCACTGCAGGGGAAGCGACTCGGCGAAGCGAAGTAACTCCGGGTCCGCCAAGGGAGCAACCGGCCACAGCCCATGACGCAAGTACGACGGATGCCGCGCCGCGAACGCCATCAGGCACGGCACCGCGACCGGTGCTGCCGGGGCGACGTTGTCCTCAATGGTCGGCAACGCTTCGACTGAACGCGCACCCAACCACGACGGCCGCCCGATGACGCGGCGAGGAACTGAGCGTTCGCTCCCGCGCAGGCTCATGAGCTCGTCGCCGCCGAAGCCGGTGAGCATCACTTCGCAGCCGGATGCAGCCGCCTGGATACGTAGCTCGTCGAACGCCTCGCGATAGACGTCACCGTCGGCATAATGCCTCCGATCGGGTATTTCCATCGCAGCACCGCTGAACGGCAGATGGCCGGCAGCATGCAGATCGATGTCTGCCAGGCCGAGCTCGTGCACAATCGCAGCTCTCCGGGCCATCTGCGGAGCGGCCGACAAGCCTTGGCCGATCAGGCCGAACGAGTAGAGCTGCCGCGATGTATGGTCAGCCGCGGCGAGCGCTACATTGGCCGAATCGAGCCCTCCCGACAGCTCGATTCCGGTCGCCCGCACCTGCAGCACCGACTCGAGCTGGCGAGCCAGGAAACGGTCGAGGTGCGCCACCGGATCGGCATTCGCCTGCAACGTCCGCGCCACGAGTACGTGTGCAGCGTCAGCGGGGTACCGCACGTCGAGCCCACCGCCATCGAACGTTGCCTCAGCTCTCTCTCCGTCAGCCTCTTGATGTCGACGAAGACTGTGTCCATCGAGTAACGCTGGTGCCGAGTCAGCAACCGCGTGATCGCTCGATCGAGCAACCTGTCCGCTGCGGTGAACCGGTACAGGTCAGCGAGGTCCCAGGATCCATGCAGGACGCTGTCGACCACTGCGAGCGAGATCGGCAGCGTTCCCCGTCGTCCCGATCGCAAGCGAAGGACTCCGTTCGAGATCGTCACCGTGAGCTCGTCTCCGCCGGGCAGGCTCTCTCTGATCAGCAGATCGAACTCACCGACGCCAGAGACCGAGGTCACCTCGACCATTGAATGCCTGAACGGTTCGATGAAGCTGTCGCCGCCTCTCCACTCGCCCTCCTGCTCGTGCCAAGCGGTGGACAGGTCTTCGACGTGAATCTGCAGCCGCAGCATTGATGCCTCCTCCTCTCGAGTTACTCGGGGTCGCGGTCGTGGACCGCGACCCCGAGGCAGATCAGCTGCAGTGATCGCCGTTCGCGTCCGCGGCTCCCGGCATCTTCCGGCCGTACTCGTCGGCCGGCGCCGGAACGCCGAGGATGCAATCGGCTTCGAAGACCTCGTCGAAGTCCATCTCTGTCACCTCCCCTGGTATGTGAGAACGGTCAGTTGGTACGGCGGACGGACGCGGGACTCAGGGCTCCAGCACGTCCGCCCACCGGCTTGCCATCAGCGTCGCGTGGACGGGGCGGCGGAGAAATGAGGGCTCGACGCACCTCCGTTGCAGGTCCGTTGAATGCGGGAGATGATGGGGCGACTACGGACCGCGATCCTTGACAGGATGAAGCCATGCCGCACGTCGATCAGTGGACCGGGCGTGAATCGCGCCTGTTGCGCGAGTCTCTGCGGCAGAGCGTGCGCGCGTTCGCCGACGGGTTGGGTGTTGCCCCTCGCACTGTGGCCAACTGGGAGGCCGGTGGTTCCGCGGTACGCCCGAGGCCGGACATGCAGGCCATCCTGGACACGGCATTGCGGCGCGCAACTGCTGAGGTGCAAGAACGATTCGCCACGCGGCTGATGGCCGCCGGGGTCTGCGCCGGCGACGAACCCGTCGAGATCAGGTCGGCCGGAAAGGGCACTGAGGATCTGAATCGACGTGAACTTCTGCGCTTGCTCAGTCTGGCCGGCGCGGTCCTCGCCTGAACACAGTCGTTCGACCTTGAGATGGTGACAGCTGCCGGCCGTCACAGTGGCCGGATCTCACGGGCCGCGCTGGCCGAGCATGAGCAGCTGAATCGCCACCTCTGGACGGTCTTCGCGCTCTCGACGTCCAAGGCGCCGATGTTCCCGGTGGTTCGCGCTCAACTCGATGTCCTCACCGCCGCGCGGGAGGCGGCGAGCCCCGATCTGTGGGCCTGTGCGCTGACGCGCCATGCCTACATCTGCATCTACGAGGGAGCGTTCGCCCAGGCTGAACCGCTGCTTCAGCATGCCGCTGTCGTTGCCCGCAGCGGAGATCCGCAGTTGGCCACCCGGCATTGGGTCAGCTCGGTCCAGTCTCAGGCGTTGGCCGGGTTGGGCGACAGTCAAGCGTGTTTGCGGGCAATCGACCGAGCCGCCGGCGTTCGCGAGCTGACGATCTCTCAGGCACCTTCAGGCTGGCTTCGGTTCGACGGGTCGCGGCTGGCCGAAGAGCACGGGGCCTGCCTGGCCAGTCTGCGGGAGGCCGAAGCCGCCGATGTCGCGCTGACCCAGGCGCTCGAGCAAAACCTGTCACTTCGTCGTCGCGGAGCCGTGCTCACCGATCTCGCCAGCACCGGGGTCCTGCTTCGGGACACCGAGCGTGTGATCAGATATGGCGAGGCTGCTCTCGATGTGGCGCTGGAGTCCTGGTCCGGGGTGGTTCGCCGGAAGTTGCTGGATTTCCGGCAGAGTCTCGGACAGATCCCTGAAGGTGGATCGGTCCATGACCTAAGTCGACGCATCGAGGCGTTGGAGACGACGGTTGCTGGTTGACGTGAGGAGTTCGGATGCAGGTCGAGTCCGGTCGAGTGTTTCGTGAGGCGTGGATTGCCGGGGTCAACAAGCACTATCCGGGTGAGCCGAAGCCCGGGTACGTCGTCCCGTGGGACGAGACACCGGCGTGGGAGCAGGCGAGTGCTGCCGCGGTGTACGGGCAGGTGCGGGCGTTTGTCGAGGTCTCTGGCGGATCGACGGCCAAGCTGAGCCGAGCGCAGAAAGGCCGATTCGTTGCGGTCTGCTGGATCGCACAGATCCATAAGCACATCGACGAACCCAAGCCGGGCTACGTGGCCGACTGGGACGACCTCCCGCAATGGCAACGCGAGACAGACGCCGACATCTTCGAACGGATCGAACAAGACGCCTAGGTTGTTGTCGCTCTGCTCAGAGCACCCCGAGATCCACGGAGACGTGGAACGGTACGGCGGTCTTGACCTCGCCGGCGAAGACCTCGGTGTCGCGGTAGCTCTGGCTCGCGGGGTCCAGCACGTACGTGTAGACGATCGGGAGTCCGGTGGCCGCCTGTTCGATTCGCCAGTAGAAGCCGATTCCGGCCTTGGCGTACTGGTCGACCTTGACGATTCGGTCGGTGGTCTCTGAGCCGGGGGAGACGACCTCGACGACCAGGAGCACGTGCTCGGGCCGGGTGGGGGAGATGTCGATGGTGTCCGCGCGGTAGACCACCACATCCGGCCGCCGGTTCGTCAGCGGCGAGTCCTGCAGCCGGACATCGAAGTCGGTGTCCGCGTTCCACTCCGGACCGGCCGCCTGATCCAGTGCGTTCGCCAGCAGACGAGCGATCCGGTTGTGACGTTTGGAGGCACTCGGCGCCACTGCGACTATCCCGTCCACGATCTCGATGCCGGCGCACTGCTCGGCGGTCCACGAGTCGTACTGCTCGGCTGTGATCTGCGTGTGCATCCACGCCGGAGCGACCATGTCAACGGCCACGGCGCACCTCCCTCGGATCCGCGACGGCAACACCACTACCTTCCTTAGCGTACCTGGGGAGGTACGGCGAAGGGGCCTTTCCCGGTGAAGGCGAGCTCAGCGAAGCGGTCCGCCATCAGGCGGTGGGAGTCCGCGTCGGGGTGCAGGTCGTCGGGGAGCGGGTGGGCGGGGGTGTCGGCGTCGCCGTACAGGTCGCGGCCGTCGAGGTAGTGCAGATTGGGGTCGGTGGTGGCGCGCTGGGCGACGATGGTGGCGAGGGCGGCGCGGATGGTGGTGAGGGTGAGTTTGCCGGCCGGTACGTCGGCGGGGTCGCCGTCGGCGGTAAAGGCCAGGCGGCCTTCGGCGAGGGCGGCCAGGTCCCAGCCGGTGGGGCCGGGGGTGTTCTCGTGGATCGGGCAGAGGATCGGCGAGATGACGAGCAGCGGTGTCGTCGGGTGGCCGTCGCGGATCGTGTCGAGGAAGCCGTTCACGGCCGGAATGAACGTGCGCAGCCGCAGGGCGTCGGTGTTCACGACGTTGATGCCGAGCTTGACGCTGATCAGGTCGGCCGGGAGGTCGCGGATCGTGCGGGCGACGAACGGCTGGACGAGCGCGCTGCCGCTGAAACCGAGGTTGACCAGCTTCACCTCACCCTGGGCCGCGGCCAGCGCCGGCCAGGTGCCGGTCGGGCTTGCGGCGTTCGAGCCGTGGCTGATCGAGCTGCCGTGATGCACCCAGGTACGGCGACCGTCAGGCGCGACGGGTGAGATCGGAGCGTCGGTGCGCAGCGCGACCAACTCGGTGGTCTCGTCGTGCGGCAACCAGAGCTCGACCGTCCTGTCCTTGGAGCCCAGGTCGGCGAAACGGACGGTGGTGGGCTCACCGCGCTGTACGTCGGCAGTGCCGGCCAGCAGGTCGACGGTCATCACGTCGCCGGCCTCGGCGGTTGCCTGGGCGGTGAGCGTGCCGTCGATCACGAGGTCGTAGACGCCGTCTGGGCGTGGGGGAGCGCCCACGTAGTCGCGCTTGGTGGCGACGACGTCGAGCTCGATCACGGTCGCCCGGCTGCGGAACACCAGCCGCACGCCTGACGGCTGCGACTCCGCGCCGGCGAGCTGCGGGTCGTCGTACTGGCGTCGCGCCCAGCCAGGCAGCCGGTGCGGCACCAGGCCACGGTCGGACGGCGTGAGCTCGAGCGCGCCACGCAGCAGGTCAAGAGTGATGGGGGTGGTGATCATGACTTGGTCCAGCTCCGGAGAAGTAGGTCGAGGGCGTCGAGAATGCGCGGCCAGCTCTCGTCGCTGGCGGGGGAGGAGTGGGCGAACGAGCCGCCCAACTCAAGGCCGATATAGCCGTTGAAGACACTGCCGAGCAGCCGGATCGCGTCCGTCTGAGCCGGCTCATCCAGGTGGTAGCCGCGCAGGACAGCGCGAGTCAGCTCGTTGTGCCGTCGCCCGGCGTCCACCGCCGGTGAGCCGGGATCGACCCGGTACTGCGAAGCGGCGTACCGGCCGGGGTGTTCGCGGGCGTAGTCGCGGTAGACCGTGGCCAGCGCCACCAGCGCATCGCGACCGGCCCGCCCGGCCACCGCCTCAGCCGCGCGATCGGCCATCTCGTCGAGCGCCACCTGAGCGATCCGCGACCTGAGGTCGTGAGCGCCCCGGACATGCGCATACAGACTCGCGACCTGGACGTCGAACCGCCGGGCCAGCGCCGACGCGCTGACCTGGTCGAAGCCGATCTCGTCCGCGAGCTCGGCGCCGGCCCGGGCCAGCCGGTCCGGAGTCAGTCCCACTCGTGCCATAACTCATTATGTGCAAACCTAAAGGCTTTAGGCAAATGAGTTCATGAAGAAGCCCGGATCGCGCCATTGCGACCCGGGCTTCTCAGCAGTACGTCAGGCGGTGCGCTTGGTCCGGTGCAGGTGCGCCGGGCCGATCTCACCCTTGCGGAGCAGGTCCACGCGCTCGGCGAGCAGCTCCTCCAGCTCCGAGATGCTCCGGCGCTCGCGCAGCATGTCCCAGTGCGTGCGGGCCGGCTTCTCCTGCTTCGGCTCCGGCTTCTCACCGGTCGAGCGAGCGGCCTCGCTGCCGCAGTGCGGGCACTCCCAGATCGCGGGCACCTCGGCGTCGTGCGCCATCGTCACCTCGACCACGTGACCGCGCGGGCAGTCGTACGTAATCATCTGGCGCGGCGCGAACTCGACACCGCGGTCATCCTCGAAGCTGACCCCACCCAGCCCCGAACCACGCAGTACGCGATTAGACATGTCAAACCTCCGAGATCGTCATCCGTGCCAACGGTCGGCCGGCCCGGATCATTCCCATTTTGGCATGCCCGAGCGATATGTACGCACCTGACAGCACCGTCATGACCCGCTGTCATCAGGCGTGCACAGATCACGGTGTGTCGCGGGCACCCGTAGTACTGACGCGCGAAGTTCACAGTCAGTTGCCAGGAAGCAGGCACTACTTCCTCAGCAACCGTCTCTAGCTTCAGGTCCCATGGTGCTACCCCGCCACAAACTCCGTGGCCTCAGTCTGCTCAATGTGGCCCTGGTGGCCATCGTCGCCGCCATCGCCGTCACGGCGTACTTCCTGTTCTTCCGCAGCGATGAACCTTCCGCGGCAGCGACCCGCCCGAGTGTCGCGGTGACCCGCGGCGACGTGGTCGCGAGCGTGAGTTCCAGCGGGACGCTGGCCAGTTCGCAGACGGCGTCGCCGCAGTTCGAGACCTCCGGCACGGTCACGCAGATCCTGGTCAAGGTCGGCCAGGTGGTCGCCAAGGGCGCCGCGATCGCCAAGGTCGACCCGGCCTCGGCCGAGCGGCAGCTGCGGATCGCCGAGCAGAACCAGATCGCCGCGGCCAACTCCGTCACAGCGGCCGAGGAGTCACTCGACGACGCCGAGGACGCGAAGGAGGCCGCCGACGAGGCGTCCGCCTCACCCACGCCGACAGGTCAAGCTCAGGCACAGGGTCAGACCCAGACGCAGAACCCGGAAGTTGCCGTCAGCAACGCCGAGGCGTCGCTGGCCCGGGCGAAGGCCGACAAGGAGCAGGCCGATCAGGACGTCGTGGCCGCCAAGTCCGCGGTCGCCGCGACCACGTTGAAGGCGCCGATCGCCGGCACCATCACCGCGATCAACGGCTCGGTCGGGTCGGTCGCCGGGTCGAGCAGTGGTTCAAGCTCAGGCAGCACCGGCGGCTCAGGCTCTGGCTCGACCTCAGGTCAAGGGTCAACCTCCACCAGTACGACGTCCGCCGCCGGCACGGGCTTCGCCGACATCTCCGACCTCAAGGCCCTCCAGGTCTCGGCCGCGTTCCCCGAAGCCGACGCGATCAAGATCAAAGCCGGCCAGTCCGCCACCGTCACCCTGAACGCCGAACCCGGCACCAACCTCACCGCGACACTGGCCTCCGTCTCGCCGACCCCGACCACCACCAACGGCGTGGTCTCGTACTCGGCCACCTTCTCGCTGGCCAAGCTCCCCGCGAACGCCCGGATGGGTCAGACCGCGAACGTCACCGTCCAGACCGCCAAGGCGACCAACGTGCTCTACGTCCCGAGTACGGCGGTCGTCACCAGCGGTACGACGAACACCGTGACGATGGCCGACGGCACCAGCCGCGAGGTCGAGATCGGCATCAAGGGCGGCAGCTTCACCCAGATCAAGACCGGGCTGAACGAGGGCGACCAGGTCGAGCTCCTGCAGGGCACGATCGGCGGCGGCACCGGCCAGACGGGTCAGGGCCGCACCGGCCAAGTCCCCGGTGGCGGTGGCCAGTTCCCCGGAGGTGGCGGTCAGTTCCCGGTTCAGCGCAACGCCGGTGGCAACCGGTGAGCGCTGACGCCCTGATCGACATCCGCGGGGTCACCAAGACGTACGGCGCGGGGGAGACCGCCGTACACGCTCTTCGGGGTGTCTCGCTGCGGGTCGAGGCCGGCGAGTACGTCGCCGTGATGGGCTCGTCCGGTTCCGGCAAATCGACCTTGATGAACATCCTCGGCTGTCTCGACGTGCCGACCCGCGGTGAGTACTTCCTCGACGGCAGCAACGTCGCCGGGCTGACCGAGGATCAGCAGGCTCTCGTCCGCGGCCGCAAGATCGGTTTCATCTTCCAGTCCTTCAACCTGATCCCGCGCACCACCGCGCTGGCGAATGTCGAGCTCCCGCTCACCTACGCCCACCTGCGCCGCGCAGAACGCCGTACGCGAGCCAACCGTGCTCTCGAACTCGTCGGCCTCTCGGATCGAGCCGGTCACCGCCCGAACCAGTTGTCCGGCGGTCAGCAGCAACGGGTCGCGATCGCCCGCGCCCTGGCCACCGGCCCGCGGATCCTGCTGGCCGACGAGCCGACCGGAAACCTCGATGCGCACTCGACCGACGAGGTCCTCGGCATGTTCGACGAGCTGAACGCCGAAGGCCGGACGGTCGTGGTGATCACCCACGAGAACGACGTCGCCGCCCGGGCTCGCCGGTTGATCCAGGTCGCCGACGGCCGGATCGTCGTCGACGAGGTGACCCGCTGATGTCGCCTCGCGATCTGTTCGGGGCCGCCTTGCGCGGCCTCAGCGCCAACAAGCTGCGCTCGCTGCTGACCGTGCTCGGAGTCTCGATCGGAGTCGGCGCGGTCATCGTGCTGGTTGCGGTGGGCAACGGTTCCGGGAAGGCGGTGCAGAGCCGGTTGGAGGCGATGGGCACGAACCTGCTCACGGTCTCGACCTCCGGTGGAGGCGGAGGGTTCGCCCGCGGCCAGGCCGGTCCGTCGGCCCAGCAGTACGCGCTCACACTCGACGACGCGACTGCCCTCGCCGATCGGCGCCTCGCCCCGGACGTCGCCTCGGTCGCCCCGGTGATGACGAGTTCCGGTACGGCGACCAACGGCGACACCAGTTACACGATCAACCAGGTCATCGGTACGACGCCGGCGTACCTCCCGGCCACCAACACACCGGTCGGTTCCGGGGAGTCGTTCACCCAGGACGACGTCGACGCGGCCGAGCGCGTAATCGTGCTCGGGCAGACCACCGCGACCGAACTCTTCGGACGCGCCCAGGCCGCGGTCGGTCAGACGGTCAAGCTCGGCGCGGTCGACTTCGTCGTACGAGGTGTGCTGGCCAGCAAGGACAGCACCGGGTTCAACGATCCCAACGCGACAGCGATCGTCCCGATCAGCACGCTGCGCGCGACTCAGGCCGGGTACGGCGCGCTGAGTCAGATCGTCGTCCAGGCGGCCGACAAGGACCGGGTCGACCTGGCGCAGGCCGAGGTCACGCAGTTGCTGACCGCGCGGCACCAGGTTCCGGCGACCACGACCTCGCCGTTCCGGATCACCAACTCGGCGCAGATCCTGCAGACGAGCCAGGACACCGCGGCGACGTTCACCGCGCTGCTGGCCACGGTCGCCGCGATCAGTCTGGTGGTCGGCGGGATCGGGGTCACGAACATCATGCTCGTCACCGTCACCGAGCGGACCCGGGAGATCGGGATCCGGAAGGCACTCGGTGCCCGGCGGCGGACGATCCTCGGCCAGTTCCTCATCGAGGCCACCCTGCTCAGCCTGATCGGCGGTGCCGTCGGAGTCGCGGCCGCGCTGGTTATGACCCAGTTCCAGTTGGCCGGGGTCATGCCGGTCCTGGTCCCGTCGTCGATCGCGCTCGCCCTCGGCGTCTCCGCCGCGGTCGGCCTGTTCTTCGGCAGCATGCCGGCGCACCGAGCCGCCGGTCTTCGTCCCATCGACGCACTACGTCACGAGTGAGAGGCATTACCCGATGAGTAACCAAGCACCCGATGAGTTCGCCCAGATCGGGTCCGACGAAGAGGTCGACGCGGCACTGCGGCCGAAGAAGACACTCAGCCTGCCGACCGCGACCGCCGTACTGGCTGGTGTGGTGGTTCTCGCGATCGGCCTGGCCGGTGGTGCCGGGCTGCACGCGGCCTTCGCGTCGGACAGCACTCCGCAGCAGACCGCGGCGGGTCGCGGCCCTGCGGGCGGGTACGGCGGGGGATTCCGCGGCCAGGGCGGTCAGGGAGCTGGGGCCACCGTCGGCACGGTCGTTTCGGCGACTGATTCCCAGCTGGTCGTGAAGACGCAGAGCGGTGACGTGACGGTGAAACTGACCGGTGAGACCGACTTCGAGATCACCGCCAAGGGCAAGGCCAGTGACCTCAAGGCAGGCGAGCAGGTCGTCGTCACCGGCCAGAACACCGATGGTTCGGTGACGGCCAGTTCTGTCCGTCAAGGCGGCTCCTTCCCGGCCGGCGGCTTCCGCAGCCCGGGCGCGACACCCTCGCGCTGATCTCGATCAGTCATTGACCCACTCCCTTGGAAAGCGCTATCTTCCGACGAAATGAGGTGCAAAAAGTACAAATTTGGGAGTGGGCGGGATGTCTAGGACGTTGAAGTGGGTGGCGGTCGGGCTTGGGGCAGCCCTGGCCGTCGGGGGGTGCGGGAACACCGGCGCGGCCAAGACCGAGCAGGATCCGAAGGCCGCGCTGGAGCTGTGGACGCGGACTACCCCCGGTGGTGACGGCGAGAAGGGGATGAAGAAGCTGGCCGCCGCTTTCGAGCAGGCGACCGGCCAGAAGATCGAGGTCACCGCGATCTTCGACGACTTCGAGACCAAGCTGTCCCAGCGCGCCGCGCAGAAGGACCTGCCGGACATTGTCATGAACGACTCGTCCCAGCTCGGCACGATGGTCACCCAGGGCATCGTCCGCGAGGTCGACCCGGCCGCCATCAAGAACAGCGACCAGCTCCTCGAGTCCGCCCTCGCCGCGGCCAAGTCCGGCGACGGCAAGATGTACGGCGTTCCGTACTCCGCGCAGGCGTCCGCACTGCTGATCCGCAAGGACTGGCGGGCGAAGGTCGGTCTGCCGGCTCCGACCGACCTGACCCAGTTCGTCGCGCTGGCCAAGGCCTTCACCACCAAGGACCCCGACGGCAACGGCAAGAACGACACCGCCGGACTCGCCGTACCGGGGTCGACCAAGCGCGGCTATGCCTCCTGGTACTTCTCGAACTTCCTCTGGGGCGCCGGCGGCGACTTCATCGCCAAGCAGGCCGACGGGAAGTACAAGCCGGCCATGTCCATGCCCGAGTCGGTCGCCGCGACCAAGTGGTTCCGCGACCTGGCCTGCACCGAGAAGGTCATCCAGCCCGGCGCGGCGACGATGGACACGCCGCCGACCAATGAGTCGTTCGAGTCCGGCCGGGCCGGCATGTACGTCGTCGGTCCGTACCTGATGCCGCGGTTCGACGGGAGCCTCGGTAAGGACAAGTACGAGGTGGTCCCGGTCCCGAAGGGTGTCAAGGACTCGACGGTGCTGGCCGAGGGTGGCAGCGCCTACCTGATGGCCGGGTCGAAGAACGAGGCCGGGCAGAACGCCTGGGCGTCGTACATCATCTCGGCGGAGGCGCAGAAGCTCGGGATGGCCGGCGAGAAGGCCTTCAACGTGCAGCTGCCGGTGAACAAGAGCGTCGACGTCACCTCGGTGCGCAAGGACCCGCGCTGGAAGGTGTACGCCGACGTCTACCGCGAGCACAGCCGGTACGCGCCGAGCATCCCGAACTGGACGCCGGTCCGGCAGGCGAGTGCCGACACGGTGAACGCGCTGATCGCCGACTGCAGCCTGGATGTCGCCGCAGAGCTGACCAAGCTCGACGGCAAACTCGCCGAGTCCCTGAAGCAGCAGGGCATCGGCGCATCGTGAGTGTCCGTGAGGCGGAGGCCCGACCGGCGGGGCGGGAGCCGCTCGCGGCAGGAGGGGTGGCGCGGCGGACTCCGTCGCGCCGCCTCGGCCGCAGCTCGGGTTCCTGGTGGATCCCGTGGCTGTTCCTGGCCCCGGCGCTGATCCTGTTCCTCTACTTCAAGTTCATCCCGATGGCCCAGGCCATCTCGATGTCGGTGCAGGAGGTGCGGCCCTACCTCGGCAACCTGTGGGTGGGGTCGGCGAACTACAGCGAGATCCTGTCGTCGGAGGGCTTCCGGTCGGCGACCTGGAACACGATCGTGCTGGCCGTCGGGCAGACCGCCGGATCGATGGTGCTCGGGTTCGTGCTGGCGCTGCTGGTGGAGGGCCAGACCCGCAAGCTCAGTTTCATCCGATCGGCGGCGTTCCTGCCGGTCGTCGTACCGATCGCCGTGGTCGCCGAGCTCTGGCGGATCATGTACCACCCGACCGGCGACGGTCTGCTGAACCAGGTGCTCGGGCTGGTTGGGCTCGGCCCGTCGGGATTCATCAACGACCCGGACACCTCACTCGCGTCGATCGTGGTGACGGGGATCTGGCGAGGTGCGCCGTACGACATGATGATCTTCCTCGCCGGGCTGGCCGGGATCGACCGTGGTCTGTACGAGGCGGCGGTCGTCGACGGCGCCTCGACCAAGCAGCGCATCCTGCACGTCACGCTGCCGGGGCTGCGGCCGGTGTTCGCGATTCTGTTCGTGCTCGCGGCCGTGCGCGGGTTCCGGGCGTTCACCGAAGTCTTCCTGCTGACCAACGGCGGGCCGAACGGCTCGACCGAGGTCTTGATGACGTTGATCTACAAGCTCGGCTTCGAGCAGAACCGGCTCGGGATCGCGTCCGCGGGCGCCGTACTGCTCTTCCTCGCGACGCTCGTGCTGACTGTCTGCGTCCAGCTGCTCCGAAGGAGGCGAGTCGCATGACCGACACTGCTCTCGGTCTCACTGAAAGCAAGAGGCCCGCGGCCCGCGTGGCGCGGACGGTGATCTATACCGGCCTGTTCGTCGTGTTCGCCGGACCGCTGCTCGCGCTGCTGGTCAGCTCGTTCAACCACGTGTCCGATCCGACCCAGCTGAGCGTGATCCCGAAGAGCCCGACGCTGGAGAACTTCAGGGTCGCGTTCGATCACGGCGTACTGAAGTATCTGCTGAACTCGTTCTTCGTCGTCGGCTTCGGGCTGCTGCTGCAGGTCGCGGTCTCGGTACTGGCCGGGTACGCGCTGGCCCGCAAGATCTTCCCCGGGATGACGCTGGTGATGGTCGCGATCCTGGCCACGATGATGCTGCCCGAGGAGATCCTCGCGCTGCCGCTGACCCTCGTACTGGCCGACGTACCGCTGGTGCACATCAACCTGATGGGCACGCTGGCCGGGATGATCGTGCCGCTCGGGGCCTGGGCGTTCTCAATCCTGGTGATGACCGAGTTCATGAAGGATGTGCCGCGTGAGCTGGAGGAGGCGGCCCGGATCGACGGGGCCGGCGAGTTCCGGATCTTCGGGCAGATCATCCTCCCGCTCTGTAAACCGGCCCTCGGCGTGATCGGCGTCTTCGGCTTCACGATGATCTGGGACCAGTACCTGCTGCCGTTGCTGGTGGCAACGAACTCCGACTCGTACACACTGCCGCTGGCACTGCGGACGCTGCGGATCGACCCGGTGGTGACGCCGGGTGTGGTGATGGCGGCCTCGCTGCTCGCCCTGCTGCCGTCGGTGACGGTCTTCCTGTTCTTCCAGCGTTCCTTCGCTCGCGGCCTGACCGCGGGCGCGTTGAAAGGGTGAGGCTCCATGAATCGCCGTACGTTTCTGGCCACTGCCACTGCCACTGCTGGAGTTGCTTTGAGTACCGCCGGTGTCCGCCCCGCTGCGGCGGTGGACCGTCGGCACGTCCGTTCACTTGACGAACTGCGCCGAGCCCTCGGTACGGCGGGACCGGGCACCGTGATCACCGTTGCCGACGGCATCTACCAGGTGCCGGCCGGGCAGCCGATCGCAATCACCGGTCTACGCGGCCGCCCGCACCGGCCGATCGTGATCCGCTCGGAGTCGACAGGTGGCGCCGTACTGACCGGTGAGAAGAGCTTCGTGCTCACCGGTGCGTCGGACATCACCATCGAGGGGTTCGCGTTCCGGCAGAGTACGACGTTCGAGCTGCCGCCGGACTGTCGCCGGATCCGGCTGACCCGCAACGACTTCCAGCTGGCCGATATCGCCGGTGTGCACTGGGTGATGGTCCGGGCCGACCACACGACGTTGGATCACAACGCGTTCCACGGGAAGACGACGCTCGGGATCTACCTCGGCATCGAGGGCGCGGGGTCCGACCAGATGGCGCAGGGTGTGCATGTCTACCGCAATCATTTCAGCGACCACAGCTTTCCTGGTGACAATGGCGGTGAGCCGATTCGGCTGGGCGTTAGTCCGCGCGCGCTCACGACGGCGGGCGCGCTGATCGAGTCGAACCTGTTCGAGCGCGCGAACGGCGATCCCGAGGCGATCTCGGTGAAGTCGTCGGGGAACGTGATCCGGCACAACACGATCCGCAACAGTTTTGGCGGGATCGTGCTGCGGCACGGGAACGGCAACCGGGTCGAGGGCAACTACCTGCTCGCGGGCAAGAACGGGATCCGGATCTACGGCAACGACCACCAGATCGTGAACAACTATCTGGAGAACATCGCTGGTACGGCGGTGGTGCTCGGGAGCGGGAATGTCCGCGACCACTACCCGGGTGAGCCGCCGACGTCGCGGACCGGCAACGACGCGCCTGACGGCGTACAGATCGCGTTGAACACGGTTCTCGACTGTGACAACGCGGTGAGCGGCGAGAGTCACCGGACCCTCCCGCCGCTTGGTTGCACGATCACCGACAATCTTCTGATGGGCGATCGTGGGCAGTTGATGAACATGCCGTTCCCGGACGGCGTCACCTGGTCGGGCAATCTGCACTGGGGCGCGGCCACGGACGGGAACACGCCTGTCGGCGGGTTCCGCCGGGCCGATCCGCGGCTGGTGGCCGGTCCGGATGGCATTCGGCGGCTGGCCAAGGGGAGTCCGGCAATCAACGCGGCCACCCGCAGTTACCCCGATATCGACACCGACCTTGACGGCGACCGCCGTACTGGCCGGGCTGATGTGGGCGCCGACGAGTACTCGCGTCGGCCGCATTGCCGACAGCCGTTGACCGCCGGTGACGTCGGACCGCACTCCGCATGAGTACGACGCCCTCGGCCGAGACCGTGGCGAGCCGCCGGGACGAGGAGCTGATCCGGACCCAGCTGGATCGGCTCCGGCTCGACCTCGTCGTCGCGGCCCGGATCACCAAGGTGCATCGGGGCTGGTCGCGACCGCTGGTACCGGACCCGTTCTCCCGGCTCTATCTGATCCTCGAGGGCGAGGGCCGGCTGGTCGTGGGGGACCAGGAGCTGTTCCCGAAGCCGGGGGAGCTGTGTTATCTCCCGGCCGAGGTGCCGGTGTCGTACGAGACGATCAGCGACAACGTGTTCCGCAAGCACTGGCTGCACTTCTCCGCGCAGATCGGGGAGCGCGATATCGGCGAGGTGCTGACGTTGCCGTACATCGTGCCGAGCAAGTCGCCGGACGAAGCCGCGTGCCTGTTCGAACAGGTCGGCGCGGCCGATCGCGACCCACCCGGGCTCGCCACGCCGTTGCGGGTGCGGTCCGCGCTGACCGCGCTGTTCGCGCACTACCTGGACAGCGCGCCGCCCGGATCGATCCGGCTCGCACATCAGGAGACCAGCGAGACAAGCGTCGTGCAGTACATCCAGCAGAACCTCGGCAACCCGCTGACGGTCGAGTTGCTGGCTGCTCAGTTCGGGCAGGATCTGGCGACCTTCGTCCGCCGGTTCCGGACCGAGTTCGGTCTGTCGCCCAAGCAGTACATCAAGCGCACCCGGATCGAATGGGCTCAACGTGAGCTCACCACCACGAACCGCCCGATGGAAGAGATCGCCGCCGCGGTCGGAATGGACCAGTCGTATTTCTCGAAGGTCTTCCGTCAGGTCAGCTCGGTCACCCCGAGCGCCTACCGAAAGCTGTACCGCCCACGCAGTTGAGGAGATCTGTCATGAAACGTCGCACCTTCCTGGCCGGCGCCGTCGGCGCGATCGGCGCCACGGCCGTCGTGGTCAGATCGGCCGAAGCCGCTACGGTGACCTCGCTGGCCGCCCTGCAGTCGGCCATCAACTCGGCCACCGCCGGTTCCACGATCACCCTGGCGAACGGCTCGTACGCCGTCGGCTCCAGCGGCATCACCATCACCGGCCGCAACGGCACCACCACCTCGCCGATCACCATCCAGGCCGAGAGCCGCGGCGGGGTAACGCTCACCGGCTCGAAGAGTTTCGTCTTCTCGAAGTCGTCGAACATCACCATCAGCGGCTTCGTCTTCAAACAGACCTCGACGCTTGACCTGGCGGCGGGGTCGAACCGGATCCGGTTGACGCGCAACGAGTTCGCCCTCGGATCGGCCGCGAGCCACTCGGTCGTCGTACGGGGTGATGACGTGAAGATCGACCGGAACATCTTCCGCGACAAGTCCACCGTCGGCTGTTACCTGGTGATCGACGGTCCCTCGAACAACGACCCGCAGAACGAGACGATTGCCCAGCGCACCTACATCCTGCGCAACCACTTCCGCGACCACACCTTCAGCGGCGAGAACGGCGGCGAGGCGATCCGCCTCGGCGTCAGCAGCCGCGCCCTCGCCGACGCCGACGCGACCGTCGAGTACAACCTGTTCGAACGTGCGAACGGCGACCCCGAAGCGATCTCGGTGAAGTCGTCCGGCAACACCATCCGCTACAACACGATCCGCAACAGCCTCGGCGGCATCGTGCTCCGCCACGGGAACGGCAGCCGGGTCGAGAGCAACTACATCCTTGCCGGTGACAACGGCATCCGCATCTACGGCAACGACCACCTGATCGTGAACAACTACGTCGACGGCGTCACCGGCTCCAACAGCGCCGGCATCGTCCTCGGCAGCGGCAGCGAGCGCGACCACACCCCCGGCGAGTCCGAGACCGCCCGCAAAGGCAACGACGCCCCCGACCGCGTCGTCATCGTCCTCAACACCCTGCGCAACAACACCAAGGCCATCGCCGGCGAAAGCAACCGCACCATCCCGCCACTGGCCTGCCAGATCCGCGACAACCTCCTAGTCGGCACCACCGGCAACCTGACCGACCTGCCCTACCAATCCGGCATCACCTTCTCCGGCAACATCCTCTGGGGCGCCGCCTCCAACGGCACCATCCCCTCCAGCGGCTTCACCCGAGCCGACCCCAAACTCACCTCCACCTCCGACGGCGTCTACCGCCTCGCCTCCGGCAGCGCCGCCATCAACGCGGTGAGCGCGAACCACTCAAGCCGCGTCACCGACGACGTAGACGGCCAAGCCCGCACCGCGCCGTACGACGTAGGCGCCGACGAGTACTCAACCGCCACCCCCACCCGCCGCCCCCTAACTGCGGCGGACGTAGGCCCCAACGCGGTCTAGTACGTGATCTCGGTCGTCGCCGCCCCGAAAGCCCTCAGGACGGCGGCACCGAACTCACCCGCATCCCGCCAATCCGGCACCACCAGCGGTTCGTCCGGGGAGCGGCTGATGTGTGACGTGCCATAGCTCGCCTTGTGGATCGTGTAGAGCAAGGCCTCGTACGAACCTGGGGTACCTTCCAACCCCACCTCAAGCGAGCCGGCATACAAGGTCGGCCAGTCGATGCCTGCGTAGGCGAGGAACCTCTTCAGTTCGTGCTGCGGGTTGTCATCAGTCGTGCTGGACAAGCGATCGAGCGCTTTCGCCACAGCCACACCTAGTTCGTAGGCCCCAGCGTCCGCCTGCACCCTGGCGAACGGCTCGGTCGTAGCAATCCCGCTCCGATCCGCCAAGTACCTACGAGAATGCCAGAGGATCTCACCACGGAAGAGATACCCGCTCATCAACAAGACAGCCGGCGGCTCTTCCTCGTCCGGCCCGAACCCACCATCCTGCCTCCGCCACGAGCTGCCCATGTCGTCGTCCAGGCTCGCCCGCAGCAACGGCCCAGCCAACTCCTGCGCCGCCCGCGCCCGCCGATCCCGCAACAACATCATGGACACGACGTGCTCCGCAAAGATCCCCCGAAGCAACTCATCCGGACTCCCCAGCCCCAGCTCCACCACTTCGAACCACGCCGTCAGCAGAGTCTCATCCTCGCTCTTCAGCCCGTCCGCGAAGATCTGATCCACGAACACCTCGCCGATCAGCACATCCGCGGTCGCACCCTCCGAGTACTTCGCCACCCGAACCGCCCAGACCACGACCATGTAGTCAGGAAACCGCAGCTCCAGAAACTCAGGAAGCGACCGGCAGGTCAGTGGTTCACTCATACAGCGCCGGTGCCGTGGGACAGTAACTCCAAATCGACGAGAATCTCCGCGACCTGCCCATCGGCATTCAGCCCGAGCCAGACTTCGTAGACTCCGTCGCCCATGCCGCATTCGTAGATGATGGCATTGGCCCCGGTGGCTTGATCCTCGATCAAGACATAGAGATCGCGCCGGAGTACGTCGGAAACCTCGTCCCACCAGTCGTCATTCTCCTGTCGTGCGGTAAGCCAATCTTTCGCGGAAAAGTCGAAGAAGCTCGCCGTACCGCTGTCCACCGCGAAGCCGAGCGCCACACTCTGATCGGATCCCGACGGAAAAGCGGGCCTCCAGTGCGTCACCGGATCATCCGAGACATGAACCTTGGAGGCGCATACCTTGCTCCGCGGAACAGCACCGGAAGCAGGTGCCTGACGCCAGACCGACACCAGGAGGGAAACCGGGTAGCTGCCGGTCGGCACCTTCGCCGCTACCGCATCCGATTCTTCCAGCGGATTGATCGACCAGGCAGGATCGGCAGCGACGACCATTCCGGTCGGAAAATGCACAGCACCCGCAGAAATGACCTCTGTTTCACTTTGCGATCCACTCGACCAAGAATACCGGTCGCCCGCGCGAAAGATGACAGAATAGCCTTCCATGATTCTCATCTCTAGTCGAATCCATGAATCAATTAGCGGCTAGTCTGGCAAGTCTGCGAAGAATTTTTCCACATTGTAGTTCGCTATCAAGCGCGCCAAGCCTACGGGCGTTTGTCCATGCTTGTTGACTGTGCGAGGGTCCGCGCCGCGCTCACGCAGTAGGGTTATCAACTCGCCGGCACCTTGAGAGTTGGCAACCGCAACGAACAGCGGCGTATTTCCGAAGCGATTCACGATACTCAGAGAAGCGCCCCGGTCGAGCAGTATCCGTGCCGCTTCGACTGCATTCGCCTGACACGCGAGATGCAGCGCCGTGAATCCTTGAACATCCTGGGCATCGATATCGTCACCATTATCGAGGCGACTGACGAGCCGCCTGGAATCATTCTCCAATGCGGCATAGTGCAATTCGGTCCGAAGGTACGGGTCCGATTCTTTCATCGTCAACTGACCACGGCGTCAGATCACGGTGGGTTGGGTGTTGCCGGCTTCGGTGATGCCTCGGCGCATGTCTACTCGGCTGAGGAGGATTAGGCCGACTAGGAAGAAGAGGCCTAGGGCGACGATGGCTGGGCGGTAGGAGCCGGTGATCTGGTGGACTAGGCCGAAGACGAGGGTGCCTAGCCAGGAGGTGCCGCGTTCGCCTGCCTGGTAGAGGGAGAAGTACTCGGCTTCGCGGCCCTCCGGGATGAGCTGGCTGAAGGCTGAGCGGGACAGGGCCTGGGTGCCGCCTAGGACGATGCCGATCGCGACGCCCATTGCGAGGAACGGGACGACCTGGCGTTCGGGGAGCATGAAGCCGGCGATCACGATGACCATCCAGAGCACGAGGCCGCCCATGATCGTGCGCTGGCTGCCGAAGCGGCGGGCGAAGCGGCCGAAGGCGAGGGCTCCGAAGAAGGCGACGAACTGGACGAGCAGGATGGTCATGATCAGGATCTGCGTCTCGAACCCCAACTGCTTCTCGCCGTACGTCGAGGAGACCGAGATGACCGTCTGGATCCCGTCGTTGAAGAACAGGTAGGCGACGAGGAACAGCAGGGTCATCGGGTAGGCGCGCATGTGGGTGAGCGTGGCGGCGAGTTGACCGAAGCTCTGCTTGAACAGACTGCCGCTGCGCACCGGTACGACGTTCGTCGGCGGCCGGTTGCGGAGTTTGAGGAACGGGAAGAACGTGAACGCGCCCCACCACAGGCCGGCGCTGAGCAGACTGAGCCGGACTGCCGTGCCCTGGCTGAGACCGAGTGCGTCGTGAGCGGTCACGACGCCGAGGTTGATCGCGAGCAGGATGAAGCCGCCGAGGTACCCGAACGCCCAGGCGCGCGACGAGACGTCGTCGCGGTCGTCGGGCGGGGCGATGTCGATCAGGATCGAGTCGTACACGACCATCGACGAACCCAGACACAGGTTGCCGATGAACAGCAGCAGCGCGCCGAGCTCCCATCGGCCGCCGCCGACAAAGACCATGCAGCACGCGGCCAACGCACCCGCCCACGCGAAGCCGCACATCAGCAGCTTCTTGCGCTCGAGCCGGTCCGCGATCGCGCCAACCACCGGCAGGAACAACGCCGAGATCAGGGTCGCGACCGTGACCACGTAGAACGCGAGTGAACCGGGGGAGATACCGAGCCCGAGTACGTCGAGATTGGTGTGACACGGCTTGTCCGACGTACCGACGTACCCGCAGGCTGCGGTCTCGGCGACCGACGTCAGGTACGGCGCGAACAGCACCGTGCCGACCGTGGTGACGTACCCGGAGTTGGCCCAGTCGTAGAGGCTGAAGCCCCAGTACTCCCGCTTGTCGACTCCGGCGGGGGCGGAGAGAAGTCCCATGCGCAGAGTGTGGCAGCTTCCCGGGACCAAGAAGAGGACCTTGTCAGGAACGTGACCCTGCCGCGTCAGCCGCCGCCAGCCCGCCCCTGGTTATTGCGATGCACAAGGACAGGACGTAGTTGTCTACGTATAGGCCGCCGCACGCCTGCGTCCGGGACCGGTGGCCCCGAATCGGGGGACACCTCCTGTCGTTAGGGCCACTGGCCTCGTTCGATGAGGACGTCGCGGAGGAGGTCGGTGCGGTCGGTGATGAGGCCGTTGATGCCGGCGTCTAGGAGGCGGCGCATGGTGGCGGGGTCGTCGACGGTCCAGACGTGGATCTGTTTGCCGGCGGACTGGGCGCGGTCGATCAGGCCGGGGGTGAGGACGCGGAGGGACTTGTACTTCTCGGGGATCTGCAGGCAGGCGCCCTTGGACGGGAGGGCGATCGGGAGGAATCGCAGGAGTGCGGTCTCCAGGTCGCCGTAGCCGGTGCAGAGGCGGGGGCCGAGGAGTTTGCGGATGCGGCGGACGCGGGACTGGGAGAACGACGAGACGCAGATCCGGTCGATCGCGTTCGCGGACCGCAGTACGTCGGCTGCCGGGGCGAGGCCGTTCTCCGCCTTGATGTCGAGGTTGAAGCGGATGTCGGGGAAGTGTTCGAGCAGGTCGTCGAGGCGGGGGATCGGCTCGTGACCGTTGATCTTCGCCTGGCTCACCTCCGACCACGGCAGCTCGGCGATCACGCCGGTCCGGTCGGTGACCCGGTCGAGGACGTCGTCGTGGAACGCGATCACGACGCCGTCGCTGGTCGCGTGCAGGTCGGTTTCCAGGTAGCGGTAGCCGAGGCCGACCGCGTGCTCGAAGGCGTGCAGCGAGTTCTCGTAGCCGATCAGGTCCGGGTGCTTGGCGCCGCCGCGGTGCGCCATCGCGATCGGACCGTCGTGGTCGAGGTAGGGGTACACGTCAGGAATTATGTACCGTTTGGCTGGTGACGGTACTCAGCCCCCGCCCAGACCTGTGGACCCTCGACCCCGACGTGGTGCACCTGAACCACGGATCGTGGGGCGCCGTCCCACGCCGTACCCAGGAGGTCCTGAGCGCCCTGCGCGCGGAGGCCGAGGCGAACCCGATGGTGTGGTTCCGCTCCGTCCCCGCCCGGCTGACCGCGGCCCGGCTCGAGCTCGCGGCGTTCCTGGAGGCGGATCCGGACGGCTTTGCGCTCGTCTCGAACGCGAGCGCCGGCATCACGGCGGCCTTCGCCACGGTGCCGATTCCTCGGGGCAGCCGGATTGTCACCACTAACCACGTGTACGGCGCCTCCCGGTTCGCCGCCGAGCGTGTTGCGCGGGCTCGGGGTGCGGAACTGCTGGTGGTCGAACTGCCGATGCAGGCGGACGACGACACGGTGGTCGCGCTGATCGAACCCGCGCTGGTCGGTGCGGCGGCGCTGCTCGTCGACCACATCAGCGCTGCGACCGGGACGATCCTGCCGGTTGCACGACTGGTCGAGCTTGCGCACGATCGCGACGTACCGGTCATCGTCGACGGTGCTCACGCGCCCGCGTTGATCGACGCACCGACCGGTGATGGTGCCGACTTCTGGACGGGCAACTTCCACAAGTGGCCGGCCGCGCCGCGAGCGACGGCCGGGCTGGTGGTGGCTGAGCGGTGGCGCGAGGCGTCGTACCCGTTGATCACTTCGTGGTCCGAGTACGACGAGCGGTTGCCGGAGCGGTTCGACATGCAGGGTACGCAGGACTACGCGGCCTGGATCGCGGCGCCGGAGTCACTCCGGGTGCTGGCCGATCTGGAATGGTCGGTACGGCGGCCGCAGATCACCGCGATGCTCGAGGAAGGGGCGCGTTTGGTGGCGAAGGCGCTCGGTACGTCGGTCGGTGAGGTGGCGAACCCGGCCCCGACCCTGCGACTCGTCGAGCTGCCGATGGTGGTCGCGGATGCCGAACCTTTCAAGGAACACGTGTCGCGCGAACTGCAGATCGAGATCACGCTGACGGGCTTCGAGGGCCGCTCGTACATTCGGCTCTCCGCGCACGCCTACAACACCCCCGAGTGCTACCGGAAACTGTCGGAGGGCCTACCTAGAGTCCTCGGGTGAACGATATCCAAGCTTCGTACAACGCCGCGGCCACCGACTACCACGAACGACTGAAGGACTTCGTCGCCAAGGGTGTGGCCGAGCGCATGATGCTCAGCTACTTCGCCGAAACCGTGCAGCCCGGCCCGATCGGAGACCTCGGCTGCGGCACCGGCCGCATCACGGCCTATCTCGCGGCGGCCGGTCTGGACGTGTTCGGCATCGACCTAACTCCAGGCATGATCGCGGTAGCCCGCGAGGCCTACCCGGACCTGCGGTTCGAGGTCGGCTCGATCTTCGACCTGGACCTGAAGGACGACGAGCTAGCCGGTGCCCTCCTCTGGTACTCGCTCGTCCACACAACCCGCGACGAGCTGCCAACCGCGTTCGCCGAGGTATACCGGGTGCTGCAGCCGGGTGGACACCTGGTGTACGGCTACAAGGCGGCCCCCGGCGCCGGATCTGGGGCGGGCGCCGATCGCCTCACCACCGGATCTGGGTCGGGTGCCGCGAGCTACCACCTCGCCTCGGCCTATGGCCACCCCGTCGACCTCGACGTCTACCTGCAGGAGCCGGCGGACGTGGCCGCCCTTCTCGCGGATGCTGGTTTTGAGGAGGTGGCCACGCTCACCCACGCGCCTGAGTGGGGTGAGAAGCAGCCGCAGGCTTATGCGCTGGTGCGCAAACCGGCTAGGCCGTGACGAGGTCTATTGAGTCGAGTTCGGCGAAGCAGGTTCGGAAGGTGAACTTGAAGGTGTTGGCTCCGGCCTTCAGGCTGACGTCGAGGGCTCGCTGCGTCCACGCCTCCCACCCGTACGACGGGTAGTCGACCACCACCGCGGCTGCGCCGTTGACGCTCAGGTTGTGTGAGCACGGACCACCCGTCCCGTTCCCACCACGGATGAGCACCCGGAAGTTTCCCGCGTACGGCGCATTGACCGTGACAGTCGCGGAACTCGTGGCGTCGTCGATCCACCCGGCCTTGCCGTTGTTCGAGGCCGAAGGAGTCACCGCGCTGTGCGCTTTCCCGGCGAACACCGCCGTCTCGGCCTCGAAGCGGATGATTGGCGAACCCTGGAGAGCGGCGTACCACTGCGCAGCCAGCTTGGTGTTGCCGCTGTGGGTGAGGTGGATGCCATCGCTCATCACGTCGGTCGCGGCGAGCGCGCCCCGGCTGTCGACGAAGTGGACCTTCTTTCCCTCGGCGGCCAACCTGCCGACCACAAACGGGAGCTGGTTGTTGAAGGCGGCCGCCCGCGCGTTGGCTCCCGCCTCGGTCATCGGCCCGACCGTCGACACATAAACCGCCAGATCCGGACGTACGGCGTACAAGGTCCGGATCAGGTTCTCGAGCCGGGCCGGCGCAGTCGCCAGGTTGAGGTTCTGCAGCACGTCGTTAGCGCCGGCGTGCAGGAGCACGGTGTCCGGCTGATAGGTCTGCATCCGCTCGGTCGCGACCTGAGTGAGCTGGTCGATCACCCACCCACCGTGACCCTCGTGATTGCGATCCGGCAGATTCGCCGGCGTCGCATCGGTGATCGACCCGACGAAGTCCACCGGCTGCCCCGAACTCGTGAGCATCCAGTACAGATCCGTCCGATAACCACCCGGGATGCTGCCCGCCGTCGTCGACGACCCCAGCGGCATGATCTTGACCGGGGCAGCAGCAGTCGCGGTTTGCGGAGCGGCGGCGGTGAGCGGGAGGAGAGCCGGCAGCATCAACAGCCCGGCCAGGAAGCGTCGCATGCGAGCACTGTCCCAGCCGGGCGTCGCTCCCGGTACACCTTCGATCGACGTCGAATGGACTCAGCCCTTGACAGCTCCGGCCGTCATACCGGCGACGATCTGGCGGTTGAAGAAGAGAAACATGATCAGCGGCGGGATCGTGATCAGCAGGATGTTCATGAACAGCAGGTTGTACTGCGTGGAGAACTGACTCGAGAAGTTGTAGAGGGTCAGCTGGACAGTCGCGTTCCGGTCGCCGGGCAGGAAGTAGAGCGGGTTGGTGAAGTCGTTGAAGACGTTCACCGACTGCACCACCACGACCGTCACCACGACCGAGCGCAGCAGCGGGAAGATCACCCCGAAGAACAGCCGCAGCGGCCCGGCCCCGTCGATGATTGCAGCCTCGTCGAGCTCGCGCGGGATCGTCGACACGAACGCCCGGAACAGCAGGATGCAGAACGACAACCCATACGCGATCTCGATCAGGATCAACCCAGGCATCGTCCGGAACAGCCCGAACTGCTGCAGTACCCAGATCGTCGGTACGACGGCCGGCGGGATGATGAGTCCGGCCAGCACGAGAAAGTTGATGAAACCGTTCCACCGGCTCTTGCGGCGTTGCAGGACGAACCCGGCCATCGCCGCCAGCACCACCATCCCGGTCACGCTGGCCACCGTCAGGATGGTCGAGTTGATGAACGCGATCACCAGCATGTAGTCGCGGGCCTCGACCACTTCGATGAAGTTCTGCACGAACCGGAACTGGTCCGGCCAGGAGAAGTCGAGCAGTGCCGACTGCTGCCGGTCCTTGACCGCGGTCAGCACGATGAACGCGAACGGGATCAGGAACACGACCACCGAGGCGACGATCGCGACCGCGCTCAACGCGAGCTTGCGACCAGGCCGGTGGTTGACCATCTCCGCCGTACTCACAGCTCCACCTCCCGCCGGTTCAGGAACCACGACAGCGGCAGCACGACCGCCGTGACCACGACGAACAGAACGACGTTCCCAGCCGTCGACAGCCCGTAGAAACCGGCCTGGTACTGCTTGTAGATCACCGACGCGATCACGTCCGAGGTGAAGCCGGGACCACCGCGGGTCATCGCCCAGATCAGGTCGAACGACCGCAGCCCACCGATCAGCGACAAGATGATCACGGTCACCGTGGCCGGGCGGGACAGCGGGAGCACGATCCGCCGGAACGTCTCCCACGAACCGGCCCCGTCGACGCGCGCAGCCTCGACGTACTCGCGGGGGATGGAGACGATGCCGGCGATGTAGATCAGGGTGGCCAGGCCGACGCCCTTCCAGACGTCGACCGCGGCCACTGAGAGCAACGCCCACTTCGGATCGGTCAGCCAGCCCGGTCCGTCGATGCCGATCACGCTCAGCGCGCCGTTGATCAGACCGCGTTCCGGGTTCATCAGGACCGTGAAGGTCAGTCCGACACCGATCGTCGAGACCAGGACCGGGAAGAACACCACCGACCGAAGGTAGCCGCGGGCAACGATCTGCGACGTGAGCAGCACCGCCAGCAGCAGACCGAGCACGACCTTCGACCCGGACGTGACGACCGCGTAGATCAGTGTGTTGGTGAAGCCTTTGACCAGCGCCGGCTCCTGGAAGAACAGCTTGAAGTTGTCGAACCCGATGAACTTCGACTCGAACAGACTCCACCGGGTCAGGCTGAAGTAGAGCGAGGCGAAGGTCGGGACCAGGAACAGGACACCGTAGATCAGCGCGGTCGGCAGGTAGAACCAGTTCGAGTAGGGGCGGTACACCCTCACCATCCCGCCAGCCCCAACTGTTGGGCCTGCTTCTTCACATCGTCGTCGTACCGGGCCGCGCCGTCCTTGGCCTTCCGGATGCCGGAGCCGACCTCGACGGTGATCTGCTCGAGCGACGGGCCCTTGACCGGTGAGAGGAACTCCAGCGCGAGGCTGGACGCGCCCGGCTTGTCGAGGTACGGCTGCATGTCCTTGATCGCCTGCGGTACGTCGGTCGGCAGCGTGCACCCCTTGACCGCGTACGGCCCGGTCGGGGGCGCGGCCTTGGACAGGGAGGCGCACCCGTCGGGACTGGCGAAGAAGGCGAGGAACTTCTTCGCCGCCTCGAGCTTGTCGCCGGTGGTGGTCTTCGGGATGTAGTTGCCGTTCGGCGTCCAGACCGTGAGGCCGTTCTTGCTCGCGTCGTCACCAGGCAACGCGAACAGGCCGACGTTCTTGGCCGCCTCCGGATAGGTGCCGACCATGTTCGCGATCGCACCGGACAGCATCGGGTAGTGCGCACCCTTGCCCTGGGCAAGCATCCGCAGACCGTCGGGCAGCTTCGCGGAGGCGAAGTCGGTGTTCTCGTAGCCGGCGTCGTGCACGGCCTGGGTGTGCTCGAACCCCTTCAGGGCCGCGGCGGAGGTTGCGTACTTCGCCTGGTTCTTGGTGTATCGGTCGGCGAAGTCGGGCTCGGCGGCGGACACGTTGTGGAAGTCGCCGAGCACGAACAGCTGCGACGTCCAGGTCTCACCGTAGCTCTGGATGACCGGCGCGACCCCACCGGCTGCCTTGATCTTGGCGTTGTTGGCCATGAACTCGGCCCAGGTCGTCGGGATCTTCAGCCCGAGCTTCGTGTAGACGGGGATGTTGTAGAGCACCGCGCCGCCCTGGTAACCGCCGGTCGGTACGCCGTACACCTGGCCGTCGGCGGTCACCGTCTTCTTGAAGTTGTCGTCGAGGTCGTTCACGTACGGCTGGTCGCTGATCGGCACCAGGTTCTTCTGCGGCGCGATCGCCTGGAACAGCGATCCGGTGTTGTAGCCGAACACCTCCGGCATGTCACCGGTCGACAACCGGGTCTTCACCAGGTTGTCGCCCTCGGCGCCGGCCGGGCGAGTCTCGGTCTTGACCGTGATCCCGGGGTTCTTCGCGGTGAAGTCCTTGATCAGCTGATTGGCTGTCTTGATGTCCTGGTCCTGATTACCGATCAGGTAAGTGATCGTGACCGAGCCCCCACCCGAGTCGTCACTGGAACCGAGACTGCCCGCGCTGCACGCGGTCAGGGCGAGAGAGCCGGCCACCAGTACGGCGGCTACTCGCATGTCTGGGCGGAACGTCATCATGACCTCCTAGGGGATTGGTGCGATGAATCAGTGATTGAGAAGGGCCTCGAGAGCGGCTCTCACGGCGGCGGGATCACCCGCTGCTTCGGCGAGCCCGGTCGCGGATTGATCGAGATAGCGCTCCAGCCGCGCCGCCAGAACGGCGTCGTCTGCGGAGAAACCGCTCTCTAGTGATCCGGTCACGACGGCGCCCCAGGTCGCCTCGTGATCGATCAGCTGCCGCACGGTCGGATCCGCCGGCAGCTCCGCGTTCCCGACGTACGGGTCGGCGGCAGTCCATTCGTGGGTGCCGTGCCCGACCTCGACCGGCTCACTCGACCCCGGTACGTCGACCTGCGCGCGAGCGCCGACCGGAACGGTCACGGAGAGCGCGATCTCGCCGTTGCTCCGACGCCAAGCCACCGCGGCCTCGCCGTACGGCGTGAGGTGCTTGGCGGACGCGTTCTCGAGCTGTCCCGTGATCAGCGGCCTGATCGCGAGAGAGCGGTATCCCGGATCTTTCGGCGCGAGACCGGCGACCCGGCGGTGCATCCAGTCGGCGACCGCGCCGAGGGCGTAGTGGTTGAACGACGTCATCTCGCCGGGGTTGATGCTTCCGTCGGGGAGCATGCTGTCGTAGCGCTCCCAGACCGTGGTCGCACCCATCGTCACTGCGTACAGCCACGACGGGCAGTGTGTCTGCAGCAGAAGGCGGTAGGCGAGGTCGGGATGTCCGGTATCGGCCAAGGCGTCGGCGATCAGCGGAGTGCCGACGAAACCGGTACTGATCCGGAAGCTCGCCGTACGGACGAGGTCCGCGAGTCGCTCACCGGCCCGCTGTCGCTGGTGCTCGGTCGGGAGCAGCGCCCATTGCAGGGCGAGCGCGTAGTTGGTGGCGGCGTCGCTCAGGACGCGTCCGCCTTCGGTGGTGTATTCGGCGGCGAAGGCCTGCCGCACGCGCGCCGCCAGATCGGCGTACTGCGCGGCGGTCTCGGCGTCGCCGACCACCTCGGCGGCCTGGGCAACGACCTCGGCGGACCGAGCCAGATGCGCAGTCGCGAGTACGTCGGGGTCGGCCTTGGCACGGAACGGGTTCTCCGGCGGCGCGGTCGGGTCGAGCCAGTCGCCGAACTGGAAACCGCCCGACCACAGCAGGTTGCTGCCGGCCAAGGCCGTCAACTTGTCCACCCACGCCCGCATACTCGGCAGCTGCCTCGCCAGTAGGCCCGCGTCACCGGTCCGGTGGTAGAGCACCCACGGCACGATCGTTGCCGCGTCACCCCATGCGGCGGTGGCCGGTTCCGGATTGCGCAGGACGTCCGGGATGACGAACGGCACCGAACCGTCCTTCATCTGCTCGGCAGACAGATCGGCCAGCCAGTTGCCGAGGAATCCGGCGGTGTCGAACAGGAAGCTCGCGGTGGGGGAGAACACCTGGATGTCGCCGGTCCAACCCAACCGCTCATCGCGCTGCGGGCAGTCGGTCGGAACATCGACGAAGTTCCCGCGCATACCCCACACGACGTTCTCATGGAACTTGTTCAGCAGCTCGTTCGACGACTCGAACCATCCCGTCCGGCGCAGATCGCTGCCGACGACGACCGCGGTCAGATCCTCGAGGCGAAGATCCGGTACGCCGGTCACCTCGGCGTACCGGAAGCCGTGGAAAGTGAGCGGGGAGTCGAGGACGACCTCGTCCGGACCGGCCAGCACGTACGTGTCAGTGGCCTTGGCCGTGCGCAGCGGACGCACCCCGAGCTCGCCGTTCTCAAGAACCTCGGCATGCCGAACGACGATCTCGTCACCGGCCGCACCACCTCGCACGGTGAGCTGGACGCGGCCGACGAGGTTCTGGCCGAAGTCGATCAGCGTCTTCCCGCTCGGAGACACAGAGAGCGCTCTCGCCGGGAGTTTCTCGGTGATCCGAACCGGCGGTCCGTCCGGGGCCACGAGCAACCCGAGATCGGCATCGAGAACGTCGACAGGGGAGGCGGTTCCCGGTGTCCGGCGCAGGTCGGTGCGCTGACCGTCGTACAGATCATCGGCCAAGATCGCGCTCTCTCGGGCGTTCCAGGTGTCATCGGTGCCGAAGGTGTGAACGCGGCCGTCGCCAGTGGTGACCTCAAGCTGCGCGAGAACCGCGAGCCGCGTGCCGTACACCTGAGACTGATCACGAAAGCCGAGCCGCCCGCGATACCACCCGTTGCCGACCAGGAACTCAAGCTGGTTGTCGCCGGCCTGGACCAGATCGGTCACGTCGTAGGTCTGATAGCGCAGCCGATGCTCGTACGCCGTCCACCCGGGCGCCAGCTCGTCGTCGCCGACGCGACTGCCGTTGAGCTCAGGGATGTAGATGCCGTGCGAGGTGACATAGAGCCGCGCCGCGGTGATGTCCCTCGGGAGATCGAGGGAGGCGCTGAGCAGGGGAGCGGGAGAGCCGAGAGCGTTCTCCCGCGGACTGATGAAGCGTGCGCTCCAGTCGTCCGGACTAAGTAGACCGGCTTCGACATGAGCCGATTCACTCCATGAACTCCACTCGTCGGCACCACGCACCCGGATCCGGACACCCGCGCGTTCCCGCGAGGCCAGTGGCTCACCAGGCCACGGGACAAGCACTTGCTCGGCGGACTCCACGACGTACGACTGCGTCGTCGTACCGGTGATCTCGACCTCGTACGCCGTCTGCACGTAGTCGGCGGGTGCGGTCGCGATCTGCCAGGACAATCGTGGGGTGGCAGTGCCCAGCCCGAGCGGGACGTCGGTCCGGTGTTCGAAGCGGATGCTGCTCGGTGCGGCGAGATTCGGCATGAGGCTCCAACCGTTGCGAATGAAACGATTCAGAGCCAGCTTGCTGTGGTCCGGCGCGGAGAACTAGCCCGGAGTGCACGAGACCTAGCACGAAATGAACCTCGGCCCCTATGGTGAGGCATGGGCGACGAGCCGGTGCGGCATCGCGGCACCCTGCTGCACTTCATCGACGGGGCGATCGTGCACGCGGGCCCGCATCTGCACGCCGAATCGCACCCCTTGCACACGCACAGCTTCTTCGAGGTCGCGCTGGTGATCGGCGGCACCGGTGTCCATCACAGCCAGGCCGGGCGGCAGCGTCTGGAGCTAGGCGACGCGGTCCTGTTGCGGCCCGGCGTGTGGCACGAGTACGTGCAGTGCGACGATCTCGAGGTCTACAACTGCTGCTTCTCGGCAGACCTGGTACGGCGTGAGCTGGCCTGGACCCGGGAAGATCCGCTGCTCGGGTATCTCCTGTGGACCGGGCCGTTCTCCGAGCAGCGCCGCGGTGTGCTGAGCACACATCTGGAGGGCGAAACCTTCGCCGAGGCGAAGCGGCATCTGGACGGACTCCGGTCGTTGCGCAACCAGCCGCTCGGCCGGCATCGCGGTGATCTCATCGGCTGGCTGTCGCTGTACCTGAGCTGCCTGGCCCGGACGGTTGCCGAGCGCAACGATCTTCGTCCGCAGACGCATCCCGCCGCACTGGATGCGATGCGGTTGCTGGAGGCCGACCCGGCGCGGCCGTGGACACTGACCGATCTGGCCCAGGAGCTGCACCTGGCGCCGGGCTATCTGGTGCGGCTGTTCAAGTCGGCGACCGGACTGCCGCCGATGGCCTATCTATCGCGGCATCGCGTGGAGCTGGCGGCGGTCCAACTGCTGCACACTGACCTGCCGGTGAGCCGGATCGGGGAGGCGGTCGGCTGGCCGGATCAGAACTACTTCGCCCGCCGGTTCAAGTCGCACTTCGGGCTGAGCGCCAGCACGTATCGACAACGTTTCAATACGCCGAAGCGGTTCGTGACGTCGAAGGTCAGCTCTTCTGGCTCGTGATCAGCAGCTCCAGGCCGTCCAGGATGCGCTCGAGACCGAACTCGAGCCCTTGGTTGGTCCGACCGGCTGACTGAAGAGCGTTAGCCAGGCTCGGGAAGCGATCGGCGTGGGTCGTGAGGATCTCCGCGAAGGCTCCGACGAACGCCTCCTCGGTGAGTCCCTGACGGCCGCCAGGCTGTGAGGTGGTCTGCAAGGCGAGGGTGCGTACATGGCCGGCCAGCACCAGGATCGCGTCGAGCTGCTCACTGCCATTCAAGCCGGATCCGGTTAGGGCCTGGACGCCGCGCTCCATCCACGTCAGTTCGTTCGGACCGACCAAGCGGCGGCCGATGGTCGACAGCAGCAACCAGGGATGCCGCGTGAATCCGTCGTAGAGGTCCATCGACCAGGCGTGCAGTGCCTCGCGCCAGGGGAGCTCGGGGCGTTCGGGTGGGGCGCCCATCGCAAGGTCGCTCATCACCGCGACCAGCTCGGCCTTGCCGGGGACATGCCGGTAGAGCGCCATCTTGGTGACCGGCAGGTCGTCCGCGACCCGCTGCATCGACACCGCGTCGAGCCCCTCGGCATCGGCGATCCGGATCGCGGCCTCGGCGATCCCGGCCAGCGTGACGGCCGGCTTCGGGCCGCGGCTCGGCGGCTGGGCCGTGCCCCACAGCAACTCGGTCATCCCGGCGGTGCCCTTCCCTGATCGGTTGATCTGTGTCTACCATACACATTATTGTGTCCACCGGACACAGTTAACTGTGAGGAGCAGATGCGATGAAGATTCTGGTGTCAGGAGCGAGCGTGGCCGGTCCGTCGGTCGCCCTCTGGCTGGGCCGCGCGGGACACGACGTCACGGTCGTCGAGATCGCCCCCGCACTACGCAAGGGCGGGTACGCCGTCGACTTCCGGGGCGAGGTGTTCCTGACCGTCCTCGAGCGGATGGGCGTCCTCAAGGATCTTCGCGAGCGACAGACCGGCGGTACGGCGATGCGGTTCGTCGACGAGTCGGGTCGGCAGCTGATGCGGTTGCCGGCCGAATTCGCGGGCGGCGAGCTCGAGGTCCTGCGCTCCGACTTGTCGCAGGTGCTGTACGAGCACGGTCGCGACACAGCGTCGTACCGGTTCGGTGACTCGATCGCGAGCCTGCATGAGACGGCGGGCGGGGTGGACGTGACGTTCGAGAGTGGACTGGAGGAGACGTACGACCTGGTGATCGGTGCCGACGGCATGCATTCGGTGGTGCGCAGACTCGCGTGGCCGCGTGAGCAGGTGACCGAGCGTCACTTGGGCTACTACGTGGCCGGCTGGGAGGTACCGAACACACTCGGCGCAGTCGAGGACTCGTTGCTGTACAACGTGCCGGGCCGGATGGCCGGTGTTGGTGTGGACAGGCGTGATCCGTCGCTGGCGGGGACGCTGTTCGTCTTCAAGTCGCCGGTGCTGACCTATGACCGACGCGATCGCGACCAGCAGAAGGCGATCATCCATGAGCACTTCGCCGACCTCGGCTGGCGCGTCCCGGAGCTGCTCGCAGCGTTGCCATCAGCAACGGAGTTGTACTTCGACTCGATCAGCCGCGTGCACGTGGACCGCTGGTCGACGAACCGGGTCGTGCTGCTCGGTGACGCCGGGTACGGCGCAACCTTCGGAGCACTCGGCACCGGTACGGCGGTCGTCGGGGCGTACGTCCTGGCGGGGGAGCTGGGCGTAGGTCGCGAGGGTGCGTTCGAGCGCTATGAGGCCAGGTTGCGCAAGGCGACGTCGACGACCCAGGACGGCAGTCAGTCAGGTCGGTTCATGGCACCGCCGAGCAAGTTCGCCATCACCGCCCGCAACCGGATGCTGAACAACCCGTTCCTGTTGCGGCAGATGATCAAGCTGGCTCAGAAGATGAGCACGCTGATCGAACTGCCGGACTACTCAGTGGAGCAGGGGCAGCTTGTGCAGGAATGACTCCCACGAATCCGGCAGCCAGCCGGGTACGCCGAGCACGGCCATGTAGAGCCAGATCGCGATCAGCACGCAGCAGAACAACGCGATGGTGCCGAGCGTCTTCAGCCATGCCGGCTGCTTGCCGGTCCAGGCGGTCAGTGCCTTGACCCAGTCCTTGACCTTGTAGAGCAGCCGTTGGGCCCACTCGAACTCGCTCGCCAGGACCGCCAGACCCGCGATGAACAACGGGATGCCACCCGGTCCGGGTAACCAGCCGGTCAGTGGTGCCGCGATGATCAGCACACCGCCGACCACGCCCACCACGATGCGGTAGATCAGATGCTTCTTCGGATTCGCCCGGATCCGGCGCCGCCACTCCCACCGGTCGTCTTCAGCGTCCAAGGTGATGTTGTGATCAGTGCGGTCGGGACTGTCGTGCTGCTCGGCCACGGAACCACCCTACGTGCTGACCCGGCCGAAATCCCGGAAATAACGCTGACGAATCAGGCGCGCGCGGCGCGGCCGAACTCCCAGTGCCACGGCTCCTCGCGGCTGCCGCCTTGCTCGGCCCATGACGGGTGCACCCAGCCGAATGCGGAGGCCTGCGCCTTCATCCAGCGGTACTGCGTGGTGCCGAACTTGTCGATGCCGCCACAGAGGTCGATCGCGACACCCCAGCCGTGGTTCGACGTACCGGGAAGCGCGGCCAGGGACGGCTTGCGTGCGTACAGGCTGACCTGAGCCTGGTACGAACGGTAGGAGTCGGTGATGCAGAGCGACTTGCCGAAGGCCTTGCGGTAGGAACCGGCGAGCTGCAGGTAGGCCGCGGCGGCGTCGCAGCGCAGCATGTGACCGTTGCCGATCGCACACAGTTTGCTGGACGGGATCATGCCGTTGCTGTAGCCGCCCCAGCCGGTTGTCGCGGATCCGGTGGCCAGGAACGGCATCGGGTTGACCGGGTCGCCGCCGATCCGGACCTCGAAGTGCAGGTGCGGGCCGGTGGAGTTGCCCTCGCTGCCGACCGCGCCGATCCGCTGACCGGCGACGACCTGTTGACCGTCGGTCACGTTGACCTGGCTGAGGTGGGCGTAGAGGGTTTCGAACCCATCGCCGTGATCGATCCGGACCAGGTTGCCGGCCCAGCTCGGGTGCTCGACCCGGACAGTGCCGGCAGTGACCGCACGGACCGGCGTACCGATCGAGGCCGGGAAGTCCTGGCCGGTGTGGAAGCCGCTCGACCACATCGCGCCGGACTGACCGAACGGCGTACCGATCTCGTAGGTCCCGTCGGCGAGCGGCCACGTCCACGCGCCGGTGCCGACATTGACCGACGTACCGGTGTTGCCGCAGCGGAAGTTGACCGCGTTGGTGCCTGCCGTCGGCGCGACCTGCGCCTTGGTGGGTGCCCCGAGGGTCGGGCGCAGGGCGGCCCAGAGGTTCTGCGGGACCGGCGTCACGACGACCGAGCCCTTGGACTCGTCGGACGCGATCATCTCGTCGTTGTCGAGGGCGATGCCGATGTGGACCAGGCCGAGCGACCGGCTGCCCATCAGCATGATGTCGCCGGGCTGGATCTGGTCCGGCGGGACCTGCTGGTAGCCGGGGTAGACCTTGCTGATCGTGTTCGGCAGTTTGGCGAACGGCGCCCAGGCGGCGCGGGTTGCGCCGAGACATCCGTACTGGTCGGGGCCGCTGGCATCGATCGCGTACGCGCGGCCGACCAGGTTGAAGGCCTGGTTGACTGCGCGGATCGTCTCGGACGAGAGCACCCGGAGGGTCTTGCCGGCGACCGTCACCGAGGCTGCGCCGGGAACCGGCTGACCACCGGCGACGAGTGGGCTCAGGCCGGCCGGGAGCGCGGCCGGGTTCTTGATCGTGGCGGCGGGCGGCAGCGCCACCTTGGCCGTGGTGAGCTCGCTCAGGTAGGCCTGCCAGCGCAGGAGCGCCTGCTGGTTGCGGGCCAGCTGCAGCTGCCTCGACAGCTCGGACGCGCCGTCCAGCTCCGGGAGCTGGTCGATGGCACGCGACGCGGCATCGGCCGCCTTCTGCTTCACCTCGTTGCCGAGCTGCTGCGCCCGTTCCGCCGCGGCCTTGGCAGCGCCGCGCTTGCTGCCGGCCTCGGCCTTGGCCTTGTCGGCCTCGGCGCCGGCGTTCATGGCCTTGTTGTACTGCGAGGTCTGCGTCGTACCGAGCTGCTGGATCGCGGTCTGCCGGTCAGCGATCTCCTGCAGATTCTCCGCGACCGGAGCCAGCGACCACAGGATCGACTCCGCACCGAGCTGAGTCGGTACGCCGAGTTGGTACGCCTGCGCGGTGATCACACCGAGCTTGCGACGCTCCTCGTCGGCCCGGCCGGTGGAGCTGTTCGCCGTGGTCTCGGCCTTCTTGGCGGCGGCTTCAGCGACCTCGGCGGCCTTGAGCGCGTTCGTGTAGGCGATGGTCGCCTTGGCGAAATCAGCCTGCAGTACGGCGGCCTCGGCCTGGAGCTGCTCGAGTGAGCGCTTGACGTCCGTGACGGAGGCCGGTGGGGGAGGCGTGGGCGTGCCGGCATAGGCGGGCAGCGCCACCACTGCCAGCACCGTGCCGAGCGCCGCGAACCGCAGCCCCCGACGGTTCCCCAGAACCATCAGGCTCCCCATTGTCGTCTCGCCTCACTTGCGCAGGCCGGACGAACCCCCGCGCTGCCCCAGCGTAAGCCGCGAACGGTCCTGACGAAACCCCACTTCACGCAGTGTGACCAATTGGACCACCAGCCTGCCCGATCGTCACTGTGCTGGGGCGACCGACTAAAGTTCAGGTCATGGCCTCGCACTTTGACGTTGTTGTCCTCGGCGCAGGTCCGGGTGGGTATGTCGCGGCGATCCGCGCGGCTCAGCTCGGGCTCAAGACCGCCATCATCGAGAAGAAGTACTGGGGCGGTGTCTGCCTGAACGTGGGCTGTATCCCCAGCAAGGCGCTGCTGCGGAACGCGGAGCTCGCGCACATCTTCCGGACGGAGGCGAAGACCTTCGGTATCAGCGGTGAGGTCAGCTTCGACTTCCCGACCGCCGTCCAGCGCAGCCGCAAGGTCGCCGACGGCCGGGTCAAGGGCGTCCACTTCCTGATGAAGAAGAACAGCATCACCGAGTTCGACGGGTGGGGCTCGTTCACGGACGCGAACACCATCGACGTGACGCTGAACGACGGTTCCTCGGAGACCGTCACCTTCGGCAGCTGCATCATCGCCACCGGCGCCACCACCAAGCTGCTGCCGGGCACCCAGCTGTCCGACCGCGTGGTCACCTACGAGGAGCAGATCCTCACCGAGGACCTGCCGGGCTCCATCGTGATCGCCGGCGCCGGCGCGATCGGTGTCGAGTTCGCGTACGTCCTGGCCAACTACGGTGTCAAGGTCACCATCGTCGAGTTCCTCGACCGGATGGTCCCGCTGGAGGACCCGGACGTCTCCAAGGAGCTCGCCCGGGCCTACAAGAAGCTCGGTGTCGACGTCCTCACCTCCACCCGGGTCGACTCGATCGACGACTCCGGCTCGTCGGTCAAGGTCACGGTGACCGGCAAGGACGGCGCGCAGAAGACGATCGAGGCCGACAAGGTCATGCAGGCGATCGGCTTCCAGCCGCGCGTCGACGGCTACGGCCTCGACAAGACCGGCGTACAGCTCACCGAGCGCGGCGCGATCGGTATCGACGGTCTCTGCAAGACCAACGTGCCGAACATCTTCGCCATCGGTGACGTCACCGCGAAGCTGATGCTCGCGCACGCCGCCGAGGCGATGGGCGTGATCGCCGCCGAGACGATCGCCGGCCACGAGACCATGGAACTCGACTACGCCATGATCCCGCGGGCTACCTTCTGCCAGCCGCAGATCGCCAGCTTCGGCTACACCGAGGAAGAGGCGAAGAAGCTCGGCCACGAGGTGAAGGTCGCCAAGTTCCCGTTCACCGCCAACGGCAAGGCCCACGGCCTGAACGACCCGAACGGTTTCGTCAAGGTCATCAGCGACGCCAAGTACGGCGAACTCCTCGGCGCGCACCTGATCGGCCCCGAGGTCACCGAGCTCCTCCCCGAGCTCACCCTCGCCCAGAAGTGGGACCTCACCACCAAGGAACTGGCGCGCAACGTCCACGCCCACCCGACCCTGTCCGAGGCCCTCCAAGAAGCCTTCCACGGCCTCGAAGGCCACATGATCAACTTCTGATCACCCCCGACCGGGCGCCCGCGGACCCCTCCGCCGGCGCCCGTTCGCATACCCCGCGCACGGTGCGATCCCTCCCCGAACCGGTGGCTGAGGTGCGTGCTGCTCGAGTTCTGCGCTGTCCGGGGGATTTTGGGACTCGGTGACGAGAATCCCTCGGCTAACGCACCCAGGACCCCGAGGTCGCGGGCGCGTGTCACCTTGAGCACGCATCGACCACGCGAGCCCCGCTGAAACGGTCGAGCCGTGCTCAAGGTTGTCGGGCCGGCTCACCTTGAGCACGCATCGACCACCGTCCGGGCGCGTACATGGTTGATCCGTGCTCAACGTCGTACCGGGTCGGGGCTTGGTGGGGTGCGGAGGTGGCGGGCGGTGAGGGCGGCGGTGGCTAGAAGGAGGGCGGCGCTGACGGTGGCTGAGAGGTGGAAGGCGTCGGTGAAGGCGTCACGAGCCGCTGGTACGGCGAGTGCTTCGCGCGTGAGGTCGGTTGCGCCGGTCTGGTGGCGGTAGGCGACAGTGATCAGGCTGCCGAGCAGCGCGATGCCTAGTGCGCCACCGAGTTGTGGAGCTGTCGAGGCGATGGATGCGGCGGTTCCGGCGCGCTCAGTGGGAGCGGCGCCGATGATGAGGTCGGTGGCCAACGCCATGGTCGGCGCGAGACCGGCCGAGATGATGATCGAGCCGGTGACGAGTAGGGGGAGTGGGCCGGTCGCAATCAGTACGCCGAATCCTGCGACCGCCAGCGTGAGTCCGCCCGCGATGACTATGCCCGGGGCAATCCGGCGAGCCAGTCGTGGCGCCAGGAGGGATCCCGCGATCGTGCCGACGGCAGAGGGTGCAGTCCAGAGACCCGCGGTGAGCGGATCGAGTCCGTGCACGAGCTGCAGGAACTGGGCGATCGCGTAGTTGACCGCCCAGAGAACGAAGATGGCCAGGGCCAGCGCGATCGACGCCGTACTGAAGACGCGGCTGGTGAAGAGGTGCAGGTCGATCATCGGATCGGGTAGCCGTTGCTGCCGGACGACGAACATGACCCCGAGGATCACCCCACCGGCGACAGCGACCAGCCATTGCCAGGCGAACCCGTCTGCGGCCAGGTGCTTGAGCCCGTAGACGATCGGCAGGATCGCGGCCATCGACAGCACAGCGCTCAGCGGGTCGAGTCGCTTGCCGCCCGGTGCGCGGTACTCCGGCAGCAGCCGTGGACCTGCGATGAGCAGCGCAACCATGATCGGGACGCCGATCAGGAACACCGCTCCCCAGTGGAAGCTGTCGAGCAGCCAGCCGCCGACGAGCGGCCCGATCGCGGTACCGCCGGAAACGCTCGCGACCACGATCCCGATCGCGACACCGCGCTGGGCCGGGTTCTTGAACATGGCCGCGACCAAGGCGATCACCGAAGGCATCAGCGTCGAACCGGCGACACCCATCAGGGCCCGGGCCGCGATCAGTACGCCGGGTCCGGTGGCGAACGCGGCCAGCACGGAGGCGACGCCGTACAGGGCAGCGCCTCCGAGCAGCAGCCGGCGCCGTCCGATCCGGTCGCCCAGTGTGCCCATCGTGATCAGCGAGCCCGCGAGCAGGAAGGCGTAGACATCGACGATCCAGAGCAGTTCGGAACCGCTGGGGTGCAGGTCGGCCGCGATCGAGGGCAGGGCGAGATGGGTCACGGTCAGCTCGAGCGACGCGAGCAGGGCGGGCAGCGCGAGTACGCCCAGTCCGACCCACTCCCGCCGCCCGGCACGGCCAACCTCAACGTTGGTTGATGTCATGTCGACGAGCATCAACCCTCAACTTAAGTTGAGGTCAAGGCCGCGCGGAGTTTCGGATACCCAGGAGCAAGAGCAGCGAGAATTTCGGCGGCTCGGGGGAATTGGCGTGAGGTGAGGGCGAATTGCAGACTGCCGAGGCTGCGGGAAAGCTCGGCAGCAACAATTGCGGCCTCGGTCTGACCGATCGCAGCCAACCAGATCGACGCATCGTTGAGACGGCGTACGCCGGCAGGTCCCGCGAGCCCAGCCAAGTGGCCGCGGATGCCGTCGTTCTCGGCGGCGAGCAGCGCGGCCATCTGTTCGACGGCTTGCTGTGAGTCGCGAGCCAGCCAGTCGCGGGCATGTGGAAGGGACGCGCGCAGGGCGTCCTCGACGGAAACCTGACGCTGGCGCTCGAAGTCGGTGCGGAGGATGTAGGAGCCTTCCACCGACGTGATCTCGTCCGCTCGCCAGGCTTCGAGGAATTGCTGGATCGGTAGCGTGGCATAGGGAAAACCGTCTGGATCATGGAAGACGACCACGTCATCCGTGACCTCGACGACGACCACCCAGTGGTCACCGCCGACGGCCTTACCCGGCGACCACGGCTGGTGCGTGAGGAGGCCGATGTCGACCGGGCCGACGAGAGCTGGGCAGCTCTCGCGCAGCCTGACCAAGGCCTCCTCAGCAGATCCGCCGGACGTCCGCTGGCAGGTCCAGCCGAGCAGGTCGATGGCTCGGTCGAGGCCGAGGTCAGGCTGCCAGCCGGGCGGATCGAACCAAGGCAGCCCGGTGTCCTCGATCTGCGCGCCGAACGGCGAACCGGTCAGCACCTCGACCGCTGTCATCGGTACGTCGCGAATGATCATTGCCAGGGAATTCGCATAACAATAGGCGCCGGAGCCCAGATAATTCGTCGTCATGCGCAGATAGTGGCATTTTCGGAATTCGTTGTCACGGGAAGCGGTAGAAAGTCTGCAGCGGCTCACCCGGGTAGTGGATGTGCAGCGCGAGGCCGGGAGCGGCGTCGGTGTCGACGATCGTGCCGCTGGCCGGGGCAGGCTCGAAGGGGAGCGTGACGGTCGACCGGATGCCAGGTGCGCCCAGGACCGGGTGACCGGCGAACGTCGTGACGACGGGGTTGTGCACGTGCCCTGTCAGGATCGCGGTGACCGGCTTGTCGACGAGGACGGCTTCGAGGGCTTCCTGCGAACGCAGCAGCCACTGGTCCATCTCCGGGTGGTGCATGACGAGCGGCGGGTGGTGCATCGCCACGAACACCGGACCGTCGAACGGCTCCCGCAGTACGGCGTCCAACCAGGCCAACGAATCCTCGGAGAGCAAGCCGTGGTCCTCACCCGGCACCGTGCTGTCGACCAGCACGAACCGCGCACCGGCGGCCTCGCGCACCTGATGAATCGGGTGACCGTCGCCGGGGGAGTCCAGGTAGTCGGCAAGCCCGACCCGCAACGGCGAGCTGACATCGTGGTTCCCCGGCAGCACGAACACCGGTACGCCGGTCGGCAGCTCGGCCGCCAGTTCGTCGTACTCGGCCGGCAATCCGTGATCGGCCAGATCCCCACTCACCAGTACGACGTTCACCGGCGTACTGAACTCGCGCAGGTACGCCGTGATCCGGCGCAGCCGATCGCGGGGCGTGGTGGTCCCGTCCAGATGAGGGTCACTGAGGTGTGCGATGACGATCATCGTTCGACCCTAACCGCAGAACCCGGTCGGCAGATCGCTGCACGGGACGAGTCCGCCGCGCTCCAGGACCGGACGAGCCTGCGTCGAGCCGATGTAGTCGAGGAACGCCGCGGTGAGCGACTTCGGGTCGGGCGTCTTGTAGGTGTAGGCGTGCTCGACCTCCCAGAACCGGTACGACCGGTCTTCCACCTTCGCGGTGTCCGGCGCGACCTTGTCGATCGTCGCGATCGAGATCTGCGGATATTTCCGCGCGCTGCCGAGTTCGGCGTACCCGATGCCGCCGTCGATCTCGTTGACCCGGGTGAGCAGCTCCTCCGTCGTACCGACCTCGCAGCGGTGGTACTTCGCGACCGCGTCGTCGTCGCGGGCGCAGTCGTCGGACGAGATCCCGAGCTCCTGATCACCGGCGAGAACCTTCTCCCGGAACACTCGGCGCGATCCCGAATCCGGCCCGACCCGGCTGACCATCCGGATCGGCAGGTCGCGGCCGCCGAGCTGCTTCCAGTTGGTGAGCTTGCCGCTGTAGATGTCGCGCAACTGCGTCGTACTCACCCCGGTGACATCAGCCGACCGGTTCACGACCACGGCGAACACGACCACTGCCACCGGTTCGCCACGCAGCTCGGGTGCGCTCTCGGCCGGGCCGTCCGACATCGCGATCTGCCGGCTCGCCTGCTCTGCGTCTTTGCCGCCGAGCTCGGCCAGGCTGCGGACGCCGCTGCGGCTCCCGTTCGCGGCGATGGTGATGTCGGCGTTCGTGCACTCGGCGGCATAGGCCGTCCGCAACTCCCGCATCGTCGGCTCCACCGCGGTCGAGCCGATCACCCGCAGCTGACCCGATGAGCAGTCGTCCGGCGGCTTGAGCACGTCGACGAGGAAGAACGCCACGAGCGCCCCGACCAGCATGAGCGACAGTGCGCCGAACAGCAGCGTACGGCGACCCGGCCCGCGCGGCCGCGGTTCGTGGTAAACCCCGCCGCCGGTCGATCCGCCAGCCAAGTAACCCGAGTGGCTGACGCCCTGACCGGTCCCCGACAGCACCAGCAGGAACTTGAAATGGTCGCCCCGATTGATCGCGATCCGCGGCAGCACGAGCTTGCTGGTGTCGACGAAGTTCGCCGGTGACAGCCGCCGTTCGAGCATCTCGCCGAGCGAACTCGGATGCGCCTCGGTCACCTTCAGCCCGACGATCTTGCGATCCGGGAACGCGAACGCCACCTTCTCGTGCATGTCCTGCGGGTCGATGTCCATCCCGCCGGCGTTGTCCAGCCGCAGCAGCACGATGCTCGGATCTGTCACCACCGACCCCTGGTGACGGACCTCGACATCCACCATCCGCTGGGTCTGATCGGCCCGCGGATAGACCCCGATCCGCGCGTCCACCTGCACGCGGTAGACCAGCCGCTTGCGGCGCAGGACATAGCGGTCGACGAGCCAGGCGATCGCCGTACCGATCAAGGCAACGGCAGCGATGACGGTTTCGAGATTGACGGACGCGAAACCAGAGAAGTCGAACAACGTGCCCCCACTTCAGCGAAGGCAGGACGCTACTCGCCCGCGGTGAACGCCCGCTTACCGCGCGATGACGCGGAGGCGCTCGATCGTCCGGGTCAGCACGGTCTCGAGTGGTGTCGCCGAGACGCCGAGGACGGCCGAGGTATGGGTGGCGTCGAGCAGCAGCGGATCGTTGTCGAGGTACTGCATCTCGATCAGTTCGGCCATGATCGGGTCGTCCTGACCGAGCCGTTCGAGCTCGGCCGGCGAGATGCTGGTGAGTTGCGGAGCCGGCGCCTCGGCGAGCCTGGCCAGCTCCACCGTCAGAGCGCGCACCGGCAAGGTCGAGGTGGACGGGACATGCCAGGCGCGTCCCCAGGCATCGTCGTGGCGAGCAGCGGCAATCATCGTGCGCGCGGTGTCCTCGACGTACGACCAGCTGTGCTCGACGTCGAGCTCGCCGGGATAGGCGGCGGCGACACCTGCCAGCACGGCCGGCGGGACGATCAGGTTGTAGACCGACATGGTGTCCGGGCCGAGGAAGTCGCTCGCGCGGATCTCAGTCACCCGGGCGTTGCTGGCCAGGGCGTCGTCCCACATCCGTGCGCGGACCGAACCCTTGACCGTAGTCGGCGCCGAGGGCTGGTTCTCGGTGATCGGGCCTGCGACCGGACCGTACGCGTAGAGATTGCCGAGCATGACGTAGTCCGCGCCGGTGCGCTCGGCGGTGGTCAGCATGCCGGCCGCGAGAGGTGGCCAGTCGCTCGGCCACCGGTCGTACGACGGCATCGCGCAGTTGTAGAGCGTGGTCGCGCCCTCGCACAGGCTGGTTAGCTGGTCGACTGCGGTGGCGTCGGCCGCGACACGTTCGATGCCCGGGTGGTCCGGGCCGGAGCCGCTCCGCGTGACGAGCTTGACGCGCTCACCATCGTCCGCGAGCAGCCAAGCCAAGGCCCGGCCGGTCCCGCCGGCGCCGACCACGACAGAGAAGGTCATGTGCATCTCCCGAAGAGTTGTTGGAGCTCGACCCTACGAAGGCAACTCACGCCACGGACATGGTCACAACGCTCGACGACATATCCAGCCGTCTAAACTGAGGACGTGGACGTGCTGAGCGACGTACTGACTGCCCTGCGAACCGGACGTCCGCACGCGGCTCGAACCGAGGAGCAGGTTCCGTGGGGGATCCGGTTCCCGCCAAGCGACGGTGCCGGGTGCCACGTGTTGCTCGAAGGGTCGTGCTGGCTGCTTCCGGCGCGTGGCGAGCCGATCCGGTTGAGCATCGGCGACGTGGTGTTCGTGCCGCACGGTGCGGGCTATGCGTTGGCCGACCACCCGGACAGCCCGCTGACCGAGTTCCAGTTCGACACCGCGCCGGCGGCCGATGCGGTCGGGGCGCAGGGCCCGGCGATCAAGCTGCTGTGCGCGGCGTACTACTTCGACCGATCGAGCAGCCACCCGCTCCTCGGCGAGCTGCCGGAGGTCGTGCATCTGTCCGGCCGGCATCCGTCCTTGCGCGCGGCGATCGACCTGCTGGCGAGCGAACTCAGCGATCCCCGAGCGGGCTCGTCCGCGATCTTGGCGGGACTCGTCGACATGCTGCTGATGTTCGTGCTGCGCGCCTGGTTCGCGGACGAACGGGCCACCGAGGGTTGGGCGACAGTGCTGGCCGACCCGGCGCTGATGGCGTCGCTGCGCGGTATCCACGGCAGTCCGCAGCACCCATGGACGGTGGCTGAGCTCGCCTCGCTGTCCGGGTTGTCGCGGTCGAGCTTCGCCAAGCGGTTCACCGACGCGGTCGGCCGGACGCCACTCGGCTATCTGACCTGGTGGCGGATGACGCTGGCCGCGCGCCGGCTGCACGATTCCGATGCGCCGCTGCGGGCGATCGCCGCGCAGACCGGGTACGGGACCGAGTTCGCACTCGCCAAGGCGTTCAAGCGCGAGTACGGCGTCGCTCCCGGGGAGTACCGCCGTACTCGCCTTACCGCATGATGACGCGCCGGGGGAGGGCTTGGCCGGGGGCGAGGCGTCTGCAAGATTGGCGGCATGGCTGAACAGGTTGACGTGGTCGTGATCGGGCTGGGTGTGGGCGGCGAGGAGGCCTCCGGGCGACTGGCCGAGGCAGGGCTGAACGTGGTGGGGATCGAGCCGCGGCTCGTCGGCGGTGAGTGCCCGTACTACGGGTGCATCCCGAGCAAGATGATGATCCGCGCCGCCAACCTGATCGCCGAGACGCGCCGCGTCGACGGCATAGCCGGTACGGCGTCGGTTCAGCCGGACTGGGCGCCGGTGGCGAAGCGGATCCGCGACGAGGCGACCGACAACTGGAACGACCAGGTCGCGGTCGACCGGCTGGTGAAGAAGGGCGTCACGTTCGTCCGCGAGCACGCCACGATCACCGGAAAGCGCACGGTGAAGGCGGGCGACCGGGAGTTCGAGGCGTCGAAGGGCATCATCGTCGCGACCGGCACGGTCCCGCTGGTGCCGCCGATCGACGGCCTCGCCGGTACGCCGTTCTGGACGAACCAGGACGCGATTCGGGCCGAGACGTTGCCGGCCTCGTTGGTCGTGCTCGGCGGTGGCGCGATCGGGGTCGAGCTCACCCAGGTGTTCGCCCGGTTCGGTGTGGCCGTGACCGTGGTCGAAGGCGCCGAGCGAATCCTGTCGATGGAGGAGCCGGAGTCGGGTGACCTCGCTCGCGAGGCGCTCGAGCGGGACGGTGTCGTCATCAACACCGGCGTACACGCGTCGAAAGTTGCGCACGACGGCAATGAGTTCACGATCACCCTGGATGACGGCCGCACGGTCACCGGTGAGAAGTTGCTGGTGGCAACCGGTCGGCGGGTCGACATCAAGGCCCTCGGCCTGGATCAGGTCGGGATCGACGCGGACGCGCGCAAGATCGAGGTGGACGAGCACGTCCGGGCCGCGGACGGCGTGTGGGCGGTCGGTGACGTGACCGGGGTCGGCGCGTTCACGCACACCGCGATGTACCAGGCGAACATCGCCGTACACGACATCCTCGGCACGCAGGATGCGCCGCTCGCCCGGTATCACGCGATGCCGCGAGTCACCTTCACCGATCCGGAGATCGGCGCGGTCGGGCTCACCGAGAAGCAGGCCCGCGAGCACGGGCTGAATGTCGCGACCGGTTCGACGCAGATCCCGTCGTCGTCCCGGGGTTGGATTCACAAGGCCGGGAACGAGGGTTTCATCAAACTCGTGGTCGACACAGACCGCGGCGTACTGGTCGGTGCGACCAGCGCCGGGCCGACCGGTGGTGAGGTGCTCAGTGCGCTCGCGATCGCCGTACATGCCGCCGTGCCTGTGCACTCTCTGCAACAGGTCATCTACGCGTACCCGACGTTCCACCGTGCGATCGGTGATGCTCTGAAGGATTTGTGACGACCCCTGTTGCGATTCGATCGCAAAAGGACGAAGAATGTGCGCGTGCATGTTCCTGATGGGTTCTTCAACGCCCCGACGTCCGTCGCCACCGGCCTGATCGCGGCCGGTGCCGTCGGTTTCAGCCTGCAGCGCGCGAACCGCGAGATCCGGGAGACCGGTCCCGCGCTGGCCGGGCTGACCGCGGCCTTCGTCTTCGCGGTGCAGATGGTGAACTTCCCGGTCGGCGCCGGCACCAGCGGTCACCTGCTCGGCGGTGCGCTGGCGGCCGCGCTCGTCGGCCCGTGGACCGGCGTACTGGTGATGTCGACGGTGCTGCTCGTGCAGGGTCTGCTCTTCGCGGACGGCGGCCTGACGGCACTCGGTACGAACATCACGTTGATGGGCCTGATCACGGTGCTCGTCGGGTACTTCCTCACCCGCGCCCTGCTCCAGGTGCTGCCGCGCCGGACCGGGAGCGTCGTACCGGCTGCGACCGTCGGCGCACTGGTCTCCGTACCGGTCGCGGCACTGGCCTTCACCGGCCTCTACGCGATTGGCGGCGCGGTCGACATCCCGCTCGGCAAGCTCGCCACCGCGATGGTCGGCTGGCACATCCTCGTCGGCATCGGTGAGGCCGTCATCACCGCGGCCGTCCTCGGTGCGGTGGTCGCGACCCGTCCCGACCTCGTGTACGCCGCTCGCCACCTCCAGCAGGATCTGATCCTGGTCGATGCCGACGGCAACACTTCCACGGTGTCCCCGGATAAGCCGATCGCCGCGAAGCCGGCCGGTCGGTCGCTCGGGATCAGCGTCGCCATCACGCTGATCGTTGCCGGGGGCGTCAGTCTGCTGGCCAGCGCGCATCCCGACGGCCTCGAGTTCGTCGGCGCCAAGCTCGGCTTCGAGAGCGCGGCCAAGGACTCCGCGGTCGCGGGCAGCCCGCTGGCCGACTACGGCGTGAGCGGCATCGGCAACGCGCAGGTCTCCGGCGCGCTCGCCGGCATCATCGGCGTACTGGTCACGATCGCCGTCGGCCTGGCCATCGCCAAGGTCGCGTCGCTCCGCACGAACAAGGCCTCGTGAGCGGAGACGGCCTGCTGGTCGCGGTCGACAGCAAGGTTCACCGGATCCCGGCGCAGGTGAAGATCGTCGCCCTGTTCGTCTTCGTCCTGGCCGTCGTCTCCACCCCAGCCGCCAACTTCTGGGCCTTCGCCCTGTACGCCGCCTTCCTCGTCGCCGCGCTCGTGGTTGCGAAACTCCCGGCACTCGTGGTCTCGCGGCGGCTGGCGGTGGAGACGCCGTTCATCGTGTTCGCGCTGCTGCTCCCGTTCGTGGCGACGGGACCGACGGTCGACGTACTCGGCGTGCAGTTGTCGCAGTCCGGCGTACTCGGCGCGTGGAACGTCCTGGCAAAAGGCACGCTCGGCGTGATCGCGGCGATCCTGCTGTCAGCCACAACCGGTCCGCGCGAACTGCTCGCCGGACTCGAACGCCTGCGGTTGCCGTCGACCCTCGTGGCGATCCTGTCGTTCATGGTCCGCTACCTGAGCGTCGTCTCGGACGACCTGCATCGGATGCGGATCGCCCGGGAGTCCCGTGGGTACGTCGGCGGCCGAGCCGGACATCTGAAGGCGATCGCCGGGGGAGTGGGCGCACTGTTCGTCCGCAGTTTCGAGCGTGGTGAGCGGGTGCACCTGGCGATGCGGTCGCGTGGTTACACCGGCCGGATGCCGCTGCTCGGCGAGGTCGGGGCGACGCGGGCCCAGTGGATCGAAGGGCTGACGATCTCCCTGGCTGCCGTGGCCGTCGCGGTGGCGGCTAGGGTTGTCGGCTTGTGAGCGGTCCCGCGATTCATGTCGAGCGTCTCGTCTTCGCCTACCCCGACGGGCGGCAGGCTCTGTACGGCGTCGATTTCACCGTCGAGCGCGGTGAGCGCGTGGCCCTGCTCGGCCCGAACGGCGCCGGCAAGACCACCCTCGTCCTGCATCTGAACGGGATCCTCGGCTCGGTCGCCGGCGGTTCGGGCAGTGGGCGGATCGAGATCGGCGGGACCGGCCTGCACCGCGATCATCTGCGCGTGATCCGGCGGAAGGTCGGCCTGGTCTTCCAGGATCCGGACGACCAGCTGTTCATGCCGACCGTGCGCGATGACGTCGCCTTCGGACCGGCGAACCTCGGCCTGCGCGGCGCCGAGCTCGATGACCGAGTGCGCGAAGCACTAGTCCAGGTCGGCATGCAGGATCACGCGGACCTCGCTCCACACCACCTGTCCTACGGCCAGCGCCGCCGAGTCGCGGTCGCCACCGTGCTCGCGATGCGTCCCGAGGTACTCGTCCTCGACGAGCCGTCGAGCAACCTCGACCCGGCCAGCCGGCGCGAGCTCGCCGACATCCTGACCGGTCTCGACGTGACGCTGCTGATGATCACCCACGACCTGCCGTACGCCCTGCAACTGTGCGAGCGGAGCCTGCTGATGGACAGCGGCCGGATCGTCGCGGACGGCCGCACCAGGGACCTGCTCGGCGACGCGGACCTGATGAGCGCGCACCGGCTGGAGCTGCCGTACGGGTTCGACCCGCTCTCGGTGCCCGGACCCGAAGGCCGCTGACCTACTCCAGAAATACGCGGCCAGTTTCTTACCAAGACCTTGTCTGTTACCCGCGAGTCGGCCATCGTGACTTTGAGTACTTCAGTCGCCACCCCTCGCACCCAAGGCGGTCCGCCCATGAAGTCCATCGTCAGTGCTCTGTCCGCCGCGGCCCTCGGCGCCGCGACGCTCCTCGTCCCTGGTGTCGCCCACGCCGCGGTCAACTACGTTGCCCTCGGCGACTCCTACGCCTCCGGAGTCGGCACCCGCACCTACATCTCCAGCAGCGGTTCGTGCCAGCGCTCGACCAAGGCCTATCCGTACCTCGACGCCGCCCGGCTCGGCGCGAACCTGACCTTCGTCGCCTGCTCCGGTGCGCGCGTCGCCGACGTCACGAACAACCAGCTCAGCGCGGTCACCAGCGCGGCCAACCGGATCACCGTCCAGGTCGGCGGCAACGACGCCGGCTTCTCCTCGGTGATCACCGAATGCGCCAAACCGGCCTGGCTCGGTAACTGCGACACCGCGATCAACAACGCCCAGGCCACCATCAACAACACCATCCCCGGCCGGCTGAACGGTCTCTACGCCTCGATCAAGAGCCGGGCATCCTCGGCCAAGGTCATCGTCGTCGGCTACCCACGCCTGTTCAACGGCACCGACTGCAACGCCGGTACCTTCTTCAGCCCCGCCGAGATGACCCGCCTGAACCAGACCGCCGACCTCCTCAACTCGAAGATCGCCACGGCCGCGAGTGGAGCCGGCTTCTCCTTCGTCAACCCGACCTCCGCCTTCGTCGGTCACGCCGTCTGCGGCAGCCCCGAATGGATCAACGGCCTCTCGAACCCCGTCAGCGAGTCCTACCACCCCAACATCGCCGGCCAAGCCGCCTACGCCAACCTGGTAGCCCCCGCCCTCACCAAGGACTGACCCACAACGTCCGAAGGACCCGCAGGCCTGGTCTCCGGATCGTCGGACGTTAGCTCCCCCTTCCACGTAACGTCCGAACGATCCGCAGGCCTGGTCTCCGGATCGTCGGACGTTGCGCGGGTGGCGGTTACTCGGTGGCGACGTATTCGCGGAGGTGTTCGGCGGTGAGGGTGGGGCTGGACTCGACCAGGTCGGCTGGGGTTCCGGTGAACACGACTTGGCCGCCGTCGTGGCCGGCGCCGGGGCCGATGTCGATCAGCCAGTCGGCGTGCGCCATCACGGCCTGGTGGTGCTCGATGACGATCACGGTGTTGCCGTCCTCGACCAGCTTGTCGAGCATCGTCAGCAGGGCGTCGACATCGGCCAGGTGCAACCCGGTCGTCGGCTCGTCCAGGATGTAGATCGAACCGTTCTTGCCCATGTTGATCGCGAGCTTCAGCCGCTGGCGTTCACCACCGGACAGCGTGGTCAGCGGCTGCCCGAGCCCGATGTATCCGAGCCCGACAGCCGACAACCGGTCCAGGATCGTCCGGGCCGGCCCCTTCACGAAGAACTCGCGGGCTTCGGTCACGGTCATCCGCAGTACCTCGCTGATGTTCTTCCCGCGCAACTTGTACGCGAGCACCTCGGCCGTGAACCGCGCCCCGTTGCAGACCTCGCAGACCGACGCGACCTCGGCCATCATCGCGAGATCGGTGTAGACCAGCCCGATGCCCTTGCACGACGGGCACGCGCCGACCGAGTTCGCGCTGAACAGACCCGGCTTCACGCCATTCGCCTTCGCGAACTCCGCCCGGATCGGGTCCAGCAGTCCGGTGTACGTCGCCGGGTTGCTGCGTTTGGAACCGCGGATCGGCTCCTGCCCGGCCACGATGACTCCAGGCCGACCGGCCAGCGAGCCGTGGATCAGCGAGCTCTTGCCCGACCCGGCCACCCCGGTGACCACGGTCAGTACACCCAGCGGGATGTCGACGCTGACATCGCGCAGGTTGTGCAGGTTCGCGTTCTCGATCACGAGCTTCCCGGTCGGACGCCGTACGTCGTCCCTCACGGCAACGCGGTGATCCAGATAGCGGCCGGTCAACGTGCCGGACCGCTTCAGCCCGTCCAGGTCACCGGAGTAGCAGAGCCGACCGCCGGACAGACCGGCCCCCGGACCGAGGTCGACGACGTGGTCGGCGATCCGGATCGTCTCCGGCTTGTGCTCGACGACCAGCACGGTGTTGCCCTTGTCGCGCAGCTGGATCAGCAGGTCGTTCATCCGCTGGATGTCGTGCGGGTGCAGCCCGACCGTCGGCTCGTCGAAGACATAGGTGACATCGCTCAGACTGGAACCCAGGTGCCGGACCAGCTTCACCCGCTGCGCCTCACCGCCCGACAGCGTGCCCGATTCGCGATCGAGGCTGAGGTAGCCCAGCCCGATGGTGACCATCGAGTCGAGTGTCTGCCGCAACCCGTCGAGCATCGGACCGACACCGGGGTGCTCGACTCCGGCTACGAACTTGGCGAGATCGCTGATCTGCATCGACGAGCAGTCGCCGATCGTGCGGCCGTTGATGGTGACCGACCGGGCCGCCTCGTTCAGCCGCGCGCCACCACAGGACGAACAGGTCTCCTGCCGAACCGCGCGCTCGCCGAATGCCCGAGCCGGAGCCTGCATGGTGTCCAGGTCCTTACCGACGTACTGGCGCTTGACCTTGGCTGCGAGTCCTTCGAAGGTGAGGTTGCTCTTGCCGATCTTGACCTTCATCGGTTCCTGCCAGAGGAACTGCTGCCAGGTCTCGGCCGAGTAGTCGCGCAGCGGCAGGTCGGGATCGAACAGACCGGACTGCGAGAACAGTTGGTACCACCAGGTCTCGGGACCGTACCCCGGCACCTTGATCGCGCCATCCTTCAAACTGAGGTCCCGGTCGACGAGCTCGTCGACGTCGAGTTCGGTGGTCCGGCCGAGACCCTCGCAGACGGGGCACATCCCCTCGGCCCGGTTGAAGCTGAACGCCGAGGGCGGCCCGACGTATGGCGTCCCGGCGCGACTGAACAGGACCCGCAGCATGGTGTGCGCGTCGGTGGCGGTGCCGACCGTGGATCGGGAGTTGGCACCGATCCGCTCCTGGTCGACGACAATGGCTGCGGACAGGTTCCGCAGGGCGTCTACGTCCGGCCGGGCCAGACTGGGCATGAAGTTCTGGATGAACGCGGTGTAGGTCTCGTTGATGAGTCGCTGGGACTCGGCGGCGATGGTGTCGAAGACGAGCGACGACTTCCCGGACCCGGAGACTCCGGTGAACACGGTCAGACGGCGTTTGGGGATGTCGAGCGAGACGCCGGCGAGGTTGTTCTCGCGGGCCCCGCGGACCTCGATCAGGTCGTGGCTGTCGGCGGCCGGGTGACCGGCTGGAACGGTCGAATCGGTGGCAGGCATCCTTCAATCCTCCCATTGAACCGCCGATGAAAACTTTGAGCGCGAAGCCATCGCTCACCCGGGCCGGAAAGTTTCGACACAGCGTGAAGGATGTGAGAATGTCCGGCATGCGAGCCACCGTGAAAGACGTCGCGAAACTGGCCGGGGTGTCCCCGAAGACGGTCTCCAATGTCATCAACGGTGTGGTGTTCGTCCGGCCGGAGACCCGGGCCCGGGTCGAGCAGGCGCTGAGCGAGCTCGACTACGTGCCGAACATGAGCGCCCGCGGCCTGCGCAACGGCCGGACCGGCATGATCGCCCTCGCCCTCCCGGACCTGCTCCGGCCGTACTCGGCCGAGATCGTCCACCTCGTCGTCGAGCTCGCCCACGAGCGCGGCTGGGGCGTCCAGATCGAGCAGACCGCAGCCGAGCCCCGCCGCGAATTCGAGCTGCTGTCGAAGGCCCGCGCGTACCTGGTCGACGGCCTGATCCTGAACCCGGTCAACCTCGACGACAGCGCCGTACTGTCCGCCGGACCGCTGCCGCCACTCGTCCTGATCGGTGACGTCGACCAGGACCTGGTCAGCCAGGTCGCGATCGACAACGTCGCCGCGGCCCGCGACATGACCCGGCACCTGATCGCCCGCGGCTGCCGCCGGATCGTCGCGGTCGGTACGCCGGAAATCCCGCGTGGCTCGAGTGGCGCCGGCGTACTGGGCAGTGCCGCCGAAGCACCCGGTACGGCGGCCTCCCGGCTCCGGACCGCGGGTTATCGCCAGGCGCTCGAGGAGGCCGGTATCCCGAACGACCCGGCCCTGGAGATCGGACTGGACCGCTGGCGACCCGAGGGCGCAGCCACGGTCGTGGGGAAGTACCTGGCCGAGCGCGAACTCCCCGACGCGTTCTTCTGTTTCACCGACACCGTCGCCTCCGGTGCGCTGTCCGCGCTCTGGAGCGCCGGCGTCGCCGTACCGGATCAGACGCTGGTCGCCGGGTTCGACAACGTGCTCGAGAGCCAGTTCATGATCCCGCCGCTGACGACGGTCGACTTCGACCGGCGCGCGTTCGTCGGCGCCGCGCTCGAGCTGCTCGAGGAGCGGATGGCGGACAAGAACGCCGCGCCCCGCCGGGTGATCGTCCCGCACCGGGTGATCGAGCGGGTCAGCACCACCCGCTAACTCGAACACGTTCCGGCAAAAACACACACAAACACTTGTCAACGTATTCCAACGATGTAATCATCCAGAAATCCCTGCGAAGGAGACTGGATGAGTGCGTTGGAACGGCGGTTCTCCCGCCGTCGGTTACTCGGTACGGCGGCCGCGGTCGCCGGTGGTGGCGCCCTGCTCGGATGCTCGCCCGGAGCGTCCCGGTCGGCCGCCGACCTCAGCTACTGGCACCTGATGACCGGTGGAGACGGGATCGTGATGGCCGGCCTGGTGGACGCCGTCAACGCCCAGCACCTCGGCTTCAGTGCCACCCAGACCGTGCTGGCCTGGGGTCCGCCGTACTACACCAAACTCGCGATGGCCTCGGCCGGCGGCCGGGCACCGGATCTCGCGATCATGCACGCGTCGCGGATCGCGGGCTATGCGCCCGGCGGCCTGCTCGAGCCATGGGACCTCGACCTGCTGGCGGAGGTGGGGTTGCGCGAGAGCGACTTCCCGCCGCTGGTCTGGCAGAAGGGCCTGTACGACGGGAAGCTGTACTCGATCGCGCTCGACACCCACCCGTTCGTGCTCTACTACAACACCGAGCACGCCGAGAAGGCCGGTGTCACCGACGCGCTGCAGACGATGAAGTCGCCGGAGGAGTTCACCGAGACTGCGCGCAAGCTGCAGAAGGTGACCGGCAAGCACGGTCTGTCCTACGGATACCTCGGCGACGGCTCGCAGATGTGGCGGCTGTTCTACACCTTCTACCGCCAGCAGAACGCCGAGATGAAGCTCGTCCCGGGACAGCAGGCCCAGGTCGACGAGGCCGCCGCGGTGAAGGCGCTCAAGTTCGTGCAGTCGCTGCTGGACGACACGATCGCCACCAAAGCCGGCGACGGCGGTACGGCGACCAGTGAGTTCCTGCACGGTGAGAGCGGGATGCTGTTCGGCGGTGTCTGGGAACTCCCGACGCTCAAGGAATCGAAACTGCAGTTCGACGCGCGTCCCATTCCAACGTTGTTCGGGACCGACGCGGCGTACGCGGACTCGCACACGTTCGTGCTGCCACGGCAGTCGAAGCTCGATCCGGAACGACGGCGGCACACGTACCAACTGGTCGCCGAGATCCTCAAGCGGTCGGTCAAATGGGCCGGTGCCGGCCACATCCCGGCGTACCAGCCAGTGGTGAAGAGCCCGGAGTACCAGGCGCTGAAGCCGCAGTCGAACTACGCGGGCATCCCGGAGTACGTGAACTACGACCCGGACGCGTGGTTCGGGGGTGCCGGGAGCGACTTCCACCGGTACTTCGCGGAGAACGTCCAGAACGTGTATCTCGGCAGCGGTGATCCCGAGGCGGGGTTCGCCGGATTCGTGAAGCGGCTGAACGTGCTGCTCGACCGCCCGCAACCGGTATGAAAGGGGATCTGACTGTGTCGAACCGACGTGGCGAGAGCCTCACCGGATGGGCGTTCGCGGCACCGTTCGCCGTACTGTTCGCGCTGTTCCTCGTGGTGCCCGCGATCTACGGGCTCTACCTCAGCTTCACCGGCGAGACGCTGACCGGATCGGGTGGCGACCTGCTCGGGTTCGCGAACTACGCCGAAGCGCTGACCGATCCCGACATGTGGCGGTCGCTCGGCAACACCTTGTGGTTCACGGTCTTGAGCACGGTTCCGCTGGTCGTGTTGTCGCTGGCGTTCGCGTTGCTGGTGAACCTCGGGCTGCCGGGGCGCTGGCTCTGGCGGTTGTCGTTCTTCCTGCCGTACCTGCTCGCCTCGACAGTCGTGGTGATGTTCTGGTCCTGGATGTACAACCCGAAGCTGGGCCTGATCAACGGCGTGCTGGCGGAATTCGGGATTGCGCCGGTGGCCTGGTTGCAGGATCCGAAAGTTGCGATGATCTCGGTCGTGGTCACCACGTTGTGGTGGACGATCGGCTTCAACTTCCTGCTGTACCTGGCGGCATTGCAGAACATTCCGGAGCAGCAGTTCGAGGCGGCCGCGATCGACGGCGCCGGCAAATGGCGGCAGCTGTTCTCGATCGTGATCCCGCAGCTCGCACCGACGACGGGCCTGATCCTGACATTGCAGATTCTCGCGTCGCTGAAGGTCTTCGACCAGATCTACATGCTGACCAACGGCGGTCCGGCCGGATCGACCCGTTCGGTCGTGCAGTACATCTACGAGTCCGGCTTCACCGGCTACCGCTTCGGCTACTCGTCGGCCATCTCGTACCTGTTCTTCGCCATCATCGTGCTGGTGTCGCTGGCGCAGTACAAACTGATCAACCGCAGGAGCGCCGTATGAGCACGTATACCTTGTCCCGCGGAATCAAGCAGGGCTACCGCCCGGGGGAGAATCCGTGGAGCATCTCGCGGATGGTTGCCCTGCTGGTGCTGGCGTTCCTGGCCGCGACCTGGCTGGTGCCGTTCGCCTGGGCGGTCCTGACGTCGCTGAAGAGTGAGGCGGACGCCGGCGCCTCGTCGATCAGCCTGAGTCCGCCGGACGGGTTGGGTTTCGATGCCTACCGCAAGGTGCTGGAGGCCGGCAACATCCCGGCCTGGGCGTGGAACAGTCTGCTGACCTCGGTCGCGATCACGCTGATCACGGTCGCGACCTCAGCGCTGGCCGGCTATGCGTTCTCGCGGATCTCGTTCCGCGGCAGGCGCTGGCTGTACGCCGCGATCATTGCGGCGATCATCATTCCGCCGCAGTTGCTGATCATCCCGTTGTTCCGCCAGATGCTCACGTTCAATCTCGTCGACACCTACTGGGGCATCATCCTGCCGCAGGCGTTCGCGCCGGCGATGGTGCTGATCCTCAAGCGCTTCTTCGACCAGATCCCGATCGAGCTGGAGGACGCGGCTCGGGTGGACGGCGCGAACCGGTTGCGGGTGTTCTGGTCGATCGTGCTGCCGTTGTCCCGGCCGATCCTGGCCGCGGTCGCGATCTTCGTGTTCATCGGTGCTTGGAACAACTTCCTCTGGCCGTTCATCGTGACCACCGACGCGGACCTGATGACGTTGCCGGTCGGGTTGCAGACGGTGAAAAGTGCGTACGGCCTGCAGTATGCACAGAACATGGCCTCGGCAATTCTCGCCGCGCTACCGCTGGTAGTGGTGTTCCTGTTCTTCCAGCGCCAGATCATCAAGGGCATCGCGACCACCGGATTCGGCGGCCAGTAAAGGGTTGCGAAGGTTTGCATGACAGAACAACGTCCGTACGGAAACTGGACAACAGTTCCGGAACCCGGGATTCCTGAACTCATCCCTTGAAAACCTCGTCACTCTCAGCAAGGCTTCACGGATCACTTCCGCGTCGTTTCCGGGTGCGGACAGGACGGGGGAGTGTGCGGCTGCATGGAAACACGGGCCGCGCCAACTGTCACTCGGGGGTTGTAACGACAAGAAGGGGGAAGCGTGTCAGCGATGACAAGGCTCGCCGAGCAGTGCCGTGATGTGAGGAGTCACGGCAACGGAGGACTCGGACGGGCTTCGATCCAACCAGCGGTCTGCACCGGCATCCACGAGGTGAACTCGTCGATCCCGTCGGTCCGGCCGCGACGCGTGGCGGTGCTCAGACTGAGCAACGGTATGACCACCACGCTGCGGCTCGGCGAAGGCGCCACGGCGCCGGAGCGAGGCGCCACTGTGTTCGTCCGGGGAGGCCGGGGGATGGGCGATTCGCCTGCCTCAGGTGGGGTCATCCTCGCGTCGGCCGCACCGCACTGAACACACACAAGGTCCAGATCACTGGGCTGAATCAGTGACTCGCCGGTCTCAGGTCCCAACGCCGAGCTGAGGCCGGCAAGTCCCTGCCGAGGCCCAGAGGCCTGGCCTGTAAGGGTTTCTGACCGCTCACTCGGGGATCGGAGCGGTCAGCGCACGGATCTCGATGGGGGAGAAGCGCGCCTCCGGAAGTTTCGCCGCCAGTTCGGTCGCGCGCTCCAGCGAGCACTCGACGAGGTAGTAGCCGGCCAGCACTTCCTTGGCCTCGGTGAACGGCCCGTCCGTCACCGCCGGTACGCCGTCCTGCAGCTGCACGACCCGTGCGCCGGCGGTCGTCAGTCCGTCCGAGGCGACGAACTCCCCGGCCGCCCGCATCTCGGCCAGGAGAGCGCGATGAGCGCCGTACACCGCATCCATTCCCTCGGCGCGCATCGCTTCCCAGGTTTCGGTGTTCCCGTAGATCAGCAGCATGTACTTCATGCCACCAAGCTACTGAGTCACCAGGTCGCGCCGGCCGGGGCCCGGGTGACGGCGTTCAGGCGATTGAACAGGTTGGTGAGGCTGATCATCAACAGGATCGCGGCCAGCTGCGTCTCGTCGTAGTGCTCGGAGACAGCTGCCCACGTCGCGTCGGACACCGGGTCGGGCCGGTCCGCGATCCGGGTCGCTTCCTCGGCGAGTGCGAGTGCGGCGCGCTCGGCATCGGTGAACAGGTCGGACTCGCGCCACGCGACGACCTGGTGCAGGCGCTCATCGGTTTCACCGTTCTTCAGCGCCGACTTGATACCGCCGTACACGCAGGCGGAGCAGCCGTTGATCTGGCTCGCCCGCAGGTGGACGAGCTCCAGGACCGGACCCGGCGCCCCGCCTTGGTGGACGGCCTTGAAGATGTTCTGGATGCCCTTCATGGCGTCCGGCAGCAGAGCGGTCGGGTTGGTCAGACGAGCAGTCATGGTGGTAACTCCTGGTTCCGTTGGGGTGTCTTCACTCCCTCGACGGATCCCGGCGCCAGGATGTGACAGCGGTCTGCAGATCTTTTCGGACGCGATCCTCGACCGATACGGTCACGTCCGAATACTGAGCCGTCAGGCAGACCGGTCCGGAATATTCCGCCCGCACCAGCGCCGCGTGGACGGCCGACCAGTCGGACAGTCCTTCGTCGGCCTGCCCGAACTGCGTCTTCCCGTTGTCGAGATATTTCGCGTTCTTGAGATTCACGATCCCGAGCCGGTCAACCCCGAGCTCGATCGTGATCGCCGGATCGTCACCGGCGAGCGCATCATGCGCTGCGTCCCAGACCAGCCGGAATCGCTCCGGAAGCCCGTCCAGCAACTGCATGACACCAAGGGTCGATGACACGAACCTCCCGTGATGCGGCTGGACGCCGACCTGGACGTCATACCGCTCAGCCAGTACGACGGAAGTTTCGAGCTGCGCGCGATTCCGCCGTACCGAGGCCGCGTAACCGTCGTCGCCGAGCGGCGCCATGATCCGGATCATCGGGACCCCGGCCGCCGCGCAGGCGGCGAAGACCGGCTCGGTGAGATCCGAGGCCACGCTGATCGGGTCGATGCCCTCGTCGCGCAGTTGCTTGGTGAACGTCGGCAGCTCGGCCTCCGCGGTCGCCGTCGTCACGTACGCCGTGTCCCGGACCGGGACCTCCGCGCCGGCGAACCCGAGACCGGCGATCAGTCGGCCGAGTTCGTCGCCGGGCAGCCCGGCCCAGGGCTTGGTGAAGACGGACCAGAGATACGTCATACTCAGCGGCCTCCCAGCCCACTCATGGTGATACCTCGGACGAACCATCGCTGTGTCAGGAAGAACAGCACGATCAGCGGCACGGTGGTGACGGTGGCGGCCATCAGCAGCAGGTTCCACTGCGTGCCGTTGGTGTCCTGGAACACCTGCAGCCCGACCGACGCCGTACGGGTCGCGTCGCTGTTGGAGATCACCAGCGGCCAGAGCAGGTTGTTCCACTGACCGATGAACTTGAAGACGGCCAGCGTCGCTATCGCCGGGACCGCGAGTGGCACGATCACGCGGACGAACGCCTGCCAGCGGTTCGCACCGTCCAGCCGGGCGGCCTCCTCGTGGTCGCGGGGGATGCCGAGGAAGAACTGACGCAGCAGGAACACGCCGATCGCGGTGAACGCGTGCGGCAGGATCATCCCCGGCCAGGTGTCGATCCCGTGCAACTTCGCGACAAGCACGAACTGCGGGATCAGTGTCACCTGGGACGGAATCATCAGCGTGGCAAGGTAGATCCCGAACAACCAGCTGCGGCCGGGGAAGTTGAGCCGGGCGAACGCGTACGCCGCCAGCGCGGCCGTCAGGGTCTCCAGCAAGGTGGTGCCGGCGGCGAAGTAGATGGTGTTGAGCAGGTACTTGCCGAGCGGGACGAGATCGAACGCGCGGGTCAGATTCTCGGGGTGCCAGGTGCTCGGCCAGAACGACGGTTTCGCCGCCATCGACTCGGCGTCGGACTGGAAGGCCACGAGGCCCATCATCACGACTGGAACCAGTGTGATCGCGGTGACGATGAAGCAGGTGAAGATGATCAGCTTCTTCTGGATCTGACTAGTTGTCATAGTGCACCAGCTTTCGCTGCATGGTGAACTGGGCCGCGGTGATCAGCACGATGAACGCGAACAACACCAGCGACTGCGCGGCGGCGTACCCCTGGTCGTAGTTCTCGAAGCCGGTGCGGTAGATGTACATGACCAGCGTGGTGGTGCGGGTGCCGGGACCGCCGTTCGTCATGATGAGCGCCTGGTCGAACACCTGGAACGAACCGATGATCGACGTCACGATCACGAAGAACAGCGCCGGTGACAGCATCGGCAGCGTGATGTTGCGGAAGCTTTGCCAGGCCGACGTCCCGTCCACCCGGGCGGCCTCGTAGAGCTGTTGCGGGATCGCTTGCAACCCGGCGAGGAAGACGACCATGCCGAAGCCGAAGCTCTTCCACACGCTCATCACGATCAGCGCCGGCATCGCCCACGTGTCCGAGATCAGCCATTGCGGTCCGTTGATACCGAACCATCCGAGCACGGCGTTCACCAGGCCGTCGTGCGGGATGTAGAGCCAGATCCAGACGAACGCGACCGCCACCGTGATCGTTGCGTACGGCAACAGCAGCAGCGAGCGGAAGACCGCGACCCGCTTCAGACCCTGATGGAGCAGCAGCGCGAGGGCCAGACTGACCAGGATGGTCAGGGGGACACTGAGCAGTGTGAAGTACGCCGTATTGCCGAGCGCGGACCAGAATGTCGGATCGGGACCGAGCCGGGCGAAGTTGCGCAGGCCGGCCCAGGTCGGTGCGCTGAACAGGTTCCAGTCGAGCAGCGAGATGACGCCGGCCGCGACCACGGGTCCGGCGGTGAAGATCAGGAAGCCGATCAGACTGGGCAGGATGAACAGCCAGGCAGTGAGCGACTCACGGTTGCGCCAGCGCGGGGTCGGCTTCGAACCGGTGGTGCTCGTCGTGGGCGGTGCGGCCGTGGATGGTGCGGTGTCGACGGCCATGGTTCACCCCTTCCTGGCGGTGGCTTGGCGGATGGTGTCCTGGTGCTGACGCATCAGAATGTCCAGGCGAGGAGTGAGGCCGGCGATCGCGTCGCTGACCGGGACTTGACCGAGGAAGGTCCGCGGCAGGTCCTGGCCGAGCAACTGCTTGACCTGGTTCCAGTTGGTGGTGACGTCGAACGCGTGCCCGCCGGCGAGCTTGCCGGCCAGGATCTCCTGGACGATGCCGAGGTTGTCCGGTGGCGCCTGGAACGCACTGCCGGCGCTGCGCCGGGCCGGATTGTTGCGCCCGGCCTTCGCGTAGATGTCGAGGGCGCCGGTGCTGGTGAGGGTCTTGAGCAGCTTCCACGCGAGGTCGAGTTCGGCTCCCTCGCGCACCCCCGATGGAATCGCGAAGCTGGATCCTGACACCCGCGGCGTACTGCCGGCGGCTCCGGCCGGGAACGGGATCACGTCCCAGTCGAACTTCGCCTTCCGGACGTTGACGACCTGCCACGGGCCGTTCTGCATGAAGGCGACGTTGCCCTGGATGAAGTTGGACAGCGAACTCTCGGTGACCAGGTTCTTGATCGGCGGCGTGACCTTGTCCTTCACGAACAGGTCGATGACGAACTGGATCGCCTCCATCGCCTCCGGCTCGTCGAGGATGCTGCGGTCGGCCGCGTCGTTCATCACGTTGCCGCCGGCGCAGTAGATCCAGGACACGAGGTCGTCGATCGCCGGGGCGCAGGTGAAGCCGTACTGCTCGCCCGGCTTCGTGAGCTCCCTGGCCAGTTCCCTGAACGTTGCCCACGGCATCGGCTCGGTGCGGGACGGCAGCGGGATGCCTTGCTTCTGCAGCAGCGTCTTGTTGTAGTACATGACGGTCGGGGCGACGTCGAAACCGATCCCGTACGTCTTCCCGTTGAACGTCGAGATCCGGCGGCTGGTCGGGTAGAAGTCGTCGAGATCGAAGTCCGGGTCGGCCGCGATCAGGTCGTCGAGTGGCCGGTGCGCACCACGGGCCGCGTACGTCGGGATCAGGGTGCCGTTGATCGCGGTGACGAGACTCGCGGTCCCGCTGACGAGTTGCAGGTCGAGCTTGGTCGGGTAGCCGCTGGACGGGGTGAGGGTCGGGACCGACTTCACGCCGAGCTGTTGCTCGACGTACTGGCTGAAGTCCTCCCAGACCTTCTTCTCCGCGGCGCTGCTCGACCACATCGCCCAGGTCGCAGTGCCGGCCGGTGGACCGGTGGAGCAACCGGTGACGGCCGCCCCCAGGCCGGCCAGTCCGGTGAGTTCGAGAAAGCTGCGGCGGGACAGCTTGGCTGGCATGGCTCTCCTCGATGCTTCTGACTAGTGGAAGGCGAGGTCGATCGACTCGGCGCGGATGCGCTCCTCGTCGACCTGAACGCCCAGGCCTGGGGCGGTGGGGACCGTTGCGACGGCCTTGGTGATGGTGAGTCCCTCGACATAGAGGTCGGAGAGGAGCTCCGGCCCGTTGAGCTCGGCGGGCAAGGCGAGCTCGAGCTGGCTGAACACGTGGAGCGCTGCGGAGAACGCGATCCCGCAGTCAGTGAGCCCGCTCGCGAGAACCTCGAGACCGCCGGAGAGCGCTGTCTGGGCGGTCTTGAGCGCGTTCCGCAGGCCGCCTGCCTTGCAGACCTTGACCACGACCAGGTCGGCCGCCTCCAGGCGGATCGCCCGGGCGAGGTCCTGCGCGGAGAAGCTGCCCTCGTCGATCGCGACCGGGAGATCGATGAGACTGCGCAGCCGGGCCATCGCGAGCGTGTCCGTGCTCGGAACTGGTTGCTCGACGCAATGGATTGTGTGTACGTCGCGGGTGCGGTCGAGCAGCTGCTTGAGCGCGCTCGGCCGGTAGGACTGGTTCGCGTCGAGCCACAGTGGTTTGCCGCCGGCGACCTCGGCGACCGTCCGAATCGCTGCGGCATCAGCGTCCAGATCGCCACCGATCTTCACCTTGTACGCCGCGTAGTCCGATGACTGGATCGCATGATCGCGAACCGTGTCCTGGTCGCCGACCCCGATCGCGGAACACAGGGGGATCTCGTCGTGCACCTTGCCGCCGAGGAGCGCGTGCACCGGGATCCCGGCGAGCTTGCCGGCTGCGTCGTGCATCGCGACATCGACGGCGGCGCGGGCGAACGGGAAGCCGTTCGAGACCGCTGGGCTCAGTCGCTTGGCGGCGCGCTGGTGGAAGAGCTCGACGTCGAACGGCGTGAGGTCGAGCAGGATCGGCGTCAGATGCCTGCGGATGATGACGGCCATCGTCTCGGCGGTCTCGTAGCTCCAGCTGGGGAGCGCTCTCTGCTCTCCCCAGCCGACCACGCCGTCCTCGGTCGTCAGCTTGACGAAGACGACCGCGGCGGCTTGATCCGGCCGGGTGTCCGGTGCGCCGACAGCGCCGCTCCCGAGGACGAACTTCCGCGCGAACGGCACGGCGACCGCAAAGACCTCGACCTGTCTGATCTTCGACATGACAGTCCTCTCAGGCCCTCAGGCCGCGATCGACCAGACGGCCGGGTCGACGAAGCTCGGTCCGCGCGTGCCGTGGTCGAGCCACTGAACGGCGTCGCCGAGCACGTAGCCGGCGAGAGCGAGGTGCCCCTCGGCGGTGTCGCCTGCGATGTGTGGGGTGAGCAGGAGGTTCGCGTTCTGGAGAACGCTCTCTCCGAAGCTCGGCGGCTCGGGGTCGTAGACGTCCAGAGCGGCGTACAGGCGGCCGTCCAGAACGTGGTCCAGCAGAGCCTGCTGGTCGATCGCGGGTCCGCGCGAGGAGTTGACCACGACCGCGCCGTCGGGGATCCGGCCGATCAGCTCGCGGGTGATCATGCCCTTGGTCTCCGGAACGTTCGGGACGTGAACGCTCAAGAAAGCGCTCTCTACCGTTTCTCCGAGATCGGCCGTTCGCACGCCGAGCTCGGTCGCACGCTCGGCTTTCAGGTAAGGGTCGTAGACGACAACGTCGCAGCCGAACGGCTTGAGCAACGTGATGAGTGCTCGCGCGGTACTGCTCGCACCGATGATCCCGACCTTCGCCCCGGCCAGCTCATGACCGCGGAACCCGGTCTGCTTCCAGCCGCCGGCCCGGATCGCGCCGTCGAACCGGGGGAGCCTGCGCGCCTGGGTGAGCATCGCGGCGAGGCAGTACTCGCCGACCGACCACGCGATCCGCGGTCCCGCCGAGAACACGGCGACCCCTTGGTCGAGGATCGCGGGGTCGATCAGGTTCTTGACCGTGCCGGCTGCGTGCGCGACCGCCTTCGGTCCGGTTCCGCCGGACCACAGTTCCTTGCTGAGTGTCGGCGTACCCCAGCTTGTCAGGAGTACGTCGGCACCCGCGGCCAGTTCGGGAACCGCGGCCGGATCGAGGGCGGCCGGCTTGGCCGGGTCATCCGGGCCGGCCAGGTGCTGCTCGGTGGCCCAGACCACCTCGAACCGCTCGTCGAGCAGGCGCCGGGTCGCGGCGTCCACCACATCGCCGGCTCGCGCCGGTGACATCAGCGCGGCGAGTCTCAGGCCAGAGTCCGGCACAGATTCAGGCACAGGGTCAGCTCCTCAGCTTGGTCGGTAGCTCGACGGTAGGCGCTTTCCGTTATGCAGGTCCAAGCCCGATTTCGCATGAACCGATACCGTGCCGGTATGGATCTCTCGCTCCAGCAGTTGCGTGGCTTCGTCGCCGTCGCGGAGGAACTCCACTACGGCCGCGCCGCCCAGCGCCTCAACCTGACCCAGCCGCCGCTGACCCGGCAGATCCAGGGATTAGAGCGCTCTCTCGGGGTCCGGCTCTTCGATCGGACCGGCAGGGGAGTGCGGCTGACCGCCGCCGGCGACGCGTTTCTCGACCACGCCCGGCGTGTTCTCGCGTTGCTCGAGGTCGCTCCGGAGGCTGCCCGTCGAGCGGCGGACGGTCACACCGGAACGCTGCGAATCGCGTTCACCGCGATCGGCGCGTACGCCGTACTGGCGGACTTCCTGACCACCGTCGGCAAGCACGCGCCGGCCGTGACCGCGGAACTCACCGAGCTGGTTAGTCCGGATCAGTTCGAGGCGCTGGCGAAGTTGGAGATCGACATCGGGCTGGTGCGTCCGCCGATCCCGGATCAGTTCGCGTCGGTGCTCGTGCACTCCGAAGACCTGGTGCTCGCCGTACCGGCTGATCATCCGCTGGCGGTCGGGGACTCGGCGGTGACGCTGGCCGATGTCACCGAGGAATACATCGGGTACAGCCCCGAGGGATCGCAGTACCTGCATGACATCTGCGCGGCGATGATCGGCATGGATCGGTACGCCGTGAGTCAGTTGGCCTCGCAGGTTCCGACGATGCTCGCGCTGGTGCGGGCCGGTTTGGGGTGTGCGCTGATCCCGCGGTCGATCATGGCGATGCGGGTCGAGGGTGTCAGCTACCGTGAGCTGGACGCGTCGGATGCGCATTCGGTGACGTTGCACGCTTGCTGGAGTCCCGACAATCCGAACCCAGCTCTGCAACGGCTGACGGCAAGCTTGACTTCGAGTGCGCTCTAGCTCGTAGGCTCGAGCCATGACTGGACAGCACGCGATCGGCTCGGGATTCGGGCACGACAGCACCGCGGACGACGTACTCGCCGGCATCGACCTGACCGGCAAGCTGGCGGTCGTCACCGGTGGATACTCCGGCCTCGGCCTGGAGACGACCCGCGCCCTGGCAAAGGCCGGCGCGCACGTGGTCGTCCCGGCCCGCCGCCCAGACGCAGCCAAGGAAGCGCTCTCTGAGATCTCTGGAGTCGAGATCGACGAGCTGGATCTCGGTGACCTCGACAGCGTCCGTGCCTTCGCCGACCGGTTCCTCGCCTCGGGTCGCAGCATCGACCTGATGATCGACAACGCCGCGATCATGGCCTCGCCGGAGACCCGGATCGGTCCCGGCTGGGAAGCCCAGTTCGCGACCAACCACCTCGGGCACTTCGCGCTGGTGAACCGCCTCTGGCCGGCGATTGCCGCCGACGGCGGTGCGCGGGTGGTCTCGGTGTCGTCGACCGGTCACCGGCGTTCGGACATCCGGTGGGACGACCTGAACTTCGACCAGGGCTACGACAAGTGGGAGGCGTACGGCCAGGCCAAGACCGCCAACGTCCTGTTCGCCGTACAGCTGGATGCCCTGGGCAAGGATTCCGGGGTGCGCGCGTTCGCACTGCACCCGGGCGGCATCCTGACCCCGCTGCAGCGGCATCTGCAGCACGAGGAGATGGTTGGCTACGGCTGGATCGATGCCGACGGCAACCCAGCGCATCCGGCATTCAAGTCCCCCGAGCAGGGCGCCGCGACCACGGTCTGGGCGGCGACCTCGCCGAAGCTCGAGGGTCTGGGCGGGTTGTTCTGCGAGGACTGCGAGATCGCCGAGGTCTCCACCGACGACACCCCGGGGGTCCGTCCGTACGCCGTCGACCCGGCGTCGGCCGCGCGGTTGTGGACGCTCTCGGCGGAGCTGACCGGAGAGAACGCGTTCCGGTAGGGTCGGTTGAAGGGGTGCTGTGACTGTCGCTTCTGTTCCGTCCGCCAACCTCGGCGCGATCATCAGCAGGCTGCGCGCGGCCGGCTGCGTCTTCGCCGAGGACGAGGCCGCGCTCATCGCCGAGACCGCGCGCGACGCGGCCGAGCTCGAGGTGCTGACTGAGCGCCGGGTCGGCGGGGAGCCGCTGGAATACGTTCTCGGCTGGGCGTCGTTCCGCGGGCTGCGGATCGCTGTCGACCCCGGCGTGTTCATCCCACGCCGCCGTACCGAGTTCCTGGTCGCGGAGGCCCTGCGAGTGACCGCGCCCGGCGCAGTCGTCGTCGACCTCTGCTGCGGCTCGGGCGCGCTGGGCGCGGCCGTCGCCGCTGAGCAGCAGGTCTCACTCCACGCCGCCGATATCGAGCCGGCCTCAGTGCGCTGCGCGGCCCGCAACCTCACGCCAGCTGGGGGAGCCGTCTACCAAGGCGACCTGTACGACGCGCTGCCCGCCGAGCTCCGCGGGCAAATCGACGTACTGCTCGCGAACGTGCCGTACGTACCGACCGAGGAGATCCGGCTGTTGCCGGCGGAAGCGCGGCTGTACGAACCGCACGTCACGCTCGACGGCGGCCCGGACGGGCTCAGTCTGCTGCGGCGGGTGGTCGCACATGCGCATGAGTGGCTGTCACCCCGCGGGCATGTCTTCGTCGAGGTGAGTGAGCGCCAAGCGCCGTTGGCTTGTGGCGTGTTCGTCGAGCACGGTCTGGCCGCCGAGGTCACGGTCGACGAGGAGCTCGGCGCGAACGTTGTCCACGGCACCTATCTCGGCTAGGGCACGCGTCGAGCACCTTGTGAGCGTGGTTGCACTCTCATGCGTTGACAGATACCTTGTATCGCAAGGTAGTTGACGAGGGAGACGAGAAATGAGCGCTGACCGGCTGGTCGAGGCGTACCTGAAGGAGCTGGCCACGGCCGCCGAGGCGTTGCCGGCGGAGCGCCGTACCGAGCTCATCGCCGACATGACGACGCATATCGCGGAGGCGCGCGCCGAGGGGGCGACCTCGGACGACGAGGTGCGCGCTGTGTTGGAACGACTCGGTGAACCCTCCGAAATCGTCGCCGCGTCGACCGACGGCTTGGTCCAGGTCGAGGTGCCGCCGCGCCTTCGTCCCCGGGACTTCGGCGCGGTGGCGCTGCTGCTCATCGGGCCGTTCGTCCTGGTGATCGGCTGGCTGGCCGGCGTCTGGCTGCTGTGGACCTCCGACCGCTGGACCCGCGGCGAGAAGGTGATCGCCACCCTGGGCTGGCCGCTCGGGTACGGCGCCGCGATTGGCATCGAGATGACCGTGGCCTTCCCGCTCATGCTGACGCTCGCGATCGCGACCGTGATCACCATCGCGCCTGTCGTCCTGCTGCTCAAGAACGGCCGCGCCGGGCGCTCCGCCACCCGGACCCCGCTCGCCGGTGCCACACCAGCAACCTCCTAGTTGCCCAGAGGGGCAAAACCTGTTCCTGGGTTCTGAGGTGAGCCGGAATGATGGGTGCGCTATGGGTAAACACATCGCGTTCCTGACCATCCCGGCTGCCGGGCACCTCAATCCGACCCTGCCGCTGGTCGCCGAGCTGGTCCGGCGAGGCCACCGCGTCAGCTATGCGACCGGGCCGACGTACCGGAGTGCGGTCGAGGCTGCCGGCGCGACGATGGTGGAGCTCGATTGGGTGCCGCGGCCGGTGAAGCTGTCGCCGGGCGGGCAGTCGACGGCTGACCTCGGCGCGATGCTGACCGGGTACGTCCGCGCCGCACGTCCGTTGATGCCGGTGCTCGAACAATGGCTGCGCGACGATCGGCCGGACCTGTTCTGCTACGACATGATGACGTTCATCGGCTCGATGCTGGCCGACAAACTTGGGTTGCCGGAGGCAACGACGGTCGCGAACTTCGCCACCAACGAGCACTTCGATCTGACTCCGTCACTGATCCCCGCGGACTTCGATCCAGGGCATCCGGCATTCCAGGAGTTCCTGGCCGAGCGCGCGGCGTTCGCTCGGGAGTTCGGCGTACCGGTGGAGAAGGTGGCGGCGGCGGGAGCGGTTGCTCCGCTCAATCTGGTGTTCATTCCGCGCGAGTTCCAGATCGCGGGGGAGACGTTCGACGAGCGGTTCCATTTCGTCGGGCCTGCTATCGGTGCGAGGGTGCCGACGGCGGACTGGGAACCGCCGGGCTCGCCGCTGCTCTTCATCTCCCTCGGTACGGCGGTCAACGACCGCCCCGACTTCTTCGCAGCCTGCACCGAAGCCTTCGCCGGAACCGACTGGCACGTCGCAATGGCCATCGGCGACCAGGTCGACCTCGCCTCACTCGGTCAGCTCCCACCGAGCTTCGACGTCCGCCCATACTTCCCGCAACCCGAGGTTCTCGCCCACGCCGACGTCTTCCTCACCCACGCCGGGATGAACTCGGTCATGGAGTCCCTGCTCAACCAGGTGCCAATGGCCACCTACCCCCAAACCCCAGAGCAGCAAGCGAATGCGCGCCGGGTAACCGAACTAGACCTAGGCCAGCAACTCCCCGACCTCACCCCCACTTCACTCCGCTCCACAGTCGACGCCATCGCCGCCGCCCCAGCCATCCGCAAGTCCCTGTCCGACATGCACGCCCACCTCAAGACAGCCGGCGGCCCGGTCCAAGCCGCCAATGCCATCGAGGCACAGCTAGCCCTCTGATCTGGCACCCCACCGACATCCGCACCATCACCCCGGCGCAGGTCCGCTGCGCGCGACCGAAGCCACCGTGGTGAGTGCGACAAGTGTGCTGCCGACTGTGACCTCCGGGCCGCTGGCAATCGGTTGCCGGCGACACGGTCCGCACAGTCGGCGATGGGCGGCCGCCCACCACTCCTCCGCCTGGTCACCTCCGGTGGGGCGGAGACCGGCGACTGAAGCCACCGTGTGCGGCGGGTGTCAGGCGGGCGAGTTGCGGGTCTAGATGCGGCGTTGGGTGTGGAGGAGGTAGTCGCGGCGGTTGAGGGGGTTGTGGTCGGTGCGGGCGCGGTGGGGTGGGGTGCCGACGACGGGGTGGTAGTGGGAGAAGGTGGATTCGAGGACGCCTTCGCCTCGGGTGAGGCCGGGGAGTTGCTGCTCGAGTTGGTAGACGGCGGCTGCGGGGATCGCACCTTCGAGGATTGAGGTGCCGGCGGCGAGGGCCGGTACTTGGGGGATTGCTCGGAGACGGGCGAGGGTAGCCAGCACTGCACTCGTGGAGTCGGTGGGGACCTCCAACTGGAAGCGGTGCATCGGCTCGTGGACCGACGTGCCGGCTTGTTGTAGTGCGGTCATCAGGACCAGGGGAGTGAGATTGCGGAAGTCCCCGGCTGTGCTGGACATGCTCTTGTCGAAGACGGCGTGGGAGTGACTCTGCCGAGCCGAGTATCCGGAGTGCGTCAGGAACACTCGCGCGTCCGGGATTTGCCAGCCGTGCAGACCTTGAGAGAGCGTTTCCCGCACGGTCTCCTCGACGGCCTTCATGAACGCGTACGGCATCGACCCGAGTTCGACCTCCAGTTCGAAGGTCACGCCGGCATCTACCGGCGCGGGCTCGATCCGCAGTCCGATCGTCGCGAGGAACGGGTTGTCGTCCTTCTTCTTGATCTCGAACGCCGAACCGGTACCGCTGACGCGCTCGACGCAGATCGTGGTGGTCTCGTGGAACCCGACCTCGATGCCGAACTCGGCTGCGAGTGTGGTCTGGATGACCTCCTTCTGGACCTCGCCGTAGAGCGAGACCGAGGTCTCCTGACGCAGGTCGTCCTGTCGCACGTTGATCAGCGGATCCTGCTCGGCGAGCTGAGAGAGCGCTTCCCGAAGCTTTCCCTGATCGCCGAGCCGCTTCGGCGAGACCACGGTCTCCAGCGTCGGCGGTGCGAAGAATCCACCGGCGTCGGCGCGGGCAGACGGCTCGTCGGTATGGGCGCGGGCAGGAGGTCCACCGGCGTCGGTGTCGGCGGGTGGCTCGTCGGTGTAGAGCTGGTCGCCGATCCGTACGTCGGGCAGTCCCCAGACCCGGGCGATCTGACCGGCCACGACCTCACCGGCGATGACTGCCTCGCCCTCTTCGAAGACGCGCAAACTGGTGACCTTCGCCTGGCTGGTGCCATACCGGACGCGGTCGCGGATTCGCAGTACGCCCGAGAACATCCGGACGTAGGCGATCTTTTCGCCGGCGGTACCGCGCTCGACCTTGAAGATCTTGCCGTGGAGCGCTCTCCCGGCTGTTCTTGCGGTCGGCAACAGTTCGCGGATGCCGTCGGTGAGTGCGTCCGCGCCGGTTCCGGTGATCGCGGATCCGAAGAACACCGGATGCACGAGTGCTTGTCCGGTCTGCTGGATGAGTGCGCGCCGGAGCGAGTCCGGAGAGAGCGCTTTCTCGTTCTCCACGAATGTTCTCAGGAGGGCGTCGTCGTTCTCGGTCAGTACCTCGAGCAGGGCACCTTGCGGATCGGCGGCCGTGAATGACGCGGTGCGGGTACCGAGGCCGGTGACCGATCCCATCGGTACGACGGACGGCGACAGCTTGTCGGTGATCGCTTTCAGCACGCCGTCGTACTGGGCGCCAGAGCGGTCGATCTTGTTGACGAAAATCAGGGTGGGGATGCGGAGTCGCTGCAGGGTGCGCATCAGCACACGTGTTTGCGCCTGCACGCCTTCGACGGCGGAGACCACCAGTACCGCACCGTCGAGCACACTCAACGCACGCTCGACCTCGGCGATGAAGTCCGGGTGACCGGGGGTGTCGATCAGGTTGACCGTCACCGGATCGACGTCGCCGATCGTGAACGACACGACCGCCGACTTGATCGTGATCCCACGCTGACGCTCCAGCGCGAGCGAGTCGGTCTGGGTACTGCCGTCGTCGACGCTGCCGACCTCGTCGATGACTCCGGCGGCGTGCAGCAGCCGCTCGGTCAGGCTGGTCTTACCGGCGTCGACGTGCGCCAGGATGCCAAGATTCAGTACTTTCACGCGACCTCATGTCCTCAGAGCGGATGTCCTTTCCTTCCACGACAGACATGAAGCGAGCTCGCACAATGCACTCCTTGACTAGGGTTCTCGAACCTCCCGAGTACACCAACGACAGCGAAGATCGTCCAAACGTTTTAGCCCACGGCTAAAGGAGCGCCTATGCAGACAGCTGAAGCCGGCACGTACGCCGCCGCCGTCCTCGGACCGATCGAGTCCGTCGAACCCCGTGCAGGGTTTCGTCGGCAACCAGACCTTCCGCATCCACGCCACGTCCGGTGCGACCGCCTATCTGAAGACCGGTACCGCGATCGCCGCCGAGGCACACGCCATCCAGCAGGCGGAGGCGGTCGGCATACCAGTCCCCGAGATCCTCGCAACCAGCCTCGGCCAACCCCAGTACCTGATCCTGGCCGAGGTCTCAGGCGAGCCGTCCGACGATCCGAAGGTGCTGATCCAAGCCGTCCACGCACTCCGCACCCTGCACGAAATCCACTACCCCGAGGCGGACGCGGGTGGTGATGCCGGTGCTGACTGGGCCGGCCGGCTGAGCTTGCTGATCGACGACCTCGACAAGCTGAAGGGCGTCGTCCCCGACGAACTCGCCGGCCGCCTCCGCGCGACGATGCCACAGTTCATTGCCGAAGTGGCCGCCGTACCGGCGTCGCTGTTGCATGGCGATCTGCATGCGCGGCACCTGTATGCCGTCGATGGCAAGCTCACCGCGATCCTCGATTGGGGAGACGCCTGCTACGGCGATCCGCTCTACGATCTCGCCCGGCTCACGATGACAGCCAACCCGGCAACCGTTGTCGCGACCTACGGTGGGATGCAGAACGAGAACCTGCAGAGAACGCTCTCTTGTTACCGGGTCTTGTGGTCGCTTGCTGCACTGCACGCGGAGCATGCTGCTGGTGGGGACTGGTTTGAACCGCATGTACGGCGGATCGCGGCGGAGCTCAGTTGATCAGGGTGCCGATGTGTTTGCCGTTGCTGATGGATGCGGCGGCCGCGGGGCGGTCGATGTCGAACACGTGGAGGGGCAGGCGGTGGTCGCGGGCCAGGATGAACGCGGACTGGTCCATCACGCCGAGACCGCGTTCGATGACCTCTTCGTAGCTGAGGTGGTCGAAGCGGGTCGCGTCGGCGTTGGTGTTCGGGTCGGCGTCGTACACGCCGTCGGCGCCGTTCTTGGCGACCAGGAGGGCATCGGCCTCGAGTTCGACGGCGCGTTGCACGGCCGGGTAGTCGGTCGTGGTGAACGGCTGGCCGTTGCCTCCGGCAAGGACTACGATCGAGCCTTTCTCCAGGTGCCGTAGTGCACGCATCCGGATGTACGGTTCGGCGATGTTGTTGATCGGCACCGCCGTCATCAGCCGGACGCCGTGCGTGCCGAGCGCGGACAGTCGGCCGCGGAGCAGGACCGCGTTGATGACGGTACCGAGCATGCCGATGTTGTCGGCCTCGACGCGATCGATACCCCAGTCCTCGGCCCGGTTGCCGCGGAACACGTTGCCGCCGCCGACGATCACCGCGACCTGTACGCCGGTGGCGCGCAGCGCGATCACCTCGTTCGCCAGATGGGTGAGCCGGTCACTGTCGAACCCGAACTCGTCACCTCCGGCGATCGCCTGGCCGGACAATTTGAGCACGAGCCGTCGGTACATGCTGCTCCGTTCAGAAGGCGGTGCTGCAGATGTACCACACCAGGACGGATATTGTCGGCGGATGGTTCTAGCCTGCTCGTAAGCAGAATGTTGGGAGCGGGAAATGGACGTGTTGAGCGTGCAGGCGATCCAGGATGCCGGGTTGGCGGACTGGAGCAAGCTTGCGTCGGCGTTGCATGCGCGGTTCTTGGTCGGGTCGTTCGCGGACGGTGTGGCGTTTGCGCAGGCGGTGGGGGAGATTGCGGACGGCCACGACCCGGACGTGCGGGTGACGTCGTCGTTCGTGGATCTGAAGCTGCTCACGCCGGGCTCGGTGTATCGGCAGAAGGATGGGACCGAGTTCACCTGGTCGTCTGTGACGCAGCTCGACCTCGACCTCGCGCGGGAGATCAGTGCGTTGGCCGCGGCGCGTGGTTTGAAGGCTGATCTGGACGGGCTCTGCGTGGTGGAGCTTGGCCTGGACACCGCAGACGCTGCGGAGATCGGCCCGTTCTGGTCCGCGCTGCTTACTGGTGACCCGGCGAACTATGACCATCCCGAGGTCGTCGACCCGACCGGACGGACGCCGGCCATCTGGTTTCAGAAGACGACCGCGCACGAGACTCCGCGTCAGCGCTTCCACTTCGACATCTGGCTGCCCGTCGCACAGGCTCCAGCCCGTATCGAGGCTGCGCTCGCCGCCGGTGGCACTCTCGTGTCCGACGAGAATCCGTCCTTCACCGTGATTGCCGACGCTCAGGGCAACCGCGCCTGTATCTGCACGATCAAGGGCCGTTAAATGAGTGGGCGGACGACGCAGGAACTAGCTACTGTTTGAGCGAGAGCCGCTTCTGAATGCGGCACCAAGGAGGTGCGTAATGGCTTGCATGGCTATCCGGTTGCGTGCCAACTCCTCCTGCTGATCTACCGGACCGGTTGGTACGTCGCGGCGTTCGCCGCGGGTCCTGTGCGCTCTGCGCACCCCGTACCAGCCGAACCGGAGCTTCCTCATGTCCTCCGTGGACACCCAACTGCATGCTGTCCTCCTGCGCGCGCTCAACGGCGTCAAGTACGACGTTCTCCGCACGCGCGCTAGTGAATTGTCCGCCCGCTACCGCGACGCGGCCGTCGCCGACGCATCACCCGGTCTGCGGGACAACCTCGACTGCCTCGCGTACGCCGTAGTCCGGATGCCCGCGACGTACCGGGCGATCCAGGCTGCGCTGAGAGCCGCCGACCTCCATGTCGGTGCCGCCGGCACGCACCTCGACCTTGGTGGTGGAACCGGCGCTGCTGCCTGGGCCGCGACCTCGATCTGGCCGGGTATCAAGACCCAGATCGTCGAACGCCAACCGGCCGCGATCGCACTGGGTCGTCGGCTGGTCGCAGACACGCTCTGGAGTCCGCCGCCGCAATGGTCGTCAGGCGATCTGCGCGACTGGCAACCGGCCGATCTCCGCGGCTGGTCGTCGGCAACTCCAGTGGACCTCGCGACGGTTGCGTACGTCCTCAACGAACTGACGCCACCGACTCGTCAGCATGTGATTGCCGCGGCAGCAGCCTCGACCGACACGATCGTGCTGGTCGAACCCGGCACGCCACGCGGCTACCGCCACATCCTCGAGGCCCGCGACCAGCTGATCGGCCTGGGGCTTACGATCGCCGCTCCCTGTCCACATCAGCTCGGCTGCCCGCTGGTCGACCGCGATTGGTGCCACTTCGCCGTACGGCTGCCGCGCACCGAACTGCATCGGCGGCTTAAGGACGGCATCCGCAACTACGAAGACGAGAAGTTCAGCTACCTGGTCGCGACCCGGAGACCGGCAAGGCCCGCGCCCGCCCGTGTCCTCACACCGCCGGCCCGCCCGAAGAACCAGGTGCTGCTCACCTTGTGTACGGCGGACGCCCAGCGCACCCAGGCCCGGATCCCCAAGTCGAGCCCGGCGTACCCGGCGGCCCGAGCCGTCGTGCAGGGAGCGTCCTGGCCGGCTCAGAGGTCGTAGCCGCCTGAGGCTTCGACGGTTTGGGCGGTGATCCAGCGGGCTTCGGGGGAGAGGAGGTAGGTGATTGCGGCGGCTACGTCTTCGGACTCGCCGATGCGGCCGAGGGCGGTGTTGTCGGCGATCGGTGGGATGAGCTCGGGGTGCTGGGCGAAGGCGTCGCCGCCTAGGCGGGTTCGGGTGACGCCGGGGGCGACGGCGTTCACACGGATGCCGCGGGCACTCAGTTCCTTCGCGAGGTAGCGGGTCAGGACGATCTGGGCGCCCTTGACGCTGCCGTAGACCGAGTAGCCGCTGGACGGCCGCGAGGTGAGCAGGCCTGCGGAGCTGGTGGTGAACACGACGGATCCGTTGTCGGCGATCAGGGGGAGCAGCGCCTGGGTTAGGAAGTACGGGCCTTTCAGGTGCACGCCGATCATCTGGTCGAACAGTTGCTCGGTGGTCTCCTCGAACGGGACTGGCGGCTGGCCGACCCCGGCGTTGTTGACCAGAAAGTCGAACGTGTCGCGTCCCCAGCGGTCCTGCAGTGCGGCCGAGATCGCGTTCCGGAAACCGGAGAGCGCTCTCTGGTTACTCACGTCCAGGGGCAGGGCGATCGCCGTACCGCCGTCTTTCTCGATCCGATCCGCTGTCTCCAGACCGCGGTCGGGGCTGCCGTGGTAGGTGAGGATGACGCCGATACCGCGCTTGGCGAGCTCGAAGGCGGCGGCCTGACCGATCCCGGAGCTTCCACCGGTGATGACTGCGATTTGCATGATTGCGCCTATCTCCTACAACGTCGTGGTTGGTTACCACTCCAGTGAACGTTGTGGGACAGGTGTTTCCGTAGACCAATGCTCGCCGGCCTTTGCACGATCCTGTCAGGAGGGTCGGCGCGCGACGAATCCCGTCTTCTCGTCCGCGACGAACCCGCAAGCCCGGTAGTAGGCATGGGTCGACTCCCGCTTGGAGCCGGTCAGCAGCATCACCTTGTAGCAACCGGCATCCCAGGCGGCCTGCAGCGTGCCGGCCATCACCGCCTTGCCGACCCCGGTCCCGCGGCGCGCCGCGGCCACGATCACGTTCTCCACGACGCCGTACGGCGCTGCTCCGCGCGTGAGGTTCGGGATGATGTTGAGGTAGGTGGAGGCGATCGCGACACCGTCGTCCTCGAGCAGGAACAGACGCATCCCGGGCGTCGCCAGGATCTCGTCGTACACCGCCTGCGCGCGTTCATCCGCAACGATCGGGTCGCCCGGATGCAGCTCCCGATAGAGCTGCATGACCCGAGCGAAGTCCGCTGCCCCAGCCTCACGAAACATGGGCCTGAGCCTACTCAGCGCAGAGTCGACTCGAGAGGATGAGCGGCTCCCAACCGGCCGCCGTGCGATGGTGCGACGCGCTCAGATGCAGGACAGAACGGTTGCCCGCAGCAACATGCTGGATCACCGGCCAGCCCAGCGCCGAGGTGTCTTCGGGAACAAGGTCAGCCGGATCAATCCACGCAACCTCCTTGATCCGAGAATCCGTCGTACGCAACTCCGCGGACGGCTGCGGCACAGCCTCGAAGTACACGATCCCCACACCACGACCCCGCCAGCGATGCACGCAGTCGGCGACGATGCGCCCAGGCGTGACCAGTACGCCGGTCTCCTCGACCGTCTCGCGCATCGCGGCTTCGGCTGCCGACTCGCCGGGCTCAACGTGACCGCCCGGGATCTCCCAGCGAACAACGCCCAGCCGTTCGTGCCGAACCATCAGCAGTCGCCCGGCCGCGTCAACAGCGCAGCTGAACGCCGTGAGGCGCAGCGGCAGGTCGATCGGGCGGGCAGACAAAGCGGTCAGTCGGCGTCGAGGAACGTGATCACGGTGTCGAGCACCAGCGTCGTCCGCCCCAGACCGTTGAAGTGCGTGGTGCCGGGGAACACGGCCAGCTGCGACTTCGGTACGCCGATGAAGTCCCCATTGACGTCGCCACCGCGCAACTGCTGGAAGCGGACGACGTGCTCGAGCTTCATCGCGTCACAGTCCCCGGCCGTCATCAGCGTCGGGGCCGCGATCCCGCGGATCTCCTCGTCGGACCAGCCGTCGACATCGCCGATGAACGCGCCGAGTTTGTTCAGCAGTTCCTGCAGATGCTCGTGATCCGGGTGCGGCGACTTGGCCAGGTACTCCGACTCCATCGGCGTACCCGCGATCATCTCGACCTTCATCTCGCCGACCGCCGCGTTCTCCGGCCGCATGCCGTCGGGGCGGAACGACGTCGACGAGATCACCGCCTTGCGCACCAACTCCGGATGCTTGATCGCAAGCTCCAGCGCAACCGCTCCACCGACACTGAACCCGAACAGATCCACCTGCGGTACGCCGAGTTCCCGCAGCAGGCCGACCACGTCGGACGCGAGAGCCGCCGTACCGAGGGGTCGGTCGATGTCGTTCGTCCGCCCGTGCGCCTGGAAGTCCATCGCGATGACCTGGCGGCCCTCGGACAGCCCCGGCAGCAGTGGGCCGAACTGCAGGTCGATGTTGAACAATCCACCGTGCAGCAGCAGAAGTGGCGTACCGCCTGAGCCGTGGATCTCGTAGTACAGGTGCAACCCGTTGACGTCTGCATATCCCGTTTCCATGCTCACAGCACCCCCACCAGAAGACAGAACGGATGTCCGGCCGGATCGGCCAGCACATACAACGGTTCGGACCCTACCTGGGTCCGGTCCAGCAAGACCCGCGCTCCGAGCTGCTCCGCGTGCAGCCGGTGCAGCTCCAGCGCCTCGGCCGTCGGTACGGCGAAGTCGAGGTGCATCTGCATCGGAATCTCGGGCGACGGCCAGGTGGACCGCGGGACCACGTCTGCGCGCTGTACGGCGAGTTGCCGCCGGCCGTCGGCGTCGACAAGTACGAGCCAGCTGTCGTCATCCGCCGTAGGCGGTTCGTCGCCCGGCCGGTACTGCAGACCCATCAGCTGCCGATAGAACTCCGCGAGCCCTCGGGCGTCCTCAGCGTCCAGCGCAGTGTGCATGCGCTGCGGACGCGTCACCTTCTTGATGTCGAAGCGGACGATCACCAACTCGTCGTCCGGTTCGAGCGCCGGGTAGTAGTCACGCAGCCCAGCCAGTACGGCGTCCGCCCCGGGGAAGCCGTCTTCGCGAGCCTCGTCGTCACTCACCGTCGCGACGGTCTTCGCCAGGACCGAGGTGATCACCCCCGGCAACCGGACCTCCGGCTCCGATTCGAACACCAGCACCGCCGGTCCGACCTCGACAGGGTCCTGGAAGCGCATCGTGATCCGCTTGGCACCGCTCAGTACGGCGCGCAGGTGTGCCGCCCGGAATCGCAGTTCCTGGATAGCCATGCCGCCCACCCTGCCAGATCGAGGTGGTTCCGCAGCAGCCGTCGGCCGTGACAGGATCTCGGTATGGCGGGGAAAAGTGCTGAGGAGCAGAGGCTGGAGGACCTGGTCCGGCTACGGCGCGTGCGGGACCGGATCGACCGGGAGTACGCGCAGCCGCTGGATGTCGACGCGCTGGCGCGGGGAGCGGGGATGTCGTCGGGACACCTGAGCCGGGAGTTCAAGCGCGCGTACGGGGAGTCGCCGTACAGCTACTTGATGACGCGGCGGGTCGAGCGGGCGATGGCGTTGCTGCGGCACGGGGAGATGAGCGTGACCGACGTGTGTTTCGCGGTCGGCGGTTCGTCGCTCGGGACGTTCAGTACCCGGTTCACCGAGCTGGTCGGGATGTCGCCGAGCGCCTACAAACGGGAGGTCAGCGCGGCCGCGGCGGGGTTGCCGTCGTGTGTTGCCAAACGCGTGACCAGACCGATCAGGAATCAAGAAGCAGACCAAGCTGCACCCCACCTACTGTGATCGACATGGACATCAAGATTCAGCACAGCTTCCTTCCACACACCGACCCGGACGCCTCCGCGGCCTTCTTCCGGGACCTGCTCGGCTTCGAGATCCGGATGGACGTCGGCGGCGGCGCGATGCGGTGGATCACCGTAGGGCCGGCCGGTCAGCCGGACACCTCGGTCGTCCTGCACCCGCCGTTCGCCGACCCCGGGATCACCGAGGACGAGCGCAAGACCATCACCGAGATGATGGCCAAGGGCACCTTCGCCACCCTCGTGCTGTCCAGCCCGAACCTCGACGAGACGTTCGAGAAGATGGTTGCCGGGGGCGCCGAAGTCGTCCAGGAGCCGACCGACCAGCCGTACGGCGTGCGCGACGCCGCGTTCCGTGACCCGGCGGGTAACCACATCCGCATCAATCAGCAGGCCTGAGACCCCCCGCCTGAGACGGCACTGACCTGGAGAACCGCGAATGACCGAGCATGTTGCCGACAGCCACGATCTGATCCGGGTCGTCGGCGCCCGCGAGAACAACCTGAAGGACATCAGTGTCGAGATCCCGAAGCGCCGGCTGACGGCGTTCACCGGGGTGTCGGGCTCGGGTAAGAGCTCACTGGTCTTCAGCACGATCGCCGCGGAGTCACAGCGCCTCATCAACGAGACGTACAGCGCGTTCCTCCAGGGGTTCATGGCCAACCAGTCCCGCCCGGACGTCGACGTACTGGACGGGCTGACCACCGCGATCATCGTCGACCAGGAGCGGATGGGTGCGAACCCGCGCTCCACGGTCGGTACGGCGACCGACGCGAACGCGATGTTGCGGATCCTGTTCAGCCGGCTCGCGAAACCGCACGCGGGTCCGCCGACGGCGTACTCGTTCAACGTGCCGCGACGGATCGCGACCGGCGCGATGGTGAGCGAGAAGGGCGCCGGGTCGAAGCAGGTTGTCCGCGAGGCCGTGTACGCAGGCGGGATGTGCGCGCGTTGTGAGGGGATGGGCTCGGTCACCGACTTCGACCTGACCGCCCTGTACGACGCGGAGAAGTCGCTGAACGAGGGTGCGCTGACCATCCCGGGGTACAGCATGGAGGGCTGGTACGGGCGGATCTTCCGCGGCGCCGGGTACTTCAACCCGGACAAGCCGATCAAGAAGTACACCAAGAAGGAACTGCACGACCTGCTGCACCGGGAGCCGACCAAGATCAAGGTCGAGGGGATCAACCTCACCTACACCGGGATCATCCCGCAGATCCAGAAGTCGTTCCTGAGCAAGGACGTCGACGCCATGCAGCCGCACATCCGGGCGTTCGTGGAGCGGGCGGTGACGTTCACGACCTGCCCGGACTGCGGTGGTACGCGGCTCAGCCAGGACGCGCTGGCCTCGAAGATCAACGGGAAGAACATCGCCGACCTGTGCTCGATGCAGATCAGCGACCTGGCCGACTGGATCCGCAAGCTGAAAGCGCCGTCGTACGCGCCGCTGCTGAACGCGCTGGGCGACACGCTCGACTCGTTCGTGTCGATCGGGCTCGGGTATCTGTCACTGGATCGGCCGGCCGGCACGCTGTCCGGTGGTGAGGCGCAGCGGACGAAGATGATCCGGCACCTCGGGTCGTCGCTGACCGATGTCACGTACGTCTTCGATGAGCCGTCGATCGGCCTGCACCCGCACGACATCCAGCGGATGAACGAACTGCTCCTGCAATTGCGCGACAAGGGCAACACCGTCCTGGTCGTCGAGCACAAGCCGGAGATGATCGCGATCGCCGACCACGTCATCGACCTCGGCCCGGCGGCCGGGAGCGAGGGCGGCGAGGTCGTGTTCGAGGGCACGGTCGACAAGCTGCGCACGAGTGACACGCTGACCGGGCGGCACCTCGACGACCGCGCCGCGGTCAAGACCGAGGTGCGGACGGCGAACGGCGTACTGGAGGTGCGCGGCGCGGATACGAACAACCTGCAGAACGTCGATGTCGACGTACCGCTCGGGGTTCTTGCCGTCGTGACCGGGGTTGCCGGGTCCGGGAAGAGCTCGCTGATCCACGGGTCGATCGCGGACCGGGACGGCGTGGTGACCGTCGACCAGACGGCGATCAGAGGATCGCGGCGGAGCAACCCGGCGACGTACACGGGGATGCTCGAGCCGATCCGGAAGGCGTTCGCGAAGGAGAACGGCGTCAAGCCGGCGCTGTTCAGCGCGAACTCCGAGGGCGCGTGCCCGGCGTGCAACGGGGCCGGAGTGATCTACACCGAGCTCGGCGTGATGGCGACGGTCGAGTCGACGTGTGAGGAATGCGAGGGCAAGCGGTTCCAGGCGTCGGTGCTCGAGTACAAGCTCGGTGGGCGGAACATCTCCGACGTACTGGAGATGCCGGTGACCGAGGCGGTCGAGTTCTTCGCGGACGGTCCGGCGAAGGTACCGGCGGCGCACAAGATCCTGGATCGGCTGGACGATGTCGGGCTGGGCTACCTGAAGGTCGGGCAGCCGCTGACGACGCTGTCCGGTGGTGAGCGGCAGCGGTTGAAGCTGGCGACGCAGATGGCCGACAAGGGCGACGTCTACATCCTCGACGAGCCGACGACCGGTCTGCATTTGGCTGACGTCGACAACCTGCTCGGGCTGCTCGACCGCCTGGTCGACTCCGGCAAGTCGGTGATCGTGATCGAGCACCACCAGGCCGTGATGGCTCACGCCGACTGGATCATCGACCTTGGTCCGGGTGCTGGTCACGATGGTGGGAAGGTCGTGTTCGAAGGGACGCCGGCCGCGCTGGTGAAGGCGGCGAAGACGCTGACCGGGAAGCACTTGAAGGAGTACGTTGCCGCTCACTAATCCCTGGTTGGCGGGTCCGACTCCCGACGGCGTGCTGTCGCGGGAGGTGCTGGAGGAGCGGATCCTCAACCTGTTGTCGACGCAGAACCTTGCGGTGGTGGCGACGGTGAACCGTGACGGGTCCCCGTCGGCTACTCCGGTGCGCTACTACAGCTCGGGTTTCGAGATCTTCTACACCTCGTGGGACGCGTCGGTGAAGTCGCGGAACCTGCGCCGCGATCCACGGGTGTCGGCGGGGATCGTCGTACCGTATGTCGGTTTGGCGTCGAGCCGGGGTGCGCAGTTGTTCGGGACTGCGCGGACGCTGGCGCCGGGTGATGCTGGGGAGTATTGGGAGGCGTTTCGGTGGCAGTCCGACTATGCCGAACGCGGGCGGTCGGTGGATGAGCCGCCGTCGGATCCGCTGACGGTGATCACGCCGTCGCGGATCCTTTATACCGATCATTGGCTCCGCCGGACGGGCCACGCACCCCGCCAGACTTGGCGGCCGTCGCCAGACCAGCGGTAGCCGCGGCGGCGATCAGTACGACGGGCGTGAGGCCGCTCGGTACGACGTGGGCGGAGTACGTCGTACCGTCATCGAGCTCACAGTTGAAGTGCAGGGGGAGGTAGCCGGCCTCGTGTCCGATGACGTGTGGGGCGCGGGTCGGGTCGGCTTGGCGGCAGGCCGGGGCGGGGGATGATTCGGCGCCGTGCTCGGACTCGCCCTGTGCCAAGCCGACCAGGGCGATGCCGAGTGCGTAGCCGCCGATGGCCACGGATCCAGTGATGAGCGCGAGTCCGCGGTAGACGACGCGTGGGCGGCTCTTCACCAGGCCGATGATCGTCTTGCCGAGGCCCCACAGGGCGACGAACAGGGCGGCGATGACGAGTAGGAGCGCGAAGAGGAACATCATCGGCGGCCGAACGCGTCGAGCAGTTGCCGCTGGGCCGGGGCGTCGGACGCGACCTTGCCGCTCGGACCATCGCCGTACGATCCGAAGGCGAGCATCTCGGTTAACCGCGGTTCGACGAGCGCCCAGAGCTGGTCGGTCACGGTGGTGTCGAGGGTTTCGTCCAGGCTTGCTGCCCGGAGCAGATCCCACGCGTGGACGACCACATCGACCAGCCGGTACCGGAGGAACGCCTCGGCCGAGATGTCGCCGCCGGGGTGATGCACAACCTGGTCGGCGGACGCCGTGCGGAACGCCTCGATCTGCCGAGTGGCTGACTGGTGCAGGTCGAGATCCTGGGCTCGGGCCGTCGCCAATGCCTCCCGGCCGCTCATTCCAGTAAGCACTGCAGCGGCAAACCGGTTCCCCTCAACCACATGCTCGACGAGCTCGCGTACATCGACCTCACACGGGGTCGGCAACCCCCAAACCCCCTCCGGTAGCTCGCCCACCACCCGCTCGAACTCAGCTGAAGCGGCCACCAGCAACTCCACATCCATGCAGACACGGTACGGCGGTCTGTCGTTGGCGACGAAGGAGTCCAGTGCGGACAGGAATTCGTCGAAGTGGGAGTACCAGATGCAGTGGTCGGCGCCTGGAATTGCGCGGACTTGCAAGCCGAGTGAATGGAGCTCCTCGGCTCGGGTTGCGGAGACGTAGCGGCTGGGGTCGGCGTGGACGACGAGCGATGGGGTGTCGGTTGCTGGGGTCTGTAGGTGGTTGTCGGCGAGTTCGAGGGCGACTGCGGTGGGGATGTCGAACTGCTTGGCGGCTGCTGCTTCGACTTCGCGGTCGGTATCGGACCAGGTCGGCTTGGTCCGACGCAGTACGTCGATTGTCCGGCCGGCTCGTGCCGCGGTGAACTTGGCTGTCAGGTCAACGGCTGTGCGGCTGGCTGTTGCTGCGGTGAGGTTGGTCGTCGGCTCCGCGGCGGTCGTGGTTAGTGGGATGTCTACGTACACCGCTTGGGCTGGGCGGAGGTGGGAGGCTGCTAGCACCGCTCCGCCGAGTGAGTGCCCCAGGGCGAGGGCCGGGGCTGGCGGCACGGACTCCGTGAGAGCGGCGGCCCAGGTTGTGAGGTCGCCGTGGAGGGCGGGGGAGTTGCCGTGGCCGGGGAGGTCGACGGCTATGGCTTGGTAGCCGCGGTCGGCGAGGGCTGGGCCGAGGCGCCAGAACTGGTGGGCCGAGCCCATCATCCCGTGCAGGAGGACGGCGACGCGATCGCCTTCGCCCCAGGTCGTCGTACGGAGGGTGCTCACCTGTCTCCTGACGACTGGTCGGAGCCAAAAGTTGATAGGCAAGTGGTTGCTTGCCTATAGTGGGGGCTGTGACCACGGTGTTCCGGGCGTTGGACGACGAGACGCGGCGGGTGATTCTCGACGAACTGGCGGCACGCGACGGCCAGACGTTGTTCGAGATCTGCTCGACGTTGACGACGCGGCACGGGTTGTCGTCGACGCGGCAGGCGATCTCGCAGCATCTTGGGGTGCTGGAGGCGGCGGGGCTGGTCGTGACGGAGAAGCGTGGACGGTCGAAGTTCCACTATTTCAATCCTGCGCCACTCGCGGAGATCGCGCGGCGGTGGCCGGTCGGAGAGAGGTCCGGAGAATGAGAATCAACCTGGTGAGTGTGTTCGTCGACGATCAGCGGGCGGCGCTCGCGTTCTACACCGACGTCCTCGGGTTCACGAAGAAGCACGACATCCCGCTCGGCGCCGCTTCGTGGCTGACTGTCGTGTCACCCGAGGCGCCGGATGGCGCCGAACTGCTGCTCGAGCCGGCGGGTCATCCCGCGGTCAAGCCCTACCGCGACGCGCTGGTCGAGGACGGGATCCCGCTGGTGCAGTTCGCGGTGGATGACGTCGAGGCCGAGCACGCCCGCCTGACCGCGCTCGGCGTCGAGTTCACCCAGCCGCCGACCGATGCCGGCACCGTGATGATGGCCGTCCTCGACGACACGTGCGGGAACCTCGTGCAGATCGTCTCGCCGAAGTCAGCCGGCTAGTACGACGAACTCGTTGCCGTCGGGATCGAAGAGCGTGTCGCCCTCGCCCTGCGTCGCGCCGAGGGCAACGAGCCGGTCGACCTCGACCTGACGATCGCCTTCTGCCACCAGCGTGAGCTGAAGGCGATTGACGCCCAGCTTCGGACTCACCGGCGAACCACCCCAGGCGATCTTGGTCCCGCCGTACGGCGCTTGGATCGCGGTCTCGTCGTCCTGGTCCCAGACGAGCGGCCAGTCGAGTGCCTTGCTCCAGAAGTAGCCGACCGCCTGGCTCCCGTCCGACGACAGTGCGCCGATCGCGGCGGTGTTGGCGAGGAAGTTGTTGGTCGGCTCGATCACACAGAACTCGTTGCCTTCCGGATCAGCCATCACGACGTGCGGCTCATCATCCGACTGGCCGATGTCGAGGTGCTGACCGCCGAGCTCGAGGGTCCGGTCGACCTGGCGCTGCTGGTCTTCGGGCGACTTGCTCGTCACGTCGAAGTGCATCTGGTTCGGCCCGAGCTTCGGCAGGTCGCTCGCCACGAACCGGAGCCGGAACGCCCGGTCGTCGGCAGGAGCCAGTACGGCGTCGTCTTCGAACGTGAACTCGAGCAGCCCGGCCCAGAACCGCGCCAGCCCGGCCGGATCCTTTGCTGCGTAAGAGAGTTCCTGCAGACGAACACCCATCGGTCTCACATCCCAACACTCGGTCGGCGCATTACGTGCACCCTAGACCGGCGCCCTGCCCCGGAGCACCCGAATTACGCTCCAGGGCGGGACATCGCCGACCTACCGAGACACCCGCAGATGCTTGCGTTCCGCCAACTCTTCAGCGCTCACCGGCACCAGAACCGGCGTACCGGGCAAGGCGAACATCGTCAGCACGATCTGCGCCTGCTGGTCGGTCCGGTTGTTCGAACCCTCGATGTGGATCACGTCCCCACCCGGCTCGAACAGAGCATCGCCGGCCTTGAGTATCCGCGGTGCGTGTCCCTCCAGCTCGAACAGAATCTCGCCTTCGGTGACATACCCGAACAACGGTCCCGGGTGCCGATGCGGCGGCGCCCCCGGATCACCCGGCCCCAACGTCACCCGAACACTCCGGGCCTCCGCCCCAGCCGGAATCCAGTGTGTGACATCGGCCCGCGTCTCGATGATCTCGATCCCAGGCGGCAACTGTCCTGCGCTCATACCCGTCCTCTCAATCGTTGACTCCTACACCCTCAAGACAGGCCGATGGGTGTGTTTGTGACGATTCCTCACTTTTAATCCGGCTGCAGGCACAGCCCGGGTGCGGAATCATCAGCGTGGTGAACGACAGACCGTACGTTCGGATCCAGGTGGAGTACCGCGGACGCCTCGGCGTCGAAGTCGGAGCCCTCGTCGCGGTGGACCATCTGCGTCGAGCGGGCCGGCTGTCCGCCGCCGACGAAGCGCGCTGGCTCGATATCGACGACTGGTTCATCGAGCACCTGCCGAACCCGGACTTCTATGCCGACGGCAACAGCATCGGCGCGGTCACCTGGTTCAAGGTGCCGCTCCGCCCCGACATGCACGCACTTGTCGACGAGGTGTGCAGAATCCTGACCACGTACGGCGTTGCGCACCATCGCGTGACGTCCGACGACCCGGGCACGATCGTCTACGAGGACGAGTTCCAGGTCGGAGTCGTGCCGTACGAGCGCGGTTTACCGACGCCGGTGCCCGAGGGTGTCACGCTCACGCCGTCGGCTCCGGGCTCGAAGCGTGCGGTGGCGGCGTCTCCCGTTCGGCATGTGTTGCTGGACGCGGATGGGGTGCTGCAAGAGTTGCCTGGTGGGTGGTACTCGGCGATGGAGCCCTATCTCGGAGAGCGCTCTCGGGAGTTTCTGCATCGGACCTGGAAGGACGAGTTGCCGATGCTGGCCGGACGGGGCGACTACCTGCCTCTCCTCGCGGCGACCTTGCGGGAGTTCGGGGTCGGCGTACCGGTGGGTGAGGTGTACGACGCGGTGTGGAAGAACATCGTGGTCGTCGAGGAATCGCTCGAGGTGGTACGGCGACTACGGCGGAACGGGTACGGCGTCCACCTGGGCACGAACCAGGAGCAGTACCGCGGCGGGTACATGCGGACGAGTCTCGGGTACGACGAGTTTGTTCGACGTGAGCTGCTATTCGCACGAGCTGGGCGTGGCCAAGCCTGATCCCGGGTTCTTCGTGGAAGCCGGTCGGCGGATCGGTGCTGAATTGGGGAGCGTGCTGTTCATCGACGACGTCGCACGCAACGTGGATGGCGCGCGGGCGGCCGGGATGTTAGCTGAGCAATGGGATCTGGCGCAGGGACACGACGTGCTTCACGAGCTCTTGGCGAAGCATGGAGTGTCCGCGGGTTAGATCTCCCAGCGGGTGCCGTCGTCGGGGATGACGTGCCCGTGCTTCTCGACGGCCGCGCGCTCGGGTGAGTTCGGGTCGATCACCGGGTTCGTGTTGTTCAGGTGCGTGAACGCGAGTGGCAGATCGAGGTGCTCGATCGTCGTGGCGATCGGCAGGTGACCCATCACGGTTTGGCCGGGCATCTCGTCGGCGCTGTGGAAGGTTCCGTCCAGCAAGACATACGTCGCTCCGGCCGCGAACTGCTCGAAGCCGTCGGGGAGTTGGGCGACGCACGGGGCGTAGACGAACGAACCGCCATGGTGCTCGAACCGGTACGCGACCACCCACGGTCCGGGCGCGGGATCATCGGCGTACCGGGGTCGCTTGTCGCTGACGGCCAGGGTCTTGATGGTGATGCCGTCGAGCTCGTCCGGGACGGGGGACCAGGTCCACGCGTGGTAGCGATCGGTGATGTCGCGGAAACGGGAGAGCGCGTTCAGTACCGCTGGTGGAGCGTGGATCGCAAGGGTCTCCGCCTCGCGGAGGAGGAGCAGTCCGAGGGTGTGGTCGAGTTCCGCGTCGGTGAGGAGTACGCCGCGGATCGGTGTGTCGCGCAGGCCGGGGCCGGCGCGTAGCTCGGGGGTCGCGAGGATCTGCGCGCGGAGATCCGGGGAAGCGTTCACCAGGTACCAATTGTTGCCGTCGGCACTGATCGCGAGGCCGTCCTGAGTACGCGGTTCCAGTTCGGGGTTTCGGCAGGTCGGGCAGGCGCAGTTCCACTGCGGGAAGCCGCCACCGGCCGCCGTACCGAGCACGATCACCTTCATCGGCTCGGGCTCCGCATCGCGAAGCCGGTACGCCGGGGCTCGGCCAGGATCAGGTCGACAACACCACGATCCGGCGACTTGTGGCAGACCGGGTCGGTGGCCGCCGCATCGCCCGTGAGCAGGAACGCCTGGCAGCGGCAACCGCCGAAGTCGAGTTCGCGCCGGTCGCAGGTGCGGCAGGTGTCGCTCATCCAGTCGTCACCGCGGTAGGCGTTGAAGGCGCTGGAGTCGTACCAGATCTCGGCCAGAGAGCGCTCCCTGGCGTTCTCGAGCTGCAGCGTGGTGATCGCGCCGGCGGCGGGACACGGCAGCACCGTGCCGTCCGGAGCGACGGTGATCTGACGCGCGCCCCAGCCGTAGGTGCAGGGCTTTGGGTACTTCTCCGGGTAGTCCGCGATCACATAGACGATCTGCATCTTGCCCTTGAGCCGAACCAGAGCGTCTTGGACGATCGGCTCGGCCGCAGCGAGCTGCTCCGCGGTCGGCATCAGCTGAGAGCGGTTTCTCAGCGCCCAGCCGTAGTACTGCGTATTCGCCAGCTCGAGCCGATCCGCGCCGAGCTCCTCGGCGAACGCGATGATCTCGGCCAGCTGATCGTGGTTCTCGCGATGCAGTACGACGTTGACGCTCAACGGGAGGCCAGTACGGCGAACCAGGTCGGCCGCGATCGTCTTGTGGTGATGGGCGCGGGTCCCGGCGATCCGGTCGGCAGTTACCGCGTCGGCTCCCTGAACGGAGAGTTGAACATGGTTGAGTCCGGCATCGACCAGGCTCTGGAGCCGTGCTTCGGTGAGACCGAGGCCGCTGGTGACGAGGTTGACGTAGGCGCCCAGGCCGGCGGTGTGCTCGATCAGGTCGGCGAGATCCCGGCGGCCGAGTGGTTCCCCGCCGGAGAAGTGCACCTGGAGAACGCCGATCTCGTGCGCCTGGGTGAGGATGTCGCGCCAGGCGGCGGTGTCGAGTTCTCTGTCGCGGCCGAGCAGTTCCAGGGGGTTGGAGCAGTACGGGCAATGCAGAGGGCATCGGTGGGTGAGCTCGGCGGTCAGGCTCAGCGGCGGAACCGCGTTCTTGGGATTCGTCACGTCCACTCCACCACCTGTTTGTCGGCGAGCCGGTCGAGCAGGCTGCGAATCTGCTCCGGCCGGACGGCGGCGTACTTCTCGTTCAGGAGGCGCGTGATCTCGGACAGAGAGCGCTCTCCGTCGCACAGCTCGAGGACCGCGGTCGCGGTCGCGTTCGGGATCAGGACGCCTTCGGGATGCAGGATCACCGGCGTGTTGCGGACCGCGTCGTGACTCAGCCGCACGCCGCGACGGATCCGGGGCCGCGGATCCGGAGCTGCGTCAGAGAGCGCTTTCTCGGGGTGGGTGGTCATTTCTTGCTCGCCGCGTGATCGATTGCGTCGAGCAACGACCAGAGCACGTCGCACTTGAAGGAAAGGGCGGCGATCGCGGCGTCCTGCTCGGGTCTGGTGCGGCAGTGTTCGACGACCAGGTCGAGGGTGGCTTGGCCTTCGCCGGCGACGGCGTCGATCCGGTTCGTGAAATAGGCGAGGTCGTCGGGGCGGATCCAGTCGTACTGCGCGAGCATGTCGGCGACCCGTGCCTTCATCAGGTGGCCGGAGAACATCTCGGTCAGCCCGGAGGCCACTGCCTCGATCCACGGTTTGGCGCGCGCGAACCCGACGTACGCGTCAACGGCGAAGCGGGCGCCGGGCGCGACGTGACGCTCGTCGAGGACCTCGTCGCGGCTGAGGCCGACCGCTTCGCAGAGGCGGAGCCAGCGTTCCATGCCGCCGGTGCCTGGCTCGGTGCCGTCGTGGTAGACGATCCGCGGCAGCCATTGGCGGCGTACCTCGGGAAGTGGGCAGTTGCTGATGATCGCGGCGTCCTTGCGCGGGATCGCGCTCTGGTAGTACCAGCGGTTCGCGGCCCAGACCTGCAGCTCCGGCTGCGAGAGTTCGCCGGCATGCATGCGCTGGTGGAACGGGTGCGTTCCCCAGTACCGATGGGAAAGACCGCGGAGTGCACCGGTGAATTCGTCCACGCTCATCGACTGCATTGAACCTCCCGAGTCATCGAAGCGATTCATGGAACATTTTCCAGATGTCGCCCACAGGATGGAACTCAGGGGAATTGCAGTCTCAGTACAACCGCACCTGCCCGGCCCGCGACCGTTGCCGCAGGCCCGGACAGGGCTGTTCACCGGACGGGGGCGGAAGTCCGATGATCACTTTGCTGTACAGGGGATACGGGGGTGATCAGTTAGATGATCAGTTCACTCGTCCGGCGTATCCGGTGACCTCGGTAGGGGTCTCGAACTCGGTGAAATCCGGGGCGATCCACTCTTCCCGGGCAGTGTTTTCGACCATGGTTTTTCTCCTTGCGATCGTGGCGGGGGGCGCCGTCCTCGATTCCCGGTCCCAGTGGTCCGGGAATACGCACCCTAGAGTCTAGGAGAAGGCTTTCCAAGAGGTAGCCCGCGATTCGATCATTTCAGATCTCGCCGACCGGGTCCGAACCCGACAAACAAGTGGTCCCCACACAGCCCCCTCAACTAGCCTCCGACACGTGACTCCAGGCGAAGCCCGCACCCTGCTGACCGCCTACGCCCGAGCCCGCGACGAGTGGCTTACCACCACCATCCCAACGCTCGAGGCCCAGTCGGTCTGGCTGGTCGGCTCCCTCGCCACCAACACCGGCGACGACTGGAGCGACCTCGACCTCCTCGTCGTCGAAGGCACTCCCGCACTCGACGAAACCGTCCTGACCATCGACCTCCCCACCAACGGCCCAGCCGGCGGCGGCTACCTCGGTGCGATGTACGACGTCGCCGGCCTCCCGCTGTGGGTCGACTGGTACCTGTGGCCGTCCCAAGCCGCCATCCCACGAGAAGCCCGCCGACTCGCCGGAGCTGGATCCGCGGGCCCCCGAAACCTGTCCGGCACCCTCGACCACCTCGGCCGAGGCGAACCAGGACCACCACCGGACCCCACAGCATTCGCACTCGCCATGCTGCCGCTGGCCGCCAAGCACCTTGCCCGCGGCAACCTCGCTGCCGCCACCGGCATGATCACGATGCTCGGCGGCGCGGCCGACAACGACCTCGGCGACGCGCTGTACGACGTACTGTCAGAAGCCGGTGGCAGTCATCCAGCCGCAGCCCTCGTCCACCGCCAGCTAACAATCGTCAGCGCGCTTCGATTGGATGAGTTAATCAGTTGAAGTGTTGAGCGAGGGGCGGAGGTTGTGGTGCAGCGACGTGAGTTGGCGGGGGCCGATGAGGTTCGGGCGATGCAGGAGTTGGTGCAGCGGACGTGGAGTCCGCGGTCGCGGCTGCATGTCGGGGATGTGGCGTGGGAGCGGGCGGTGAACTCCGGTCGGCGTGGGGACACGTGGCGTACGGCGTTCTGGGAGGACGACGGGCAGGTGGTCGCGTGGGGCTGGGCCGAACCTGATCATCTGTCGCTGGTGGTCGATCCCGAGCGGGCGGAGGTTGCGGGCGAGGTAATCAACTGGTTTCAGGAGCTCCACCCGGATGGCGCCTGCAGTGTGCTCGAGGACGAGACACACCTCGTGGATGCGCTCGAGAAGGCCGGCTACCGCGCGGACGACGCGGCTCCTTTCTTCACGCATCACCGCATCGAACTGAGCGACCTCCGCACACCGGTCGTCCCGGACGGGTTCACGCTTCGGCACGCACAGCCTGACGAGGTGCAGAAGCGGGCCGCGGCTCACCGGGCCGCGTGGTCCGACTTGGGGCCGTCGAAGGTGACCGACGAGGACATGGCCGCAGTGATGTCGACCTGGCCGTACGAGTCCGAGCTCGACTGGGTTGTCGAAGCGCCGAACGGCGAGTTCGCGGCGACCGCCTTGATCTGGCACGACAAGGTCCACGGGATCGGTCTGGTCGAACCGGTCGGCTGCGCACCGGCGTACCGGCGTCAAGGTCTGGCCGCGGCCGTCAATCTCGCCGCCCTGCACGCCCTCCGCGACGCAGGCGCCACCGCTGCGATGGTCTGCCCGCGCGGTGACGATGCGTACCCGACAGCCCGGGCGCTCTACCAATCCATCGGCTTCCGCCCAGGCGCGAGAAGCAAGCTCTACGTACGCCGCTAGTCCGGGTAGCCGAGTTGGCGGGTCCACGGCCCGCCGACAGCAGACCGTACGGCGGATTGGCCGGGCGGCAGGTCCAGTACGTCGATGAGAGTCGGGTCCTCGTCGATTGCGTGGCTGAGGTGGCCGAGTTTGCCGTCGGGGCCGGCGTTCGACGTACCGATGAGTTGCCAGATGCCGTCGTCTTCGTCGTGGCCGACGAGGAGGATCGGTTCGCGCATGTCGAAGACCTCGGCGGTCTGGATGCAGTTCGTCTGCAGGAGCCAGTGGAGCAGCCACCAGGCGCGCCGGTCGGTGGCGAGGGCGTTGTCGGCGACCCACCACATGAAGGGCAGGTCTTCGTGGGCGCGGGCTTGCTGAGCGGTCAGATGCGGGCCGCCCTCCGGGACCTGCTCGAACGGTTCGTCGATCAGGCTGAAGGCGTAGGTGCCCTCGTTCTCGAAGATGACCGCGTGGATGGTGGCGCCGCCCGGGTTGCCCGCGCCGATGCCGACCGAGATCCGGCCGACGTGCTGGTCGGTTCCGGTGGTCCAGCCGATCGCGTACGACGCGAGCTCGCCCTGCGGGCCGATGAACTCGCCGAACGCGCGGCGATCCATCCCGCGTGCATCCGCGGTCGGTACCTCGGCAAACCGGCCCTGGATGACCTGAACGTTCATGCGCGAACGTTAACTCACCGATCCGACACCGAAGTCCTTCAGCACGAACGGCGGAATTCGATCCACGATGCCGCTGAGCAGGGGAACCGTGGCCAGCGTGTGCGGGACGGTCCACGGCTTGGGTGTGTAGGCGACGAGGAGGTTGCCGACCAGGCGGAGGTCCTGCGGTGGGTGGGCCAGGAGCCACTCGATCATGCGGGGATGCAGCATCGCCGAGGTGTAGCGGGGGTCGAGGCTGGCCGCGAAGTAGCGCTGATTGAACGCGTCGCTCTCGGTGTCGCTGGTCTGCAGGACAGGTTCGAGCGGCGGCAATGAAGGGGGAGTGACCTGGTCGTGGCTGATGCGAAGCTCGGGGAGACCGGCCGGGAGCTCGATGGCGACGAGATTGTTCACGACCGTCGTCGGGAGCTTGCCTCCTTCGACGGTGACGAACTCAGCCATCTCGATCCGGCGGCCCTCGTACTCGCCGACGAGCAGGCGACGCAACTCGCCATCGTCCTCGAAACAGCGGGCCCCGGCGGCAGCGAGTCGGCCGCCTGTGTCTTCGCCAGGTTGCCAGCCGTAGCGTTCGGCGCCGGCCTGGAGGCGGGCGAGCTTGGCTGCTTCGCGGTCGAGCGAGGGTGAGACCAGCTTGGCGAACACCCAGCCGACCAGGGCTGCGAAGCCGATGAACACGGCCGCGCCCATCTGCATCCCGACGAGGGCATCGAGCCAGGTCGGTACGTCGAGAGCGTGCACCCCGGCAACCTAGCCGACCGCATGGTCAAACTGGTTCGGTCGACTCGCGGGGCTCGAATATCGTCGTGAGATGGAGTTGCTGGCCTGCGGTCACCTGGCGAACGAGGGTCCGTTCCGGACCTGCCTTCACCTGTGCGTCGAGGAGCCGGAAGAGATCTCGCGGCTCTACACCGGTGTCGGCGGCGAGTACCACCTGGTCTGCGAGACCTGCGGCAAACTCGACGATCCGTGGTCGCAACTCGCGGTCGTCTGCCTCGGCTGCACCGAACGGGCCGACGACGAGAAGGTCACCCACATCAGCGGTCAGCCCGAGATCCGGTACGACGATCGCCCGCTCACCGGGACCTTCCACGAAGAACCGGCGTACGCGCAACCGGTCAACGACCGCTGCCTCGCGCCGTCGGGCGACGGGTGGCTGGTGTACACCGGGAAATACCTCGTGCAGCTGGGCGGAGCGTCGTACCGGCTGAAGATGCGCAAGGATCAGGAGGACGACAAAGCGTTCGGTACGCCGGGCCCGACCGTGCACGCGTCGTCGGACGGACGGTTCGCGGCGGTCGTCTGGGATCACGGCCGGTACGGCGAGGTCGTCGATCTCGCCAAGGGTCAGATGACTGTGACGCTCGATCGCGGCGACTACCGCAACTACACGACGCCGTTCCCGTTCGCGTTCCTTGCCGACGGCACCTTCATCACAGCGACGAGCTGGAACCGCCTCGACCGGGTCAACTCAGCCTCCGGCAGCCTGCTGACGCCACGCGACACCAAGTGGCGCAAGGGCGACGAGCGACCGGAGAACTACCTCGACTACTTCCACGGCCGCCTGACCGTCAGCCCGACCGGAGCCTGGCTCGTCGACGACGGCTGGGTCTGGGCGCCGGTCGGCATTCCCCTGCTCATCGACGTAGCCGCCTGGCAGAACGGCACCACGTACGCCGCCGAACAAGGCCGCAGCCTCACCTACCGCGACTACGCCTGGAACCAGCCAGTCGCCTGGCTCACCGACAACGTCGTCGCCATCCAGCGAATCGGCGAAGACGATGCCGCGATGGTCGACGGCGTCCAGCTGTACGACGCTCCGAGCGGCGAGCGCGTCGACACGCTCTTCGGCCCAAAAGGGCAGATGTGGGCAGTCGACGGCCAACTCGCGGTCGCGGCCGAGCACGGCCTCGAGTTCTGGGATCCCGCCGAGGGCGCGCGCGTCGGCGTACTGCCTGGCTACCGGCCGAGTGCTTACAACCCGCGGACGCGGACGTTTGCTGCGCTCGAGGACTGGGTGCTGCGGACGTACCAGCTCCCGATCGTGGCGGCTGCTAACTTGTGCAGCGATGGATGACCTTGAACTGGCCCTCGGTACGTCGGACCTCGCCGCGCAGCTCGCGCTTGCCCACTACGAGGCCGGGGTCACCGTCTCGGTGAAAGCTGACGGCTCACCGGTCACCGAGGCAGACCGGGCCGTCGAGCGATTGCTGCGGGACACGCTGTCGGAGGCGCGGCCGGGCGATGCGTTCTTCGGCGAGGAACTCGGTGAACTGGGCGAGTCCGAGCGCGTCTGGATCCTCGACCCCATCGACGGCACCAACTTCTTCAGCCGCGGCGACCCGAACTGGCGGATCCAGCTCGCTCTGGAGATCAACGGGATCACCGAGCTCGCGGCCGTCACCGCGCCCGCACTCGGCATCCGCTGGTGGGCAACTCGCGGCCGTGGCGCCTTCGAGTCACCGTGGCCGGGTGCTGAACCCCGGCGGCTTCAGGTCAGTACAACGGTCGAGAACGCCGCGATCGATGCCCTAGGCAATGATCCCCGACTCCCCAGCGCGGGCCCACCCGGCAGCCCGCTCCCGCTGGTCGAACTCGTCCGCGGCGAGATCGACGCGTTCCACGTGGAGCGTTACTACAAGTGGGACCACGCGCCGTGGATCTTGCTCGTGGAAGAAGCGGGCGGCCGCTTCACCAATCCGATCGGCACCAACACCGGCGACCAAGGCGGCGGTCTCTACTCCAACGCCAACCTCCACTCCGACCTCCTGGCGCTACTCGGCTATCCAGGCGGCTCGGCGTAGCGGGTGGTGAGGGTGGTGGCTCGGGTGTGGAGGGCGGCGCGGAGCCAAGGTGGGGAGAGGGCTTCGGCGTTGGTGGACAGTTGCCAAAGGGCCCACTCGGCGTGGCGGCGGTCTTGGAAGGTGACTTCGAGGCGGAGCCAGCCGTCGTTCTCGGGGGTCTCGGTGAGGATGGCCAGGGCGGTGCGGGCCAGGTCTTCGCGGCGGAGGGGGTGGACACGGGCGAGGACGGTGACCTGGTCGCCGCCGGTGCGGAAGCGGGTGCTGCGGTCTTGCCAGGCTTGGTCGAGGTCGACGCGGTCGGGTCGCTCGGCTGGTTCGGGGAGTTCTTCGGTGGCGAGGATGCGGTCGAGGCGGTAGGTGCGGTCTTCGCCTGATCTGGTGGCGAGGAGGTAGCCCTGTTCGCGGACTGTCACGACGCCGATCGGATCGATCGTGCGCCACTTCGCGGGCTCGTCGGTTGCCGCGTAGTGGATGCGGAGCTTGTGGCCGGCTAGTACGGCGCGCAGGACCTCGGCGGTCGTGGTGTCGGGCGACTCTTCGGTGACGAGGCGTCGGGAGAGCAGGTCGGTTTCGGGGTCGATGAGGAGGCGTTGGGACGCGCCGGCTGCGGTGTTCCGGTAGCTCTCGGGGAGGGCGTCGACGACCTTCAGCATGGCTGAGGCGAGGGCCGAGCCGAGCCCGAAGACCTGCGCGCCGCGACGCGATCCCGCGACGACCAGGGCGAGGGCTTCGTCATGGTTGAGCCCGGTGAGCTCGGTCTGGAAACCGGGGAGCAGCGCGAAACCACCGTGCCGGCCACGTTCGGCGTACACGGGGACGCCAGCGGCGGACAGTGCCTCGATGTCGCGCAGGACGGTGCGTGTGGAAACCTCCAGCTCGCGGGCCAGCGTGACCGCGGACAGCTGACCGTGCTGGCGCAGCAGCAGAACCAGCGAGACCAACCGGTCGGCGCGCATGCGGAAAACCCTACCGGAATACACGACACAGGATGTCGTGATTCGCTGAGAGGCTTTCCCTACAACCTCAAGCGAAGGGAAACGAAGTGGCAGTGGAACGAACGGCGGTCAACCCCTGGACCTGGTCGCAGGAGCTGGGATACCACCAGGGCGAGGTCGTCACCGGCAACACCCGCACCCTGTACTGCGCCGGCCAGACCGCCATGAACGCCGACGGCAAACCCGAGCACGACGGCGACATGGCGGCTCAACTCGAACTGAGCCTCACCAACCTGGAGGCGGTCCTCGCCGAAGCCGGGATGTCGCTGGCCAACGTGATCCGGCTGAACGTCTACACGACCGACGTCGACCTCCTGTTCCAGCACTACGGCGTACTGGCCTCCCGCCTCGGCGCCGCCCAGGTAGCCCCACCCACCACGATGCTCGGAGTGAGCCGCCTGGCGATCCCGACCCTCCTGGTCGAACTAGAGGCAACCGCAGTGGCGTGACCGTGTCGAGAATCGAGCGGCTGCTTCGACGCAGGGGTAACCACACACCAAGGGAGCTCCCGAATGCCACGCAAAGTAGTTTCCTCGTACTTCCTGTCACTCGACGGAGTCGCCGAGGACGCCGACAAGTTCCTCACCGGCTGGGACGATGAGACGGACGCTGTCGGCGCCCGCCTCATCGAAACCCAGGACGCGGTCGTTCTCGGCCGGCGGACGTACGACGAATGGGCCGGGTTCTGGCCCACGAGCGACATCCAGCCGTTCACCGCGTTCATCAACGCCGTCCCGAAGTACGTCGCGACCTCGAACCCGCTCGAATCCGCCTGGTCCAACGCGCAGGTCATCGACAGCGACCTCGCCGAGTTCGTCCGGCACCTGAAGGAACAGCCCGGCGGTGACATCGGCGTCCACGGCAGCATCTCGGTCACCCAGACACTGCTCGCCGCCGGGCTCGTCGACGAACTCAGCCTCGTCATCGTGCCCACAATCGTCACCACCGGCCGCCGCCTACTCGACGGCCTGCCCGGCATCCGGCTCGAGACGATCACCTGTACGACGTCAGCCAGCGGCCACCTTCTGGTCGACTACCGCGTCGTCCACTAGACGACTACGGCTGCCGACGGAATCGGACCGCGTCTGCGATGACGAAGCCGTCGGCTGCGTCGGTTAGTTGGACGTAGTTGGTGAGGCCGGCTTTGAAGGTGAAGGTGCCTAGAGACTTCCACTCGCCGGTGCGGTCGTCGGGGGTGGCGCGGGTGCGTTGGTTGACGGTGACTGTGGCTGTGCCGGTGGCGTGGTGGATGGCGTATTTCGCGTTGCTGGCTCGGTTGGGGTCGGCGGTGTAGGAGACCAGGACCTCGTAGCGGCCGTCGCCTGGGATGGCGGGACGGAATCTGGCGTAGTTGGTTCCGGTGCCCTTGGGGTGCGTGAGGTAGTTGAAGCCGTAGTAGCCCAGGATGCTGCGCGCGTCGTTCCAGGTACCGACCAGTTCGAAGCCGAGGCCGTCGTTGTCCACGGTGAGCTCTTCACGGATGTCGGGTTTCGCCGGTGCGGTGATCAGAGTCAGTTGGTCGAGGAAGATGTTGTTGCCACCACCTCGGCCGGGACCGGCGAGGGTGACGCGTAGCGTGTGTCGGCCGGCGGTCAGCTGACGCGTGTCGACCAGTACGACGTCGTACCCGTCGCCTCTGAATGAGGTGAGGTCGATGGCCGACGTACGTGGCGTTTGACCGTCGACGGCAACGGTGAGCAGAGCGCCGTCGGGGGTGCGGTAGTAGCGGAGCCAGAGCTCGTACTGGCCGTCGCGACTGACCATGAACGGGTACTCGATAGACCCCGACTGCGGAGGACCCAGCGGGAAGGTCTGCGTGGTTAGCCCGGGTCCAGTCGCGAGGGAGTCGCGGCCTTGGGTCAGCCACTCCAGGTTGAAGCAGGCAACAGCCACACTCCGCGGGAACCCGTCCAGATCACCATCCCGCCCGTACAGCAGAACGATCGTGCCGTCCGACAACCGGCCCAGGTCCGAGTAGTAGCTGCGGCCGGGGTTGACCACGCGGCTGTAGCGGAACGAGTTGCCCTCGTCGTAGCTGACCGACACCGTCATGTTCCGGCGCATCGGAGCGTCCGGCCGACTGAAGAGCACCCGGTCGCCGGGGTAGCGGAGGAAGCCTGTGTCGACGCCGTTGAACAGACCAGCACCGAAGTCGAGCGCAGGCCGCGACCAGCTCAGCCCGTCATCCGTACTGACCGCCACCCCGCGCGTCCAGTCGTTGCCGGAACCAGGCCGGCTGTTCAGGATCACGCTGCCGTCCGCACGCTGAACCAACCGCGCCTCGCCGAACCCCGGCAGCCCCGGACCCATCGGAACCTCGCCACCCGAACGCCAGGTCCGCCCATGGTCGTCGCTGTAGATCGTCGAGACGCCATAGTGCCGGTCAGCAGTCGGTACGCCGGTAATGATCGTGCGGTGGCCGACCGTCAGCAGGAGCCGGCCGGAGGCGAGCTGGATGCCGTGCCCGGGGCCAGGTCCATGCATCGCCCAGTTGTGCGGGAAGTGGTCGAACAGCGACGTGATGTTGCGCGACTGTCCCCAGGTCACCCCGCCGTCCGTACTGGAGATGACGTGAACCGTGCTCGAGTCCGACGAGCAGCTCGTGTTCTCCGGCAGCCGCACGCACAGACCGTGGAAGAGGAAGACCTCACCGGTCGTGTTGTCGACGACAAAGGCCGGGTTGGCCCAGCTCTGACCATTCACCGACGGCACGACCGCAACGGTCGGCGTCCAGGTCCGGCCCTTGTCGGTACTGCGCCGGATGAGCAGGTCATGCGGACCCGCGTCGCACACCTCATGCCGACCTTCGCTACACGCGATGATCGTGTCATCCGGCAGTACGGCGAGCGCGTGCACGTGGTAGTTGGCCAGCGGGTCGACGGTGTTGTCCCACAGGATGTTCTCGAAGAAGGAAGGTGCCGCGACCTCGGCCTGCGTGGCCGCCAACACGGGTTGGACAGAGACGGGCAAGGCGGCGGTGATGAGTCCGGCGGTGAATGCGCGACGGCTGACGGGCGGGGTCATGCGTCTGCTCCTCAGGGCGGGGGGATCCGCCAGCGACGCTACCGACCGGAGATGAACCCAGGCCGATTCCTCAACGGCCAGATCTGGACTCTGGCAGGAACCTGAACCCGTCGAGCATCGCCGCCAGCTCAGCCGGCCGACTCAGAGCCGGAGCATGCCCACTCTCGATCTCGTCGGGAGTGATCCCAAGCCGCTCCCGCACGAACTCACGCTGAAACTCGGCGGGGAACAGGCGGTCCTCAGTACACAGGATGTACCGCGTCGGTGTCGCCGGATGCGCGTCGAGCGGCCAAGGCTCGTAGTACGCGGTGTTGGACGGCGGGCTGGGTTCTCTCGCCGGCACCTGGTCGACGAGATGCTTCGGTACGTCGTGGAAGTAGCAAACGGATGGATCGTCGGAACCGGTCAGTCCGCCGTCCCGGGCAGCCTGGATCCGCACGGCCTCCGAGAACCCGGTGTTGGTCCACCACTCGTCCGGTGATTCGCCAGGCTGAGGAACCATCGCGGTGACATAGACCAGCCCGCCCGTCGGGATCCGCGCGGCAACCAGGGGAGCGGTGAACCCGCCGAAAGAATGGGCCACCACGACCAGTTCTTCCGGCGTACCGACCAGGTCGACCACAGTGTCCGCATAGCTCGACAAGGTCTCGCTCTCGTCGCCGGCCCACAGGGTCGGCGCGACAGTCGTGTGACCGAGAGCCTGCAGCTCGGCTTCGACCAGGTGCCAGAACCAGCCACCACCGACACCGGCCCCGTGGATCAACGCGAAGGTGCTCATTCCTCGACGCTATCGACGGACAGCCATCATGTATAACGATGCTTCGCGATGAACACGATCGCCTCAGGTAATCACTAGTTGATGTCGAACTCGTTCCCCTCCGGGTCAGCCATCCCGACCGCGTAGTGATCCAGCCCCGGCTCAGCCAGCGTCCGTAGCCGGGTGGCACCGAGCTCCTCGAGCCGCTTCGCCTCCGCCTCGACCCGCTCACGCCGTACGTCGAGGGACGATCCGCGACCGCCGCTCGCATTCACGTCGATGTGGATCCGGTTCTTGATCGACTTGGTCTCATCGACGACCTGGAACCAGATCCGCGGGCCCTCGCCGTTCGGGTCGTTGATGCTGTCGGCGCCGCCACCGAGCTCGTCCTCAGGCACACCGATCGACCGATAGAAGTCGTCCCAGGTGTCGAACCCGGCCGGCGGCGGCTCGATGACATAGCGCAGGGCGGCAGCCCAGAAATGCGCCAGCAGGTCGGGTGACTTGCAGTCGATCACCAGTTGGTACGACACGGGCATTGGAGTCCTCCAGGAGTTCGGATGACGATCACCCTGTCAGGTCCCGCCGACAGTTTCAGTCGACCAACAAACCGTGGGCGACGAGATCGGTCGCGACGCGGAGCAGCTGAGCCAACTCGTCGTCACTGCGCGACAGGCCGTCGGACCGCCAACCCAGGCTGATGATCCCGTTCCACGCCGCCCAGAGAACAGTCGCGGTCTCCTCAGGGTCAACCTTGCGCAGTACGCCGGTCTCGATGCCGAGCTTGATCGCCTCGACCATCCGGACGTTCTGCTCGCGCACCGACTCCGCCAGCCGCTCGGCCAGATCGCGGCCGGCCGGATAGCTGCCGGGGTCGGCCGGGAAGGCCAGCATCCGGAAGAACTCGGGGTTGGCGAGATAGAAGGCGAGGTACTCCGCAGCGGCCGCATAGAGCTGATCGATCGGGGACCGGCCGGGGGCATAGGCGAGGTCCATGAAGTACCGGTCGGTGTCGAGGGCTCGATCGATCAGGGCGGCGTGCAGCCCAGCCTTGGAGCCGAAGTGGTTGTACACCGAGCCGACCGCGACACCGGCGGCGGCCGCGATCTCCTCCAGCGTCACTTCGGCGAACGGCCGTCGGTTGAACAGCTGCTCGGCTGCTCGCAACAATGCCTCGATCGTGCGTTCTGCCCGGGGATCCACTCAGCTCTTCCAATGATTGCAAGAAGTACGGACGACAGCTACCTTAGCCAAGAACTTCGTGCAACTGTTGCAAGAGAGGACACCGCATGGATGCGGTCGGATCGCCCGCCTGGGTTGCCCGGACGGACGGAGCCCTGAGCGCGGTCGACTCCGTGCGGTTCGCCGCGACCGCCGCCGCGCGGGAGATCGCCGTACTGGTCGCACGTCTCCGTGCCCCTTCGGCCCGCGCGCTGGACGCTGGGCGCACGCCGCCGGACACCCTGCTGGCTACCCGCATGACCTCGCTCGCCGCGGAGCTCCCGGGTCCGCTGCTGCAGCACAGCATCCGCACCTGGCTGTGGGGGTCGATGCTCGCCGAGCTCGACGGCATCCAGTACGACGACGAACTGCTTTACGTGGCAGCGATTTTGCACGACCTCGGCCTGGGCGAGGGTCACCGCGGCGGCGTCTGTTTCGCCGTACACGGAGCGAGCCAAGCGCGCACGGCGGTCCTCGATGCCGGTGCGGACGACGCATTCGCCCGCAGGGTCTTCGAGGCGATCGCGGCGCACTTCAACACCTCGGTGCCGTTGTCGTGGGGCGCGGAAGCGCACCTGCTGAACGGCGGCGCATACCTCGACGTGGTCGGCCGGCGCCTCGGCGAGATCGCCCCGGCGACGGTGGCCGACGTACTGCGTCGAGCGCCGCGAACCGGGTTCGACGACTGCATCATCGGCGCGATGCGCGAGGAGCGGCGACTGCATCCGCGTTCTCGTGCGGCGCTGCTGCACCGACTTGGGATGGAGCGCTCGATCAGCCGGGCCGGCTTCCCGTCAACGCTCTCGGAAGGAATCCAGTGACCCAGCTTGTTGCCCGCGCGACCGCGTTCGTTGCCGAAGCCGAACGGATGACCAACGAACGCGATGTCGACGGCATCCGCCACGTCTTCGCCGCCGACGGCCACCAAACGGCAACCCTCGACGGCCTGATCATCGAGGCGAACGGCATCGACGAGATCCACCGAGCCTGGCGGACGATGTGCGCGTTCATGGCGAAGCGGCAGATGTTCGTGACCAAGACGCTCGCGACCGCCGACGAGACCACGATCGTCAACGAGTGGATCGGCACTGTCGCCGGCAAACAGTCCGCCCGCGGTATCGAGGTCTGGAAGCTCGACGACGAAGGCCTGGTCGTCGACCAGCACCTCTACGGCTTCCTGGACGCGCGCCCCGAGACCAGCCCGGTGCAGAACCTGCGGATGCTGCTGGCACACCCACTCTCCGCGATCGCGTTCGCCCGCGTGCGAGGTCGCGGATGAACCTGGCTGTCATTGTCGTCGCGGTCTTCTTTGCCGGCATGGGCATCGCGGCACTGGTGAAGCCCGCGTTCATCTGGGCACCCTTCGGCGTGGCACCCACGACACCTGCGGCGCGCAACGAGGTTCGTGCCGTGTACGGCGGGTTCGGGCTCGCGCTCGCCGCTCTGCTCCTCGTGGCCGACTCACAATCCGCCAGCTTCCGTGACGGCGTACTGGTCGCGGTAGCGGTCGCCCTCGGCGGCATGGCCGCGGGTCGGTTGCTCGGCGCACTCGTCGAACCACGGCCGCTACTCGGCTGGCCCGGCATCTTCTTCCTGATCGAGACCGCCCTCGCCGTACTGCTGCTCATCGCCCGCTAGGTGCAGCCGCATAACCGCTCTGGCGCCGGGGGAGCGGATGCTGACAAAGCCGCGAGCCTCGTACGACGCGAGGCGTCCCATCCAGCTGTCGTTCTCCGTGGTCCTCCCGCGGCGCCACGGCAACCCAGCCGGCGGGGCGACCGTCGACGTAGGCGATGAGCCCAGGGGAGTGGTCACCGTCAACCGCAGCCTTAGGCCCGGCCTTGCAGCCTTCGAGCGAGTCCAGCGATCCGTGTGGACGACCTCGATGTCCACCTCAGGGTTTCCATTCCCGCCTGAGGAGGCCGTAGACCCAGGAGTCGGAGACGTCGCCGTTGACGATGCAGTCTTCGCGCAACGTGCCTTCGTGGACGAACCCGAGCTTCTCGAGGATGCGTGCAGACGCCGCGTTGCGCGTGTCGGCCTCGGCCTGGACGCGGTTCAGATCCAGCGTGTCGAACGCCCACTCCAGCACAGCACGCGCAGCCTCGGTCCCGTAGCCGTGACCCCAGGCTGCCTCGTTGTAGCAGTAGCCGAGCGACGCACTCCGGAACTCCGGATTCCACTGGGTCAGACCGCACCAGCCGAGGAACACTCCGTCGCGCTCCACAGCCAGCCGTGCGCCGGTACCTTCGTCGGCCATCTGCCGGCAGGCCGCGATGAAGCGGTCGGCCCGCGCCGGCTCGGTCCACGGCGGCGAATCCCAATAGCGCAGTACGTCGGCATTGCTGTGCAGCGTGAACAGGTCCTTCGCATCCGAGTCGTCGAAAGGACGCAGTCGAAGGCGGTCGGTGTGCAGCGTTGGAGTCGGCAGCGACATGCCGGTCATCCAACCGCGTGTTCTGTGCTGGTCGCAACGGGGTATTCGTCAGTCCGACAGCCACTGCAGCTCATGCGCCAGGGTTTTGGCGATCGCACGGACGCGGCGGTGCAGTGGCGACTGTTCGCGCGGAAGCACCAGGTGGAGCGTCAGGCTGGGTGCGCCCTGCAGTGGTCGCCAGGTGATGCCGGGCGGCGCTGTCGTGACTGCGGCCTCGCCGACCGGGGCGAGGGTGAGCCCGTCGCGCAGGTCGCGCTGTGCCATGTCGAAAGAGACTGTGGGCGTGAGAAATCGCGGGTGTGTGTCGCGGAACAACGCAGCCAGCTGGTCGTGGATCACCGGGTTGGCCGCACGATCCGGGAGTCGCAACGGATAGGCGGCCGCGGCGGCGATCTCGATCTCCGCGTGTTCGGCCAGCGGATGGTTCTCAGCCAACTGCACCCCGATACGCGCACGCCGCAACAGGTACCGGCGCACGCCACGGCCCGGCTGTTCACCGCGGGTGATCCCGGCATCGATGCGGCCGTCCGCGACCGCCGGCGAGATCTCCGGCGTCGCCATCGGAACCGCGCTCACCTCAAGTCCGGGACTGCTGCGAATCAGCTCGTCCACCAGCGTCGGAGCCGTCTCGGCGCCGGCGCTGAGGCTGTACCCGATGCGCAGCGTGCCTAGCTCACCCGCTCCCGCCCGCCGGGCAGTGTCCCAGGCCCGATCCAGCGCCGCCAACGCCGGCGGCGCGGACTCCGCCAACGCCGTACCGGCCGGAGTCAGTACGACGTTCCGCGTGTCTCGAACGAGCAGCGCCGTACCGAGTTGTCTTTCCAATCGGCGCATGCGGGCGCTGAGCGCAGGCTGCGCGATCCCGATGCGGGCGGCCGCGCGGGTGAAGTTCAGCTCCTGCGCCAGCACCAGGAAGTACCGCAGGCTGACCGTATCCGGTGCCACGTACCCTCCTGCCGATTGATAACCATCCGTTCTGAGTCTAGCCCGAATCGGTCTTTCCCCCGGCCGCACGTCGAGCCATAGCCTCCACCTATGCACAAGTTGTTGGTCCTCTATCCCCAGCCCGCCGACCCTGACCACTTCCGCGACTACTACGTGACCAAGCACCTTCCCCTGGCCATCCAGATGCCCGGCCTGCTCGCGTGGCGCTACAGCTTCGACATTGCGGCGACCGGCGGCGAAGCGCCGTACTTCGCAGTCTTCGAAGCCGACTTTGCCGACGCCGCCGCCATGACCGCCGGCCGGGAATCTCCAGAAGGCCAGCGAGCCGGCGCCGATGTCCCCAACTACGCCACCGGCGGCGTAGTCATCCTCAACTACCCAGTGCAAGACGGCGCTCGTTGAGCCTCAGCCGGCCAGCTGTGCCACGACGGGCGCAAAGGCGTCGGCGAAGTCGGCGCCGATGACGAAGTAGGAGAAGCCGATCTCCTCGCGGCGTCGCTGGATCTCTTCGGCGGCTGCTGCCGGGTCACTCGGCAGGACGACGAGTGAGTCGGCCGCGTGGAGCGCCGCGGTGTCGAGGTCGGGCGGTGCCATGAACGGAGCGACACTGTCACCGATGACGGCGATGTGCTGGGCGAGTTCCAGGTCCCGTCCGGCCGCGAAGTCGCGTACCCGCTTGGTCGTCTCGGTCCGGTCATCGTCCGGTGGGAGTACGAACGTGGCCCCGTCAGCGACCTCGAGCGCCAGCGCCTGCGACTTCGGTCCGCTGACTGCCATCACGACCGGCGTGTGCAGCTCGGGACCGTCGAACCTCCGCAGGTTGGCCACGGTGTCGCGCATTCTGGTACGACGCTCAGTGGGGGAGACCGCGGGCAGTCCCAGCTCAACCTCGATCCCGGGCCGGCCGGCGCCGATGCCCATTTCGAAGCGGCCTTCTGTGAGTACTGAGAGTGAGTGAGCCTCCCAGGCGGTGCTCAATGGGTCGCGCAGCGCGGCGGCATAGACCCACGAGCCGATCCGCAGGTCGGTGAGCGCGGCCGCGGTCGCGAGCGTCGGGCCGAGTGTCGGCTGCCACGTAGGTACATCGGGCATCAGTAATGTCGAATATCCGCTGTCGGCGATCAGGCGCACGCGATCACGCCACGTCGGCAGATCAGAACGGATCGGCGCAACGACTCCGAAACGGAATGGCCTGGTCCGGTCGTTCATTGTGGTTCTCCTCGAGTCTGGGGCCCACTTCGGTCCCGTTGCCCTGTCTACGAACTCGCCACGCAGAATTCGACAACGCCGTACAAGAAGGTTGGCACGTGTGACACAGCCCTCCAGGGATCTCACTCTCACGGGTGAGCTGGTGGTGAGCGGAGGGCGCGAAACTGATCAGGTGATGACAGGCAATGGTCTTCCACCAGGACAGCGCCGAGTCGAGGGGTTCCCCCGGTTCGGTACGCACCTCTCCCGGCCCGCGCCGGCGGTTCCGCTCGCTCCGGTAATCGAGGTCCGCGGAGCGGTGACCGCCGACGTCGACGTTCCCCTCGCCGTACTCTCCGACCTGCCGCGAACCGAGATCGCGGCCGACTTCCACTGCGTAGCCGGCTGGTCAGCGACCGGGCTTCGCTGGGAAGGTGTCTCGTTCGAGACGTTCTACCGCGCGCTCATCGAACCGGCGCTGTTGCCGGGAGCAACGATCACGCATCTGCTCTGCCGCGGCCTCGACGGATGGCAGGCAGCCGTGACCATCGAGGACGTTCTGGCTGCCGACGTACTCATTGCTCAAAATCTCAACGGCCGACCACTCGACAGCGATCACGGGGCGCCGGTGCGCTTGGTCAGTCCGAGCCAGTACGGCTACATCAACATCAAACACCTCTGCCGCATCGACGTCCTGACGGCCGCACCGGCGATCACCGAAGGCCCACTGATCCGGAGCCATCCCAGAGGCCGGGTCTGGGAAGAGGAGCGCCACGGTTTGCTCCCCGGCCGGGTGGTCCGCCCGATCTACCGGAGCCTGATTCGCCCCATCAGATTCCTGAGCTCCCGCGGCTCCCGGAGCGCATCCTGAGGTAGCTCGCCGCCTCGACATGCCGGCAGGCTACGGTCGGCACGTGACGATCGAACTCAGACCGCTGACGGCGGCGGACGCGGAAGCCCACTGTGCGGGGGAGGACGAACTCACCGTTCGCTGGCTGACCGGGGGATACGGCGACGTCGACGGGACCATCGAGTACTTCGAGTTGCTCGCGGGGAACGCCGACAGGGGAGTCGGCAAGCGCGGGCTCGGCATCTGGAAGTCCGGGCGACTGGCCGGATACATCGACTACACCCCAGATCTCGACGACGGCCTCGAGCCCGATGACGTGGCACTGGCTTACGCGGTGCACCCGTGGGCTCGCGGCCAAGGCGTCGCCGTGGAGGCTCTCGGGCTCCTCTGCGACATCCTTCGAGCCGACAACATCGGAACGCGCGCGGCCATCCGTGTCGAACCGGACAACGTGGCGTCAGTCCGCGTAGCTCAGAAGGCCGGGTTCAGATACGTCCGGGACTTCCCGTCCAATCGAGACACCCAGCCGGACGGGACGCCGACGACCTTCAGCCTCTACTTGCTGGACCTGTAATCAGCCCGGGGTGAGAAGGCAGAACTCGTTGCCTTCCGGGTCGGCGAGAACCTTCCAAGGAACATCGACATCGATGGGGGAGGCGCCGAGGGTTTGCAGTCTCGCTGCCTCTGCCTCCAGGTCGTCGCCTGGGTACGGGCGGACGTCGAGATGGACTCGGTTCCACACGGTCTTCACGTCAGGCGTGCGCAGGAACTGCAGATAAGGGCCGACATCCTTGGCAGAACGCAGTACGGCGTTGTGGTCGGTCACCTTGAGCAGTGTCCAGTCCATGGCCGCACCCCAGAAGTCGGCCATCACTCGCGGATCCGCACAGTCGACGACCACCGTCGCGATCGGTCCGGTGACTTCATAGAGTGAATCCAGCACACAGAACTCGTTGCCTTCGGGATCGGCCATGACCGTCCACGACACGTCGTCGCCCTGGCCGACATCGGCAAGCGTCGCGCCGAGACCCTTGAGGCGCGTGACCAGCTCGGCCTGATGTTCCGCCGAGTTGGTGGCGAGGTCGAGGTGCACACGGTTCTTCACTGTCTTGGGTTCTTCGGAGGCGATCAGGTCGACGACGACAGCGACGGGATCGGGATAGACGAAACCCTCAGGTTCGAGGTTCGTGACGCCGGGTCCTTCGCTGGAGAGGTTCCAGCCGAGCGCGTCCGCCCAGAAACGTCCCAGCGCGGAATCGTCCCGAGCTTTCATGTTGATCTGCACCAGCCGCGTCGCCATGCGGACGATGCTAACCGCAGTCATGAATGACCCCTCAAATCAGCCTTACCGCAGCTGGCGAGGCTACGGATTGTCACGTCGGCGGTGTTTCGAGGGCCTGCTTGACCAGGGCGTCGACCATCCATTGCTGGAGGGCGCTGACTTCTGCAGGCGGTAGTCCGGCGACGTCGCTCAGCCAGACGCGGGTCTCGATGCCACAAGAGGCGCGCAGTGCCAGCGCGAGCCGGTGGACGCCTTCTTCGCCGATCGACTCCGCGATGGGCGCGAGCGCCTCGAGGAACCACGGGATGGCACGGCCTTGGCGCAGTGGCAGTTCGTGCGGCACATCGCCCAGCGAGAGGCGCAGCATCGCACGCTGCTGCGGCTCATTCTCCTGCACATGGCCGATGACGAAACCGGCGACGGCGGCCACGCGTTCGTCCAGGGCTGTCGGAGGCGGGTCGGGAAGGACCGACGCGGCTCCTGTCTCCGGGTATGCCGCGGCGAGAAGTTCGGCCTGTGACGCGAAGTAGCGGTAGGCCGTGGGACGAGAAATCCCGGCGGCCACGGCGACCTCCTCGACGCTGGGCGTGTCGCCCGAGGTGATCAGGTCGCGCGCCGCTGCGATCAGTTGGTCGCGGGTGCGTTGCTTCTGCCGCGTGCGCCCCGACTCGAGGTAGTCCGTTGACATGTCCTTCATGATATGCAAATCTCATGAAGAGACTCAAGTCTCATAAAATGATCGGAGTGTCAGATGACTGAAAGGACGACGCTCGCGCCGGTGATCCGACGGGCAGGCGAGGGGGAGAAGCGATGGTTCTTCGGCGGTGGCGTCTTCACCTGGAAGCTCAGCAGTGCCAACGAGGACATCGGCCTGTGGGAGGTCGACATGGTGGAGGGCAAGTGGACCCCGATCCACACCCACCCGGTCTCGGAGTCGCTCTGGGTGCTCGAGGGCCACATCCTGTACCGCATCAACGACGATGAACACGAGCTCGGTGCCGGCGACTTCGTCATGGTGCCCGCAGGCGTGCCGCACGCCTTCATCGTCAAGAGTGCAACGGCCAAGGTGCTCGGCATCCAGCCAACCTGCGAGTGCGAGCCCTTCTACCGCGGCGCCAGCGAGCCATTCGAAGGATCGGCGTGCGTCGTGGACTTCGCCAGGATCGCGCTGAGCGCTGAGCAAAACGGGGGCATCACAATTGTCGGACCCCCACCCTTCTGACTGCCGGCTCGCGGTTCAGTCCGGTGTGCAGACGTAGAGTTGGAGCGTCGCATCTGCGGTGAATGGCGCACGGGACCAGTCGCCGAAGCGTTCAACGACCCGAAGACCGCCCAGCGAGAGCAGCAGCGGCAACTCCTGGGGGAAGATGTTCCTGATCTCGAGCGGCGCGACACTGAAGTCGGCCTCGGAATCGGTCGAGAAGTACCACCTGCCACGAGTCACCTGCGCGGCCGCGTCGTAGGTCTCCGCGACATCGACCTGGACGACGCCACGATGAGGATCCACGAACGACAAGGCGTCGCGCCTGCGTCGAACGCCGTCGGCCTGGGCAAGCATGCGCACGCTCGGGTTGAACACGTCGAAGATGAGCCGCGCCCCGGGCGCCAGGTGCTTTCGCACCGACCGGAAGCAGCCCACCAAGTCGTCAGCCTCATGTAGATGGAGCAGTGAATTCGCGGTGATGAACACGAGATCGAATGTTCTTCCCAGGTCGACCTCGCGCATGTCGCCCTGCACCCACTGGATCTCAACGCCGCGCTCGTCTGCCTTGCGCTGTGCCTCGGCCAGCATGTCCGGCGAGAGCTCCAGGCCGATGCACGGATGCCCGTCGGATGCGATCGGGATCAGCTTCTGTCCGGTGCCGCTCCCGAGTTCCAAGACAGACCCGCCTTGCCGATCGGCCTCGGTCCTGTAGAAGTCGACGGCCTGTTCGCCTCCGGGAAACAACCGGTCGTACAACCTCGCATCGGAGTAGAACTGGTCGCTCATGAGACGCACACTCCTCTACTTCTACCCTCGTGATTCAAGCGCCGATAAGCGACATTATGTCAACTAGCGGCTCCTTACTCCTTGCTCGCGACCACCGTGTAGTTCTCGGACACACGATCGATCCCCGAGAGCTCCCAGTCGAGCACGACCGGGCGGCCGTCTCGAGCGAGCAGGTTCCACGGCTGGATGTCCTTGTGCGTCAGTACGACGGGTCCCGGCCGCGGGCAAGTGTCGACGAACTCGGCAATCGCGAGGAACGTCTCGACGCGGGACCCGAGCTCGTCGGCCCACGGCTGTCCGGTCGCCACCGCCCGTTCGGCGAGTTCGCGCCAGTCCCCCGGCATCGGTTCCTCGGCCAACCCGTGGGTCCACTCAACGTCTAGCGCGTGGAGCCGCGCGAGGATCTCACCGATCTCGAACGCGTACGCCGCCGACACCGGTGCCTCAGGCACCTTCTCCCCCTCGACCCACCGGTGGACGAGTGTGTTCCGGTCGGCCGACATCGGTTCGGCCATCGGGATGCCGGCCGCGAAGGCAGCCCGCTCGAACCGGAACACATCCTCGACGTGGTACGGCGAGCGCCGGTCGGCGAGGTTCAATTCCTTCACCGCGAACGACCCCTGGTCGGTGTCGAGCCGGTACATCCGGTTGGCATACCCGCCATGAACGCGCGTGATCGGGCCGATCGGCGTACCGAGATGTGAAAGGTTCAAGCCGGATCCACTGTCTTCACCATGACGCAGTTCTTGAGGCCTTTGGGTCGGTCGTAGGTGAATCCGAGTCGCTCGTAGAGTCGACGGGTGCCGTTGTAGAGGAACGACGACGACATCTTCTTGGTCTCGTTGGTCAGATCGTGCGGATAGCTTTCGACCACTCCGCCGCCGGCCTGCGCAATCTGATCGAGTGCACCGGTGATCGCCAGCTCCGTCACGCCTTGGCGCCGATGGCGCTTGTCGACGAAGACGCAGGTGATTCGATAATCGGGGTCCGCAGTCTTCGTGGCGTTGTACTGCTTGAGGTGCTGGAGCGTCGGCAACTCAACCGGAGTGCCGTATTCAGCCCAAGCAATAGCCTCGTCGCCGTCCATCACCAGCGCGGCGTGCGCCTTGCCTTGCTCGACATAAGCCTTCTTCAGAGCGCGATTGGCCTCCGCGCCCTGACCACGCTCGGGCCCGTCCGGGTGAAACCAAATGCACCAGCAACCCCCGAAGATGCCGTTGTGCCGCTGCACCATTGCATCGAAAGCCGGCCAAGTCTCAGGGCTGAGCGGCGCGACGGTGTACGACGACTCGTTAGCCATATCGCACGGTATCCCGCGGAGCCCATCGAGCGCTTCAACTGAGGATGAGGTTCTTCAGTTCTGCCAAGGTTTTGATTCGGTAGGTGGCCTGGCTGAAGTCCTGGGTTTGGGTGAAGGCGTTGTGGACCACTGCGCAGTCGATGCCGGCTGCCACCGCTGACTTCAAGCCCCTGGCCGAGTCCTCGACAACGAGAGTTTCTGCCTTGCCGGCTCCGAAGCGCTCCAATCCGGTCAGATAAGGCTCGGGGTGCGGCTTGGACAATGTGTAATCGTCGCGAACCAGCACGAATTCCATGAATTTCGTGATGTCACGCTTTTCATGAATCAGCTCGAAATCAACGCGCTTCGCAGTCGTCACGATCGCCATCCGAACGTGCTGCGACAACTCGGCCAGCGTGTCGACGACACCGTCGATCTCGATGGCCTCGGTTCGCAGATACTCCTGGTAGTAGGCGTCACGGACTTTGCGTTGCCTGTCGATGGTTGGTTCGTCGACCCCCGCGACCCTGGCCTGTGCCCAGGTGCCGACTGCCTGGCTCATGTCGCGAAGATATTGATCGAGATCCAGCGTCACGCCGATCTCTGCCAGTGCACGTTCGCCAGCATTGAAATACCAGAATTCGGTATCCACCAGAACACCGTCATGGTCGAAAAGTATGTACTTCTTCACGCTCTCGATCCTATAAGGTCCGGTCGTGAGCAACGCAGATGCATTCGAGGCGGCGGCGCGGGCCGAGGCAGCCAACACCGAAGCGCGGCCGGTTGTCATTGCAGATGGTCTAGTGACACGCCCAGCCGGTACGGCGGCCGCGACCGTCCAGCACTTTCTGCGCTTCCTGCGTTCGCAGGGCCTCGATTGCGTCGCCGAGCCGGTCTCGTTGGACGGCGACGTCGAGACTCTGCGGTACATCCCAGGAGCCAGTGGCGGCGAGGCGTGGTACCACCAGCACACCGACGAAGGGTTGGCGTCGGCCGCGCGCCTGCTGCGCAAGATCCACGACGCCAGTCAGGCCTGGATCCCGCCGTACGACGCTGTTTGGACGGCTCGTCCGATCGCGGCCGACGACCTTGTCTACTGCCACGGTGATCCCGGCCCGTGGAACTTCGTCTGGGACGACAACACCGCGATCGGCCTCATCGACTGGGACTACCTGCATCCCGGTCCGCGCATCGACGACATCGCGTACGCGCTGCACTGGTTTGTGCCGTTGCACTGTGACGAGTTCGCGCTGCAGTGGCACCACTTCCCCGAGGTGCCCGATCGCCGGCATCGCGTCGTGGTCTTCCTCGAGGCGTACGGCGATCTGCCGGCGTTCGATGTGGTCGACGCGGTCATCGCGCGGTTGGAGGCAGTGTGTGACCTTATGAACGAGCTTGCGGAGAGCGGGCAAGAGCCGCAGCGGACGTGGGTTCTCGACGGAGCCGTTGACCGGGAGCGGGAGGAGATCGAGTGGGTCCGCGAGCACCGCGACCTGCTGTCCTCTAATTGATGCTGCGAGGATCTGCGGTATGCCGGGGATGCGCGAGTGGTTGGACAGGACGACCGACACGTGGGCGCCGCCGACGGCCAAGGATCTCGCCGGGCCCTTCCGGTTCCTGTTCTGGCTGACTCGATCGCAGGCACGACGCGTTGCCCTGGGCGCGTTCCTCGGCACGGTCTGGATGGTCGGCCTGGCGGTGCCGCCGTGGGTGCTGTCGCGAGCGGTTGACGAAGGACTCGTTGGGCGAGATTCAGCCGCGCTCATCAAGTGGGCGCTCGTGCTGCTCGGCGTCAGCGTGCTGATCGCGTTGCTGGCGATCGCGCGGCATCGCACGATGACCAAGATCCGGATGGACGCCTCGTTCCGTTCGGTGCGGGCGACGGTCTGGCACACCTCGCGACTCGGCGCGTCGCTGGCACGGCGGGTGAGCGCCGGCGAGATCGTGACGGTCGGCATCGCCGATGTGCACACCGTCGCGATGGCGCTGACCGTCACCGGGCCCGGCGTCGGCGCGATCATCGCGTACGCCGTGGTCGCGGTCATCCTCTTCACGACCTCACCGTTGCTGGCCGCGGTGGTCCTCGCCGGTGTTCCGCTCCTGGTTGTTGCCGTCGGCCCGTTCTTGCACCGGATCGAACGCACCGGCGGCGAGTACCGCGTTCACCAAGGACGGCTGACGACCCGACTGGTCGACGTACTGGCTGGGCTTCGGGTTCTCAACGGGCTGGGCGGCAAGCAGTTCGTTGCCGACCGGTACGACGAACAGTCGCAGCGGCTGGTGAGACGTGGGTACAAGGTCGCCGTACCGGCTAGTTGGGTCGGAGCGTTGTCGACGGGACTGCCTGCGTTGTTCCTGGCCGCGGTCGTGTGGTTGTCGGCGCGGATGGCGGCAACCGGGGTGATCACGATCGGCGAGGTGGTCGCCGTCTACGGGTACGTCGCCGTCCTGGTCGTCCCCGTGTCGAACTTCATCGAGGGCGGTGGCGACATCGCGCGCGCCCGGGTCGCCGGCCAACGGATCATCGACCTGCTCAACCTGCCGGTCGCTCGCGACGACGAGCGCGATGGGGTCCCACTCCCCCACGGCCCCGGCCCGCTCACCGACCCCGCCTCAGGAGTCGTCGTCCGCCCCGGCCTGCTGACAGCGCTGGTCGCGGCCCGCACGGCGGAGGCAATCGAGGTGATCGAACGACTCGGGCGCGTCGGCGGCACCCGGACGGGGCCTGCGTCGGGTCCGGCGGCCGCCCGGACGGAGCCTGCGGCTTCCCGGTCGGGATCTGCTGACGCGGAGGTGACCTGGGCGGGCATGCGGATCGACGAGGTCACCAGCGCGGATCTGCGGAGCCGATTGGTTGTCGCCGACAACGATGCCGAGGTGTTCGCCGGCACTGTCCGGGAGATCGTCGCGGGTCGCCTCGAGCCCGACGACAGCCGCGTCCATCAGGCTCTCCGAGTAGCCGTGGCCGAGGACATCGTCGAGGCGCTGCCCGACGGTCTGGACACAGCGATCGCGGCCGGCGGAACCGATCTGTCCGGCGGTCAGCGGCAGCGGATCCGGCTCGCGCGGGCCGTCTACGCCGCCCCCGACATCCTGCTCGCCGTCGATCCGACCTCGGCGGTCGACGCCAACACCGAAGCGGCCATGGTCGACCGCCTCCGTGAGGCCAGGCGTGACACGACGACGGTGATCACCACGATGTCGCCGCTCGTCCTCGACCGCGCCGACGAGGTCATCGTCCTGATCGACGGCAAGGTCTCCGCAGTCGGCAAACACGCGGAACTCCTGCACACCGACTCCTCCTACCGCGAGCTCGTGTCGCGCGCTCAGGAGGGCCGATGAACAGACAGTTGCCGGTAGCAACCAGGTCTGAGGTCCGTACGGCGGCTCTCCGCGACCTGAGCGCGGATCGTTGGGCCGTGATCGCGGTCGTCGTGGTCAACGGGCTCGCCGCAGCGGCCGGTTTGATCGGTCCTTGGTTGCTCGGCCGCATCATCGACACGATCCAGACCGGTACTGGCGATGTGCTCAGCGCGGTCGACCGACTGGCGTTCGGCGCGCTGCTGTTCACCGTCGTACAGACTGTCCTGGCGTGGTGGGCGCTCAAGATCGGCTACCGGTTCGGGGAACGGACCGCGGCTCGGGTCAGAGAGCGCTTTCTCCAGCGGACACTGGCGCTACCGCCGCGAGTGGCGGATCATCTGCCAGCCGGTGATCTCATCGCACGGGGAAGTACCGACGCCTCGCTCGTGGCAACGACGCTGCGGTCGGCGGTGCCCGAGGTTCTGGTAGCGACAGTCCATGCGCTGTTCCTGGTTGTCGCGGTGCTAATCCTCGACCTGCGCCTCGGCGCCTGCGGGCTCGTCTGTCTGGTCGGCGTCGCCGCGGCTCTGCGCTGGTACATGCGTCGTGCGCGGCCGGTGTACTTGGCGGTCGCCGCGACTGGTGCGGAGGTGGCCGATGTCGTGGCCAGCACGGCCAAGGGCGCTCGCACGATCGAGCTGCTCGGTTTGGAGGAGCGTCGGCACCAGGTGTCCGAGGCTGCGATTGCCGAGTCCCGGTCCGCGCGGTTGGGAGCGCTGTGGCTGCGGTCGGTGCTGTTCCCCTGGTCGGAGATCGCTCTCGGCGTTCCGGTGGTGGGAGTGCTCCTGGTCGGCGGCGCGCTGTACGCGAATGACCTGGTCAGCCTCGGGGTCGTGGTGACGGCGACTGTCTATCTCCGTCAGCTCGTCGGCCCACTCGACACCCTCATGCTCTGGATCGAGCAGCTGCAGGGCGCCGGCGCGTCATACGCTCGCGTCGAAGGACTCGCGGACATCCCGACCGCGGAACCCGCACCGGCTCCGACCGTTGGCGATCACGGGGACCGGATCCGGGTGACCGATGCTCACTTCAGCTACACCGGAGCCCGCGACGTACTGCGTGGGATCGACCTGCTCGTGCAGCCCGGCGAACGGCTGGCGATTGTCGGTACGTCAGGAGCTGGGAAGTCGACGCTCGCGCGACTGCTCGCCGGGCTCGATCGACCGCGCACTGGTTCGGTCACGATCGGCGGTAGGCCGGTTGCGGATCTGCCACCGGACGAGCTGCGGGAGCACGTCGTACTGATCACTCAGGATCATCATGTCTTCCATGACTCGCTGCGCGACAACCTGCTGATCGCCAAGCCGGACGCTACCGATAAGGAGTTGTACGACGCGTTGGCCGCGGTCGGTGCGGAGTGGCTGGACGACCTGCCGGACGGCCTGGACACGGAGATCGGAGTCGACACCGACCTCGCCGATGCGAGCGCACAGCAGCTCTCGCTCGCCCGGGTCGTGTTGGCTGATCCGCACACGCTGATTCTGGACGAGGCCACGTCACTCCTGGATCCCAAGACAGCGCGGCAGACGGAACAGTCCTTGGCCGCCGTACTGCGGGGTCGGACGGTGATCGCGATTGCGCACCGGCTACAGACCGCGCATGACGCCGACCGCATCGCTGTGATGGAGGCCGGTGAGCTTGTCGAGCTGGGTACGCACGACGAGCTCGTTGAAGCGGGCGGCGTCTACGGCACGCTGTGGCGGACCTGGAACGCGGATTAGCGCGGTGTGTAGATGGCGTTCGGCGAGTTGGTGACTGCGGCCCAGTAGCGGTCGCCGTAGGACCAGTGCCACCACTCGGGTTCGTAGTTGACCAGGCCGGCCTTGGTGAGCGCCGAGCCGAGGACCGTGCGCCACTTGCGTGCTTCGGCGGTGATGTTGTCGGCAGCTGTGAAGCATGCGCCCGCGCTGGCCTCGGGTGTCGCGTTGACCGGGCTGCCCATGTCGAGTTCGACGCCGTCCTTGGTGAGGGTCAGGTCGACAGCCGCGCCACATGGGTGGGGTGCAACCGCTGGTGGTGAGACGTGCTTGCTGGCCTCGGTGAACACCATGTCGGGCGTCCAGTCCGGGTGGCCCTGCCGCAGCTCGGCGCTGTGCTCGTCGAAGTAGCGCTGCTGCAACGCGACCGGCCGGTGTCCCTCGATGACCAGGAGCTGGAGTCCGGCAGGCAGTGTGTTCTGCGCCTGCACCAGTCGCTCCGCGACGCCGACCCGCAACCGAGCCCACGCTCCGGCCGAGTCCTCCTGCCGCCGGTCGAGCGCCAGCTCCGGCATCTCCCGCACATCAACTAGGGCCTCACCACAGTCGATCACCGGCACGTCAAACACTGTCTGATCCGACAAGAGCAACATGCGATCGACCCTAACCGCGGGTCAGGTCGCGCCTGGCGCGGTACCCCCAGGTCGGTGGAGTGGCGTTGGTGACAGCTCGGAGGACGCCTTCGACCGGTCCGTAGGTGCACCGTGCCATCCACCAGCGGCTGATCGCGACCTGGGCTGCGTAGATGGCGATCGCGAAGGTGAACGTCTCCAGCGGAGAGACCTGCCCGACCAGACCGAGACCGACACCGGTGAAGATCAGCAGGGTCGCCAGTGATTGGCCCAGGTAGTTCGACAGCGCCATGCGGCCGGCCGGAGCCAGGAGGCTGCCCAGCGAGCGACCGGCATCCGAATGCATCAGTCGGAGCAGAGTGGCGGCGTACGCGGCTGATAGGAGCGGGGCGGTCATGACGCCGACCAGGACGCTGATGGTGCTGCCGTTGCCACCCGCCGCGTAAACGACGCTGCCCAGCAGGCCGATGGGGAATCCGACGAGCTGAATCTTCCGCAGTACCGGCTCCTGCCCGGTCACGCCGGCGAGCAGACGGCGCCGACCGGCGACCATGCCGAGCAGCATCACAGCCAACGTGGTCGGTCCCTGCACGGTGATCTGCGCAAGCCCGAACGCCGGTAGCGCCCGGAGGTGCTCGCCGATCACATCGCCGAACGAGCCGCCCAGGTTTGTCGTGGTCTGCTGAGCGGCAGCCACGGCCCCAGCCGGATCGAGAAGTGCGGAGGTGTCGAGGAACAACACCGTCGATCCCAGCGTGACGAACAGGTACCCGTAGATTCCGGCGGCCACGATCAGGGCGGTCTTGTCCCGCACACCCCGCATCGCCAGCAGCACCAGCCCGATCAGCGCGTACACGGTGAGGATGTCGCCCGTGATCAGGAAGATCGCGTGCAGCGCACCGATGACGAAGAGCCCGCCGAGCCGCCGCAGCATCCGCGGCCTGAACTGTGCGCCGGCTCGCTGCGCAGCCTCGATCTGCAACTGAAAGCTGTACCCGAACAGGAACGAGAACAGCAGGTAGAACTTCAGATCGACCAACGCGTGCCCCAGCCAGTTCACGGCGTGATCAAGACCCGAGCTGTACGACGGGTCCTCCGCGATGTGGATCGGGAATCCGGAGGCGGCGTAGGTGATGTTCGCGATCAGGATGCCGAGCAGGGCGAACCCGCGCAGCGCATCGATGTCATGGATCCGGGTCCGCAGCGTGCCAGGCTGTTGGCTCATGCTCCAAGTCAAGGGGCGGCGATCTCGCGACGCAGGCGTGCTGGCACCTCAGTCGTGGTGGAACTTCCACTACCCTCGCTTGACTCTCCTACGAAGGGAGAGTCAAGACTGGAGCACATGCGACCTACGTGGAGTATCGGCGCTGTGGCGCGGCAGACCGGGCTGCCGGTGAAGGTGGTCAGGCACTGGTCGGATGTGGGCGTGGTGGCACCGGTGGGTCGGTCGACCGGCGGCTATCGCCGCTACGACACCGCTGGGGTAGCCCGCCTGCGGCTTGCCCGGACCTTGCGGGATCTGGGGATGGGGCTCGGCGAAATCCGGGCTGCCCTGGATCGCGAGGATGGGCTCACCGAGGTCGCGGCCGCACACGTCGAGGCTCTCGAGGCGCAGATCCGGCGGCTGCGGACCCATCAGGCCGTCCTGCGCACTGTCACCCGTCGTACGACTCACGAAGGGCTTGCTCTGATGACCCGTACCGCGCAGATGTCCCCGGACGAGCGTCGCGAACTGGTCCACGACTTCCTCGCCGACACCCTCAGCGATGTGGATGTGCCCTACTTCCGGGAAGGCCTGCTGGCGGCCGGAGCCGAGCTCCCGGACGATCCCACCGACGAGCAGGTCGAAGCGTGGTTGGCACTGGGCGAACTCGTCGCCGACGGCGAACTGGGTCCCGCCATGCGGCGCATCGCGGAGTACACCGCCCGTCATGGTCAAGGAGCGCAGGACGATGCTGCGGCAGCGGAGATGCGCGAGCTCACCGACGTCTGGGTCGGCCGCGTCCGCGCAGCGATCCAGGACGGTACGGCGGCGGACTCCCCCGCTGCCGATCAGGTCGTTGCCGACATCGTGGCCGCCTGGCTGCCGAGCCGTGCGAACACCGACCCTTCGGTGACCTCCGACGGCACCTCGGCACGCAAGCTCTTCCACGAGCAGCTCACTGCAGCGTCCGAGCCGTCCGTCGAACGCTTCTGGCACTTGCTGTGTGTCCTCACCGGCCAGCCCGCGTCGGCCGGAATCGCCTCGGAGGGCCAGTGGCTCACCACCGCTCTCCACGCCAATCCGTCTCCCGGCGCGCGCGATGCTCAGCTCGAAGCGCTCTACACGAACGACACCGACCCGTGGCCGGGCGGCGTCCTGGAGGCATTCACACGTGTGCAAGACACAGTCGGCGTACTCGTGCGCGCCGCAACGCCGGACCAGTTCGGCCTGCCGACCCCTTGCGATGACTGGACCGTGCGGGAGCTGCTCGACCATCTGGTGTGGGAGAACCTCATCTGGGGCGGTCTAGCTCAGGGCACTCCTCCCTCAACCGCCCACACCGACGACCACCTCGGTGACGACCACATCGCCGCCTTCGACACTGCCGCCGCCGAGGCTCGCGAGTCTTTCCAGCAGCCGGGCCTCCTCGAGCGCTCCTTCGGTCCCGCCCCCGGCCGTCGCCTCGTCGAACAGTTGCTCATCGAGCTCCTCGTCCACGGCTGGGACCTCGCCACCGCCCTCGGCGACGACCGCGACCTGGTTCCCGACCTCGCCCGCGCCGCGCTCCCCGTCGTACGAGAGATCTATGGCGACCTCCCCCGAACCGCCGGCGGATCCATCGCCGCGGCGCAAGCCGCTCCCGATGACGCTTCCGACCTCGATCGGGTCGCCGCGTTCCTGGGCCGCCGTGTCCCAACCGACAGCTAGGTTCGGGAGGTGAACTCGACTCTCCAGGTACTGCATCGCACCGGCCAGTGGTGTCCCGCCCGAAGGATCGACGACGTCGTCGCGTACGACCTCCCCATCCTGCCCAAGTGGCAGATTCCCGGGCACCCGACCGTCGATCGGTGCTACCTCTTGCTCGGTCAAGGCATCCAGCTGATCAAGACGGTGACCTTCGACGGACCGCTCAAGGGCTGGTGGTACGTCGACGTGGTCGAGCTCGAGGAGGTGGACGCCGGCTTGATCGTGCATGACCTGTACGTCGACTTCCTCGTGCCGCCCGGCGCGGAGCGGTATCACGTGCTGGATCTGGACGAGCTCGGCGATGCGCTCAGCCAAGGGCGGATCACGGCTGCTCAGTGCGCTGCCGCTCTCAGTAACACCCAGGCGTTCATCGAACGGCATCTTCGGGGTGACGAGAAGGGATCTATCGATCCTCCCCGGCAGTTTCCCCCTGACGGTGTGCTCGCGCTTCAGCGACTTCCTTCGTTCTTCGGGGACTGACCCGCGGAGGCTCCCCTGTGTGGGGACCCTTCGGGTTTGGTGTTCAACGGTTGTTCACCCTCAGTCGACCAGTGGTAGACGGAGGGTGAACCGAAGGCTTTCCCTTGTGCGACCCTGCGGGTTGGGGTGCGGGCTTGTTAGGTCATGGGCTTACCGACAACGATTCCCAAAATCGCGGCCTTGAGGCAGGCCGCCCCAGAGGAATCGGATGTGACCTATGCGCTTCCCGCCCCGCCCCCGTAAATCCCTCGCTGGTGCTGTTCTCGCGCTCGGACTCGGTGCCGCCGCCCTGGCACCGATGCAGACCGCGACGAGCGCGCCTGTTCCCGCACCGGCTGACGGTGTGTACGACGTACTCGGCAAGAGCTGGGGTGTCAGCCCGGCCGAGGCTAAGGTGCGGCTCGATGGTGAGCACACCAAGGCTGCTGCGTTCGAGACGGCGAAGGCCAGTCTCGACGGAGCGTTCTTCAACGCCGACCGTCAGCTTGTCGTGAACGTGCATTCGGCCAAGGCTGCTCAGGTAGCCCGTGAGCACGGACTGGCTCCGCGGTCCGTTGCTCGTGGTGAGAAGGCCCTGGCCAAGCTGCAGACGCAGGTCCAGGCGCTGGCTGACAAGTCGGGCTCGCTGCAGGTTCAGTCGATCGGTGCCGATCTGCCGACCGACCGCTTGCAGGTTGTTCTCCAGCCGGGGAAGCAGTCCGCGAAGACTGTTGCCCTGGTCAAGCAGTTGAAGGCGATCCCGGGTGTCGACGTCAGCACGAACAACACCACGCTGGCGATGACCGCTGACGTGATCGGCGGCCAGATCATGGACCTGGTCCCGGGCACGAACTGCTCGCTCGGCTTCTCCGGTACGCGCAACGGCGGCGACAATGTGATGCTGAGCGCCGGCCACTGTGTCGAGGGCAACCCGATGGTGCAGAACCGTTCGGGTGTCCGCCTCGGCGCGGGTGTCGCCAGCCGGTTCCGTACCGGCTCGCCGAGTGTCGACATGGGTCTGATGGACATCGACAGTAACAACGTCGGCCGCGGGTACATCGACAACCGCAACGGTCAGACCACCCGGGTCACCGGGTCGTCGAAGGCCCCGGTCGGCTCGACCATCTGCAAGGCCGGCAACACCACCGGCTGGACCTGCGGCTCGATCACGCAGTACAACCTGACCGTCAACTACGGCGGCGCGGGCGGCAGCGTCACCCGCACCAGCGGCCTGGCCCGTTCGACCGTCTGCACCGAGGGCGGCGACTCGGGCGGTGCCTACATCTCCGGCACCACCGCCCAGGGCATGACCTCCGGCGGCCCGAGCGACGGCCACGACTGCGGCTGGAACCAGGGCGGCAACGCCACCGGCTCGTACTCCTTCTACCAGCCGGTCGTCGACGCAGCCCAGTACTACGGCGTCACCCTCACCCTCGGCTGATCCGTCAGCCACACCACAGCCCTCTCGCCGTCATCGGCGAGAGGGCTGTTCGCGATCATGCCCACCGCAACATAACTGGATAGCAATACTGATCTTGGACAAGATAGCTCGCGGCGCATAGCTTTCAATGGACGGCACACCACCACGAAAGGAAGACTGCGATGCCCAGCGAGCGTGCGGCGGACGAAGCCCGGATCAGGCAGCAGATCGACGTGATCGTCGAGTCGATCCGGGCCAAGGATCTCGAGGCACTGATGGCGGTCTACACGACGGACGTCGTGTCGTACGACGTCGAGCCGCCGCTGCAGCATCTCGGGACCGCGGCGAAGGCCCGCAACTGGGCGAACGCGTTCGCGTTCTTCGAGACCGTGAACTACGAGATCCGGGACCTGACCCTCACCGTCGGCGACGACGTCGCCTTCGGCTACGCCTTCGCCCGCCTCAGCGGAACCGGCCGGAACGGCGCTGCCATGGCCGGCATGTGGGTCCGAGTCACCTACGGCCTGCGCAAGATCGACGGGACCTGGCTGATCGCCCACGACCAGGTCTCGGTTCCACTGGACATCCTGTCCGGCAAGGGCGTCACCGACCTCGAGCCCTGATCGCCCCATCGGGCAGAGTCGGGCTCTGCGCGGGCAGACCGTGCGGGCTCGCGATTGATCGTCGGCGGCGGGCGCGCGACAGTGCCAGGAATCGTCGATTCCTGGGGGGACCATGTTCATCGGCTCGTTGTTCAAGCTCTGGTCACTGAGCTCGCTGCGGTTCGGGCTGGAAGGGGTCGGCAGCCCGACCGAAGAAGAGGACGAGAGTCTCTACGTCCACCAGGCCATCACCGGCGACGCGTTCCGGAACCTGGCGGTGGAACCCGGCGGGCAGTGGAACGCCGACGCCGCGCGGGTGATCAAGTGGCACGTCGACTACGTGGACAGCTACCTCTACAACCCGTTGTTCTGGGTGGGTGGCGTCTTCAGTGACAAGTCGATCCGCCGGATCAAGGCCGCCGCGAGTATGCATGACGACCTCGTCCAGGTGCACTTCGACGACCTGACCTCGGTGGGACAGATCGAGAAGATGTGGCATCGCTACCTGTCCGGCTCGGTCGCCGGCGTGCTCTGGGCGGCCGACCGTGGTGATGTCGAGGCGGCGCAGAACATCATCGGCGTCACCCTGCACGCCATCCAGGACTTCTACGCGCACTCGAACTGGGTCGACGACCCGTCGCGCCGGATGAAGCACTACTTCCATCCCGGCATCGATGCCGACGTACGGCGGTCGATGTACTTGTACTCGGGGTCGTACGAGGTGGACGAGCACCACAGCCAGAAGCCGCACGGCAAGGTGTCGTTCGAGTGCGCGATCATCGAGGCGGTCAACGTCGCCGACGTGATGAGCATCGCGTGCTCCGCGATCTCACCACTGAACAAGATGACGCCCTGCCAGATCTACGACCGGTGCAAGAACGCCGAGCCGGTCAGTATCGAGGTACTGGGCATTCCCCTCCCGAAGGGCATGGTCTACGTCAACCCGCCGGGGATCGCGCTCGACAGCACCTGGCAGGCGAAGATCGCGCACCAAATCAGAGAGCTTCCAGACCGTACGGCGGTCACTCCGGAGGCGCTGTTCGGCGCAGCCCGGCAGCTAGCCGTCGACTCGTCGGTCTGGTGGTTGCGTGAGCTCGGCAACCTGATGGCGGCCGACCCGGTCACCAAGGCGTTCTGGGACCGGGTCAAGCAGACGAGCGACGCGTACGAGCGCCGGCACGAGCAGTTCGAGGACTTCGCGCGCTTCCCATACACCTTCGTCTCGGCCGGGAACTACCCGCCGACCGCCGCCGACGAGCCGTGGGACTGGTACGTCCGGCTGCTGATCAAGACGAGCGACGACGGCGAGGCGGGTACGGACGGCACCGTGCACGTCCGGTTCGGGGACAAGGAGTTCCCGCTGGACTACATGAAGACCTCGCCCGCGATCCTCGAGTACAACGATTTCGAGTCCGGCGACCTCGCGACGTACACGATCGGCCCGTTGAAGGAACTGCCGCGGGAAGTGACCTTCCGGGTCGAGTCGAAGGACATCGGTGACATCGCCGAGGTGATCTGGGACGGTTTCATCGGCGCACTGGAGAGCCTGATCGACTCCATCGGGGACTTCTTGCTCTCGATCTTCGGCGGGCACGCGGACCTGGTCGGTTCGCGGCAGCTCGTCTGGAACGCGGCAGATCTCGAGAACATCGGGTACGAACCGGTCGCGTTCAGCCAGTTCATCGACGGTGACGACGAGGGCCAGCACCATATCCACGGACACATCCGGCGGACCGACGAGGCGAGCGGCCCGGGGGTTCCGTACGAATGGCGGGAGTTCGAGGTCTACCTCGACCGGCTGGAGTGCTGGGAGGAGAGCACCTGGGACCGGGGCAGCGATGAGGACGAGCCGTTCGTCCTTGCGCTGCTCATCAATCTGTCCGACGACCAGCCCGAGACCAGGACCCAGAAGTGGCGCTGTGAGCCGGGCAGCGTCGACGACCGCGGCGACAAGGTGTGGTTGCGGCACACCTTCAACAGGATCCGGGTGCCGAAGGGCGCAGGTGGCATCGCGCTGCCGCTGACCGTCTTCGAGAGCGATGACGAAACCTCCGACGCCCGGGACGAGCTGCTCGACGCCTATGCGGGCAAGGGCGACGGCGACACCCAGTCCTGGTCCGATCGCTTCATCGAGACCGTCGGCGCATCGCTGTGGTCCGGCTGGAAGATGGAGTCGGTCGAGCTGCAGGCCTTCAACCGGGCGCCCGCTCGGGCTGCCTCGGCCACGGTACTGCGGAGCCGGCCGGATCGCTGGGTCACCGATGACGGTCCGGTCACCCTGGCGCTGGATCCGAACCCGGTATGGCGGCGCTGGAGCCTGCCGATGGAAATCATCCGGTCCCGGGCGATCGCCGACTCCCTCGTGGAGCGGTCCCAGAAACTGGCCGCTTCCGACAACGCCGAGTCGGTCGCGTGCGCGGAGGAGGCCGTCGTCATCTCGCGGGCGATCGTGGCCGCGGACCAGGCCAAGACGGAGAAGCTGACCCGGCTGGTGTGGACGATCCACTTCCTTTCGAGCCGGTACCACGGGACCGGGCGGGCGGCCGACAGCGCCGGGCTCGGAGACGAGGCGATCGGAGTCTCCGAGCGGGCGGTCGATGCGTCCGGCACGGATCCCGGCGTACAGACCGGCGTTGCCGTGGACCTGGCGCACATCTCCGGCTATGTCGCACCTGGCGACGAGGCTGTCCGGACTGCTGAGTACGCCGTGGAACTGCTGCGCGAGGTGGCCGACGACGATCACAGCGTCCACGCGCATCAGGCGCGGCTCGTCTGGGGGCTTCATGTCCTCAGTGGGCGACTGCATTCGGCGGGCCGTGCCGCAGAGGCTGCTGGGTTGGGCGATGAGGGGATCAAGGTCGCCCGTCGGTTGGCGACTGCGACTCCAGACCTCCGCTCCGATGCTGCCTACAACCTGGCACACGTCTCGGGCTATGTGCCGGCTGGTGCCGAGGCGGTGCGAGCGGCGCAGCATGCGCTGGCGACCTACCGCGAGTTGTCCGCCGCTGATCCGGCAGACAACCTGTCGGCGCAGCGACTGATGTGGGTGCTGCATGTGGTGTCCTCACGCCTCTACACCGCCAAGCGCCAGGCTGAATCCGCCGGGTTGGGTGACGAGGGAATCGCCGTACTGCCGCGTCTCGCCACTGCGCCGCCGGAGGTCCGTGCCGACGCTGCTTACAACTTGGCGCACGTCTCGGGCTACGTACCGCCCGGTGATGAGGCGGTGCGGGCAGCGCAACAGGCGCTCGCTGTGTACCGCGAGTTGTCGGCGGCGGACCCTGCCAACCACTTGTCGGCGCAGCGCCTGGTCTGGGTGCTGCATGTGGTGTCCTCACGCCTCTACACCGTCAACCGGCAGGCTGAGTCCGCCGGGTTGGGTGACGAGGGAATCGCCGTACTGCCACGCCTCGCCGGGGCGCCGGCCGCTACCCGTTCCGATGCCGCCTACAACTTGGGGCACGTCTCGGGGTATGTGCCGCCGGGCGATGAGGCGGTGCGGGCAGCGCAGCATTCGCTCGCTGTCTATCGGGAGCTGTCGGCGGCTGATCCGGCCAGCAGTCTCGAGGCGCAGCGCCTCGTGTGGGCACTGCACGGACTGTGCTCCCGCCTGTTCAACGCCGCGCGCCAAGCCGAAACCGCGGGACTGGGTGACGAGGGAATCGCCGTACTGCCGCGCCTTGCCGCAGCCCCGCCGGAGGTCCGGTCCGACGCGGCCTACAACCTCGCTCATGTTGCCGGATACCTCGTCGCCGGCGAGGAAGGTGTGCGGGCCGCGCAGGGGACGGTCGGGGTCTACCGGGAGCTCTACGCGGCCGCACCGACGAACAGCGGCTACCGCAGCCGGTTGGCCTGGTCGCTGCGCAAGCTGGCCGAGCGCCTGCGGTCAGCAGGTCATCAGACTGAAGCGCAGGCGGCCGACGACGAGGCCAAGACGTTGGAGGGCTGACCTGCTAGTCAGAGTCAGGTTCAGGTGAGCTGGTCCGCTGGGCGAGCTGGCGGCGGAGGTCTTCGGCGAGCTGTTCGGCGGCTTGCTGGGCAGCGGCGCCGGCCGCGATGCGGTCGGCGGCCGAGCGTCGTACGTCGTCCAGCTGCTCACGGTGGTCGGTACGCAGCTGCTCGACGTCGGCGCGATGATCGGTCCGCAGGGTGTCGAGCTGGCTGCGGTGTTGCTGGGTGAGTTCGCGGAGCTCGCTTCGGGCAGCGGCCAGCTCGGTTGCAGCGGTGTCGGCGGCCGACTGGGCGGTCTTGCTCGCGGACTCTGCCGTGGCCTGGGCGATGCGGGCGACCTCGACTTCGGTGCGGGCCTGGTGGATCTGGAGCTCTGCGGACGCCTGGATCTCGGCGATTCGGCGCTCGGTGTCTTGGCGTAGCTCTTCTGCTTGTGCTGTGGCGGCTTCCTGAGCGGTCTGTGCTTCCTGGCGCGCCTGGTCGATCTCGGCGGCGGCGCTCTCGCGGGCGCTGGCAGCGTCTTGTCGGGCCTTCTCTGCTGCGGTTAGGGCAGCCAGTGCTTCTGCGCGGGCCGACTCGAGCTCCTCGAACGCGTCTTGGGCTGCGGCGTCGGCCTCCTCGCGGGCGTCTTCGGCGTCGGCGGCCTGTTGCTCGGCTTGGCGCCGGCGGTGTTCCTCTTCACCACGCTGGCGCTCGACCTCGGCCACTTGTGCGCGCGAGGAGGCTTGGAGCTGCTCGACCTCGGCGGCCACGGCTTCGGCATCGCCGTACGCGCGGACTGCGGCAGTGATCCCGGTCAGGAACTCCTGCAACTGGTCGAGCCGCCGCGGGAGCTCGAGCATCTGGTTCTCCAGGGTTGTCCTGGCGGTCGTCACCGGGCCTGCGGGCAGCGCCGGTACGGACCCCGCTCCCCCGGCGGCGCGCACAGGGCGTCTCTCAGCGGCCTTCTTAGCCGACCAGGCGGTCGCCTTGTTGTGGATGACCAGCTTCCCGTCGATCCCAGGGCCCTCCAGGCCGCAGTACTTCGGCGGCCGGCCCGATGCGCCGGCGTCCTGCAGCTTCGGGTTCGGGCAGTTCACGCCAGGGAACTCGCAGAGCCCGTCGCGGGCCGGCGAGATCGCTTCAGTTTCGGTCGCGGTCATAGTCGTCACCCTACCCTACTTTCGTCATTAAGTTCTTGGTTACGTTAGTTTAGTTACGTCAACTCGGACTTAACTATGAGAACTAAACTGAACCTGGAAAGAGCGCATAATCCCCGTTATGCGCTAGTCTTTCTGCTGTGGACGATGAGCGCTCGGACGGTCTGGAACGGCACTACCAAGCAACGGTCGCCGAGCAGCCGAGACCAGATGCCTCGACGGAGGCCGCCGTACGACGCTCGCTGGGAGCCCGCCGGCCTGTCGGAGCACCCCGCGCTGCCGAGCCGGTCGACCGCCTGGATCTGCTGACCGAAGCGCTGTCCCCCGAGTTGGCTGCGCTGGCCGTCCTCTGGCTCGGCGGGACTCGTCGGTCGAGCCCGCAGACGCGGATCGCGTACGCCGACGATCTGCTGCTCTGGGCGGAGTGGGCGCGCCACGCCCTCGGCCGGGACCGCTTCGCACTCGACCTGCATCGGGCCGAAGTGACCATGTGGTTGTCGCAGCAACAAGACGCGGGCGCGACCGAGTCCTCGATCGCTCGCCGGCTCTCAACCCTGTCCAGCCTCTACCGGTACGCCGCAAGCTGGGGCCTGCAGGTCGTCTCCCCCATCTCCGACGACGACCACCGGCCCAAGTTCCACCGCGGCCGCCGCGCCACCTCGGCCCGCGTGCTGCAGGCCGATGACATCTCAGCGATTCTCGCCGCTGCCACCGACGTCCGCGACGCGCTCGTCGTCGGCCTGCTCTTCACCGGCGCGCTCCGAGTCTCCGAGCTGTGCGCGGCCGACGACAACGACCGGCAGGACGAAGGTCGCCGTACCTGGCTCGTCATCACCCGCAAAGGCGGCGCCACCGTCCGTGTCCCCCTCGAGACCACTGTCGCCGAGCTCCTCGACCTGTACGTCGCCATCCGCCCACCGTGGACCGGCCCCGGCCCAGCACCTCTCGTCGCAGACGCCGCAGGCAACCGCCTCGACCGTCATGACGTCACCCGCCTGCTGCGCCGCCTCGCCAAGACCGCCGGTATCCCGCGCCCCGAGAAGGTCACCCCACACTCCCTGCGCGCCACCGCGATCACCGACCAGAAACGCCGCGGCCTCAACGCCGAAGACATCCAGGAACTGTCCGGCCACGCCGACGTCCGCACCGTGATGATCTACATCGACGACGACGGCCGCAGCGAACGCGTCTCCGCCATCACCGACGACCTAGGCCGCGTCATGCGAGCCGTCCCCCGCCACCTCCGCCGTACCGTCTGAACGCTGAAGATCACGCCAGAGATGCGCGCGAGCCAGCCGCCCGGTTCGCCTCAGGCGAGCCTCCGTGGTCTCGGATTGCAGGTTGGTGCAACGGGCTGGTACCTGGCGTCGGCCGCGCAGCACACTGAGTTAGATGAGACGACTTTGTGTTCTGGTGGGCGCCCTGGTGCTGATGCCGCTCGTGCCGGGCACCGCTCATGCCTACGACCGGGTCGCCTATGCGACGCCGACGACGATGGTTGAGTCGCCGAAGGGCTCTGAGGGATCGGTGCGCGCGACACTCGCGCTTGGCACCGTCGCCGCGGGTACGTCGCACAACCTGCGTAGCGAGGTCGTGGTCGGCGACGGGCGCAACGATGGAGCGCTCTCCCGGGTAGCGGTTGGGCACAAGATCACCTGCCAGGCAGTCGGCGGGACGACGCTGGCAGGCGGGCAGATCTGGAGCGGCCAGAACCTGCTGGAGAACCAGCAGAACGTCAAGCTCGCCGTACGGATGGTGTTCACGCCCGCCACCACGGGCAACTACCAATGCCTGCTGCGCGTGTACCTCAACGATGGCCTCGCGAGCGGCCGCGAGACCGCGAAGCTGGTCAGCGGATTCATCGCGGACATCGACGGCCCGATCGCGCCGGTCGTGCAGACGTTCGGTGCGAACTCGAACACCCACTTCGCACTCGACGCGCCGGGCAAGCAGCTGCACCCGGTGACCTACCAGCCGTTGCCGGGAGCAACTTCCTTCCTCGCGACCACTGATGTCTACGTGACGAGCTGCTACGGGACCGGCGGCAACGCGTGCGGCCCCGGTTCGTACCCCGCGAGCGGCACCGCCCGGGTACGCTTCCGCACCGTCGCCACCCCCAGCTCCACCGCGCCCGGCTGTGTAGCGCAAGCGAGCCCGTCCACGACCACGCCGGTCTCGAACCGGGTGCACCATCTACGCATCCTCGGACAACTGACCGTCGCGCAACCCGCGGGCGGCTGCGGGACGTGGCGGGTCAATGCGTTCGCCGAGGACAACGGCGGCACGCTCCCGTTCGTCATCCACGGCACCCCGTACGGCGTCACCTACGTGCGGCCGCCCGTGCAGAGCTAGCTGGTGAGCGGATGGCTGTAGATGATGAAGCCGCGGTTCTCGGCGACCTGGTCGTAGAGGCGGCGCGCCGTGGCGTTGGACTCGTGGGTCGACCAGTAGAGACGGCCGCAACCGCGTTCCGTGGCCGCATCGGCGACGGCCGCAATGAGTGCACGAGCGACGCCTTTGCCGCGTGCTTCGGGAGCGGTGAACAGGTCCTGCAGGTAGCAGGCGTCGGCTGACGTCGTGCTCGCGTGGGTCAGGAAGTGCGCGATCCCGACCAGGCGGTCGTCCAGGTGAGCGCCGAGTGCGTGCAGCTCCACGTTGCGCTCGAACCTGGCCCAGGCCCGGTCGTAGAACCCATCCGGCATCGTCGGCCGGCCATAGAACGCGTTGTACCCGGCGAACAGTTGCTCCCAGGCATCACGATCGGACGGCCGTAGTGGTCCCAGTGTCAGCACAGCCCGCACTCTGTCACGTCGGACCGGTCAGCTGAGGGTGGCCAGGTCTCGGGTGGCGTAGCGGAGGTGTTCCCACTCCTCTTCGAGAATGGTGTGCAGGCAAGACAGGACCGTCTCGGGGTAGTCCGGGGACCACGGGTTCTTGCGAGCCGCGCTCAGGTCGGCCGAGGTGACGGTCGCCAGGTAGTCACGGACCTGAGCTACGTGGTCGGCGCGCACGGCCAACACCTCGTCGTACGTCGGTTTGGTCGGCGCGAAGACCGACATGTCGAGGCCATCGGTCTCGTATTCCGCGTGCGGCTGGCCGATGGGGTGGAACGGATCGGCGATGCCGAGGATGGCTCGGCCGAGCCAGGTGTTGGTGGCGAGCACGAGATGCCGGAGGGTTTGGGCGAAGGACCACTCGCCGTCGACCGAGATCTCCTCGGTTCCGGGCGACATGGCTGCGACCCGGGTGGTGGTATCGGACCAGGCGCGTTCGACTGCGGCCCACGCCGTACGGAGGTCGTCGGGTGTGTCGGCGCGGCGGAGTTCGCGGCCGGCGAAGCGACGGTTCAGCTCGGCGTCGACGAAGGGGGCTACGTTCACGCCGTTGACGAGGAGGGTGTTGTCGCCGGCGAGCAACCAGGGAGCGTCAATGTCGGCGCCGGCGACCTCCGCGGCGCGCAGGATCACTCCGGACAGGTTGGAGCGGACGAAACGCGCACCAGTCAGATTCACATCGGTGAACGTCGCTGCCTGCAGATCATCGGACTCGGTGAAAGCGGCCATGCCGCTCAGTCTCACACCTGCCGCTCGCCCGCACGAACACCGGCACGATCCGGCCACACCGACGCCGTCACCGGCCGCCAACGAGAGATCGGCGCGGTGTCCATTTCAAGCCCGGCGGCGCGTAGACCTATGGCTGTGTCTTTCTCAGTGGTCGCGCGGGCGAGGCAGCAATGCGAATGCGCTCTCCGCGATCGAGGTCAGGCGGGCGGGACTGTGGCCGTAGGCGCCGATGACGTCGGTGCCGCGGACGATGGTCAGTAGAAGATACGCGAGGCCGTCGGGGTCCGCGTCGGGGTCGATGTCGCCGTTGCGCTGCGCCGCCCGCACACAATCGGCCACTGCCGTCATCAGCACGGAGAAGCAGTCGTTGGCCAGGCGTTTCACCTCGGAGTCGGAGGCGCCGACCTCCAGGGCCATCTTGGCGGCGAAGCAGGCCGCCGCCGCCCGATCAGGGGCGGGGGGTACGTCGGCGGCGAGTGGCACCCCGTGGACAGCGCGGAGCAAGTACCCGTGCAGTCGTTCCATGGCGCCGTCGTCCGGTCCGGCGAGCGCCCTCGGCACACCCTGCGCGAGCCGGTCGAAGTAGACGGCCATCGTCTGGAGCAGCACGCCGTGCTTGCCGTCGAACGTGGCATAGAGGCTGCCGCGGCCCATGCCGGTGGCAGCGCTGATGTCGTCGACGCTCGTGCCGTTGTAGCCCGTGGTGCGGAACTGCCGTTCGGCGGCATGGAGGACGTGGTCGCGGTCGAAACTTCGTGGTCTCGCCATACGGAGAAGGTAGCGCCAACGCGCCATTATTGACAACTCAGTACAGAACTGGCTACGTTTCTGACAGTTCAGTACATAATCAGCCTGAGTTTGCCGGACCGACCTGGTCCGGGCTTGCCGGACCGCGACGCCGCGAAGGCGGCTTGGAGGTTGAAGTCATGACCCACGTGACGCAGCGAACGCCCTTTGGCGAGGACTCCGCGAGCGACGCACTGGCCGAGGGTGTCGTCGACGTGGTGGTGATCGGCGGGGGCGCGGCGGGGCTGAACGGTGCGCTGATGCTGGCCCGCTCCCGCCGCTCGGTCGTCGTGATCGACAGCGGCTCACCGCGCAATGCGCCCGCGGAGGCCGTGCATGGCTTGCTGGCCTTGGACGGCACCCCGCCGTCGGAGATCCTTCGACGGGGCCGAGAGCAGTTGCGCGAGTACGGCGGGCGCGTCGTACACGGCGAGGTGGTCTCGGCCGAGCCCGCCGCCCCGTCGGCGGATGGGGACCTGCGATTCGGCGTCACCTTGGCCGACGGTCGCAGCGTGACCGCTCGCCGCCTCCTCGTGGCCACCGGCCTCAGGGATGTGCTGCCGGAGGTGCCCGGGCTCGCCGAGCACTGGGGGCACAGTGTGGTGCACTGCCCGTACTGCCACGGCTGGGAGGTGCGCGATGAGCCCATCGGTGTCCTCGCGACCGGCCCGGCCTCCATCGGCCCTGCATTTCTGTTCCGTCAGCTGACCGAGGATCTCATCTACTTCACCCACGGCACTGACCTGGACGCGGACAGCCGCGCCCGCTTCGCTGCCCGCGGTGTCCGCGTCGTCGACACCCCGGTTACCGAGGTCGTCAACGACGAGGACGGTGCCCTCGCCGGGGTGCGCCTGGCCGATGGGCAGGTCGTGGCCCGCCGCGTCCTGGCCATCGTCCCGCAGATGGAGGCTCGCACCCAGGGCCTGGAAGGTCTGAGCCTGCCGGTGCAGGACCTGCCGAACACCGGCCGTGGTTTCGCCTCCGGCGCGGCCGGCACCACCGAGGTGCCGGGTGTGTGGGTGGCCGGCAACGTCACCGATCCGGTCGCCCAGGTCGGGACTTCCGCAGCGGCCGGCGCGCTGGCCGGCGTGGAGATCAACAAGGTCCTGGTCATCGCGGACACCGACGCGGCCCTCCAGGGGTCGCCGAGGTAAGCCCGAAAGCGGCCACACGATGATCTCGAAGCTCTGAGATCTCAGCCTTCGCCCTCGCCTCACCTTCAGAGGTGAGGAAACCCATCAGGTTCCAGACGGTTTCAGTCATGCCCAGCAAGCAAGGAAGAAGAATGAGTACGAGCGTTGACCGCGAGGCGCCCGCCTCCGGAAAGAAAGACTCGGGCCTTCGCGGCTCACATGCCGTGCGCTGGTGGGTGCTGGTCGTCATCGGCGTGGCACAGCTGATGGTCATGCTCGATGCGACCGTGGTGAACATCGCGCTGCCCGAGGCGCAGCAAGCCCTCGACTTCAGCGACGGCAGCCGGCAGTGGGTGATCACGGGTTACGCGCTGGCGTTCGGCAGCCTGTTACTGCTCGGCGGCCGGCTCGGTGACGTGTTGGGCCGACGCACCCTCTTCGTGATCGGCTTGGCGGGCTTCGGGGCCGCGTCCGTCGTCGGCGGCTCGGCAGGCAGCTTCGAGATCCTCGTCACGGCACGTGTGGCCCAAGGTCTCTTCGCCGCAGTGCTCGCGCCCGCTGCACTGTCACTGCTCAGTGTGACCTTCACCGAGCCGTCCGAAAGGGCGAAGGCCTTCGGCATCTTCAGCGCCCTGGGTGGTGCGGGCGGCGCGATCGGGCTGCTGCTCGGCGGCATGCTCACCGAATGGGCGTCGTGGCGGTGGGTGATGTACGTGAACGTCGCCTTCGCGGTCCCCGCCCTGATCGGTGCGTTACTGCTGCTGGCCAAGCCCGTGATCACCAAGAAGCCCCAACTCGACATTCCGGGCATCGTCGTGGTGAGCGCCGCGCTGTTCGCCATCGTCTACGGGTTCGCGCACGTAGAGTCCACCAGTTGGACCGACCCGGTCGCCCTCGGCTCCATGATCGTCGGCACGGTACTGCTCGCGGTGTTCGTCTGGCTGGAGTCCAAGGTCGCGCATCCGCTGCTGCCGCTGCGAGTCGTGCTGGACCGGACCCGCGGTGGTTCGTTCATGGCGGTGTTCGTCCTGGGCATGGGGATGTTCTCGATCTTCCTGTTCCTGACCTACTACTTCGCGGCCAGCCTCGGCTACTCGCCGATCAAGACCGGTCTGGCGTTCCTGCCGATGGTCGCGGCCGTCGTCGCTTCGTCGACCACGATGCCTTTACTGGTGCTGCCCAGGGTCGGCCCGAAGATCGTCGTCAGCGCCGGCTTCCTGATCGCCGCAGCCGGTATGGCCCTGCTGACCCGGCTCGAGCTGGACAGCACCTACGTCACCCACATCATGCCCGGCCTGATCCTGTTGGGTCTCGGCATCGGCGCGGTGATGAGCACCGCGATCCAGGGCGCGACCTCGGGCATTCACCACGAGGACTCGGGTGTCGCCTCGGCGCTGATCAACACCGGCCAGCAAATCGGCGGCTCGATCAGCACGGCGCTGCTGACCAGCGTTGCCTCGTCGGCCGCGACCGACTACCTGACTTCGCACAAACCCAGCGCGTCCATCGCGGCGCAGGCCGGTGTCGAGGGCTACACGGCCACCCTGGCCTGGGGCTCCGGGTTCTTCGTGGCTGGTGCGGTCATCGCGGCGTTCCTGATCCCGAACCGGGCTCTGGAGCCGTCCGAGGGCGAGCCCGTGATGGCCCACTAGGCATTCTCCTCACCTGAAGGGCAGAACCATGGAACGCGACGAGTCGCCCGACGCGACGTACACGAGAACCTGGAGCAACGGCCGCGGCGAGGTGCGGTTCTTCACCCGGGCCGATGGCTCGCGGCTGCGCTACTACACGGTGGGCGCCGGCCCCGCCCTCGTGCTGATGCACACCGTGCGCGGCCAGCTCGACTACTTCCAGCGGGTGATTCCGCAGTTGTGGGACCACTTCACGGTCTACGCGCTGGATCTGCCCGGGATGGGATGGTCCGACATCGTCCCCGGCGCACAGTACGAGGAGCCGCAACTGCGGGCCGCGGTCGTCGAATTCGTCCGCGGACTGGACCTCCACGATGTCACCCTGTCGGGCGAATCGCTCGGGGGTGCCCTGTCCCTGTCGGCATCGATCGACCTGAAGGACCGGGTCAGCCGGGTCGTGGCGTTCAACAGCTACGACTACCCCCAGGGAGGCGAACGCGGAAACTGGATCGCCCACGGCATCATCTCCAGCGTGCGGATGCCCGTGCTGGGCCCCCTCTTCGCCCACCTCGAGCCGCGGCCCGTCTTTCGGGCAATTCTGCAGGGCGGCTACGTCGACAAGGCCCAGCTCCCCGAGGAGTTCATCACCGAGCTACTGAGGAGCGGCCGCCGCAAGGGCTACGACAAGGTGGCCCGAGGGATCTTCCGCAGCCTCAAGGGATTCGATGAGGCCCGCGAGCGCTACCCACGCGTGTCGGCACCCGTCACCCTCGTCTACGGCGAGAACGACTGGTCCCGGCCCGCCGAACGAGACCGCGTGGCCAGCGCGCTGGCGGACCTCCACCGCATCACCCTGGACCGCACCGGCCACTTCTCCGCCTTGGAGCGCCCCGACGAGATGGCGCGGATCCTACTCGTCGCGGCCTGACCCCAAACGAAACGCCAAGAAGCGGTCAGTCGGTTGGCGCACCCCTCACGCGAGTGTCGTACACCAGCCGAAAATCGGCCTCAGTGCACGACACCAGATCAAACCCACTAAATGCGATGGTTGTGCAGTCGGCGTGGGTAGGGCCGCAGGCCGGTCTGGGGACCGGCTGCCGCGGTGGGGTGATGGTGGACGGTGGTGTTGGTGGATCGGATGGCGTGGTTCTTACGGTCCGGCTGTGGGGGTGGCGTTGGTTCCCCACGGGTCGGTGTAGCTGGGTGCCACTGCGGTGAGCCGAGTCCGGAGGGCTTCGCGGGCGGCGGCCAGTCCTGGGTTGGGGAGGGTGCTGGCGGGCGGGAGCCGGTCCGGCTGCTCATGAGCTGGGTTGCTGCTGACCCGGGCTCTTCTGCCATTGGCACTGTCGGCACTGGCACTGGCGCTGGTGCTGTGGGCAGGGGTGACCCAGCCGACTAGCTCGGCTAGTGCGGCGGGATCGGCGCGGGGTGGGTCTGCCCAGGGCGGGCGGGTGACTTGGGCGATGCCGTCGACGATGGTGATGCTCCATTGGCCGTTGTGGACGGCGCGGTGGTGGAAGGCGCACAGCAACGCGAGGTTCTGCAGGCTGGTGGGGCCGCCGTTGGCCCAGTGGATGAGGTGGTGGGCGTGGCACATCCACGGTGGTGCTTTGCAGACGACGCAGCCTTTGTCGCGTTTGTTCAATGCGCGGCGGATGTAGCGGTTCACGAAGCGCTGCTCGCGGCCCACATCCAACGGTTGCGAATCACCGCCCAGCACGATCGGGAGCACCGCGGCGTCACAGGCCAGCAGACGCACGGCGCCGGCGGACAGGTTGCCGCCGAACACCAACTCACCTACTCCACCACCTCGACCTGCCGCACCGAGACCAGTCGCACCGCCCTCGACGGCGCCGGCCCCGACCGCACCGGCTCGGCTCGTGTCGCCCGCGACTGCACCGGCACCGCTCGCGTCGGCTGTGCTTGCGTCGGCCGTGCCGCCGAAGGGGGCTGGGGTGGCGGCGAGGGTGGCGGCGGCGAGGTCGTTGAAGTCGATGGTGACGGTGAGGTGCGGGACGCCGGGGTAGTCGGGGTTGCCGGCGGCGGAGTTCATGACGATCGTCAGGGCGTCGGCTTGGCGCTGGTCGCGAGTGCGTGGGTCTCGCTCGCCGTCGATGGTCTTGTGGGGTTTGGACAGGGTGTGGATCTGGGTTTCGAGCTGTTCGCCGTCGGCACCGGGCAGGAACCCGGAGAACTTCACTCCACCGTCGGTGCGTCGGAGCCGCAGTGACCTTTTCGTGTGAGCTTCGTCCTCGGCTGGTTCTGGGCCGTCGGTGTCCAAGGTGGACAGGACCTTGTGGCCGAACCGGGTGAGTTCGCGGGGGTTGGCGAGCCGGGCGGCCTCGACCAACTGTTCTTCGGCGACGGTCAGGTGTTCGACCGGGACGGTGGAGGGGGCCTTCTCCAGGGTCTTGACGATGACCTTGGCCTGGTCGGGAGACACGACCGCCTGGCGCACGGGGTCTGCGGGGTCTGGTAGGGCGGCGGTGACGGCCGGGTACTTGTGCAGGGCGGTGGTGAAGGTGAGGTCTTTGCGGACCTCGACCGGGTCGCGAAGGTAGCGTTCCGAGACCAGTTCGACGGTGTCGCGGGCGCCCAGCTCGCGGGCGATGCCCATCTCGTCCAGCCCGCCTAGGAGTTGGAGTTTGTAGGTATTCAGCAGGGCGGTGGCAGCCTCCACGGTGTCGAGAGTGGACAGCAGTTCCCCGCCGCTCAGCGACCACACCGGGGGCAACGCCAACATCTCCATACCCAACAGCTTAGACATGGGCACCGACAGTTTTCGAGCTCAGAAGCCCTTATTTACAAGGGATGTGTGGGCTATTTGGGGGCTGGTTGCGCACTCAATTTGCCCACGGGTGGGGTGCGGCCGAAGTGGGCTAGGCAGTGCCAGAGGTGTTTTAGGTGTTGGGTGGGGATGGCGGTGGTTCGGGCTGCTTGGCCGATTAGGGCTGGGGTGATCAGTGGGGCCCAGGGATTTGGCCAGGGTGACTATGTGGGGGCCTCGGTAGGTGGGGTCGATTGCGTTGGCGTGGACCTGGAAGCCGGGGTGGTATTCGACGGGGCAGCCGAGTTGGTTGGCGGCGGTTGCGGTTGGGGTGTCGGCGAAGGAGGGGTCTAGTACTACGGCCTCTACGTCGGTGGTGAAGCGGACTGGGCCGTGGATGTGGGCTTCGACGGCGTCGTCCAGGTCGCCTAGCTCGGAGGCGTCGGCTAGGGCGCAGAGAGCGGAGAGCGCTCTCTGGTCGCCGAAGTCGGATGGCTCGTAGACCGAGTCGGGGAAGCAGAAGGTTGCGCGGTCCAGGAGCTCGGGACGTAGGCGCACGTAGGAGGAACCGAAGCGGACCGCTCCCCCGTACGGGTCGGCGCGACGGTTCCAGGCTCCGTAGACGGGGCGGGATGTGGCGGGAGCGTCGTCGTACCGGCCGGCGAAGAGGCGGGACTCCCAGTGCCAGCGGTCGCCGCCGGGGTGGGCGGTCAGGCCGCCGTTGGAGGTGCCGGTGCTGAACTGGGAGCGGTAGGTGCCGTCGGCAACCATTGAGTCGATCACGGTGCCGGCTTGGTAGGGCCAGTCCGGGTGGAACTGGAGGGTGATCACCGGCGGTGGGCTAGCACGCGGACCAGGCCTAGGAGTTCGCCTTGGTCGACCTCGAGCATGGTGGCGTCGGGGGCGTAGCCGCGGTCGACGAGGTCGCAGGCTCGGAGCCATTGGAGCCAGTCGTCCCAGCCGCCGGGGACCATCTCCGCGGTGGCGATGTTGACGAGTTCGGTGCGTTGCCAGTGGTTGCGCCACCAGTCGGGGGTCTGCCAGGTGAAGAAGTCCGGGGTCCAGCGTTTGGCCAGGTACGGCGGGAGCGTCGGGCCGGGGTCGTGGGCGAGGCCGGGCGCGACGAAGCCGACCGCGCCTTGTGGTTTCAGGAACTCGAGGAGGTAGGCGAGGTACCGGGCCTCGGTGCCGAAGTAGTGGTACGCGCCGATGCTGACCACCGCGTCGAAGAATCCGTGCGCGAATGGCAGTTCGCGTGCTTCGGCTCGGATCGGGTGTACGCGGTCGGCGACGTCCCAGGTACGGATCCGCTCCCAGTTGTCGGTCGGGTCGGTCCACAGGTCGGCGGCCCAGACTTCGACGCCGTACTCGCGGGCCAGGAAAATCGACGAGACCGCTGCGCCGCAGCCCAGGTCGAGAACGCGCATGCCCGGTTCGAGGGTCATGACTTCCATCAGCGACTCGACGCACCACAGCGGGTGCGGACCCATCGGTACGTCGACGATCCAGGCTGGGTCGTAGCCGGAGCTACGGGGATAGCGCTCTCTCGTGAGCGCTGCCTGAAGTTGTTGCGCAGTCGTAGGTGGCATCTGTTAGAAGATGACAGGACGCCGGTACGGCGGCAACGCATTTCCGAGAGGGCAACTGCATGACGACGTACGACGGCAAGGTCGCGCTGGTCACCGGAGGTGCGCGCGGTATCGGGTTTGAGGTCGCGCGGCAGCTCGCACAGTCGGGTCATCTGGTGGTGATCGGTGCGCGGGATGCGGTTCGCGGACAGCGCGCTGCCACCGAACTGCAGGTGGAGTCCGTCGTACTCGACGTGAGTGATCCGATCAGCGTTGGTGCGGCGGCTGCGGAGATTCAGCAGCGGTTCGGGCGGCTCGACGTACTGATCAACAATGCGGCTGTCGCGCCGGCCGAGCCGGCGCCGAGTGAGTTGGCGCTCGACGTGTTGCGGGCGACCTACGAGACGAATGTGTTCGGGGTGTTCAGCGTGACGAAGGCATTTCTGCCACTGCTGCGCGAGGCCGAGGCCGGTCGCATTGTGAACGTGTCGTCGGGATCGGGTTCGCTCGCCACGGTCAGCCGGCCCGACTGGCGGCCGGAGTGGAATGGGCTCGCCTACAACACGTCCAAGTCGGCGCTCAATGCGCTGACAGTGGCGTTCGCTGTCGAGCTTCGCGATACCGCGATCAAGATCAATGCCGTCAATCCCGGCTACACCGCCACCGACATGTCCCCCGAGGCCACGCGCTCTCCGGTTCTGGCGGCGGCCTTGATCCACCGCTTTGCGACGCTCCCAGAGAGCGCTCCCTCCGGATCTTTCCACGATGACAACGGCGAGATCCCCTGGTGAGCGGTCGATTGATCGCCCTCGTCGGTACGTCGAGTGCCGGGAAATCGAGTACTGCGAAGCAACTGCAACTCGTGCTGCCTGAGCCGTATCTGCTGGTCGGTTTGGATCACTTCTACGACATGTTCCCGTCGGACTGGGGCGGTCATCGGCGCGGGCCTGGGCCTGGGTTCTGGCAGGAGACGTTGACCGATCCGGACGGGAAGCCGCGGATCGTGACGCACTACGGCGAGGCCGGTCGGCGAATGTTCGAGGGGATGCGGGCCGCTGTGCTGGCGCTGCTGGATGCGGGGAACCACGTCATTCTCGACGAGATGCCGGTGGACGCATCGATCATGCCGGCCTGGCGGCGCGCGCTGCATGGGAGAGCGGTCTATTGGATCTCGGTCGAGGCGCCGCTCGAGGTGATCGAGGGGCGCGAGCTGGAGCGCAACCACGGGCGGCATCTCGGTAATGCGCGCGGGCATTTCGGTGTGGGGCTGGAGGGTCACTTCGATCTGCGGCTGGACTCGGCCGCGCTCACGCCGGAGGAGCGTGCCGCGGCCGTTGTCCGAGCCGCTGAAGCCGACGGGTTCCTCGGCCGCGACACCGATCGCGGGATCCTCAGCCGAGAGCCCGATTAGCGAGCTCTCAGCCGCGGGCGCGGTAGCGGGTCATCGCTCGGAGAAGCAGCTGGTTGATCGGGCCGGGGAGAGCGCGCTCCCATTCTCCGACTGTTTGGACTAGCTCGCCGCCTGTGCCCAGCTTCCAGCGCAGCAAGCCGAAAGCGCGATCCTCGGGATCGAGTGAGTCGGACACCCCGCGCATGTCGTACCGGTCGGCACCCAACTGCTGCGCGTCCGTCATCATCTTCCACTGCAGGACGTGGCTCGGGCGGACGTCGCGACGGTGGTTGGCCGAGGCGCCGGACTGGTACCAGACTCGCCGGCCGACCACGTTCATCGTGTGCGCGGCCAGTACCTCGCCGTGCCAGGTGGACAGGTAGAGGCGCATCCGGCCGGGGCGCTCGGCGTTCATCACGCGGTACTGGCGCTGGTAGTAGGCCAGGCTCCGGCCGAGCCGGAAGCCGTTGCGGCGCTCTGTTGTCTGCAGCAACTCGAAGAACGCCGGGAGATCGCTCTCTCCGCCTTGCCGGATCTCGATCCCGGACTTCTCGGCCTTCTGGATGTTGCGCTTCCACTCCTTGCTCAGACCGCTCCACAACTCGGCATGCGTTCGGCCGCCGATCGGGACCTGGAACAGATACCGCGGCTGCGCATCGCCACCCGTCCCCTCCTCCCCACCGCGATTCCAGCCGAGGTCGCGTAGCCGCTCGGCGACCGACGAACCGACCGGCTCGACGACGTCCGGAAGTACGTCGTCGACGCGACGCCCACGCCGTACGGAGGTCTTGAGGGTGGTTGCCTGCCAGCGCTTCAGTACGGCGGGCGGTCCCAGCCGGACGGCGAACACTTGGCGCCGATCCAGGTGCTCGAGGAGCGGATCCAGCCACCGCTCGAGTCGCGGATCAGCCCAGTCGATGTCCGGGCCTTCTGGGAGGTAGGCGTACCAGCGGGAGACGCCTGGGAGCCGGCGGTACAGGACGAGCGTGGTGCCGACGACCTCGCCGTCGCTGTTGCGCCAGGCGAGTAATTCAGAGCTCCACTCCGCTTTCACGGCCGCCCAGGATGCCACTTGGAGATAGCTCCGGCCACCGTGGATATCGGCCAGTGCGTGGTATTCCGGCGGAGCGATAACTCCGATTTCGAGTACTTCCGAACGTGTCCGGACTTCGGTCCTCACAGTGTCCTCCCCAGCGATCGCCTCTACCTATAGAGACGCGACGAAGCGCCGAAAAGTCACAAGTGGGCTGGGGATCCGCCGGCCAGGGACCGGGCCGGGGCAAGAAAAAATCCACCTGTAAAAGGTGGACCGGAATCAATTCTTGGTTTATTCTGAGCGAATGCCCAAATGGAATGGAAATGCATTCCTATCAATAAACATATCAGCTGAAATTGCGAGGTGCAAGTCCGTGGAGTTTTGGCAGGGTGTGCGGCGGGTCGGGTTCGGTACGAAGCGGCTGGCGGGGTCGGGATCCGGGAGCGAGGTCCGGGCGAACGCGGTCGCGCTGGTCCGGCGAGCGGTGGAGCTGGGGGTGAATCATCTGGACACGGCGGCGTTCTATCCGACGACTTCGCCGTCCGACGATGTGCGGGCGATGGAGTCACTGCGGTGGGCGAACGAGGTCGTGCGGGAGGCGTTGACGTCGTACGACGGGGATGTGGTGATCGCGACGAAGGTCGGGGCGTTGGACAGTCCGTTGGCTCGGCCGGACGAGTTGCCTGGACTGGTGGAGCGGGAGCTGCGTGATCTCGGCCGGGAGACGCTCGATGTGGTCTACCTGCGCCAGCAGGGACTGGAGTCGGTGGCCGAGCACTTCGGCGTACTGGCTGAGTTGCGGGACAAGGGACTGATCCGCGGACTCGGACTGTCGAATATCAAGGTGCATCATCTTGCTCAGGCGCAGGAGATCGCGCCGGTCGTCGCCGTGCAGAACCGGTACGGCGTGGGGTTCGGACGGGTGAATGACGAGCTCGTCCGGCTGTGTGGCGAGCAGGGTGTCGCCTACGTCCCGTACTTCGCACTGGCGGGTGCGTCTCGGGAGACGGGTGGAGTCGACTCTCCCGATGTGGTTCGGCAGATCGCCGAGGCGCATGAGGCGACGCCGGCGCAGATCCGTCTCGCGTGGACGTTGAGCCGGGGTGAGCACATGCTCGCCATTCCCGGTACCAGCAGTGTCCCGCACCTGAAGGAGAACCTGACCGCCGAATTCATCCACCTCTCCCCCGCCGACATCGCCACGCTCGACGCCGTACCGTCTAGCTAACCGAACCGGAGGTCGCCGCGTGCTCAAGGTTGTGTTGTTCGATCTGGACGGGACCCTGGTCGAGCAAGAGGGCGCGGCGGCCCGGGCGGTCGTCGAGTGGGCTGCGCAGTATGGGATCAAGGGGCCGGATGTTGCTGAGCGCTGGGCGGCTGTGTCTGAGCGGCACTATCGGAGGTATCAGCGTCGGGAGTTGACGTTCGACGAGCAGCGTCGTGCTCGGGTGCGGGAGTTTCTCGGTCTGCACGCCGATGACACGGAGATCGATGCGATCTTCGACGGGTATCTGTGGCGGTATGAGGCTGGGTGGCGGTTGTTCGACGATGCCATCCCGGCGGTACGACGGGCTCGCGCCGCCGGGCTGCGGGTGGTGATCTTCAGCAACGGGAACACGGCGCATCAGCAGCAGAAACTCGACCGCTTCGGGCTGACCGCGGAGATCGACCGCTTCATCTCGTCGGAGGAGTTGCCCGCCGGCAAGCCCGACCCGCGGGCGTTCCGGCAGGCGTTGACGCTGATCGGGGTTGAGCCCGATCAGGCGCTGATGGTCGGCGACTCGCTCACGAACGACATCGACGGAGCACTCGCTGTCGGTATGGGCGCTGTCCTGCTGGCGAGGTCCGGTCAGCACGCCGATGTCGGTGTGCGGCGGATCGCCAGCCTGGACGAGCTCAACTGGTGAAGGACAGTTCCGCGGCTGATTGGATGCCCGCGATGCGGCCAGGTGCTCGGTGGTACTGCCAGTACAGGTTGGTGTGCGCGATCACCTTGTCCGGCGTCGGAGCGCCGTACTCGGACATGTCCTCGGTGGTGTGCGCGTCGGAGACCAGGGTGACGTCATAGCCACGCGTGATCGCGCCGTGCAGCGTTGAGCGAATGCACTCATCAGTCTGCGCGCCGGTGAGGAAGACCCGACCGATCCCGCCGGCCGCCAGGACAGACTCAAGGTCGGTCTCCTCGAAGGAGTCCGGGAACGTCTTCGGCACGAGCGCCTCGGAAGCCTCCCGCTTGAGCTCAGGCACGAACTCCCACTCCTCGCTCTCCTTCACCAGATGCTCACTCGAGTGCTGGATCCAAACCACCGGTACGCCGTTCGTGCGGGCCGCGTCGATCGCCGTGTTGATGTTCGCAACAACCTGATCCCGCTCATGCGCCCCGGCCACAACCCCGTTCTGCACATCAATCACCAACAGCGCCGCATTCGGCCGATCAGACAGCGTGGTCATCTCAACTCTCCTCAAACTCGAGCAAGTAGAACTTGTAGCGATTCAGGAACGGTCATGCTGGGCACGTCCGCCTGTCTGTCCGCAAGCGCACGGCGCAGGAGCGGCAGGTTGAGCGCGCCAATGGCACCGAGCGTCGCCTCGATCCGCTCGGCTTGCTCCCGCGCCACCATCGTGGCGAGCTGCACCTCGATCGGCACGGTCGGGATAGGCCGGCCGTCGCAGTGCAGAGTCACGCGCTCGGGCCACACCGCCAGCGAGCGAGCCTCGAGCAGCAGGTCGGCCACCGCTGGCGCGTCGATGAAGGCCAGCTCGACCTTCACACCAGCGATCGACCAGCGGCCGAGCGTCCACGACTCTCCGTCGTGCGAGAACTCGGTGATCGTGCCTGGCGTCGGCATAACGGCAGCGGCTCGGTGTACGTCGGCGGGCGTGCGGACGGCGATGTCGAGGTCGGCGGGGGTGAGGGGGACGCCGTGGAGGGTGGTGGCGGCGCTGCCTAGTAGCAGCCACTTGAGGTGGTTGCTGGTGAGGTGGTCGGCGACGGTGGTTAGTGCCGAGGCCCATGGGGTGCCCATGGTGAGACGGTAGCGGGGGGCTCCGACAGTTTTTTCAGGTGCGGATGCGGAGGCGGACTACGGGGGTGTCGCCGTCGTCGAGGGATTGGGCTCGGCGGATGGCTGCCTTGATGGGGACGATGTAGTTGCCGTCTTTGGGGAAGAGCGAGGTGTCCCAGGTGCTGGTGCCGATTTCGGCGGTGACGGGGATCATTCCCCAGCCGTAGCTGACGTAGCCGGACTCGGATTCTAGGTAGGCGCATTCTTCGTCGGGGACGGTGATGAAGTACCAGGGGGCCGGCCCGCGCCAGAACCAGATCTCGCCGGTGAACTCGAGCTCACGCACTGTTACTTGCCTCCAGCAATCGTTGGCCCAGGTTCCGGGAGGCTTCCTGCATTTCCGGGGAGCCGAGGATTCGGAAGGGGGCGTCTATTTCGGCGAGTTTGCCGATGTACCAGGACGGCTCGTCGGTGCTGGCCAGTAGGCGGGTTTGAGTTTCGGTGATCGCTTCCAGGCGGCCCATGCTGCGGGGAATGCGGTGGCGGACCTGGTCGATCGGGGCGTCGATGACGACCTCGATGGGGTACTTCCAGTTCTTGGCCAGGTGCTCTTCGACGACGGCGAGTGGATCCAGGTCGTCGGGGGCGCAGAAGTCGGCGCCGGTCTCCGCTACACCTTGGACCTTGTCTATGCGGAGGACACGCTGCGCATCCTTCGCGTGGGACCAGCACAGGAGGTACCAACGACCACGCCGTACGACGACCGCCCACGGGTCGACCTCCATCGGGGTGACCCGGTCGGAGGCGAGGGCGTAGTCGACGACTACGCGGCGGCGTTCGGTGCTGGCGGCGACCAGGGCTGCGGTGATCGCCGGCTCGGGGGTGCGGATGCCGGGGTCGGCGGCGCGGGCGCTGACCTTGCGGACGGCGTCGGTGGAGCGGGCGATCGGTTCGGGGAGAACGCGGATGATCTTGCCGAGAGCGCTCTCCACGGGATCATCGGCGCCGCGTGGTCCTTCGAGGACGGCCATCACCAGGCCGAGGGCCTCGGTGGTGCTGAACATCAGGGGCGGTAGCCGCAGACCGCGGCCGACGCGATAACCGCCGTACGGGCCGCGGACGGACTCGATCGGGATCTCGGCCTCGCGCAGGATCGCGACGTACCGGCGGGCGGCACGTTCGGAGACGCCGAGTTTGTCGCCCAGTTGCTCGGCGGTGATGCCGGGGCGGTTCTGGATCAGCTCGAGCACGGTCAGTGTCCGCGCCGTGGGGCTCACGTCGTGTGCCATCGCGTCCCTTCGACAGCAGACCGCCATTCCGGAAGGAGGTCGTCCGGTGCAAAAGCCTAACCGAGAAGGTAAGTGGACTCCGGCAGTGAGTAAGGTTCGGGAGTTCGTTTTCAAGCTTCTAGTCCCAGGAAGTTTTCGTGACCACATCCCCTCCCCAACCACCCCAGAACCCGTACCCCGGTCAGCCCGGCAACTACGGTCCCCCGCCGGAGCAGTTCCCGCAGTACACCCAGCCCGGTCAGCCCCAGCCGGGTCAGCCGCAGCCCCAACCAGGTCAGTACGGACAGCCACAGGCGCCGTACGGACAGCAGCCGGGTCCGTACCAGCAGCAGTACGCCCAGCCGGGTGGCCAGCCCCAGCAGTTCCCGCAGCAGCAGCAGTTCCAGCCGGGCACGTGCCGGTTCTGCGGTGGCTTCCCGGCGGTCGACGCGACCGTGCGCGGTCACCAGGGCATGCTGATCGTGATGCGCTGGCTCAAGCTAACCGGTCCGTTCTGCAAGACCTGCGGTACGGCGACTGTGCGCGACATGACCGCGAAGACCATGGTCCAAGGCTGGTGGGGTATCGGCTCGGCGATCGTGACGCCGTTCGTGATGCTGTCCAACCTTGGTCCGGCGCAGAAGTTCAAGCAGCTGCCGGAGCCGCAGCCGGGTCAGCGCCCGCCGATGGACCCGGGCAAGCCGCTGTTCAAGCGTCCGCAGGTCTTCATGCTGCTGATCCCGATCGCGATCATCGCGGCGATAGTGATCGCCAACATCACCACGACGTCGACCAGCGAGGCGACCGTCGGGTCCTGTGTCGTCAACAAGGGCAGCGACTCCGACCCGGACGTGAAGGTCGTCGACTGCACCAGCTCGGAGGCGCAGTACCGCGTCGTCGGCAAGCTGGACAACACCACCGACGACAGCCGGTGTGAGCAGTTCCCCGGCTACGAGGCGTCGTACACGAAGCAGGAGCGCTACACCCGCTACACGCTCTGTCTCGGCGCGAAGTGACCTGACGGGGCCCGGCCGAAAAGGCCGGGCCTCCAAGGTGCCTCCTGTGTCAGGGTGACCGCGTGAGAGCTCTCGGTATCGACGTCCCGCCGTCACTCCTCGACAAATGGGCCGACTGGCTCGCCCCTGACCAGCAGCCGTTCTTCCTCACCCCGCAACAGGCGCAGGCGTGGGGTTTCGAGAACGACGACCGCGAGCCCAGCCGCGAGGACCGCGACACCTTCCAGACGTACGCCGTCGACTCGACCGCGACCGTGATCGCGTGGCTGAGCGAACCGCAGTTCGCCGCCCTCGACAAGCCGATTCGCGCCCAGCTCGTCCGGGCGCAGGTACGGCACGGTCGCAACTCGGTCCCGACAGTCCGCAAATGGCAAGGGCTACTCGGTCCCGAGCTCAAGGCACAAGCCGACGGTCACCGGTTCGTCTGGTGGAAGTCCCTGCTCGCCGAGCACAAGGCCGAGGTTCTGCTCAAGATCGTCAACGAGGAGTACGACGCGAGCCGGCACACCGAGGTGACCACCTGGCCCGCCTCGCTCCCCCGCGTCAAGGAGCTGGCCGGCACCTTCCCCGACGGCAGCGGACCGAACTGCTTCGGCACCGTCATGGCCGCCACCGGAGTCGCGGGCGCGGAGTCGGTCTGGATGCAGCGGGAGCCGTTCGAGGAGTGGCTCGCCGCCCACACCGTCCGGGGCGGCCGCGACAACGATCCCGGAACCGTCTTCGTGTGGCGAACCCACGAGGGTCTCGTGCAGCACGCCGCGATCACCATCGGCGACGGTTGGATCTTTCACAAGCCGTCACAGGTGTGGTGGGGGCCGCGCAAGATCCGGACTGTCGCGGAAGTTCGCCGCTCCATGCGAACCGTCGGCTGGCGGTTGGAGCGCCATAAGCTGAGCTGATGAGGCTCCTGGTCACCGGCGCGGCCGGCCTGCTCGGACGCGAAGTCGTCCAGCTGGCGGACCATGACGTCGTACCGACCTATCACTCGGCGCCGGTCGACGGCGGCGTACGCCTCGACGTCCGCGACCGCGCCGAGGTCAAAGCGGTCATTCAGCGGGTCCGGCCGGACGCGATCATCCACACAGCGTTCAAGCAGGACGACTGGGTCACGACGGCAGACGGTCCCGCCAACCTCGCGGTCGCCGCGCGCGACATCAGGCTGGTCTTCGTCTCGACCGATGCGGTCTTCGGCAGCGGACCCGACCGGTACGACGAAGATGCCGCGCCCTGCCCGACCAACCCGTACGGCGCTGCGAAGGCCGCGGCCGAGACCGCGATCCGCGCGATCCACCCGAATGCCCTGATCGCCCGTACGTCGTTGATCGTCGGATCCGAGGGGCAGTCGGAATCTGAGCGGCTGACTCATGCGCTCGCCGGTGGAGCGCCCGGAGCGTTGTTCACCGAGAACATCCGCTGCCCGGTGCATGTCACCGACCTCGCGACCGCCTTGCTCGAGCTCATGCCGTCTGAGCGAACGGGCGTCGTACACGTGGCCGGGCCTGAAGCGGTGAGCCGGCTGGAGCTCGGGCGACTGATCGCGGTCCGGGATGGTCTCGACCCCGAAGCCCTTCCGGCGGTGCCGGGTGCGGTCTCGCATATCCGGCTCGACAGCACGCGGACGCAGCAGGTGCTCAACACCAGGCTGCGTCCGGTGAGCGAATTCCTCAGACCGCCTCGGTCGTGACCGGCGTACCGAGCTCGACGGTGCGGCTGACCGTGCAGAGCCGGTCGTGCGACATCTTCACCGCGCGCGGCAGCGCCTCGCGGGCCTTGTCGCCGTCCTCGCCCTCGGGGAACCGGATCGTGAACTCGACCGCCAGGTTCTCCATCCGGTTGCCCTGCTCGGCGTCGCGGATCTTGTCACCGCGAACCACCGCGCTGAACTCGGTCGGCTCCGCCCGCCGGCTGACCACGACGTCGACGTCGATCGCCGAACACGTCCCGATCGCGGCCAGCAGCAGCTCGACCGGCGTGAAGTCCGTGTCCTCACCACCCGAACCGACGGTGATGCTGCCCCCGCGGTCGTTGGTCACCCGGTAGCTGCTGTTCGCCAGGCGCTCGAAGCCGACCTGACGCAGAGAGTCGCCCATAGCCATCACAATCTGTTGCCCGCGGCAACGTCAGAGGTTTGCGAGTGCCTCGTCGACCGGGGTGTCTCCGGTCACGAGTTCGAGAATGCGGCCGATCGAGGCCGTCGCCGTACACAGACCGGCCAGGGTCAGCGCCACGTCGTCCCGGCTGATGCTGCCGTTACCGGTCTGGTCGGCGATCAGGATCTGCCCGGTCCCGGGGTCGTTGGTCAGGTGCCCCGGCCGGAGGATCGTCCAGTCCAGGTCGCGGCCGCGCAGATCATCCTCGGCCGCCTTCTTCGCGCGCAAATAGATCGTGAACGACTCGTCGCCGGTCAGCGTGTCCGCTCGGTCGGCGCCCATCGAGCTGACCTGGATGTGCCGCCGTACACCGGCCTGCTCGGACGCATCCGCGAACAACGCGGCCGCGCCTCGATCCACGGTGTCCTTCCGGTCGTTCCCACTGCCCGGACCCGCGCCCGCCGAGAAGATCGCGACATCAGCCTGCGCCAGTACGGCGGCGACTGCGTCGGTCTCGGCCTGCTCAAGATCCAGTACGGCGGCCTGTCCGCCGGCCGCGGCGATATCGGCCTCGTGATCGGGGTTCCGGACCAGCCCGACCACCTCGTGTCCGTCACCACTCAGCAGCTTCGTCAACCGCAAAGCGATCTGCCCGTGTCCACCCGCAATCACGACTCGCATGCCCGCAGCCTAGCTCGCATCGGGCAGACTGGGCGGGTGCCGTATGCAACAGCACTTGATGGTGTCCGGATCGGTTACCAGGTCAGTGGCGCAGGGCAACCACTGGTCCTGCTGGCCGGTCAGTCGAACAATCACACCTGGTGGGACCCGGTCCGCGGCGACTTCGAAGCGGCGTACCAGACGATCACACTGGACTGGCGCGGTACCGGGATCAGCGACAAACCGGATGAGGTCTACAGCACCCCCGGTTTCGCCGAGGACGTGATCGCGGTCCTCGACGAACTCGGTCTGCCGAGCGCGCACGTCTACGGGACCTCGATGGGCGGGCGGGTCGCACAGTGGGTCGCCATCAACCACGCGGATCGGCTCGACCGGCTGATCCTCGGCTGTACGTCGCCTGGTCCGGCGCACGGGTATGAGCGCAGTCAGGAACTGCGGCGGGCGCTCGCCGACCCGGTTCGTGGTGGGCGGGTGCTCGTCGACCTGATGTACACGCCGCAGTGGCGGGCTGCGAATCCCGGTCCGTACCCGGTTCTCGGGGATCGCGACATGCCGCCGTACGCGAAGGGGCGGCACCTGGTCGCGAGCAACAAGCATGAAGCCTGGGAGCAGCTGCCTGAGATCACTGCGCCGACGCTGATCCTGCACGGCTCGGAGGACATCTTCAGCCCGGTCGCCAACGCTCAGCTGCTGGCCGACCGCATCCCGAACTCCCGCGCCGAGATCATCCACGGCGCCCGTCACGCGTACTTCCACGAGTACCGAGCGGTGGCTAGTCCGCTCGCGCTGGCGTTCCTGGAGGCTGGGTAGCGGACCCAAAGGCCATCACAATTGGTTGCCGCGCGGGTGCTCCCGCGGGTGCCGGCCGGTGAGGGTCAGTTGTGATGGGCCTGGTGTCCGCCTACCCCCGGAGGATGGGGCGGAGGGCGTCGAGGACGGTGGGGTCTTCGATCGTCGAGGGGACGGGTTCGTCGCGGCCGTCGGCGATACCGCGCATGGTTTTGCGGAGGATCTTGCCGGAGCGGGTCTTCGGGAGACCGTCGACGACGGAGACGTCACGGAACGCGGCGACCGGGCCGATCTCGCGGCGGACCGCGGCGACGAGCTCGGCCTGCAGGACATCGGGGTCGATGTCGGCGCCGGCTTTGAGGACGACGAGACCTCGTGGAAGCTGACCCTTGAGGGCGTCGTGGACTCCGATGACCGCGCACTCGGCGACGGCAGGGTGCGCAGCGAGGACGGCTTCCATGGCTCCGGTGGAGAGGCGATGGCCTGCCACGTTGATGACGTCGTCGGTGCGGCCCATCACGAAGACATAGCCGTCCTCGTCGAGGTAGCCGGAGTCGCCCGTCAGGTAGTAGCCGTCGTACCGGGTCAGGTAATTGTCGACATAGCGCTGATCGTCACCCCACAGCGTCGGGAGCGCGCCGGGTGGCAGCGGCAGCTTGATCGCGATCGAGCCCTCCTCCCCCGCCGGCTGCCGCTCGCCGGCACCGTCCAGGACCTGCACGTCCCAGCCGGGGACCGGGACGGTGGCCGAGCCGGGTTTGGTGGGTAGCGGTTCGAGGCCTCGGGGATTGGCGGCGATCGGCCAGCCGGTTTCGGTCTGCCACCAGTGGTCGACGACCGGGACGTTGAGGTGCTCATGGGCCCAGCGGTAGGTCTCGGGGTCGAGGCGTTCGCCGGCTAGGAAGAGGGTGCGCAGGCGGCTCAGGTCGTAGCCGGCAGCCAGCTTCGCTTCCGGGTCGACCTTCTTGATGGCGCGGATCGCGGTCGGTGCGGTGAAGAGAGCGCTGGCTCCGTGCTCGGCGATGACCCGCCAGAACGCGCCCGCGTCCGGCGTACCGACGGGCTTGCCTTCGTACAGGACAGTCGTCGCGCCGACCAGGAGTGGCGCGTAGACGATGTAGGAGTGGCCGACCACCCAACCGACATCGGACGCGGTCCACCACACGTCGCCCGGGCCGATGTCGTAGATCGCGCGCATCGACCAGGCCAGGGCGACCGCGTGGCCGCCGTTGTCGCGGACGACGCCTTTCGGCTTCCCGGTCGTACCGGACGTGTACAGGATGTACAGCGGGTCGGTCGCCGCGACGGGGACGGGATCGGCCTGCGAAGCGTCTAGCGCGGCCCAGTCGAGGTCGCGTTCACCGAGCTCGGCCTGTACGGCGGGACGTTGCAGGATGATCGTGTGTTCGGGCTGATGCGTGCTGAGTGTCAGGGCCTCGTCGATGATCGGCTTGTACTCGACCACGCGCGTCGGTTCGATGCCGCAGGAGGCGGACACGATCACCCGCGGTGTTGCGTCGTCGATCCGGGCGGCGAGTTCCTTCGGAGCGAAGCCGCCGAAGACGACCGAGTGGATCGCCCCGAGCCGGGCGCACGCGAGCATCGCGATGACTGCCTCGGGGACCATCGGCAGGTAGACGATGACTCGATCACCCTTGCCGACCCCCAGCCCAGCGAGCACTCCGGCGAACCGGGCGACCTTGTCGCGAAGTTCGGCGTACGTGAACGAGGTCGAGCTGTCGGTGACCGGTGAGTCGTGGATGAGCGCTACCCGGTCGCCGTGGCCCGCTTCGATGTGCCGGTCCAGACAGTTGTACGACGTGTTGAGCGCAGCGTCGGGGAACCATCGGTAGAGCGGTGCGCCCGAGTCGTCGAGCGCGCGGGTGGGTGGAGTCGTCCAGGTGATTGCCTCCGCTGCTTCGAGCCAGAAGGCTTCCGGGTCGTCCAGGCTCCGCCGGTAACTCTCGTCATACGCACCCATGCCAGCATCGTGGCAGGGTTGACGCATGACGGTAAATGTCGAGGACGTGCGGGCGGCGGCAGAGCGGATCAGCGGACGGGTACGGCGTACGCCGGTGATCGAGGTGTCGCCCGGGGTCGTGTTCAAGCTCGAGTTGCTGCAGCACACCGGTTCGTTCAAGCCCCGGGGTGCGTTCAACCGGTTGCTGCTCGCGAAGGAGAACGGGCAACTGACCGGTCAGGGCGTTGTCGCGGCCTCGGGTGGGAATGCGGGTCTGGCGTCCGCGTACGCCGCGCGCGAGCTCGGCGTACCGGCGCGGATCTTCGTCCCCGTCAATGCGCCGGCGCCTAAGGTCGCCAAGCTGCGCACTCTCGGCGCTGAGGTGGTTCAGGTCGGGAACGAGTACGCCGAGGCTTACGCGGCGGCGTTGATTGCTCGCGACGAGACTGATGCGTTGCTTGTGCATGCCTTCGACCAGCCGGAGATCGTCGCCGGTCAGGGCACGATCGGGCTCGAACTGCTGGAGCAGGTTGACGCGTTCGACACCGTGCTGGTCGCGGTCGGCGGTGGTGGTCTCGTCGCCGGGATCGCGACGGGGATCGGCGACCGGGCCAAGGTGATCGGGGTCGAGCCGGTGCTCGCACCCGATCTGCATCGCGCGCTGGAAGCTGGTCAGCCGGTCGACGGACCGGTTGGTGGTGTCGCGGCTGATTCGCTTGGGTCGCGGCGGCTTGGGGATATTGCCTTCGCGGTTGCGCAGCGGGAAGGTATCGGGTCGCTGCTGGTCGAGGAGGAAGCGATCATCGCGGCCCGCCGCAAGCTCTGGCACGACTACCACTTGGCCGTCGAGCATGGTGCCGCCACAGCCTTCGCCGCCCTCGACTCAGGTGTCTACCAACCCGCCGCCGGCGAACGCGTCGTCGTACTGGTCTGCGGAGCGAACACCGACCCCGCAACCCTAGGCTGAACGCCTCACCTTTGGTTTGTCGTCGGCTAGGAGCCAGGCGGCGAGGATGCCGGCTACGGCGCCGAAGAGGTGGCCTTGCCAGGAGATGCCGTCTTGGGGCAGGAGGCCGCCTAGCAGGGCGCTTCCCCAGACGCCGATCACCAGGACGCCGACGAGGACCTGGGTGAGGCGGCGGTTGAAGATGCCGCGGGTGACGAGGTAGGCGGCGTAGCCGAAGACGACGCCGCTGGCGCCGATGGTGATCGTGTTGGGTGGTGAGATCAGCCAGGTGCCGAAGCCGCCGATCACTGCGACGACGGCGGTGACTGCGGCGAGGCGGGCGGCGCCGCTGAGAGCTATCAGGGCGCCGAGAGTAACGAGCGGCAGCGTGTTCGAGATCAGGTGACCGAATCCGAGGTGCAGGAACGGCGACGTGATGATGCCGACGAGTCCCTCGGGATCGCGGGCGATGATCCCGTACTGATCGAGGCGACCGTTCAGCGCCGTGTCGACGATCTCGCTGAGCCACATCAGCCCGATCAGCGCGGCAAGCAGCTTCAGTCCACTCCCGATCCGGGAGGTGTCGACCGTCCGCCCGGTCCGCTTCGCCGGTGTCTGAAAGCTCATGCCACCACGATGCCGTACTGGACCAAGTCTCAGGACTCGGCGGGCGCGGCGACAGCGCAGCGTGATCTCTGGGATACTCAAGGTGGCTGACGAGTGGGGCTTGGGGGAAACGCGATGCCGGTCGCTGTCTACGTGCTTGGGTTGAGCATTTTCGCGCAGGGAACGTCCGAGCTGATGCTCGCCGGACTGTTACCCGAGCTGTCCGAGGACCTCGGGGTATCGATCCCAGCTGCAGGTCTGCTGATCTCGGCGTTCGCGCTCGGCATGCTGCTCGGCGCCCCGATCCTCGCCGTACTGACACTGAAATGGTCTCGCCGTACGGCGCTGTTGCTGTTCCTCGGCGTCTTCGCGCTGACCCACATCGCCGGCGCGCTCACTCCGAACTACGCCGTCCTGCTCGCCACCCGCATCATCGGCGCCTTCGTGTACGCCGGGTTCTGGTCGGTCGCCGCAGTCACAGTCGTGGCGCTGGTTCCGACCAATCGCCGGGCGCGCGCGATGAGCATCGTGACAGGTGGTCTAACGATCGCGACCATCGTCGGCCTACCGATCGGGACCGTGCTCGGTCAGCACCTCGGTTGGCGGGCCGCGTTCTGGACCGTCGCCGGCTTGTGCCTGCTCGCGATGGTCGGCATCGTGCGGACGATTCCCGCCGGGCGGCCGGATCCGGCGGCCGCACCTCGGCTGCGGGAGGAGCTCAGAGCTCTACGAAGCCCGCGGTTGTGGCTTGCATTCGCAACGACGGCACTCGTCACGGCATCGATCCTCGTCGTGTTCAGCTACCTCGCACCGCTGCTCATCCAGACCACTGGACTCCCACCGGGCGCCGTACCGGGTGTGCTTGCGCTCTACGGGCTCGGGTCGTTCATCGGGATCGCGCTCGGCGGCCGGACCGCGGACGCGATGCCGTTCCACACGCTCTTCACCGGGATCAGCGGGCTGGTCGTCCTGTCGGCCGTGCTGGCGCTCACCGCCGGCAGTCCGGTCGTGGCGGTCGCGACCATCTTCCTGCTCGGCGGCTTCGGCTTCGCGGTGAACCCGGCGCTCAACGCCCGGGTGTTCAGCCTGGCCGGCAACGCCCCGACATTGGCGACCGCGACGAACTTCTCGTCGTTCAACATCGGCATAACACTCGGGCCGTGGCTCGGTGGGATCGCGATCAACGCGGGGGCCGGGTATCGCTCCCTCGGCTGGATCGCGGTCGTCACCGGGCTCACGGCCCTCGCGACGGTCGTGGTGGCCGCCTATCTGCCGGTCAGTTCACCGGACCACTCGGGTCAAGGTGTGACGGGTCGAAGTCAGCCTTCCGCTTGAACACGTACTTGTTCAGCAACCAGGTGACCGCCCACAGCGCGATGCCGAGCAGCATCAGCCAGCCGGCGATCTTGTAGTCCTTCGTCGCCCGCCCGGACAGCGGGCTGGCCAAGTAGACGCACAGGACCGCGCCGATCACCGGCAGCACGGTCGGAGCCCGGAAGTGCTTGTGCTCGACCTTGTCCCGGCGCAGCACCAGGACGGCGACGTTCACGATCGCGAACACACACAGCAGCAGGAACGCCGTCGTACCGCCGAGTGCCGTCAGGTCGGCGTACCCGATCAGGACGAAGGCGAGCGCGGTGGTGAAGAAGATCGCGATGTACGGCGTCCGTCGCTTGTGCAGGACGCGGCCGAGCGGACCCGGCAGCACCTTCTCGTGCGACATGCCGTACAGCAGGCGGCTGGCCATCAGCATGTTGATCAGCGCCGAGTTGGCGACCGCGAACATGGTGATCCAGGCGAAGATCTCGAGCGGGAAGCCCGGTGCACCGGCCTTGATCACCTCGAGCAGCGGCGCATCGCCGGAGCTCAGCTTGTCCGGCGGCACCAGCGCGATCGCGGAGATGGCCACGGCCACGTAGATGACGCCGGTGATGCTCAGGCCGATCAGCATCATCTTCGGGAAGATCCGGACCGGGTCCTTGGTCTCCTCGGCCATGTTCACCGAGTCCTCGAAGCCGACCATCGCGAAGAACGCCAGCGCGGTCGCAGCGGTCACCGCACCGAACGCCGTCTCCCCCTCCGGCACCTTGAACTCGGTCAGCCGTGCGGTGTTGCCGTCGCCGTTGAGCAGCGCCCAGGCGCCGACGGCGATCACGATCAGCAGACCGGTCAGCTCGACACACGTCAGTACGACGTTCGCCTTCACGCTCTCGCCGACGCCGCGCAGGTTCACCAGCGCGATCAGCGTCATGAACGTGAGGGCGGTGATCATCAGCGCCGTACCGTGCCCCTTGCCGATGCCGGCGGCGACGAAGAAGTTCGCCGAGAACGCCTTCGAAGCGCTGGAGGCCGAGGTCAGACCGGAGCACATCACCGCGAAGGTCAGCAGGAAGGTCAGGATGTGGATGCCGAACGCCTTGTGCGTGTAGACCGCGGCCCCGCCGGCCTTCGGGTACTTCGTGACGAGCTCGAGGTAGGCGGTCGCGGTCAGCAGCGCCACGACGAACGCGCACAGGAACGGCAACCAGACCGCACCGCCGACCTGCCCGGCCACCTTCCCGGTCAGCGCGTACACGCCGGTACCGAGGATGTCGCCGACCACGAACAGCAGCAACAGCCCGGGACCCATGACCCGTTTCAGTTCCGGACGGTCGGATACCGCCGTCGTCTCACTCATCGTGCCTCCCTGAGATCGGAGCGTAGAGGACATGCTCCCATCAAGAGGGCCAAAGTGGGCGTGCACGCGCGTAATGGCCTGAAGACGCCAGTCAGCAGGTCGCGAGCATGCTCTGCAGTGCGGTCTTCTCGGTGGACTGCAGCGACAGACCGTAGGTGTGCTTCACCCAGATCCATTCCCGGGCGTAGACGCAGTGCACCGAAGAGTTGGTCGGCTTCCAGGCGGCCGGATCCTTGTCGCCCTTGGAGCGGTTGCTCGAGGCCGTGACCGCGATGAGCTGCGCAATGCTCAGGTCGTTGGCGAACTGTTCGCGTTTCGCCGTGGTCCAGCCGCTCGCTCCGGACTTCCAGGCCTCGGACAGCGGGACGATGTGGTCGATGTCGATCGTCGAGTCATCGGTGACCCAGACGGCGTCGTACACGCTGTACCAGCGACCGCCGGTCGGTTCGCATTGGCTGTCCACGGTGACGCCGGTGCCGTCACGCTTCAGGACTTCGTCGCGGGTGTCGCAGGTACCCGACACGGTGTGCCAGTGCGGGAACTTGTCCCGCGAGTACCCGGTGCTCGATCCCTCGGCCTTGACGGTCAGGCCGTTCAGCTGGGTGGTCGCCGTACCGGCACTCGGCGGGGTCGGCGGAGAGGCGAAGGCTGGGATCGAAGAGAGCACCCAGACCGCGATGGCGGAAATGAGTAGGGCGGTAAGACGTCGCATCAGTCAGGCCTTCCGAAGGGCGGATCCCCCCTGACGTGCTGCCCTCAAGCCTTCCCCGGCGCCCTTGCACCGGAAACCACCTCGCGATGAAAGGACGATGAACGGTCAGTCGCGCTCGACCACAGTCAGCGTCCAGCCCGAGGCCGCCGGCTCGAGCTCGGCGTTCCAGCGCTCACTCACGAGCTTGTGCAGCGCCTTCGGCGTACCAGGGTCCTTGCCGGACTCCAGCAGATGCCGGGCGACCAGTCCGCGTGTGTGCTTGGCCATGTGCGACACAACCGTCCGTACGCCGTCTCGTTCGCGCACCACGTTGACCGAGACCCATTTCGTGGCATCGGCGGGCCGCCAAGCTGCCACATAGGTGGAGGAACGACAGTCCACGATGACGCCGTCGTGGCCGAGCGCGGTCGACAGCGGGCCGCGCCAGACGCCGGCGAGCGGTCCGTGGCCGGGGAGCGTCGTACCCATGGAGAGCCGGTACGGCGGTACGCGGTCGCCCGGGCGCAGTGCGCCCCAGGCGGCGGATACGACCAGCAGGCGGTTCGCCGCGCGGCGCTTCGTGCCGGCGGGCAACGTGGAGTAGCCGAGGGCGTCGTACAGGACACCGGAGTAGAGCTCAGAGACCGGTACGGCGGGCTCGGTGCGCCAGCGCGTGTTGCGATCGACCTCGGCCTGGAGGGACGCGCCGACGCCCAGTACGCCGTACGCGTCCTCGGAGGCAGACACCTTGGCCAGCGTCTCCAGGACCTGCTCGCGGATCGGGTTGAGCTCGGGGAACGACAGCGAGCCGAAGTCGACGGCACGGCCGCGCGACCGACCGGTCTTGCCTTCGGACGGTGGCAGGAGGATCAGGGTCACGTCAGGTCGTCCAGTACGGCGAGGTCCTCGAGAGTGGGGTCCCAGGTACCGGCCGCGACGTTCTGAGCGATCTGCTCGGGTGTCGTGGCACCGGCGATCACCGAGGCGACCGCGGGCTGTGCGGCCAGACCGCCGATCGCGACGTCGATCATGGTCAGGTCCCGCTCGGCCGCGAAGGTCTCGAGCGCCTCGATCTTGTCGAAGTCGGCGCGTGCCAGCCGCTCCGGCTGCGTGGCCAGGCGGGCGCCTTCGGGAGCGTCCTCGCCACGCTTGTACTTACCGGTGAGCAGGCCGGAGGCGAGCGGGAAGAACGGCAGGATGCCGATCCCAAGGTGCTCACAGGCGGGGACGAGCTCGTCCTCGATATCGCGTTCGAGCAGCGAGTACTGGTTCTGGGCGCTGATGAAGTGCGCGTGACCGCCGGTCCGCGCGGCCCAGTCGGCGTCGACCACCTGCCAGCCGGCGAACTGCGAGCTGCCGACGTACCGGACCTTGCCCTCGGCAACGAGCTCGGTGAGCGCCGCCAGCGTCTCCTCGATCGGCGTGACCGGGTCCGGGAAGTGCAACTGGTACAGATCGATCCAGTCGGTCCCGAGCCGCCGCAGGCTCGACTCCACCGCACGCCGGATGTAGCGGCGTGAACCGCGCACGCCCCAGTCGGGGCCGTTCTCGCCGTGCATGTCGCCGCCGAACTTGGTCGCCAGCACCACCTGGTCACGACGCGAGCCGAGCGCCTTGCCGAGCAGCTCCTCGCTGAAACCGTGCTCGCCGCGGTAGATGTCCGCGGTGTCGAACAGCGTGATCCCGGCGTCGATCGCGGCGTTCACCACCGCGTCGGTGCGGCCGGCGTCCAGCCTGCGCCCGAAGTTGTTGCAGCCCAACCCGACCACACTCACCGTGAGGCCGGAGTCACCCAGTTGCCGGTACTCCATCGTGCTCATGTGCAGAGCCTAGCCACCGCATACAGTTGCCGACATGCCGAGTCTCTCCGTCGACGGCGCCCGTACCCGGGCCGCCGCACTCTCCGTCCAGTCGTACGACGTCGATCTCGACCTCACCCAGGGCGAGCGAACGTTCGGATCCACCACCATCGTGCGGTTCACCGCGTCCGAGCCGGACAGTTGGGTCGATGTGAAACCCGACGAACTGCTGTCGGTGACGCTGAACGGCGTACCGGTCGACGTGGCCGGGCTGACCGACGGACGGCTCGAGCTGACCGGGCTGCAGGCCTCGAACGAACTGGTCGTCGTCGCGACGATGGCCTACACCCACGACGGTGAGGGCATCCACCGCGCGGTCGACGCCGCCGACGGTCTCGTCTACACCTACGGGATGTCGTTCCTGGACGCGGCGCCGCGGGTGTTCGCGTGTTTCGACCAGCCCGACCTCAAGGCGCCGTACCGGGTGAAGGTGACGGCTCCGACCGAGTGGCTGGTGCTGGGCAACGGCGCGGCGACGCAGGTCTCCCCCGGTCGCTGGGGGCTGGCCGAGACGATGCCACTCTCGACGTACTTCGTCACGATCGTGGCCGGGCCGTACCACCAGATCACCGACGAGCACGACGGGATCCCGCTGAGCGTGGTCGCGCGGCAGTCGCTCAAGGACGCGCTGGACCGCGAGGCCGCGGACATCTTCCGGGTCACCAAGCAGTCCTTCGACGAGTACCACCGGATGTTCGGCTACCGGTACCCGTTCGGTGAGTACCACCAGGCGTTCGTCCCGGAGTTCAACGCCGGCGCGATGGAGAACCCGGGCTGCGTGACGTTCCGCGACCCGATGGTGTTCCGCTCGGCCGCGACCGACCAGCAGCGCAGCGGCCGGGCCCGGACGATCGTGCACGAGATGGCCCACCAGTGGTTCGGCGACACGGTCACCATGAAGTGGTGGAACGACCTGTGGCTGAACGAGTCGTTCGCCGAGTACATGGCGCACCGCGTCTCGACCACGGCCACCGACTACCAGGACAACTGGATCGACTTCGCCTACATCCGCAAGTGGTGGGGTCTGCAGGCCGACCAGCGCTCGTCGACGCACCCGGTCGCGGCTGACCCGGTCAAGGACGCGCTCGCCTCGCTCGACGACTTCGACGGCATCTCGTACGCCAAGGGTGCGGCCGTGCTCAAGCAGCTGGCCAACTACCTCGGTGACGACGTCTTCCTGTCCGGCGTCATCGCGCACATCCGGGCCAACGAGTTCGGCAACGCGACCTTCGGCGACCTGCTCGCCAAGTGGACCGAGGCCGGCGCGACCGACATCGAGACCTGGGCGCAGCACTGGCTGCGGACACCGGGCCTCGACACGATCCGCGCGGTTCGGACGCCGGACGGCATCAAACTTCGCCGTACGGCGCCTGAGCAGTTCCCGGCGCAGCGGCCGCACAAGCTGACGGTCGGCGGGTACGACGCGGATGGCAACGCCACGATCGTCGATGTCGTGGTCGACGCGGACGAGGTCGACGTACCGCTGGATCCGTCGACGCTCGTGGTCATCCCGGACGCGGGTGACGACACCTGGGCGAAGATCCGCCTCGACGCCGACAGCCTGGCGAACCTCACCGCGGTACTGCCGAAGATCACCGACGGCGTCACGCGGGCCGTCGTACTGAACAGCATCCGCGACTCGGCCGCCGACGGCGAGCTCGACCCTCGGCTGGCTTTCGACATCCTGCTCGGGATGCTGGCCGGCGAGAGCAGCGACATCGGCGTCGGCACGATGACCGAGTGGGCCCGCTCGCACCTCCTGGGCGGCTACCTGCCGTATGAGGAGAACCGCGCCCGCCTCGAGAAGGTCCTGGCGGACCGGCTGCCCGATCTGCCGGCCGGTTCCAGTCTTCAGCTGGGAGTCGTCCGTGCGTACGCCCGCCAGAGCGCGGACGTCGCGCGGCTCCAGGGCTGGCTGGCGGGTGACGGCGTACCGGAAGGCGTCACGATGGACGCGGACCTGCGCTGGCTCGTCACGCTGCAGCTGGCCCGGCTCGGCGCGATCGGCGACGCCGAGATCGACGCGGAGCTTCAGCGCGACGCGTCCTCGGAAGGTCGCGAGCACGCGATCCGCTGCCGCGCGTCGCTGCCGACGCCGGCCGCGAAGGAGAAGGCGTGGGCGCTGATCATGACCGACGGCGACCTGACGAACTACGAACTCGACGCGGCCTGCGAAGGGTTCTGGCACCCGGCACAGCGCGAGCTCACGGCGTCGTACGTCGATCGCTACTTCGCCGAGATTGCCGGTACCGAGAAGCTGCGCTCCGGTTGGGTCGTGGCGTCCTCGGCGAGCCGTAGCTTCCCGCGGTTCGAGATCGACGAGCAGGTCGTCGCGCGGTCCGCGGATCTGGTCGCGGACGACTCCGTGGCGGCGGGGATCCGGCGCTCGGTGGGTGACCGCGCGGACGATGTGAAGCGCGCGCTGGCCGTGCGATCGGCGTACGGCGTCTGATTCGTAATGTTTGCCAGGGTCCCATGTCGTCGCAGTCACGGCGGGTTGTGACTAATGTGACTGATGTGACTTAAAGGGCCCTGGTGAGCAGCGTGAAGGTGATTTCGTGACGTAATCTCCACAATGACCGACCGGTACGGCGTGCCGGTCTTTGGTCAGGCCCCCGTCCCGGGAGAGACTCTAGAGAACCGCACAGGAGAACAAAGGCAATGCGCGAGGCGAGGCTCGTCGGTCTGAGCCAGGACGGCACACAGCTGATCCTGGCAATGCCCGAGACGGGTGAGGAGTTCGCCGTCCCGGTCGACGACCGGTTGCGTGCGGCCCTGCGCGGCGACCGTGCCCGACTCGGCCAGCTGGAGATTCAAATGGAGAGCGCGCTGCGCCCACGAGACATCCAGGCTCGGATCCGTGCCGGGGAGAGTCCCGAGGCGGTCGCGGCCGTTGCCCAGATGCCGATGGAGCGGGTGATGGCGTTCGCCGGCCCGGTCCTGGCCGAGCGCGACCACATCGCGAACCTCGCCCAGCGTGCCTCAGTACGGCGTCGCGGTGGAGCCGACGCGCCGACCCGCAATCTCGGTGCGTGGGTGACCGAGCGGCTGCGCACCCGGCACGTCGACCCGGCCACCGCCGACTGGGACGCCTGGCGTCGCGACGACGGCCGCTGGCAGGTCCGCGTCTCGTACTTCGTCGAGGCCGAAGACCTCTCGGATCCCGATTCCGAGCAAAAGGAAGAGAAGATCGCGCTCTTCGCGTACGACGCTCCCGGGCGCTACGCGGTCCCGGACGACGACGAGGCGCGCTGGCTGGTCGGTGAGCAGGCGCAGGTGTTGCCGCCGCCGGTGCAGCCTGTTCACCAGGTTGGTGAGCGACGACTGGCGGCTGTCGCCGACATCGATCTGTCGGTCGCGCCGGATCATGGTGCGGATTCTTACGAGGCCGGGTTCGAGGACACGATCAGTCTTCCGCGCCGCAACCACCCTGGAAACCAGCCGGTTTCTCGGGATGCGGAGCGCGGTCCGCGGCGCGTGCACTCGGTGCCGAATCCGGATGAAGAGCCGACGCTGATCGACGTACCGATCGAGCAGCCGCCGGCGTTGCACCCGACGGTTCGCGCAGTCGAGCGGCCGGCACAACCGCCGGCGGAGTCCGCGGCGTTCGCTCCCCCGGAGGAGCGCGCGGCACCGCCGTCGAACCCGTTCACCGAACGGCGAGATGCGCCTCCTGCTTTCCCGGAGTCCCGCAACGCACCCGAGCGCCCCGCCGGTCCCCCGCCGACCCGGCACGTACCCGAGTTCGAGCCGGAGCTGCCCCGCAACGAGCAGCCGTCGGCCCCGCCGTCGTACGAGCGCCCGGCTCCCGAACGCACAGCCGAATCGCGTCCCGCGCCGACTGAGACTCGGCCGACTGAGCTGCGGCCGCAGCCGGTTGCGCGCCCGACCGAGGAGCAGCCGCCAGCGCCGGCGCCCAGCCAGCCTGCCGCTCAAGAGCAGCTGCCTGAGGAACCGGCTGCTGAGGCGGCAGCTGTGGAGGAGCCCAAGAAGAAGCCGGCCCGGCGCGGTTCGAAGCGCGCGAGCGTGCCGAGCTGGGACGAGATCATGTTCGGCAAGAAGGCCGACTGACCCGAACACCCGACGAGCCCGCACCTTCCACGGGGTGCGGGTTTGTTGTTCTTACGGACAGTTGTCCCAGATCGCGGACGGTGTTGTCGTCCGGCGCAGGCTCTGCCATGATCGTCCGCATGCAGAACCTGCTGTGTTGTTGCTGTTGTTGTCGCTGACGCGCGCCGTCTCCGGCGCACGAGGCCCTGCCCTTTCCCAGGCCCGCCCGCCGACACCAGCACCCACAGGATCCTGCACCCATGAATCTCCCGGCTTTCGCCGATCTTCTCGCGTCCCGCGGCCTTCGCCTGCTGCCCGGCTCCCACGCCGTGCCGGTCGAACTGCTCGTCCAGCTGCCTGACGCCACGATCGCCCGCTTCACCGCCCGCGGCACCACGCTGCAACTACAGCACTACCCCGCCGAAGCCCTGACCGCGATCACCATCGCCGCCGAATGCGGCTGCGGCGACCACCACCCGCAGACCGGCCCGGCCCGCGTCACCCTCAGCCGGTACGCCGTCCCCACCGACGAGCGCACGATCGACGGCGAACTCCAGTTCGGCTGGCAGCACCACGAAGCCGGCCTTCTCCGCCTGGCCGACGCCGCCACCCACTTCTTCACTCTCCTCGAAGACCTCCAGGCCCCGGCCCGCGAGCTCGTCGGCGTCGCCTGATCCCGGACCTGCAGGCCATCACAATTGGCAGATCAGCGGCGACTCAGGCGTGCGGTTGTCCTACTCGCGCAGTTGTGATGGCGCTGGGGTCCGAGCCCGGGCCAGCGGCAGGAAGATGTCGTCGACCAACGTCGTGAGCGTCGCGGGGTCCAGCGGTTCCCGGGTCAGCAGCATTTGATGACGCAGCAGGTTGGTCGGCGCCAGCAACACCGAGAGCGGTAGCTCAGCTGAGGGGATCTCACCGCGCTCCGCCGCCCGCTGCACGATCGTCGCCATCACACCGCTCATCCGGCCGATGATCTCCGGGCTCACATCAGGAGCCTCCGCCAGCAAGCCGTGGATCACCTCCGGCCCAAGAGCGGCGAAGCGGTCCGCCATCCGTTCCAGCACGGCAAGCACGTCGCCGCGCAGACTGCCGGTGTCCGGCACGTCCTCGACGATCGAACCGGTCCGATGCCGCATCGCCGCCACCACCAGCTCCGCCCGGTTCTGCCAGCGCCGATACAGGACCTGCTTACCGGTCTGCGCCCGCGCCGCGACCGCCTCCATCGTTAGCCGCGCATAGCCCGACTCCAGCAGTTCGTCCCACGCGGCATCCAGCAACGCGCTCTCCAGCGCGGCGCCCCGGCGCCGCTGCATCTGGTCCATGAGCACTCCTCCACAAGAGACCTTGCGTCTCTTATTCACGCAGCCTACCGTGAAGAACATGAGAGACGCTACGTCTCTTATTGAGGAGGACCCATGACACCCACCGCCCGAGCCGCCGATCGCCTCGACCCGGCGGTCCTGAAACTCGCCGCCGTCCTGGTTCTCGGCGCGCTGGCACCACTGCTCGACAGCACGATCGTGAACGTCGCCATCCACACCCTCGGCGCCCAACTGCAGGCCGGTGTCGCCACGCTCCAATGGGTCAGTACGGCGTACCTGCTGGCCCTGGCCGTCGTCATCCCGGTGACCGCGTGGGCATCGACCCGCTTCGGTGCCAAACGACTGTGGATCGTGGCGCTGGCGCTGTTCTTGCTCGGCTCAGTCCTGTCCGGACTGGCCTGGAACGCCGGCGCACTGATCGCGTTCCGCATCCTGCAAGGCGTCGGAGCCGGACTGATGTTGCCAACCCTGCAGACCCTGCTGATGCGAGCCGCGGACCGCGAACAGCTCGGCCGCTTGATGGCCGTCGTCACTGTGCCCGCTCTGGTCGGGCCGATCCTGGGACCCGCGGTCGGCGGACTCCTCGTCAGCCACCTTGGCTGGCGGTCGATCTTCTACGTCAACATCCCGATCTGCCTCGCCGCCATCGCCCTCGCCATCCGAGTACTCCCGGCCGACGAGCCAGCAGCCGTCCGCCGACTGGATCTAACCGGCCTGTTCCTGATGTCTTCAGGCGTCGCCGCCCTTCTCTACGGCCTCACCCGGACCGGACCCGACGGGGGCTTCGCGCATCTCGACGTACTCGTCCCGGCGATCGTCGGCACCGCCCTGCTGATCGCCTACGTCGCACGCAAACCTCAGCAGCCGCTGATCGACCTGAACCTGTTCCGGACCCGCTCGTTCGCCGCGTCGACAGCGCTGCTCTTCCTGACCGGCGCAGCCCTGTACGGCGCGATGTTCCTGCTGCCGCTCTTCTATCAGCAGGCGCGCGGTGCGTCCGTCGTTGCCGCAGGTCTGCTCCTGGTTCCGCAGGGACTGGGCAGTCTGCTCGCGCGCGCCGCAGGCGGGTTGTCCGACCGCCTCGGCCCCCGACCGGTCGTCCTGGCCGGCGTCACCCTGACCGTGATCGGCACACTCCCGTTCGCGATACCCGGTACGGCGTACTGGGTCCTGGCGATCGGCCTGGTCGTGCGAGGCGCGGGCCTGAGCGCGGTCAACCTGTCGGTCATGGTCGGCGCCTTCCGCGATCTGCGTCCGGAACAGATCCCGGACGCCAGCAGCATGACTCGCATCGTCCAGCAGCTCGGCGGTGCTGTTGGCGCGGCCGCGCTGGCCGTCATCCTGCAGACGTGGCTCGCCGGGCATAGTCCGGCCAGCGCTTATGCCGGCAGTTTCGCTTGGGCGATCGCCTTCACCGCGCTGGCTGCCGTACCGGCGCTCGCCTTGCCCAGGCGGATCAGGGCGGCCTGATTCCGAGGTCTTGAATTAGTAACACGCTTGGTTTAACTTATCGGCGCCTGCCCCTGTGCGCTTCCGGACCGCCACCTGGAGACCAGCATGACCAGACGTCTGCTTGCCCGGTTCCTGCCCGCTCTGCTGCTCGCCGGTTCGATCGCGGTACCGGCTCAGGCGGCGACCATGTATCCGAGTGGGGTCGGTGCCGATCTCGGGCCGGCGCCGACGACACTCGGCGTGAAACCGGCTGCTGGCGACGACCCGGCCGGATTGCGTACCGGAACCGAGCAGGGTCGCGGCTACTGGCAGACCGACCAGGCGGCCGGGACCGGGTACCTGGAGTTCGACGTCGATCGCGACTACGTGGACGAGATCGGCACCGACGACGTCCTGGTGACGGTGACGTATCTCGACCGTGGAACCGGGAGCCTCGAGCTCCAGTACGACGCCGCTGACAACCCGCAGGCTGATGCGACCGACCTTCAGCTGACCGGCAGCGGCCAGTGGAAGACCGGCATCTTCTCGCTGACCGGGATCGGTTTCACCAACCGTCTCGGGGACGCCGACATCCGGTTGTTCGGCAGTGCGGATATCACCGTTGCGGGTCTGCGGATCAGTACGGCGGGTGCTTCGGTTCAGCTCGGGGCGTCGCCGATCCAGTCGGGGATCAGCCCGCGGGCGGGTGACCGCGCTGAGAATCTGGTGACCGGCGTACAGGACGGGCGTCCGTACTGGCAGACCGACCGGACTGCTCCGGCGCCGGGGACGAACTTCTTCTACATGAACGTGTCCGACACGTACCTCTACAACAACCGCAATCTCGTGCTCGTGAGCATCGACTACTTCGACGCGGGGAATGGGCAGTTCGGTCTGCACTATGACTCGCCGGGTTCGACGATTCCGGAGATGTTCAAGAACTCCGAGGTTGTTCGGTACGGCGATACGAAGACGTGGAAGACCTACACGTTCGCGCTGCCGGACGCGGTGCTGACGAACCGGTCGAACGGTGGGGACTTCCGTATCCACAACGGTGATGGCGCGGTCGATCTAAAGGTCGCGGCGGTTCGGGTGGCCAAGGTCGCGACCACGCTGAATGTGACTGAGGGGCTGCTCGATCTGATCGGGGCGGCGACTCGCGTTGAGAAGGCGGCTCGCGAAGGGACGCGTGACGGGCAGTATCCGGTCGGCAGTCGCGCGACTCTGCGGCAGGCGATCTCGGACGCGCGTGTGGTGGCGAGCACGCCGGGTGCGACCGACGTACAGGTCAAGCAGGCACTCCAGACGCTGCAGTCCAAGCTCGACGCGTTCACTGCATCGGCTGTGGACACGAACTTCGCTGACGCCGGTACGGCGTCCGCCAGCGGCGGGACCGGGGTCGCGAACGTCAACGACGGCGACCACGTGAGTGCGTGGACCAGTGGACCGGGCGACTCGTGGTTGCAGCTCGATCTCGGTAAGGCTCGACCGGTCAACGATGTGCGGGTTGAGTGGGCGGAGGCTTACTCCCCCGACTACACCGTGCAGGTCTCGAACGACGGGCAGAAGTTCACCGCCGTCGGCCGGACTGGTTCGCCGGGTGGGAACCAGTTCAGCCGGACCCGGTTCGCCACGACCAGCGCTCGGTATGTCCGGGTCGCGATGACCGGTGCCGAGTCGTACATCATCCGCGAACTGCAGCTGCGGGTCGCGCCGGTCGTCACGCCGCAGCCGCGGTTGGTGCCGACGGTGAACCCGACCGAGGACGGTGTGATCGCCGACTTCGATGCCACGGCATTCGGTGCGGATCGCAGTGGGCGGAAGGACTCGACCAAGGCGATCCAGGCCGCGATCTACGCCTGCCAGGACGCCGGAGGTGGCACGGTCTGGCTGCCCGCCGGCCGCTACAAGGTGACCGATACCATCGAGGTCCACGCCTTCTGCACTCTCCGCGGCGACCGCCGAGACCCAGACAAGGGACATGCGGGTGGCGACTACGGCACGGTTGTTGTCGCGGATCTCGCGTCTGGTGACGACGGGCCTAGCTTGTTCCGGATCGGCGGGAGTGCTGGTGTTCTCGGGGTCACGACCTTTTATCCGAACCAGTCCGCCACCAACCCGGTGCCGTACAACTACACGTTCGAGGTGCCGGGTGGTGCGTGGATCGGCAACGAGAACTACATGATGTCGACGATCGCCGACATCACGATGCTCAACTCCTACCGCGGGATCGGCATCAGCACGATGCCGAACGACCGGGGCAACGCGCCGAGCTCGGGTCAGGTGCACGAGTCGACAACGGTTCGGAACATCCGGGGAACCGCTCTCTTCGAAGGTGCTCGTGCCTACAACGGCGCCGATGTCGGCACCTGGGAGAACATTGCCTTCAGCAACTCCTACTGGGCGACCGCTCCAGCCGCCTACAAGCCGCCGACCCGGACGACGTTGGACGCCTGGACCCGGGCGCACGGAACCGGGCTCGCGCTCGGCGACCTCGAGTGGGATCAGTTCCACCAGATCGCGCTCTCCGATTACAAGATCGGGATCCACGTGGTGACCGGGCAGCGGGCCCAGTTCACCGGGAGCTTCCTGCAGCTGGACATCCGTCGTACCGACACCGGCGTGCTCGTGGACGAGATGGACAGCCGGTGGGGTTGGCAGATCGCGGGCGGGCGGATCGAGGGTAGCGAGCACGCGATCGTCAACAACTCGCAGGGCTACGTGAAACTCACCGAGACAGCGCTCTCCGGCGCTCTCTCCGGCGTGATCCACCAGATGAGCGGGAAGGCGCCGAGCTACACCCAGAGAGCGCTCCCCAAGCCGACGCAACGCCTGTACGTCGTCGACGCGCCACACGGGATCGGGTATCTCCCGGCCGCCGACGCCACGAGCGCCGTACAGAAGGTGCTCGACAAGGCCGGGCGGTCCGGCGGTGGAATCGTCTACCTGCCCGCGGGCTGGTACCGGATCAGCACGCACCTCCGCGTCCCGGCGAATGTCGAGCTGCGCGGCGCATCCGCCGTACCGAATCGGGACCAAGGCGGCGCCAGCTACGGAACCGTCCTGCACGCCTTTGAGGGTCACAACAACGCCGACGGCACCCCGCTCATCACCCTGGGCAGGAGCGCCGGAGTCCGCGGCCTGCGTGTCTTCTATCCCGACAACAACCCGGGCAGCGCCGACGGCGTGGTCCCCTACCCGTACGCGATCCGCGGTCAGGCCGGCGGCAACTACGTGATCAACTCCGGCTTCCCGAACACCTGGAACGGTATCGACCTGCGCGGCGACCACACCGTCGTACGGAAAGTCGCCGGAGCGTTCTTCGACCACGCGATCCACCTCGGCGCGGGCCGCGACGCCCGGATCGAGGGCGTGCTCTCGAACGGGAACGCGGTCACCCGGACCGGCTACCAGCAGCCGTACTGGATGAACGAGGGCAGGATCTTCGAGCTCGTCATCGACAAATACATGCGCAAGACCGCCAAGATCGTCACTGTTGACGGCACTACGGACGTGACACTACTCAACGTGTTCGCGTATGGATTCCACGACGGGTTGGTCGTCAACAGTGGTCAAGTCAAGGCAATCAACCTGGGTACAGACAACCTCGGGGTTGACGGGTTCACCGTCAAGGTTGATCAAGGTTCGGTCGAGGTCACCAACATTGCTCGCTACAACGGGTCGACACTGTCCGGACCGGCGGTCTTGCGCAACGTGATGGCGATCAACATGGTGCAGCGGAGTGTGAGCGTGGTGGCGAACGGGAACGGTCAGGTCCGGATCGCCGGAAACGAGTCCGAGCCCGGGAAGTACGAACCGGGCGCGCAGGTGACCGTGACGGCAGCGCCAACATCGGATAGCGTTTTCCAGAACTGGACCGTGGCCGGCGAGGTCGTCTCGACCGATCCGGAGTACCGCTTCACCGTGACCACGGACCAGGTTCTGACCGCGAACTTCACTGCCAAGTAGGAGCGAGATGGCTGACACAGACCAGCGCGTCGCGATCGTGGGATGCGGCATCATCGGCCGCACCCACGCGGACACCATCGCAGCACGACCGGATGCGACCGTCACGGCGCTCGTCGACAACGACCCCGACGCCCGTGCCGCGCTGGCCGCCCGGCTGAAGGAGGCCGGCCAGCCGGAACCACAGGTGTACGACGACCTGTCCGGAGCGCTCGCCGGGTCCGACGTGACGCTGGTCGCGATCTGCACGCCGAGTGGTACGCACGCCGCCCTGGCCGAGCAGGCACTGGACGAGAAGAAGCACGTGGTGATCGAGAAGCCGCTCGACGTCGACCTGACCCGGGCCCGGCGGCTCGGCGCAGCGGCGGATCGGGCGGCCAACCACGGCGCGGTCGCGTCCGTGATCAGCCAGCACCGCTTCGACGCCGGTAGCGCGCAGGTGAAGCAGGCGATCGACGCGGGCCGGTTCGGTGAACTGACCTCAGCCGTCGCAACGGTCGCCTGGTGGCGGAGCGACGAGTACTACGCGTCCGCCGGCTGGCGCGGTACCTGGGCGCAGGACGGTGGCGGCGCCCTGATGAACCAGGGCGTGCATACCGTCGACCTGCTGCTGTGGTTCATGGGCCGCCCGGTCAGCATCTACGCCCAGGCGATCCGCGCCACCCACCAGGCAATCGAGGTCGAGGACACCGTCGTCGCCACGATCACCTTCGAGAACGGCGCGGTCGGCACCCTGCACGCCACCACCGCGGCCTTCCCCGGCGGCCGGACCCGAGTCGCCGTCCACGGCACGCAGGGTGGCGCGGAGATCGAGAACGATCTGCTCGCCCGTTTCAACGCCGACGGTCTCAAGGACGACCAGTCGATCGACGCCGGTCCGCCCGGCGGCCACAAGGCGCAGTACGACGACATCCTGGGCGCGATCGCGAACGGCGAGCAGCCCGGCATCACCGTCCAGCACGCGATCGACGCGCTGGCCACGGTCAGGGCCGTCTACATCGCGTCGACTCTGCAGCGGCCGGTGAAGTTCATCGACGTACTCGAGGGCCGGTACGACGACGTCGACGTCTCGCGCGGTATCGGCCTGCCGCCGGCTTAGGTACCGGGAGCGCGGTCGTTCAGGATCCGCTGGAACAGGTTTGAGTCCTGCCAGCGGCCGCCGATGTAGAGGTAGTTCGGGGCGAAGCCGATCTTGGTGAAGCCAGTGCGTTCGAGCACAGCGTGCGACGCGGCGTTGTGCACGAACACACTGGCTTGGAGGCGATGCAGCTTCAGTTCGGTGTCGGCGATCTCGGCGGCGGCGTTGACGGCCAAGGTCATCAACCCGCGGCCGACCGCCTCGGCGGCGAGCCAGTAGCCGAGGTGCGCGTTGCGGAACGGGCCCGGCACGATGTCGCTCAAGGTGACCGCACCGACGATCCGACCGTCCGAAGCGAGCAACCACGGCACCGATCGACCGCTGGCCAAGCCCTCCAAAGCGGACATCAACCGCTCGCGCTGACCATCGGCGGTGAACCAGTTCGCCGGCCTGGCCGGCTCCCAGCGCTCCAGGTGATCCCAGCTGCGGGTGTACGCGTCGGCCAGCGCAGCAGCGTCATCGAGAGCAGCCAAGCGGAGTTCAACTGAGGTCGTGAGATGGCGGGGCTTGATCACTTCGGCAGCCTACGAGCCTGACTCGAACCGCTGACCCGCGGGGTGAACGCGTCGTGGAAGATCGTCGACGCCGCCCCGACCGCGGCCGCATCCGCCTGCAGCATCGACTCCTCGACCACCACCGGACGGATCTCCCGAGCCACCGGATGCAGGTTCACCGCGCGGCCGATCTCGGTCAGCAGAATCTTCGAGATCTCCGGCGCATACGCCGGCCCACCAACAACCACGAGATCGATATCGAGCAGGTCGACCAGCCCGACCGCGCCCTGCCCGATCACCTGGCCGACCCGGGTGGCTGCGCGCAACGCCGCTTCGTCACCCGCAGCGGCGGCTCGGCAGACCGCCTTGTAGCGCTTGGCCTCGTCGGTCGCGTCGAGATCGGTCTCGACATACCCGTACGACGCCGCGATCACCGGCAGCGACGCGGTCGGGTTGCACTCCGGAACCATCTCCGGGCCGGTCGAGACGTCCCACTCCCCCATCCGCAGCGCGGCCACCTGCCCGAACTCACCGGCATTGGCCGTGCCGCCGCGATAGATCGAGCCGTTCAGAATCAGCCCGCTCCCGACACCGGTCCCGAGATACAGGTACGCGAAATCACGTGCCCGCGCCGAGCGCCCGATCCAGCGCTCGCCGATCGCAGCCGCCGTACCGTCCTTCTCGACCAGGACCGGATGGTTCAGCTTCTCCTGCAACAGATGCCGGATCTTCAGCCCGCGCCACGCCGGCTGCAACGGCAGCGCGAGCAGGGATCCGTCCGCATCGATCGGACCCGGTACGGCGACGCCCACGCCCAGCATGGACTTCGGATCGACCTGGCTGATGCTGAGCGCCGCGGTCACGGTCGCCGCGGTCAGGTCGATCAGCTTGTCGGTCGGCAGGTCGTCAGCCAGATCAACCGTCTCGCGGCGCACGATCGTGCCGTCGAGGTCGACGACGGCGACCGTCAGCAGCTCAGGATCGAGATGGATACCGACCGCGTGCGCAGCGTTCGACCGCAGCCGCACCGGCGTCCGTGGCTTGCCGAGCCGCTCGGCCCGCTCCTGCGCCTCCTCGACCAGCAGTCCCTGCTGCAGCAAGATCCGCAGGATGCGCGAGATCGACTGCTGGGTCAGCCCGGTCCGCCGGGAGATCTCGGTCCGGCTGATGATGCCGGCCAGCCGGATCGTCTCGATGATCACAGCCTCGTTGAAGGACCCCAGGTCCAACTGGTTCGCGCCTGAGAATCCGTCGTCCGCCGTCACCATCGTCCACCTCCCCGTCGTATCAGCCGTGATCGTACTGCGAGAACACCCCGCTCACGGTGCTTCGAGCGCACCGTCGATGCGCCGTACTCCCGCCGCCCACTCGTCGTGGCCGGACAACTCCGCCGGATAACGGGCCGCGGCCTCGAGATCGAGGTCGATCCCCCAGCCCGGCGTGTCGTTCGGGGTCAGCCAGCCGTCGGTGATCCGGAGGGTTCCGGGGAACACCTCGTGCACGGCGTCGTCGTACAGATGGCCCTCTTGGATGCCGAAGGCAACAGAACTCACGTCGAGGGCGACATTCGCGGCCGCGCCGATCGGCGAGGTGTCGCCAGGACCATGCCAAGCGGTCCGTACGCCGCACAGTTCGGCGAGGTCGGCGAGTTTGCGCGCCGGGGTGAGGCCACCGATGTCGGAGACGTGCGAGCGGATGAAGTCGACCCCGCCATCGCGGACCAGGCGGACAGCGTCGCTCATCGAGGTCGTCAGCTCACCCACAGCCAGCGGCACCGGCGAGGCCGCCCGCACCTCGGGCAGGCGGTCCCAGTGCTCGGGCGGCAGCACGTCCTCGAGGAAGAACAGCCCGTACTCCTCCAGCGACCGCGCGAGCAGCACGGCCTCCTTCGGCGTCAGCCGCGAGTGGACGTCGTGCAGCAGCTCGATGTTGTCCGGCAGCACGTGCCGGGCCTCCGCGAACAGCTCCGGCGTCGCGCGCAGGTAGTCGCGCGCCGACCAGCCGTTGCGGTACGGCGCGTCCGGGTAGAGCGTCGGTACGGCGGGAGCGCCGTACCCGCCACCACCAGGTGTCGAGATCTGCAGGCGGATGTGCCGCTGCCCGGCCGACACCAGCTTCTGCGCGTGGTCGAGCGCGTCCTCGATCGTGCGCCCACTGGCATGCAGGTAGGTGTCGGCCGCCGCCCGCACCTTGCCACCGAGCAGCTCGTACACCGGCATCCCGGCCCGCTTGCCGGCGATGTCCCACAGCGCCTGGTCGATCCCGGAGATCGCGTTGTTCGTCACCGGCCCGCCACGCCAGTAGCCGGTGAATCCGGCCAGCCGGGTCAGATCGCCGATGTCACCGGGGTACCGGCCGATCAGCAGCCGGGCCAGGTGCTCGTCGACGAACGTCTGCACGGCTTTCCAGCGCTGGGTGAAAGTCGCACAGCCGAGTCCGTAGAGTCCCGGCTCGGTGGTGTCGACCTTCACCACCACGAGCGGGATGCCCTGCGGCGCGGTGACGATCGCCTTCACCTCCCGGATCCGAACGTCGTCGCGGACCGGCCACGGCTGGTCGAAGTTGGAAGGCATTCACAGCTCCAGAGTCGGAAGGTCTAGTTCGTGCTGTGCCTGGAAGCCCAGCACTGTGCGCACCGCGGTCAGGTCGATCGGGACCTCGCGTCCGATGAACCGCCGCAGCCGCGGAACATCCGGCGCCAACGCGTCCAGCAGGGACTCGGTCGGGTACGGCGCATTCGTCGTACCGGCCGCAAGCAAGAAGGTGTGTGCACCTGTCAGCGGCACGGTCAGCCCCAGCTCGATCGCGTACGCCGCGTCGCGGTTGTCGAGGTAGCTCCACGCCTCGCGCAGTCCGCCGGCCGGGTCGTCGCGCATCCCGTCGGCCTGCGCCTGCAGGATGTCGGCCGCGTTCGTGTGCGGGAACCGCAGCGCGACGACGTCGATCCCCCAGCGCCGCCACGCCATCCGGGCGGTGTTCTCGTCGTTCTGCTTCGACAACGAATACGGGTCGGCGATGTCGGCCGGAGTCCGCTCGTCCAGCGGGTAGTACGCCGGGCGCACGTCGTTCGGGTTGAAGATCAGCCCGGTCGCGTTGATGCTGCTCGCGATGACCGCCCGCTTGATCCCGAGCTCACCGGCCTGCGCCAGCACGTTGAACGTCGACACGACATTGATCGAATACACGTCGTACGGCGTACCGGCTCCTGGGTGAGCCAACGCGGCCAGGTGTACGACGAACTCGGCACCGTCGAGCGCGTCGGCCACATCGGCCTCGGACCGCGTGTCCCCCACGAGCACCCGATCCGCCTTCAGATCGGGATGCTCGGCGTGCGACAGCGTCGTCACCACGGCGCCCAGCTCGTTGAGCCGCTGCACGGTGACCAGACCGATCCGGCCACTGGCCCCCGTGACCAGCACCCGTCGGCCGTTGAGAGCAGACGTCATTCCTTGATGCCTCCGGACATACCAACACCTCTCAGGAACTGCTTCTGGAAGACCAAGAAGAGCACGACCGGGATCAGCACCGCCAGGAATAATGCGCTCATCTGCAGGGAGATCTCGGTGGTCTTGGCCACCCGGGGCAGGGCGACCGAGATCGGCTGCAGTTTCGGGTCCGGCAGGACGAGCAGCGGCCAGAGGTAGTCCTTCCAGGAACCGATCACGGTCAGCAACGCGACGACTCCGACGATCGGCTTCGAGAGCGGCAGGATCAGCGCGGTGAACATCCGCAGGTTGCTCGCGCCGTCGATCCGGGCCGCCTCGATCAGCTCACGCGGGATCGAGTCGAAGTACCGCTTCATCACCAGCACGTTGAACGCACCGGCCGCGGACGGGAGCCAGACCGCCCAGAACGTGTTCTGCAGGCTGATTCCGAGCACCGGCATCTTCAGGATCGTCATGTAGAGCGGCACGAGCGAGATCACGCCGGGCAGGAAGAGCGTCGCGAGTACGGCGCCGGTGACGATCGGACCCCATTTCGGGCGGAGCACGCTCAGGACGAAGGCTCCCGTCGTACAGACGAACAGGGTGGAGACCATCGAGCCGATCGCGATGAACGCGGTGTTGCCGAGGTAGGCGCCGATCTGGACTCGGTTCCACGCGTCGGGGATGTTCTTCAGCTGGATGCCCGACGGCCAGAGCTGCATCGGGCCGCTGAGGATGTCCTGGCTGGTCGAGACACCGGATTTGAGCAGCCAGAGCAGCGGGCCGACACCGGCGATCAGTACGCCGATGAAGATCAGCACCTGGATCGCGGGCAGGCCGAAGCGGACCGCCGTACGGCGTCGGTCCTGGGTCGAGATGATTCCGCGCTCATGTGTCATGTCGTGCTCCAGCGGCGGGTGACGAAGTGGTAGGCGACCGACAGCAGGCAGAGCACTCCGGCGAGCAGGACGCTGAGTGCGGTCGCGGCGCCGAAGTCGCCGTTGACGAACGCATAGCGGTAGATCAGTAGCAGGATCGTCGTGGTGGCGTTGTTGGGGCCGCCGCCGGTGAACAGGAACGGTTCGGTGAAGACCTGGAACGTCCCGATCAGCTGCAGCAGCATCATGATGAAGATGATTCCGCGGATCTGCGGCAGCGTGACGTGCCAGATCCGGCTCCAGATCCCGGCCCCGTCCAGCTCGGCCGCCTCGTACAGCTCGGTCCGTACGCCGGTCAGCGCGGCGAGGTAGATGATCGAGGTGGCGCCCGCGCCGGCCCAGGTCGCCTCGAGCACGATCGCCGGCATCGCCAGACTCTGCGAGTTCAGCCAGGCGAACGGCCCGATCCCGAACCAGCCGAGGATCGAGTTGAACACACCGGCCGCGCTCGGGTCGTAGAAGAACGTCCACAGCAGGATCGCGGCCACCGGCGGTACGACGGCCGGCAGATACGACAGCACGTTGTAGAGCCAGCCGGTGGTCCGCAGCTCGCTGACGAACACGGCCAGGAACAACGGCACCGGGAATCCGAAGACGAGTGCCAGGGCAGCGAAGTACAAGGTGTTGAGGGCGGCTTGCGGGAGTTGCGGGTCGGTCAGCACATAGCTGAAGTTCGCCATCCCGACCCACTCCGGGGCGGCGACCAGGTTGTTCTTCTGGAAGCTCAGTACCAGGCCGCGGACGATCGGGCCCCAGGAGAAGTAGAGGAAGGTCAGCACCAGCGGTACGGCGAAGATGACCGCGCTGAGCCCGCCGGAGCGGTACCAGGTCAGGAGGGACCTGGTACCGCCACGGCTCTGCTTGGTTGTCTGGAACATGGCTTACCGCGCGAGGCGTGCGTCGATCTTCGCGGCGGTCTCGCTCAGCAGCTTGTCGATATCCGCGTCCTTCTTGGTCAGCACCTGCTGGACGACCGGGTCGAGCAGCGAGTAGACCTCCTGGCCCTTGTTGCCCGGCTCAGGCAGCAGCTTCAGCGAGGTGGTCGAGTCGATGTAGCCCTGGAACTGCTTCACCGGCACGTTCACATACGGCTCGCGCCACTTGTTGTACTGGTCGTACGTCGACTGGCTCAGCGGGGTGATGCCCGGCCGGCCGACGAAGCCCTTGTCCGCGATCGTGGTCTTGGCATCCTTGACCGCGATCGCCTCGTCGGTGAACTTGTCGAACTGGTCGAACTTGATCCACTTCAGCGCGGCGACGATCTCGTTCTTGGTCGCCTTCGGGCTGATCATCTTCAGCGAACCACCAGTCAGCGTCCCGTGCGGACCACCGTCCTGCGGCAGCGCAGCCTCACCGAAGTCGGCCGGCTTCATGCCGAAGTTCTTCACGCTCATGTCGAACGCGTCCGGCGCCTGCATGACCATGCCGATCTTGCCCGCCGCGAAGTCCTGGCGGACCTCCTCCTGGTTGTAGAGGAAGCGGCTGCCCATCGAGTTGTCGGTCCAGCGCATGTCCTTGAGGAGCTGCAGCCCCTTCTTGGTCGGCGCGTCGTTGAACGTGCTCTTCTTGCCGTCCTGGCTCTGGACCGTCCCACCCATGCTGTAGGTCATCGTGGTCAGCATCCAGCCACCGGTGTTGTTCGTGGTCAGCTGCGCGTACCCGGCCTTACCGGTCTTGTCCGCGATCTGCTTGGCGTACTGCCGCACCTCGTCCCAGGTCGTCGGCGGCTTGTCCGGGTCGAGTCCCGCCTGAGTGAACAGCGCCCGGTTGTAGGCCAGCCCGACCGAGAACACATCGATCGGTACGCCGTAGATCCGCCCCTTGTCGTCCTGGACGATCTTCAGCACGTTCGGGTTCAGGTCCTTGGTCAGGTCGACCAGCTTCAGCTCGTCGGTGATGTCCGGCAGCTGCTTGTTCGGGATCATGTTGGCCGGCTCGGTGAAGCTGATGTTCATCACCGTCGGCAGCGTCCCGCCGGCCACCTGCGCCTGGAACGTCTGCGCCTGCCAGGCGGTCTCGGTCGACTTCACGGTGATGTTCGGGTACTTCGCCGTGAAGTCCTTGATCTTCTGCTCGAACGCCTTGATGTCGTTCGGCTTGTCCGGGGTCGGGCGGTCCCCGATCGTGATCGTCACCGGCGCCTTCTCGTCGACCGCTCCGGCACCGTCCGACGGCGTGGTCCCATCGGCGCACGCCACCAGGCCGAGCGCCAGTCCCGCCACGCCCAGTCCGGCGCCCAACCTGTTCACTCTCGTCATGCGGAACTCCTCAGGTTTCCGAATTTCGAGTAAGTTAAACCAAGCGTGTTACTAATTCAAGACCTGCCCGATAACTGCTGGCACCCGCCACCTCCCAGGCGGCAGGATGACCGCATGCTGCTCCGACCGGCGACCGCCGACGACCTCGACTTCCTGGCCGCGATGATGCTGGAGGCCTGCAACTGGACCGGCGAAACCTGGTTCACCCTCGAGAAGGCCCGCGCCGACGACAAGGTCTGGCGCTACCTCGCCGACTGGCCACTCCCCCGCGACTTCGGAGTCATCGCCGAGATCGACGGCGTACCGGCCGGGGCGGCGTGGGCCCGCCTGCTCACCGCCCCGCGGGCGGGATACGGGTACGTCGCCGATGACGTACCCGAGCTGACTCTCGGGGTGGCCCCGGCTTACCGCCGACGCGGAGTCGCCCGCGCACTCCTCAACACGCTCGCAGACACCGCGCGAGCGTCGTCGTACCAGCGGCTGTCGCTGAGCGTCGACCCGAACAACCCAGCGGCCGCCCTGTACAAGTCCCTCGGCTACCAGTTCGTCGAAATCAACGGCACCTCAGAAACGCTCGTCCTGAACCTCTAGCCGAAGCCGCGGACGCGGAACTGCATCGCCCGGTACGGCCAGCCGGCGTCGGTGTTCCATTGGCTGACTGAGAGGTGCAGGTCGGACAGGGTGGAGCCGGGGATGATGTAGCCGCCGTAGAGCTGCGCTACGTGGTTGTCGTTCTCCTGGCCCCAGGCGCCGCCGTAGATGAGGGTTTGGCGGTACGCCGTGTAGAGGTTCGAGGTGGGGGTGTCCATGATCATGCCGTCGATGCGGTAGTCGCCAGCGTTGAACCAGGTGAGGATCCACTTGCCGCCCAGCGGGCGGAGGCAGAGTTCGCCGAAGCTGCCGTTCAGGATGGGGGTGGCTGGATTGCCCCAACCCCAGGCGTTGTTGCGGAAGCCCCAGGGCTCGTACGCCGCTGGGTTCGCGATCTGGTTGCTGCGCACGCGCTTGAGGATGATCGGCTTGTTGCGCTGGAAGCCGGTTGAGTACACGTAGACGTAGCCGTCGTTGCCCTCGCCCCAGGTGATGCACTGGAACAGGCCGCCGTCGATGTTCGGATCGAACTTCGCGCCGGTGTGGTACCAGTTCGCACCCGAGTTGTCGCTGCGCCAGATCTCGGTCCACACAACGTTGCCGAGACCCTTGTTGACCATCACGTGCAGGTACATCGACCCGCCGATCGTGATCACATCGGACGGCAGCACGGTCGAGAACGTCGGGTTGTCGTGCGGGTAGTCCCACAACTGCTGAGCCGCCGCACCACCCACGGCACCCGACCACTCCACTCCCCCGGCCAGGTTCGTCGTGTTCGACCACAACGCGACCGGCGACCGCCACCACCCACCGCCGACCCGGGGTTCCTCGAACGTGTCTCCGAAGACGAACACCATCCGCCCGTCCGGCGCCCGAGCGGGAATCCCCAGGTCGGTCGCCGCCATCCGGAATCGGTCGGTCAGGCCGGGCCCGGTCAGGTCCTTCACCTTGTTCGTGACCAGCGCCTGCGGCCCGGCGAACGCCGTACCGGGCAGGGCGACCGCAGCGCCAACGCCTGCCGTCGCGCTCAGGAACGCTCTCCGCGAAAACTCCATCGACTGACTCCCAGTTCGTGAGGGGCGGGTGTGGGAAATCGATTTCTGGGATCGACTGTCCAACACCCCCTCGGCAAAGTCAACCTTTGTGGGGAGCCTGGAATCGGAGCAGATGGCCGTCCGGGTCGGCGACCAGGAACTGCTCGACGCCGACTTCCGAGTCGCCGGTCCGGTACCACTTCGTCTCCGGTTCCAGGAACAGCGGCCAGCCGGCGTCGCGGAGCGACGAGCAGATGGGACCGATCTCGGGAACGGCGATCTGGAAGTTGACGCCGCGCCCGAGCGGCCGTTCGAGGGGTCCGGTCAGCCAGTTCCGCCCGACGCCGATCTGCTCGAGCATCACGTGCGCGCCGCCCTGGGCGACGTACGCGAAACCCTCCTCCGGCCGGTCGTACAGCACCTCGAAGCGGCACAACCGGCACCAGAAGTCGATGCTCGCGGCGAGCGACTCAACTAGAAGCTCAGGGACGAGCGCCGGTACGTCGATCTCAGTCGCGCCCGGTGGCGATCGGGCGGGTGGGGTCGGTGATCCAGTCGGACCAGGAGCCGATGTAGACCGGGGCCTCGATGTCGACGGTGGCCAGAGCCAGCGCGGTGTGGGTCGCGGTGACGCCCGAGCCGCAGTACGTGGCCAGCTCGGTGTCGGTGGTGACGCCGTGCTCGGCGAAGTAGGTGCCGAGGTCGGCCGCGGGCTTGAAGTGGCCGTCGGGCGTGAGCAGGTCGGCCATCGGCGTGTTGACGGCGCCGGGGATGTGGCCGGCGACCTTGTCCATCGGCTCGACCTCACCGGCGAAGCGTTCGGGGGCCCGGGCGTCGAGGAGTACGCCGGACTCGGCGACCTTGGCCGCTCCTTCGGCGTCGACGAGGGGCAGGTGACCGGGCGTCGCGGTGAAGTCGCTGTCGTCATCGGCTGGGACGTCGGTGGTCACCGATCCCCCGGCGGCCCGCCAGGCGGCCAGTCCGCCGTCGAGCACGCGGACGTCGGTCAGACCGAAGAACCGGAGGATCCACCAAGCACGGGCAGCCGCCAGCGAGTTCGCCGCGTCGTACACGACTACCGGCGTATCCGCCGACGCCCCAGTACGCCGTACCAGCGCGGTGACTGTGGTTGCGTCGGGCAACGGGTGGCGGCCGGGGCCGGGTGGGCCGGCGAGCTCGGTGTCGAGATCCACGAAGTACGCGCCGGGGAGGTGGCCGGCGTCGTACGCCTCGCGACCGGGAGGACCGGCCAGGTTCCAGGTGGCGTCGATCAGCAGCGGCTGCGGCTCCAGGGCGCGCAGCTCAGCGACGGTGATCAGCGGGCTAGTCACGATGCAGCTCCTCCAAAGGGCAGGACTTCGGGTGACAGGGTGGCGCGGGCTCGGGCCTGGGTGAGGCGACGGCGGTGGTGGCGACGGCAGAGCACCTCGTACGCCATCTCGGCCGCGTTGCTCTCGATATCGCCCACTGCCAGCTGCTCGCCCTCGGTCACCATCTCTCCACCGATCGTACGTGCGTTGTGAGTTGCCCTCTCACCGCACCAGCAGAGCGCCTCGACCTGGAGCAGTTCCATCCGGTCGGCGAGCTCGACCAGCCGCGCGGATCCGGGGAACAGCGTCGCCCGGAAATCGGTCAGGATGCCGAAGCAGAAGACGTCGATCTGCAGCTCGTCGACCAGCCGGGCGAGCTGCTCGATCTGCAGAGCGCTGTAGAACTGCGCCTCGTCACAGACCACGTAGTCGACCCGTCCACCCTGCGTGAGCTCGTTGACCACGTGATCCCAGAAGTCGAACTCCGGCCGCACCTCGATCGCCTCGGCGACGAGTCCGAGCCGGGACGACAGCACCGACTCACCCGCCCGGTCATGGCTGGTGAAGATCCGCCCCCGGCGCCCACGCGCCTTGTGGTTGTGATCCATCTGCAGCGCCAGCGTGGACTTACCGCAGTCCATGGTCCCGGTGAAGTAGAGCAGCTCAGCCACGGGCGATCATCCTGCCAAGTCAACCGGCCGGCTCGCACCCCGGGGGTGTGTCGGGTCAGGTGCGGGTGCGCTTGCCGAGGCGTCTGGACACGGCGTACGCGATCTCGTCGACGATGCAGATGACGATGAACAAGGCCAGACAGACGAAGAAGACGCTGAATGCGGGCCACATCCATGGCGGCCGGGGTCTCCAGGTCGGGTCTTCACCGTGTTGGCGTTTGATGTCGTCCACGACGAGCTTGATCTGGGCCTTGTCGTCGTCCTTGACCCAGGTGTTTCCCTTGGCCGACGCCTTACTGATGCTGAAGATCCTGCGCGCCTCGTCCTCGGTGAAGTTCCCGAGCGCACCGCCGGTCTGCTCCCGCGGCTTCGTCGGCTCTGGCCAGACCGGCAGCCACCTCGGGTACCAGGTCACCTCGTCATGCGGTCGCGGCCAACTGCGGTGCACAGTGACCATCCGGTCGCCGTCGAGGTTGTTGACATACAGATTCTCCTCGCGGTACCGGTCCCCTGGCATCGCGTACTTGATGCCGTAATCCGTCGGCGGGTCGCCGGACCGCAGCAACCCGATGCCACCGGCGATGAGACTCGGGACGCCGAGCAGAATCGTCAGCATGAGCGCCCCGGCGACGGCGATCTGCCGGCCGGTGTAGGTGACGTCGGTTCGGGCCGTTGCCATGTCGTCGAGCCAACCAGGGGCGCGCGCCTGGGCAGGCGCGTTGACCGCAACCTGCCGACCTTCCGTGGACCGCGCTTGGGGAATGCACCTCCGGGCGGGTTGAATGGATCGTGCGCAAAGCTCTCTTGCTGGTTCTCGCGGTCGTGCTGACGGTCGCCCCCTCGCTGACGACGCCCGCTGCGGCGGTGCCGACGGCCGGGCTTCGGGCGTACTTCGTGATCACCGAACCTGGGAAGTCGGTCCAGGCGGCTGGGGCGATCACGCAGAACGGTGGCACGGTTTATGCGGCGTACGACGCGATCGGGGTGATCGTCGCGCACTCGAGCAACGCCGATTTCGCCTCGAAGTTGCGCACCACCGCCGGTGTCCAGAAGGTCGGCGCGACGCGCACCGGCGATCTGCCCGGTGAGGTGGCGAACCCGCCGCTACCGCCGGCCGGCACCGAGGCGGTCGAGAGCGAGCCCGAGACCGACCGCAGCGACATGACGCAGATCGGCGCGGACCGGGCCTGGACGAAGACCCTAGGCTCGAAGGCGATCACGGTCGGCGTCCTGGACACCGGCGTGGACGACCAGCACAACGATCTGAAGGCGAACTTCGACGCCGCCAAGTCCGCGTCGTGCGCCTACGGCAAGGCCGATACCAGGCCGGGAGCGTGGCGGGCGATCGCTGATCACGGCACCCACGTCGCGGGGACGATCGCGGCGGCCAAGAACGGTGTGGGCATGGTCGGGGTGGCGCCCGGGGTGAAGGTCTCGTCGATCCGGGTCGCCGAGAGCGGCAGTGATCTGTTCTTCCCGGAGAACACGGTCTGCGCGTTCATGTTCGCCGCCGACAAGGGTGTCTCGGTCACCAACAACAGCTACTACGTCGACCCGTGGCTGTTCCTGTGCCCGTCGAACCAGGACCAGGACGCAATCTCGGAGGCGGTCAAGCGCTCGGTCGCGTACGCCGACTCGAAGGGTGTGGTGAATATCGCCGCGGCCGGCAACGACAGCTACGACCTGTCCAACAAGGCCTCGGACGACTCGAGCCCCAACGACACCACGCCGGCCCCGCGCCAGGTCACCAACGACTGCCTCAGCCTGCCGACCGAGCTCCCGAACGTCGTCGTGGTCTCCTCCGTCGACGCCAGCGGCTCCAAGTCACGCTTCTCCAACTTCGGCGAAGGCAAGATCCACGTCGCCGCCCCAGGCGAGAACGTGTACTCGACCGTCCCCGGTGGCGGCTACGCGGCCATGAGCGGTACGTCGATGGCCTCGCCGCATGTGGCCGGAGTTGCCGCGCTGCTGCGCAGTGCGAACCCGAAGCTGACTCCGCAGCAGGTTCGCGACAAGCTCGCCCAGCAGGCCAACGACCTCGCCTGCCCGTCCGGTGCGTCGGTCGGCTGCAAGGGCACGGCGGCCAGCAACTCGTACTTCGGTGAAGGTCTGGTCGACGCAGCCGAGGCCGTCGGCGCGGCAACCGCTCAGCCGAAGGGAGCGATCTCGGTGACGAAGCCCGCTGAGCAGCTCGGCTTCGGTGGCGCACCGGCTCTGCCGCTGCTGATCAAGGGCATGGGCGGCAGCGGCGAGATCAGCTACTCCGCGACCGGTCTGCCGCCAGGCCTGGAGATCGACCCGGCGCGCGGCTGGATCACCGGCGTACTGACTCCGGGCGCCGGCCGCTACAAGGTCACCGTTATCGCCCGCGATGGCGACGCGAAGACCGCCAGCGAGAGCTTCTTCTGGAACGTCTGGAGCTTCTAGTGCCCCGGGTCGACGAGGAGGGGGATCTCCATCTCGTCGGCCGTCAGCGACCCGTGCAACCCGATCAACCCGGCCTCTTGCGGGTACCGGCGGCTCGCCACCACTGACAACGGCCCAAGCGCAGCCACCACGACATCACCGATGCGCGGCGCCACCCGGTCCTCGACCGCACCGAACCACCCCAGCGCAACCGCCTCGTCCCGGCTCAACACCAGAGCACGGTCGCCGAGCCGCTCCCGGTACGTCGCCAGTACCTCGTCCTGCGCCCCATCGACGCAGTACAGATGCCGGAAGCGCGACTCGCCACCGATCAACCGCAACCCGTCGGTGAGCGCCGGCTCGTTGTCGAGATCGACCCGGTTCTCCGGGGCCACGTCGATCATCCCGTGATCGGCGATCACCACCAGTACGGCGTCGCGTGGCAACGCAGCGCGGACCTGGAACGCGAACGCATCCGCAGCCACGAGCTCTTTTCGCCACTGCCACGAGTCGCAGCCCTGGCCGTGACCGGTGTAGTCCAGCTGGGAGTCGTACACATAGGTCAGCGACGACTTGCCCTCACGACTCGCGAACCGGGTCGCGTCCAGCCGATCCTCGACCGTGTCCGCGCCCCGATGGATACTCCCCCGGAACGCAGCCCGCGTCAGCCCGGACTTCTCGAACCGGGCCTTGCTCACGTTCCGCGTGACCACACCGGCCGCTGCCACGCGATCGAAGACCGTGGTGTGCGGCTGCCACTTCCACGGATCAACCGGCGCATCCCACTGCAGCGCATTCAGCAGCGCACCCGTCTCCGGGACGATCGACGTGTAGCCGATCATGCCGTGCGCGCCCGGCGGTAGCCCGGTGCCGAGGCTGGTCAGACTGACCGCGGTGGTCGACGGCACTCCGGCGGTCAGACTGCGCCCGGTCGACAACAGCGACGACAGGTACGGCGCCGACTCCGCATAGCGTTGGAGCAGATTCCAACCAAGGCCGTCGAACAGCAGAACGGCGTACCGGGCGGCGGGTGGTAGTCCGAGCGCGTTCTTGAAGTCGGGGACGGACAATGCGCCGGCCACCGAGGGCAGTACGTCGGCGAGCGCACCACCGCCGTACTCCGGGTTGATCGGCGCGATCATGGCACTACTTCGTGGTCGCGAACGACAACGCGCGAGCGAAGTCCAGCACCTGCTGGATACCGGCCGGGCCATCCGCGGCCGCACTGATCCGCAGCGAGATGTCGTCGGCGGCGACCGAGCCGGTGTAGCCGTGGTCGGCTTCGCAGTTCGGGTCGGCGCAGACGGCGGGCTCGAGGTCGATCCGGTTCACCATCCCCCAGCCGATCGTCAGCACGACCTCGCCGCCACCGGCCACCGCTGGGTCGGACTTGCCCGAGGCGTAGCCGGCGGGGTTGGGGACCACCCGGTTGACCACGACCGCGTTCACCCGGGACAGCGGGATGGCCTCGGTCGAGGTCGACGCGTACGGCGCCCGGATCAGATCGTCGGCGGCGTGCTCGTCGGTGTGCCCGACGATCAGCCGGGTCGGGGTCAGCGCCAGGATGGTGATGTGCCGCCGGACCTCGTCGCGATCGAACGTCGGCTCGTGCTGCAGCACGAAGGCCCGGATCGGCTCGCTCGCGATGGCGATCGCGAGCGAGTCCGTCACCACATCGGGGTAGTAACCGCAGTGGTCGATCGCCGCGCGGAGCTCCGGCGAGGCGTCCACGAGCTCCGGTGTATTCAGGTCACGCATACCCTCATCCTTGCACGACCCGCGCCCGCGCCGATTCACCCTTGTGGATAACCGCGATCAGTTCGCACTTGCCTTCCGCAGGACCGGTGCGCCCGCCATCCCGGCGGCCGCGACCAGGACGAGCCCGACCACGATCTGCCCGACCAGCAGCAGGATGCCGGAATTCCCCTCGGTGAAGATCTGTCCGCCGCTCAAGGCGAGACCGCACAGCGCGCCGAATCCGACCACCGGCAGCCCGACCCCGACCACCGGGACCAGTGCGGCTACTCGCGCGGACCGTTCGATCACTGACAGCGGTACGCCGGATCGCCGCAGCGCCTTGGCCGGTCCGGCCTGGTCGAGCGCCGTACCGACTGCACCGGCAGCTGTGGAGGCGGCTGCGGTCAGGAACACCAGCCCCATCAGCAGCGCGACACCGATCCGCATGTCGTTCCAGCTCGGGTCGTCGTCACCGCCCGGCATGAAGACCGAGATGAAGCCGGTGACGAATCCGCTCAGGACCAGTGCAGCGACCGGCCGGAAGGCGGCCTTCGGGTCGTCCGCGAGCCGGCGCCCGGCCAGCAGTGCGACTGGCCCGTTGGCGAGGTTGGCGAGCATCTTGCCGATCACCTGTACCGCGAACGGCCCAAGGATCCGTACGGCGAGTGCTGCGAACCCGATCGCGATCAGCAGCGGCACCACCGCGGCCCCCATGCCCAGACTGGCCAGTGCGATCGGCCCGACGAGCAGCGGCAGCAGCCTGAGCGCAGTGGTCGACTTGCGCGTCTGACCCCGTACGACGCCCAGCGGGGTGATGCTGACCCGGCCGAGCCCGATCAGCGCGCTGATCACCGACAGCACCGGTACGGCGGCCAGCACGATCAGCACTGCCCACCAAGGCGGTGCGATGTCCGAAACGAACCAGCGGCCGCCGCCGAGCGGGATCTGCGCGATTAGTGGGGTCAGAACGACGTACCCGAGCAGTCCGACCACTGTGCCTGCCAGACCGAGCACTGCCTGTTCCACTGCGCTCAGCCAGAGCACCTGCGAGCGGGTGGAACCTGCGAGCCGCAGAGCCGCCAGCCGGTGCTCACGGCGCTTGGCCGCGACTCCTGCGGCCTGACCGACCAGACTGAGGATTGGGAACAGCACCAGGATGATGCCGAACGCCACTGCAATCAGCAGAGCGGCCATGCGGCTGTCCATCACCGTGGTCTGCCAGCTGTCCACGTAGTGCGGGTACTTGCTGTCGATCTTGTCCACACCGTGGATCAGGACCAGTTCCTCGGGTGAGGACAGTCCTTTGTCAGTGATTACGCCGGTCGGCTTGTCCATCCCGCCGAACTCGCCTTTGAGGCTTGCCCAGTGCTTGGCGACCTCCGGCGAGACGAAGACCTCGCCTGGCGTCGGTGTGTGGTCGAGCCCGGGCGGTGGCAGCTGGTTCGGCTTCAGTGAGCTCAGCTCGAGCTGAAGCAGCGGCTTCCCGTCGAGTTTCTTGCCGTCGACCTCGTGCAGTTGGCCGATCGCGTTGGTCGCGTCGGCCCGATCGGCACCCCGCCAGCCGATCCGGTCCGAGCGATGCGAGATCCCGAGTGAGCCGGCGATCAGGAAGGTCACCAGCAGCGCGACGATCGCGGTTGCCCCGACTGCGGCGAGGTTCGCGGCACGCCCGCCGGGGCCTGGGCGCCGTACAAAGCGCAGCCCTAGGTCGGTCATCGGGTTCATCGGGTGGCCCCCAGCGACTCGTGCACGCGGCCGTCGACGATCGTCATGACGCGGTGGCAGCGGGCGGCGACCGAGTTGTCGTGGGTGACCACGACTACCGCAGCACCCCGATGCGTGGCCGCGCCGATCAGCAGGTCGATGACCTGCGAACCGGTGGTCGCGTCGAGGGCACCGGTTGGCTCATCGGCGAATACCACCTGTGGCTCGCCGACCAGCGCGCGAGCGATCGCGACGCGTTGCGCCTGGCCGCCCGATAGCTCACCTGGCCGGCGACCGGCCTCGTTGGCCAGCCCGACCTGGGCGAGCATGGTCCGCGCCCGGCCGATCGCGTCCCGGCGGCTGATGCCGTCGACCATCAGTGGGAGCGCGACGTTCTCGTCGGCCGGCAGTTCGGCCAGCAACTGGTTGTCCTGGAACACGAACCCCAGCCGCCGGCGCCGCAGTACCGTCCGGGCGGCGTCGTTCAGCTGGTCGACGCGCTCGCCGCCCAGCCACACCTCCCCCTGGTCCGGAGTGAGGATGCCGGCCAGCACATGCAGCAGCGTGGTCTTACCGTTGCCGCTGGGGCCCATCACGGCCAGCGCCTCGCCGGACCGAACGCCGACATCGACGCCGGCCAGGCCGACGACATCTCCGTAGTACTTGACCAGGCCATGTCCACTGAGGACGACCTGCGGGGCGAGTTGGGGACTCTGGAAGCTCATGATGACGAGCTTTCCGCTTTGTGGGCCGTGATTCGTCGGCCTGTGGGCCCGTCTTCGCATCGCCTTCCGGTGGCCGTTCGGCGATAGGACGTAGTACTTGAGTCGTACGGCTAGGTCAGTGTTTGGATCAGTTCGCTGCGGGTCGCGGTGTGCACGACGCGGCCGTTGGCTCCGTTGACGATCGGGAGGTACGGCGGCACGTGTCCGCACTCGACGTCGGCGATGATCGGGACGTTCAGTGAGCCGAGTGCGTCCATCACAGCCTCGTGCTGGGTGAGGGAGTCGGCGTCCGGTGCCCTGGTGCGGCCGACGAGGATCGCGTTCGCGTTGTCGAAGAATCCGGCCAGGCGCATACCGTGCAGGTTGCGGCAGATCGTGAACGCCTGGTCCTCGGCGGCTTCGACGTACACGATTGATTCGCCCAAGCGCTCGGGATCCAGGTACGGCGTACCGGCGAGGTTGCTGAGGGTCTCGATGCAGCCGCCGATCAGACGGCCTTCGACGTCTACGTCGCCATCGGCGTCGAGTCTGGTCCAGCGACCGGGTGTGTCGAGCGTGAACTCGCTGACGTCGGGCTGCGTGCGGTACTCGTCCCAGCCGGTCGCTCGGTAGCGGTTGGGCGGGGTCTGGGTGAACTGGTGTCCTATCGGTGTGGCGACGATGTCGAGCCACGTCGCGAGACCCTCGGGTGCCCGGTACGGCGTGTCCATCAGGTTGTTGCCGTGGATGGTGGCTGTGCCTGTGACGAGGGTCAGCGGGGTGATGATCGTGGACATGTCGGAGAACCCGACCACCCAGGTCGGTTCGGCTGCCTTGAGCCGGTCCCAATCGAGCAGCGGGAGCAGGTCGATCGCCGTCTCACCGCCCCACGGTGGAACCAACGCGCGGATGGTGGGGTCGGTCAGCATCGCCATCAGCTCGGCGGCGCGGTCCTTCGCCGGTGCGCTCACGTGACCGGTACCGTCCATGCAGTCGCCGACCACGACGTCGTACCCGCGAGCCTTCACCGTCCGAATCCCCGCGTCGAGACGTCCACGCAACTCCTTCGACACTCCACTCGACGGAGACGTGACGCCAACGCGGTCACCCGGGCGCAGCGGACGCGGATATCTCACGAACATAAGCCGGATTCTGGCACGGCTGCCACGGACGACGCCCCCGAGTTTCGCGCCCGGCCCGGTCGGCCCTTGCTGGTTTCGGAAGGCAGGCGGGGTTGGTGCTTCCTCGCCTTGCCCGGTTGGCCCGGGTCGGTCGGGGCTGGGGCACTTATTCGTTTCGGAAGGCTGAGGGGTAGGCGTCTCGGTAGCTTGGCATTGGGCCTGCGGGGGTGTCGACGCTCTCGGCGGTCAGTACGGCGTGGACGATTGCGCGGGTGAGTGTGTGGGCGCCGGCGGCGTAGATCTTCTCGAGTGGGAGTAGGGCGGCTGGGTCCGTGACGCTGAGGCGGGGGCGGTCGTCGTCTGGGCGACGGGTTGAGAGCGCGAAGATGCTGTCGCCGTCGACGAGCGTGTGGATCGGGTCGATGGCGCGGGCGAGACCGTCGTGCGCGATCATCGCCATCCGCTTCGTGGCGGCCTTGTCGAGTGCCGCATCGGTGGCGATCACCGCGATCACGGTGTTCATGGCATCGCTCAGGCTGGGGCCTGCTGGAGCTGGTGGGGGCGGCTCGGTCGGGGGCTGCAAGTGCACGAATTCGTCGCCGACTCCGTAGCGAGCGCCGTACAGGATGCCGTTGGCATCGACCGCCGAGCCGGCCGCGTTCACCACGACGAGCGCCCCGACTGTCGTACCGTCGTCCAGCACCAGGCTGGCCGTCCCGACACCGCCCTTCAACGACCCGACCCGAGCTCCAGCACCGGCCCCGTGGTTGCCTTGGGCAACTGGACCGTCGGACGCCACCGCGATCGCGTCCCCACCCCAGGTCGGCTCAGGCCGGGCCTGGAACCCGCCGCCGCGACCGAGGTCGAACAGGACCGCCGTCGGCACGATCGGGACCACGTCATTCGTGCCGGGCCCGACGCGCACACCTTCACCGCGTTCCTCCAGCCAGCGCATCACGCTGCCGGCCGTGTCTAGACCGTAGGCGCTACCGCCCGTCAGCACGACCGCGTTCACACCTGGGTTCGAGTTGACCGGGTCGAGCAGGTCGGTCTCGCGAGTACCCGGCGCACCACCTCGCGCGTCCACGCCGGCGACCGCCGTGGTCGGTACGTAGACGACCGTCGTACCGGTCAGGTAGGGCGCGTCGACGCGCTCGACCTGCCCGACCAGCACCCCCGGTACGTCGGTGATCGCGTTGTGCGGACCCGGCTGCATCCTCGCTCCTCCCGCAGAAAATCTGGTTGCCAACGACATTAGCTTGGAAGGTATGAACACCGATCAGCTCTGTGGTCTGCTGGCCGAACCGTCCCGCCTGCGCACCTACTCCGCCGTGGTCCTCGGCGCCACCACCCCCGACCAGGTAGCAGGCTCCACCGGCCTCCCCACCGCCACCGTCGGCAAAGCCCTCCAGAAGCTGATCAAGGCGGGTCTCGTAACCGCCGCCCCCGCTCTCGCGGCCGACGAGGACGCGTTCAAGAACGCAGTCCGCGACCAGCGCCCCGCGTGGACCCCGCTAGACCCGGACCCCGACCGCGACGCCGTCCTGAAAGCCTTCATCCGCGACGGCCGCCTGACCCACTTCCCGACGTACCCGGACAAACTCCGCATCGTCCTCGAACACGTCGTGAAGTCCTTCGACCCGGACCGCTCCTACCCCGAGCGCGAAGTCAACGAGACCCTCAACCACTGGCACCCCGACCACGCCGCCCTTCGCCGCGAACTAGTAGACGCCCGCCTCCTCACCCGAACCAACAGCATCTACCGCAGAGCATGACCACCCCACCCGCGGCTGCGGTTGATGGGGGCTTGAACAGGAAACGGTGGGCTGGGACAAGGCATAGCTTGTTCAAGGCCCCGGCGTGGTGTTGTCGCCCACGTACGCTGGCTCGATTCGGCCGCTGGCGGCAAACGCGCCGAGAAGCTGACCCGCCGCCTCCCGAGCCGAGGACACTTGAACGGACAACCCCTGAAGTTGACCCTTCTCCCCTGAAGATTCGAGCGGAGAAGGGTCGGTTTGAACGGATACCCGGTCAAGTGCCGCACAGGCGGGGCGGCCACGGGTGGGGCTGGACGGGTTAGGTGAGGCGGCGGGCGGGGGTGTCTTGGCGCGGCTTTTCGTTGGGGGCGATGCGGATGGCGGCGTCCAGGACCGTGGCGCCTTGGACGGCTACCAGGACTGAGCGGAGGTCTAGTTTGACGACCTCCTCCAGGTCGAGGGTCAGCCTTGACACGCGGTGGAGGAGGTTTTCGATGGCGGCTATGTCGGCGGGGTCGGTGCCTCGGTAGCCGTACAGGAGCGGCGCGGCTCGGACTTCGCGGACCATTTCGGCGGCGTCGCGGTCGGTCAGCGGCGGCATGCGGTAGGAGCGGTCGCCCAGTAGGTCGGTGGCCACGCCGGACAGGCCGAAGGTGACTACTGGGCCAAAGGACACGTCTTCCAAAGCCGAGATCACCACTGGCACCCCGGGCGGGGCCATCTTCTGTACGACGAATTGCGCCCGAGCCGGATCCGCAGCGACCCCGAACGTCTGGGTCATCTCGGCCCACGCGGCCCGCATGTCTTCCTCGTCGTGGATGTGGCGCCAGATGTCGGCCAGGTCCGGCCGCATCCGCCACTGCTCGGCCGTCGCCTTCAGGATCACCTCGAAGCCGAGATCGGCAGCACGCGCGACAGCCTCGTCCGCGCTCAGCACCGGGAACGCCGGCAACACCGAGATGCCGTAGAAGTTCAGCAGCAGCTGGCGATCCGAGTCGTCGAGGTCGGAGCCCTGAGGATGCCGCTGCAGGTACTCCGTCACGAAGGCCTCGGCACCGAAAGTGTCGACATCCGGCAACTCCGGTACGCCGCTGTCCGACCGCCGGCGCCATTCGGCGTACTGGGTCGCCTTGGCCAGCGCGCCCACCGCGTACTGCGGATTCAAAAACGACGGAATCGACCCACGAGCCGCCCCACCGTCGTCATCGGGAACCTGCAGCTCCTTCGGCACACTCCGCGACGCGAGGAACGTCGACACGACCGGCTTGTCCGACCCAGCCGCAGCAGCAGCCAGTACGGCGGCCACTTCGGCGCCGCTGGATTGGACCGGCGGGGTGTAGATGACCACGACCGAGTGCACGCGGTCGTCGGCGAATACCTCGGCCAGAGCGGCACCGAAGTCGGCGGCGGACGCGTCGGGGCTGAGGTTGCGCGGATCGCCGGCGATCTGGAGACCGACGCCCGCCATTGTGTCGAGAGCCAACAGAGTCAGCGCGTCGGAGTTGCTGACGATCGCGACTCGGCGCCCCTTCGGCAGCGGCTGGTGGGCGAGCAACTGAGCGACGTCGAACAGCTCACCGGTCGTGTCGACCCCGATCAGACCGCTCTGCCGGAACATCGAGTCGATCGTTGCACCCGGCAACTTGCTGCGCCGGACCAGCTGACCGACCGGCACACCCTGCGTGGCGCGACCCGACTTCAGCGCGATCACCGGCTTGCGCCCGGCGAGCCGCCGTGCGACCCGGCTGAACTTGCGTGGGTTACCCAACGACTCCAGGTAGAGCAGCACGACCTCGGTCGACTCGTCGGAGTACCAGAACTGCATCAGGTCGTTGCCCGAGACATCGGCCCGGTTCCCCGCCGAGACGAACGACGACAGCCCGACACCACGCGCGGCCATATCGGCCAGGATCGGTACGCCGAGTGCACCCGACTGGCAGAAGAACGCGACCCGCCCACGACTCGGCATCACCGGAGACAGCGTCGCATTGAGCGACACACCGGCCGCGGTGTTGATCAGCCCGAGCGCGTTCGGCCCGATCACCCGCATCCCATAAGACCGAGCGAGACCGACCAGCTGCCGTTGCCGCCGACGCCCCTCGTCACCGATCTCGGCGAACCCGCTCGACACCACAACCAGACCGCGCACGCCCTTGGCGGCACAGTCCAGTACGACGTCCGACACCATGTCGGCCTTGACCGCGACGATCACGAGGTCGACCGTGTCCGGGACATCACGAATCGTCGGGTACGCCGGAACGCCCTCGATCTCGGAAGCCGACGTGTCCGCGTTCACGGCGTACATGCGCCCAGGGAACCCACTGTCCCGCAGGTTCCGCAGCAACGCGTTCCCGATCGTGCCTTCCCGCCGGCTGGCCCCGATCACCGCGACGCTCGACGGGGTCAGCAGCCGCGCGATCGACAGCGCCTCGGAGCGCTGTTCGCGGGCCTGCATCACCCCGAACGACGTGTCGGTCGGCGCGATGTCGAACTCGACCATGATCACGCCGTCCTCGAACTCGCGCGCGACCTTGTAGCCGGCCTCGGTGAAGACGGTGATCATCTTGCGGTTGTCCGGCAGCACCTCGGCGACGAAGTGGGCGATCCCGTTCTCGCGGGCGGCCTGGGCCAGGTGCTCGAGGAGCAGTTGCCCGAGGCCCCGGCCTTGGTGCGCGTCCTCGATCAGAAACGCGACCTCCGCCGTACGGCGGCCTGTCCGTTCGTAGCGGCCGACGCCGATCATTTCGTTGCCGACGGTCACGATCAGCGCGAGGCGGTCGTGGTAGTCGACCTGGGTGAAACGCGCCACGTCGCGGTCCGAAAGTTGCGGGTACGGCGCGAAGAACCGGTAGTACTTCGACTGCTCCGACACCCGCGCGTAGAACTGGACCAGCAGCTCCGCGTCGCTCGGGGTGATCGGGCGCAGGCGCGCCGTAGCGCCGTCGCGGAGCACCACATCGGCCTCGAAGTCCGCCGGGTAATCCGCCGGGGCCTGCACGGCATACTGTGCAAGCTGTCCAGCAGACGTGTCATCCGGCGAGGTCACTCCGCCAGCGTACTCAACTCAATGAGAGGGTGGCTGGGAATTCCACGCCGTAGCGAGCATGTGCTCGGTGCGGTAGCTCGGCGTGCTGGGGCGGAGGTATCGATGTGGTTTCATCGTTGCCTTTGCACCAGTGCGGCGAGGTGCCGTGCCGAGTGCAGCGCAGTAGGCGTGGGGTTCTCAGCCACCCTCTAAACAGGAGACGGGGAATTTGGTCGCGCGGATCGCACCGGTACTGGTGTTTCTGATCGCAGTGACCGTCATCGCCGAGCTGGCCGACAAGGCCAAGGTGTTCGATGTGGCTGCCCGGGAGGCCGCCCATCTGGCGCGTGGCCGGGTCTGGCGGCTCTGGTTGCTCGTGGTGGTTCTGGCCACTGGGCTGACGATCGTGCTCTCACTCGACACCTGCGCGGTGCTGCTCACCCCGGTCGTCCTCGCAATGGCTCGGCAGCTCGACATCCCGCCGAAACTTTTCGCGTTCACCACGGTCTGGCTGGCCGGTACGGCGTCTCTCCTGCTACCGGTGTCGAATCTCACCAACCTGCTCGGGTTGCACCACTTCCGCCAGCTCGACACGTCATACCTGAGCGTCAGTTGGCGGCCGGCGATCGCCGCGATCGTGATCACGGTCGTCGTGCTCGCGGTCCTGTTCCACCGCGACCTCGGCCGAACGTACGACGTACCGGCGACTCCCGCGGTTGACGACAAGGTGCTGTTCTGGGGCTCGACCACGGTCTGCGTTCTGCTCGGGCCGGCCTTCGTGTCCGGTATCGAGGTCGCGTGGCCGGCCAGTATCGGAGCGATCATCCTGGTCGTCCTGTTCGCGATCCGCCGCCGCAGCGAGCTCCGCTGGTCGCTCATCCCGGCCAAGCTGGTCGTCGGGGTCGTCGTCCTGTTCGCCATCGTCGCGTTCCTCACCGACCACGGCCTGGAGGAGGTGCTCAGGCAGGTAGCCGGAACCACCTCCGACCTGCGTCTCAGCGCGACCGCGGCCCTCGGCGCCAACCTGTTCGACAACCTCCCCGCCTACCTGGCGATGGAACCGGTCGCCGCCTCCGACCCACAGCGGATGACCGCCCTCCTGATCGGCGTCAACACCGGCTGCCTCCTCACCCTCTGGGGCTCCCTGGCCACCCTCCTGTGGCGAGCCCGCTGCCGCGCCGCCGGCGTCACCATCACCTGGTGGTCCTTCCTCTGGCGCGGCCTCATCCTCACCCCACTCGTGATCACGGGCTCGGTCCTCGCCCTGAATGGGTAATGTGCCGAGCATGAGCGAAGCCGACAGCACCGAACAGAGCACGGCGGAGGTTACGCGGGAGTTCCGGGCGGCCCGGGACTTCCTGGTCGCGCATCGGGAGGACTACGAGACGGCGTACCGGGACTTCAAGTGGCCGGTGTTCGAGCGGTTCAACTGGGCGCGGGACTGGTTCGACGCGCTGGCGGTCGAGCAGGGCGAGGTGGCGGCGCTCACGATCGTCGAGGAGGACGGCGAGGTCAACTCGCGCACGTACGCCGAGCTGGGCGAGCGGTCGCGCAAGATCGCCGGCTGGCTGACCGAGGCCGGGCTGAAACCGGGTGACCGCGTGCTGATCGTGCTCGGCAACGTCGTACCGCTGTGGGAAACGATGCTCGGCTGTATCCGCGCCGGCGCGGTGATGATCCCGGCAACGACTTTGCTGACCGATGCCGATCTCGCCGACCGGATTGCCCGGGGCAACGTTCGCGCGGTGGTGACCGCGAGCGCCGAGACAAGCCGGTACGCCGGGATCGCGGACGACTGCCTCCGAGTCGCGGTCGGTGAGCCGGTCGACGGGTGGCTGCATTACGACGACTTCGCGCAGTACGACGGTCCTGTGCCGGACGTAGACACCGCGGCCGACGACTCGCTGCTGCTGTACTTCACCTCCGGTACGACGAGCCAGCCGAAGCTGGTCGAGCACACCCAGGTGAGTTATCCGGTCGGCCACCTGTCGACCATGTACTGGATCGGCCTGCAGCCCGGAGACGTCCACCTGAACGTCTCGTCGCCAGGCTGGGCCAAGCACTCGTGGAGCAACGTCTTCGCCCCCTGGAATGCCGGCGCCACCGTCTTCCTCTACAACTACACCCGCTTCGACGCGGAGAAGATGCTGCGCGTCCTCCAGACGTACGGCGTGACCACGTTCTGCGCGCCACCGACGGTCTGGCGGATGCTGATCCAGGCGGACCTGTCCGCCGTCGAGGTCGCGATCCGCGAATGCATCTCGGCGGGCGAACCGCTCAACCCCGAGGTGATCGAGCAGGTCCGCAACGCATGGGACGTCACGATCCGCGACGGCTACGGGCAGACCGAGACCACCGCGCAGATCGGCAACTCGCCCGGCCAGCCCGTCAAACTCGGCTCGATGGGCCGCCCGCTACCCGGGTACGCGATCGCGCTGATCGACCCGAGCACTGACGAGGTCGGCGACGACGGCGAGATCTGCATCGAGCTCGCGCCCCCGCCGGTCCCGCTGATGCGCGGCTATCGTGACGCCGAGGAGCTCACCGCCGAGGCGACCCGCGGCGGTTTCTACCACACCGGCGACGTCGCGAGCCGGGACGAAGACGGCTACATCACGTACGTCGGCCGCTCGGACGACGTCTTCAAGGCGAGCGACTACCGCATCTCGCCGTTCGAACTCGAGTCGGTGCTGATCGAACACCCCGCAGTCGCCGAGGCAGCCGTGGTCCCGTCGCCGGATCCCGTCCGCCTCGCGGTCCCCAAGGCGTACGTCGTCCTCGCCGCCGGCCACGAACCGTCCCGCGAACTCGCCGGGGAGATTCTCCAGTTCTGCCGCGACCACCTGGCGCCGTACAAGCGGATCCGCCGGCTCGAATTCGCCGACCTGCCGAAGACGATCTCCGGCAAGATCAGGCGGGTCGAGCTCCGCACCGACGAGGCCGCGAAGGTGTCAGCCGGTGAAGCTGCAGAGCACGCGTACGACGAGGCCGACTTCCGAACCGAATGAACCTCGACACCGGGCTGGGCCCGGCCGCGTTGATAATCCTGCCACTGCTGATCGCGATCGCCGTGGCCGGATCCCGGTACGCCGGTCTGCGGCACGACAAGGGGATTGTCACCGCAGCGCTGCGGGCGATCGCCCAGTTGGCCGCAGTCGGCCTGGTTGTCGGGTTCGCGCTCCAGCACACCCTCGGGGCCATCGGGTTCGTGCTGCTGATGTTCGGGGTCGCGACCTTCACGAGCATGCGGCGGCTGCACCAGACCGCGGTGATCCGCCACCAGTGGCTCTACTGCGGTGCCGCGATCGGCGCCGGCGCACTGACCGTCCTGCTCATCCTTCTCCTACCCGGCGTCGTCCCGCGGAACCCGGCCACCATCCTGCCGATGGGCGGCATCATCGTGGGCGGCGCCATGACCGCCACCACGCTCGCCGGCCGCCGGGTGCTGAGCGAGTACGGCACCCGGTTCGGCGAGTTCGAGGCAGGTCTCTCGATCGGTCTGCTCCCCCGCGACGCCTTCAAACTCGTCGTCGGCCCGGTCGCCGGAGACGCGCTGCTCCCCGCCCTCGACCAGACCCGAACCGTCGGCCTCGTCTCGCTCCCCGGAGCCTTCGTCGGCATGGTCCTCGGCGGCGCGTCCCCCGCAGCCGCGGCCGCGCTCCAACTCGTCGTACTGATCGGTCTGATCGCCGCCGAGACGATCGCCATCCTGACCATCACCGAGCTGCTCTCCCGCTCCCGCCTACCGGACGGGCGTACGGTTTCCTCATGACCGATGACAACAACATCTTCACCAAGATCGACGCCCTGGTGGCGGAGGAGCACGAACTCCGGAACAAGCACGCCGCCGGCGAGATCGGTGACGGCGAGGAGCGCGACCGGCTGAAGGCCCTCGAGGTCGAACTCGACCAGTGCTGGGACCTGCTCCGCCAGCGCCGCGCCAAGCGCGAATTCGGCGAGAACCCCGACACCGCCGAGGCCCGCCCCGCCTCCACCGTCGAGGGCTACCTCAACTAACCCCCGTCCACACCCCGCCGCCCCTCGCCCGCCGGCGCCCCCTCGCCCGGCCCCGCCCCACCTCGCGGAAATTTGAACGGACATCCCCCGAAGTTGCCCCTTCTCCCCCCAGAAAATGAGTGGAGAAGGGTCAAGTTGAATGGATATCCCCTCAAATTGTGCAGGGGCGGGGAAGGCAGGGATGTGTGGGGCGGGGGTGATGGTTGGGGGGCGGTGGGGTTAGAAGCCGCGGAGTTTTTCCGGGGTGATGCGGATGACTACCGAGTACTCCGAGTGGAACTGGTCGGTGGTCATTCCGAGGCCGATGATGTCGTCGCCGTACTTGGCGTTGTAGATCGCGAGGGCCTCGCCGGACAGCGGGTCGGAGTCGATCGTCGCCGTGCCGGAGATGACGCCGACGTCGCCGCCGCCGTGGGTTGCGTTGAAGTTGACCGCGACCTGCGGGTGGGCGGTGACGTTGTGGAGCTTGGCCTTGTGGCGCTGGCTGCTGATCAGCAGTTCACCCTCGTGCCAGAGGAACCAGACCGGGTTCGGCGCCGGTGTCCCCGACTTGCCGACCGTGGTCAGCCACACGACCCGTTCGTCGTCGAGCTGCCGGGTGATCCGCTTGCCGAAATCCGTGGACGTGTCGATCGAGAACATGCATGAGCCCCTAGGTCGTCACGACGGACCGAGACGACTCCACTCGATCGCCGGGCAGCGGTTCATCACCATGGTGAGTCCCGCCGCGGTCGTGCGCGTGTAGGCGTCCTGGTCCATTACACCCAGTTGGAACCACACCGCGTTCGCATTGATTCCCACCGCCTGGTCGGCAATCTCGCCCGCCAGCTCGGACCGGACGAACACGTCCACACAGTCCACAGGGAACGGAATGTCGGCCAGGCTCGCATACCCCTGCTCACCGTGCACGGTCTCGGCCGACGGATGCACCGGCACGATTCGCTTCCCACGTCCCTGCAGGAACCGCGCCACGCCGTACGCCGCCCGGTCCGTGTTGTTCGACAACCCCACCACGGCCCACGTGTCACAGTCCGCCAAGATCTTCCGGATGTCAGCCTCCATACCTCAAGCCTCCCTCAGCCACGCAAATACGTGAGGACGGCGGAGACCCGGCGATCCAGGCCGTCGTCCAGCTGGAGCTTGGCGAAGATGTTGCCGACATGCTTCCGTACGGCGGCCTCGCTCACCACGAGCTGTTCCGCGATCGCGCCGTTCACGCGCCCCTCGGCCATCAGCGCCAGTACTTCGAGCTCTCGCGGCGTCAGCGCGGAGAGCGGACCGTCGTTCCGCCGCCGAGCCAGCAGCTGCCGGACCACCTCGGGATCGACCACCGTGCCACCCGAGGCGACCCGGTCGAGCGATTCGAGGAACTCGGCGACGTGACCGACCCGATCCTTGAGCAGGTACCCGATCCCGCCGGTCGTTGACTCGAGCAACGACGAGAGGTAGGCATCGGCGACGTACTGGGAGAGCACCAGGATGCCGATCGCGGGGTACTCGGCCCGGATCGCGGCGGCCGCGCGCAGACCCTCGTCGCTGTGTCCCGGCGGCATCCGCACGTCGGTGATGACGAGGTCCGGCGGCTCCTTGCGGACGACGGCGAGCAGGGTGTCGCCGTCACCGACGCTGTCGCGGACCTCGTGCCCGGCGCGATCCAGAATGCTGGCCAGACCCTCACGCAACAGCAGCGAGTCTTCGGCCAGCACGATGCTCAGTCGCCGAGTCGGCACGGGCACTCCATTCGCAGTCGAGTAGGCCCACCGGGTGGGCTGTCGACCACGAGTGTGCCGCCCAAAGCGTCCAACCTGGTCACCAGCCCGGTCAAACCGGTTCCGGCACCAACCGTCGCGCCACCGATCCCGTCGTCGGTGATCGTGATGATCAACTGCTCCCCCGCCAGCCAGCCCGACACCTGACACATCGTCGCCTGCGCGTGCTTGGCGGCATTCGACAACGCTTCGCTGACCACGAAGTACGCCGCCGCCTCGATCGGCGGAGGCAGTCGCGCATCCAATGCCATCGACACCTCCACCGGCATCGGGCTGCGGTCGGCGACCTCCCGGATCGCGGCCTCGAGCCCGAGATCGACCAGGACCCGCGGATGGATGCCGCGCACCGCCTCGCGCAGATCAGCCAGCGCCGCCTCCGCCTCGGAGTGCGCCTTCACCACTAGCCGCCGCCCCTCCCCCTCGGGCAGGTCCAGCTCGGCGAGACCGAGCGTCATCGTCAGACCGACCAACCGCTGCTGTACGCCGTCGTGCAGGTGCCGCTCGATCCGCGCCCGCTCGGTCTCGAACGCGTCGACCAGGTCCAGCCGGGAGCGGCGCAACTCGGCCACGTTCCGCTGCAGCTCATCCTGCCGCGGTCCCAGCATCGCCCTCGCCAGCGACGCCTCCGCTGCAGCCAGTACGCCGAGCAGGTACGAGCTGACCACGTAGAACAGCGGCCCGAAGGTGATCGTGAAGAGCAGGCCTTCTCCCGCGGAGTCCAGGATCCACGGCCCCATGCCCATCTCGTCGCTGTCGGCGATCACCGGAGCCATGATGGTCATCCCGAGGATGGTCGCGCTGAGGCCCGCGAAGGCCAGGCTGAACGGCCAGACCAGCACACCCAGCACAAAGCCGTAGCCCAACGCCCGCATCGACGCCTGCTCGCGACGGCGGAACTTGAGCTTCTCCCGCAGCGCCAGCGAGGCCGGCATCGCCGCATGCGGACTCTTGACGCCGTCCACCAGCATCACCCCGGCCCGCCACCGCTCGGCCCAGCCGATCAGCACACCGAACATCGGGAACAACGGCAACAGCAGAATGCCGATCACGATCGGGCTGAGAATCGCACTGGTCGCCGCAGCACCGACCAGCAGACAGATCGTCACCAGACCGACCGGTACCGAGGTGAACAGGTACACATACGCGCGCCACGGCCACGACGACACCAGGAAGCGCGGTGACGCCAGCGCTTGCCAGCCCGTCATTGGTCTTTCCACTCCGCCAACCCTAGGTCCGGCAAGGCCCGTACGGCGGTAGCGTGCGCGCTACTCCAGGTCTCTTCCGCAAGCCCGCGTGCTGCCAGCGGTTGACCTGTTGGCTGGTGACATGACCGCAACCGCGCCCTACTACACCAGCGTCGTACCGGACTCAGCGCCCGCGCTGGTGCTCGACGGGATCACCAAGACCTACCGCTCCAAAGCCGGTGGGGTCGATGCCCTGCGAGGCGTCACCTACCACTTCCCGCGTGGTTCGTTCACTGCCGTGATGGGCCCGTCCGGCTCCGGCAAGTCGACGCTGCTGCAGTGCGCGGCCGGACTCGACCAGCCGACGACGGGTGTCGTCGTACTGGGTGGTGTGACCCTGCACGGGCTCAGCGAGGTCGCACTGACCAAGCTACGCCGCGAGGAGATGGGTTTCGTCTTCCAGGCGTACAACCTGCTGCCGTCGCTGACCGTGTACGACAACGTGGCGTTGCCGCTGCGGTTGACCGGCAAGCGCCCGCAGCGTGGCGACGTTCACGGCGTACTGGAGCAGGTGGGGCTGGGCGACAAGGCCAAGCGGCGACCTGCCGAGTTGTCGGGTGGGCAACAGCAGCGGGTCGCTATTGCTCGCGCACTGATCACCAGGCCGTCGGTGTTCTTCGCCGATGAGCCGACCGGTGCGCTCGACAGCAACAGCAGTCGCCAGGTGCTCACCCTGTTGCGTGAGGCAACTGATCGGGCCGGACAGACGGTGGTCATGGTCACCCACGATCCGGTGGCGGCGGCGTACGCCGAGCGTGTTGTCTTCCTGTCCGACGGACTGATCGCCGGTCACCTGGACCGTGGAACGCCGGGTCAGATCGCGGCTGCGATGAGTGACCTGGAGCCCAGTACCGGGGCGGTGGGGCGGGGCTCGAGATGACACAGCTGTTCTTCCTGAGCAGGCAGACAGTCGGCCGGCATCGACACCTGTACGCCGGTTCGTTCGTGGCGCTCGCGGTGGGCGTGTTCCTGCTCGGGTTGGCCGCGACTGCAACCGCCGCCACGATCGCCTATCGGGGACCGAGTGCGGGGCATATCGCGGTCACCACCCTCGGCGGCCCGGATACAGAACCGCAGCACGTCAGCGTGTCCACCTCCGACCAGGACGTCTCCGGACTGCAGACCGTACTGAGCATGGTCGGGGCGATCAGCGGCTTCATCACGATCTTCGTCATCGCCAGCACCTTCGCGTTCGCGGTCGCCTCCCGGCGGCGCGAGCTCGGCCTGCTCCGGCTGATCGGCGCCACGCCTGGTCAGATCCGCCGGATGATTCTCGGTGAGGCGCTGGTCGTCGCCCTCGCCGCGTCGATCACCGGTGCCGTGCTGGCGCAGCTCGCGACTCCGTTGCTGCTCGCGAAGGCGTCGTACACGGAGCTTGCGCCGGTGAAACTGGAGCCGGCGTCGCCCTGGGTGCCGCTGTCGATCGCGGTCGCCATCGGTCTGGTGGTGGCGCTGCTCGGTGCCCGGGCGGCGGCTCGGCGGGCTGGGAAGGTCGGTCCGATCGACGCGTTGCGTGAGGCCAGCCTCGAACCGCCGCGGATCGGACCGGTTCGCGTCGTGTTCGGGCTGCTGTTCATGGCCGGCTCGATCCTCCTGCTCACCCTGATCAGGCCGTCCAGCGGTGAGGCCGCGGTACCGCTGGCGATGTTCACCCCGATGCTGCTGGTGATCTCGCTGACTCTGCTGGCTCCGTTGGTGATCCCGTTCCTCGGGCGGCCCTGGGCGGCACCGCTAGTCGCCTGGACCAGCGTGTCGGGGCGACTCGCCCGGAGCAACGTGGTCGCCGCACCCCGGCGCAGCGCCTCGCTCGCGGCGCCGATCCTGACCATCTCCGCCATCGCCGGATCGATGGTGCTCAGCCTCAGCTTCGCCGCCGACAGCGCTGCGGCCACTCTGCGCGACGGAATGCTGGCCCCGATCGTGGTCAACGGAGGCGACCCTGCCAAGGTTGCCGCGACGCCTGGGGTCGGGGCGGTCGATGCCGGGCATCCGGTGCAGTTCGTCCGGATGGCGGCCGACTACGCGCAGCTCGAGGAGGCCGAGGGGATCGATCCGGCCGTTGCGGCACGCACCCGCCAGGTCACGCCGATCTCCGGCAACCTGGCCGCGCTCACCGGCAATACCGTTGCCGTTAGCAAGGAAACGGCCGGGTTCGAGCACTACCGGGTCGGCGGTGAGGTGCCGGTGACCTTCCTGGACCGGACGACCGTCAAGCTGAAGATCGTCGCGATCGTGCCGGACGCGTTCGGGATCAACCCGTCGTTCCTGCTCCCGATGGAGCTCGCCCGCGCACACGCCCCGAAGGCTCAGCCCGAGGTCATGTACGTGCTGCCGGCCGCCGGGACCGATCCCGCGGAACTCGTGCAGAGGATCCAGGGCGCCGTACCGGCTGCTGTTTGGGAGGCCGAGCAGGCGGCCGGGGTTCGCAAGGGCAACCAGCTCGGACTCATCCTGCTGCTCGGACCGGCCGCCCTCTACAGCGCGATCGCGATCGCCAACACCCTCCTGATGGGCAGCCTGCAGCGACGGCAGGAGTTCGTCACCTCCCGGCTACTGGGTGCCACCCCGAACCAGATCCGCCGGATGGTCCTGTGGGAGTCCTCCCTGGTCGGAATGGTCGCCCTCAGCCTCGGTACGGCGATCACCGTCACGGTCGGCGCACTGATCCGGCACGCGATGACGGCCGGGGTTCCCGACGTACCGGTCACCATCCCGTGGGGCGTCCTGCTGGGGATCGCCGGACTTTGTCTGACCCTCGCGGTAGGGTCCGCCTTGGCTCCGACCGCATACATCCTGCGGGTCGTGGGCCGTGCTCATGGGGCCCCCGGACTGGACTGAGGAGCGCAGGGAGCGCAGCGACTGGAGCGACGAGGGAAGGACGGGGATCAAAGCCCCATGAGCCGCCGCGCGGAGCGTGGCAATATGCACAGAACTGTCGTTCACCAGCGACAATGAGGGCTACCGTTCGATCGAGGAGCAGTTCACCCGTATGGCACGCCGTTCCAGTACCACCGCCGAGCCCGAGGACTTCGAGGAGCGCATCCTCGACGTCGATGTCTCCGACGAGATGCGCACCAGCTTCCTGGAGTACGCCTACTCGGTCATCTACTCCCGGGCGCTCCCGGACGCCCGCGACGGGCTGAAGCCGGTCCAGCGGCGGATCCTGTTCTCGATGGCGGAGAACAACATCCGTCCCGACCGCGGCCATGTGAAGTCGGCCCGCGTCGTCGGTGAAGTGATGGGTAAGTACCACCCGCACGGCGACGGCGCGATCTACGACGCCCTGGTCCGGACCGCGCAGCCGTGGTCGATGCGGCTGCCGCTGATCGACGGCCACGGGAACTTCGGAAGTCTGGACGACGGTCCGGCGGCGATGCGCTATTGCATCACCGGCGATACCCGGGTCCGGCTCGCCGACGGCGGCTCGATCAAGATCGCCGATCTGGTGGACCTGCCGGAGAACTCCGAGGCCGACACCGACCTCGAGGTGCTCGACAAGGACGGCAAGCCGGTCCGCGCAACCAAGCTCTTCAACTCCGGGGTTCATCCGGTGAAGAAGCTGGTGACCAAGAGCGGTCACGCGCTGCGCGGCAGCCACAACCACCCGGTGCTCTGTCTCGTTCCGGTCGCGGGCGTGCCGATCTTCCAGTGGCTCCGCCTCGACGAGGTGACGCCTGGCACTGTGGTCTGCCTGGCGCGCAACGCATGGACCACCGACGTTCCGATGGCGCACGAAATGATGCTCGGCACGCTCTTCGGCGCCTGGGTATCCGAGGGCTTCGCCTCCGCAGAGCGGGCCGGCATCAACAACACCGACGAGGAGTACTTCAAGTACATCCTCGAGGCGTACGACGCCATCGTCGGCGGCCCGCGCTACGTCTACTCCCGAAAAACTCGCCGATCGCTGCGGACGATCCACGAGCTGGACATTCAGAATCTCTCGGCGTTCCGCGAGAGCCCGCTCGCCGATCTGATCGGATTCAAGGCAGCCGACAAGCACGTCCCCGAGGCGGTCTGGCGGGGCACGATCGGGCTGAAGCGTGCGTTCCTGATGGCGCTGTACGAGGGCGACGGCGGTATTCGGCGAGCCAACGACGCATCAATCACCGTCCAGTACTCGACATACAGCCGGGTTCTGGCCGCCGAACTACAGGAATTGCTGCTCGAGTTCGGCGTACACAGCAATCTCACCCACTACAGCCGCGGTGAGTACCGCCTGGTCATCTCCGGCCGGCACAACATTCACGCCTTCGGCGAGCGGATCGGTTTCCTCGCGGCCAAGCGGCACAAGCTGCACGCGCTGCTGCGGAGGACACCGCGCTACACCCACCGCCTGACTCGGGACTTCGTGCCGTACGTCGCCGACTACGTCCGCGAGGCGCTGGGGCCCGGCCGGGGTACCGGCAAGAGCTGGCTGCAGAACCACAACTTCGACCGGATCGAGCGCTGGCAGACCGATCGCAGTCTGCTGGTGACCAAGTTCAAGGACCCCGAGATCCTGGGCGTGGTCGCCCCGATCATGGACTCCGGGTATCGGTTCGTCGAGGTTGCCGCGGTCGAGGACTGCGAACCCGAGGCCGTTTACTCGATCCGGGTCGACAGCGCAGATCATTCGTTCCTGGCCGGCGGCTTCGTCAATCACAACACCGAGTGCCGGATGGCGCCGTCCGCGGTCGCGATGACGAACGGCCTGGACGAGAACGTCGTCGAGTTCCGGCCGAACTACGACGGCCGTGAGGAAGAGCCGTCGGTACTGCCGGCCGCCTTCCCGAACCTGCTGGTCAACGGCGCCGCCGGGATCGCGGTCGGAATGGCCACCAACATGGCCCCGCACAACCTGATCGAGGTCATCCAGGCGCTCCGGCACCTGATCAAGACCCCGACCGCCGACCTCGACGACCTGATGCGGTTCATCCCCGGGCCGGACCTGCCGACCGGCGGCAAGATCGTCGGCCTGGAGGGCATCAAGGACGCCTACGCAGGAGGCCGCGGCAGCTTCAAGATGCGCGCCACCGCCCGGATCGAGAACGTCACCCCGCGCCGCAAGGGCATCGTGGTCACCGAGCTGCCGTACACGGTCGGCCCGGAGAAGGTGATCGAGAAGATCAAGACGCTGGTCCAGGCCAAGAAGCTGCAGGGCATCGCCGACGTCAAGGACCTGACCGACCGCGCGCACGGCACCCAACTGGTGATCGAGGTCAAGAACGGCTTCGTCCCCGAGGCCCTGCTGGAGCAGCTCTACAAGCTCACCCCGCTCGAGGACTCGTTCTCGATCAACGCGGTCTGCCTGGTCGACGGCCAGCCCCGCACCCTCGGGCTGAAGAGCCTGCTGGAGGTCTACCTCGAGCACCGGTACGACGTCGTCCGCCGGCGCAGCGAGTTCCGCCGCAAGAAGGCCCAGGACCGGCTGCACATCGTCGACGGCCTGCTGATCGCGATCCTCGACATCGACGAGGTCATCCAGATCATCCGCAGCAGCGACGACGCGGCCGCGGCCCGGACCCGGCTGATCGACATCTACGACCTGTCCGAGATCCAGGCCAACTACATCCTGGACATGCCGCTGCGCCGCCTGACCAAGTTCTCCAAGCTCGAACTGGAGACCGAGAAGGCCGAGCTGGAGCGCGAGATCGAGCGGCTGACCGCGATCCTCGAGGACGAGACGCTGCTGAAGAAGACGGTCGGCGACGAGCTGGCCGAGGTCGCCAAGACCTACGGCACACCGCGCCGTACCGTGCTGCTGGAATCATCCGGCGCGACCAAGACCGCCGCCGTACCGCTCGAGGTCACCGACGACCCGTGCTGGATCCTGATGAGCTCGACCGGGCTGCTGGCCCGCACCAACGGGGTCGAGCCGTTCGGAGCCGCCGAGGGCCGGGCCAAGCACGACGCGATCGTGTCCGCGATCAAGAGCACCGCCCGCGGTCAGTACGGGATCGTCACGACCACCGGTCGGCTGATCAGACTCGAGTCGCTCGACCTGCCCGCCGTACCGACGACGGCCGCCGCGCCGAACCTGCAGGGTGGCGCACCGATCGCCGAGTTCGTCTCGCTCGACCCGGGTGAGAAGGCGCTGGCGCTCACGACGATGGATCCCGACTCGATCGGTGTCGCGCTCGGTACGGCGACCGGTGTCGTGAAGCGCGTCGTACCGGATCACCTGAGCAACCGCGACGCCTGGGAGATCATCCGGCTGAACGACGGTGACGAGGTCGTCGGCGCGGTCGAGCTCACCACCGGCGAAGAGGAACTGTGCTTCGTCACCTCGGACGCACAGCTGCTGCACTTCCCGGCCTCCGCGGTTCGTCCGCAGGGCCGCACCGCAGGCGGTATGGCCGGTGTCCGGCTCGGCAGTGGCGCGAAGGTGGTCTTCTTCGGTGCCGTGGAACCGGGCCGCGAGGCTCAGGTTGTGACAATCGCCGGCTCGAACTCGGCGCTGCCGGGGACGGAGGTCGGCGCGGTCAAGGTGACGCCGTTCAGCGAGTACCCGGGCAAGGGCCGCGGTACTGGCGGTGTGCGTTGCCAGCGGCTGCTCAAGGGTGAGGACGGGCTGCTGCTCGCCTACATCGGCGCGGCTCCGGTCAAGGCCAGCGCGAACAGCGGCGCACCGGTGGACCTGCCCCCGATCGACCCGCGGCGCGATGGTTCCGGCGTGCCGGTGGCCCAACCGATCGCTGCGTTGGCCGCGGACCTGGCAGGCTGACCCCATGAAGAAACTCGTCGCGCTGGGCGCGGTGCTCGTGCTGGCACTGGTCGGCTGCAGCGACAAGAAGGATTCCGGCGGTGGCGCCGGGAAGTCCGACGACGCCGTCGCGCAGCTCACGGCCGCGAAGAAGGCGCTCGACGAAGCGTCCAGTGTGCACATCGTGCTCACTGGACGGGACCTGCCGGACAGCGCGCAGACCCTGGCCAGCGGCGACGGCGTGGCGACTCACGCTCCGGCGTTCAAGGGCAAGCTCACGATCCGCACCGGCGGCGCACCGATCGACTCCGAGGTCGTTGCGGTCGACAAGAAGGTGTACGCGAAGCTGCCCTTCACCGGGAAGTTCGTCGAGCTCACACCCGAGCAGCTGACCGGATTCGGTGCGCCGGACCCGGCCATCCTGCTGGACCCGGCCAAGGGCCTGACGTCGGTGCTGCCGGCACTGAAGGACCCGAAGGTGAAGGGTGACACCCGCGACGGCGCCAAGGTGCTGACCGAGATCACCGGTTCGGTCCCGGGGCAGACGCTGCAGGGGATCTTCCCGAAGGCGCCGGCCGGCCAGGACTTCCCGAGCAGCTTCAAGCTCGACAAGGAGTCCAAGCAGCTCGTCGCGGCGACGATCTCCGGCCCGTTCTACGACGGCGCCACCAGCAGCTACGACGTCACCTTCGACAAGTACGGCGAACAAGTCACGATCACCAAGCCGTAGTGAGCCCAGCGGTGGCCGCCCGGCCGAGAGCCCAGCTCACGCTCGCGTCGATCGCGGTCGCCTTCGCGGCCGCGGACACGTATGTCGTCGTCCTCGCGCTGCCCGACCTGATGTCCGGGGTCGGGCTGTCCGCGGACGAACTCCAGCGCGCCGCGCCGATCATCTCGGGCTTCCTGCTCGGCTACATCGCCGTACTGCCGCTGATCGGCCGGATCGCGGACGTCGCCGGCCGGACACCGGTCCTGGTCGGCGCATTGATGCTGTTCGCTGTCGGATCGCTGATCACGGCGGCGGCGTACGACCTACCCCTGGTGGTAACCGGTCGGTTTCTTCAAGGCGTTGGCGGTGGTGGGCTCGTCCCAGCCACACTCGCCCTGGTCGCCGACCTGTGGCCGCCTCAGCGGCGCGGACTGCCTTTGGGTGTCGTTGGTGCCGTCCAGGAGCTCGGAGCTGTCCTAGGGCCGTTGCTGGGCGCCGCCGTACTGGCGGTGGCTGACTGGCGCTACATCTTCTGGCTCAACCTCGTGGTCGCCATCGTCCTGGCTGTCCTGCTCCGCGGGTGGCGACCTCCACCGCTGTCCGCCTTGGTGGGCTTGCTGGCGTGTGTGGCGCTTGGCTTGACCCTGACCGCACCACAACGCCTTGCGGACGACGTCACCCTCGGTCTGCCCTTCGTGCCCTTCACCGGTACGTCGAGACTGCTGACACCGATCGGGGTCGCGGCTCTCGTCCTTGCTCTGCTGTGGGCCGTCCTCACAGTGCAGCGTTCTCAGCTGACCGACCTGCTGCGCCAAGTCGACGTACCGGGCGCTTTGCTGCTCGCCCTCGCCCTCTCCGGTGTCGTTCTTGCGTTCGCGACCGCCGACCCCGAACGCGAACTGATGTCCCCGGCTGGCCCATGGCTGCTCATCGGCGCGGCCGTCTTCGCGGTTGCCTTCGTTGCGTGGCAGCGTCGGACGCCGCGCGCGATCATCCCGACCGGTCTGCTCACAGCGCGACCCGCGTGGGGTTCGCTGGTGGTCAGCTTTCTGGTCGGATGTGCGCTGATTGCCGCACTGGTCGACGTACCGGTGTTCGCACGGACGACGCAAGGCGGTGGGCAGCTCGCGGCCGCTCTCGTGCTGGTGCGGTTCCTGATCGCGCTGCCGGTGGGTGCGGTGGTCGGCGGCTGGCTGACGAGGCGCTTCGGGCTGGGGCTGATCACGGGCGCCGGACTGGCGTTGGCTGGGGCAATGTTCGTCGTGATGTCGTTCTGGGGCCGCAACGCCCTCGATCACTTCGCAGCGACCGCCGTACTGCTGCTGTGCGGGTTCGGCTTCGGACTGGCGCTGTCACCGGTCAACACCGCGATTCTCGGCGCTACTCCCCCAGCGAACCACGGACTGGTCAGCGCGCTCGTCGTGGTCGCGCGAATGGTCGGCATGCTGGTCGGCGTGTCGGCACTGACCGCGATCGGACTACGCCGGTACTTCGCGATCGTGGACGACGTACCGTCACCGAACGAGCTCTGTCCGACAGCGCCCGCGTCCTGCCGGCCTTTCATCGATGCGCTGCGCGATGCGGCCATTTCACAAACGCACGCGATCTTCGCCGGGGCTGCTGTGTGCGCGTTCCTGGCTGCGATCCTCGCGGTGGCGCTGCTTGGCCGACGTGGCGTTGTGCACACTTGATGGGCCAGTTGATGGGCGCTGCACGGAACTGAGGGCTGCCTAACCTACAGTGGTGCTGTGAGAGTTCCACCCGACGCGACCGGTCGGCCAGGCCTGTGCTCGACCTTCTGCCGTCAGCTCCTCGAGCCGCTGGAGGGCTCAGCCATTGTCGCGAGCGGCTGGGTCGTCCTGGAGCAGCCTGGTCCGTGGGGTGCCGATGCCGTCGTCAACAGTCACCTGAACCCCGAGTTCGGTGGTCGGTTCGATGCCGAATGCAAGAAAGCCGATGTCCGCTTCGGTCTGATCCGCACGCCAGGGCGGCACTCTTTCCCCGCCAATCACGCCCAGCAGGTGTACGTCGCCTCCACCGTGCCAGGCAAGTCCTGGCTGCTGACTGCCCACCTCGACGACCCGCTGGCGCTCAGCGGACTCGACCTGGGCGCTATCGCCCGCGGCGACCGGGATGCCGTCGACGCGTCGCTGCCCGGCCTGGTGCCGGTCGACGAGTCGATCATGTTGGTCTGCACCAACGGTAAGCGCGACGAGTGCTGCGCGATCCTCGGCCGCCCGCTGGTCAACGGGTTGGCCACCGCTGCACCTGGCCGAGTCTGGGAAGCCAGCCACCTCGGCGGTCACCGCTTCTCCCCCACCGCCGTGCTGCTGCCGGCCGGCACCATGCACGGTCACCTCGACACCGAGACCGCACTCGACGTGCTCGCGGCCTCGGACCGCGGCGAAACCTTCCTGACCGGACTACGCGGCCGCACCACGTGGACCAAACGCGGTCAGGCCGCGGAAATCGCCGTACGCCACCAAATTGGTGAGCTATCGCTGGACGCCCTCACTGTCGCGGGCGAAGATCTCGAATCCGTGACAGTGTGGCATCGCGACGGACGGTCCTGGGTCGTCCCGGTGACCAGTGCACCTGCTGATCCACCTCGTCCGGAGTCCTGTGGAAAGGAGCCGTTCGCGATGTCGATCCTCAAGGCCGGAACCCCTGTGCCAGGTGCAGTCCGATGACGACCCCTGGTTTCGAAGACCTGCTCGCCGCCAACGCGGAGTACGCCGCCGATTTCCACTACGGCGGCTTCGACGGAATCGCCCACGCCGGGGTCGGCGTGGTCACCTGTATGGACTCCCGCATCCCGCCACTGGAACTACTCGGCCTCAAGCCGGGTGACGCCAAGGTCCTGCGCAGCGCCGGCGGCCGCGTCACCGAGATCACGCTCACCGGACTCGTCCTGGGCGTCAACCTGCTCGGCATCCGCCGGATCATGGTCATCCCGCACACCCGCTGCGCGATGGCCGCGATGTCCGAGGACGAACTCCGCGCGAAGGTCGAGAAGGCCGCCGGGAAACCGGCCGGTTACCTCCCCATCAACGTCATCCCCGACCAGCTCGAAGCCCTCCGCCACGACGTCGCCGCCGTCCGCGAACACCCCCTGATCGGCGAAGAGATCCTCGTCGGCGGCTTCATGTACGACGTAGACACCGGCCTCCTCACCCAACACGTCTAACCCTCCCCCTCCCCCCTAGCGCCCTAGCGCCCTAGCGCCCTAGCGCCCTAGCGCCCAAAGGTGGGTCGCCTTCTCTTTGTGCACGAGAGCCATCTTTGTGCACCCACCAGCCATTTTCGTGGGCTCTGCGTGGTTGATGGGTTCCCAAAGACGAGCTGGGTGCACAAGGAGCAGCGGGGGTGTTGGGGAGTGGGGGGCTGCTCTTTGGGGGTTCGGGGTGGGGTGGACGGTTAGGTGAGGACTACTTGGCCGGTGTCTAGTTCGTAGTAGGCGCCTACTAGTTTGACCTTGCCGGACTTTTCGAGTGGGGCGATGACTGGGGACTTGCGGAGTTCGGCGAGGACCAGGTCGACGTTGGCGTGGATGGCGTTGGTGAGGCGGTCGCCCGGCTTGCCCGCTACTTGGCGTACGGCGGGAGTGAGCGTCTCGACGAGGTAGTCGATCTGGCCGGCCTCTGAGGTTCGCTGGTGGGCGTCGATGGCTTTGATGGTGGCGTCGAGCGCACCGCAGCGTTGGTGGCCGAGAACCACCAGCAGTGGCGTGTGCAGTTCGGCGACACCGAACTCCAGGCTGCCGACGACCGAGTGATCGAGGGCTTCACCAGCGCTGCGTACGACGACCAGGTCACCGAGTCCCTGATCGAAGACGAGCTCGATCGGCACCCGCGAGTCCACACAGCCGAGCACGGTCGCGAACGGGTGCTGTCCTTTGCTGACCGCGACCCGCCGGGCCACGCCTTCGTCGAGCCGCTCGTCGCGGTCGGCGACGAAGCGGGCGTTGCCGGCGACCAGGCGAGCCAGTGCCTGCTCACCAGTGAGGACCGGGTCGGCGCTGGGCGGGATCGATCCGGCGGGAACAGAGTTGGCCGGCGCGACCGGCGATCCTGCACCAACCGGCGTACTGGCGGGCGTAGCCTCCGAACAGGCGGCCAGGACTGCACTACCTGCTCCGACAACCAGTCCGGTGCGCAGGGCAGTGCTCAGGAAACGACGGCGACTGCTGGTGGTGCTCACGGCATGCTCCTCAGGAAAGGGGCGGCGGGGGCGAACGCCGCTCTCCGAAGGTAGCGCATTGCATACTGTCTGCAATACCCGGTCTTTGTGCAGATCTCTCGGCTTCCGCGCCGGGATCTGATAGATACCCCTTATGAGATTCCGCCCCAGCTCATTTCCCAGGTCCCTGCTTGTCGGCGCCCTGGCTCTGACGAGCGTCCTGTCCGGCCTTCCAGTCGTGCACGCGGCACCGGTCGCGACCGGCTGCCTCGACACCGGAGTGACCGGCACGGTCGAGGAGCAGCGCCTCGGTCGCGGTATCGCCGGTGGACCGTCGGTGCCCGCCGAGATCCTGCGGCGGACCGGGTTCGACAAGCACGTGGAGCTGTTCGGCCGGTTGCTGTGCAAGATGCCGAGCCGCGAGGCCGCCAAGCAGCTGATTCGTACTCAGGGCGAGGCGCTGTGGCGGACGGCCGTGCACCGCGCTCAGCACCCGGTCTCCGGCGACGACGCGCTGCCGTCTACCGACGACCGCGGTTTGTACTGGGCACGCATCTCGATGGCTCTGACGCTTCGCCAGTGGCAACCGCGCTTCACGATCGGTACGGCGGAACGCGCGGAGCTGATCCGGTCGCTCGAGTACGCGTCTCGCGGAATCACGAGCACGCGGTTCTCCCCCGGCGTACGGAAGATCCTGGTGACTGGGTTCGATCCGTTCACGCTGGATGCCGACATCCGGATCGGGAATCCGTCTGGCGCGAATGCGCTGACGCTGGATGGACAGCGCTGGGAGGTCAACGGGACGACGTACGAGATCCAGGCGGTTGTCTTCCCGGTTCGCTACACCGACTTCGACCAGAACATGGTCGAAGATGCGCTGGCGCCGCACTACCGCGGTGGGCCGCAGCACGCGGACATGGTGATGACGGCGAGCCAGGGGCGGACGGGCATCTTCGACCTGGAGGTCTTCAACGGCCGCCGGCGGTCGACCAGTTCGATCGGCGACAACAACAACCTGTGGGGCGGCGGAACCGCTGCAGCCCCGGTTGTCTCGCCGAGCATGCCGAGCGGGCCGGAATGGATCACCTCCAGCCTGCCGATGGCGCGGATGGCTCAAGCCGACGTGACGCCGTTCCGCACCCGCGTGAACACCTCGGTCCTGGAGATCCCGGCCGGCCAGACCGCGCCGGTACGGCGGCCGCTGGGCCCGACGGAAGGCTCGATCGCCTCCGAGGGTGCCGGTGGCGGCTACCTGTCCAACGAGGTCGCCTACCGCAACACCCTGCAACGCGACCTGAAGGACCCGTCAATGCCGGCCGGACACCTCCACGTCCCGGTCCTGTCCTTCGACGCAGCCAACAAGACCACCATCACCGACCCAACCTACGAGGCGAATCGCGAAGCGATCATCCGCGGCGCCCACGCCGTACTCCGCCAGGCCCTGTGATCACTTTCCTGATCACCCGATCACAATCCTGAACGCGTCCAGCACCGACTCCACCTGGTGGTCGGCCACTGGTCCGCCACGGCGATCCCCCACCAGAATCGTTCGTAGCCCAGAATTCTGACCACCCGCGACGTCGTACACCGGGTGGTCACCCACCATCCACCCGTCCAGCGCGGCACCGGCCTCCCGCGCCGCGATGGCGAAGATCTCCGCCTCCGGCTTGCGCACACCGACCGCTTCGGAGACACAGCAGTAGTCCACCACTGCGGCGATCCCGGTGTGCTCGAGCTTCAGCGTCTGCTGCACGACGGTCCCGTTCGTGACGACCGCGACCCGCCAACCCGCGTCCCGGAGTGCTGAGAGCCCTTCCAACACGGCGTTTTCGGCGTAGGTGAACAACGGATGCTCCCGGTCGTAGCTCTCAACCGTCGGAGCGGAACCGAATTCCTGCCTCAACCCCGCAAACAGCTCGGCGCGCGGCACGAAGCCGCCGCCGTCGTGCGCGGTCAGCCACTCGACCCCGGCTGCGCCGAGACCTGCCTCATCGCACCAGGCGCGGGCCCAGTCGAGGAAGGCCGCGTCGCGGTCGATGAGGGTGTTGTCCAGGTCGAAGCAGGCCAGCCGGGGCTGGGGCATCAGACGTCGATGCGGCTTTCATCGAGTTCGTAGGCGCCTTGGACGATGAACTCCTTGCGGGGGGCTACGTCGTTGCCCATCAGGAGGTCGAAGACCTGGGCGGCTGCTTCGCCGTCGTCGACGGTCATCCGGCGGAGGGTGCGGTGGCGGGGGTCGACGGTGGTTTCGGCCAGCTGGTCGGCGTCCATCTCACCGAGACCCTTGTAGCGCTGCGGGGGCTCCTTCCACTTGACGCCCTTCTTCATCAGCTCGGCCGTCTTCCGCTGGTACTCCGCGTCGCTGTAGGTGTAGATGTACTTGTCCTGACCCTTCTTCGGGTTGGTCAGTTCGAAGCGGTGCAGCGGCGGTACGGCGGTGTAGACGCGACCGGCGTCGACGAGCGGACGCATGTAGCGGAAGAACAGGGTGGCCAGCAGGCAGCGGATGTGCGCGCCGTCGGAGTCGGCGTCGGCCATGAAGATGATCTTGCCGTAGCGGACCTGGTCGAGATCGAAGCTGCGGCCCGAGCCGGCGCCGACCACCTGGATGATCGCGGCGCACTCGGCGTTCTTCAGCATGTCGCCAACGGACGCCTTCTGCACGTTCAGGATCTTGCCGCGGATCGGCAGCAGCGCTTGAAACTCAGAACTCCGAGCCAGTTTCGCCGTACCGAGAGCCGAATCACCCTCGACGATGAAGAGCTCGGACCGGTCGACATCGTTGCTCCGGCAGTCGGCGAGCTTGGCCGGCAGGGCCGACGACTCCAGCGCGGTCTTGCGGCGTTGGAGCTCGCGGTGCTGACGGGCCGCGACACGCGTCCGGGACGCGGCGACGACCTTCTCCAGCACTGCACGCGCCTGCGCCTTGTGCTCACGCTTGGTCGACGTCAGGAACGCTTCCAGCTCGGTCTGCACGACCTTCGACACGATCCGCGACGCGGCCGGCGTCCCGAGCACCTCCTTGGTCTGGCCGTCGAACTGCGGCTCGGCCAGGCGCACGGTGACGATCGAGGTCATGCCCTCGAGGACGTCGTCCTTGATCAGCTCCTCGCCGCTCTTCAGCAGGCGGGTGCCCTCCATCGCGTTGGTGAAGCTCTTGGCCAGCGCCCGCTCGAAGCCGGCGACGTGCGTGCCGCCCTTGGTGGTGGCCACGATGTTCACGAACGAGCGGAGCTCGGTCTCATACCCATCGCCCCAGCGCACCGCGATGTCCACGTCGAGATCGCGCTCGACATCGGTCGGCGTCATGTGGCCGGCGTCGTCGAGCATCGGCACGGTCTCGGTGAAGTGGCCGGTCCCGGTCAGCCGGATCACCTCGGTGACCTTCTGATCGGTGGCCAGGAACTCGCAGAACTCGCTGATCCCGCCGTCGTGCTTGAAGTGCTCCTCGCTGACCTCGTCACCGCGCTCGTCGCGGATCACCAGCTCCAGGCCGGGGACCAGGAACGACGTCTGCCGCGCCCGGGTGACCAGCTCGTCGTAGTTGAAGCTCGCGTCGCGGGTGAAGATCTGCCGATCCGCCCAGTACCTGATCCGCGTACCGGTCATGCCCTTCTTCGCGCGCCCGGCCTTGCGCAGACCCTTGACCGCGGTGAAACCGGCCGCCGCGCCCTCGGCGTCGAACTCGCCGGCGACACCACGCCGGAACGACGTGGTCCAGACCACTCCACCACGGTCGACCTCGACATCCAGCCGCGCGGACAGCGCGTTCACCACCGAGGCGCCGACACCGTGCAGACCACCGGAGGCGTTGTAGGAGCCGCCGCCGAACTTGCCACCGGCGTGCAGTTTGGTGAACACCACCTCGACACCGCTGAGCTTGGTCTTCGGCTCGATGTCGACCGGGATCCCGCGGGCGCGGTCGCGCACCTCGACGGATCCGTCCTTGTAGAGGATCACGTCGATCCGCTCGCCGTGCCCGGCCAGGGCCTCGTCGACGGCGTTGTCGATGATCTCCCACAGGCAGTGCATCAGGCCGCGGCTGTCCGTGGACCCGATGTACATCCCGGGGCGCTTCCGGACCGCCTCGAGTCCTTCGAGGACGAGCAGGTTGCGGGCGTTGTACGTCGGGTCGAGCTCGGTACTACGAGGCGTCGGGGCGGCCACAGGGCTCCTTCACTGGTTCACCAACTCACTACGGGGACAGCCTATGCGGCCGCACCCCCAAAACCTGTTAGCACCTCCGACACTCGGGGCACCTGACTGGTCAACGAGAAAGGTGTTGTCTCAGATATCGATCCGGACTCGATCGGGCGTGCCCCACGACACTCCGCGGATCAGCACGGCGTGACCAATTCATGGCGCAGAGTGAGATAAGACACGCCCGACGCAGCGCGTGCCGCCTAATTCGCTCGAATGAGAAACGATTCCGCGTCAGCATGCGTCATAAGGGAGCAGGTGGTTCGTCTCACATTCGGACACGTTGCCCCCACCGGGAAGCGATCCGCATGTCAGGATGTTGCTATCTGGTGAGAACGGAACTAGATGAGATGAGGCCTCAAGTGACTACAGCACTCGCCCCGAGTTCGGCCCTGTCGGCCGCGGATCGTTGTGACCGCTGCGGTGCGCAGGCCTACGTCCGTGTCACCTTGACCAGCGGTGGGGAGCTTCTGTTCTGCGCCCACCACGGCCGGGAGCACTCGGACAAGCTGCGCAACATCGCCGTCACCATTCACGACGAGACGGGTCGGCTCGACGCCGCTCCCGCCGCCGTCGCCCCGGAGGACGAACGGTAAGCCAGGTCTCATAAACGCGCCAACGACGGCGCCAAAGCCCTACAGATCCGATGGCGGTTCCCCGAGCGGGAGTCCGCCATCACTCATGTCATCAGGTGCCTCGAGCACCGACAGCACCCCGTCCACGACCCGGACGGACAAGCGATCGGGCCCGAGGCGCAGCCCGGTCAGTGTGAGCTCACTCCACGGCAACGATGCCGCCGGGGTGAAGCTCAGCGTCCGACCGGGCACATCCGGTTCGATCCCGAGGGCAGCCACCAGCACCGCCACCGCAGAGGCGGCCGCCCAGGCCTGTGGACGACACGAGCTCGGGTACGGCGTGGGTCGCGTCTCGGCGCTCAGCCCGCGGCCGCCGTACAGCTCGGGGAGTCGGTACTCGAAACTCTCGGCGGCTCGGACGAGACCGGCCACGTACGACGAAGCGACGTCGGCGTGGCCGGCGGCGTACAGGCCCTCGACGGTCATCGCGGTGTCGTGCGGCCAGACGCTGCCGGTGTGGTAGCCGATCGGGTTGAACCGGGACATCGTGGTCGACAGGGTGCGCAGACCGAACCCGCTGTCGAGGTCGTCCTCACCGAGGATGTCCGCGACACGCTGTTCCTCGTCCGCGTCCAGTAGACCGGTTCCGAGCAGATGCCCCATGTTCGACGCACGGCCGGACACCGCGTTCTTGGCGCCGTCGAGGGCGATCGCCGGGTAGCCGTCGACCCAGAACGCACTGCGGAAGCGTTCCTGCAGCGCTGCTGCCCAGGCGCGCCACTCGTCGCCCGGCTCGCCGAAGGCGTCGAGCAGTTCAGCACCCCGTACGGCGGCCGCGTACGCGTAGCCCTGGACTTCGCACAACGCGATCGGTGCGGTGGCAATCTCGCCGTTCGGCCATTGCACCGAGTCGTTCGAGTCCTTCCAGCCCTGGTTTGCCAATCCGTGGCCCGATTCGTCGATGTACTCGAGGAATCCGTCGCCGTCCGGATCCGCGTAGTCCCGCATCCAGGCGAGTGCTCGCCGCAGATTCGGCAGCAGGTCGCGCACCTCATCAGCCGGCATCCCCCAACGCCACTCCTTGTGCAGGGTGGTGATCCAGAGCTGGGTCGCGTCGTGCGTGCCGTAGTACACCGGCGGCAGGACGAAGTCAGTACCGTGCTCGGCCGCCTCGGCGCGGAGTTCGTGCGGGATCTTGCCGGGCTGCTCGGCGGTGTCGATCGTGACCTCGGTGCCCTGCCACTTGGCCAGTGCCCGCAAGGTGCCGGCCGCCAGCTCCGGGTCGACCGGAATCAGCATTCCCGCAGAGATCAACGAGTCCCGGCCGAAGAGCGTGAGGTACCACGGCGGGCCTGCTCCGAGGTAGCGATCGTTGCCCACCGCAAGTTGGAGCGCGCGGACATCGTCGAGCGATCGTTCGAACCAGCGTTCAACTCGGTGATCACTACAGTGAACACTCGCGGTGTACAGAATAGTGTTCACCGGTGGGTCGATCGTGAACCCGCTGAGCGTGGGCGGGCCGGGAGCGATCACTTTGATGATCATCGTGAACTCCTCCCCCGGCTCCAGCTGCGGAGTCGCAGTCGTTCCGGGGTCCAGTTCCGCGGTGACCCGCGTGCCCTCATTCTCCCAGTACAGACGGCCCAAATCGTCGTACTGACCCTCAAGAGTTGGCAGTGTCACAGCACTGCTGTTGCGGACCTGGACGATCCCGGCGAGATCGGTGCCTAGGGCAACTTCCAGGCGGCAGGTCAAGGTGTCCCGGGAGTTGTTCACCAGCGTGATCTGCTCGGTCATCCCGTCGCGAGTGATCTCACGGCGGCGATAGAGCAGGGCCGTCTCCTCGCGATCGACCTTCGCGACGTACACATGGGTCGAGGCGCTCTGCTCGTCCACCTGCAGCGGGATTGGCTCCACCCCGTCGACCGTGACGACGAGCTTGGACAGCAACCGTCTGTCGCGGGCATAGACGCCTTCCACTCCGGTGCCGCTCAGTTGACCGGAGCGCGGCGACAGGACCACCCAGGGAGCAGCCAGTGCAGTGACCAATTCGTGCAGCTGGGACATGCCACCACCCTAAACGCGCCCGAGATGCGGCAGAGTGTCCGTGTGAACACTGCGATGACGGTCCTCGTCGGGGTAGCGATCTTCGTCGGCATCCTCGGCATCGTGATCCCCGTGCTGCCCGGCGCCATCCTGAGCCTCGCAGCCATCCTGGTGTGGGCCCTGGTGGAACGCAGCGCCACCGGATGGGTCGTGCTCGGCATCGCGGTGGTCCTGATCGGTGCCAGCCAGGTGGTGAAGTACATCGTCCCCGAACGCCGGCTCCGAGAGTCCGGCGTACCACGCCGCTCGATGTTCATCGGTGTCCTGCTCGGCATCGTCGGCTTCTTCCTGATCCCGGTGGTCGGCATGTTCGTCGGCTTCCCGCTCGGCGTCTACGTCTCCGAGCGGCAGCGCCTGAAGACCCACGCAGCGGCGTGGGCGTCGACCAAGCACGCGCTGAAGGCGACCGGCCTGTCGATCCTGATCGAGTTCATCGGTACGTCGCTCGCCGCAGCCGTCTGGTTGATCGCCGTACTCTTCCTCTGAGACCTGATTGCCAGGGTTTTCTCAGGCGCACCGGAGGCTCGTCTCAGACCCGCGAGAGAGTCTGGGCCGCATGGCACTGTTCAGGAAATTCTCAGAGAAACGCTGGCGGATCGCGGGCACCATCGCCGCGGTCGCCGTCACCACCACGGCGGGCGGTGTCGCCTGGGCCGCAACCAGCGCCGACCCGACCCCGTCCCCCTCCGCATCCCCGTCCACACCGGCCCAGCCGGGCGACCCTGGCAAGGGTCCGGGACGCGGTTTCGGCGGTCCCGGCAAGTTCCTCGGCCAGGGCGGCGCGCTGCACGGCGAGTTCGTCGTGAAGAAGGACGGCGGCGGCTACCAGACCGTGGCCACCCAGCGCGGCGAGGTCACCGCGGTCAGCAAGGACTCCATCACGGTCAAGAGCGAGGACGGCTTCAGCCGCACCTACACGCTCACCGAGGACACCCTGGTGAATGCCGCTCGGGATGGGATCGGCGACGTCAAGACCGGGAACACGGTCAACGTCTCCGCTCTGGTCGTCGACGGCAAGGCCACCGCGACCAGCCTCAGCGACGGGACTGTCCGCAAGGCTGCCGGGGAGAAATGGGGCTTCCACCGCGGTCCCCGCTGAACAACTCACAGCGGATTGCCAGGAATCTGCCAGGGTGAACATGGGTAGCAGCGGCAGACTGTGGGCATGAGCCCGCATCTGCTGGTGGTCGACGACGAGCCGAATATCGTCGAACTGCTGTCCGCGAGCCTGCGCTTCGCAGGGTACGACGTGTCCACGGCCAGCCATGGCACCGAGGCCCTCCGCAAAGCCCGGGAGGTCCAGCCCGACCTGGTCGTGCTGGATGTGATGATGCCCGGCCTGGACGGCTTCGAGGTGGTCCGGAGGTTGCGGGGTGAGGATCGGCATGTGCCGGTGTTGTTCCTCACCGCCCGCGACGCCGTCGAGGACAAGGTCCTCGGCCTGCAGACCGGCGGCGACGACTACGTGACCAAGCCGTTCAGCCTCGACGAGCTGGTCGCCCGCGTCCGCGCCCTGCTCCGCCGCTCCGGCCACCGCGAGCAGACCGCGACCGAGTCCGCCGTACTGCGGTATGCCGATCTGGAGCTCAACGAGGACAGCTACGAGGTCTTCAAGGCCGGCGAGGCCGTGCAGCTGTCGCTGACCGAGTTCAAGCTGCTGCGCTGCCTGCTGGAGAACGCCGAGCGAGTGATGTCGAAGGGCCAGATCCTCTCCGCAGTCTGGAACTACGACTTCGCCGGTGACGCGGGCGTGGTCGAGTCCTACATGTCGTACCTGCGCCGTAAGGTCGACACCGGCGACCAGAAGCTGCTCCACACCGTCCGCGGGGTCGGCTACGTCCTGCGCACCCCCCGAGGCCCGAGCTGATGACCCTCAACCACCGCCGCTTCACCGAGCGGTACCCCCTCCGCGTCACCATCGTCGTCGTCCTGCTGACCCTGGTGGCGCTCGCGCTGGCGGCCTCCGGCGTCCTCGCGACCACGATCATGCGCGGCTACCTCGTCGACAAGGTCGACACCCAGCTGTCCCAGGTCGCCACTCCGTTCCAGCGGAACGAGCGCCAACTGCCACCCCGTGGTCGTCCCGGTAAGGACCGCCCCCTCCCCAGCCTCTTCGTCGTCCAGAAGTACGACTCCGAGGGATCGCCGCTTGACCCTGAGGGGCCGTTCGGCACCGATCAGGTCGGAGGTGGAGCGTCGCAGCCGAAGTTCCCCGCCCTCAACCTCAATCAGATCCGAGCGTTGAACGGTAAGGCATTCAACGTGCCGTCGGTGTCCGGCGACGACACGTGGCGGGTACTGGCTCTGCCGACGAATGACGGTGCAGGCTCGGTCATGGTTGCTCAGAGCTTGCACGATGTGTCGCGCACCGTGCAGCGGCTGGTGGGGGTGCAGGCTGCGGCCGGGCTCATCCTGCTCGTGTTGCTCGCCGGGGTCGGGACCTACGTCGTACGGCGGAGTCTGCGCGGGCTCGAGGATGTCGAGCACACCGCAGTCGCGATCGCCGGTGGTGACCTGAGCCGGCGGATTCCGGATCGCGATCCGCGGACCGAGGTGGGACGGCTGTCGTACGCGCTGAACCAGATGCTCGGTCAGATCGAGAATGCCTTCGCCCAGCGGACTGCTTCGGAGTTCGCGGCAAGGCAGTCCGAGGATCGGATGCGGCGGTTCGTTGCCGACGCGTCCCACGAGCTGCGCACTCCCCTGACGTCCATCCGCGGTTTCGCCGAGCTCAGCAGGCAGCGTGGTGTGGTCGAACCGGACGTGATGAAGCGGATCGAGGACGAGGCCAAGCGGATGGGTCTGCTCGTCGACGACCTGCTGCTGCTCGCGCGTCTCGACCAGCAGCGACCGCTCCGGATGGAGGCGGTCGACCTGCTCCCGGTCGCTGCCGACGGCCTGCACAACGCCCAAGCCGTTCAGCCGGAGCGGAACATCTCGCTGAAGATCCTCCCCGGCTCCGAAGCGCCTGTCGTCCAAGGCGATGAGGCGCGACTCCGCCAGGTCCTCGGCAATCTGATCAGCAACGCGCTCCACCACACCCCCGTCGACGCCCCGATCCTCGTCTCGGTCGGAACGCGCGGGCGCGACGCCGTACTGGAGGTCAGTGACTCAGGTCCCGGTCTGTCCGATGAGCAGAAGGCGCGTGTGTTCGAGCGGTTCTACCGCGCAGACTCAGCACGCACCCGTACGACGGGAGGCTCCGGACTCGGACTGTCGATCGTCGCGGCGCTGGTCGCGGCGCACGGTGGCCGCGTGACCGTCAATGACACCCAGCCGCACGGCGCGACGTTCACCGTGCTGCTCCCGCTGCCGCGCTAGCCGCGGTGATCTCGGCCGCGATTTCCGTGGCGATCTCGATCGCCCGGGCGGCCAGCGGGGACTGCGATTCCGTGTCCGGCCAGTGCAGGTAGATCCCGCGGGTCGGCGCCGGCTGCAACGGGTGGATCGACAACCGCTCGTCCAAAGGAACCTCGGATCCATAAACGGCGAGCCAGGGCAGGACAGCCCAGCCGAGTCCGGCCCGCACCATCGACAGGATGGTCGCATTGCCCGGCGAGCGGAAGGCGATCTCCGGCCGCGCGTCGACGTCAGCGGCCGGCCCCATCCACAGTTGGTCACACGACTCATGGCAACCAACCATCGGCCGGCCATCGAGAACCTTCAGTGACGCCGGGCCGACCGGCAGGTCTCCGGCCCGGGCCACCAGGAAGTAGACATCGTCGATCAGTCTGGTCTGGACGACGTCGCCGTCGATCGGCCGGTCGAAGAAGACCAGGTCGAGGTTGCCGACCTGAGGATCGTCAGCCGGCATATCGGAAAGCCTGATGTCGCAGCCGGGCTGCTCATCACGCAACCGGCGGATGAGCGCGGGCAGGATCACGTGGGACACGCTCTGGAAGGTGCCGATGTCGATCCGCCCGCCACCGGCCTTGAACCGCCCGACCGCATCGGACAACGCGTCCGCCTTGGCCAGCAGCTCACGTCCTTGCTCGAGAACCACCACACCGAGTGGCGTGAGCCGCACCGGCCGCGGACCTCCCGGCCGATCGAACACCGCTCCCCCGACCGATCGCTCCAGCGCAGCGATCTGCTGGCTGATCGTCGACTGGGTGTAGCCGAGGCGGACAGCCGCCCGGCCGAACGTGCCTTCCTCGACGATGGCGACCATCGTCCCCAGATGCCGCAGCTCTACCTCGACCATGAGTGTGAATATAGCCGATGGCGATCATCATGATCGAAATCAATCGCTTTTCACGATGTTGGGATTTCTCTACCGTCGAAGACATGACCACGCTGAGCGCAGCACCCACCACGACCATCGGCCGCACGCGATCGCGGCTGTCGAGCCTAGTGTGGGCGCTTACGGCGACCCACTTCGTCACCCGGGCCGGCGGCGTCGCGCGGTCGTTCCTGGTGCTCTACCTGACCCAGGAGCGCGGCCTCTCCGCCACGACAGCCGGAGCGGTCGTGGCGGCGGTCGGCGTCGGCGACATCGGCTCGCAGCTGCTGGGCGGCTGGCTGAGTGACCGCATCGGCCGCCGCCGGACCATGCTGATCGGCTTCCTCGGCACAGCCGTCGCGCTGATCGCCCTGGGTGCGGCAATCACGCTGCCCGCGATCGCAGCAGCCGCCCTCGGCATCGGCCTGATGGGCGAACTGTTCCGCCCAGTCGGATCCGCCGCCCTGGCCGACCTCCCGCCGAACGAGCGCATCCGCGCCTTCGGCCTGCTCTTCTGGGCGGCCAACGTCGGCTACACAATCTCCACGGTGGCCGCCGGCGTCCTGGTCCGGCAGGGGTACGGCGTTCTGTTCTGGATCAACGCCGCGGCCGCGGTCCTCGCGGCGCTGATCGTGTGGCGCTGCATCCCCGAGACTCGTCCGGCCACCGCGGAAACGACCCGCCGGGCACTGCTGCCGACCCTCCTCCGCGACCGGGTAATGCTCGCGATGGTCGGGATCCACATCGCCTACTTCACGGTCTTCATGCAGGTGTTCTCGACCCTGCCGCTCGTGATGACCGGCGACGGTCTCGGCCCTGGAACCTTCTCGATGGTGCTGGCCCTCAATGGGATCGCCATCGTCGTGGTTCAGCCGATCGCCGTCCGGCTGCTCGATGGACGGGACACCGCCTCGATCCTCGCCGTCTCGATGTTGCTGGCCGGACTCGGCGGCGGAGCCTCCGCCGTCGTCCACGGAAGCGTCGCCTACGCCGCCGCGATCATCGTGTGGACGCTCGGCCAGATCGGCGTCTCGGTCCTGTTCGGCGCCACCTTCGCCGGTGTCGCACCGGCCGACCTTCGCGGCCGGTACATGGGCATCGCCTCCACCACGTGGAGCCTGGGTGCCGTACTCGGCCCGCTCCTCGGCACTGCCGTCCTAGACCACGCCGGGCGAAGCACCCTCTGGGTGACAAGCTCGGCGCTCGGAATCGCACTCTTCATCGCCCAACGCCTGATCGCCCCGTCGCTGCGCAACCGCACCAACCAACTTGCTGGAGGAAACTGATGCAGACCACCGAGCGATTCGTGAACGTCAACGATGTGGAACTGTGTGTGCAGACGTTCGGCGACCCGGCCGACCCGGCCATCCTGCTGCTCCATGGAGCAGGACACTCCCTGATCGCGTGGGACGAGGAGTTCATCGGCCGACTAGTTGCTGGCGGCCGGTACGTGATCCGCTTCGACAGTCGCGACGCGGGTCGTTCGACCAGCTACCCCGTGGGAGCGCCGACGTACGGGCTGCAGGATCTTGCTGCGGACGCCGCCGGACTGCTTGCAGAGCTCGGGATTCCGGCCGCGCACGTCGTGGGGATGTCGCAGGGATCCGGCGTGGCTCAGCTGCTGGCGCTGGACCACGCTGACCGTGTGGCCTCGCTGACGCTCGCGTCGGGGACGCCCGGCGGGCCCGGTCACTGGTACGACGATCTGCCGGGCATGTCAGAGGAGATTCAGAAGCTGTTCGCGGATGAGCCCGCCCAGCCGGACTGGACCGACCGGGCGGCGGTCATCGAATATCTGGTCGAGGCCGAGCGTCCCTTCTCTCCCAGGTTCGACGAGGACCGGACGCGCGCCTGGTCCGCGCAGGTCGCCGACCGAACCGTCAATGTCGCGGCGCAGCTGACCAATCCGTTCCTGATCAGCGCGGGCGACCCGTGGCGCGAGCGGCTCGCCGAGCTGCGTGTCCCGGCGCTGGTGTTCCACGGGGCTGACGACCCGATGTTCCCCGTCTGGCACGGTCAAGCCCTTGCGGCGGAGATCCCAGGCGCGACCTTCGTGCCGCTGGAGCACACCGGCCACGAAGTCTTCCCGCGCCACACGTGGGACAGCGTCGTACCGGCCATCCTCGACCACACCAGGTCAGAGGACCGGGAAGGACCTGTTCGCTGACTCACCGTGCTCGAGGACCTGCGCGGCCGGGCCTAGAAGCTTGGGGTCCGGCCCCGCGACCAGTTCGTGGTCCTTGTTCGTGTACTCGTAGAGGCTCAGGACGTGCCGCATGGCCTCGAGGCGGGCCCGCTTCTTGTCGTTGCTCTTCACAACGGTCCACGGCGCGTGCGGCGTGTCGGTGTAGTGGAACATCGCCTCCTTCGCCTCGGTGTAGTCGGCCCACTTGTCCAGCGAGGCGAGGTCGGTCGGCGACAGCTTCCACTGCCGGACCGGGTCGATCTGCCGGATCGTGAAGCGGGTCTGCTGCTCGGCCTGCGACACCGAGAACCACAGCTTGACCAACAGGGTGTCCGACCGGACGAGCATCCGCTCGAACTCGGGCGCCTGCCGCATGAACTCCTCGTACTGATCGTTCGTGCAGTACCCCATCACCCGCTCGACACAGGCGCGGTTGTACCAGGACCGGTCGAACAGGACCATCTCACCGGCCGCGGGCAGGTGCTCGACGTACCGCTGGAAGTACCACTGTGTCTGCTCGCGCTCGGTCGGCTTCTCCAGCGCGACGATCCGCGCACCCCGCGGGTTCAGGTGCTCCATGAACCGCTTGATCGTGCCGCCCTTACCTGCGGCGTCACGGCCCTCGAACACGATCACCAGCTTCTGCTTCGACCGCTTCACCCAGTACTGGAGTTTGAGCAGCTCGATCTGCAGCAGCCGCTTGTCCCGGTCGTAGACCTCCCGCGAAAGCCGCTCGGCGTACGGGTATCCCTCGCGCCAGGTGTCCACCGGCGTACCGTCGGCGCGGAGCAGGACAGGATCATCGTCTTCCTCGTCGAGAACGCGGAAGCCGAGCTCTTGGACCAGATCAGGGGTGCTCATAGCGCTAGGTTCGGCTGGCCGGATGACATCCAGGTGAACAGGTCAGCGGTCGAGCACCGGGAGTGGTTCGGCCCGGCCGACGATGAACGCGTAGGTGAGAGCACCGATCACCGCGACCACTCCGGCGACCAGGAACGACGGGAGGTAGTTGCCGTCGTACAGGTCCAGGAGGAGGCCGAAGACGAACGGGCTGATGATGCCGGCGATGTTCGAGGCGAAGTTCTGGATCCCGCCGATCGACGCGACGTGCCGTGAGCTCGGCGCCACGTCACCCGGCAGCGACCAGATTCCCGTGGCCGCGATCGCCAGGCTCGCGTACGAGATCGCCAGGAACAGCAGCGCGACGTACACCGACTTGGCCGGGGCCGCGAACACGATCGCAGCGCCGCCGAGCAGGCCGCCGACCATCACCGTCTTCCGCACCCGGGTCACGTCGGCGCCGGCGCGGATCCGCCGGTCCGCGACGATGCCGGCGATCCAGCCGCCCGCGATCGCGGTGATACCGGGGAGGGTGCCCAGCGTGCCCAGTTCGGCGAGGTCGAGGTGCCGGGCATCCTTCAGGTACGACGGGAACCAGGTGAGGAAGAAGTAGATGACGAAGTTCAGGCAGAAGAAGCCGAGCATCATGCCGCGGATCGTCCGGTACCGGAACAGGTCCCGCCAGCGGATCTGCGCCGCGGCCTCGTCATCGGTCTCCTCCAGGCGCGCGCCGTTCGTCGCGATGTACTCGCGCTCGGCGTCGTTGGCGCCGGAGTGCTCCCGAGGGTCGCGGTAGTACCAGTACCAGACCGCGGCCCACATGATGCCGATCACGCCGAGCACGACGAACGAGAAATGCCAGCTCACCAACGCGATCAGCGCTGTCACCACCGGCAGCGACAGCACCGTCCCGACCCGCGATCCCGAGTCGATCACAGCGGTCGCGAACGCCCGCTCATGCCGCGGGAACCATCGCGAGGCCGCCTTGGTGGCACTCGGGTACGCCGGTGCTTCGCCCGCCCCGAGCGCGAACCGGAACGCGAACAGCGACCAGAACCCGCGGGCCAACGGCGTCAGTGCGGTGACCACGCTCCACCACAACGCCGCGAACGTGAACGCCTTCCGCGACCCGTACCGGTCCGCCATCCAACCCGCGGCCAGCATCGCGCCGTCGTACGCCCAGAAGAACGCGCCGAGGATCAGCCCCTTCTCCGCGTTCGACAGATCCAGCTGCAGATCCTCCTGGATGAACGGGAGCGCGACGCTCAGGTTGGCCCGATCCAGATAGTTCAGTGACAGCCCGATGAAGGCCAGTCCGAGGATCAAGTAGCGCCTGCGCGTCGCGCCCGGTGGCGCCTTCACAGAGGTGGCGGTCACTGTGTGCTCCGATCTCATCGCGGATCGTTGCACGTTATCGTGCACACCACTTTTGTGCAGACAAACGTTTCACCCAGCGGACTCTCAGCCGGTGAGTTTCGACAGGAACGACAGGTCGAGGGTGGCCGGCTTCAGCTGGTACGACGGGGGTGTGACGCCGGCCAGGTGTTGCAGGAGGTAGTTCCAGCGGCGGCGGACGACGTAGTGCTCGTAGCCGATCATGATGTGTTCGGCGCGCGGTAGCACCAGCAGGTCGAAGTCCTTGCCAGCGGCAATCAATCGTTCGGTCAGCCGCAGGGTGTGATGCGGGTGCACGTTGTCGTCCAGGCCGCCGTGCATGAGGAGCAGCTTGCCCTCGAGCTGGTCGGCGTAGTCGAGCAGTGAGCCGTCGGTGGTGGCGGGCAGGCCGGGTGGGACGACGTACGTCTCGCCGAACGCCTGCAGGTAGAAGCGGTTGTCGAGGTTGCCCGACTCGGCCACGCCGACCTTGAAGAACTCGGGGAACTCCCCCATCGCCCGCACAGTCGAGTAACCGCCGCCCGACGCGCCGAAGATGCCGACCCGATCCAGATCCATCCACGGCCGCGTCTCGGCCAGTTGCCGGATTGCTGCGACGTGGTCGTCGATTCCGGCGCTGTAGTTCCCGTACGACGCGTCGTGGAACGCCTTCTCGCGACCCGGCACGCCACGAGCATCCACCACCACGACCACGAAACCGAGTGCCGCCATCGGATCCGCCTCGGCGCCGTACAGACCGGGGTCGAAGGTCGGGACGACGCGATTCGTCTGAGGGCCGGCGTACGGGTGGTCGACGATCGGGTAGCGGACAGTCGGGTCGAAGTCATGCGGCTTGTACAGCACGCCGTACAACTCGGTGACGCCGTCAGCCGCGAGCACCCGGAACTCCTCCGGCGGCTGCCAGCCGATGGCGACCAACGCCGTACTGTCTGCCGCCTCCAACTCGACCAGCACCTGCCCGGTCCACGATCGGACGGTGTGCACCGGCGCCAGACCGACCGTCGAGGCGCTGTCGACGAAGTAACCGCCGTTCGGCGGAACCGCGACCTCGTGGTCCAGGTCGTCGTTGGTGACCCGTGCGAACCCAGTGCCGTCCAAGCCGATCCGGCAGACCGTACGGCGCAGTGGGCTCCCGTCAACCAGTCCCGCGGCGGTGAAGTAGACAACGCGCTCGGCCAGATCCACGTGCAGGAGCTGGCGGACACTCCACTCCCCTGAGGTGATCTGTCCCAGCAGTTCGCCGGTGCGGACGTCGTACCGGTACAGGTGCGGCCAGCCGTCTCGCTGTGAGTACCAGAGCACCTCGTCTCCACACACTCGAGTGATCGCAGGCAGGTCCATGAACTGGTTCGGCTCGATCCGCGTCGGCGCGGTCTCGCTCACCACGACCTCTACTTCACCGGTCGTCGGGTCCAGACGCTTCAGTTCCAGCGTCCGCTGATCCCGTGGCTGGTCGAGGAAGTAGACAGTCTCGCCGGACCACCACGCCCACTTCCGCGCGATCGGTGAGAGCAGCGACAGCACGAACGGCTCACCCTGCGCCCGGACTGCAGCTCCTGTCTCGACATCCAGTACGACGAACTGCGCCAGCGGCACGTGCTCATCGCCCGGGTACGCGTACCGCTGTGTCAGCAGCTCCGGCGCACCACCGTCATCCGGCAGCACGTCGATCAGGTGCGCCTCGCGAACCAGCCGACTGTCCAGCTGATGTGTCAGGATCCGGCGCGAGTCCGCTGACCACGCCACCGCCGGAGGAAGATGCGGCAGGCCGAGCTTGCCCAGCAGGATCTTGATCGCGAACGGGCTGGTCCCGTAGTCGTAGTCGACCTCGCCATCCGTGGTCAGCGGCCGCTCGGAACCATCGGAAACCGTGCGCAGCCACAGATCCGGGCCCTTGCGGAAGACCTCGTGCTTGCCGTCCGGCGAGACAACCGCCAGGAAGTCTCCGGTACCAGGCGGTGTCGGCATCGACTCGATCTCGTCCCGGGTGCCGGCGGTGGGGTCGACCTCGTAGGTGTGGTCGGCACCCGAGCGGGTGATCTGGTAGCTGAAGCGCGCACCGTCGTCACTCCAGTTCGGGGTGATGCGGCCGGCGTCGACCAGCTTGGGGCGGTTGTGGCGGAGCAGGGCTTCAGCAGCTTGTACGTCGATCATCGGGCGGATTCCTTTCAGTGGGTGAGAACCGGAGCGGCGTCGACCGCGGCCGGCTTCTTGTCGCGAAGGAGCAGGAAGGCAAGGAGGGAGGAGCCGGCCACCGCGATCGCGCTGGCGACGAAGGTGCCGGACATGGCCTCGGCGAAGGTGATCTTGGCGAGGTGAGCGAGCTGACCATCACCGGTACTCGCGGCGACCGCGAGCGCTTCACCGATCGAGCCGCGGGCTGCCTCGGGGGTCGAGTCCGGCATGGACGAGGTGAAGGTTCCGGCGAGCGCACTGCCGAGGATCGCGATCCCGAGCGCAGCGCCCGCCTGCTGGACGGTGTCGTTCAGGGCCGAGCCGACACCGGCGTGCTCGGCAGGAACCGCACCCATCAGCGCTGCAGTCGCGGCAGGCTGCGCCAGGCCGGCGCCGATCCCGAAGACACCCAGTGCCAGCGCGACCATTCCGAAACCGTCGTCAGCGCGCAGCGTCGCCATTACACCGAACCCGGCGGCGAGGACCAGCAGGCCGATCACGGTCATCGGGCGGTTGCCGATCTTCTGGCCGAGCGTGGCGCCGATGCCGTTGACCAGGATCACCGCGACTGCCATCGGTACCAGGGCAAGACCGGCTCGGGTCGGCGAATAGCCCAGGACGAACTGCAGGTACTGCGTCAGGGCGAGGATCAGACCGCCGTTCGCGATCTGCAGGAGGACGAGCGACAGGCTGCCGCCGCTGAAGTTGCGGTCGCGGAAGAGCTGCAGCGGAACCATCGGAACCGGCGTACGGAGCTCCCAGACGACGAACGCGACCAGGCTGGCCACTGCGATGATCGCCATCGGCCACGACACCCCACGCTCGGGCAGCTCGATGATCACCCAGACCAGCGACACCAGACCGACCATCGACAGCACCGCACCGACCGGGTCCGGCTTGCGCCACGGGCCCTTCGACTCCGGCATCCAGATGACCGCGGCCGCAATCGCGATGACCACCACCGGCACGTTGATCAGGAAGACCGAACCCCACCAGAACTTCGCGATCAGTGCACCACCAAGCACCGGGCCGCCGATCAGGCCGACCATCAGCACCGAGCTCCAGATCGACATCGCCTTGCGGCGTTCCTCGTCGTCGAAGACGGTGATCAGCACCGACAGCGTGCTCGGCATGACCACCGCGCCACCGATCCCCATCAGGACCCGGCCGGCGATCAGCATCTCCGGACTACCGGCGTACGTGGCCACCAGCGAGGCGACCCCGAAGATCGCCAAGCCGATGATCATCACTTTCTTGCGGCCGTAGCGGTCGGACAGGCTGCCGGCGGTCAGCAACAGACCGGCGAAGACCAGGATGTAGCTGGCCACGATCCACTGGATCTCCTGCGCGGTCGCGCCCAGGTCCTCGGTCAGGACCGGGATGGCCACGTTCAGCACACCGTTGTCCAGCACCAGCACCAGCGTGCTCAGGCAGAGCACGATCAGAATCAGCCACCGACGCGGATGACGAGCAGTCATCACGCACCTCCTCAGAATGTTTGTTGAACGGTGTGCAGGTTGCTTGAACAGTGTGCAGGAGAATTTGTACAGCGGTCAAGTCCTGCACACCGTTCAGGTCATCCGCTAGACTGCGGGGATGGCATCCGAGGAATTCGACTCCGTCTGGACCCGGCCCAAGCGCAACCGGCGCCGCGAGCAGCCGGCGCTCAGTCAGGAGCAGATCGTCGCCGCGGCGATCAAGCTCCTCGACGCCGACGGCCTCGAAGCGCTCACCATGCGCAAACTCGGCGCTGAGCTGGGTGCGGTGGCGACCGCGGTCTACTGGCATGTCGCGAACAAGGACGAGCTGATCGAGCTCGTCGTCGACCACGTGTACGGCGAGATCGACGTACCGGAGATTTCGTCGCCGGACGAGTGGCGGGCTGCCGCGACCGAGTTCGCGCAGAACTTCCGGGCCACGATCCTGCGGCATCCGTGGCTGGGCTCGACGCTCGCGGATATCGGCGTCACGCTGCTCGGCCCGAACCTGCTGCGCTCCTCCGACCGCACGCTCGGTCTCTACCAGACCGCCGGTTTCGGACTCCGGGAGGCGAACTACGCCTCGACCGCCGTGCTCAGCTACGTGGTCGGCTTGACCTCAGCCGAGGCCGCAACAGTCAGCAAGGTGAAGCGCAGCGGTCTGTCCGAGCAGGAGTGGACGGCCAAGCTCTGGCCGGCCGCCGAACAAGCGGCCGAACCCTACCCCCGGCTCAAAGCCCTCTATGCCGAGTACACGAGCAGCTCCGCCGCCGAGGGCGGCGACGAAGTCTTCGACTACGGCCTCACCTGTGTCCTCGACGGCCTCGAGGCCCGGCTCCGGGGTCAGCGTCCGCCGGACGAAGTGGCGTAGAGCGAGGCCGCTTGGGTTGCCCTGTGGGCGAGTGCTCGGCGGAGTTCGGGCGGGGTCATGACCTCGACGTCAGGGGCGAAGCCGAGCAGTACCTCGGCCGCGGTGAGCGAGGGGAACGCCAGATCGACCCGCACCCGGTCCGGGTGGTCGCCGGTGCCGGGTGCATCGGCGGGTGGTGGGCCGGCGAGGTCGGTCTGGTGGATCCGCAGGAACTTGCCGAGAAGTCGGCGGGGGATCTCGACAGTGACGTGGAGCGGGGTGGGGATGTCTTCGATGCGCCGTCGCAAGAGCTCCCAGACGTCTGCGAGTTCGAGGCCTTCGCGACGCTGGACGGGCTCGTCGAGGATGCCGGCGGACTGGACACGATCGACTCGGAAGAGTGCGGGAGTGCCGCGGTGGTCGGCGACCAGGTACCAGGCGCCGACTTTGTTCACGAGGCCGTAGGGGTCGAGGGTGTACGAGCGGGCGCGGCTGTCGCGGCCATGCCGGTACCGCAGCCGCAGCCGCCTGTCGGTGAAGACCGCCTGCTGGAGCAGAGACAGGTCGGGGACTGGCGTAGCGGTGTGTCCGCCGCGCCAGCGGGCTGGGTCGATGAGGACGCGGCGGCTGGCGAGGTCGGCTTCGGGCCGGTGTGGTGCCGGTAGCGCGGCCATGAGTTTGCGCAGCGCCGACCCGAAGGCTTGGCCCAGGCCGAGGTCGGCGTGCGCGTCGTCGGACAGCAGGACGAACAGGGAGCGGGCTTCGTCTGCGGTCAGGCCGGTGACGTCGGTGCGGTATCCGGGCAGGAGGGCAATGCCTCCATGGGGGCCGCGGATGGTGTAGACGGGTACGCCGGCCGCCGACAAAGCCTCCACGTCGCGCATGACGGTGCGCACCGAGACTTTCAGGCGCTCAGCCAGTTCGGCGGCGGGCACCTGTCCGCGGGTTTGCAGCAACAGCAAGATCGACAGCAGGCGATCGGACTTCATGGTTCCAGCATCCCTTAGGTGAGAAACTGCTGGGTGAGCTCGTGGTGGTTCAGCACCCGGACGCCGGTGGTGTCGAACTGGAAGCTGACCTGCCAGATCTCCACTCCCTGGTCGATGGCTTCGGCGACCTGGGCCTGGACCGATTCGTGCCGGTTGCTGTGCAGGATCTGGAATCCGGGGTTGTCGTAGAGGAAGCAGACCAGCAGGATCGCGCGCTCGTGCGCAGCGAGGCTGTGGCCCAGTTCGCCGAGGTGGCGGACCATACGATCGGTCGATCGCAGTGGCGGCTGCGGCCGGATCCGGATGTGGTCGCCGAGGGCGACCTGGAGGTTTTCCAGTGGGGTTTTGACCTCGATGTAGGTGTTGTCGTTGACGAGGAAGTCCAGTCGCGACTGGCCGAGGACCTTCTCGCGGGCCAGCGTGTCCGTGGTCACGATGCCCGGCAGGAACTGCCCGCGCAGCGCCTGTTCGACAAAGCGATTGGCTGCGTTCTGATTGATGCCGATCCACGCGGCCTCGGCGCTGCCGGGTGGATCGACGGAGATCGCCTCGACGGTGTACGGCGTCTTGCGGGTGCTGCTGCGGCTGCGCGAAAGCAGGCATGGCAGGTCATCGAGGACGAGGTTGCCGATGCGGCCGGTCGTCGGGCAGTGGCAGGCCACCACGGCACCGTCGATCTCGGCCTCGATGATGAACCGGTTGGGTCGTCGTACGACGATCCCGGCCGAGAGTGGTTCGGCGAAGTAGATCTTGTCGCCCCGGATCTGCAGCGTGTGCTCGGTCACTGTCTCGTCCTCGCTTGCGGATCAGTCGCCGGCGGCCGGGTCGACGAGAATGAGTCCCTTGCCGGGGATCTTGCGCCCCTTCTCCAGATCCGCGATCAGCCCGATGGCGGCCCCCAGGAGAACCGTCTCACCGGCCCGCATGCCGAGGTCGCCGGCGACCGCCGCGTCCGCCGCTTCGGTGAGGATCTGCGTTGTCGGGGTGCAGAAGAAGATCTTGTGCCGGCGCCGATTCACTGCGGCATGCAGGAACTTGGCCGGCGTGGCGTTGATGTCGAGGAACACGCCGCTTTTTCGCAGCATCCGCATCGCGGTTCTGACCGGCAGCGTGCCGGAGGTGTCGAAGACGACGTCGAACGCCCCCGCCTGCAACTGCGCCAGCTCGGCCGCACCGAGGCCGGTGTAGTCGTAGACCGGCTCGACGCCGAGTTCACGGGCGCGGACCACCGACGCGGTTCCGGTGCTGCCGGCAACGGTCGCGCCGACCATCCGGGCCACCTGAACGACAGCCTCGCCGACTCCGCCGGTGGCCCCGTTCACGAAGACGCGCTGGCCCTTCCGAAGGTGAGCGCGCTCGACGAGCCCGTTCCACGCCATCACCGCACCGGTCGGGAGAAGGGCCGCCTGCTCGAACGTCAGCCCGGCGGGCTTGAGCGCGAGGTAGGACTCGAGAGTGATGACCGCTTCGGCGTACGCGCCGCTCTCCTTCAGCCGCGTCATCCCGTAGACGTGGTCGCCGGGCTGGAACTGGGTGACGCCGGGCCCGACGGCGCTGACCACGCCGGCGAAGTCCGACCCCATTGCGCGGGGAAAGGCCCGGCCGGTCATCACCTTCAGCTGCCCCTGGCGAAGCTTCCAGTCGATCGGGTTCACCGACGCGGCCCTGATCGAGACGGCGACCTCGCCGGCCTGCGGTGCGGGGAGCTCGAACTCCTCCAGTCGCATCGTGTCCGGCCCGCCGTACTGGTGATACTGAATCCTGTGCATGTCACCGGCTCCTGTGGTCAGTGCTGGGCGTTGCCGCCGGCGGTGGCCATCGGGAGCAGGTCGAAGTGGCTGACCATGTGCGTGATCTTGCCATCCTCGACGGTGATGTAGTCCATGCCACGAAAGTCCTTCAGGAACCGGGTATCCGTGACGTAGACCGCAGCCGCATGGCTGTCGTTGCCCAGGACTTCGATGACGGTGGCGCTGATGATCGTGCTCACGAACGGCTCGAGGAATCCGCGGATGCCTTCGATCCCTTCGAAAGTGCCGTTGGGTGCCTCGCACACGACATTGTCGGCGAGCAGGCTCAGTGCCTTCTCGACGTCGCGGCCGGTCCAGGCATGGACGTAGTCCTCGGCGATCTTCTGGGCGGCGTTGGGTGTCCTCATTGCAGTGGTCCTTTCAGATGTTGAGCCTCGTACATCCCTGAGGAAACCACCGGTATATGACAGATTCCGTCATATACGTTCGAAGTCTCTTCAGCTGAGGCTTCGCCAGAAGCGTTCGAGTACGGCGCTCGAGTCCCGTACGGCGGTTCCGGGCGGTTGCATGCGCATCGTCACCGGTCCGCGAGGCGCCGCGACGACGCCGCCGGTCATGTGGTGCCGCAGGTTGGTGGTGAGGAGTTCCGGTACGCCGGTCTGCAGCAGAAGCTCGAAGGTTGTCCGGAGCTGCATCTCGGCGAAGGCCGCGCCCAGGCACCGGCGCGCGCCCGCGCCGTACGGGAAGAACTCGAACGGTGTCGGCTTCACGGTCGCCCAGCGCGTCGGGTCGAACTCGTGCGGCCGGTCGTAGACCTCCGGGTTGCGGTGCTCAAGGTAGGTGGACAGGAACAGCAGGGCGCCGCGAGGAACCCACGTGCCTTGGATGTCGACATCGCGCATCACCCGCCGAGGCAGCGACATCGGCACCGTCGGCATCAGGCGCTGCGTCTCCTTGATGACCCAGTCCAGCTCGTCTTGGGCGTGCCCACCGGCGAGCGCGATCATGGCCCACGCCATCGTGACCGAGGTGGTCAGGTAGCCCGAGGCGAGCATGCCGTGCAGCTCGCCGACGATCTCGTCCGTCGAGAGCCGGCGCCCGTCCTCGTCGGTGGCGTGGCACAGGATCGACAGTGCATCCACCCGCGGCTCCTCGTCGCGGTTGGCATCGATCAGCGCGGACAGATCGCGGTGCACACTCTCGACGAGCCGCAACCACCGCCCGTACGGCGTGCGGCGGCCGAAGCGGAACAGGAACACTCGGGGGTCCATCGTCGCCACGAGCAACTGCGTGACGCGCTCGCTCAGTTCGGCATCCGCGTCGTCGAGGCCGATCAGGCAGGCGAGCATATTCGCGTTCGTCAGCCGATCGAGTTCGGCGACCAGGTCGAAGGTCTCACCCGTCGGCCGGGCGAACGGGGAGCGTTCGAAGTTCCGGATGACGATCTTTTCGTAGCTGTGGATGGCCGACCGATGCATGATCGGCAGCAGCAGTTTGCGGGACCGGACATTCCGTCGGCCGTTCAGGGTCGCGGTCGCGTCGAACAGCGTCGAGTACGGCTGCCCGGTCGGGAGTGCAAGTGGCCCGTCACTCAGATGCTCGAACGTGGTGACGTCACCGAGCACCTGCTTGGTCGCCGCACTCCCCCGGACCGCGACGATCGAGCCATTGCCCAACGTCACGCCGACGACCGGGACATCGCCGTACGACGCCAGCCGCGTCCGCGAGTAGTCGACCTGCCCCATCCAGAAGCGCAGGTTGTTCAGATGCGCCGATCCGGAGGGCCCCGGGACATCGGCTCGCAGCGTGGCGTCGTACAGGCGGTTCGATCCCATTTTCGCAGTGTTGCGCCGACCGTAGCCCTGGGCAACGAAATGCGCTCAGGGCTGGCCGTTCGTGCACCAGATCAGCGTTGCAGGACAGTGCGTTCGACAACGGTCCACGTCGTGGTGGTCAGCAGGTAGAGCCCGGCCGCGAGTGGTACGAAGGCCGCCGTGAGCAATGTGCCGTACGGCAACCAGCGAGCGAGCCGGCGCGACAGCGTCGTCGCGGACTCATCCAGCTGCCGCAGCGCGAGCCGGGCCGAGAACCACGCGACAACCCCGAGCAGTACGGCGAGCACCAGGAACCCAGGTGTCGCGGCGAACGCCGGCCAGTGCAGACCGAGCGGTGCACCGAGCAGTGTCCCGCTGATCAGCTGGTTGGTCTCACCACCGACCAGCGCCCGCGAGAACAGCGTGTACATCAGCCAGAAGAACGGCAGCTGGGCCAACGTCGGCATCATGCCGGCGAAGAGCGTCGTACCGTGCTCGGTCTGCAGTTTGGCGAGCTCGCGCTGCAGACGCTCCGGATTGTCGCGATGGCGCTCAGTGAGCTTCTTCATGTGCGGCATCAACGCCGCGCGGGCGCGCAGCCCGCGGTGTGCGCGCACGCTGAGCGGGAGCAGGCAGAGCCGGACCAGCAGGGTGCAGGCCACGATAGCGATGACAGCGGCCCAGGGGCCGGCCAGTGGCTGCAGAGCGGTGACGAGGGACGTGAGCAGGTGATAGGCACCGGAAACCGGTGCCTCCAGGAAAGAAGGCACAGCAAGACTCCAGGAAGGTGAGAAGGAACGAGTAGCCCGAGCGGGCTACCGTCCTGGAGCTCGAGGCCTGGGTCTGCCGGCGGCGTCCGGATCGCGGAGCCGGAGGAACGCGGTGCGCTCGGCGCGGTCGCGGACCGAGGCCGCGCGGGCGAGCAGCGGCGCCGGGGTCGGAGCCGCGGAGCGGGCGACCAGCAGCACGGCCAACAGCAAAGCCGCCGCCGTGAACACGGCGGCGGCGAGAGATGCCGTATCGAGGACAGGGATCACCAGCGCAATAGCGCTGGCAATCACCTGACCCATCATCAGTCCAGGTAGTCGCGCAGGACCTGCGAGCGCGACGGGTGCCGAAGCTTCGACATCGTCTTGGACTCGATCTGCCGGATCCGCTCCCGGGTGACGCCGTAGACCTTGCCGATCTCGTCCAGCGTCTTCGGCTGGCCGTCGGTCAGACCGAACCGCATCGAGACCACACCGGCCTCGCGCTCGGACAGCGTGTCCAGGACCGCGTGCAGCTGCTCCTGGAGCAGCGTGAACGAGACCGCCTCGGCCGGCACGATCGCCTCGGAGTCCTCGATCAGGTCGCCGAACTCGGAGTCGCCGTCCTCACCGAGCGGAGTGTGCAGGGAGATCGGCTCGCGGCCGTACTTCTGCACCTCGATGACCTTCTCCGGGGTCATGTCGAGCTCCTTGGCGAGCTCCTCCGGAGTGGGTTCCCGGCCCAGATCCTGCAGCATCTGCCGCTGGACGCGGGCCAGCTTGTTGATGACCTCGACCATGTGCACCGGAATCCGGATGGTGCGGGCCTGGTCGGCCATCGCGCGGGTGATCGCCTGCCGGATCCACCAGGTGGCGTACGTCGAGAACTTGTAGCCCTTGGTGTAGTCGAACTTCTCGACCGCGCGGATCAGACCGAGGTTGCCCTCCTGGATCAGGTCCAGGAACAACATGCCGCGGCCCGTGTAGCGCTTGGCCAGCGACACCACCAGGCGCAGGTTGGCCTCGAGCAGGTGGTTCTTGGCCCGGCGGCCGTCCTCGGAGATCCACTCGTACTCGTCGCGGACCTTCTCCTTGAGCTTGGCGGCCTCGTCGCCCATCTGCTCCTCGGCGAACAGGCCGGCCTCGATCCGCTTCGCGAGCTCGACCTCCTGCTCGGCGTTCAGCAGCGGGACCTTGCCGATCTGCTTCAGGTAGTCCTTGACCGGGTCCGCGGTGGCCCCGGCGACCATCACCTGCTGCTCGGGCTCGTCGGTCTCGTCGGCCTCGGACACGATGAAGCCCTGGTCCTCGGTGATCTCCTTCTCCAGGCCCTTCACCGCATCGGGCTTGAAGTCGGTGTCGTCGACCTCGTCGAGCGCCCGCGGCTTACCCGTCTTGGGGTCGATCGCCAGTCCGGCCTCGGATACTGCCTTCTTCGCCGGCGCCTTCTTGGCGGCAGCCTTCTTCGCGGCGGGGATACCGTCCTCCTTGGTGCCGGCGGCCTTGACCGCAGCCTTCTTTGCGGCCGCCGCCTTCTTGGCAGCGGGGTCGGTCACTCGGGCGCTGGTCCTCGGAGCGGCACTGCGGGCGGTGGCGGCCACCACTGCCCTTGCCGACTCGGCGGGAACATTCTCGGACGAGCTGGACGACACGAAATACCTCTCGTCTGACGCAGGGTTTTGTACGACGTGCTGGTGCTGGTACTGCATGCTTTTGGATACGACTGTGTGCGGCGGCTCGCTGGTCAGGCGGCGACAACACTCCATTGTAATCCGCAGACCAAGCCAAGGCGTTCCGCGACCCCCCGAAGGACGCCTTCAGGCCTCCACCGAAGCGCCACGTTGCGCCGGTGGAGGCCTGTGCCGAGCACTGTGCGTTCTGCCGTGCTAACCGTTTCTGGTCTGCCGCAACGGGCGGGCGACCACCCGCTGCCGGCCGACCTGCTGCTCCTGCTTGAACTGCCGCACCTTCACCAGTGACGCGACATCGATCACGTCCGCGACCGACTTGAACGCACCGTCCTCGCCGTACGGCTCGGAGGCCTCGCGCCAGCCGCGCGGCCGGACCTTCAGCTGCTTGCCGAGCAGCGCGACGAAGATCTTCGCCTTCTGCGCGCCGAACCCCGGCAGCGCCGACAGCCTGGCCAGCAGGTCGTCCCCGGACTTCACATCGGACCACAGGCCTGACGCGTTGCCGCCGTACTCCTCGTCGAGGTGCTTGGCCAGGGTCTGGATCCGGGCCGCCATCGCGGTCGGGAACCGGTGCACCGCCGGCGGACCGGCGACGATCTCGACGAACGCGTCGGGATCGTAGTGCGCGACCGTGGTCGGGTCGAACGGGCCGGCCATCCGCTTGGCGATCGCGACCGGCCCCGCGAACGCGCGCTCCATCGGGATCTGCTGGTCGAGCAGCATGCCCACCAGCAAGGCGAACGGATCCCTGCTCAGCATCTCGTCGGCGTCGGGCTGCTGTGCGAGGCACAGCTTCTTGCTGCGTGTCGAAGTCACCCCTAGTCCTCCCCTTCCTCGGCCTTTACTGCCAGCACCGGGCACGGAGCTTCGAGCAGCACCCGCTGGGCGTTGCTGCCGAGGATGAGCTTGCCGACCGGTGAACGGCGCCTCAAGCCGATCACGATGAACTCCGCATGCACCTGCTCGGCGACGGCCACCAGGTCCTCCGCCGGGTCGAGGCCACGCACCAGCTGCCGTACCTCGTACGGCACACCGGTCGAGTCGAGCTGCTCCCGAACCTCCGTCAAGGCGGCGTCACTCGCCGCGGCCTCGTCGCTGTCGAAGCTGCGACCGCCACGGTGCGAGTTCACCACCACCAGCTTGGCGTCGCGCAGCGTCGCCTCTTCGGCCGCTCGCCTGAGGGCGGCTCGGCCCTCGGCCTTCGGCACATATCCCACGACGATGGTCGTCATCGCCCTGCCTCACCTCCGGGTGTCACCTAAGTGTCACGGTCGACCCGTTCCGAACGATACTGCTCCCGGCCCGAGTCGGCATCCGCTGCCTATACACCACCTGGTGTCGCAGATGCCAGCTGGTGTGTCACGGTCGGCCGATCGTCGAGCGGGTAGTACACCCGCACCGCTGCAGCCGTCGTGATGACCGCTACGCCGGTGCCCGAGTACTACCCGCGGCGGGACGCTCTAACCTTCCGGTTGCCACACCTTTGCAGGGCTGTCACCCAACACGCCACCCCTGTAGGCCGGGTCGTTATCGAACTCGTCCACCCAGTTGCTCTGGGCAAGATCGCCGGTTCCGCCCGGCTGACCGTGGTTCCGCGCTCCCCCGAGCGTGTTGTCCACCGTTGTCTGGCTCGCTAATCCGGTTCAGTCAATGGGCCATTCGTGAACCGGCGTGTTCTCGTGCATGTGATCGCGATAGCGCCTCAGCATGCCGCGCAAAGCGTCCTTCCGATCGTGCGATCCCTTTGTATACAGTCGATGAAACTCGTCGACCTGCCACGACGCGCCGTTCCGGTTGGTCAGGCAGCGTTGCTCGATGATGCCCAGCAAGCGATCCCGGACCGAGGTGTCGACACCCCAGGCCTCGAGTCCCTTGGACGCGAGTGGGAGCAAGCGTCGCAACACCAGCTCGGTGGCACGCGCCGTACCGACTCCTGGCCAGAAGACCTCCGCGTCGATGCCGCTCTTCGCTGCCTCGTGAAAGTTTTCCTCAGCGGCACTGAACGACATCTGCGACCAGATCGGCCGTTCGTCATCCGCGAGCGCGCGAACCAGGCCGAAGTAGAAGGCCCCGTTCGCGATCGTGTCGACCACGGTCGGGCCGGCCGGCAGCACGCGATTCTCTACGCGCAGGTGCGGCTTCTCCCGCACAACGTCGTACACGGGACGGTTCCAGCGATAGATCGTCCCGTTGTGCAGGCGAAGTTCCGAAAGGGCCGGCGTGTCACCACGATCGAGTACGGCGATCGGATCCTCGTCCGACGTCACCGGGAGCAGCGCCGGGTAGTAGCGCGAGTTCTCCTCGAAGAGGTCGAAGATCGAGGTGATCCATCGTTCACCGAACCACACTCGCGGTCGCACACCTTGGGTCTTCAACTCGTGCGTACGCGTGTCAGCGGCCTGCTCGAACAACGCGATGCGGGTCTCGCGCAACAACTCCTTGCCGAACAGGAACGGCGAGTTGGCACCGATCGCGAGTTGCACACCGGAGATCGCCTGCGCGGCGTTCCAGTAGCGCGGGAAGGCCTCCGGCGTCACCTGCAGATGGAACTGCGTCGACGTACACGCGGCCTCCGGCACAATGCTGTCCGCGGTCACCTGCAACCGCTCGACACCGTCGATGGAGATCTGCACGTCCTCACCGCGGGCGGCGAAGATCTGATCGTTCAGCAACGCGTACCGCGGGTTCGTGCTGAGCGCCTCGCGATGGATGTGCTCGGTCAGCAGCGTCGGCAGGATGCCGACCACCACCATCGACGACCCGGTCCGGGACGCCTTCTCCTCGGCCGCGTTCAGGCTGTCGCGGATATTGGACTCCATCGTGTCCAGCCCGATCCCGTCGATCTGCCCGGGCGGCACGTTGATCTCGATGTTGAACTGGCCGAGCTCGGTCTGGAACGCGTCGTCCTCGATCGCGCTCAGCACTTCCGAGTTCTTGAACGCCGGATCGCAGCGCTCGTCGACCAGGTTCAGCTCGATCTCGATCCCGGTCATCGGCCGGTCGGGGGCGAACCGGTCCTCGCGCAGCATCCGTGCGAACGCGTCCAGGTTGCGATGCACCTGATCGCGGAACGCGGTCCGGTCCGCCCGGGTGAACTCGACCCGGTCGACTTCCTCACCCATTGCGCCTCCCCGGCTTGGCTCCTCGCCTCAGTGTGCCTGAAGGTGCCCGTTCATGGGGTTCTCACTCGCGTGGTGGACGTCAGACGGGGTAAACGATGAAGTGATCGCGCACGATTCGCTCCGGTTCAGCGCCCAGCACGGCGTCGAGCTCAGCCAGTACGGCGGGTGCCAGCCGCAGCTCGTGCTCGTCGGGGTGCTCGGTCGCGCCCATCGGGTAGTCCTCCCCCGGCCGCGTCGTCAGCTCGATATGCGCCCCCAGCACCCACTCCACCGGATTGCCAGCGGCAACAAACCGCGCCAGCCGCGACACACTCGCACGAAACGCCGCCCAGTCGGCGACGTAGAGCCGGCCGGGATACACCGTGTCACCCGTGAACAGCAGCCGAGTCGCCCGGTCGTACACGGCGATGTGAGAGGCGTGATGCCCCGGAATCGGGATGATATCCAGCACCCGATCCCCCAGATCGAACTGAGCAACACCCTCCGGCCACTCGCTCAACCCGAAGAAGGCAGCCACTTCTGGGGCCGTCCAGCCAACGACCTCCGGGCGCGCGCCACCGACCACCTCGGCGGGGCTGGGGCCGACCTCCTCCGCGAACTCGGCGTCTCCTCCTATGTGATCACCGTGGGCGTGGGTGTGGGCGACGACCAACTGTTGACCGTCCAGCAGGCTCTCGATGAGCGGGCGGAGCGGGACGTGGCCGGTGCCTGTGTCGAGCAACAGGGCTCGTTCGGTGCCGAGCAGTAGGTACAGGAAGGGGGCCTCGAAGTTCGTGTGGAGGCCCTGGCGGATGATCACCGTGCGGTCGTCGTAGCGCTGCACCTCATGGTCCATACCAAGAATTGTCGGTGGCGGCGGGGAAGATAGGCGAGTGCGTAAGGAACCGTCGGTGCTGCATGTCGATCTCGACGCGTTCTTCGCGGCCGTCGAGCAGCGCGACAAACCCTCGTTGCGCGGCAAACCGGTCGTCGTCGGTGGCATCGGACTCCGCGGAGTCGTCTCCACCGCGTCGTACGAGGCCCGCAAGTACGGCGTTCGCTCCGCGATGTCCACCGCGGAAGCGCGTTCGCGGTGCCCGCACGCGGCGTACCTGTGGCCGCGGTTCGAGGTGTACCGGGCGACCAGCCAGGCGGTGATGGCCGAAATGCGCGAGCTGTCGCCGCTGGTCGAACCGCTGTCACTCGACGAGGCATTCATCGACCTGGCGGCGGCCGGGCTGACCGGGCTCACCGACGACGACGTACGGGCGATCTCCGAGGACCTCAAGGACTCGATCCGGAAGGCGAGTGGCGGGCTGACGGCGTCGGTCGGCGCCGGGACATCGAAGTTGATCGCGAAGATCGCCAGCGACCTCGACAAACCCGACGGCGTGGTCGTCGTACCAGCTGGAACCGAGGCAGACTTCCTCGCCCCGATGCAGGTCACCGTGATTCCCGGTGTCGGTCCGGCGACCGCGCAACGGCTCAGCATGGCCGGCGTGCGGACGGTCGCCGACCTGCAGCAGCTGGACGAGGACGAGCTCGTCCGACAAGTCGGTTCGGCGCACGGCACGAGCCTGCACCGGCTGGCCGTCGCGGCCGACGACCGGCCGGTGGTCAGCGACCGCGAGACGAAGTCGGTCAGCGTCGAGGACACCTTCGAGATCGACATCATCGACCGCGCGCTGCTAACCGCGATCGCCGATCGGATGGCGCACCGCGTCTCCGAGCGCCTGCAGAAGGCCCAGCTCTCCGGGCGGACCGTCACGCTCAAGTCGCGGATGCACGACTTCACCACGCACACCCGCTCCTCCACGCTCGCCGGTCCGACCGACGATCCGCGGGTGATCGCCCGGGTCACCCGGCGGTTGCTCGACGACACCGACTTGGCCGGTGGCATCCGGCTGCTCGGAGTCGGTGTCTCGTCACTAGCCGACTGGATCCAGGACGACCTGTTCACTGAGAGCGAGGCGGCGGAGGCTGCGGAGGCCGAGCTGGTCGACGTGATCGAGATGCCCGACCGGTCCCGCGAGCAGCCCGGCTACCACCCCGGCCAGGACGTCCACCATCCCGACCATGGCCTCGGCTGGGTGTGGGGCTCGGGCCGCGGCCGGGTCACCGTCCGGTTCGAGACCGCGGAGACCCCGCCCGGTCCGGTCCGGACCTTCGCGGTCGACGATCCGCTGCTGACAAAACGGGCAACCGCCGTGGCGGAGGAAGACGCGGAGGCCGAAACTCGACACAATGGGCCGAATGAGTGAGGAACGGCGGGGGGTCTACCCGTTCTGCGGCAGCTGTACGGCGTCGTCGGTCGCGTGGCGGGTCAACGATCCCGCGGGCGCGACCGGGATCGGCCGCCGGTTCTACGGCCACACCGACGTCTGCGAGAACTGCGGTTCCTCGGTGCGGACGCTCTACTCGACGTTCCTGTGGATTCCGTTCGCGAAGGCCGGGCGGTTCCGGATCATCCCGACCGGCGGGCGGACGTACGTCGCGCGAAAGGTGATCGATACCCCGATCGTCGCCGTACCGGGTGAACCGGCCTCGGCGATCGACGCTCATCCCGAGCTCGAGCGCGATCCGTCGTACCGGCAGGCCGAGTCGTACTGGGAGGCCAAGGAGCCGGGTCAGGCGCTGCCGTTCTACCAAGCGGCGCTGGCGCTGCGGGAGAGCGTGCTGGAGGTCGACGATCCGGCCACGCTGCGCGTGCGGCTGCGGGTGGCGCAGGGCATGCTCGCGACCGGGAACTACGGGCGGTCGATCGCGTGGTTCGAGTTGGTGACGCCGCAACTGGCGCGGGTGTTCGGCGCGCAGCACGAGCTGACCCGCTCCGCGAACGAAGGGGTGACCGGTGCGCGGCTGATGGTTGGCGGACCGCGCTCAGAGGCGAGTCTGCTCACTGACATCGTCGCGGTCGACACCAGCAGCCTGGCCAGGCACGACCCGCAGCTGATTCGCGACCGCGCTGCACTTGGGCGTGCGCTGCTTGCGGGCGGTGAGATCACCCCGGCGATCGAGGCTTTGAGCGCGTCGGTGGTCGATGCCACGGCTGCGCTCGGAGCGGATCATCCGGACACGGCCGTTTATCGTGCTGGGCTGCGCGAGGCCTGCGATGTGGGCGCAGCGCGCAAGCGGAAGCGCGATGTGCCGGCGATCGAGGCTGCGCAGCGGTTGCTCACCGCCGCTGAGACACCGGACGCAGGCGCACCGACAGACAAGTGACACACCCTTCGAGCTTCTCGAACTCACTGATGTCGACGACAACCGGCGTGTAGCCGAGCTCCGCGAACAACGCCGCCGACTTCGGCGCCGACGCCGCCATCAGCAGCCGGTTCTCCCCCAGCAGTACGACGTGCGCGCCCGCCTCCTCGGGGACAGCGCGGAAGGCGTCGAACGCGGCCGGGTCGTCGACGAGCGGCTCGTACCCGATCACCGTGCCATCCGGGAGTGCGGTCACGGCCGACTTGAGGTGCAGCACCTTCTGGACCGGCACCGCGCGGACCTCGGCGCCCAGTGGAGTCAGCGCGGCTGCTAGTTGCCGGATGCCTTCGGCGTTCGTGCGCCCGCCGAGGCCGACATACACGATGTTGCCGACCTTGAGGATGTCGCCGCCGTCGAACGTGCCGGGGTCGGTGACATGGGTGATGCGGTAGCCCTGCTCACGCACCGCCTCCTCGGCCGCTGCGGCTTCGGGGCGACGCGACTCGGCGCCCGCACGAGCGATCACCGCCAGGTCGCCGTACACGACCATCGTGTCCTCGACGAACACGCCATCGGGGCAGGCATCGACTGGTGGCACCTCGACTGGGGTCCAACCGTGCTGCGCGAGTACGTCGACGTACTGCCGCCACTGCCGTACGGCGAGTTCCGGGTCGACCGGCTTGCGTTCGATGTGCGTGATCAGCCCCTCGGCCAGGCGGGGACTCGGGCGGCGGGCGAGCGCAGTAGGCATGAGCGCAGATTAGCCGGGTACCGGGCGGCCAACGCGAGAAGGAGGAAGTTGATGCCGAAGATCCTGCCGGCTTCGGGTGGTGACGTCGTTGAGATCATCCTCGCCGACCACCGCTGGTTCGAAGAGGCCCTGCGTGAGCTGCGCTCCGAGGAGAGCGACCGGGCCGCCGTGCTGGCTGACCTGGCCACCGTGCTGATCGCCCATGCGGAGGCCGAGGAGTCGAAGGTCTATCCAGCGCTGCGCCGCAAGGACGCCATCGACGCCGAGGAGGTCGAGCACTCCGAGCACGAGCACGACGAGGGCAACGAGGCGCTCCTGGAGCTGATGGAGGTCGAGGACACCGCGAGCGACGACTTCAGCAAGAAGCTGCACGAGCTGTCCGAAGCGCTCACCCACCACCTCGACGAGGAAGAGCGTGACGTCCTCAACCCAGCGCGTACCGACGTCTCCGACGAGACCCGGCACACCCTCGGCACCACCTTCGCCGACGAGCGCGCCCGCCTGATCAAGTCCGGCTGCGGTGACATCGCCAACGTCCGCAAGATCGTCCAGAAGGCCCATTCCAGCTGACCTTCCGGGCAGTTGCGGCCGGAGGACACTCGCCGTGACGCACACTCCTGCCCATGAGCATCGGGCAGGAGTGGCAGACGTCCGTCGACGACGCGACCGGCGGGGTGTTGCGCGGCCCAGCCAGCGCGACCATGACGATCACCCTCGACGACACCGGCCCGCTCCCGCTCCTCACCAGCAGCGCCTCCGCACCGATCCCCACCGAGGCAGCCACACGCTTCGCCTTCGAGGCCACGGTCGGGCTCCTGCGGCCGCGATTCCTCAGTCGCCGAGGCTCAGACGCCGTACCGTCCAACATCGCGCGGGGCCTCGCCCTAGCCGGCCGGACGCTCACCAACTGGAGCGGCATCGAGTGGCCGATCGTGCTGGCCGACGACCTAGCCGGCACTCACTTCGCCGGCCCGTACGGCGAACGCGTCCCCTTCCTGCAAATGCACCTCGCACTCGACGAGGGCTCAATGGGCCTGTCGACCTGCCAAGCGGCCCCCGGCTGGGGCCTCGAGTTCGACGCCAACGCCACCATCGCCCTGAACGACCTGGACGAGGGCTTCACCCGCCCCCACGCCCAACTCCCCCTACCGACCGGCCGGATCACCTCAGTGGCAGTCGTCGTCGACAACACCCAACGCGGTTGGCTCCGGCGAGACTCCATCTTCACCGAGGCCCTCCTCCGCATCAACAACGCCTCGGTGCTGTTGATAGCCGCCGAACCCGATGACGAAGGCGTCTGGCGCCGGTACGACGAGTCGGTCACCGTTCTCCGCGTTCCGCACGCGGCGGACGCACTCCCCTGGGAACCGCCGCGCCCCGCACCGCATTTCACCTGACCGAGCCGCGCCCCGCACCGCATTTCACCTGACCGAGCCGCGCCCCGCCCAGCATTTCACCTGACCGAGCCGCGCCCCGGGACCACCTCTCGCCTGACCACGCCGCGCCCCGGGACCACCTCTCGCCTGACCAGCCGCGCCCTACAAGGGCAGCGTGAGTCCCTCGGTGGCGGCGATCACCTCGCCGGCGAACTCTGCCTGCGCCTCGCTCACAGACACCGAGCGGTCCGAGCCCGGCCAGAAATGCGTGAGCAGCAATCGGCTCGCGCCCTTCGCCGCTCGACCTGCCTCGGCTGCGGTCATTACGTAGCGCGGGGTTGTTTGGGGTGACGGGCCTTGGAGGGTCGCGTCGGCTATGAACAGGTCGGTGCCTTCCGCGAGCTTGGTGTGCTCTTCGGACGGTCCGCTGTCGCCGGTGTAGGCGAGGGAGACACCTGGTGCTGTGAGCCGCACACCGAAGTTCGGGACGTAGTGCGGGAGCTGGATGGATTCGACGGTGAACGGGCCTAGTTGGGTGGTGGCTGCTAGGTCGTGGATGTCGAAGACTGTTGCTGGGTCTGGGTTCGGCTCCAGCGCGCGGAGTACGTCGACTACACCGGGCGGGCAGTCCAGCGGGATCGGCGGCGCGTCGGGAGCTTCGTAGTACCGGACGCGCGCTAGTGCGCTCAAGTCGACGCAGTGGTCCGGGTGTTGATGGGTGACGACGACTGCGTCGACCTCGGCGTGTGGACGGTGCTGCAGCAGTTGTGGCAGCGCGGCGTACCCAAGGTCGAGTACGACGCGGAAACCCTCGTACTCGACCAGGAAGCCGGCGCAGGCGCGGCCGGCCTCGGGCCAGGCGCCGCACGAACCGAGGACGGTCAGCGACCTCACCGGGCGAACGGCTGGTCGGTCGGGACGATGTCCTTGCCTAGCGGCAGCAGGGAGATCGGGATCAGCTTGAAGTTCGCGATACCGAGCGGGATGCCGATGATCGAGACGCAGAGAGCGATTCCCGTGACCAGGTGGCCGAGGGCCAGCCACCAGCCGGCGACGATCACCCAGATCAGGTTGCCGAGGAGTGCACCCGCACCGGCCGAGCGCTTGTCGACGATGGTCCGGCCGAACGGCCATAGCGTGTAGCCCGCGATCCGGAACGACGCGATGCCGAACGGGATCGTCACGATCAGCACGCAGCAGATGATGCCGGCGATCGCGTAGCCGACCGACAGCCAGAAGCCGGCGAGTACCAGCCAGATCAGGTTGAGAAGCGTCCTCATACCTTCAGCGTGCCAGCTCCCGGGTGTGGTCGCGCACCAGCCGCGCGACAAGTCCGGGATCATTCCGGGGCATCCAGTGGCCGCCCCTGACCACCTCGACCGTGAGGTTCGGGGCCCAGCGTGCGATATCGGTCTGCAGCGGGGTGCTCACGAACACGTCGTCCTCGGGAGACACCGCCAGCACCGGTACGTCGGTGCTCCGTTCCGCCGGCCTGAGCATCCGCGGGATCACGTTCTCGCGGTACAGGTTGAGACCGTTCACGTAATCGCCCAGAGAGCGCTCTCCGGTTTCTGGCGGCAGTCCGTCAGCCGACCGTTCGAGTCGAGCGAAGACCCGATGCGCCCAGCCTCGTCGCCAGCCGTTCTCCGGCAACCAAGGCAGGTGGAAGTAGTAGATGTACCAGGAGTGCAGCAGCTGCCGGATCACGTTGCGGACCGGGCGGTGCCGGCGCATGAAGAAGCCCGCGTGGTCCAGCGACGGTCCCGAGATCGACACGAAGGACGTGATCCGGCCGCGCAACCGCTCACTCGTGACGAAGTGCCACGACTGGATGGAACCCCAGTCGTGCGCGAGCAGATGGACCGGGCGGTCCGGCGACACCGCGTCGAGGACGGCGATGAAGTCGTCCTCGAGCCGATCCAGGTGGTACGCCGAACGCGCGCGCGGGTGGTCCGACTCCCCCGCCCCGCGCACGTCGTACGTGATCACCCGGAAGTCCGCCGCCAACTCCGTGGCGACCGGCTCCCACAGGCGGGCGTTGTCGGGATAGCCGTGCACGCAGAGGAGCACCGGCGCCTCAGCATCCCGCCCGTAGTCGTAGAACGCGATCCGCGTTCCGTCCTGGCTAGTAGTCGCTTGTGCTGAGGGTGGCAAAGGTCATCCCTGCTTTCACCAGGCGTTCGCGCAATGCCGGACCCATCGCCGCGGCGGTCGTGGTCTGGCCGGCCGTTTCCGGGAGATCGTCCAGAGAAAGGCAGAGAGCGCTTTCTCCGAGCATCTTGGCGGTCTCGTCGTACCCGGGGTCACCTCCGGCCACCTCGGTGATCACCTGCTTGCCGCCACCGCGGCCGACGAAGCGCACTTTGAACCACGACTTCGCCCGCACCTCGGGACTCGGTCCATCACCGGGCTGCAAGCGATTGAGCAGTGCCCTTCGGGCCGGTGGGATCTGCGCGGCGGTCGCCAGCAACGCGATGCCACCGATGCCTCCGGCAACCATCGGCAAGTGCTTGACCGCCGCGTAGTGCGCATAGCGGAAGTCGGGTCCGTAGCTGTCCAGCAGGCGCCCCGAGTAGGCGACGATCTGCGGATCCACGGTCGGCAACGGCACCGCCCAGAAACCTTGCTGCCGATGGATTCGGCCGCCGACCGCCCGCGCACGCCGTCCCTCCGGCCGTGCCTCGGCGCGCTTCCGCGCGTTGTGCGCGTCCAGGTTCTGCTTCGGTCGCGAGAACGCCGTGATCGCGGTGTGGAACGTGCCACCCGACGGCCGCCCGCCGGCCCGCAACAGACCGTCGACCGTGATCGGCACGCGCTTCGGCAACTGCTCGACCGTGTACTGCACACCCAGGTCATATGGGATCGAGTCGAACCCACACGCGTGGATGATCCGTGCTCCGGTCTGGAGAGCGCGTTCGTGGTACTTCACGTACATCCGGTCCACGAACTCCGGCTCACCGGTCAGATCCAGATAGTCTGTCCCCGCCTCCGCACACGCGGCCACCAGCGGCTCGCCGTACTGGATGTAGGGACCGACTGTGGTCACCACGAGCCGGGTCGACTCTGCAAGCGTCTTGAGCGACGCCGGGTCAGTCACGTCCGCGATCAGCACGTCCTTGCCGAACGGCTCCAGCTTCGCCCGGTTCCGCCCGGCCACAGCCCACTTGAGCTCCGCGGGCGCGTTCTTCTCGAGATACTCCGCAGTGAGCGCTCCCGTGAAGCCACTCGCGCCGAGCAGGACTACGTCGTACTGGCGGCTCATCGCCCGCTGGCCTTCGCGGTGTCCGCCTTGCCGCCGGCACCCGACGCGCGCGTCGACACAGACGCACCACGAGCCTGGATGTCGGCCAGAGCCGCCCGGTCTGCCTTCGGCACGCTGAAGCGCGACCCGATCTCGATCACGTGCGGGATCAGCCAGCGGAACACCTTCAGTACGCCGATCCACTCGGGCACGTGCACAGTCCGCTTCCGGCGCTTGATGCCGTCGGTGAACTTCTGTACGGCGAACTCGAGCGGATACACCTTGCTAGCCAGCGGAATCCCGGTCCGCACCTTGCCGAACACCGGGTGGTCATCCACTCCACGCACCATGTCGGTGTCCACGAACGTCATGTGCGCAACGCCGACTCGCACGCCCAGGTGCTTCAGCTCGGGCCGCAGTGTGTCGCCCATCGCCTCCACACCGGCCTTCGCCACGTTGTACGACGCAAGGCCCGGGATGTGCACAACAGCGGCCAGCGACGAGACGAGCAGCAGGTAACCCTTGCTCTCCAACAGGTAAGGCAGCGTCAGGTGCACTGTGCGCCACACGCCGTACAGGTCGACGTCCAGCACGCGCTCCCAGACCGCGGGGTCCATGCTGCGGGTGAAGCCCGGCGCTGCGATACCGGCGTTCGCCATCACCACGTCGATGCGGCCGTAGCGCGCGTGCACGGATTCGATCGCCGTACGGAGCGACTCGGTGTCGGTGACGTCTGCCTCCCACCACCCCGCGTCCGGGCCACAGTCCTCGGCGACCTGCTTCAGCTCGTCCGGCTCCAGACCGATCAGCGCGAGCTTGGCGCCGTCCTTCGCGAGGCTCCGGGCCACTGCGGCGCCGATCCCGCGGGACGCTCCGGTGATGAGGACAACCTGTCCGGGCAGCGGTCGCATCTGTAATCCTCCGGCTCGAGCTGTTGAGTGGATACTCAACAGTAAGTGCTTATTGACCCAAGACTCAATAGACTGGCCGTATGACCCAGACCTCGTCCGCTCGGCTGCGCCCCGACGAGCGGCGCGCCCAGATCCTCGAAGCCGCCCGCCGGGTGCTGCTGGCCGACCCGCACCGCGAGCTCACCGTCGAGCTGGTCGCCGCCGAGGCAAAGGTCTCCCCTGCCCTGCTCTTCCACTACTTCGGCTCGAAGAAGAAGTTCCAGTACGCCGTCATCGAGGAAGCCGCGGCCGAGATCCTGCTCCGCACCGCCCCTGACCAGTCGCTGCCGCCGGCCGAGCAGCTCCGCTCCGGGATCCGCGCATTCGTCCGCGCAGTCCTCGAGGCCCCGCAGCTCTACCGCGCCACCCTGCTGATGTCCGCCGCCGGTGACCCCGAGGTCCGCAAGCTGCACTCGGACCTCCGCGGCGTCTTCAGCACCTGGGTGATCGGCGCCGTCCGCGAGACCGGCATCGAGGTCACGCCGGTGGTCGAGCTCGCCTGCCTGGGCTGGCAAGGCTACGTAGAACAGACCCTCCTCCTCTGGATCGAAGACGCCACTATCTCCACCACCGACCTGGAACACCTGATCGAGCACTCCCTCGACGCCATCCTCTCCACCACGCACCCCGACCCCGGCCGCCCACCGGGGGCGTGAGCAAGAACTGGTGGGTGAGGACAAGTTATGACCTGTTCACACCCACCACTTCCTGTCTCCGGCCACCAGTTGTGGCCGGGATGGCCCACGGGAGCGGCTGAGCGTGCCGGAAGCGGGCTCCTGGGCGCATTCGGGCTAGGGTTTCCGGGTGCTGACGGTCGCTACGGTGAATGTGAACGGGATCAGAGCCGCCTACCGCCGCGGGATGGCGCCCTGGCTGGAGCAGACCGATCCGGATCTGCTGCTGATGCAGGAAGTTCGGGCGGCCGACGAGGTCCTGCGCGATCACCTCGGCGGCGACTGGAACATCGCGCACGCGGAGCCGGCTCTGGACGGGCACAAGGGTCGCGCCGGAGTGGCGGTCGCGAGCCGGCGGCCGATCAAGGACCAGCGGATCGACATCGGCCCGGCGCGGTTCGCCGACACCGGGCGCTGGGTCGAAGCGGACGTCGTACTGGACGATGGCTCGACGCTGACCGCGGTGAGCACTTATGTGTTCACCGGCGAGTTCGAGACGCCGCCGCGGCAGGAGGAGAAGTACGCCTTCCTGGATGCGATCACTGCCCGGCTCACCGAGCTGCGCAGTGACGGGCGGCACGTCTTGATGTGCGGCGACCTGAACATCGCCCACCGCGAGGAAGACCTCAAGGCCTGGAAGGCGAACCGCAAGAAGAGCGGCTTCTTGCCCGAGGAGCGGGCCTGGATGGATCGTTTGTTCGAGGCCGGCTGGTCCGACCTCGGCCGCCGCTTCGGTGGCGACGGGCCCGGCCCCTATTCCTGGTGGTCCTGGCGCGGAAAGGCCTTCGACAACGACGCCGGCTGGCGCATCGACTACCAGATCGCCTCCCCCGCCCTGGCCGAGCTCGCCACCGGCTGCGTGATCCACCGCGCACCGACGTACGCCGAGCGTTGGAGCGACCACGCCCCGGTCGTCGCCACGTACGACGTTTAGCCGCCTGCGCGCCGACGCGCGGGCGGGTAGTCTCGCCCGCATGTCCGAGTTGAACTCCCCCGCACCGCAGCCCCCTGTCGCCGCTCGCAAGCCGATCGAGCGCACCCATCACGGCGACGTGTTCGTCGACGACTACGAGTGGTTGCGGGACAAGACCAACGACGAGGTGCTCGGGTACCTCCGGGCCGAGAACGAGTACACCGAGGCCCGCACCGGCCACCTCGAATCGTTGCGCGAGGCAATCTTCACGGAGATCTCGGACCGCACCCTGCAGACCGACCTGAGCGTGCCGGCCCGGCGCGGCGAGTACTGGTACTACGCCCGCACGGTCGAAGGCAGCCAGTACGGCATCCACTGCCGGGTCAAGGTGAACGGCGATGAGCCGCCGGCCCTGGATGCGGAGATCGCCGGTGAAGAGGTGCTGCTCGACGGCAACCTGGTCGCGGGCGACTCGGAGTTCTTCTCGCTCGGCACTGTCGACGTCTCCCCCAACGGGCAGCTGCTCGCGTACTCGGTCGACCTCAAGGGTGACGAGCGGTTCACGCTGCGGATCAAGGATCTGAGCACTGGCGAACTCCTGCCCGACGAACTGCCGGAGGTCCACTACGGCTCGGCGTGGTCGGCGGACGGTTCGACGATCTTCTACACGAAGGTGGACGACGCGTGGCGGCCGCACCAGATCTGGCGACACACGCTCGGTACGACGGACGACGTACTGGTGCTCGAGGAGCCGGACGAGCGGTTCTGGGTCGGCGTCGACCTGACCCGCAACGAGCAGGCGATCCTGATCGCGCTCGGCAGCAAGCTGACCAGCGAGGTCTACCTGCTCGACGCGAACGACCCGACCGGCGAGCTCAAGATCGTCGCACCGCGGCGCGAGGGCGTCGAGTACGACGTCGAGCACGCCGGCGACCGGCTCCTGATCACCCACAACGCCGATGCCGCGAACTTCTCGCTGGCCACGGCTTCGCTGGATGCACCCGGTGAGTGGACGACCATCATCGAGGGTGACGACACCAGCCGGCTGCTCGGCGCCGACGCGTTCGCCGATCACGTCATCCTGTATCGCCGCCGGGACGCGCTCACCGAGCTCGCCGTCATGCGCCGTACCGAGGACGGCTTCGGTGCGCCCGAGACGCTCGAGTTCGACGAGCCGATCTACACGGTCTCCCCCGGCCGCAACGACGAGTGGAACGACACCCGGTACCGGTTCGGCTACACCTCACTCGTGACACCCGGTACGACGTACGACGTCGACATCGCGACGGGTGAGCGGCGACTGCTCAAGCAGCAGCCGGTGCTCGGTGGTGTCGATCTGAGCGCCTACACGCAGTACCGCGAGTGGGCGGAACCGCCCGACGGCACGAAGGTGCCGGTCTCGCTGGTTGCGCGCAAGGACGTCGCCAAGGACGGCAACGCGCCGGTCGTGCTCTACGGGTACGGCTCGTACGAGAGCTCGATGGACCCGTGGTTCTCGATCCCGCGGCTGTCGCTGCTCGACCGCGGAGTCGTGTTCGCGATCGCGCATGTGCGCGGCGGTGGCGAACTCGGCCGGCACTGGTACGACAACGGCAAGACGCTGACCAAGCGGAACACCTTCACCGACTTCATCGCTGCGGCCGAGCACCTCGTCAAGGCCGGCTGGACGCGTCCGGAGCGGGTCGTCGCTCAGGGCGGCAGCGCCGGCGGTCTGCTGATGGGTGCGGTCGCGAACCTGGCCCCGCAGGCCTTCGGTGGCATCGTGGCCGAGGTGCCGTTCGTGGATGCGCTGACGACCATTCTCGATCCGTCTTTGCCGCTGACAGTGATCGAGTGGGAGGAATGGGGTAACCCGCTCGAGGACCCCGAGGTCTACGCGTACATGAAGTCCTACTCGCCGTACGAGAACGTCACCGCGCAGCAGTACCCGCGTATCCTCGCGATCACCAGCCTGAACGACACCCGGGTGTTCTACGTCGAGCCGGCGAAATGGGTGGCCAAACTCCGGTTCACCGCCGCCGGAGAGGTCGACGTACTGCTGAAGACCGAGATGGAAGCCGGGCACGGCGGCCGCAGCGGCCGGTACGACGCCTGGCGCGAGGTCGCCTTCACCCTCGCCTGGGAGCTGGACACCCTCGGTCTGGCCTAATTTTCTGGCGTTCGGCGGGAATATCTCCGTGATCCGGTGTGTTGTGCAACACATTCAGCACACCGGATCAGGCGTTTTCTGAACGAATTCTCAGACTTTTCGGCGGCGTGCCTGCCGAAGGTGCTGCGATGACGGGCCGTGGGTACCGGATTACGGGGTGAGCGGCGCTGGGAACTCTCAGGGAAAGTTCAGGGAGTTTACACACTGCCGTGGAATCTTGAACCTCACTCGAGCGTTGCTCTCCATGTAACGACGAAGGGAGTTTCGGTGGCTCGCACGACTCGTGTCCGCAGCACGGACGACGGTATCGACGGCAAGGACAGTGTTGGGCTGTATCTCGAGGAGATCGCCCGCACTCCGCTGCTGACGGCTGAAGAAGAGGTCGAGCTCGCTGAGACGGTCGAAGCAGGACTCCTGGCGGAGCAACTGCTGGCCGAGGGGCGGGTTGGACGAAAGAAGGGCGGAGCGCCCAAATATGCCACGGAGGAGGAACTGGAGTGGCTGGCGGAGGAAGGCCAGCGCGCCCAGCAGCGGTTCGTGACCGCGAACCTCCGCCTGGTGGTGTCGATCGCGCGCCGTTACGGGCGGTCCCAGATGCCGCTGCTGGACCTGGTCCAGGAAGGCAACACGGGGCTGATCCGCGCGGTGGAGAAGTTCGACTACCGCAAGGGATTCAAGTTCTCGACGTACGCGACCTGGTGGGTGCGGCAGGCCATCACCCGCGGTATCGCGCAGCAGGCCCGAGTGGTCCGGCTGCCGGTGCATGTGGTGGAGCAGCTGAACCAGATCGGGTCGGCCCGGCGGACGCTGGAGCGCAAGCTCGGGCGTGAGCCGGAGGTCGAAGAGATCGCGGCGGAGCTGGACCTGGACGAGGAGCGGGTGAGTGAACTCATCCGGATCGGCCGGGACCACATCAGCCTGGACAACCCGATCGACGACGAGGGTGAGACCTCACTGGGTGACCTGATCGCGGCCGAGACCGCGCCGGGCCCCGACCAGCTGGTCGCGGACGCGTCCGACCGGTCAGGCTTGTTCAGCCTGGTCGATCAGCTCGATCCGCGGTCGGCCGACGTGATCCGGCGCCGATACGGGCTGCACGACGGCCGGCAGGCCAAACTCGCCGACATCGGCGCCGTGCACGGCATCTCCGCCGAGCGCGTCCGCCAGATCGAGCGCGAGGCGCTGGGCCGGCTGCGGCTGATGGCCGACCCGACACTGGCCGCGTAACAACACCCCGAAACCCCTCCGAAGGACCCCCGAGCCACCCTCCTGGCCCGGGGGTCCTTCTAGTTGCAGGGATCAGTTCCAGGAGTCGATCAGCGGCAGCAGCTCGCCCAGCCGCTGGATCGTCGCATCCGGGGTGCCCTCGGTGTGCCCGATCTGGTGGGCCGGGATCGCGCTGTGCGGGATGTGCGCCGCCCGCATCCCGGCGTTCTGCGCGCCCCACACGTCGTCGAACAGCCGGTCCCCGACGTACAGGCAGGTGGCAGGGTCGCTGACCCCGACCGCCTTCATCGCGGCCCGGAAGGCCTCCGGGTGCGGCTTGGTGTACGGGATCTCGCTCGTGTACACCGCGCCGTCCAGCAACTCCAGGACGCCGTCGCGGGCGAAGATCTCCTCGTGCCAGCGCCGCGACCAGATCGTGTTGGACAGTACGCCGACCTTCAGACCGCGCTCGCGCAGCCCGCGGATCGTCTCCAGCGCGTCCGGCTCCAGAACCGTGTGCGGGTCCCAGCCGAGCTCGTACTGCTTGTTGGCGGCCTCGCTCCACTCCACCTCGGCGAGCAGACACACCTCCTCCAGCGTGCTGCTCAGGTGGTGGTCGCGGGAGCGCGCCCAGATGGAGTGCTCGGCGTCCAGTAGACGCTTCGTCACCTCGTCCGCGCGCTCCTCGTCGATCAGCACCGCCACCGACCGCCACAACGCGGGCAGGTCGACCTCGTGCCAAGTCGCCAGCGTGCCACCCCAGTCGAACAGAACTGCTTCCGTCTTCGTCACGCCGGCAACCCTGTCAGACACCACCGACAGTTCGCTTCCCGTTTTAGCTGACCCGGGCAATCTGTTTGCGTTTCGCCAGCCAGACCACGGAGAACACCACGATCGCGAGCGCCGGGACATCGCCCAGCAGGATCGTCCACGGCGCGCCGCCCTGCTCGGACCAGTCGTCGAGACCGCCGGTGGCAGCCGGCAGCAGGAACGCGAACAGGTTGTTCAGCACGTGCAGCGCGATCGCGGCTTCGATGCCTCCGGTCCGCACCGTGAGCCACCCGGCGACACCCGCGAACAACAGGATGTCGGCCATCGCCCAACCGGTGTAGCCGTGCGCCGATGCGAACGCGATCGCGCTGATGACGATGCCCGGCCAGGGCGTCCGGAACAGCACCCGCGCCCAACGCGCCCGGCCTTCCACGCTGTCGGGCCCGTAGGCGCCGACGGCCTGGATCAACCAGCCGCGGAAGATGAACTCCTCAGCAGCCGCCTGGAACGGCACCAGGAGCACGATGAGGATCAGCGGTACGACGAACTTCGCGAAGCCGACCCATGCGCCCGTGTCCACCACTGCCTCGTCCGGCGGCACGATCTGGTCGACGAGGAGCCCGAAGCCGGTACCGGCGACGACGTACGCGACCGCGGGTAGGCAGCACCACGCGAGCCAACCCCAGCGGATCTTGTTCAGAACCGAGGCGACGCTCCAGGCCGGCCGGCGCTGAATCATCCAAGCGGTGAGCGCCACGAACGGGGTCAGCACGCCCAGCAGCACCAGGTTCAGGGCCAGGTCCTCGTTGGTGTTGCCGAAGATCTCGGCACCGGTGCCCTCGAACGACGGCATCTCACCACCGAGGATCAGGTGGATCACCAGCCACGCCAAGAAGACGACCAGCGAGGCGGCGAACACCCAGCCGCCGAGCGCCAGGCTGCCCACCACTGGACGCCACGCGGCGTGCTTCGGTGTCCGCGCCAGGCGGTGGAACGGCGTACCGGCCGGGGCGGGGATGACCCGCGGCTCCTTGACCCTCGGGTACTGCTGCGGCCAGGGCTGTTGCTGCCCCATTGGGTACCCCGGCGGCGGATAGCCCGGTGCCGGCGGGTAGTTCTGCGGCGGGGGCGGGTAGCCCTGCTGCTGCGGGTAGTTTTGCGGGTGTTGCGGGTGGCCCTGCGCCGGCGGGTGGTTCGGCTGCAGCGGGTACGGCGGGGGCGGCTGCTGAGGCGGATAGCCCGGGTAGGGCTGCTGGGCCGGGGGCGGTGGGTACTGCCCCGGCGGAGCCTGGGGCGAATCCTCGGGGCGCGGCTCGCCTGAGTGCGGGTGCATGCAAGGACTCTAGAAGATCGACCCAAGACAGGTAGACCGGATCCGGGCTGTAAGGATGATCCCGACCTACCTGGGCGAACGGCTGGAGAGCACTGTGGTGACTGATCCAACTGCCGGACCGGCGGCAACGACGCGCGCACTGCCGCAGTCGGTGCTGACCCCGCTGACCGGTTCGGCCATCTTCCTGGTGGTGCGGATCGAGAACGGCGGCGAGGCGACCGCACGCGATCTGCTGGAGCGGGTCAGCGGCCTGACGCGATCCGTCGGCTTCCGCGTACCGGCCGGAGCCCTCTCCTGCGTGACAAGCATCGGCTCGGACGCATGGGACCGACTCTTCGCCGGTCCGCGACCCGCTGAACTGCACCCGTTCGTCGAGCTGCAAGGCGCGACGCACCGAGCGGTCTCGACACCAGGCGATCTGCTGTTCCACATCCGTGCGGCACACCTCGACCAGTGCTTCGAGCTCGCCCACCAGATCATGAACGTGCTCGGCGACTCCGCGACCGTCGTCGACGAGGTGCACGGCTTCAAGTACTTCGAGATGCGCGACCTGCTCGGGTTCGTCGACGGTACCGAGAATCCGGCCGGCCGCGAGGCAGAGGACGCCGTACTGATCGGTGCCGAGGATCCTGAGTTTGCCGGTGGCAGTTATGTGATCGTGCAGAAGTACATGCACGACCTGAAGGCCTGGAACGCGCTCACCACCGAACAGCAGGAACTCGCGATCGGCCGAACCAAACTCGACGACATCGAGCTCGACGAGGACGCCAAGCCGAGCAACGCACACATCGTGCTCAACGTGATCGAGGATGCCGACGGCAACGAACTGCAGATCCTGCGGGACAACATGCCGTTCGGGCAGATCGGTACGGCGGAGTTCGGCACGTACTTCATCGGCTACGCCAAGTCGCCGTCGGTCACCGAACTGATGCTGCGCCGAATGTTCATCGGCGAGCCCGAAGGCAACCACGACCGCATCCTCGACTTCTCCACCGCCGTCACCGGCACCCTCTTCTTCACCCCCTCCGCCGCCTTCCTCGACGACCTCCCCCCGCTCCCCTGACCCCCACTCACAAGACCGAATATCCGGCTCTTGTGACTGATCCGTGGGTGGCTCGGCGTGGCCGCACCGAGCAGTTGCTGGGGGTGTGAACAGGACATGGTGGCCTTGAACAAGGCATGACCTGTTCAAGGGCCCCGCGCGCGGTATGCACCCCCGAGTTGTGTCCCGCCGACTCCCCGGAACGGACCTGCGCCTGTGTCCAACCTCCTCCGGCCAACTCCCCTCGCATCGAAGGGGCAAGAGGGACGGATATCCGTCCGTGTTGTCGGGGGGCCGGTGGTGGGGGCGCGAAAGTGTCGGTGGGGTGGGTGAGACTGGGGGCATGTTGCTGAGCGCGGTGGTGGAGACGTCGGCAGCGGTGGGCGGGACGCGCTCGCGGCTGAAGAAGGCGGAGTTCATTGCCGCGCTGCTTGCGCAGGCGACGGATCCGGTCGAGACCGAGATCGTGGTGACGTATCTGTCCGGCGAGCTGCGCCAGCGCCGGACGGGTGTCGGCTGGCGGACGTTGATGGACGCACCGGCCCCGGCCACTGATCCCTCGCTCACTGTCGAGGTGGTTGACCGGACGTTCGGTGAGTTGGCGGAGATGTCCGGTGCCGGCTCGCAGGCGCGGCGTCGTGAGGCGGTCGACGCGTTGTTCGGCCAGGCCACCGAGGCCGAGCAGACCTTCCTGCGACTGCTCGTGGGAGGCGAGCTGCGGCAGGGTGCGCTGGACGGTGTGATGGCTGACGCGGTGGCCAGAGCCACCGGGATCCCCTTGGAGAAGATCCGCACCGCGACCATGTTGCGCGGATCGGCGGCTCCGGTCGCGGTCGCCGTACTGACCGAAGGCGAGGCAGGGCTTGCGCAGTTCGGTCTGCAGGTCGGGCGCGGGGTGCAGCCGATGCTTGCCCAGTCAGCCACCAGCGTTGCGGAGGCCTTCGCCAAGACCGGGACGCCGGCGGCGCTCGAGTGGAAGCTGGACGGGATCCGGATCCAGGTGCACCGCAACGGTGACGAGGTCGTCGTCTACACGCGGACGCTCGACGACATCACCGCGCGGGTGCCCGAGGTGGTGACCGCCGTGCTTGAGCTGGAGGCCCAGCAGGTCGTTCTCGACGGCGAGCTGATCGCGCTCCGACCCGATGGGCGGCCGGAGCCCTTCCAGGTGACCGGTTCCCGGACGGCGACCCGGGCTGCCACCGGTCCCGAGTCGGTGCCACTGACGCCGTACTTCTTCGACATCCTGCATCAGGACGGGCAGGACCTTCTCGGCCTCGAGAGCGCCGAGCGGCACGAGTGGCTGAGCAAACTGATCCCGCCCGAGCGCCGGATCCCGCGGCTGGTGACCGACGACCCGGAGGAAGGCCAGGCCTTCTTCCAGGACGCGGTACGGCGGGGGCACGAGGGCGTGATGGTGAAGTCGCTGACCGTCCCCTACGAGGCGGGTCGGCGCGGCTCGGGTTGGGTGAAGGTCAAACAGACCCACACGCTCGACCTCCTGGTGCTGGCCGCCGAGTGGGGCCACGGCCGCCGTACCGGCTGGCTGTCGAACCTGCACCTCGGCGCCCGGGACGAGACGACCGGCGAGTTCGTCATGCTCGGCAAGACGTTCAAGGGCCTGACCGACGAGCTTCTGCGCTGGCAGACCGAGCGGTTCCAAGAGCTCGCCGAGCGCGAGGATTCGTACACGGTCTATGTGCGGCCGGAGGTCGTGGTCGAGATCGCGTTCGACGGTGTGCAGACCTCGCCACGCTATCCCGCCGGCATGGCGCTGAGGTTCGCCCGCGTGTTGCGCTACCGCGAGGACAAGACGCCCGACCAGGTCGATACGGTGCAAACAGTGCGTGCGATCCACGAGGGCTTCGACGGGGAAGGTGAGTCTGATGAGTGAGGACCCGGAGCTGGAGACTCGGCGGATTGCCCACGAGTCGCTGGACCGCGACGACCCGACCGGCTGGTTCGAGAACCTGTACTCCGCTGCCTCCGGCGGCTCGGCCGTGATTCCGTGGGACCGCGGCTTCGCGAATCCGCTGCTGACGGAATGGTTCGAGGCCTCGGAGCCGAATGGCATGGGCAAGACCGCGGTGGTCATCGGCGCCGGCACCGGCTGGGACGCCGAGCTGGTCGCCGACCGCGGGTACCAGACCACCGCGTTCGACATCTCCCCCACCGCGGTCGAGACCGCGCAACGCAACCACCCTGACTCGAAGGTGCAGTACGTCGTCGCCGATCTGCTCGACCAACCGGCGGAATGGCATCACGCGTTCGACCTGGTCGTCGAGATCTACACCGTCCAGGCTCTGCCCATCAGGTTGCAGGCGACCGCCATCCAGAAGGTCGGCGAACTCGTCGCTCCCGGCGGCGCCCTCGTGGTGATCGCCACGCCGCGGACTGAAGGTCAACCTGATGAGGAGATTGAGGGTCCGCCGTGGCCGCTCACCCGAGCGACCGTTGAGTCCTTCGCATCGGCTCCTGACCTCCGGCTGATCGCGTTCGACGAGTCGCCTAAGCCGACTGAGCCCACAGCTCTTCGTTGGCGTGCAGAGTTCCTCCGCGACTGACTGCGCCCGCGATCGGTTAGCGTCGGAGCATGACCTGGAGCCGAGTTGCCCGCCTTGATGTGGGTTCGGTGGTCGAGCAGGTCGCGGAACAGAGCGGCGTACAGCTTGAGGTTGAAGGGTTGTGCTCGGGCGGCGAGGTTGGCGCGGCGTATGTCCGTTGGGACGACGGCCGCCGGTCGGTTTTGAAGTGGCGGCCTGGCACTCGGCTCGAGGACTTTCAGGCGGGTCCGATCGCGGTGTCCGAGGCAGCGCGGCTGGCCGGGTTGCCGGTGCCTCGGACGGAGCTGGCGGTGCAGCTCGAGTCAGCTGTCGCGACCGTGCAGGAATTGTTGCCCGGAGCACCTATCGCGGTACTGGACGAGCGCCTGCTGGATCAGGTTCTCGCGGTCAACGAAGAGCTGCGACTCCTGCTCGCCGGCAACTCGACGGTTCCGAGTCTCAACCTCTACCTGACCTTCGACGGACCCGGCTTCTGCCTGCACGGCCCCTTGAGGTCGCACGACCGCCGTACGGCGCGACTCGACGACTGGATCACCGCCGTCGGCGCCGACCACCCTGGCCCGCTCCGCGGTGACGACGCCGTACACGTCGACTTCCATCCCGGCAATCTGCTCGCGGTCGACGGCAAGCTCACCGGCATCATCGACTGGGACGGTGCCGGCCGCGGCGATCACCGACTCGACCTCGTCACCCTTCGCTTCGGCCTGCACGGCGGCGAGCCGGACCCCGCGGTCGTCGCGCGGCTCGACGCGACCCTCGACGAGATTCCGCCGGACATCCTCCGGCCGCTGTGGGCGCACATGAGTCTGCGGATGACCGACTGGGCCATCCGCCATTTCACCCCGGCCGATGTCGACCACTGGACAGCCCTGGCCGAAACTAGGATGGCGAGATGAAGTTTCTGGTTTCCGTCATTGACGACAAGGACAATCCCGGCAGCACGGACCGGATGCCTGCCATCAGCGAGTTCAACAACCGGCTGATCGCCGACGGCTACTGGGTGTTCGCCGGCGGGCTCGCCGACACGGCCAGAGTCATCGACAACCGGGGCGAGCAGGCCCTGATCAGCGACGGGCCTTTCGTGGAATCGAAGGAGTACCTCGCCGGCGTCTGGGTGTGGGAGGCCCCCGACCTGGACACCGCTCTCAAGCTGGCCACCGAGGCCTCGAAGGTCTGCGATCGCAAGCTCGAGGTCCGCCCGTTCCAGTGAGCTATCCGGGGAACGCCTTCCAGTGTCCTTCGGAGATCACCTCGACGGCGCCGTCGGTCACCTTGATGGCGGTCTCGTCGTCGATCGCGTACGCCGGACCTGCGATGTCGGCGGCCCACCTCTCCGCATCGGCCATGGTGTTCCCGGGCATCTGCTCGTGGTCCAGGTGCGGGTAGATCGAGAAGTCGACGACCCCGAGCGTGCGGTCGTCGACCGCCGCAGGCCAGCTGACGAAGTCGGCGCCGATGCGCGGTGTCATCACCATGCTGCCGGCACTGAGTCCGACCCACACCGTCTCCGATAGCGACGGCATGAGCTCGGCGAACCCGGACTCCCGCATCCAGTGATGCAGGTACGTCGCGTCGCCGCCATCCACCAGCAGCACGTCAGCCTCGCGAACCCACGGCACCCACCGTTCCTCGCCGATACTGGGCAACGCGGTGAGCTCCAGGACCCCCAAGGACGCCCACCCCAGGCTGGTCATCGAGTGCCACGGAGCCTCACCGGCAACAAAGCGCCGTACCGAGGCAGGCCCCAACATCGGATGCCCCCACTGCGCCGTCGGGATGCAGAGCGCCCGGCACTCCGCGATCGGCTTGCCCAGCAGCTCGACCAACGCCTCGCGGATGCTGTCGTTGGTCACGCCACCAGAGGTGAGCAGAAGCTTCATTTCAGGAATCCTCCGTCAGTGTTCGATTCGCTTGTACACGATCCGCTCATCGGCCGCGGCATCGCCAGCACTGTCCGGGTAGTGCCACGATCCGACGTACTCGGAATCGTCGTCCTTGAACGCGGCCTCGAAGTAGGTATCCGACTCTCCGACACCCAAGCTGACGCGGAGGATCTTGCCATCCAACGTCCACGTGTAGATGGACTTGCCTCCCATGGTGTCCATGTAGTCGGCCCGCAACACTGCGGCATCCTCGTCGTAGGTGATGTGCTGAATGACCCTCATTCTGGTGCCGTTGACGACGAAGTCGACGCTCGCAACCAGCAGTCGACCCGCGTCCATCGACTTGTACTCGGCCTCGCCCTCGATTCCCCGCCCAGTGACACGCCATCTTCCGCTCAAGCGCTCGATCAGTTCGACCAGCACAGCGTGCGGCGCCTTGTCATCCACCACGACAGATCCTTTCGTAGGGCATCGGCCTCAACAGTTCGGCCGTTACCTCTTCAACGAACGCCGGGGCGACCGTTCGACATCACGGCAGGAGGCTCATCTCAGGAACTCCACGCTAGAACATATGTTCGATAGTACTGTAGAGTGGTCGCATGGCGGGGCAAGGTGTAGTGGGGCCGACGGCCTTGCGGATGATGCTTGGTGGTCATCTGCGGCGGCTGCGTGAGCGGGCGGGAGTGAGCAGGACCGATGCCGGCTGGGCGATCCGGGCGTCGGAGTCGAAGATCAGCCGGTTGGAGCTCGGCCGGGTCGGCTTCAAGGAGCGTGACGTCGAGGATCTCCTGAGTCTGTACGGCGTGACTGAGGCCCGCGAGCGTGATCGGCTCCTCGAGCTGGCCCGCGAGGCGAACAGTCGCGGCTGGTGGCATCGGTACGGCGATGTCACGCCGGACTGGTTCGACGCCTACCTCGGGCTGGAGGCGGCCGCGGAGCTGATTCGGACGTACGAGATCCAGTTCGTTCCCGGCCTGCTGCAAACCGCGGAGTATGCGCGGGCGGTCGCTCGGCTGACCGGGGTTACACGCGGCGATGACGAGATCGAGCGAGTCGTTGCCCTGCGGACGCGGCGGCAGCGGGCTCTGGATCGCGAGCCACCACTCAAACTCTGGGCCGTGGTCGAGGAGGCCGTCCTACGTCGGCCGATCGGCGGCACCGAGGTCCTTCGCGATCAGCTGATCGCACTGCGCGACGCCGTACACCGCCCCAACGTCACCTTGCAGATCATCCCGATCGGCAGCCCCGGACACGCGGCGACCGGCGGCGCCTTCAGTCTGCTGCGGTTCCCACAACGGGATCTGCCTGACGTCGTCTACCTGGAGCATCTGACCAGCGCGCTCTATCTGGACAAACGCGATGACGTCGAGTCCTACACCCATGCCCTCGAGCTGCTCGCCTCCACCAGTCCCCCGCCCCAACAGACCGACGCCCACCTCGCCGCGTTGGTCGACCGGCTGACCGGATGAGCCAGCTACCACTGAGGTCCGGCCGCGATCATCGCCCGCACATCGGCCAGCTGCATCGTCGTCGGATCGAGGTCGGTCAGTCCCCACGTCGCGCCGGCGGCCTCGAACGCCTGCGGATCCATCTCCGGTTCGAGCGCCACCACCACGTCGAATCCCTCCGGCAACGCATCTTGCCCGAAGATCTCCCGCAGCCTACCGGTCGCCGCAGCCAGCTCGTCCGGCGACGACAGGTTGACGGGGAAGAAGCCGTCGTACTGCGCCGCGCGCCTGATCGGTTTGAGGTTGCCGGGGAAGCCCGCCACCCAGATCGGCACCTGTCCCTGCGCCGGCCGCGGCAGGAACCGTACGTCGTCGACCCGATAGTGCTGCCCGTGATGCACCACCGATTCCCCGCTCCAACCGGCCTGAAGGATCGCCAACGATTCGTCCAGCTGCTCAGCGCGGACCCGATCGTCCACGGTCTCACCAGTCCGCGAGTACTCCCCCGCGAAGCGGTCACTCCCGAGCCCGACGCCCAAGGTCAACCGGCCACGACTCAGCACGTCCAGCGTCGCCGTTTCCTTCACCAGCTTCACCGGACGCCGCCTAGCGACCGGTGTCACCATCGGCCCGATCCGCAGGCGCTCGGTCGCGCACGTCACCGCCGCGAGCGTGATCCACGGGTCGGCGACCGCCTGGATCGGTTCCCGCCACCACAGCTGGTCCCACACGAACAATCCGTCCCAGCCAGCCTCCTCGGCCAGCGCCCCGAGCCGCGCAACCACCAACGGGTCCGCCAGTTCGTCGAACAACGGCAACCACACCGCGGCGCGCATCAGCTCGGCTCCGTGTGCTTGGCGAGCGCCGCAAGGAACTCATCCCACAGAGGTTCGGGGATGCCGTGACCCGCACCGGCAATGACGACCAGCTTCCCGTCCGGTACGGCGTCCCGGATCGCCTCACCATGTGCGACTGAGAAGTACGGGTCGGAGTCACCGTGCACGACCAGCACCGGCATCGTCAGCGCACCGAAGCCACCGCCCTGCGGCCCGTCGAACTTCATCGAGTAGTGGTTCGTCATCACCGCCTCGTAGTTCCCCGCCCGCGCCATATCCGCCCGAACCAAGGCCCGCGCCGCTACCTCGTCGAACACGCCCGCCGACTCGGCCTCGATCGACCGAACGACGTACTCCTCAACGGCTAAAGGGTCGCCCCAGTCCGGCGTACTGATCTGTGGCAGCTCGCCCGAGGGCGGCGGCAGGTCGTCGTCACCAGGTGACGTCGACACGAAAGTCAGCGAAGCGACCCGGGGCGCGTGGTCAACCCCGAGGATCAGCCCGATCCCACCCGACATCGACTGCGCGACCACATGTGCGCGCGCAACACCCAGTGCATCCAGCAGACCGACCGCGTCCGCGGCCAGGTCACTCATCGCGTACGGCGGCTCGCCGACCGGATAGGTGGTCGAGCGGCCGGTGTCGCGCTGGTCGTAGCGGATCACGTACCGGCCGAAGCCCGCGAGCCTCGTGCAGAACGCGGCATCCCACCACAGCATCGAGGCCGTCCCACCGTGGATCAGCAGCACCGCCGGATCCGCCGGATCGCCGAACGTCTCCGCGCACAGCTCCACACCGTTGACCTGGAACAGCTTCTCTGTCGTCATGCGAACCACGCTAGACCGCAATCCGGATCGCGAACAGCGATTGTTTCCGATCGAAGCAATCGCTGCTCGCGATAGGCCATCAGCTAACGGTCAGCACCTTCGACGGCGTCTGCGTGCCCTGGTGATCCGCATCCGCCAGCCACACAACGCGATAGGTGTAGGTCCCCTTCGCAGTCGGCTTGATGACGAACGAGTACTTGCCGTTGGCAGACAGCACACCGGTGCCGGCCGCCGCCCAGCTCGTCCCGGACTTGCGCTGCAGGTAGGCCTTGGTGCCCTGGTGCGGCGGCGTGAGGTAGCCGTAGAAGTTGCTCGACGCCCCCAGCTTGATCGCGGCCGGATTCAGGTACGACGAGATGCCGGGCCGAACCTCAACCAGCGCAACCGCGCTCCGCGTCCCGAGCAGGCCCGCAGCCCCGTTGTAACCCCACTGGTAATGCGTGGAGACCCCCGGCTTCTGCACCGAAGTCGCCACACCGTTCGCATCCGACGTGACCGTGGCGACCGCCGTGTACGCCGTCGCGTTCTTCGCTTTCGCGTAGAGCACGATCGGAGCACCACTCAGCGGCCCGCCGTCGAGCCGCGTGACAGTTGTCGAGACGGTGACAGAACCGCCGTACGTGATCCAGGCCCCGCTCGCCGTCGCGGTGGCCTTCGTCCCGACCAGCAGTACGTCGGCGCCCGGGCTGACCTTGCCCGTGCTGTCCTTCACCCACGCGCGGAACGCGTAGCTGGCCGAGTTCGCCAGGCGCGTCATCGTGTAGAGACTCGCGGTCCCGTTGTAAACCGACGAACCCGAAGTGACCAGCGGCGGCGGCGTGGAGCCGACGGCCGTGCGGATCATGATCTGGCCGAGCGTGGTCCCGGCCGGCTTCGTCCAGCGCAGTGTCGCGGCGGACGAACCACCCGTGACCGAGAAGTTCGTCACCGGAGGCGGCGGCGCGGTCAGGTCGGCGTAGTTCCGGTCGATCTGCATCGAGACGCCGCCATGCGTCTCGGTGACGTCACCGGCGTACTGGTGGACGCGCTCGTGGTTGGTCCACGTGGTCGCTGGGACGAACCTGCTGGTCCCCACCGGCGTCGAGCCCCAATGCGCGAACCACAGGTTGTCCGGCCGCGTGTACGCCGTACTCGTGAAGGCGCTCGCGAAGTCGGCGCCGACCGAGCTGGCCGAGCCGTAGACGCCGCCCTGGTAGCCACGAGCGTGGAGCTCCTGCGTCCAACCGCTCGCATACGACAGTACGGCGGCCTTACAGGCGGCCGTCGAGGTGTAGTGCTCGATGTCGCTGTAGATCGCACTGCGCGGCGCGAATCCGAGCGCCTGCGCGGCCGCGACTGCGTTCGCCGCGGCGGTCTTGCCCTGGCCGAGCGCTGTCGCCGGGACGGCAGACATCCTCTTCTCGGCGCTGAACGTCGAGCACGGCGCCTGCAGCCCGACGTCGATCAGCAGGAACTGCCAGCCCTTGCCCGCGTTCGTGGTCACCCAGTCCGGCGTCAGGTTCGGCTGATCACACTTCCGGACGCCACCGCTGATGTAGATACCGATGCCCTGGAAGTCCGGCTTCCAGGCGTCCATCGTGGCCTGCGGCGGCGCAGCGCAGGCGTCGAACGCCTCGCCCTTCAGGGTGCCGGTGGCAACAATCGACGGCGCGACGGCGGCCGGCTGGGCTACCTGGGCGACACGCGACTTCGACACGACCCGCCCGGTCCCGAGGACGTCGGCCGCGGCGCGCTCCGCACCTGGTTCGTAGTACGCCGTCGCCAGTACGCCGGCGTCCTGGACGACGCGGCGCAGCAAGCCCGGCGTGGACGGCGTCGCGGTGACGAGCGGTTCGAGGACCAGCCCGTGACTGTGGCCCGCGGCATCCGCGGGGCAGTTCGCCTGCGCCGTACTGCGGCCTAGATACACCGCCGGCCGGTCGAACCGGACACACGCGGTCGGGTCAGCGGCCAGGTCCACCACCGCCCAGTCGGACGGGACGGTCACCTGATAGCCGCGGTACGAGACGGTGCGGGTCTCCTCCGCGGCGGCTGGGCCGGCGGCCGCTACTCCTGCAATCAATCCAAGGGCAAGCGTGACCACCCCAGGTCTGAACAACCTCACAACAGCTCCTCACTGACGACAGATCCCCCAAGTCAAGCTGCGACGGCATGCCAGTGTCGAAGAGCATCCGGCACTCGACTCGATGCCCGGATGCTATCGGCGATCGAAAGCCGCCACGCCGCCGCTGCACTAAGTGGCAAGCTCCCGTGCAATCACGTCGAACGGTACGGCGCGCGCTTCGGCAACGACTGCGGTTGCCGCGAGCCCCAACTGCCGGCGCGCTTCCGCTTCGGCGCCTTCGCGAGCATCCAGCTCATCGGGGATGATCTGCGGCGCACCGATCCGGATCCGCTCCACCCCGGCGATCGTCAGCAGCCGCAGCGCGTCGGCGGGACGACCTTCGGCCAACTCGACCCCGGCGATCAAGTCGACCGCATCGATCACGCCTTCGGTGAGGTTGATCTCGCGATAGATCCGCAACGCCTCCAACGAAAGCCTGCGTACGTCGGCATAGTCACCGAGCTGGTGCCGAACCAGCGCCAGGTTGCAGAGCGAGGCTCCCAGCCCGCGCAGATCCTCCTGCGCCCGCCAGACCGCACACACCTCCAGGAACACCGCCTCGGCCTCAACAGTCCGGCCGAGTCCACGAAGCGCAGTACCGACCAGATTCTGCGCGGCCGCCCGCAACCGTTCATTGGCCAGGGCCGCGAAGATCTCCACCGCCTCGGTCGCTTGTTTCAGGCACTGCTCGTAGTCGCGGCCGGCGAGACTGGTGATCCCGAGTCCGATCAGAGATGCGCCGTACCCGCGTTCATCACCGAGCTCCCGGAACATCTGCAGCGCCTGCTCCCCGAGCACCCGCGCCTCGCCGTACTGGCCGCTGTTGCGGGTCAACGACGCCGAGACGCGGATCGAGGTGGCGCGTTCGACGGTCGGCTCCGGATCGGCGGCCGCGAGGGCGCGCCGCAACCAGTCGCGGCCGGTGTCGATCGCGCCGTGACTCCACCAGTACCACCAGGTCGGGGTGACGATCTCGAGCACCAGCGGCGGATCGTTCTCCAGCGCGAATTCGATCGCGGCCCGGAGATTCGCTTCCTCCAACCGGAGTTCGCGATCCAGATCGGCGTGGTCGGCACCGCCGTACCGCTCGGTCCGTCCGGCGAGGTCGGCGCACCAGCGCGCGTGCTCCCGCCGTACGGCGTCCTCGTCGCGGCCGAGGCGGTCGAGGGCGTAGTCGCGGATGGATTCCAGCAACCGGTACCGGCGACCGCCCTCGCCGATCGTGACCGTGAGCAGCGAGCGCTCGTGCAGGTCGGCCAGGATCACCGGGATCTCGGTCGCGGGTATTCCGTTGCCGCCGGCAACCTGTTCGGCCGCCTCCAGCGTGCAGCCACCGGCGAAGACCGCGAGCCGGTCGAGCACCGTCCGCGACGGCGGATCGAGGAGCGCGTGACTCCAATCGATCGCAGCTCGCAGACTCGAATGCCGAGCACCAGAATCCCGATTGCCGGACACCAGGAGCCGGGTCCGCTGGTGGATTCGGGCGGCCAACTGGTCCATCGTGAGGGTCCGGACCAGACCGGCGGCCAGCTCGATGCCCAGCGGAAGATGGTCGACAGCCGCACAGATCGCCGTCACTCGCTCGTCGCCCGGCAGCAGTTCCTCGGCTCGGCAGCGAACGCGAAACAGCTCGGCCGCCGCGTCCGGATCGAGCGCCCCGAGTTGGTGGGTCTGCTCGGCGCGGAGCCGCAGCGGCCGTTGCGAGGTGACCAGGATCGAGAGCCGCTCCGCCTTCCACTGCAGCGATCTGACCACCTCGGCAACGCCGTCGACGACATGCTCGGCGTTGTCCAGGACGAGGAGCGCACCGGCCAGACGGTCTGCGCATTCAGGTAGCGGATCGCCTGCACCAGGGTCGACACCGATGGCCGCCGCGAGGGCAGGCACAACCGCGGAGTCGCTGCTCAACGCGGCCAGATCGCACCAGGCGATCGGCCGGTTGGCCCGCCGTACGGCGATGGCTAGTTCGCGGGCGAGCACGGTCTTGCCGGCGCCCGGACCGCCGACGATGGTGACGAGGCCCGGTCGATCGAGCTCGTCGAGCAGGGTGTGTACGTCGTCGGTGCGGCCGACGAAGTGATCGCGTGGGGTGAGCCAGATCAGGTCGGGCAGGCGGCTCGGGCGAGGCGCTTCAGGTGCCTGCAGCAACGGATCTTGCCGAAGGAGTTGCAGCTCCAGTTCAGTGGTCGCCGCCGAGGGATCCACGCCCAGTTCGTCGGCGAGGCGGGCGCGGAGGCGCTGGATGCGTTCGAGCGCGTCGGCCTGCCGGCCCGCGCGGTAGAGCGCGATGACGGCCAGGCCGGTGAGGCGTTCGTCGAGCGGGTGGTCGATCACCAGGCGTTCCACATCCGCGGTGATGTCGATGCCGAGATCCAGCTCGAGTTCGACCCGCTGCACGAGCAGTTCGCGGTATAGGTCATCGAGCTTGGTCGCCTCGACCGCGATGAACGGCAGGTCCCGCAGATCGGCGAAGGCCGGTCCCCGCCACGCGGCCAACGCCTCCGTGACCACAGTGAGCGCGCGCTTCGTTTCGCCGGTACGACGGAATGCGGCCGCCCGCGGTACCGCCTCATCGACGGCGTCCACGTCCGCCAGCACCGCATCCAGCGCGTAGCCGCCCGACTCCCGCCGTACGACGGAACTGTGCGCACCCAACGCACGACGGAGCCGGTGGGACAGGACGCGGAGTCGCTCGGCGACGCGCTCCGGTTCGAGCTCCTCGTCGCCCCAGAGGTCGCGGGCGATCGCCTCATCGGGCACGATCCGGCCGCGCGCCAGCGCGAGCCGCACCGCGAGCGTGCGCTCCATCCGCCGCGCGATCTCGAACGACTCGTTCCCGACCCTGAATCCCACCGGTCCCAGAACGTGCAGATCCAGCCGGTGATCCCCCGATCCCGTCATGCGTTACATCTGACAGCCCGAGCGGACTACTCCGCAAGAAGCTTTCGGGCACTTAACTCCGGGTTTGCTTCTTGGTCTTGGGGTCCTTGGCGGTGTCGTCGGCGAGCTTCTGCATCCGGTTGCAGAACTCGTCCGCGGTGATGCGGGCGGCCGCGAGCTCGGCGTAGATGCTGCGGGACGGCTGATCCATGGTCGAGTACCAGCTGGCGAAGTACGTCGTCCAGTTGTTCGCGCCACCGGAGGTGATCAGCGCGGCGGACGACGCGGCGCCCGGGGTCAGCGTGATCCCCTCGGTCGAACCCTTCACCACCGTCGGCGAACCGGTCAGGCCGGTGAACTTGCCGGCCGCCTCCTTGGACAGCATGACGCGCAGGTACTCCAGACCGCCGGCCTTGTTCTTCGCCTTCGCGGGGACGATGAAGTTCTCGCCGGCTGCGATGTGCGTGCAGTCGACCGGCAGCTTGGCACCGTCGAGCAGCGGCGTGAAGGTCGCGGTGGTCTGGAAGTCCTTCGGCGCGACCAGCTTCTGCTCGTTCTCCAGCCACGAACCGGACGGGATGAACGCCGCCTTGCGCTGGTTCCACGCGGTCTGCGACTGGATGTGATCGAGGCCCTCGGTGCCCGGCATGATGAAGCCCTTGCCCTTGAGCTCCAGCAACGCCTCCGCGCCGAGCTTGATCGAAGGATGCTTCCACGCGTCCGGCTGGAGCTCGTCGATCGCCTTGATCACGTCGTGCCCGCCGTGTTTGACCGCGAGGTCGAGGACGATCGCGCCGATGTAGTTGCCGAACTTGCCCTGATGCGTGAGCGGCGCGATCCCGGCCTTCTTGATCTCACCGCACAGCGTGATGAAGTCGCTCCAGGTCTTGGCCGGCTCCCACCCGTGATCGGTGAACAGCTTCTTGTCGTACCAGAGCGCGTAGACGGTCAGCACGTATTCGAGTACCTGCGGCTTGCCGTCGAGCTGCGCGGCCTCGAGCGCGATCGGTTCGAGGGTGTCGCGCACCTTCTTGTTCGGGTCGTCGATCGACGGCGCGTCGAACAGCTCGGTCAGGTCGCTGAGCTGGCCGGTCGTGGCGAGCGTCGACATCGGCAGCAACTGGGCGCCGGAGTTGTCGATCACGTCCGGCGGGTTGCCGCCGTTGAACCGCGGTTGCAGTTGCGGCGTGATGTCGGTGATCCCGGTGTGCTTGATCGCGACACCGGCGTACTTCTTCTTGTACAACTCCTCGTGCGCCTTGGCGTAGTCGTCGCCGTACCCGCCCTTGAAGATGACGACGTCGAGCGGATCCGAAGCCTTCACTCCGAACGGGTTGGTCGCGGTCTTCTCCGCGCCACCGCCGCCACCCGACGGGCTGTCGTCGCTGCCGGACGCGCACGCGCTCAGCAGCGTGCTGCCGCCGGTGGCGAGCAGGGTACCGACCGCAGCTCGCTGCAGGAAGGTCCGTCGTGACACATCGTTCATGGAGGGCGCCCTCTCGATGGAAACATTTCGCCGTACTGATCTTTTGTCATGAAGAATTGTTCCGGCTGGGAGGGTCAAGTCAAGGGGTGGGTCGGTGGCCGATGCACCGCGTGATCCGGCCTAGGATTTCGCGGTGACTGATCTGGATATGTTCGGCGACCTGGACGCGAACGCTCTGCCGGAGCGTCAGCAACGGATCCTGGTGGTGATCCGGGACTGGGTGCAGCGGCACGGGTACTCGCCGAGCAGCCGGCAGATCGGTGACGCGGTCGGCCTGCGCTCGTCGTCCTCGGTCTCGAAGCACCTGACCAGCCTCGAGGACAAGGGCTTCCTGCGCCGCAGCCCCTCGGTCTCCCGGCCGATCGACGTCCGGACGTTCCTGCCCGAGTCGGTGAGCCGCGAAGACAACGGTACGAACGTGCCGGTGCCGGTCGTCGGTGACATCGCCGCCGGTACGCCGATCTCCGCGATCGAGCACGTGGACGACGTCATGCAGCTCCCCCGCGAGCTGACCGGTCGGGGCAATGTCTTCGGTCTGCGGGTGCGCGGCGAGTCGATGATCGATGCCGCGATCTGTGACGGCGATATCGTCGTGGTCCGTCAGCAGCACGAGGCACACTCCGGCCAGATCGTCGCGGCGATGATCGACGAAGAGGCGACCGTGAAGGTCTACAAGCGCCGCAACGGCCACGTCTTCCTCGAACCGCGCAACCCCGCCTTCGAGGTCATCGACGGCGACAACGCCGCCATCCTCGGCGTCGTCGTCTCGGTGCTGCGCAGCGTTTAGTCCTGCCCCGGTACGACGGTGCAGCCCGAGCTCGGATAGCGTCTAATCCTGCCTCGGCACGACGGTGTAGCCCCGAGCGCGGATCGCATCGAACCCGCGCTCGCGGATCTCGGCGGACGGGAACACCGCGACCACCCTCTTCGTGATCAGGTCGAACTCCGGCGGCGCGACCCCGAGTTCACCGAGCACCTTGGTGATCGTCCGCGTGCAATGACTGCACGTCATGTCCGGCACCTCGAACACTTCGGCTTCCGTGTCGGGCACCGGCTTGGCATGGTCGACGACGGCCGGGACGACCTCGATATGGTCGAGCAGCCGCACGAACGTCTCCACGAACGTGTCGGCAACCAGCGCGAGCACGCTCATCCGGCCCTCGTCGTACACCTGGGGGTTGCGGGCGAGGCAGCGCGGTCGCTGTCCGGGGGCGAGTTGGCTGTACTGCGCGCCGCTCGGGAGCGGTTCGAGGCTGTCATCCTGCGCGTGCGCCAGTTGCGCGTCCTTCATCGCGCGGAGTGCGACCACGGTGTCGACGGAGTAGCGCACCCGGCCGGCGAACGTGACCAGCGAGGCCGGGATCATCCCGCGGCGGTAGGTCGACGCTTGCAATCCCCAGTACCAGGTCGTCGCGACCGCGTCGAAGATACCGCTCTCTCCGAGTCCACGGGCCAGCTCCGCAGCATCGCCGTACGGCGTCTGTGCCACCAGGAACGCGTGCTGGACGAGCGTCCGCGCGGCCGCGTCCACGCCGGTCCTGAAGATCTCGGTCGGAGTCCGATCGGTGGTGGTTGCCGCTAGCAACTTGATCGCGCTCTCCGGGAGTTCCGCCGTACGGCGCTCCAGCTCAGCGTCGTTCTCCAGCCGCGCCCACAGTTCGAGCGTCGCCTCGCGCGCGACGACCGGGACGACCGCGCCGAGCGGTCCGGTGTGGGCGACATTCACGATCCCGCGGCTGTCGCGCCAGGTGATCCGCTGCGCCGCCGAGGTGACCAGGTACGGCGGGCACGGGGACATCGCCTTGGTCACGTACTCAAGTTGCGCCGCACTCAGCTGACCGCCGAGAACGCGAGCAACCGCTTCCTCGCGGTACTCGATCCGTTGCTCCTCGACCGTGGTCGCGGCGTTCTGCAGCAACCCCGGTACGGCGAGCTCGAACAAGATGCGCGCCACCTCGGACCGATCGTCCGAGAGACGTGGTTCAGCGGTCATCGGCGCCTCCCGGGACTCCAACGGCACTCCCGAGTCTAGGAACTGCCGCCGAGTCGGGCCGGGTCGCGCGGCGTGTCCGGTCTACTGTCGACCCGTGAGCAGCACGCAGGCAGACAGCCCCGAGGCGAACGGCAGCGAGAGCCTTCTCACCGTCGTCGTCGCCCTGACCGCGAACATCCTGATCGCCCTGGCCAAGAGCGTCGTCGCCGTCATCACCGCCTCCGCGTCGATGGTCGCCGAAGCCGCGCACTCCTGGGCCGACGCCGGCAACGAGGTGTTCCTGCTGATCGGCGAACGCCGAGCCGCCAAACCCGCCGACGCCAGCCACCCCCTCGGCTACGGCCGCGTCGGCTACATCTGGTCCATGTTCGCCGCCTTCGGCCTGTTCGCCGTCGGCGCCGCGGTCTCGGTCTGGCACGGCATCCAGGCACTCCGCAGCGGCGAACCCGAAGAAGCGTCGTACACCTGGGCGTACGCCGTACTAGGCATCTCGTTCGTCCTCGAAAGCATCTCGTTCCTGCAGGCCCTCCGCCAGACCCGGTCAGCCGCCTCCCTGCGCCACATCCGCCCCCTGCACTACGTCAAGGCCACCTCGAACCCGATCCTGCGCGCAGTCTTCGTCGAAGACCTCGTCGCCCTGATCGGCATCGTCGTCGCCGCGGCCGGCATCGCCCTGCACCAACTCACCGGCAACGCCGCCTGGGACGCGATCGGCTCGATCGTCGTCGGCCTCCTCCTCGGCTTCGTCGCCCTCTTCCTGATCAGCCGCAACATGGACTTCCTCACCGGCGAAACCGTCAGCCCCGCCGCCCACGACCGCGCCCTGCACGCCCTCCTCGAACACGACGAGATCGAAGCCGTCAGCTTCCTGCACATGGAATGGGTAGGCGCCGACCGAATCTTCCTCGTCGCCGCCGTCGACCTCACCGGCAACGCCCCCGAATCCGACGTAGCCGCCCGCCTCAACACCATCGAAGACGCCCTCAACGCCCGCCCCGAAATCCAGCGAGCCCTCCTAACCCTCACCCGCCCCGGCGACCCCACCCAACTCCTCCCGACTACTTGAGAGCTGTTGCCGACTCCTCCCAGTTCTCGCGGAGGTTGTTGAGGTATGACTGGGCTTGCGCGCCGGGACGCGCGCCACGGGCGAAGGCTCGCATGTTGCCGGCGCCGGCGTTGTAGCCGAGGGCAACTAGTTCGTCCTTGGTGAGGTCGGACGAGCGCTTGGCCGGGAGGCGGTTCGCGAGGTCGTGGAGGTGCCAGGCGGCTGCTTCGATGGCTAGGTCCGGGTCGTCGGGGAGCTCTTCCCATTGGCGCTTGGCGAAGCGGCCGCGTTTGGTTTCGTTGAAGGCGGCGCGGTGCATGTTCGCGATGCCGAAGGAGGCGTCCGGCTTGATGCGCTGCCAGGATCGCTCGAGCTCCGGGGTGTGCGGCTTGTAGTCCTCGTTGTAGAGGATCGCCATCAGGAGCTGCGGGTTCACGCCGGCCTTCTTGGCCGACTTCCGGACCTGTACGGCGAAGTGCGCCGGATCGTAGTTGTCGTACCAGTTCCCCGCCGATCGCTCAGCCGCTGGTGGCTGAGTGGATTTCGTCGGCTTGGGCGTGGGCTTCGTCGAGACGACCTTCTCCGGCGCCGCCTGCGGTTCGTCGTTGTCGCGCGCACTCCAGGCCCCGACCACGAGCACACCAGCGACGACGATCCACCAACGCTTGCCCACTCACCCACGGTAGCCGTTCTCGATCTTCGCACCCTGCTGGACATCCGCCATTGGCGATGTAACATCGGAGATGGCATATCCCTGCGAACGGAGATGACCATGACTGCGACGGACCCCGGCACCGACCAGCGCGTCACCGCACAACTCTTGCGCTCGGCGGACGCGGTGTCGTACGACCCACTCGTCGAGGTCGACTGGGACACCCCGCTCGACACCGGGCTGCACGGTCTCACTCCCGAGTGGAGCACCCTGTACGGGACGGCGTACTGGCACGAGATGGGCGAAGATCGCCAGAGAGCGCTCACTCGGCAGGAAGTGGCGTCGGTCGCGAGTACCGGGATCTGGTTCGAGATGATCCTGCAGCAGATGATGCTGCGCGACTTCTACGCCAAGGACCCGACCGATCCGGACTTCCAGTGGGCACTGACCGAGATCGCCGACGAGTGCCGGCACTCGATCATGTTCGCCCGCGGCGCCGCCAAGCTCGAAGCTCCGCCGTACCGGCCGCGCCGCCACGTGATCGAACTCGGCCGCGCTTTCAAGACGCTCGCCTCGGCCGAGACCGCGTACGCCGCGATCCTGGTCGCCGAGGAGGTCACCGACGTCATGCAACGGGACTGGATGCGCGATGAGCGCATCGTTCCGTTCGTGCGGACGATCAGCAACATCCATGTCGTCGAAGAGTCGCGGCACATGAAGTTCGCCCGCGAGGAAGTACGTGAGCAGCTCGCGGGCTCCAGCAAGATCCGGCGGTTGAAGAGCAGCGTGATCGTGGCGGCCGCGGCGTACTTCATCATCACGAGCATGGTGAACGCCGACGCGTACGCCGCCGCCGGCCTCGACGTAGAGCGCTCTCTGCGCGAAGCCCGGGCCAACGAGCACTACAAGTCGATGCTGCGCTCAAGCTGCGCCGGGCTGATGGAGTTCCTCTCCTCGGTCGGCCTGCTGACTCTCCCGGCCGTCGCCATCTACCGCCGCGCGCACCTGATCTGACCCGCCGATGCCCTACGCGATCACCCAGTCGTGCTGCAGCGACGCGAGCTGTGTATCGGTCTGCCCGGTCAACTGCATCCACCCGACCCCGCAAGAGCGCGCGTTCGGCAACACCGACATGCTGTACGTCGACCCGGGCACCTGCATCTCCTGCGGCGCCTGCGCCGATGCGTGCCCCGCGGACGCGATCCACCCGATCGAGACCCTCACCGGTCACCTGCAGCAGTACGCCGCCATCAACGCGGCGTACTTCGACGACATCCCCGCGCCCGCCGATCCGTCCCCGAACTTCCACCCGTGGGAACCACCCGCCCCGAAACGACCGTTGCCTTCGGCCCGTATCCCGTTGCGGGTGGCAATCGTCGGCACCGGCCCGGCCGGGATGTACGCGGCCGAGGACCTCCTGCTGCACACCGACGCCGAGGTCACTCTGATCGACCGTCTGCCCCAGGCCGGCGGCCTCCTCCGGTACGGCGTCGCCCCCGACCATCTGGCGACCCGGCGAATCGCCGACCGCTTCACGCGGTTCCACGACCACCCGCGGACCCGCACGATGCTCGGTCTCGACGTCGGCAGTGCCATCACCCACGACGAGCTGCTCGCTCATCACAACGCAGTCATCTACGCCGTCGGCAGCGCCGACGACCGCCGCCTCGGCATCCCCGGCGAGGACCTCCCCGGCAGCATCGCCGCCCGCGAACTGGTCCGCTGGTACAACGGCCACCCCGAGTCAGCGACCTTCGATCTCCCCGCCGGGCGCGTCGTGATCGCGGGCTCCGGGAACGTCGCTCTCGACGTCGCGCGCATCCTGGCGTCAGATCCGGCGGCCCTCCAGAACACCGAGATCTCCCAGAGAGCGCTCTCTGCCCTCGCCGAACACACCCACCGCGAGATCGTCATCCTCGCCCGCCGCGGCCCGGCCGAAGCGTCGTACAGCATCCCTGAACTCCTGGAGCTCAAGCACCTCCCCGGGTTCGAACTGGTCGTCGACGACCACGACCCGCGCATCCGCGCCGCCATCACCGAACCAGCCGGCGCCAAGGCCGCCGCACTGCGCGACGCCGCCTTCGAGACCATCGACTGGGCATCCACCCCCAAGCCGGGTCGGCGCATCGTGCTCCGGTTCTACGCCTCGGCGGCCGAGCTCATCGGGGACGACCGGGTCCGCGCCGTCCGCACCACCGAGGGTGTCGAGCTCGGCACCGAACTGTTCATCCGCTCGGTCGGCTACCGCGGTACGGCGATCCCGGGCCTCCCGTTCGACGAGGACACCGCCGTCGTACCGAACGAGGCCGGTCGCGTCACCGACCGGCCCGGCACCTATGTGGTCGGCTGGATCAAGCGCGGCCCGTCCGGTGGGATCGGCGCCAACCGGACCTGCGCCAAAGAGACCGTCGACGTCCTGCTCGCGGACGCAACCGCCGGCCGACTCCCGGCTCGCGGCGGTTCGCTCCGCACATTCGTCCGCCTGGCGAAGCGCCGCCGCAACAAATAGCCGGCCTTTTGTGACCGAGCACAAAAGCACTCGGAAATCTTTACCTCCGGACCTAAAGCGCTCGAACGACATCACCCGGAAGAATCATCATCGACCCCGCCCCGATTCCGAAAGGTGTCTTCGAGTGCGAAGATTATCCCTCGTCGTCAAAGCCGTCCTCGCCGCCGCAGTGGTCGGCCTGGTCGCCGTCCAGCCTGCCTGGACCGCCACGACGTCCTCCCCCACCGTCACCGCGACCCGGTACTACGAGCAGCCGGGCCCGCACCAGGTCACCAAGGTCACCGGCGGCCCCGACCACACGCTCTACTACCCGTCCGACCTCGCCTCGGACACCGCCAAGCACCCCGTCATCCTGTGGGGCAACGGCACCGGCGCCACGGTCAGCCAGTACGACGAGGCCCTGAAGCACTGGGCTTCGTGGGGCTTCGTCGTCGCCGCCGCGAACACCGGCCAATCCGGATCCGGCAAGGAGATGCTCGCCGGCGGCACGTTCCTGATCGCCGAGAACGGCCGCTCCGGCAGCATCTTCCAGGGCAGGATCGACACCGCGAACATCGGCGCGGCCGGCCACTCGCAGGGCGGCGGTGGCACCATCGCGGCCGCCTCCGACGCGATGGTCAAAGCCAGCTCGCCGATCCAGCCCGGTCCGCAGGGATCGGTCCCGGCGATGAAGGGACCGAGCCTGTTCATCGCCGGACAGCTCGACTACATTGTGCCCTCGCCGTACGTCCGCGGCCGGTACGCGTGGGCGACGACCTACCCGGCGTTCTTCGCCGAACTGAAGGGCTCGGACCACTTCTTCCCCGGTGACACCCGCAAGCGTTTGATCGGGGTCGAGACGGCCTGGTTCCGCTACTGGCTGGCAGGCGATCAGCAGGCGAAGGGGGTCTTCTTCGGCCCGCGGCAGTCGGCCGAACTGTTCAACGACGACGGCTGGTCGTCGGTCGACCGCAACAAGAAGGCCGACGCGATCAGCTGACCAGGGCGGTAAGGAGGCGGCGATGCGGCAAGCCAACCGAGAGCTGACCCGGCTCTTGCGCACCGGCCCGTTCGAGGCCGCGCTCGACTCGGCCATCGCCGCCGCCAACATGTCACTGGAAGACCTGCGGCTACGGCTGGACGCCAAGGGCGTCACAGTCAGCCGTACGACGCTGTCGTACTGGCGGCGTGGCCGCAGCCGGCCCGAGCGAGGCGAGTCGCTCGAGGCCGTGACCCGGATCGAGGAGATCCTGGACCTGCCCGCCTCGTCCCTGCGGGCGCTGCTCGGTGCCCGCCGCCCGCGCGGCCGCTGGATCGATCACCCGCCCGGAACACTGGATCGCTGGAAGCTCTGGCCGTCCTCCGAGCCGCTTCTCAAGGCCCTCAACGCCCCGCCCGACGGCCAGCTCGCGTTCCTCGACACCAGCGACCTGCTCGTCGTCAACGAGGACGCCGGAATCCGCCGGCAGCGCGTCCGGCTCGTCGCCGAGGCCCGCGCCGAACGGGTCGACCGCTGCATGGTCTACCACGAGATGGACGACCCGCAGAACCTCGTTCCCGAGCTGGCCGGCGTGACGTTCGGCCGCCGCGGCCGGGTTCGGTGCGATCTGGAGAACCGCCAGTTCGTCGCCGAGTTCCTCTTCGACCGGCCGCTCGAGACCGGCGAACACGCGATCATCGAGTACGAGCTCAAGCTCCCGGTCAGTCAGCCGATGGACAACTTCTATCGCCACTTCACCCGCCCGGGCGGCCTCTACACCCTGCAACTGCGGTTCCTCGGCCGGCAACCCGCCTGGGTGCGCCGCTCCGATCGCTCGCACACGGCGAACCTCCACCTGAGCGAGGCCGGTACGACGTCATTCGCCGTACCGGAGGTCCGTCCGGGCACGGTCGGCGTCCGCTGGGCCTGGTGAATGCGCGTAAAACTGTGAACAGAACAGCGCTCTGACCAGCACGAACGCAGCGAATTCAAAAGTGCGGAACAGCATTCCAACCGACCGCAAATAGCGTCGCTACCGTCCTCCTACGGAATTCCCGCCCCAAGGAGGTAGCAATGCGCTCTCTGCGTAGAGCGGTACCCCTGTTGGCCGCCGCAGTGGCCACTGCCTTACTGATGCCGCACGCATCAGCGGCCGAACCGGAAGGTGTCGTCGACACGTCAGCGCGTCAGCCGGTGGCCGGTCTCTACCTGGTCAAGCTGAAGAACGCGTCGCTCGAGCAGCAGGACCGGGCAACGATCGGCAGCGCGGCCTCGACGCTCGCCGACCGGTACGGCGGCAACGTCACCGACGTGTTCAGCACCGTCATGCAGGGCTTCGTCGTGAAGAACCTCAGCGACCAGCAGGCCCGGCGACTGGCCGCCGACCCCACCGTCGCCTCCGTCATCCAGTCCGGCACTGCCCACGCCGCGGACACCCAGGACAACCCGCCGAACTGGGGCCTGGACCGCATCGATCAGCGGGACCTCCCGCTGGACAAGAAGTACACCTACCCCAAGGACGGGGCCGGGGTGAACATCTACATCGTCGACACCGGCATCCGCTACGCCCACCAGGAGTTCGAGGGCCGGGCCAAGTTCGGCGCCGACTTCGTCGAACCGCCGACCAACGGTGAGGACTGCGACACCGCGAAGAGCCATGGCACGCACGTGTCCGGGATCGCCGCCGGCAAGACCCGCGGGGTGGCGAAGAAGGCCACGCTGTGGGCGGTCCGCATCCTCAACTGCCAGTCCAGCGGCCAGGACACCGACATCGTCGCGGCGGCCGAGTGGATCGCGAACAACGCGAAGAAGCCGGCCGTCGTCAACCTCAGCGTGTACGCCGACAACCCGGCGATCGGCGTCGACGCGATCAAGAGCGCGATTGCCACCTCCGGCGTGCAGTGGGCGCTCATCACCGGCAACAACGGCGGCAACGCGTGCGACTACGGTCCTGGTGGCCGCGTCGACACCGGTGTCCGCACCGCCAACGCCACCAGTTCGGACTCGCGGGCGGGTGATTCGAACGACGGGCCGTGCACCGATCTGTTCGCGCCTGGTTCGAACATCAACTCGTCCGTCAACTCGTCCAACTCGTCGTACGGGAACCTGTCCGGTACGTCGATGGCCGCGCCGCACGTCGCAGGAGCCCTGGCCCTGCGACTGGCCGAGCAGCCGAGCGCGACCCCGGCCCAGCTCAAGTCCTGGGTGCTCGACAACGCGACCACCGGCAAGATGACCAACATCCGCTCCGGCACCCCGAACAGGCTGCTGTACATCCCGAACGGTCCGACGACCCCACCCACGGGTGACTTCACCGTGACGGCCGATCCGGCGTCCGGTTCGGTTCAGGCCGGCAAGTCGGTCTCGGCCACCATCAAGACCGCCGCGAGGACGGCCGCGGAACCGGTCACCGGAGGGCGCACCGGTGGGGGCGCCGGTCCCGCGGTCGTCGGCGGCCGGCCGACCACTGTCGCCGAGTACCCGTTCATGATCTCGATGCGGCGCGAGGGCTCGTCGTTCCCGGGGCAGCAGTCCTGCAGCGCCTCGTTGATGGGACCGCACACGGTACTGCTCGCCGCGCACTGCCTGGTGGAGAAGCCAGGGCGCAAGTGGTTCGTGTACGGCGCTACCAACCTGAACGACTCCGGTTTCGTCGCCGAGATCAAGTCGTCCTGGGTGCACCCCAAGCACGTCAGCTACCAGGGCGGGTACGACGTCGCCGTCGTCCAGCTCGATCGCGACGTCCCGGTACCGGCCGGGATGACGTATCCGACCATCGCCACCGACACGAGCAAGGAGTCGGTCGGCACGAACGGCCTGGTGCTCGGCTGGGGCAAGACCGCCCAGAACACCTACAGCGAGGTGTTGCGCAAGGCAACCATCCCGGTCGCGCCCGACAGCGGCTGCAACGAGCGGTACACCGGTACGTACAAGCCGGCCCTGATGCTCTGCACCGGCTTCTCCGACGGCCGCATGGGGACCTGCCCCGGCGACTCGGGCGGACCGTTCCTGGTCGGCACCACGATCGTCGGAGTCTTCTCCTGGATGGACAACGCCTGCAACTGGTACTCGGTCTATTCCCGGGTGTCGACGTACAAGACCGAACTGCTCGAGCAGTTGGGTCAGACAGGCCCCGAGCCGACCGGTGACATCAACTTCTCGGCGAGCGGACTGCCCAGCGGCGCTACAGCGAGCTTCAGCCCGGCCAAGGTGAACGTCGGCGGTTCGTCGCAGCTCACCATCAGTACGTCGGCCTCCACCCCGGCCGGCGACTACACCGTGACGGTGACCGGCACGAAGGGCACGGCCAGCCAGCAGGCGACGTACAAGCTGACCGTCACTGGTGGCAGTACCGGCACTCTCACGCTCGTCAACCCGAATCACGTGACCTCGAAGAAGGGTGAGGCGGTCAGCCTGCAGATGGCGGCCGGCGGCGGATCGGGGAGCTACACGTTCTCGGCCACCGGGTTGCCGGCCGGTCAGAGCATCAACTCGTCCACGGGCCTCATCAGCGGCTCCCCCACCACAGCAGTCACCTACCGACCGACCGTCAAGGTCACCGACAGCGCCGGAGCTTCGGCCTCAGCCACCTTCTACTGGTTCATTTTCCCGTTCTGATTCCCTGAGACGTCCCGAGCCGGCTCGCCGCGGCTCGGGACGTTCCTGTTGGATGGAGGTCCGACGACGAGGGGTGGTGTGCGGGTGATCGCGTGGGACGGCGTCATACCGAGGGTGCTCGTGCCGCACCTGGGCTTCGGCAGCGGGTCGAGCAAGTCGGTGGTGGTCGTGAGCTTCCATCCGATTGTGAGCGCGACTCTCGCCGGTCGGGGGGTGTCCGTCGAGCTGACGCCGGGGCCGATCGAGGAGGTGCCGGGGTGGAGCAGCGGCCCGTACGCGCGGATCCCGCTGCCGGATGACCTTGCCGAGGGCACGTATGTCGTCAGTGTCCTGTTCGAGGGCGGCCGGACGGATTCGCCGCCGTTCACGGTCGGACCGGAGCGGTTGCAGCGGCAGACGATGTCGGACGTGCTGGCGTACTTCAAGGCAATGCGGTCGAGCGGTGAGATCGACCGCAAGGATCGGGCGGCTCGATTGTGGGGCGACTCCGGTACGACGGTCGATGCACGCGGCGGGTGGCTGGATGCCAGCGGGGACACGAGCAAGTTCCTGTCGCATCTCACGTACACGTCGACGATGAGTCCGCAGCAGATCCCCTTGTGTGCATGGGCAATGCTGGCCGCGCGGGACTCATTGCACCCGCGATTGGAGCGGATGCTGAGCGCGCGGCTGCGCGACGAGGCGTTGTGGGGCGCGGACTTCCTGATGCGGTTCCGGTCGCCGGAAGGGTACTTCTACACGGGCATTTTCGACGCCCTCACGAAGGACCTCGAGGAGCGGGTCGTCACAGCTCCCCTGCAGAACAGCGTGCGCACGAGCCGGTACCAGGCGGGCTACCGCCAAGGCGGCGGACTCGCAATCGCAGCCCTCGCCCGAGCGTCGACCGTGGACGACGACGGCGAGTTCACCCGAGCCGAATACCTCAAGGTCGCACAGGAGGCGTTCGCGCACCTCGAGAAACACAACCTGGAATACCTCTTCGACGGAACCGAGTCCGTACTGGACGATTACACAGCCCTCCTCGCCGCCACCGAACTGGTCGCCGCCGGAGCCGAGGCTGCTGAGGCAGCACGACGCAGGGCCGCAGCACTCGTCGCCCGGTACGTCGAACCTGCCCAGGGACCAGGCTGGTTCAGGGCGGACGAGGCGGGGCGGCCGTTCTTTCATGCGGCTGAGCCTGGTCTGCCGATCCTCGCTCTGCTGCGGTTCGCCGACGTACTGCCGGATGCTCCCGAAGCGGATGCGGCACGCGAGACCGCTCTCCGGGCGATGCTCGACATCGTCCAGCGCACCGACTCGGTCCCCAACCCGTTCGGCTACCCGCGCACGCTCGTCCAACCACTCGACGAGTCACCCCGCGAGTCCTTCTTCTTCCCGCACGCCAACGAGACCGGCTACTGGTGGCAAGGCGAGAACGCCGCCATCGCCTCCCTCGCAGCAGCCGCCACCGCCTGCGCCCGCCACCTGAATCACGACGCCAAGCGGCTTGTCACCTTCGCCGACGATCAGCTGGCGTGGATCGTCGGGCGGAATCCGTTCGACGTGTGCATGTTGCAGGGGCGGGGGCGCAACAACCCTGACTACGCGTCGGACTTCCCGAACTTCCCCGGCGGGATCGTCAACGGGATCACCGCCGGCTTCACCGACGAGCAGGACGTCGCGTTCCTCCCGCCCGATGCGCCGGACGGTGACGAGTGGCGGTGGGCGGAGCAGTGGATCCCGCACACCGCGTGGTTCCTGCTCGCCACCGCCATGGCCCGATAGCTACTGAACGATCTTGCCCGGGTTGAGGTTGCGGCCCGGGTCGACGACGCTGAAGATGCCGCTCACCATCTGCACGCCGGCCTCGGAGATGTCGTCGCCCAGCCAGCGCGAGTGTTCCGTGCCAACAGCATGGTGGTGCGACAACGTGCCGGCCGAATCAATGAACGCCTGCTGCACGGCCGACTTCACCACGTCGTACTGCGCGATCGGGTCGCCCTCGCCCGCCTTGAACGCGAACGTGAAGTACAGGCAGGCGCCGCTGTGGTACGAGTGCGAGAGGTGGCACATGATCCACCCCTTCACGCCGAGCTGCGCGAACGCCTTGTTGGCCCGCTCAACAGTCGTGTCGTAGAGCGGCATCAGCTTCGACCAAGCAGCCGACGTCTCCGACACATCGGCCAGCGCGCCGCGGTCGAGCAGGAAGTCGCGGATGTACGGCGTATCGAACTTCTTCTGGTCGTAGAGCGCTCCCGGGCCCTCTCCGACACCGATACCGCCGTGATCCGAGACGATCTTCTTGACCAGCTTGCGCTGCCGCGCGACGTGCTCCTCGCTGCCTTCATAGCCGATGAACGACAGGCACATCTGCTCGAGATCCCAGCCGCGCTTCTTGAGTACGGCGACCAGCGCCGAGCTCATGAACTTCGAGAAACCCTTGCTGGTCTTGCGAGTCGCGAACGAGAACGAGGTCTCGCGAGCATCCGAGATCCGGGTGATCGACGGCGCGGCGTCACTCGCGGCGATCGCCCGCATCGCCGCCACGCCACGCTTCCAGTCCGGGAAGAAGTAGCCGAGCACAACCCGCTTGGCCGGCTTCCGGTGCACCTGAACGGTGGCCTCAGTGATGACCCCGAGACGCCCTTCGCTGCCCAGGATCATCTCCCGCACACTCGGACCGGTCGAGGTGACCGGCACCGCGCGGGTCGCAAGCGTCCGCCCCGGCTGGACGACGCGCAACGCCTTGGTGATGTCCGCGATGTCGCCGTACTTGTCGGACTGCATGCCGGACGAACGCGTCGCGATCCAGCCGCCGAGCGAGCTGTGGGTGAAGCTGTCCGGGAAGTGGCCGAGTGTCCAGCCGCGTTCACCGAGCTGCTTCTCGAGATCGGGGCCGAGGGCACCGGCCTGGATCTGCGCCAGCCCGGACTCCTCGTCGATCGACAGCACCTTGTTCAGCCGGCCCAGGTCGAGGGAAACCACCTGGCGCGTCTCGTCGGCCGGCGCCTCCAGGCTGCCGGCGATGTTGCTGCCGCCACCGAACGGAATCAGTACGGCGTCCGCCGCCACGACCGCGTCCAGCACGGCGACGATCTGCTCCTCGTCGGCCGGGTACACGACCACGTCGGGGATCCGCCGCAGGTCACTCGCGCGGATCCGGACCAGGTCCCGCAGGCTCTTGCCGAAGGCATGCACAACGCGGTCGAGGTCGGTGCTGACGACGTACTCGGCGCCGAGAACGCCAGAGAGCGCTTTCTCAAGATCTTCCGACAGCTGCGACTTCGGTACGTCGAGCTCCTCGAACGCCAGCGGCGCCACGGCCGGAGCGTTCAGGTCGACGTCGATGACCTTCTGGACGAAGGGCGCCAGCGAAGGCTTGTCGTCGTGCGAGAACGCGACGCCGTCGACGCCCCAGCCCCACCACTTCATGTGCTGCACAGTCATGGTCTTGTCCTCTCAGAACAGTCAGGAGCCGGCGAGTTTGGCGACGACGGGGGCCATCGAGTCCAGCGCGTCGACCGCGATACCGATCGACGAGATGCCGAACAGTTCCCGCCGTACCTGCAGGTCCTCGACGATCTCGTCGACCGAACCGAACAGGGCGTGCGGCGTACCGAGCGCCTGCTCGGGAGTCAGCCCGAAACCGGCGGCCAGGTTGTTGGCCATCTCGGTCCGGTCGGTCCCGGGCAGCGCGAGGTGAATGCGGGACTGCAGGATCAGGTCGGTGAAGCGCTCTCCCGCGGCCTCGCGGATCCAGGCGATCTTCTGGTGGGTGGCGTCGACGGTCGCGTTCGGGCCGACCGAGGCGTCGATCAGGCCCTTCTGCATGTTCATGTTGATCGCGACCACGTCGGCCTCGCGCCCGGCCAGCGACAGCACGCGCTTACCGCCGCCACCGATCACGATCGGCGGGTACGGCCGCTGCACCGGCTTCGGCGTCCCTTCGAGACCGCGCACCTGGTAGTGCTTGCCCTCGAAGTGGCACGGCTTCTCCGCGAACAAGCCCTTGAGTACGGCGAGCGCCTCCTCGAGCCGGTCGATCCGCACACCCGGCGGGTCCAGCTGGATCCCGGCCCGCTCGTAGTCGGTGTGCAGCCAGCCCGCGCCGAGCCCGAGGTCGAAGCGCCCACCGGAGAGCGCGTCCAGCGTCGCGGCCTCCTTGGCGAGCACGACCGGGTGCCGGTAGTCGTTGCAGAACAGCATCGACCCGATCCGCAGCGTGCTGGTCGCGTTCGCGGCGGCCATCAGGGCGGCGATCGGGGCGATCTGCTCGTCCAGGTGGTCGGACACGGTGAGGCTGTAGTAGCCGAGGTCCTCGACCTTGCGGGCCAGCGCGGACCAGGAGGCCGCGGTCACCTCGTTCGGCGAGGAACACTGCACCGTGAAACGGAACGGCTTGTCAGCCGGCATCGCGAACTCCTTGGTCGTGAAGAGCGGTCACTGCGGCCTGCATCCGGGCGGCGAACGCGGGCACGGACTCCCCCGGTCCGGGAGTCAGCGGGGCGCCGATCGCGAACCGGACCGGCAGCCGTCCCGGCCGTGGCCAGTTCCGGCCCCGCGGCATCGCATCGTATGCGCCGGTGATGCCGATCGGGAGACAGGGCACCCCTTTGCTCACGCACAGCGCGGCCGCTCCGAGCTGGAAATCCCCCATCAGACCGTCGCGAGAGCGCGTTCCCTCCGGGAACACGAGCAGGCTGAACCCGTCGTCCAGCAACCGGCCCGACGTACCGCGCATCGGCTTGTTCTTGCCCCGGTCGATCGGGAACGCGTTGAACACGAGCCCGGTCAGAATCGCCCGCTTCTTGCTGTCGAAGAAGTAGTCAGCAGCCGCGCCGACCGCCAGTCGCCGAGTGAGCGCCAATGGGAGGAACGTCACCATCAGCGGCGCATCCAGATGGCTCGAATGGTTAGCCACCACGACCATCGGCCCGCTCACCGCAGGACGACCGACGACCTTTACCCGGACCAAATACCGCACCAACGGCTTCAGCACCCCACGCTGAATCACAATCCGCACCAACCCTGCCAGCCGTGACTCGAGCCAAGCCGGTTGACGCTTGGCGACAGGGGTGGGCTCCGGGGCCGGCTCAGCGCTCATCGGCGTTGACCTTACCTGCGACCGGATCGCAGATGGAAGCTATCCTCCAGCTATGAGCGTCACCCTCGGACTCGAGACGTCCTGCGACGAGACCGGCGTCGGAATCGTCGCCGACGGCGTCCTCCTCGGCCAGGCCCTCGCGTCGAGCATGGACGAGCACATCCGGTACGGCGGCGTCGTACCCGAGGTTGCTGCCCGAGCTCACCTGGAGTCGGTCAACAGCGTCCTGCGCCAGGCCCTCACCAACGCGGATATCAGCCTCGACCAGGTCGACGCGATCGCGGTCACGTCCGGTCCCGGTCTGGCCAGTTCGCTGCATGTCGGCGTGTCCGCGGCCAAGGCCTGGGCGCTCGCCCTCGGCAAACCCCTGTACGCCGTCCATCACGTGGCCGGCCACGTTGCCGCCGACGCGCTCGAACACGGCCCGCTGCCGGAGCGCTCGATCGCGCTGATCGTGTCCGGCGGTCACTCCTCGCTGCTGATGCTCAAAGATCTCGCGACCGACCCGATCGTGCACCTGGGCGACACCCTCGACGACGCGGCCGGTGAGGCCTTCGACAAGGTCGCCAGGTTGCTGGGGCTGCCCTATCCGGGTGGTCCGTCGATCCAGCGGGCCGCAGAAACCGGCGACCCGACCGCGGTGGACCTGCCGCGGCCGTTGCTGGGAAAGGTGAGCGAGCGCCATCGGTACGCGTTCTCCTTCTCGGGCCTCAAGTCCGCGGTCGCCCGGCATGTCCAGCTCGCCAGGCGCACGGGAGCGCCGATGCGGGCGGAGGACGTGGCGGCGTCGTTCCAGGAGGCGGTGGTCGACGTTCTGGTCACCAAAGCGGTCGCAGCCTGCCGCGACCATGGCATCGACACCCTACTGATCGTCGGTGGCGTCGCCGCGAACGCCCGGCTCCGTGCGGTCGCCGAGACGCGTTGCGGAGCGGCGGGTATCACGCTCCGTGTTCCTGCCCCCAGACTCTGTACCGACAACGGCGCCATGATCGCAGCCGTCGGCGACCTGATCGTGCGCTCCGGCGCCAAGCCGTCAGGCCTCGACTTCGGCGCCGACTCCTCAGCACCCCTCGACCGCAGCCTGCTGGGCTCAACTTCGGCCACCGGCACCCGGCGCTGATCGCCGCCGCGACCGGCCACCATCATCGTTGCGGACGGCAACTTCCACCGCCGGCTTCCGCTCCGTCGTGGCGGGATCATGCCGTTGTCGGCGGTCGTCACTGACCGTGCAGTGATGGATGTCATCACACCGGGCACCCACGGCACTCCCTTCGGCGGCAATCCGCTGGCCGCGGCGATCGGTCGTGCGGTTGTGAAACTGCTCGATACCCATGGGTCGACGATCCGGCTCTCGCCGCCGCTCACGATCACCCCGGACGAGCTCGACTGGCTGACCGGCTGGCTGGTCCGATCACTCAAATCACTGGCCGCCTGAAAATCGCCGGGCGGACTTGGGGGTCCGGTGGGTGACCTGACCGGGGACCGAGCGTAGTATTCTGGCAACACCGAACATCGGCATCGCCTTTCTGGGCCGATCGTCTCCGTCGCCGGCCGGACTGTGGCCGAACCGTACGGTGATCGGCTGCGCATCGATCGGCGTAGCGCCGTCAGTTCCGCCGGAATCCACGATCTCGATCGCTGGCCGGAGCGCCGGTTCCGCGCTCCTGGGGGTGGCCCGCACCGGGCCGCTGTGCGACGTGTCGCCGTCGGCGTAGTGACGCGCGGTGCCGCGTTCGCCTTGGACAGTGGTCCGTGGCACGACAGAGGAGGACCCTTGGCCCGACGAGGTCAGCGCCAGTCCGGGGCCGCCAGCGGCTCCGGCCGCCGGCAATCCGGCGACACCCGGCGCGACGCCGGCGATACCCGCCGGCAGTCCGGTGACGCCCGGAAGCAGAGTTCCGGCGGCGGCCGTGCCTCGAGTGGCGGGTCCAACGGTGGCGCGGCGGGCAACCGTAGGCGCCGCCCGGCCAAGGACGCCGAGGGCCTGATCCCGGTCCTGGCGAAGGCCGTCCGGGAGGTCGAGGGCGCCGTCGAGCGGGCCGCGATCAAGCCGTCGACCCGGACGAAATTCCAGGTCGTCGCGCTGCTCGTCCGCGAGGAGCGCGCCCGGGTGAACGCCGACGCCTCGGCCACCGACGCCCACCGGGCCGAGCAGCTGCGCCGCCTCGACGGTGTGGCCACGATTCTGGCCAAGACCGCTGCCCTCGAGCCCGCGCTGCTGCAGCTGCTGGCCGAGGACACCGTGATCTCCGAGTCCGCCGCGGCCCTGCGCCGCGAGATGCTGACCGCGGCCGGGATGGAGACTCCTGAGGAGCCGCCCGCCCCGGAGCCGGAGACTGCGCCTGAGCCCGCCGCGCGCCGCGTCGTACCGAAGACTGTTGTCGCCCGGCAGCTCGCGAACCCGTTCCTTGCGCCTGACTTCAGCGCGGCGCCGGTCTCCCGGCCGGTTCGCGCCCGGCGGCTCGCGGGCTGGGAGCTGATCACTCCCCTGCTCCGCTCCTTCGAGTACGCCGCTGCTTCCGCGAGCATGCCGTTGCCCGAGCCGGCCGATCTGCGGATCGCCGCCGGTCAGGAGCTGATGCCGCACCAGGCCCGCCTGATCGCCTCGGCGGCCGCCGGTCACCGCAGCTTCCTGCTGGCCGACGAGCCCGGTCTCGGCAAGACCGCCCAGGCCTTGCTCGCGGCCAAGGCGGCCAACGCGTATCCGCTGCTCGTCGTCGTACCGAACGTCGTCAAGACCAACTGGGCCCGCGAGGCCGACATCTGGACGCCGCAGAAGAAGGCGACCGTCATCCATGGTGACGGCGACTCGATCGACGGCTTCGCCGATATCGTCGTGGTCAACTACGAGGTGCTCGACCGGCACGTCGGCTGGCTCGGCGACCTCGGGTTCCGCGGCATGGTCGTCGACGAGGCGCACTTCATCAAGAACAAGAAGTCCCAGCGCTCCCGGAACGTGCTGGAGCTGTCCGAGCGGATCCGCACCCGGACCACGCGGCCGCTGCTGATGGCCCTGACCGGTACGCCGCTGATCAACTCGATCGAGGACTTCACCGCGATCTGGCAGTTCCTCGGCTGGATCGACGAGAAGGGCCCGCGCGCGGACCTGATGGAGTCGCTGGAGGACACCGAGCTCGTCCCCGCCGACCCCGGCTTCTACGCCGCCGCCCGGTCGGCCGTGATCAACATGGGCATCGTCCGCCGCCGCAAGGTCGACGTGGCCGCCGACATCCCGGCCCGCCGGATCGCCGACCTCCCGGTCGAGCTCGACGGTGCCGTCGGCCGTTCCATCCGCGAGGCCGAGCGTGAGCTCGCCGAGCGCCTGGTCCAGCGGTACAACACCGCGCTGGAAACGCGTACGTCCGGTGTCACGGTCGAAGGCATCGACCATGAGCTGGTCCGCCGCGTCGCCGGCTGGGAACGCCAGGAGATGGACAACAAGAAGACCGGCGAGAACGTGTTCTCCCTGGTTCGCCGGATCGGTCTGGCCAAGGCCGGGCTGGCGGCCGACTACGCCGCGCAGCTCGCCCAGAGCGTCGGCAAGGTTGTCTTCTTCGCCCGCCACATCGAGGCGATGGACACTGCCGAGGCACTGTTCGCCGAGCGCGGGATCAAGTTCGCCTCGATCCGCGGCGACCAGACGTCCAGCAAGCGGCAGAAGAACATCGACGCGTTCACCAACGACCCCGAGGTTTCGGTCGCGGTCTGCTCACTGCTGGCGGCCGGTGTCGGACTCAACCTGCAGGTCGCGTCGAACGTCGTACTGGCCGAGCTCTCCTGGACGAACGCCGAGCAGACCCAGGCGATCGACCGGGTGCACCGGATCGGTCAGGACATGCCGGTGACCGCGTGGCGGATCATCGCCGCGCAGACCATCGACACTCGCATTGCCGACCTGATCGACTCCAAGGCCGGTCTCGCGGCGAAGGCTCTCGACGGCTCCGACGAAGAGGTCGGCTCGTCGGCCGACGTCCAGCTCGAAGCCCTCGTCTCCCTGCTGACCGACGCGCTCAGCTAGGGAGCGGGCCGGTACGACGGGAGTGCTTGCACCAGCTCGGGGTAGAGCCTGAGCTGGTGCGGTTCGAGCAGCTCGTGCAACCACGGCTGCCCACCGGCGACTCGTAACCAGCCGTCGTGTTCGGATGCCAACGCCTCGGCCGCGACCAGTACGTCGACACCAGCGGGATCGAGTTCGCGCACCCGCCGTACGTCGATGACAACGGTCGAGGCCTTGGTCGTGATCACGCGTCGTAGTTCATCGGCGAAGGCGACCGCCGTCGACTCGTCGACCGTTCCGGCGACCTTCACCACCACGCACCCGCCGACCGCGGACCACGTACAAACAAAAGGGCCGCTGGCGTCCACAGGGCGAGTCATCGCCCGCTCAACCCGGCCGATCACGAATCAACCTTCATCAGATCTCCTCACGCAATACCTACAACCGTAGTACCCACTCCCTATTCGCACCCGGCGAGCAGTAGCGTCGGGCCATGGAGTTCGACCAGTACACGGTGACGATGCTGAGGTTAAGGGCAGACGCGCCGGTGATGAGTGAGGCCGAGGCCGGTGAGTTGCAGGACCGGCATCTCGCGCACGGCGCCGAGCTGCAGGATCGCGGGATCATCCTCGCGCGGGGGCCGTTCACCGACCAGGACGATCCGCAGTTCCGCGGGTTCTCGATCTGGTCGGTGGATCAGGAGACGGCCCGCGCACATGCCTCCGCCGATCCCGCCGTACTGGCTGGGCGGCTGGCGGTCACGGTGATGACGTGGATGATGCCGGCGGGGAATCTGCAGTTCACCATGGTGCGCGCACCGCGCTCTAGGGCTGAGGTGTGAGCTCGCCGACCGGGAGGTCGACCGGGACGGTGTTGGTCTTCGGGGCGAGCGGGCAGGTCCAGCGGGGGCTGTAGGCGCAGGATGGGTTGTAGGTGAAGTTGAGGTCGAGGGTGAGGGTTCCGGCGGTCAAGTCACCGCCGAGGTCGGCGCCCTTCACGGTGTCGATGAGGTAGCGACCGCCTCCATACGTTTGTTTGCCGGCGAGAGCGTCCTTGACGGGGACGAACAGGCCACCGCCGTACGACTCGAGCCACCAGACGTCGAGGTCGCCGACTCCCGGCAGGTGCGCGACGCCGACGCGGCTGAACGGGATCACGCCGTCGGTTGCCGAGGGAACCTCCCAGCGGACCGGCTCCACGTCTTGGTCGATGGTGACGTCGAAGCGGAGGTCGGCGCGGTAGGCACCGATCTCGGGACCTTCGTACGTCGATCGGTCCTCGAGCGGCGATGCGGGATGTTTCTTCAGGAGCTCGTCGCGGCCGGTGCGCCAGATCTTGTGGGCCTGCGCCGGGTCGCTTTGCGCGCGGACCTCTTCGTAGAGGGCGAACACGTGCCGTCGCCAGTCGGCCGTCTCCAGAGACATCAGACGCCCCAGACCGCTAGCTCGGCGGCTCGGGGCGCTGCCATGAGGGTTGAGGCGGGGTGGTCGAACGTCATGACCGGGCGGGTGGCGGTGTCGTACGACGGCCAGCCGGGGTCGCCGGTGGTGGCGAACGTGACCCAGACGGCGTGCATCTCGTCGGCGAGCTGCTGAGGCGCAACGCCGCCGTACAGCGGGGAGGTCGCGGTACCGAGGGTGTCGAACATGAACGCCAGCTCCAGCGAGTGGCAGGCGCCGAGCCCGTCGAGCGGCGACTTCCAGGCGAACTCATACAGGTACGGCGTCCCGTGCGGCCGCTGCGCAGTCGCCAGCTGGATCGTGGGAATCGTGAAGACGGAGTCGGTGGCGACGCTGGAGAGCACCTCGCCCGGTGACTGCTCGGGGCGATTGGCGACGTACGCGGCGGTGATCTGCGGCGGAATGCCCATCCCGGCGAGCGCATGGGGCAGAGCCTCGGCGGTCACCGCGGCGGCGAGGCCGGACGGCACGGTGAAGAAGCTGAACTCGTCACTCGTGTAGCCGGCCAGGAGGTCGATGCCTTCGGCGGCGCCGGCCGCGATCGCGGTGATCGGTACGTCGAAGATCAGCTCGTTGTCGATCACCGGCATGACCGGCATGATCCCGCCGCCGACGGCGATCGTGGACACACCCCAGCGGGTTGGGTCGGGCTTGGTGCGCATCTCGATCGCGACTATGCGTTGCGCGGCCACAAGGTCGTCGAGGCTGACCGATGCGAGGCCCGCGGCCGACCACTCGACGCCGAGCCGCTTGGCGACCTCGGCGGAGACCGAACCGGCGTCCTCGGCCAGCGCGGCCACGCGTGCCGATCCGCTCTGTACGACGGCTCGGCGGAAGAGGCCCTTCGCGGCCGGGATCGACATCAGCGTGGCGACGCTCATCCCGCCGGCCGATTCACCGGCGATCGTCACCCGGTCGGGGTCACCACCGAAGGCGGCGATGTTCTCCTGGACCCACTTCAGCGCCGCGACCTGGTCGAGCAGTCCGCGGTTGCTCGGCGATCCCGGGATCACGCCGAACCCCTGGATCCCCAGGCGGTAATTGACGCTGACCAAGATCACGCCGTCGCGGGCGAACGCCGTACCGTCGTACTCAGGCACTCCGTTGGATCCGTTGCGGAACGCACCACCGTGGAACCACACGAGCACCGGAAGTCCGCTACCGCCTGGGGTCCACACGTTCACGTTGAGGACGTCCGGTCCGGGGATGACCGGGTTCGATAGCAGGCCGTCGTACGGCGGCTCGTAGCCGGGCTGCGGCGCCGTCGCGCCCAGCGCGGTCGCGTCCCGCACGCCGTCCCACCTGACCGGTTCGGGGGCCTGATAGGCCTTCTCCCCCACCGGCGCGGCCGCGTACGGAATCCCGAGGAACGCGGTCACCTCGCCATCCGTCCGGCCTTTGACCTGCCCGCCCGAAGTCACCACGATCGCGTCCACGCCTCATGCTTACCACGCCGGTCCTCACCCCCAAGGGAGGACCGGCGCTGCGCAGACCTCAGTCCTTGAAGGCGTCCTTGGCCTTTTCGCCGGCCTGCTTGAGGTCGGCCGTCGTCTTCTCCGCCTGGCCTTCGGCCTGCAGGTCGCGGTTGTCGGTCGCGTCCCCGGTCTCCTTCTTCAGCTTGCCCTTGGCAGCTTCGGCAGCGTTCTTCATCTTGTCTCCGACGCTCATCACTCGCTCCTTCGCGGGTCGGTAAGCCTCGCCGGTGCCCACCGGGCGGTCATCCATGCCCGGCTAGATTCTTGACGTGGTGAAGTAACGCTCGTACGGTACCGGGAGTCCCTGCGACGAAAGGCGTTTGCCGTGTCCAGTTTTCTCCGCCGTACAGTCGCGCTGGCGACCGCCGTACCGGTCCTGATCGCCGCGGCGATCGTGCCGGCGCAGGCGAAGAGCGACTTCAGCGTCAAGCCGTTCATGGGCTGGAGCAGCTGGAGCGTGCAGTCGTCGAACAACCCCGCCTACGGCACCAAGTGGCTGACCGAGGCGAACGTGAAGTCCGCCGCCGACTCGATGGCGAAGAACCTCCGGGGATCCGGCTACACCAACATCAACCTGGACGCCGGCTGGAACGCCAACTGGAACTGGGAGTTCCGCACCGATGCCAACGGCATCCCCGAGGCAGACCCGGAGCGCTTCCCGAACGGCATCGCCAGCCTCGCCCGCTACGTGCACAGCAAGGGCCTCAAGATCGGCCTGTACGGCGGCGCCGGGCTGCAGACCGCGATCTACGACAAGAACGCGCCGATCCTCGGCACGAACTGCACGACCCAGGACATCACCGTCTACCCGCTAGTGAAGACGAACATGTGGGGCGGGGACTGGAAGATCGACTTCACCAAGCCATGCGCCCAGGCGTACTTCAACTCGATCGCCAAGCGGTTCGCGTCGTGGGGTGTGGATTTCCTGAAGGTCGACGGCGTCCTGAAGGAGAACATCCCCGACATCGAGGCCTGGTCCAAGGCGATCGACCAGAGCGGCCGCAAGATGTGGCTCACCGCCAGCGCCTGGCCGATCCCCCGCGAAGCCGGCGAAGGCCTGCAGCCGTGGGCCAACAGCGTCCGCGTCAACACCGACGTCGAGTGCTACTGCGACACCGTCTCGACCTGGACCAGCTCGGTCGACAACCGCTGGGAAGACCTGCCCAAGTGGCTCGACGTCGTCCGCCCGAACTACTGGCCCGACCTCGACTCGATGCCGATCAACAACAACTCCGGCGTCGGCATCCAAGACGGCATCAACGAAACCGAACGCCAGTCCGTCATGACGTTCTGGTCAATGGCCTCCTCACCCCTGTACGTCGGCGGCGATCTCGCGAACATCGACCCTCGCGCCATCGCGATCCTGACCAACCGCGAGGTGATCGCCGTCGACCAAGCCGGCGTCATCCCGACCCGAGTCACCGACGGCACCCTGCAAATCTGGAAGAAGCGCCTCCCCAACGGCAAACTCGCAGTAGCCGTCTACAACCTAGGCGATACCACCGCCGACATCCCCGTCACCTGGCAGCAACTAGGCCTCCACGGAAACCGCACCATCCGCGACCTGGTAGCCCACCAAAACCTCGGCAAGTCCAACAAGTCCTGGACCGCCAACTCAGTCCCCGCCCACGGCTCCCGCCTCATCACCCTCTCCTGACAACCTGCCTCGGGCGACTGCCCTCGCCCGCCGCAGGGAGATTGAACAACGCAGCAGCCAAACCCACCGCGTCGTCCCGCTCGTACGGGTCGGCGTCGTGGGCGTTGGCGATCAGCAGCAGGTGCACGGCGCGGTAGATGCGCAAGTGCTCCGCGTCGTACCCAAACCGATTGACCGCCGCTTGATCGAACGCCGCCTCGATCTCGCGGACCTGCGGTGACCAGAGTTCATACATGGTCCCCGCACTCGCCGCGTCGTATGCCGGATCCCCGCTCATAGTCATCAACCCGAAGTCGATGACCGCAGTCGGTCGGCAATCCGCGTCGACCAGAATGTTTCCCGCAGTCACATCACCGTGGATCATCCCGGACGCGTTGTCAGGCAACTCACGCACTCGCTCAAGCAGCCGCTCGACCTTCCCATCCAAGTCGTCAATCGCCGCCCGCAACTTCTCGCCGAACCGATCAACCCGCCGCTCCGTCAGCTCCGCCAACGCCTCCGGCCAACTCTGGCCCGCCGCCCGGAACGGCTCCGCCTCATCGAGAACCGCCAGCGTGGGCGTCGTTCTGACGTCCGCCAACTCCTCCAGTACGTCGAGCACACAATCCCGCGCCACCACCCATTCCGGCGTACCGAACTCAGGGGCGACCGTGTACAACGGCACTCCCGACAACTCGGCCTCGACAGTCACCCGGTACGGCGTCCGGTCGTGGACCTCGAGGATCTCCGGCGTGCGAATCGACGGCGCGTCCACCGCGGCGTAGAAATCCGCGAGCTGCCGCAGTTCCGCCGTACCGGCATGGAACCAGACCTTCGCGATCTTCCCCGCGCCCAACCGGAAGACCGCGCCTTGCATACCAATGGCAATCCGCTCAGCCCCTGGATACCCCGGCAGATGATCACGCAGTTCCATCCCGCCAGGCTAGTTGCGGACGGCATCCAACGCCCCGGAGTTTCGCAACCCGGACCGCTCCCACTCACCAACCTTTGTAGCAGCCACCGCTGCACGCTCAACCTCGCCTCAGAAACCAGCTGTTCGGGCACTTGGTGAGTGTTGGCGGTCCGCGCTGACGCTCATCAACCTCTGCGCCCGATCCGGCCGGGGCTGTGTTTCAGTTCTCGGCGTTCGAGTTCGGTCAGGCCGCCCCAGATGCCGGCGTCCTGGCCGGATTCGAGGGCTGACTCCAGGCAGTCGGGTCGGACCGGGCATCGGGCGCAGACCTGTTTTGCCGCAGCGACCTGGAGCAGCGACGGACCTGTCGTCCCGATGGGGAAGAAGAGCTCCGGGTCCTCGTCCCGGCAGGCGGCGGCCAGGATCCATGCCGCCGCCCGCACCCGCATCTCCGCCTCGCTGCTGCCCATCCCGGTCTCCTCCGTGAGCTTCCTGAAGGTAAGACCACAAACCGCGCGCAGCTGTGACAATCCGTCCGTCAGGCGGTCACAAGCAGGCCTTGACTGCGTCTGACAGGCTCGACGCGCGCGGTTCGCCGACGCGGAACGACCAGCGGTTCATCGCGTAGCCGAAGCCGACGCCGGCGTCCGGGTCCGCGAACCCGATCGAGCCGCCGGAGCCCGGGTGACCGAACGACTTCGGGCCGAGCATCGGCTGCGGCGGGCAGGACCGCCAGAAGCCGAGTGACATGTAGAAGGAGCGGTCGGCCGGGAGGTCCAGGCCCGGCGGGAGCCCGTGCATCCGCGTCTTGTCGGTCTGGACCTCGATCATCCGCTCGACGGTGGCCGGGTCGAGGAGCCGGATCCCGTCGACGTCGCTGACCGTGGCGGCGTACATGCGGGCGATCGAGCGGGCGTCGGCGACCATGTTCGCGGCCGGTACTTCGGCGGCCCGCCACTCGCGCTTGGTGAAGTAGTCCGAGGTCGGGTCGAAGGCACCGCCGAGCACGCCCGCCTTGGCCTGCACCGAGCCCTCACCCCACACCGAGGTCATCCAGGCGTTGACCGTGTCGGCGTCGAGCCCGGTCGTCTCGAGGATTCCTTCGGTCATCTCCTCCAGCGTGAACGGCGCGGCATACTCGATCTTTGCGACGTTCTCCTCCTGCTCCGCCGGCAACCCGATCCAGGCGTGCAGACCGAGCGGGCCGGCGACCTCGTCGGCGAAGAAAGTACCGAGCGATTTGCCAGAGATCCGCCGTACCACCTCACCGACCAGGTAGCCGAAGGTCACCGCGTGGTAGACGTGTTCCGTGCCCGGAGTCCACAGCGGCTTCTGCGCCTCCAGCGCGTGGATCACCGGGTCCCAGGCGTAGGCGTCCTCGAGCGACAACGGCCCGTCGATCAGCGGCAGCCCGGCCTGGTGCGACAGCAGCCAGCGGACCGGGATCTGGTCCTTGCCCGCGGCACCGAACTCCGGCCAGTACTTCGCCACCGGCGCATCCAGATCCAGGTCCCCGCGCTGGGCGAGCAGGTGCGCACAGATCGCGGTCGCACCCTTGGTCGTCGACGCGACCTGCGCGATCGTGTCCTGCTTCCACGGCCGCCCGGCCTCGGTGTCGGCCAGTCCGCCCCACAAATCCACGACCGGCCGACCCCCGGCGTACACGGCCACCGACGCGCCCGACTCGCCGGGATTCCCGTCGAAGTTCGCGCGGAACGCATCCGCAACCTTGCCCCAGCCGTCCTCAACATGTCCGTTCACGAGTGTGTTGTTCATGTCGAGGACGATTCCCGATGCCGCTGACACCGCGCTGACACCGCCCAGTCAGTGCAAGGTGTACCCGCCATCGATGACCACGACCGACCCGGTCATGAAGCTCGACGCATCCGAAGCCAGGAACACCACGGTCGGCGCGATCTCCTCCGGTACGGCGTACCGCTGCATCGGCGCGTCATCGATCCACCGAGCCTTGAACCGGGGCTCGTCCACCGGCGCCATCTCGGTCTTGGTGTATCCCGGCGCCACCGCGTTCACCCGGATGTTCAACGGCGCCCACTCCGCCGCCAGCGACTTCGTCAACTGATGCACCGCCGCCTTGGAAGCGTTGTACGCCGGCTGCCACTGCGGCCGATTCACAATCTGCGCCGAGATCGACCCCACATTCACGATCGTCCCGCCACCCACCTTCGAGAAATGCACAGCCGCCGACTGACTCAGCTTCCACAACCCACTCACATTAGTCGAGAACACCTCGTCCCACTCCGCATCCGGCACCTCCAACGCCGCCCGATGAAAACAGGCCCCCGCGTTGTTCACCAAAATGTCGAACCGCCCAGTAGCCTCCACCGCCGCCGCAATCGCCGCCCGCCCCGACTCCCGATCATCCACTTCAAGCCCAACCCCCACCACCGTCCGCCCAGTAGCCGCCGCAACCTCCGCAGCAGCCACCTTCGAAGCCTCCTCATCCCGCGCCCCGATCACCACATCAGCCCCCGCCTCAGCCAACCCAGTCGCGAACGCCTTCCCCAACCCCCGATACCCACCCGTCACCAGCGCCGTCCGCCCCACCAACGAAAACTTCTCCAAGATGCCCATGCAGCATTCTCACCCCGCGCGTACCGACCGTCGTACTCCCGTTCGGCACCCCGGCCCGTGTCCGTAACACCGCATCCTGCCGATCCGTTGAGGCGCTACACACCGCTCACAACCACGACACCTCGAAGGACCCCGCATGGAATGGAAGAACCTCGGCGAGACGGCCGTCTACGAGAACCCCTGGTTCAAGGTCAACCTTGCCGACGTCGAACTACCCAACGGTCGTCACCTCGACCACTTCACTATCCGCCTGCGGGACGTAGCACTCACTGCGGCGATCAACGAGCACGACGAAGTCCTGCTCCTGTGGCGGCACAGATTCATCACTGACAGCTGGGGTTGGGAGCTACCTGGCGGGGTGGTGGACGATGGCGAGACCCCAGCGGAAGCCGCAGCCCGGGAGATGTTCGAGGAAACCGGCTGGCGCGCCGGCCCGCTGCAACCCTTGATGATCGTGGAACCTGCCAGCGGCCTAATCGATGCGCGGCACCATATCTACTGGTCCGAAGGCGCTGAGCACGTGGGCGAACCGGCTGACGACTTCGAGTCGGAACGACGCGAGTGGGTGCCGCTGAAGCGTGTCCCCGAGCTCATCGATGAGCACGCGATCCCGGCAGCCAACACGTTGTCAGCCCTGATGCGGCTTCATCACCTGCGGCAGCTCTGACAGCTTGGGTGGTGACGAGGTCGCGGTCACCACCCAAGCGCCCGTCAGACCTTTGTCTTGCGGGTTCGGGGTTTGCGGGGTGGGTCTGGGTCGGGGGCGAAGGGGATGAAGGGCATGGTGAGGGGTAGGGCTGCCAGGCGCATCAGGAGGAGGACGTTGTCGTCGCCGGCGGTCTTGTTGAGGCGTAGGCGGCCGCAGTTGGTGCAGCGGTGGATGAGGACCCAGCGACCCTCGCCGCGGACGGTGACGGCGATGGGTTCCATGCCTGCGGAGCAGTCGGCCTTGCGGTCGCCGGGGACGTTGCGGTCCAGGTGCCGGGACCACAGGCAGCTCGGACAGTGATTGCGGTGGGTGGTGCCGGGGGCGTCGAGCGAGACGTCTACGCCGCAGTGCTCACAGTTGAACGAACGTGCGAATACCAAACCGAAGAACCTTTCAGAGCGAAGCTGCTGGACAGAACAGACATGGCTTCCTCCTTCCGGTTCACACCGGTCGATCCGGCGCACGTCTCTCCAGCAGACCAGTACCGCGGCACCCCGTCAATCGATTAACGTCCAGGGACGCCAACCATCACGGAGACCTTCCCGTACGACGGCGGCCGTCAGGTCACGGCGTTCGTTCCGGACGAGGCGCCCGAGGCGGTCATCTACGCGGGCGCTGGATCCGAAGAATCGTGGTTCCAGGAGAACGCGGCTCGTTGGGCGAACGCCCTGGTCCAGGCCAAGGCCGACGTACTCGTTGAGTCAGTGCTGGATGCCGCTGAGTTCGTTGGGGGCCTTCGGCAACGGTGTCGTCACCAGCACCTTCCCGGACGCGATGTCGACAGCGTGCAGATTCTTCGTCGACGGGTCGGACACGTAGGCGGTCCCACCGCGGACGAAGAGCGCCGGGCGGGCCTCCTGCCATTCCAGCGGCTCCTGCCACTTCTTGATCACCGGGATGGTTTTGGTGACCTTGCCTGCCTCGGGGTCGATCACGTGGATCTGGCCGTCGGTCCCCAACACCAGCGCCTCACCCTGCGGACCGCGGCCCAGTGAGCGGAAGGTGTAGCTGGTGCCGAGGCCGACCAGCTGCAGCTTCCCGGTCTCGGTGTTGATCAGCGACACCTGCTCAGGACGTTCGAGCTCCGCGTCGGCGTCCTGCTTGTAGTCGCCCAGCACGATCCGCGACGTGTCGGAGCCGGCCTGGTTACCGGTCCGCCCATAGGCAGTGGGGCTCTTCACCTTCGTGATCACGCCACCCTTGTAGATCAGTACGCCGTCCTGGCAGCCGATCACCACCACCTCGTCCTTCGCGGTGGCCTCGCCGTGGACGCCAGGGCAGCTCTCGTTGCGGGCGATCTCCTTGCGGTCCTTGTCGAGCACGAGAATGCCGACCCGTTTCTCCTCGGTACCCAGCGTCGTGACCAGCTCGCCGTTTGCCAGCTCAATCGCGACCCCATGGTGCGGCGCAGCCGACTTGTAGGTCCGGGTGGCGGCCTTAGGATCGGCGACCGTCTTCGAGTCGAGGATCGTGACCTCACCGGTCCCGTCGGCGAAGAGCACCGTCCGCCCAGCATGGCGAACGACGTGCCCCGGCTTCGAGCCCTTGAACTCGACCGACGTCAGCTCAGGGCTCAGTGCGTCCAGCACCCGGAAGCCGGTCCCGGTAGACACCATCAGGTGGCGGTCGTCGCCGGCAGGGTTGATCCGGTTGAACCCGTCGAGCGGGATGTCCTTGGCGACCTTCAGCGACTCGCCGTCCAGGACATACAGACCACCGTCGTACGTCGTCACGATCGGATCCTTCACGGCGTTCGCCGCATTGCTCGGCGTACCGGCTGATTTCGGCTCCGCACCGCAGGTGGTAAGAGCGAGGGCCGCGGTCATTACGGCGGCCAGTGTGTTCTTCTGCATCAGGCTTTCCTTGTCGTTCGAAAGGGTGGTCAGGGGGCGAGGCCGTCGGAGATCGCCTTCGCGTTGGCGCGCATCATCTGGACATAGGTGGGTGCGCCTTGATCGGCAGCGGTGAGAGATTCCGAGAACAGTGGGATGACCTTCACCGCGAGCCGGCTTTCCTGTTTGAGGACCTGGGCCAACCGGTCCGGCTGCGACGAGTCGACGAAGATCGCGCGGACACCGGCCTGTTCGATGGCCGTCACGAGCGACCGGAGGTCGGACGCGCTGGGCGAAGCGAGCGTCGTACCGCTGGGGATGACCGCGCCGATCACCCGGAACCCGAAGCGCTGCGACAGGTACTCGAAGACGTGGTGATTGGTCACGAGATTCCTTTGATCGGCTGGGATCCGCGCGAAGCTCGTCGACATCCAGCTGGTCAGTTCCTGGAGCTCGGACCGGTAGCGATCGGCATTCGCCCGAATCGCGGTCGAGTCGACGCCGTCGACGAACTGAACGACCTGGTCCGCGATCAACCCCGCTGCCTTGATCACCCGGTCCGGATCGGTCCAGAAATGCGGATCAGGCCGACCGGCCGTGTCGCCCGACGTGTACGCGATCGGGTCCACGGCATCGCCGACCGCGAAGGTATGGACACCGGACTCCCCCGCCGCCTCGACGTGCCGCAGGACGTTCTCCTCGAGCCCAAGTCCGTTGTACACCACGAGATCCGCCTGCTCGATCCGAGCAGCCTGCTGCGCGGAGATCCCGAACGAATGCGGATCGGCGTTGGCCTCCATCAGCACGGTGACCTCGGCCTGATCGCCGACGATATTTCGCGTGATGTCGCCCAGGATGTTCGTGGTGACAACCACGCTGGGCCGGCCGGAGCCACCGGGCGCGCACGCGGTCACACCTACCAGCACACAGCTCAGCGCGGCAAAGACCGCGATCGCACGACGCCTCATCGTCCCGTCTCCGCCATCAGCGACGGCGTGAAGTCGAGTGGGAAGGTCCGGGCAATCCGGAGATCGTCGTTGTAGTCGATCTCGTAGACCTTGCGCGCCACCGGATCGTTGACATACGCGCGGCTGGTGTCGACCTCGATCACAGACCGCCGATCCGGCCGGGACAGCAGTTTGGTGGCAGCCGTCTGCTTCCCCGTGACCACGTCAAACCCCTTCAGTACGCCGTTCGCCGCCAGCGCGAGCAATGGCGCCCCCTCCCCCGGGGTGTTCGCGGCCACGACAGGCCCAGTCCGAACGACCTTCCAAGTCCGCTTGGTGACATCGAGAACCCAGACCGCGTCATTGCCAGCCACAGCCGTCAGCGTCGTACTGCCCACCCGGTGCCGAAAGTCGCTCGGACGATCGCGGCCGGCAACAGGCACGCCGTACGGAATCTTCAAGCCGGTGAACTGGCCGTCCTTCGCGGTCACCAGCAGCGCGCCATCGGAGCACCCGAAGACCACTCCCCGCCGGGTGACAGCCTCGCCACGAACGTCCGGGCAGGTCTGCTCGAGCGACGCCTTCACTGCGCCCTGGCGGTCATGAACCTCGACCACATCTCGTCGGCCGCCCGCCCCCGGAACCAAAAGATGCTCCTGATAAGGGATGACCGGGACAGGCTTCGCGCGGCTAACAAAGGAACGACCCTCGTCGACCGCGCCCGCCTCCAACTTGGTCCGGTCGTACACGCGGACGCTCCCGTCCTGGAAGCTCACGGCCGTCACCACCGGATCGCTGTGAACATGCCGCGCCCTCCCGTGAATCTCCCCGGCAGCGCGGATCTTCGCGCGGTAGTAATGCACGTGGTCGCCGTGGTCCACCATCCATGCACCGCTGTCGACAACCTGCGCGCCGGAATCCGTTCCCACGAAGGCGAATCGGCCGTCGGTGGTCAGCTCCCGTACGTTGCCGACCTTCCCCGCTGGGCTCACCTTCTCGGTGATCAGGTCCAGGATCTGTACGGCGCCAGTGCCGGTATCCGCGAGCACCAGCCGCGACTGCTGTTCCGCAGTTTCCTCGGCACCCTCGACGTACCCATGCGGTGCTTCTGCCGTGACGTCCTTGCCACACCCGACGGCGAGCAGGAGCGCAGCGAGTACGACGGAAATCGTTCTGAGTCTCATGACGAGTGCCCGAATTCGAATCGATGACGGATGCCCGCGGCAACGGTCGACAGCAGGAACTGCAGGACGGCGACCGCGGCGATGGTCGCGCCGGCCGCGGTGGCCAGGTGCCACGACAGCAGCAGACCGAGGAATGTTGCGCTGATGCCGAAGCAGGCTGCGCCGGCCATGATCAAAGGGATTCGCCTAGCCCACGGCAGCGCAGCCGCCGGCGGTGCGATCAGCAGCCCGAACACCAGCAACGTTCCGACCACATGGAACGACGCGACGATCGCGAGCGTGAGCAGTCCCAGCAAGGCGATCTGCGCGAGCCGCGGATGCAGGCCGAGAGTCTGCGCCTTGCGCTCGTCGAACGCGAGCGCGACAAAGGCCCGATGCCCGACCACCGACACAACGAGAGCCAGGGCCAGCGCGACGGCGAGCTGGGTCAAGTGCGAGTTCCGTACGGCGAGCACGTCGCCGAACAGGAAGCCGGTCAGATCGACAGCAAACGACTGCGATCTCGAGACGATGATCACGCCCAGCGAGAGCATGCCGACGAACAACAGACCGATTCCAGTGTCCTGCGACAAGCGCGCCGTACGGGCAGCTGCAGTGACACCAAGCGTCATCGCCGCCGCGCTGAGGGCAGCGCCGATCAGCAGGTTTCCGCCCAGGAGTGAGGCCAACGCGACACCCGGCAGCATGCCGTGGGCCATCGCGTCGCCGAGGAATGCCATCCCCCGCAGCACGACCCAGGTGCCGGCCAGTGCACAGATCAGCGACACCAGAATGCCGCCCCACAAGGCCCGCTGCACGAAGGACACCTCGAAGGGTGCCGTCAACCACTCCATGACCGAGACCCTATAATGAAAATGATTATCAATTCAAAAGGAGTCTCATGGCAGCCTCTCAGGTCGAGCTCACCGCCGTGGCGGCCGGGTACCCGGGCCGGCCGGTCCTGTCCGGCTTCACGGCGCAGATCCCCGCGTTCGCCACCACGGCCGTCGTCGGGGCCAATGGATCCGGGAAGTCGACGCTGCTCGGCGTACTGTCCGGCGTTCTGATGACCACAGCCGGTCAGGTCGTCCACCGAACCAACGCCAGGCCGGCCTTTGTCGTGCAGCGCAGCGCTATCGCCGACACGTTCCCGCTCACCGTTCGCGAGACCGTGTCGATGGGCCGCTGGGGGCACCGCGGACTGTGGCGGCGCCTGACCGCGCACGACCGGTCGGTGGTCGACACCTGGATGGAGCGACTCGGCATCACCGATCTCGCCGGTCGGCAACTCGGCGAATTGTCAGGTGGGCAACGACAACGCGCACTGGTCGCGCAAGGCCTGGCGCAAGAGGCCGACCTCCTCCTGCTCGACGAACCGACCACCGGCCTCGATGCATCGGCCCGTGAAGCGATCACCGCGGTCCTCGACGAGGTGACCACGAACGGAGTCACCGTCGTACAGGCAACACACGACCTGGCGGCAGCACGCCGTACCGACCATTGCCTGCTGCTGCACGATGGTCAGCTCTTGCGCGAAGGCCCACCGGCCGACGTACTGACCTCGCTAGACCTCTTGCACCGCGTCGATTAGACCTCTGACCCTGACCCTTTGACGCGGGGTGTGCGGGCGTGCACGATGTCCGCGTTGCCACGTCCTACTGGGGGAGGAATGGCGTGACATTGCTCGAGGAAGTCGCAGGACTGCTCGAAGAGCTTGGTCTGGGCGACTACAACCCGCCGACCGGCGGCGACATCTTCCTCGGCGGGATGCCCGCGACAACCGACGCAGCGGTGGTACTGACCCGCCAGCCCGGTGTGGAGTCCGACAGCCGGCTCGGGTACGACGAACCGGTCGTGCTGTTCCGTGTTCGCGGTACTCCCAACAACGCCACCGTCGCCGAGGCTCGTGCGCAGGCGATCTACGACGCGATCCACGGGCTGGCCAACCGGCGGCTGCCCGGCGGTACCTGGCTGGTGCTCGGTGTCGGCACCCAGGCAGGGCCGATCTTCGCCGGTCGCGACACCAACGCGCGCGACGAGTGGTCGGTCGCCGTCCGGATGGAGCTGCACCGCCCGACCGTGAACCGCAGCTGAGAGGAACAGCGCATGCCAGCAGTGAAGATCAACGCCCGCGACATCATCATCCAGGTCGCCGAAGCCAACGGTACGACGTGGACCCCGCTCGGCGGGCTGAATTCCGCCGTACCGAACGCGAGTGAGAACGAGGAGGTCGTCGACACCACGACGTTCGACTCGGCGGGCAACTACGAGCAGGAGATCATCCAGCGCGGCGCGATCCTGGAACTCGAGGGCTTCCTGCTCAAGGATCCGGCCAACGGCGCGCAGGATCCCGGGCAGGCCAGGGTCGAGGCGCTCGCCACCCAGGTCGGCTTCGCGAGCCTCGGCAAGATCCGGTTCCGGCATCCGATGGACACCGCGTGGAAGGTCTGGAACGCGACCTTCTCGATGGGTGAGCAGGGTGGTGGCAACAACGACAAGTTCGCCTGGGCGGCGACCGTGACCCGGTCCGGTGCGTCGACCACCGCGCCGGTGACGACTCCCGCTGCACGCGAAGGGGCGAAGAAGTGACGGATGGCGACCAAGACGTCGAGGTTGACTATGACTTCGACGAGGCCTGGCGCGAACGCAAGGCAGCTCGGGTCGCACCGAAGATCCGCATCCTCGGCAAGGTCTACACGCTGCCGCATTCGCTGCCGGCCAAGCTGATCCTGTTCGCGGTGTCGGCACAGAAGAACGGACGCTCGGCCACCGACGAGGTCACCGCGGAGGAGGCGTTCGACATGTTGTCGGCGCTGCTCGGCGAGGAGAACCTGGTCGACATCCTGAACCGCGGGCTGGAGATCGACGACCTGCCCGACGTACTCGGCACCTGTCAGCAGGTCTACAAGAATCGGCAAGCACCGGCGGGAAACGGAGTGGCCCCCGCGAAGGGGGCGACGGAACCGGCACCGTCCGGCTGATCCTCAAGCACTGGCGGCTGCTCTACGCGGACTGGCGGCGCGAGTACGGCCGGGACCTGATGGCGGACCTCGACGACGGACTGTCGTGGTGGGAGTTCGCCGCGCTGCTGTCCGGCTTGTCACCGGAGAGCGTCTGGCGCCAGGTCACCGCGAAGGAACCCGTCGAGGTGAACAGCGACACGGCACGATCCGTCATCAGCAACCTGTAACGGGAGGGAGGTGAGCAGAGGTGGCCTTGTCCGTAGGTGACTTCGTGGCCAACATAGGCCTCAACGACACGTTGTTCCAGGACACGCTGACGCAGATGCGGTCCAAGTTCGACGAGGCCAAGACCGACATCGTCAACAAGGCCGAGGAGGCCGGACGCAAGGTCGCGGAGGCGCTGGGCAAGAGCAAGGGACCGGTCGTCGGCGCGGCCGCCGGGATCGGCGTGGATGCCGCGGTGGCTCTCGGCGGCGGGTTGTTGTCGCTCGTCGGCGGACCGGTGATGGGCTTGCTCGCGACCGGTCTCCAAGCCGGTTTGCAGGCCGCGATCGGCTTCTTGACCACCAAGCTCCAACCCGCATTCGATGCCGTCAGCAACTTCATCACCGGCACCGTCGTACCGGCGTTCCAGTCATTGGGCCAGTGGATCGCGGCCAACCAGACGCCGCTGATGATCGTCGGCGGGATCATCCTCGCCTTCTTCCTGCCTGCCCTGATCCAGTTGGGTATCGCCGCAGCTGTTGCAGCCGCGGCCACCATTGCGGCATTCGCGACCATGGCCGCGCAGGCAGTCGTGGCGGCGGCACAGTTCGTCGCGCAGAGCGCCATGATGCTGGTGCAGTGGGGCTTGATGGGCTGGACCGCGGTTGCGAACGCGGCCAAGGTCGTCGGCGCCTGGATCGTGATGGGGACCCAAGCACTACTTCAAGGCGCCCGTATGGCGGCCGCCTGGCTGCTCGCGATGGGCCCGATCCCCCTGATCATCGCCGCCGTGGTCGGGCTCGTCGCGCTGATCATCGCGAACTGGGACACCATCGTGGCCTGGACGAAAGCCGCGTTCCAGGCGATCTGGGACTTCCTCAAAATGATCTGGAACGCCATCGTCACCGGCATCTCGGCAGCGATCGACGGCGTCCTCGCGGCGATCGGCTGGCTCGGACAGTTGCCGGGCAAGGTCGCCGGATGGTTCGGCGGCGTGTTCAGCGCGGCGGTCGGCAAACTCGGCGAGCTGCTGTCCTGGCTCGGTGGATTACCCGGACGCATACTCGGTGCCCTGGGCAACCTTGGGAATCTGCTGCTCGACGTCGGCCGGTCGATCCTCGAAGGACTCTGGAACGGGCTGAAGGCCGCGGCCACCTGGATCAAGGACAAGATCATCGGCCTGATCAAGGACATCATCCCCGGCCCGATCAAGTCGATTCTCGGTATCAGCTCACCATCGAAGGTCGCCGCCGAACTCGGTCGCTGGGTCCCCCTGGGTCTGGCCAAGGGCATTGAGGACACCAGTGCCGCGGTTGCCCGGGCCTCGTCCCAATTGGCCGGCCTGGTCACCGCCGGGATCGGCGATCTCAGCCTCGCCACGGCGACGCCGTACCAGCTCGCATCCAATGCAGCCAGTACGGCGGAGCCGGAGCGCGCGGTGATCCGGATCGAGAACTTCTACACGACACCGGATCAGACGCCGGCCGATATCGCCCACGAACTCGACTGGATGTCGCGAGGAGGTGGCTGAGTGGCGGCCGGCGAACTGATCACCGCGGACGGCCAACTGGAGTGGCGTGGCACGCTGCTCGGAACCGACAGCCCGTACCGGATGACCAACCTGCAAGGGTGGTTGGACCTGCCCGATGCACGCGGCGACGACCCGGACCGCCCTAACCGGCACGGCGCGTTCCAGGGCAGCCAGGTGATGGGCAAGCGCACGATCACGCTGACGTACCTGATCAAGGGCGTCCCGATCGAGGAGTTCGGCGCGGTCATCACGAAGCTGCGCAGTATCACCGCACCGACCGAGCAACCGGTCGAGGAGCCGCTGGTGATTCGGCTGGATGGCGAGACCTGGCAGGTGAATGCGCGCTGTACCCGGCGAACGATCAGCGTCGAACGGTTCTACGCGATCGGCTACACCACCGGCGCAGTGCAGTGGCAGGCCACGGATCCGCGGATCTACTCGCTCGTCGACCAGACTGCCGCCACTGGGTTGCCGTCGCCGCCGACCGACGGACTGGAGTTCCCGCTCGTCTTCCCGTTGAAGTTCGGGACCGGACGGCCCGGCGGCAGACTCACGCTGGTCAACTCCGGTGGGGCGGCCAGCTGGCCGGTGTGGGAGATCCGCGGCCCGGTCAGCGGTCCGATCATCGCCAACCGCGATACCGGTCAGCGACTGGTGTTCGACCCCGCTTTCACCGTTGGAGCAGGACAGACGCTGGTCATCGACACCGACGCCAGGACCGTCCTGTTGAACGGCGTCAATCGCAGCGACCGGCTGTTCACCCGCGAGTGGTTCCCGATCCCCGCCGGCACCTCGGTCCAAGTCGACTTCGCCGCTGCGTCGTACCATCCGAGCGCGCTGCTCACGGCCCGCTGGCGACACGCCACCATCTGATTGCTGAAGGGATACGTCATGGCCGAGCGCAACTCGTGGGCCGTCTCCGACTCACCGAACGGTGTGATCACCACCGAGGACGCCCGGCTGGCGGTCAGCGCCCTGATCCAGTCCGGTACGACGTCGGTGACCAGTCGCGACGGGATCCGGGCCGGCAGCGGCGACCCTGGTCTGGTGGCCGCGGCGACACCGACACCGGACAAGGTCGTGACCGTCCAGCCGTTCCAGATGTTCATGCGGGCATCGCGAGGTATCGGCAGCTACGTGCAGACGCTGGACTCGGTGAAGACACTCGACCTGCTGACCGACAATCCGGCTCACTCGTCGGACGCGCGGATCGACCTGATCATCGTGCAGCAGGCCGACAAGTTCTACGGCGACACGAGCAACGCGTTCGCGGTCAAACAGATCGTCGGTACGCCGTCCTCGACCCCGGGCGAACCGGGTGTGCCGGGCTCCCCCGACTACTTCCTCCTCGCCACCGTCCGGATCCCCGGCGGCGCCACCACAATCACCCCGGAGATGATCACCGACCGGCGGCCCAACTGGGTGGTCGGGCTCGGCGGAGTTGTCCCGGTCAAGAACGTCGAGGGTCGCAACGCAGCCGCGCCGTACGACGGACTAACGGCGTACCGGCGTGATCGCCGCTGGCTGGAGATCCACGACGGCGCTGCGTGGCGGGTGCCGAGTATTCCGGTGTGCAGTTCGGTCGCCGAGATCACCGCGACCATCACCGATCCGGTCATCGGCCAGATGGTATTCAGCACCACGGACCAGCTGATCTACAAATGGACGGGCAGTGCGTGGCTGGGCGCCGTACCGACTGGGACCACGCGGCACGAGGCGCGGTACGAGGTTCGGCCCGGTCAGGAGCAGGCGTTCGCGGCGAGCACGGACACCAGACTCCCCTTCCCGACGTCGGTCTACACCTCGCCCGATATCACTCCGTCGAGCGGGAACACCATCTTCACCCTCAACCGCGCGGGCATCTGGAACATCACCACGAACGCACGGTTCCGAGCTCCGGGTGGTGCGGATGCCTATCACTTCTATCTGGCCATCGTCGACGCCGGAAACCTCGGGATCCGCTACGGGAACGCGCAGCACTACCTGACCGGAGGCTCCACCGGAAACGCGAGTGTCTCCGCCACCAACCTCTTCACGGCCGGGACCCGGATCAGCGCCCTCATCTGGACAACGGCCACGACTGCGAACGGCCGCACCCACCTGACCGATGCCGTCAACATCAACAACCTCACGCTGACCTGGCTGAGGCCGTGACCCCGGTCTACACGTACCTGATCTCCGACCTGGTCACGAACCGGACGCTGGCCGAGGTCCCGCTGACGGGCGTGCGGTACTCGAAGAAGCTCGGCGACAGCGGTCAGCTCTCGGCCAACCTGCATCTCGGCGATCCGCGGGTGCAGACCATCGAGCCCTACGAGCTGACGACACCAGGCCGACGGGTCATCTATGTTCTGCGCGACTCGACGCCGGTCTGGGGCGGGCTGATCTGGACGCGGCGGTACGAATCTAACTCAGCGCAGATCTCGCTCGGCTGCGCCGACTTCTGGTCGTACTTCGACCATCGCAAAGTGCTCCCGGTGTTGACCGAGCAGGCCTACACCGACCCGCACTACGTCGCGCAACGGCAGGTCTTCTGGTCGATGGATCAGAACGCCATCGCCCGCAACCTGATCACGCTGGCGCAGTCGCATCAGGCCGGCAATATCGGCATCACCTTCCCGCCTGGTCCCGGCGACTCCGCGATCCGCCTCGAACGCACGTACTTCGGGTACCAGAACGCGAACACCGGCGACGCACTTCGCAAACTGTCGCAGCTGCTCGACGGGCCGGACATGATGTTCGACGTCGGCCCGATCGATCGCAACGGCCGGCCGGCGCGTTGGCTGCGGCTGGGCACGCCGCGACTTGGCCAGGTCGGCTCGGCGCACGTCTGGGAGTACGGCGGCAACTTGCTCAGCTACACGTGGCCGTCGGACGGTACTCGGATGGCGACCCGCACGTTCGCCACCGGCGACGGGATCGAGACCGGCATGCTGATCGGGGTCGCCGAGGACCGCAGCCGGTACGCCGATGGCTGGCCGCTGCTCGAGACGGAGTACGGGTATAGCTCGGTCACCGACCCGGTCCAGCTGCAGTCACACGCCGAGTCGGATCAGCAGGTCAGCCGACTGCCCGTCGTACTGCCGACCTTGAGTGTGCACGGCGCGTTGCCGCCGACCGTGGCCGAGATCGGGATGGGCGACGATGCCCGGGTGATCATCAAGGACGCCTTCCACGTCAACGGCATCGACACCCTGATGCGGATCGTCGCCATGGACGTCGCGGTCGGCGACGACGGCCGAGAGTCCGTGACCCTGACCATGAACCCGCTGCTGGAGGACGTGACCTGATGGGACAGATCAACCAGCCGTCGAACCTGATCGACCAGGTCGTTGCCCTCCGCAAGGAAGTCGACGAACTCCGGAAACGGGTCGGGATCGGCAACGCGACCATCTCCGGCGGTACCTTCACCGTCCAGGGCGACGGCGCGATCCGGATGATCGATGCCGACGGCACCGAAATCCTGTACTTCGGCCCGGACAGCGAGGGCCGCCAGGTGATCCGGCTGGCCCGCGACCAGGGCAAGCGGGTGCTCTACACCTACGCGGTCTCAAGCGGCCGCCAGTACTGGGCCCTGACCGACAGCAACAACGACATCGTGGTCTCCGACGATGCCGAGTCCGGCGTCGGTCTGGCTCGGCCGTGGATCCCGGTCTCCTTCGAGCTGGTCCGCGGCCAGGACATGCCGACCGTCACGAACGGGAATTACGAGACGGTCTGGGAAGCCAACTTCAACAAGGCCCAGCCCTTCATCGAGCTCTACACCGTCGACGGCTGCGACTCCGGCACCACTGGTGGCGGCCGCATCATGATCACCCCCGTCGGCGGCACCGAGTTCGAGGCCGACGCGTGGACCAACGGCCCGGGCCTCGGCCGCCACTACCGCGGTCCGTATGCCCTCCCCGGCGGTACCTACACCGGGCCAATGCGAGTCTCCGTCCAGTACCGCCGTACCTCCGGCACGGGCAATGTGTACGCAATAGCCATGGACGCGACCCAACGCCAGACCTGACGTCGGTCGCCGGAACGATGCCATGATGGGCCATGGCCGGACCGCGCACGACGGATATCGATCAGCCGATCACCCGCATCGAGGATGACGCGTTCGACTTCGTGCCCCGGTACGCCGTACCGCTGGCTCGGCGGATCGCGGAAACACCCGACTCCGCGTCGTTGACGATCGGTATCTACGGCCCGTGGGGTTCGGGCAAGACGAGCCTGATGAATCTGATCCAGGCCAAGCTCGCTGCCACGCCTGACAAGGCGCCGGTGATCGTGTCCTATACGGCCTGGAAGTTCGCGCAGGAGCAGTCGCTGTGGCGGACCCTCGTGCGCGTCATCCTCGACGAGTTGCTCAAGCAGACTAAGCCTGATGCCGAGCTGCGTTCCCTGCGCGAGGCCCTGTACCGCGATGTCGTGAAATCCCAACGGAAAGTGCGTGTCGACCCGGTGCGATTGGCCGGCGCCATCACCAGTGCCGTGACGCTCGGGGCCTCCAGTTGGCTGCAGGCCGCGCACGTGTCGGTTCCGGTGGCTACCCAAGTGACGCTCGCCGGTGTTGCGCTAGGCGGCGCTGGCGTGACGGCGTTCGGGATGAAGTTGGTCGGCAAGTCGGGCGGGGACGCCAAGAAGCCAGACCTCGCCGAACAGCTCGGCGGGCAAGCCAAAGAGCTGATCCAGGCGGTCGAGGTCGTCGATGACGTCCTGACCACGCACTACAAGGCCGAGCACATCGAGCAGTTCGCCGACAGCTTCCAGCTCGTCGTCGACAAGTTCCTGAACGGGCGCAAGCTGGTCATCTTCATCGACGACCTGGACCGGTGCCTGCCTGAGAAGGCCATTCAGGTTCTCGAAGGGATCAAGCTGTTCCTCGGCGTACCGGGCACTGTCTTCGTGCTCGGTGTCGACGTCGCGGCCCTCGTGCATGCGGTCGAGGTGCACTACGCCGGGACCGTGCCGTCGGCGATGAACGGCGGCCGGTACCTCGAGAAGATCGTCCAGTTCCCGTTCCATCTGCCCTCGATGAGGTCGGACGAGGTCACGACGAAACGACTGATCGACCAGCTCTGCAGTACGCCGGACGACCGCGACTGGCTCCGTATCGGTGTCGACGGTTTCGCGGCGAACCCGCGCGCGGTGAAGCGGTTCGCGCTGCTGTATCGCAGCCGGCTGGAGGTGATGGGCGGCCCGGCCAATCTCCACCTGGCCAAGCTGGTCGTGCTCCAGGAGCATCCGCAATGGCGGGACCTGGTCGAGATCGTGCTCGAGTACACCGTCTCGACGCCGCGCTCCCTGCTCCGCGACGGCCCACTCGCCGTACTCGAGCGAGCCTCTCGCAATGCGGCGCAACGAGATGACCTGATGCTGGCCGACCGGCCGGGCCTGATGTCCAAGCTCTCAATCTTGGCCCGTGACGACGGCCTGATGCGGTTCCTGGCCAGTGCGCCCTATTTCGACGAGGAAGGCGTCGACCCGGTCGACCCGCTGCCGCTGCTCCGCCTGAGCGGCGCCGCACCGGGAAGCTCCGCGCCTGCAAGTCTGAGCCTCGATGACGTGGTGGCAGGCCTACTGTTGCCCGACGCCCCGATCCGCGCAACCGCCGTCGCCGCAGCGCGCCAGCTGCCTGCGACATCTCGGCAGCAACTCGTCGAACGGCTCCTCATCGAGGTAGCGGGCCGCTCGCAGAACCCAAACCCGGATGCAGCTGGATTGCCGGAGTACGTCGACGCGGTACGGATCTGCTTCGAGCAGCAGATCGAACGTGACCAGATCGCGGAGCGCCTCGGCTGGTTCACCGCGCTAGCCGACCACGGTCTCAACCCTGACGTCGCCACCCGGTCCCGTCAGCAACTCATCCAGCTCACCTTCGACATCAACAAAGCGCCCCAAAGCGTGCCCTTCATCGCTGACGAGCCGACAACAACCGATCTGCTCGACATGGACAGCCACGCGCAGGCTCTGGTCCGCACGATCCTGCAAACCCCACCACCCCTGACAGTCGGCGTCCTCGGCGAATGGGGCTCCGGAAAGTCCTCCTTCCTGAGGAGGCTCCAGGACATCTTCACCGCCGAGAACGGGATCCGTCTCGCGGCCGTGAGTGCCTGGATCACAACCGACTCGGATCCGATCAGCTTCACCCGATTCGCCTTCACCGAATTGCTCGGAGATGGCACTCTCGATCCCGCCGCGACCAGTGCGGAACAGCTCAGGCAGCAACTCGCCGAGGCAGCGGCCGCCGCACCGGACGACGACCGCAGGCTGGTGCTCCTCGTCGATGATCTGGATCGTTGCGTACCTAGCTTCGTGGTCGACCTGCTGCTGACCCTCAACACGGTGGCACCGAAGTCGCTGGTGCTGATTCTCGCCGTAGACCCGCGCTGGTTGTCCCGCGCCTTCGAGGAGCGATTCGGACGCGACGAGGGGCAGGCGACCATTCAGCGTCTCATCACGCTGCCGTTCAGCATGCCGGACATTCCCGCGTCGACTCTGCTCACCGCCGAGATCGCTGACCTCGGCCGCCTGGCGCCCTACATCGCGACCTCGCCGCGAGAGATGAAACGCTTCGTCAACCTGCTCGGGCTCTGTCGCGAGCTCGTCACCAGCCGCGGAGACGTCGTTGACCAGCGGCAGCTCGCGGTCGTCCTCGCTATCGCTCTGCGCTGGCCGACGCTGATCACCGACCTCAGCGCCCTCGCCCAATTGTGGAACGCGACCCACGCCGTTCCGTCAAGCCAGGACGAGGCGACCCGGAGGGCGACCGATGAACTCGAACTCCTCGACCCCGCCGCACTGGTCTCCCTCCTGGGCGAAGTGCCACCGCCCACCGAAGACGAGCTAGCCCAGTTCGTCGACCTGGTGCGGGCAGCCATCCCAGAGGAACGGTGAGGTCAGCTGACGCAGAGGCAGAACGGGTGGCCGGCGGGATCCAGGAACACGCGGAACGTCGTACCGGGCTGGTGCTCAGGCTTCGTCGCACCCAGCTTCAGCACCTCGGCCTCGGCGGCATCGAGGTCCTGGACCATCACGTCGAGGTGCATCTGCTGCGGCACGCCCTGACCCGGCCAAGCGGGCGCCTTGAAGTCCTGCACCGGCTGGAAGCAGATACAGCTGCTGCCGTCCTCGGAGCGGATCTCCCCCCACGTCTCGTCAGCCTTCACCGTCCACCCGAGCAACTCGCCGTAGAACCTCGCCAGCACAGCCGGGTCCGGACAATCCATCACAAAACTGGGATACATCGCGATAGCCATACCCAGCACGGTACCCACGGTTCCGGACGTTCTGCGTCCACTTAGCGGGTGGACGCTCGGGTTCCCCGGGGGGTTTCAAGTTGCGGAACTTCGACGTGGGTCAGGAGGGCGGAGCTTCGAGGAAATGACGGAGATAGGCTCCTGGCTTGCTGAGGTATCGGCGCCAGTGATCGACGATGTCGAGCTCGTCCCATGGCGTGGTACGGATGCCGTGGTCGCCCACTTCGAGGATCTGCGCTCCCGGAAGGCTGGCAAGGATGGGCGAGTGAGTAGCGCAGATGATTTGCCCGCCCTGCTTCGCGACGCGGTCGAGGAGGTCGATCAGTCGGAGGCATGAGGTGAAGGACAGCGCGGCTTCGGGTTCGTCCAGGAGGTATAGCCCTGGGCCGGTGATCATGGTTTCGAGGACGGTGAAGAAGCCTTCGCCGTGGGATTGCTCGGTGAGGTCGTCTTCCCAGAAGCCGTACATGCCGGAGACGTTGTTGCCGAGGTTGAACAAGGTCTCGGCGCGGAAGAAGAATGCCCGTCGTTTGAGTCTCGGGCCGTGGATCAGCCGCAGCCCGGCGCCGGTCAGATCGGCCTCCAGCACCTCGCCAAGTGGGGTGAGAGCGCCGGTGCTGGAGTACTTGGTTCCGGCTTTCCCACCTTCGGAGTTGATCCCGCAGACGTCGGCGATGGCCTCGACGATGGTGGACTTGCCGGAGCCGTTCTCACCCACCAGGAAGGTGACTGGCGCCGTGAAGTCAAGCCCGCCGTCGAGCGCTTGTACGGCGGGGAGTGTGAACGGCCATGCATCGCCGGGAGGGCTGACGAAGGTGAGCCGTGTCATGAGCAACGAGTTCATCGTTTCTCCAGCGTGGTGAGTATCCGCTGGGTGAGCTGCCCGACCGGATCTCGAAGAGCAGGGTAGTCGTCCATTCGGTGGGCCCGGTTGAGGATGTGGGCAGCGGCGGCGAGTTGGGCAAGCTGGCCGGTCGGGGTGTCCAGGACGTCGGCGAACACATCGTGGACGCGTGCGGCCGTGGCCGGAACGAGCAGGCTGTGGCAATACAGAAGAGCTGGGCCGTACCCGGCTGGGGCGCTGCCCCAGTACTCCCAATCGAGCAGCCAGAGCCGGGGTTGAGTCAGGTTGGCCCAGTGCAGATCGGTGTGTTCGGTCCGTAGTTCCGGAGCCGGTACGCCGAGTGGTCGCTCGTACAGGTCTTCGAGTTCGCGAAGATAGGTCTGAGGGTCGTGCTCGCCTCGGGAGGTGGACTGGGTGGCCAACTCGTCGACTGCCGTTCGTAGCTCCGACCACCAGGCGTCCGACAGGTCCAACTGTGTCGTCAGTTCTGGCGTGGGTGAGCATGGCTGGTCGGGTATGTAGCTGAACAGTTCGGCGTAGATGACTACCGGTTCTTCGGTCCACTCCACTCGTTCAACGAGTTCAGGCTTCGGTACACCGGTGATGGCGGCAGCGTCGACGTTGCCGGTCCAGACCTCGCCGCGCGCCCAGTCGCTATGTTCGGCTGTTGCGCGCAGCCACAGCCGAGTGCCGTCACCACCGATTGCCGCCGATCCGATCGTGCGATCCCACCAGCCAAAGATGACATCGCCGTCCAGTTCGACACCCAGCCCGCCGGCCGCCTGCCCGAGGACACGGCGAAGAAAGGCACGCTGCCCAGTTGACCCATTGGTCTCGGGCTGGTCGTCAGTCACGCTTCGCTCTCAGTCCTGCTCATCTCGTGGGGCGGCACTTGTTAGGTGCACAGTTCCTAGCAGGATTGCACAGGGTCTTGTCCGGGTTGCAGGACCCATAGTTGGGGCTGCAACCACTGCGCGGTCCGCAGGGATTCCGCGTGCCCTGCGGACGGCACGCTGGGCTGCACGACGGACCGCATTTGGGATTACACATATTGGGAGCGCAGTTGGTGGCCGGTGCAAACGACTCCTCCAGTTCCTCCACGACCGCGCTGAACTGCGGGCTACCGAGGACTTCTGTCAGTGGGTCCACTCTGACATTGCCGACCGGAAGCCAGCGTGAGAACACGCAAGGCCACACCTCGCCAGAAGGCGAGATCGCTACTTGCCGATCGCCGCAGTTGCCGCACAGTTGTTCAGTTCCTGGGTTCGCGTCGCGGGTTCCTCGGCCGACCTCTCGCAGATTGTCGTAGCCGATATCCAGTACGCCGAGTCCTTCGAGTACCGCGGTTCCTTGCTGGGTGCGTTGCTGGCCCAGGACCCCGACCACCCCAGCACGCAACGGAATGCCGAGTTCTCGCGCTCGGGCAATGTTCTGCGTTGTAAGGCGATGAGTCGGCCGGTTGGTGACCGCTTGATGTTCGGCGGGATCGTCGGAGTAGTAGGAGGTCGCCAGCCGTACGCCGGGCAGCCGGAACGTCTCCCACATGGCAGGCGTGACGTGGACCAGGTTGGTGTAGATCTCGACCTCCATGCCGGCGTTGAGAGCGTGCCGGACCAAGACGGACAGGTCCGGGTGGAGTGTCGGCTCGCCACCGATGAACTGTCCCATCGATGCACCTGCTTCACGCGTCTGCGTGATGACACGTCGCCAGTCGGTCGTGGACATGACGCCATGCGTGCCGTCCGGACCAGACGAGGCATAGCAGTGATTGCAGCTCAACTGGCACTTGCCAGTGATTTCCCACCACGCAAAGTCGATCAGACCGTCGGCTGGCGCTGCTTGCTGGTCTACCGAGACGTTGTTCATCGCAAGACTCCTAAAGCCGTGGGCTGATGTCTTGATGGACAGTGAAAGGGCCGTCCCCTGAGCGAACCCCCGTGCGGTATGGGATTGACATGTCACTTCCTTCGTGCAGAGACGGACGGGCCCCGATCCCCCTCGCAGGAGAAGGGCCTGCGAGCGCGAGGTTTGGAGGGCGCGACCGGCGCGGATTCAGGGGCATATCGGCACGCCGGCCTCGCCTGACTAGATGGGGTGCATGCCAACGTCGACCAGCGGCTCCGCGCGCTCGGCGCCAGGCTCGATATCCCCGTCCTCTGGGTCGAACGGGTCTGGATCGAGCCAGCGCACCTCGGATGCGCCCAGGTGACCATGCACCTCGAGCAGGCCCTCGATGCTCGGCCAGAACGTCAGGCTTGGGAATTTCCCGAGCCACTTGAGGGCGATCCACTGCAGGCCGTCCTCGTTCGGAGGGAACTCCACCACCAGGCCGACAACGCCAGTCCCACGGACGCCGGACGGGTCGCGGTATCGGAAGAGTTCGCCGCGACGCATCAGCCAACACCTACCAACTCAGGCACAGGAGTCCACTCCCTCGCCGATGGCATCACCGGCCAGGTCCCGTTCGCCCCGCAGGTAGGGGCCGAATGCCCAGCGATGCTCGGTGGGACAGCGCTCCAGGTAGTCCGCGATCTCGTCCTCGGACAGCGCAAGCTGGGTCCGGAGGACGTGATCCCTCGTCGCTCTTTGCATCATAGATGGAACGCTAAGCGACCACGGAGCGAGAAAGTTTCCCGGGCGGAAACCCGACCAGGTAGCGTTGCCGTCATGGACAACGACCTGGCGAACCTCGGGCAAGAGATCCGCCGTCTGCGCAAGTGGCGCAATATGACTCTCGATGCCCTCGCGGGTCAGGCCGGCATCACCAAGGGCTACCTGTCGAAGATCGAGAACGGCAATGCCAACCTGGAACGCCGCAAGACGATCAAGGCCCTCGCAGATGCGCTCCGGGTAAGCGTGGCCGACCTGACTGGCGATCACTTCATCGCGGACCGCGCCAACAGCGAGGCCCATGCCGCAATCCCCGATATCCGCATCGCGCTGATATCGACGACGCTCGAACTACCGACCGGCAAACCCAGCCGCTCCGTCCAGGAACTGAGCCGTGAGACTCAGCGCCTGGCAGAGGCGCGGATCAACTGTCAGGACGCCCTCGTGGGCCACGCTCTGCCCCCGCTCCTGACCGACCTCCATGCAGCCGCGACCAGCGACAACAACGACCGTCTGCCGGCACTTCAGTCACTCGTCCAGGCCACCAACTCGACGGCACATTTCTTGAAGAACCTCGGTGCCGTGGATCTCGCCTGGGTCGCGGCCGAGCGTGGCCACCAGGCTGCCCAGATCCTCGAAGACCCGGTCTACATCGCGGCGGCCGACTATGCGCGAGCACAGGCCCTCATCGGCCTCGGTGCGTACGACCGTGCTGACGGCATCGCCCGAAACGCGGCCTCGCTGCTCAGACCGGACAACGTGACCGCGATCGAGGTCTACGGCATGAACGTGCTGGTCACGGCCTTCTGCTCGGAGATGGCAGGCGAAGACCCAGAAGCGGCCCTACGAGAGGCGGAGGAATCCGCCGAGCGAATCGAGCCCGAGAACGCCTTCTGGCTGAACTTCTCCCGCGCGAACGTCAACCTGTGGCGGCTCGGGATCGCGCTCGAAGCCGGCGACCACGTCAGGGCTGCCGAGGTAGCTGCCGAGGTCCCGTTGGGCGACATCCCGAGCAAGACCCGCCGCCTACGGTTCCTGGTCGACCATGCTCGCGCGCTGCACGGACTCCGGGGGCGAGACGACGAGGTCACACATCTGCTGGCCAAGGCCGAGAAGTTGGGTGCGACCCGGACTCGGCACAACGTCTGGGCGCGCGAGATCGTCAGCGAGATGGTTCTCCGTGCCCGCCGAGATGCGGGTGGCCGGGAGCTGCGCGGCCTGGCTGACCGCATGGGCTTACTCGCCACGCTCTGATGAAGCGACCAATCAGGCATGTGCCGGTCGAACTCCGTGAGGAATGGCGGGTGGGTAGCCAGAAATGCAGATGCCCCCGGTCGCTTCGACGGACCGACAGGTGCACCAGCAACGTCTACGTCCTCGCCATGGATGTATCGCGCCCGCCGGACGTCGACCAGCCGATCACCCGCCTCGACGAAGTGCTGCCGCCCACGCGAGTCGAACTGGCCCAGCTGAGCGAACTGGTGCGCGGAGTCACCGCTGAGGTCAGCTGACGCAGAGGCAGAACGGGTGGCCGGCGGGATCCAGGAACACGCGGAACGTCGTACCGGGCTGGTGTTCGGGCTTCGTGGCGCCGAGCTTCAGCACCTCGGGCTCGGCGGCATCGAGGTCCTGGACCATCACGTCGAGGTGCATCTGTTGCGGCACGTCCTGACCCGGCCAAGCGGGTGCCTTGAAGTCCTGGACCGGCTGGAAGCAGATACAGCTGCTGCCGTCCTCGGAGCGGATCTCGCCCCAGGTTTCGTCAGCCTTCACCGTCCAGCCGAGCAGCTCGCCGTAGAACCTTGCCAGCACAGCCGGGTCCGGACAATCCATCACAAAACTGGGATACATCGCGATAGCCATACCCAGCACGGTACCCACGGTTCCGGACGTTCTGCGTCCGGTTGTGTTACTCGATGACCGTGTCGCCGTGGCGGTGGAACACCTTCCATTTGCCGTCTTCGCGGCGGTAGATCTGGGTGGCACGGAGGGTGTAGGTGCGGGGCTCACCGTCGACGGAAGCTGACGAGTGCTCGAGACCGGCCGTGTACGCCGCATCACCGATCACGTCGTACGCCTGCAACTCGAAGGCGTACGACGTGCAGTCGGAGAACATCCGACCCAACCTCTCGAAGAGCTCGTCGATCTCCTGCTGTCCGTAGGCGTTGCGCCACGCACCAAGGACGCTCACCGGTTCGTTACGGGACCAGAGCGCGCGTCGTGGGGCGGAGTCGCCGTTGTGAAGCGCGAACTCCGCGTCGTACAGCTCGCCCTTGACCCAAGCGAGAAATTCGTCGCGATCGTCCATCTACCCAGCATGCTCCGGCCCCAGACGCATGACCAGCGACAAAGCGGCTGCCAGCGCGGCCGCGCCGGCGATAGTGGTCGCCGCCCACAGTGGAGCGCGATCGATCGCCGTACCGGCCAGTGCGCTCCCGGCGGCGAAGCCGAGCCAGTTGGCTGTTGTCAGGGCGGCGAATGCTTCGGATTGGGCGTGGCCGGGAGTGTGGTCGGCGATGAGGAGCGCCTCGATGGCGTCGGCCGGCCCGGTGGCCGCACCGGCCAGCAACACCAGTACGACGGAGATGACGATGCCGGGGCCGGTGCCGAAGGCAACGATCAGGACGCCGTACAGGCCCAGCGCGACAGCGAGTTGAGTCGGCAGTGATCCGGGGAGCGATCGAGCGCCATAGGTGAAGCTGGCCAGGACACCGCCGCAGGCCAAGCCCGCGACGAACAGGCCCGGGTTGAGGCCGAGGTGTGCGGCATGGGCGACGACACTGACCTGCAGGGCGCCGATGGCGACCGCGCCGAGGGTCACGACCGCCAAGACGTGCAACTGCGCGGCGTCCAACCCAGTACGGCGTCTTGGCTCGGCCGACGGATCGCCGGCTTGGGCAGCGGCAAGTTCCCGTACGGCGGGGGCTCCGCGTAGCCACCAGACGCCTGCCAGCGACACGGCAGCCGTGACCGCCACGGCGAGCGTTGGATGCGCGATGGCGACGATGCCGCCGACAATCAGTGGGCCGACGACGAAGACCAACTCGGAGAACAGGCCGGAGATCGCGAACAGGGCTCTGCGGCTGCCGGGGTCGTCGTACTTGGCGAAGATTCGCTTGGCGATCGCCGATGCCGGCGGCGTACAGGATCCAGCGGCTGCAGCCGTTGCGATGAGGCTCGGTGCAGGGGCGTCGACCACCAGGACAGTGATGTAGCCGACGAACGCTGTGGCCTGGGCAGTGCTGGCGGCGGCGAGAGTCCACAGCGGCCCGCGGCGGTCGACGACCCGGCCCCAGATCGGGGCGCTGACGGCGACGGCTGCCGAGTAGGCAGCGACAACGGCCCCGGCGATGGTGTAGCTGGCGGTGGCTTGGGTTGCGCTGGTCAGCAGGGAAAGGTTGACCATCCCGGCCAGCAGATAACACACCAGTACGGCGGCCACCACGCGGGCGACGCCAGGAATCGCGAGGGCTGCGCGGTAGCCGGCGACCACGTCATCGCCCGTCGGCTTGGTGCGTGCCAGGCCTGATCAACGTGACCGCGAGCAATCCGGCGACACCGGTCAACGCGGCAGCGATCACCAAGGCCAAACTCCAGCCGTCGGTCGTCGACTCCGCGGTTGCGACAGCCGCCGTACCGGCTGCTGCGGTGCTGATGGTGGTCAGCACCGCGAGACCAAGTGCTCCGCCAATCTGCTGGGCAGCGTTGAACAGCGCGGACGCGATCCCGGAATCGGTGGGTCCGGCACTGGACATCGCGGCCGTAGTGAGCGGCACGAACGTCAAGCCCAAGCCCAAGCCGGCGACCACCAGGCCAGGCAACAGCGTCGCAGCGTAGCTCGACGCCGGTTCGATCCTGACCAGCAACAGCAGTCCGAGCGCCACCAACAGCGCACCGGCAGCGGACAGCCGACCTGGACTGGTCCGGTCGGCCAGCGCCCCGGAGATCCGTGCCGTGACAGCGATCGCGACCGTCATCGGCACGAAGGCCAGGCCGACGTAGATCGGGTCCTTGCCCTGAATCGTGGACAGGAACAGGCTGACGAAGAAGAAGAGCGCGTAGATCGCAACGCCCAAGATCAGTCCGACGATGTCGGCGGCAACGACAGTCCGGTTGCGCAGGAGGCTGACCGGAACGAGCGAAGCCCGCCGGGTCGCCTGCAGGAACACGAGAGTCACCAGGAGTGCGAGCGCGCCGAACAGAGCCAGCAAGGTTCCACTGGTCCATCCGTGGTCGGCAGCTCTGCTCAGGCCGTAGACCAGCAGGATCAGGCCGCCGGTTGCCGTCGTCGCGCCGGCCACGTCGATCCTTGACGTGCGGACTCCGCTGGATCGGGGCAGTACCAGAAGGCCGAGAAGTACCACGACGGCGACGATCGGAACGTTGATCCACAGTACCCAGCGCCACGAGATCGCCTCGGTCAGCACACCGCCGAGCACGGATCCGAGGGCTGTGCCGCCGGCCGTCACGCCGGCCCAGATCCCGAACGCGAGCGCTCTCCCGCGGCCCGGCGCGAACACATCCATGACCAGCGCCATCGCCGCGGGAGCCATCATGGCGGCGCCGACGCCTTGAAGTGCGCGCGCGCCGACCAGCACCAACTGCTCCCCCGCCGCACCGCCGATCAGCGACGCGACGCCAAAGGCGGCGGTCCCCAGCAAGAACATCCGGCGGTGACCGAACCGGTCCGCGACCTTGCCACCGACCAGCAACAGCCCTCCGAACGCCAGTGTGTAGGCGGTGATCACCCACTGCAGTTGCGCATCGGTGAAGCCCAGGCCTGCGCGGATCGGGCCCAACGCGACATTGACGATCGTCGCGTCCACGACGATCAGCAGCTGGCTGCCCGACAGCACCGCCAGCGCCACCGCTGCGCGCCCATCGGTCTGCACCACTCTTCGATTGTTCACTCAACGACCGTAGAGCGAAATGCGAATTCGGTCAACGCGTGTAGAGTGAACCCGTGGTGGACGAACAACCGATCTCCCGCGCCGAGCGGCGCCGCCGTACCGAAGAGGCGATTCTCGCGGCCGCGCGTCGGCAGTTCGGCGAGCTCGGCTATGAGCGGACGAGCATTCGTGCGATCGCCGCAGAGGCAGGGATCGATCCCGCGCTGGTCATGCAACTGTTCGGCACCAAGGAACGTCTCTTCTCGGAGGCAGCGTCTTCCGGAGTCGACTTGCAAACGCTGACCGGTGCTGCGACCGGCGGCCTGGCAGCCGCGGCGGCCGCCCACCTGTTCGCCGACTTCGAAGATCCCGACCGCCGGGAAGGCGCGGCGGCGCTGCTGAGGAGCTCCCTGACTCATCCTGCCGCCGGAGCTGCCCTGCGCGATCAGGTGATGAGCCCGGCTCAGGCGGCGGTTGCCTCGACCATCGGCGGTGCCGACGGTGAGCTGCGAGCCGCGGTCCTGAACGCGTGCACGCTGGGCGTGACGATCGCCCGGTACCTGCTGCAAGATCCAGTCCTGGCCGGAGCCGATCGGGCCGACGTCGAGCGGATCCTTCAGCCTGCCTTGCAAAGCATCGTCGCCGGCGAACCCGGTAGCTGAGCCGGGGACGGCAGGCGCCGGTTGGCGCCTGCCGTCAGCGGGGTCAGCCGATCGGGAGGCGGCCGAGGAGGCGTTGCAGGGTGGCGATCTCGCGGGTCTGGTCGGTCTCGATCTTCTTGGCGAGTGCGATCGCGGCGGCGTCCTTGCCCGAGGTCTGCTCGGTCTTGGCCATGGTGATTGCGCCCTTGTGGTGCTTGATCATCAGCTCGATCCACATCCGATCGAACAGGGCACCGTCGGTGTTACCGAGGTCGGACATCTCTTCCTCGGTCATCATCCCGGGCATGTCCGTCATGTCGTGACCGCCGTGCGAGGGTGTCGGCACCGGCTTGCCCCAGCTGGTCAGCCAACCTGACAGCGTCTTGATCTCGGGGTCCTGCGCGGCCTTGATCTCGGTGGCGAGCTTCTTCACCTCGGGCGTGGTCGCGGTGTAGCCGGCCATTTCGGACATCTGCACGGCCTGCTGGTGGTGCGGGATCATCTGGGTCGCGAAGGTGACGTCGGCGTCGTTGAAGGTTGCGGCCGTTGTCGTCGAGGTGCTCGCCGATGGTGTTCCGTGGTTCATGCCGTCGCTGCAGGCTGCCAGGGTGAGACTGCCGACGACGATCAGAGCCGTCAGGGCAGGGGTCTTCCACAGGTGGTGTCGCATGGTTTTGAAATCCTTGTCGTTTCGAAGCCGGGTACTGCGGACTCTCTGGGCAGGGGTCGGCCTAGGTCCGCAGGATGCAGAGCTTCGACAAGGTCGGCCGGCACCACAGTGGCGACGGCCAGTCGGACGCCACGGGGATCGTGGCGCCGATCAGTTGGACGGGATGCGCGGCGGTCAGACTGCGCCGCGCGAGCGCGACGATGAGCGCCAGCAGGAGCGCGGCCAGCATCGCCAGACACATGTCAGCCATCGAGTGCTCGTGCCCGTGCTCATCGGCTGATGCCACACGCACATCGTGATCCGACACAGGCGCGGGGTGGTCGGTCATCGCGGTCACGGACGGCTGGTGGGTCATGGCCGTCGTGACGTCGTGATTGCCGGTCAGGCCGTGCATCACGAACACGCCAGCCAGCAGCACCAGCGCGACCAGGGCCCTGGCGGACCCTCGCCGTACGCGGGTGTGCTGGCTGTTCATCGCCCCAAGACTAGCTAGTGGGCCCGAGGTACAGACCCGGCCGGTGCTTTGTGCGTCGGTACGACGAGGAGTGCGAGCACCGCGGCGACCGCTCCCGTGATGGCGGCGAAGGTGAAGCCGCCGGTGAATCCTGCTCCGGTCGTCCCGGCGATACTCGCCGCCGCGATGCTGGAAACGACCGCGACACCGAGTGCTGCGCCGAACTCGTGGAAGGTGCTCAGCAGGCCCGACGCCGTACCGGCCTCGTGGTGAGCCACCTGGGCAAGCGCGGTCGCTGACGACGCGACGAAGGCGGCGCCGATACCGGCTGCGCCGATGCTGATGCCGATGACAACCATCACCGGGCCGGCCCAGATCGCGGCGATCGCGGCACCGGCCGCGGCGATCAGCAGGCCCGTCACGGCGACCTTGCGAGCACCCGCGCTGCCGATCCTCTGGCCTGCCACCTGCGCCCCGACGATCGTCGCCACGGCCACCGGCAAGAACAGCAGGCCGGTGCGCAGCGCGCCGTACCCCTGGTGGTGTTGCAGGTAGAACGAGCCGAGGAAGAACACCGCGATCATCAACGCCGTCGCCACGAGAATCAGGAACGTGCCCGCAGCCACCGGTCGGCGTACCAGGATCCGCAGGTCCATCAGCGGTGACTTCACGGTCCGCTGCACCACGGCGAACACCGCGTACAGCACCACCGCACCGGCCAGAAGTCCGAGCGTCTTGGCGCTGAGCCAGCCCCAGTCCCCCGCGTTGATCAGCGCATAGATCGCCGTACCGGTCCCTGCGGTGACCAGCAACGCACCCGGTACGTCGAGCCGCGCGCGCGGCCCCGTTGGCAGATCGCGCGGTAGTGTCCGGCTCAGCAGCGTGAACACCACGATGCCGATCGGCACGTTGATGTAGAACACCCACTGCCAGCCCGGGCCTGCAGTCAGCAGCCCACCGAGCAGGACGCCGATCGCCGAACCGCCGCCCCCGAGGGCAGACCAGATCCCGAGCGCCTTGTTGCGCTCATCGCCGTGGAACGTCTTGGTGACCACCGACAACGCGGCAGGTGACAGCATCGCCGCGCCGATTCCCTGGGCGATCCGGCCGCCAATCACCATCGTTGCGTTGTCAGCCAGCCCGGTCACCAGCGACGCCACGGTGAACACGAGCAAGCCGGTCAGGACCACCTTGCGGGCGCCGATCAGGTCGGCCGCCCGACCGCCCAGCAGCATCAAGCCGCCGAACATCAAGGTGTAGGCACTGACCACCCAGGTCAGGGTGTCGCGCGCCAGACCGAGATCGGTGCCGATATGCGGCAGTGCGATCGCGACCACGGTCACATCGAGGATCAGCATGAACTGCGCGACGCCCAGCAAGGCCAGCAGGCGCCAGCGCCGCGGATCCGCACTCACGATTCCGGTCTCGCCGACGGTCTGATCAGACACGACGACACCTCCAATTCGAACAGCAGTGTACGAGTTATTTGAGCTACAGTAACTCGTACACACGTGTTCGACAAGAGGAGGCCGAGTGGCCGCGATCCGGGAGAAGTCCCCCGCGAAACGAGCCGACGCACAGCGCAGCATCGAGGCGATCCTCGACGGCGCGATCCGCTGCCTGAGCCGGAATCCGGAGGCGAGTGTCAGCGAGATCGCCAAGACCGCAGGCGTCGGCCGCGTCACCGTCTACGGCCACTTCCCCAACCGCGCCGACCTCGTCGAAGCCGCCCTGACACGCGCGATCGACGACGGCCACGCCGGCCTGGAGGCGGTCGACCTGTCCGGCGACCCGCGTGACGCACTCGCCCGGCTGGTCGACTCCAGCTGGCAGTTGGTGAACCAATCACGCTCGCTGCTGATCGCCGCCCAAGACGTCCTGCCGCCGGGCAAGATCCGCGAACTGCACGCCGGACCGGCCAATCGGGTCGAGCGCCTGATCGAGCGCGGCCGCGACGAAGGCGCCTTCCGCACAGACTTACCGACCACCTGGCTGGTCGGCGTACTGCACAGCATCATGCACAGCGCCGCCGACGAGATCAACGCCGGCCGCCTGACACCCGACGAGGCCGCCGGCTACATCACCGCGACCGTACTGGCCGCCTTCTCCCCCGGAGCGCTGCGGCCGTAACCTCTGCGTCTCCTGCGGTCAACGCAGCGGAAATGTGTGCTTCTTACTTTGAGAGTCCACATCGGCCGCGCGTGAGGCGGTGAGTCCCCTGTACGAGCACGTTGACCCGTTCATCGGGACCGGCGCCACCGACCTGCCTACGCCCAAAGGCCTGGCAGGGACTTGGTGGTGGCCGAAGCCGCAGGTCGGCAATACGCACCCGGGTGCGACGCACCCGTTTGGGATGGTGTCGGCCTGCCCGTATTCCGGGGCCTACCCGACCGGCTACGGGTTGTACGACTTCAACACCGAGGGCGTGCCCAACCTCTTGTACGACCGCCCGGTCGCGTCCGGCTTCACCCATTTCCAGCAGTCGGGCACTGGTGCGATTCGCAAGTACTACAACTACTTCCGGGTCACGCCGATGCTCGGCCCGCTCGATGACCTGGGCACCACGTGGGACCTGTACGACGAGGTCGCCGAGCCCGGGTACTACGCGGCGACACTAGGCTCGGGGATCCGCTGCGAGGTGACGGTCGGCCCGAAGTCCGCCGTACACAGGTATACGTTCCCGGCGAATGACGCTGCTCGGATTGTCATCGACGCGTCGACCGGCGGCCTGGCGATTCCGCGCAGCCAGACTGTGCCGCTGAAGGCTCACCTGGCGCTGCTGGAGCCGGGGGTAGCTCAGGGCGAGATCCATGTCGAAGGCGTGCCACTGGCCGTCCACCTGGAGGTCGACGCCCCGGGTTGGCGGCAGCTGCTGTGGTACGACCGGCGGCTGATGCCGGGCGGCACTCGCCTTGACTTCGACTACATCCGGCCGACCACCTTGCGGCCGTTCGGGCTGATGTTCATGGGGCCTTCGCGCGCCGAGCAGACAGTCGAGGTGCGGCTGGGGTTCTCCTTGCGTGGGTGTGAGGCGGCCCGCGCCAACCTTCATGCGGACGTCACGAGTTTCGGCGGGAGGCGCGAGAGCACGGCAGTCAGCTGGCGCGACCACCTCGGCAAGGTGGAGATCAAGGCCGAGTCCGATGACCAGGCAACGATTTTCGGGACCGCGCTCTACCACTCGCTCATCAAGCCGTGCTTCGCCCCGGACGAGAGCCCGTCGTGGACAACCGACGGTCCGTACGCGTTCGACATCTGCACCATGTGGGACATCTATCGCACCCAACTGCCGCTGATGACGACGCTGTTTCCGGATCGTTCGGTCGCGCTCGCCAGCGCCTTCCTGTCGATTGCCGAGCAGGAGGGCAACCTGCCGATCGGCTACCGAATGGCCAAGGGTGCCGACCGCTTCTCCCGGCAAGGCAGCGCCCTCGCGCACACCTTCTTCGCCGACCTCTGCCAACTCGACCTGCCTGGTATCGACTGGGACTGGGCCATGGTGCACCTCGAGATGGACCTGCGCCGGACGTACGGCGAGGACTACCTGGTGCATGGTGTGGCGCATCCAATCAGCCACACCCTCGACCTGGCGTACGCCTACCACTGCACTGCGGCCATCGCCCGGAAGGTGCGCGACCGGCCGTTGGCGCAGCAGATGCGCAACCACGCGCAGGGCTGGCGGGCGGCGTACGACTCGAGCACCGGTCTGCTGCGCGACTCGACCTTCTATGAGGGCGGTCGGTGGAACTACTCCTTCCGGCTGCTGCACGACATGCGGGCCCGGATCGCACTCGCCGGCGGCGACGAGGCATTCGTGAGCCTACTCGACCGGTTCTTCGGATACGACGCCGTACCGGTCACACAGCCCGGGGTCGCGCCGAGCGTGGCCGAGATGAACGCCGGGTACGAGTTGTCCCGGTTCGAGGGACTGAACAACGAACCGGACTACGAGGCACCGTGGGCCTACCACTACGCCGGACGGCCCGACCGAACCGCCGAGGTCGTGCATGCCGCTGTCGCCAACCAGTTCGGCACCGGCCGCGGTGGGTTGCCGGGCAACGACGACTCGGGCGGGCTGTCTGCGTGGTACGTGTGGGCGACGCTCGGGCTGTTCCCGGTGGCTGGGCAGAACCTGTTCCTGGTGAGCGCACCGGCCGTGGCCGAGTCCATGGTCCACCTACCGTCCGGCGACCTGTCGATCACCACCGCAGGATTCGAACCGGTCGAGGCCGGCGGGCCGGTCTCCTACGTCCAGTCGATTGCGGTGAACGGCAAGACCCTCGAACGACCCTGGATCTCCGGCCGCGAACTGCGACATATCCGCAACCTGCACATCGAACTCGGCCCCAAGCCATCTGGCTGGGGCACCCGGGTCAGGCCACCATCCACATCCGACACCGCTGGAGGTGAGGCATGAAGTCCACCCGCCGCTTGGTCATTGTCGTCCGAGCAGACCCCGTGATCTGCGGGCACTCCGGTGAGGCCCGATGCCTCGCGGAAGTCGCGCTCACCCGGGGCTTCGACGACGTACGGATCGTCACCTGGCCCCTCGATGCGCTCGAGGCAGCCGGCCTCCCGCTGAAACCACTCGACGGCGTCCTCCCCTACAGCCCCGGCATCACCGTCGAGCGCCCCGATCCCGTCGGCGACTACCGCGTCCCCGACGGCCGCTACCTGTCCGGCCTCATCGGCCGCCTCGTCGAACTCTTCACCGACGGCGTCCCCACGGTGGCGATGTCGCTCTACCTGAGCCCGCACGCGATCGCCGTACAGGAAGCCGTGCAAGTTGCCCGCAGCATCGGCCCCGCCCAGGTCACCACCATCGCCGAGGCCGTCGGCTCCGACATCACCAACGTCGTGCGCGAGTGCGTCAACACCGGCCGCTTCGGCGCCGCCGCACACATCCTGTCGGTCTACCTAGCAGCCGACCACTGCGTGGCTGTTTCGGAGTACACCCGCGACCTCATCGTGGCCTCGGCCGCGACCCTCGACGCCATGCACGGTACGACGTTCGCCCAGCGCTGCCGCGAGCGGATTGCCATCTCCTACCCCGCGGTCGATTCCTGGCCCTACCTGTCGCTCACCGACGACCTGATCGCGGAAACCCTTACCAGCCGCGGCCTTTCGCGCGACGGCTACATCCTCTTCCTCTCCCGAATCGCCTCCGCCAAAGGCGTCGACGACCTGATCGACGCCTACGCCGGCTCCCGCTCAGCCGCGCGCATCCAACTCGTCCTAGCCGGCCGCGGCCCCCACGAAGCCGCCGTCCGCGCCCGCGTAACCGCCGCCGGCCTGGACGACCGCGTCCACATCCTCACCGACGTCGACGACGCCGAAAAACCGGCCCTGATGGCCGGCAGCGCAGCCTTCGTCCTACCAACCCGCGAACAACCCGAGTTCGTCGAAACCTTCGGCATCGCCCTGGTCGAAAAAGCCCTAGCCGGCGGCGGCCCCATCATCACCTGCGCGACCGGCGGCGTACCCGAAGCTGTCGGCGACACCGCCCAACTAGTCCCACCCCGAGACCCAGTTGCCCTACGCAACGTCCTCGACGAGATCGTCTGCGACTGGACCCCCGAACAACGAACAGCAGCCGAAGACCGAGCCCGAGCCCACGCCCTACAGTTCGACCGAACCCAAGTCTTCGACCGCCTCTTCGCCCTCACCACCCCACCCGCCGTCCCCGTCGCCTGACCCGGGCCCGCTGACCGCGCCATTCAGGTTCCGGAGACACGTAGCCGCGGCGCCGGTCCCTCGCCGTACCGGTGCTGCACCGTCATGCTTTGATCAACCGCTTCCCGGGGGGTGAGCACACCGCACGGTGGCCGTGAACTAGTTATGCCCTGTTCACGGCCACCACTTCCTGTTCACCCCCCAGGGACATGCACTCCACCGACAGCGAGTCAGACCGGTCGGCGGCTCCCGCGCCGGCCAGCCGCGCCCGACCCGATCCTCCGAAGAACAGGAGGTAGTCGTATACGTAGGTCGCGACGCCAGCGGGGAGTTGCCGGACAAGCGACGTCACGGCCGTACACCTCCTGTCCTTCGGCAGGAGGGTCGCCCGACGATGCTGATCACTTAGTTGCACTAGGCAATGGGCTGTCGCATGTCTCGAGGACCTGGCGTCGGTTGGCCGGAAGTACATCTACGCGAAGGGCTTGACTAATACGTATTAGTACCTTGACGCGATGTAGCGCGCCAGTCACAGTCGAGACGTCCAACTCTGACCGCCCCCGGTTTTGGAGCTCGAGATGCCTGCACAAACACTGCGCCGTGCCCTGGCGACGCTCTTGTCCCTCTCCTTCCTGATCACTCCTTCGCTCCCCCCGGCTGACGCCTCGCCGGCTGCTGCGACGACGCGGTACGAAGCGGAGTTGGCGACGTACTCGGCCGGTAGCTCGGTCGACACCAACCACTCCGGCTTCTCCGGCACCGGCTTCGTCAACACCGGCAACGCAGTCGGCAGCTACGTGCAGTGGACGGTCAACCGCCCGCAGGTCGGCCCCGCCACCCTCGCCTTCGGCCATGCCAACGGCACCGGCGCCATTCGCGCCGTAGACATCACCGTCAACGGCACCGTCGTCGCCAAGGGCGTCCCCTACCCGTCAACCGGCGGTTGGGCGCTGTGGAAGACACGCGTGACCACGGCGAACCTCAACGCCGGCGCGAACACCATCCGCGTCACAGCAACCACCGCCGACGGCACCGCGAACCTGGACTACCTAGACGTCACTGCGGCCGCGACGGACTGGTCGAAGGCCATGGTCGACTCGACCATGGCGCGGTACACGCCGACATCACTTGGCGGTTGGTCGTATCCCGTCGGCCTCTACCTTTACGGGCAGTACCTGGTCTACCAGCGCACCCATGAGGCGAAGTACCTCACGTACATCAAGTCCTGGGTCGACAGGTTCGTCGATTCGTCCGGGAACATCAACAACAGCTTCAACGACCTGGACAGCATGCTCTCCGGCCGCCTCCTCGTCCTGCTCCACCACGAAACCGGCGACAACCGCTACAAGGTTGCCGCAGGCAAGATTCGCACCCGCCTCAACACCTACCCCCGCACCACCGACGGCGGCTTCTGGCACGCCGCCACCTACCGCCAGCACCAACTCTGGGGCGACGGCGTCTTCATGGTCGACCCCTTCCTCGCCGAATACGGCCGCGAGTTCGGCGACGCGACCTATACCGGCAAGGAGACCATCGACCAGCTGTTGACGTACGCGAAACACCTCCAGCAGTCCAACGGACTCCTACGCCACGCGTACGACGAGGCTCGCACCCAAACCTGGGCCGATCCGACCACCGGGCTCGCGCCGGAGGTCTGGTGCCGCGCCGAGGGCTGGTACGGGATGGCGGTCATCGACGTGCTCGAGGTGGTTCCGGCGAACCAGCCGCGGCGGGCCGAACTGATCGACGTACTGCGGAAGCTTGTCGCCGGCTATGCGCGGTATCAGGACCCCAAGACCGGTCGCTGGTTCCAGGTCGTCGACAAGGGCGGCCGGACCGACAACTGGACCGAGACCTCCTGCTCCTCGATGTACACCTTCACCATCTCCCGCGCCGTACAACGCGGCTACATCGACCCGTCCTACAAAACGACCGCCACCCGCGGCTACCAAGGAGTCCTGGCCACCATCTCCCTAGGCAACGACGCCCGCACCTACCTCAACGACATCAGCGTCGGCACCAACGTCGGCACCTATCAGTACTACATCGACCGAGCCCGAGCCACCAACGACTTCCACGGCCTCGGCGCCTTCCTCATCATGAACGAACAACTCCGCAGCTAGCGCCGAGCCGGTGCGCGGAGGCCTATAGTTCTGTCGCATGACTTTGCCGCCGCGCTCGTCCGGTTTCACCGGCAGGCGACCGGCCGCGGTCGAGATCGCGTTCTGGATCGCGGTCGTGGTGCCGCCGCTGGCGACCGCGCTCAACGTGGCGGCCTTCGTGGTCGTGAAGATGGCTGTGGACGATGTGTTCGGCACGACGGGCGGGGATGCTCAGGCGTCACTGGTCGATCTCCGTGACAAGGTGAACGGGCCCCTGCTCGGCTTGTTCATCTTGTCCACGGTCGTCTACATGCTCGTGAGCGGTCTCTGGATCCTCCTCGGACTCAAGATGCGCAGCGGCCGACACTGGGCGCGGATCACGCTGACCGCGTTCGCCTCCCTGTGGGCCTTGTCCAGCCTCGTCGCGCTGATCGGAGGCGACACCCAGGGCTTCATGACCGCGGACATACCCCCATTCTTCGAGCTCCCGAGCTCATACCTCGTACTGGACTACGCGCGAAGCGCCCTGGTTCTCCTCGCGATGACTGCATTCATCCCGCTGGTCTTCCTGAGGCCGTCCAACCGGTACTTCACGGCCCAGCGCCGCCTACCTTCCTGAGTGCAGCGATCGAGGCGACTGCAGCACGCATCGACCGTGATGTGACTACCACGATGAGTCCTCCCATTGGGTCGTCCGCCAACAGCTGGCCGAAAGTACGAGAAAGAAACCATTCCATCGGCCAGGCAACGTCCGGCCTCCTGACCGAGGTGCCGACCGCAGGGTCTCCGCGATCGTGGACGTACCGATCCCCACCACACACGGAGCCCAGGATGCCAACACGTCAACCCACCACAACGCTGGAAGACCAGCCGGTCCCGGTGAGAGCCAAGCTCGCCGCAGCCTGGACAAGCTTCATGTTCCTGTACGCCTACGTGGACATCCTCAACTTCTTCACACCCGGCGTCATCAAAGACCTCCTCAACGGCAAGGTCTTCGAGTTCAACCTCTCCCAAACCTTCTCCACCACGGCACTGACCCTCGTATCCATCCCGATCCTGATGATCGTCCTGTCGATGACGCTCCCCGCCCGAGCCAACCGCACCACGAACCTCATCGTGGCCACTCTCTATCTCCCCGTCACCGCATTCAACGCGCTAGGCGAGTCCTGGCTGTTCTTCTACGGCCTCGGCATCGCACTCGAACTCACCCTCCTCGCCCTCATCCTCCGCTACGCCTGGACCTGGCCCCGCACCACACCATCGGCAACCAGCCAGAACCGCGAAACCGTTCGAGCCCAACAGCAAGCCTGACCCAAGAGCAGGCCCCGTCCTGGGACGTCGCGTAGGGGCCTTCCAAGGCCCCTACCGCCATGTCAGCTCAACCTCGCGTGCTCATGATCGACCCCACGCTCCCAGACAGCCTCGAACGCCGACAAGCAAAGCCGAACCACTTCCGGATCTGTGCTCACCTCGTTGCCGACGAACCGACCGTCACCGGCAAAGAAGATGAACTGAAGAACACTCTCATCAAAGATCCAGACATCATTGCCAGGCAAGGCAACACCAGACACTCGCGACCGAGGCACCCAGCGAACAACCTCCCCAGCCAGGACGTTGACCCTCGCAGCAACGGCATACTCGAACGCGATGTACTCCGACACCGGCTCACTAACAACCCGAGCCCGTTTCATCTCCACCCCGCGCTCCACGGCACTCCGGGCGGTCTCGGTCCACCCCGCATACTCGCGCACGGCCCGATCCAGATCTCCCGCCCGCCACGCCACAAACCCGGGATCATCAACCATGTACTGATCCCGAAACTCCAACTTCAGCGCAGTACGACGGCACCCGGCGAGCAACTCACCGAACGACGGCTCCGGCTTCATGACTCACCAGTTTGGCGTTCACCGACCGAATCCCAGACGACGAACCTGCCGTCGTTCACGCTCACGCGCACCGCTCCCCCACACCTCATCAGCGCGTCTTGCTCCAGCTGAACAGGTTTCCCCGCGGCAGCGGCCGCAACGACTGTCCGCGTCGTGACAGCGACCAGGTCGGGAGCCTCTCGCGGCACCCCATGGCCCGCGAAGTGCGGAACAACCAGATGGCCGCCCCACCGCTCCGCAAGACTGAGTTGGTAGCGATGCCAACGCGCATCGAGCTCGGCAAGACTCAACGGCCGGTACGGCGCCGGGTCGTCCAGATCCAGCCAGCGCCAGATCGCACTGCCGATCACCACGGTCTCGACCGGGCGATCCGGGCCGGGCTCGAAGTCCTGCAGAGTCGCCGGCATGGAGATTCGCCATCCCTCCCCGTCGCGCCCGTCGACGTAGACCTCCTCTGGCTCATCGAGCCCAGCGTTAAACGCAGGATCGCTGGCATCGATCAACACCATGCCGACGACAGCCTCCGACCGGCGCGCGAGGGCATCTGTAATCAAGCCACCGATGGAGTGGCCGACCAGCACCCACGGCCCCTGCACCTCCGCCGCCTCCAGCAGCTTCAGCAACTGCTCCGCACCCCACACAATCGACCGCTCCCCAGCGGCAATTTCGGCAGACAATGCGCCCGATGCACCACAGCCCGCGCGGTCATAAGTGAAGGTCGCCGTGCCCGCAGGCAGCCGACTGATAACGCCATCCCACGTCGAGCCCGACTCCCCCAGCCCCGAGGTGAACACCACACAGGGTCCATCACCAGCCCGGGTACGCATAGGCAAGCTCAACACCATCAATCACGCAGCTACTGGCCTTGCTCACGTCCACCCCAAATCATGTCTGCGAACCAGATTTCCAAGCCTATGCAGCATCCGAGCCCGCGGTCGGCCGTCCAGTTGGCTGGCGAGTCGTTACGCAAGTTCCGGCAATTGCCAGGACGCGTCCGTTCCACCAAGACGCACCTCCTGGGCTTCAGGTCTGATGGCCAAGCTGAATCGCTCGCGCGAGGGCCGTCCCAGCTCAACCCACTGTTGATGGGCGATCTCCAACAGATCCCAAACCTTCTGCGGGCCGCCTTGCGACACAGTTCCCTGATCAATCCGTGCCCACGACCCATCCGGAAGCGTGAAGATCGCGATACCACTGTCGGCCAGCTTCGTCAGGAAGCGGAGACCCGGTACGGCGAGAGCTTGGACGAACCGGAAGTCACTGTCGAACCAGAACGATTCGTCCAACTCGGTTGATCGCGCCGTTGCAACGGCCGACAAGATCTCGGTGATCTGGCTACCCAGGTCGGCTGGCGTCGGGGCTGGCCGCAACGGCATGAAGAACGCGGGGCCAGGGAGGAAGCGCCCGGTTCCGCGATGATCAGCGTCGAAGTCGATCACCGCGATTCCAGTGGCAATCGGTGTCACGATGCGCCCGCCGGCTCGGGTCTGGTCGATCCAAGCTTGCGGAACCCGGTTCGGGGCGCAGGTCGCAATGATGCGGTCATACAGAGCGCCGCCGACCCACCCATCTGCTCCGTCGCCTATGCCGAGCATTGGCCGGTAGCCGAGCCCAGCCAGATTCTCACCGGCCGCCTGGACCAGGTCCGCCGCAATATCGACGCTCGCAACGTGGCTATCGCCGAGCCGGTGGCACAACAGCGCGGCGTTGTAGCCGGTGCCGGTACCGATCTCCAGAGTTCGATGACCATCTGCCGGGTCGAGCGCCTCCAGCATGACGGCCATGAGGCTAGGGACTGTGCTCGACGACTTCACATCTGGCGATACGACCAGCAACTGGTCCCTGTAAACACCTTCAAGCCACTCGTCAGGTGTGTTCGCGTCAACAGCCGACTGATCGCCAGGAGCCTGGCGATAGAAGACAGGCACAAAGACATGCCGCGGCACCTCAGCAAAGGCAGCACGCCACCCGTCCGACGTCAACGCCCCATCAGCTACCAGCTCCTTGACCAGTTGACGCCGCAGATTCTCAGCCTTGTCCTCGACAGGTACTGCGTTCACTCAACTGCGCCCTTCTCCAGAATGTCTGCCAACGCTGCGCTGATCGGCAACCCGGTTGCTTGCTCGATCCAAGCCCACTGACCATTGGGATTGACCTCGACGAAGACCCATTGCCCGTCCGGCCGAACGATGAAGTCAAAGGCACCGAACAGCAGACCGAGCCGATCCATCATCGCCCGAACGGCGGTCGTGATCTCGACAGGAACGCGCACTTGCGCGTACCTCACTGCGCGACCATGCGCCCGGATATCCAGGTCGCCATCCGGATCATCCGGCTCGATCGCAGCTGCGAAGCACTGTCCGTCAACGTAGGTCAGCCGGACCTCGTAATCGCGATCGACGACCTCCTGAAAGAGGTGTGCGGTCGCTGCGATGCCGGGATCTGCCCAGTCCGCTTCCACAACCTCGGCGGTGTAGAGCAGCCCCGTCCCAGCCTCCGAATCTTCATACACCACCGTGGACAGCGACTTCGTCACGATCCGCCCCATCCTGCGTCCGAACGCAACGACATCGTTGGGACGGTTCGTGAGCAGCGTTCGCGGGGTTGTCAGGCCAGCGGACGCGGCTACCGCAAGCTGGTACGGCTTGACGCGGGCATCCGCCATGTTGCCGGGATTGTTCAGCCAGATGACCTGCGGCAGGGCAGCCAGTACGCCGTACAAAGCATGCCTCGCCTGAGATCTCACGAAGGCTGCGTCGGCGTGGGACAGACCCGCACGTGTCTTGAAGCCGGAGGGTCGGCGGTAGTACACAGCTCGTATCTCGCTGAGCTCGGCGAGGCGCAGCGGCCCGAGAACCTCTCCGAACCAAGCCCCATCGAAGCCTGCTGACAGCTCTAGGGAATCGGGGAAGTCGCCGGGGTCCAGGCGCCAAAACCTGACGCCTCGCTCATTCAGGTGATCCAGAACGAAGTCCGCAGTTGGATCGCAGACCTCTGTCAACACCAGAACGTGAGGGCTCGGACCGCTGCGAGGTTTCATTTGTCGTCCGTCATCCAGTCGAGGCTGATCACGTCCTTGCCGTCACTCTCAACCGAGCACGTCGTGCCGGACATGACCAGATCGCGAAGCGGCCGGTCTCTGAAGTACCCAATCTGTGAATCGGGATCGAGGGTCATGGCCTCTCGCTCGTGCTTGAAATCTGGCTGCCATCGAGCCACAGAAACACCGAAGGGGCTAGTCGCCTCACCGGACTCCGAACGGAGCACCCGCCCCATGGGGAAGCGCTCGGTATCCAGATCGATCGTCGTTGTCATCATCCTCGTCCTTTCCTTTGACGCTGCCGCGTCGGCGCCGAATCCGGCGGTGTTGGCCGCTCGCTTCACTGAAACAAGCAAACCGTCTACTCTGCGTAGTTGCCAGCGCACAAATGCCGCACCTGCGCTGCACTGTTGACGCGACAACGAGGCGGCTCTGGCGGCGGGAAGTGGCGATGGCACCTAAGCGCACAAGACTGGCTCAGCTGCGGAAGGCTGCTGGGCTCAGTCAGGAGCGCCTAGCCGAGGTACTCGGCGTCGATCGCTCAACCATCGGCCGCTGGGAGGCGGGCGACACTGAGCCGCAGCCGTGGCTGCGTCCCAAAGTTGCCGCGGCCCTCGGGCTCAGCATGGACGAGCTTCGAGTCGTCCTCGACGGCCGCGGACCAGCACTCGCACCACACCAGCCTGCAATCACCCGCCCGTCCGGCAGAGCCGCGCCAAGACCTGGCGCCCCTGAAACACAGGTACTCCTCGATGCCCGCAGGCACTACGAGCGCATGTACCGCAATTCCGGTGGACTGCCGGCGAAGGTGCAGCTCGAGCGTTTCCTGACCGAGTACGCCGCGCCGCTCCTTTCCACAAGTCCGAGCGGCAGCGGAAGCCAAGATGTCCTCCGCGCGATGGGTTCCCTGGTCGCTCTGGCCGGTATCTGCTCCTATGACTGCGAGCAATACGGAGCGGCTCAACGACACTTCGACCGAGCCCTCCACTTCGCAGATGACGCCGGTGATCTCAGGTTCGGCGCATACATCTATGCACTGATGGTGAATCAGGCTCTCGCACTCAAAGACTTCCGCCGGGCAGGTGACCATGTCGAGGAAGCTGTCAGCTATGCAGCAAGGCACATTTCGCCTGCCCTGGAAGCAGACCTACGAGCCATGCAGGCCAACGCCTACGCCGCCATGGGAGAGCGCGAACTTACATACGCAGCCATCACCCAGTCGGAAGCGGCTGCAGGGCGCATCCGCACCAGCGAAGAGCCACCCGAGGCAGGCTACGTCCAGCCCGGCCTCATCGAGGCGAAGCTCGGCGAGGCCCTTATCAGCCTCGGTGATCTCCGGCCAGCGTTCGCATATACCCAGAAAGCGCTGGAGTCCGAGGACCACCCGCGCGGCCGCGTCAACCGACTCGCTTCAATGGCCACACTCGAGTTGAAGTCGCGCGAAATTGAGCACGCTTCAGCGATCAGCATTGAAATGGTGCAGCGAGCCGAAGGAATGGAATCACGTCGCCTGCATTCTCGCTTCCGTGAACTCCGGATCGGCCTTAATAACAGTGGAGCCTCCGCAGCCTCAGACGCCGTCGACCGACTCGACCGCGTTCTGAATCTCTTCACATGGTAGGGTTGCATGCACATATCTTGTTCCACGATCCCAACTGAAGGAAGTTCGATGGAATGGAAAAACCTCGGCGAGGAAACGGTTTATGAGAACCCCTGGTTCCGCGTAAACCTCGCCGACGTCGAGCTTCCTAATGGGCGGCATCTCGCTCATTTCCTCATTCGCCAGCGACCAGTCGCGCTGACCGCGGCCGTCAACGAAAAGAATGAGGTACTACTGCTCTGGCGCCACCGGTTCATCACCGACACATGGGGCTGGGAGCTTCCGGCCGGTGTCGTCGACGATGGTGAGACCATCGAGGAAGCAGCCGCCCGAGAGATGCTGGAGGAGACTGGTTGGCGCGCAGGCCCACTTGAGCCCCTTCTGACAGTTGAGCCGGCCAACGGGCTATCCGACGCGCTACACCACATCTACTGGGCGGACGGCGCAGAGTACGTCAGCCACCCAGAAGATGACTTCGAGTCAGACCGCCGCGAATGGGTCCCCCTCAAGGTGGTGCCAGACCTTGTACGCCGCGGCGAAATCAAGTCTGCCAACACCGTCGCTGCTCTGCTTCTCCTTCACCACATGCGCGACAACTGACGCCGCCCGGAGTCGTCGACCGCCGAGGCTTGGCGATCTCGAAGAAGGTGAACGACTCGCAGAGAAGCCTCGGACGATCAACTCCGGCTTCGCATCCAGTGCGCGCAGCGGTATGTCTCGACGAGCTTCTCGAAGCCGCGAGCAACCGCGACGTTCATCCCTGGCGACTCTTGACGTAGTTCCGGAAGGCGAACAGGCCAGTAACCAACGGAACGGCGACGGTGGCGCGAGCCACGTAGTCCCACAGGGATGTGAAGGAGGTGCTGCCAGCATGGAGCAGACCGGTCAGCGGTCCCAATGCCTGGCGTATGGCCTCACCAAGCAGCATCACGAGCCCATGCCAGGTCCAATCAGGCGTGAAGCCGAGTTTGGCGGCAGCAACGAACACGGAAGCGGCGAGCCACGTAGCGAATGCGGGCACGGGTCGCTCGCCGTATCCCAGTAGACGGTATCCCGCGAGAACGAGGTACTCGACACGGCTCGTCGTGCCGATGTGGCGCAGCCGATAGGCGGTCCAGGCAACCTTGGTCCTGGTTGACCCCGGCGCGCCCTTCTCGACGACCAAGCGTTGGAGCTCCCGTATCAGTTCGGCATTCTGACGGAGGTCACGCATGATCTCACGCCGAGCGGATGCGTCCGCTCGACTGTAGTGCCACCATCGCTTGGCCTGACGCCACCAGTCACGTTCCGATCCGGGTAGGGCAGTCGTGTTCGGATCGAGGTGGTACGCATCAGTCATTGCAGCCAGGACTCGACGACCTGTTAGGCCCTCCGGGGTCTTGAATCCACTTACCACTGCCCCACGGAAGTAGTCCGCTCGAGACAGGTTGTTGCTAGTTCTAATGTCGGCGATCAGAAAGCCTCGCTCGGAGCCGATGAGATGACATTCGCCGACAACCCCGAGGGTTACGATTCCTTCCAGCGCATCGAGTACCGTGCCGTTTCCTGCCTGCAAAACCGGGTGATGGCTATTGCGGTCAGCAGAGAGAGTTAGATTGCTGACTGTCGAGAGCGGAGCTAGCTCGATCGTGGCGGGGCCAACGACCTCGCAAGTCGAAAGGAACTGGCATTGAATCCGAGTGCGTGCCGGGGCCGTGATCTTCAGAGATGTGATGTCCTCAACGACCCAAGTAACCCGGCTGTTGCCAGATCCATCGATCGTCAGGTGGGCGCTATCCTGGCCCGAAAGGCTCTTGACCACGGGTGTGTACCCTGTCGGGAAACGCAGTTCAGCGTCTCCGACCACGTTGAGCAGTTTGATCGTCGGCGCCTGTGATGTGGGCAGATTGATCGCACACTTGCCGCGGAGATCGACGAAGTCGACTTCGGTAGCGAGGTACAGCGTCGCGCTGTTCACTGTGATGTGGATGTCCGTCGGGCAGTCCTTCGCAAGCGCTAAGCCCCCAGCCGTGATCTCCACGTTCCCCTGATACTCGCTGTGCGCACCGAGCGTCAGCGGATTGTTCATGTCGGCAGATGCCAGCGTCACGTTGCCCTGTGATCCGACGTCCATGTGGACATCCGCCTGCGTCGCACTGGTGCCGATGTCTTGCCGGATTACACTGACCATCGCCTTCGATGTCAAGTTCCGTATGCTTAGGGGGAATGTATATCGACTCTTGGAGATGACGGTTATCTGAGTGCGAGAGTCCGTCGGGAAGCTGGATAGGTCCAGATATGTGTGCGCGCCGATAGTCAGCACGAAAGCGCTGTCAAAACTCTCAGGAATGTCAGCTGTAACAGCAGATACGATGTGATTGGCCCCACTGAGGTCGGCGAGCAGGCGGGTTTCCCACTTCGGGCGTTCGCTGGTATTAATTGGCACGACTCGATCTTGGGTCCCCAGGCCGTGGTGAAGCAAGAGAACGGCGGCCGTGAGTGTGCACCCATCTGCCACGCGCGCCTGCGGGCTCGAGTCCCGAATCGGCAGGAGGCGTGCTGCATCGGGCCGCCGCTCCTTCGCCGTCGCCTCTCAAGGCCTCGGACGCTCACAATTCTGGCGACACTCTTGTCGAGGGCCAACCCGATTGGTCCGTCGAGGGCAGCCCTACCGGGACACTGCATCTGGCCGCCAACTGTCCTTCGTTCGACAAGCCCTTCGGCGGTAAGACCGATTCGTTCTGTAGGACCTCGCGGCAACGCCGTGCGACCACCGTCATCTGCGCTGATGAACCTAACTCTGCTCCCACGGCACAGCCTGGCGCGACAACTACCGGTGGATGCGACGACAGTTGAATCGCGGGACACGGACGGCCACGGGTGGTCAGTCGGGTGCGGTTGCACCCGAGGCGCGGGCGGTAGCCCGCAAGGGCGATGAGGGGTGGGTGGGGCCAGTGCGTAGCACGCGACGTAGGAGCGGGCGTAGCGCTGGCGGGCGATGAAAGTCACTACCTACCTGATGCGCATGCCGGAGATGGCTCGGGCTATTACGAGGCGCTGGATTTCCGACGTACCCTCGAAAATCGTGTAGATCTGCTTCAGCTCAGGCTGCCCACCTTCGTTGAAGGTTTGAATCGCCCTCTGACCTGCGAGTTTGTTGCTCATCGGTGTCCGACGATGATCAACACCTGTCGACGTCCCACGGAGCTGTGACGGAGCGGGTCGTTGCCGCGAGAGCCCCGCACGCACACGCACTCCTCACACAGCGCCGATCAAGCCCACACCAGCCGACCACAACGGTCCAGCCACGTTCGTGAACGGATTGACGACCACAGTCCGCGGGTCGGCCCGTCGCAGCGTGTGCATACACGCAACGACGTCATCAGCCCCTAGGTGCCCTGCTCTCCTCAGCGCCGTCGCGCTCACGAACGCACGACGTGCAGAGGCCTCACTCGCCTCCCGTTCGCGCGCCGCTGCCCCCGTCGCTGCCCGCAGCGCGCGGTCTGGGGTCGATCCCGGCGCAAACAGCGGCGATCCGTCCGCCACCGCATCGTCGGCCAATCCCCTACGCAGCGACGCGACCGCGTCGGAGTCGTGCCGCAGTCTGTGCATGAGAGGCACCGTGAGCTCCCACAGAGAGTCGTGCAGGTACTCCAAACGCATCGGGTGAAACAGGCGCTCCACTATCACCGGCAAGTCCGCGGCCGGCGCTGCGCCCAGGCACAGCGCCGATACCTCGAGCCACGAAGCCGGTTCGCCAACACGCTCGGATCCTTGTGAGAACCAGGCACCAAACGCGCCGAGCCACCGCTGCGTCAGCGGGTCGTCGGGGAACAACAGCGTCCAGGCGGTTCTACGAAGGGAGAACTCCTCGTCAAGCCAGGCCCTCTCGAAATGCCAAGCATTCAGACCAGCAGCCGAGTCCGTGCCTAACCATTCCTCCCCAGATTCCAGCCCCGCCAGCAGTGCCTGGCGCCCTGGATGCACCGGACTCTGCGCGGGTCCCGAGGCCAAGGCCTGGCCGACCTCCTCGGAACTCACCTGCCAGGACTCCACGTCCAGCAGGTGTCCCAGCGCCCATCTGGTCACCTCATCGTGACGGTCCACCCCGCGTCGCCGCGCGGTGTCCGCTGCCTCGAGGACCAGGTCCAGGCTCACCCGGTCACCGCCGGTCTCGCGCTTGCGCGCATCGATCACCGATGTCGCCAGCCGCAGGTCCCGGCGCTCGCCACCGCCCCCACCAGCGAGCCCACCGTCACCGGCACCGCTGCCGGCTTGCTTCGCCGCCTCCTGCTGCCTTACATGCTTGCGCACCAGCTCAGACATGCCCTCGCTGCGGTCGGTGGCCGACGCCAGCGCCTCGACCGCCTCCACTTCCCGTGAGCGCCCCTGTGACTTGAGGCGGCTGGCACTCAGCCGAGTCAACAAATCGTCGCCGAAGTGCGAGCGCAGGTCTTCCCACCTGTCAGCTACGAGCGCCACCAGCAAAGCATCCGGAACTCCATAGATGTCGCCGAGATCCACCCCAGGCTCGCTCGGCTCCCCGATCGTCTCGCGTAGGCCGTCGATGAGGCTCAGATCTGCGAGCATCAACATGCTCACCCAGGCATTGCGCCGGTTCTGGTCCATCGCTGGCCCGTAGGAGCACAGGTCTTGCCGCACCGACTCCCGCCAGACCGCCATCTCCGGAATCACCGGCCCGGTCCCGTCACGCCCTGAGCGTGACTGGTGGCGCAGCAGCGCCTGGGTCACCCCGACGGCCACCGTCCTGCGGACTCCGTCGTCCTTGTCGTTCTTCCAGGCACCTAGCACGTCAAGCAACTCAGGGGCAGGCACGCTGCTACGACACAGCTCGTGGGCCAGCACCTCGCGCATCTGCGGCTCCAGGAACAACATCAGGTCCAGCGCTAGCTCGACCACCCGAGGCGAATCGGGACCTGGACGCTCGGAGTGAGCCCGCAGTGTCGCCGAATGAATCGTGTCGACGACGCCTTCGGTGACGTGCCGGTCGCTGCGTAGCGCGGCGATGGCGTAATCAGCGGTCAGCTCCGGCCAGGTGTAGATCACATCGGCGATGTGCCAGCCCAGATGCGCCTCCACCTTGGTACAGGCCGCACAGACTTCAGACTCCTCGTGAGCTTCGAGCACCCGTCGAGCCTCGGCGAGGCGTTCGTTGGCCGCGGAGCCAGCGGGACCTGGCAGATCTGGAGTGCTGAGGTCCCCTGCTCGATCTTGGTTCTCCGCTCCATCCGCTGCCGCAACCGCCTCTCGCATCAGCCGCCATTGGGTCGCCACAGCCTCCGCCAGCAGCATCTGCCCCTCGCCGCGCAGCTCGCTGTCAGCTTCCAGTGAGGCTCGTAGCAGGCCATAAATCCGCTCGAAGCCTGCTTCGATTCCAAGTACCTCCACGGCCACCGACGAGAACCTGCTTGCGCCAGCATCCTCGGACAGACAATCGCGCAACACCGAGAGCACCTCTTCGTCGTGGCCGTGCTCCGTGATCAAACGCCGGGCCACGCGCTGTGGCCGGAACCCCTCTAGCCCCCTGAGCAGCGCGTCGCGCGCCTGCTCGCGCGGGAGGCTTTCGGAGATCTCAACCGCGGAGCCGGTGATGTCGGTGATCCCCTTGTCGACGTAGGAAGCCAGTGCTCGCGCCATTGCGGGGTCAGCTCGCCAGGCCTGCGGAATCAGGTTCAGGTTGAAAAGGATCAGCGGACGCTCCTCCGCGCCGCTGAGCTCGGACGCCACCCAGTCGCGCAGGCGGTGGTCGTCGGCGAGCGGTCCGCACGCCAAACGCCAGCACAGGTCGCGATTTCCTCCGCTCCTGCCATTGGTGCGCAACGTCTCCAGCGCCAGGTCGGCCAGCTCAGCGCGCACTTCATCCGACGCCTCAGCGACAACCTTGATGACGAGCCCGTTGGTCATCGCGGTCCAGTCGTGCTCGGGGAACCACCGCTCCTCATACAAGTGACCCAGGACCCACTCGATCTCGTCCTTGCTGAGCAGCGCCTCCACCGCGATCTGCGGCTCGGCCTGCACCGTAAGGTACAGCGCAGTCGTCCGCAGCGTCACCCGGCTCTCCCGGCGGCCCCACTCCAGGTGCTCCTGCGTTGCCGGCTCATCAGGCCAGCCGGTCGCCATCGCCAGCAGCCCCGCAGCCTGAGCGCCGACCGTTGGCCCTTCACGAACCAACTGAACAAGCCGGTCGAGCCGCGTAGCATCTGGCTGCTCCGCCGCCTGACCTGCCGCTTCCTCGGTTGCTGGCCGCCGTGCGCCGAATCGCTGCGCATACGCCTGGGCTGCATTCCCCCTCACCTCGCCCGCGTCGTCCCTCATCGCTCGGACCAAGATGGCTTCCGCCCGTTTGTCGGACACCGCCAGGTCACGCAGTGTGTAAATCGCAGCCCCAGGGAACGGGCGCGTCGCATCTAGCCACCGCTTGAAGGTCGGCAAAAGCCTGCGACGGTGACCGGCGTTCGCACACGCCCTCACCAGAGCGCTGACAACCTCGGCTCGGTGCTCCAGCGCAGGTGATGTCTCGACCTCCCTGACGAGGCGATCCAGGTACTCGGCAGCCTTGCGCGGAGCGAAGTCGACCTCGGCAGCGATCGCGTGTGCCAGCAGCTCAAGGGTGGCCTGGTGCTGACGAATGTCGTCGGGCCAAGCGCGGGGAGCGCCGCCATCTTGGCGGCTCCCGACTAAACCCCTGAGCAGCCCATCAATCAGCTCGCCCACCGCCGGCGGGTTAGATTGAGCCGTTAGGCACGAGAGCAGCACGTCAAGCCACGCCGGATCCGCGAGCCGCTCGTCAAAGACGCGAACCTGCTCACCGCTGGACAACCGGGCCAATCGCCGACCAGCCAAGTGGTCGAGCAGCACCCGGTGGATGAATCCGACGCTGTCGGCCCCTTGTGGAACCAGAAGCCCGAACTCGTCCTCGGCCATCCTCATCGCGGCTGTGGCCATGTCCCGCGCGGCCGACGCGGGGTAGCCCAACACATCGTCGTCGCACAAAGCCTGCTGCACCAGTCGCTGCATTTGCTGAACCGGGACGACGTCCGTGCGACCGTCGAGGACCAGCAGGTAGGCAACCGCCTCCATCAACACCTTGAACTCGCGCTCGTCGAGCGGATGTTCTACGACCGTCGAGAAGCGGCGCCGCATCTGTGGATGCCGACGGACCATCAGGTCCACTACCTCGTCGTAGAGCTGGTAGCGCTTGGGCGGTAGCGGCTCACCGCGCCATGTGGTCGCCAACAGCGCTAAGAACAGCGGCGTTCTCGCCAGGGCCAAGAGTTCCGGGACGCTATCGAGCTCATCGAGGAACGGCTCGACGTGTGCACGGTGCCACGCAGAGACCACCTCGCTCGCCGCGCCACCCGGCTCAGCCCCGGTCCCGTCACCGGGTGGCGCCAGATACTGCGCCGCCATCGCATATCGCTGCTCATCATCGAGCTCGGTCACATCCGCTCGCTGCCAGGCCAACGCGAACGCGAGCCGGTCCACTGCGTAGGGCCGGGACGACATCAAGGCCGCCGCCTCGGTGTGCTGGCCCAGGAACGTCTCCACAACTCCCAGAGCGTGGTTGGCCGAGCCCTGGCTCTTCCACTCGTCGATGCCATCGACCAGAAGCATCAATCGGTCGTCATCCAAGGCGCGCCGCACAAGAGGCCACAACTCCACCATGCCGCGCCCCTGGAGCCACGCCCTGATCGCGGAGTTGAGCGAGTTGGATTCCGAGTCGTCGAGATGGCGACACAAGAACCCAAACGGCAACCAAACGGGGAGCCGGCCCCCATGTACCTGGTGCAGCACGCCTGACTGCGGGTTCGCACTGAGAAGGTCGCGAGCAACGAAGCGCAGCAGGCTCGACTTACCCGATCCAGGGGCCCCCACCAACAGGTTGCGGCGCCCCCTGGCCAACCACTCGTCAGCAGACTCGCGGAACCTATTGTCAATCTCCGTAGCGGTCTGCTCACCAAGGAGTTGTTCGACCGCACGCAGCGAACGCCGCTGACGACCGAGGGTCGTCGAGGCGACGAAGCGGTCCGAACCCGCACCCGCCACAGAGACCTCCGGACCGGACACTGAACCCAGCCTCACGAAATCCGGTCCCACAAAATTCGGTCCCCCCAAAACCCGCCCCCGGCTCCCAGGCTCGGCCAAGCCGGTCCCACCGTGAGTTCCCGGCTCGAACCCTGTCGCCGGGCCACCATCCCGGTTGACCGCCTCGGCTGAGCGCGGCCCTACGTCGACGATGATGAAGTCGTTCTCAGTCTGAGTCTCAGTAGGGGCATCGGTACTCGCCCGAGTAACTGCCCTAGCCCACACCGCCGGTCGGGGCACGGCGTTCTGCGCCTCGAACACCGCACCATAGAGCACCCCCAACCGCTGACGCAGCGTCTGGACATCCTCGAAAGCGAGTCGGTCTCGCACACGCGCCAGACCCTCGGGCCCGCAGAACGGCTCGACCCACCCCCTGCCGAAGAAGTCGTCGACGAGTTCCGCATGGGTCCGCAGCAACTCGCTGACCTCGGCGGCTCCCCACGGCACGAACTCGATCCCGACCTCGCCGAGTGACTCGGCGGCTCGGCGCAGCGCTTCGTCGAGCCTTGTGTCCGTCAGGTCGAAGCTGGTGGCGAAGAAATAGGTACCTGTCTCCGCGGGCCAGTCACCGGCTAGGAAGTCCGCAATAGCACCATCTATGTCCGACGGCGAGAGCCGCTGGACCCGGCGCGATTGCAGGACCGCGTAGTGGCGGCCAGTGGCGCCAGAGGTACCCGTACCCAAGTTGCCCGCTGCCGGAGTCGCTGGGCGCAGTCGTGCGTAGGCATCGATGCCTTGCTGGTCCTGTCCGCGCGTGCCGTAAAGCTTGGCCCACTGCACTGACGCCACCCGTTCGAGCAGGCGCAGAAAGAGTCGCTCGGCGTTCTCCCAAGCAAGCTCGTGCACCGGGAGCCCCGTGAGCCTGGTCAACACGGGGGGATGTGGTAACTGCAGCTCGGGCGGCGTCCACAGCCACCCCGCAGCAGTCTCACCGGCAGTAACGGCCACCTCGCGGCTAGGCACGCCGTGCGCTTGCCCGCTCGCAGTTCCGGCGGCAACTTCCTCGGCGCTGGTCATGTATTAATCCTCCCCGACGGCACGGACAACGCGCGGCAGACTCGGGCCTCCTCGTCCGTCGGGATGCTTCAGGCTCAGAACTTCCTGACTGGGCGGCGCAGGCAGACAGCGTCCTTCTGGGCGGAATGACGATCGCTGCACCGGTTGTCACAGGCAGCTTCATCGCACGTGGACAGCGTTCTGTTCTCGGCAAACGGCAGGTCGAGGGGGTCGCGGCGTCCACCGGAACGTTGGCCACGACCCTGGTGCGGCTGCGGCCGCGCGATCCGGAGTCCACGTGCGTCGTCGAGCGCCGCAATGGATTCTTCGACCCCTCATGCCAGGCAGCGACTCTCACCGATTCCGAACGCATCCGCAACGACTAACACCTGACTCCACCAAATCCGGCAACAAACACCAGATATTCCCCCACGCCCCCGCAAGACATCTGCCGCCCACCGGCCAGCGCAGGCGTCCGCACCGTAAGTGAAGACTCAACGACTTGCTGGATCCTCCGTGCGTCGCAGGGCGCCCGACCCCGCCGAACCGATGCGGGCATCACCGGCACACTTCTGGCATCCGAGGTGTTGCACGTCAATGAAACGGGTAAAGAAGGCCTGCCCTGCCTCGGCCGTTGAGTGGTTATGGATGATCTTCCGCCGCCGTTTGGGAACGATTTGAGTGCTCGTCAGCGGGTGTGTGAGTGGTGCGCCGCTCAGTACACCGCCGGGCGATCTGATCAGCGGTTCTGCTCGGATCGGTGCCGGCTTCGGCGGTGGCGGAGTAGCAAACGGGCGGCTGCGGGGATGCCGGGCGAGGACGATCGGGCGCAAGGGCTGATCGAGGAAGTGGCGCGGTTGGAGGAGCAGGTGGAGGCGCTTCGGGCTGCCAACGCAGAGCTTCGGGAGGCTCTTTCCCGGGCACAACGGCAGCTGGTTATGGCGCAGCCTTGGCCACGGTGGGGGCTGGGTTCAGGGAGTCGGTAGAGGTACGGGCGCCAGGCCGAGATCGGCGTCTGTCGCGACTCCCAGGACTGTACAGAGAGCTTCGCGGTACGAGGCTCCGGGGCGGCGGACAGCTCCGCGCTCGAGTTTGGCTAGGTAGTGGGCGTCGAAGGGACGGGTCTCGCCTTTGGTGTGCCAGAGCCAGGTACAGACGGCCTCGGCTAGCTCGGCTCGGGACATGGAGCGGGTGGCATCGGACGGGGATGGTGTGCGGAGTCTTGCCGCCCGAAGGCTCGTGTTTGGGGAGGGCACGGGTGATTCCTCGGATGGAGAGCGGGACGGGCGCGGAGGTGAGGTCAGCACGCCCGCCCCGCTGACTGAGGGGGCTCCGAGAGGAGAAGTTCTACTTGGTTGGTGCGAAGCACTTGGCGGAGTTCGAGGGGGTTGCCAATGCTCGCGAAGTGGAAGAGGTTGGGGACGATCAAGGCGCAATCAGGGAGGTTCATGACGGCGGTGAGGGCGTTGTGGAGTTCGTTCGGGGCCGTGGCGATCTCGTCGATGTAGAGGGCAACTAGCTCGCGCTGGTGGGCCACTGCGCAGTCGACGATTCGCTTGCGGCGTGTGGCTACTTCGGCGTCTGTCATGAGGAAGTGCTTCTTGAAGTAGCCGAAGGCGAACCGCATGTCTGTCCCCGTTGGTGGTGAGCTGGTGATGTGTGATCAGCGTCGGGTAGCGGGCTTTGACGGAGACATGGTTCGGTGCTGGCGCAGCACTGAACTTCTCCTGAACCGACACCCGCTGTCCGGCTGGAGAGCTGCGGTGTGGGGTGCCAGACTGAGCCTGTGATGGTGCAGGTCTGGTCGGGTCGCGAGGTGCGAGCTCTGCGCGAAAGCCAGCGGCTCAGCATTCGCGAGTTCGCGGCGCGGATCGGCGTGAGCGAGAGGATGGTTTCCCGGTGGGAGGCCGGTGGTGAACGGATCCGCCCCAGGCCGATCAACCAGGAGGGTCTGGATTCGCTTCTGGCCAGTGCGAGTGATGAGGCACGGACGAGGTTCGCAGCGCGTTTGGAGACCGCAGAGCAGCCAGTTCCCCTGCCGACCGCTTCGGCCACTCTGAAGCGTCGACCAGTTGCGGCACTCGCGCGAAGGCGGGCTGAAGATCCGGACGTGCTCGCCATGCGCTCGTTTCGATCCGCCGATCTCCAGGTCGGGGGCGGGCATCTGTATGGATCGGTCGTGAAATACCTGCGTACGGAGGTGGGTCCGCGCTTGTTCGGCGGTGACGATCCTGTCGCCGATCCCGGCGTCTTCACGGCCGCTGCCGGGCTGACGGAGATGGCCGGCTGGATGGCGCACGACGCGGGACGAGACGACCGCGCCTATAGCCACTTCCTCCGCGCATTTCACCTGTCCAAGGCCGGCCAGGATCGTCAACTCGGGGTGCATGTGCTCGCCAGTCTCAGTCATTTGGCGCATCATCGGGCCGACCCAACCGGTGCGATTCGGTTCGCCCAAGCGGGCGAATCGGCACTTGCTGAAGGACCCGCAAATCCCGAACTCCGGGCGCGACTACTGGCCATGCAGGCGCGTGGGCGAGCGGCGCTAGGTGACGATCACGAGACTCGGACGCTGCTCGGCAAGGCCGAATCCGCACTCGGAGGGTCGTCGTCAGCCGCACCATCGGAGTGGGTAAGCCACTTCGACAGCGGGAGTCTGGCGAGCGAGGCTGCGCGTTGCATGCGACAGCTTGGGCGCCCCGCGGAGACGCAAGGCCAGGCCGAGGCGATCATTCGGTTGCGGCCGTCGAACCGGACTCGCAGTCATGCCTTTGGGCAGCTCTTCCTGACGACTGCGCTCATTGATCAGGGCGAGCCGGAACATGCCTGTCGGGTCCTACAGGACGTGGTGGAACCGACGCAGAGCCTGGGTTCGTACCTCGTGGTTCAGCAGCTCCGGGAGATCTACGAACGCCTTACGCCGTACACAGGAATCAACACCGTCAGCGAAACCAGGCAGATGCTCGCCGAGACCCTGCGGCAGCGGGCTTGGCTACAGCAGTGGATCATTTCCGGCACCAGCGACGCGCAGGCTGAGCCACGATGACGGCAGAGGAACCGCTGTACAAACGCGACCCTGAGGCGTGGCGGCAGCACCTGGCCGAGGGCAACGCCAAGCAGGCGCGCAAGCGTGTGGGTGCCGACGCACTCCTCAGAGATGCGGACGGTCGAATCCTGCTCGTCGACCCCGACTACAAGCCCGACTGGGACCTCCCCGGCGGGATGATCGAGGCAAACGAGCCGCCACTCATCGGGCTTCTACGCGAACTGAATGAGGAGCTGAGCCTGCAGCTCGATGCCTCCGATCTGACGCTCGCTTGCGTCGACTGGGTTTCGCCGCATGGCCCATGGGATGACTCGTTGATGTTCATCTTTGACGCTGGCCGCCTCTCTCCTGATCAGGTTGCGCACCTCGAACCTGACCTCCGCGAGCTACGCCGCTACTCCTTCCTCTCTCCCGACGAGGCGCGCCATCGGCTCCGCCCGTATGTCTGGCTTCGCCTCGAAGCCGCTCTGACGGCCGCCGAGTCCCGGACCGTCGCCTATTTGCACGACGGCCGGAGCTAGTCGGTCCGAAAAGCTGGAGTCGTTAGCCGTTGAGTCTCGCCAACCAGTGGCTGACGAGAGATTCGGGGCGATAGCGTTTGTGAGGGATCAGTGGACCCGGCCGGTGAAGCTTGCCGATGGGACGACTAAGAGCGGTCCGGAATGCACGTTGGGGACGCGGGAAGCCATGGCCTGCTGGATGGGTCGATCCTGAGGGGCGGAAGCGGACGAAGGCGTTCGCTCCCAAGGGGTCGGCTGAGCGACATGCGAATGCGATGGAGACGGATCGCGAGCGCGGGGATACATCGATCCGGAGGTTGGGAAGGTCCGGTTTGAGGAGGTCGCAGCTCGGATGCGTGGCCACGCCGGCCACGGGTAGTCGGTCGCGCGCGGTAGCGCGCAGGACGCGGCGGTAGCCGCGTGGTTGGTCGGCGGTAGGCGGCGCGGGATGCTCCGGCGGTAGCCGGGGGTGGGTGGGTGCACGCGGAGCGGGCGCGGTGAGGAGCGTCGCGACGAACGTAGCGTCCGGTCCGCGTGCGGGGCTGTAGTTACCTACCTGATGCGCATGCCGGAGATGGCTCTCGCGATTACGAGGCGCTGGATTTCCGACGTACCCTCAAAAATCGTGTAGATCTTGGCGTCTCGGTGCATGCGTTCTACTGGGTATTCGCGGGTGTAGCCGTTGCCGCCGAGGATTTGGATGGCTTCTTCGGTGACCTTGACGGCTACTTCGCCGGCCTTCAACTTGGCCATGGAGCCTTCGCCGTGGCGGTAGTCGGGGGTTTCGCCTCGCATCAGGGCTGCTGACATGTTGGCGGCTCGCCAGACCAGCAATCTTGCTGCGTCGATTTCCATGGCCATGTCGGCGAGTTTGAAGGCTATGCCTTGGTTGTCGATGATGGGGCGGCCGAACTGTTCGCGGCCTTTGGCGTAGTCGAGGGCGAACTCGTAGGCGGCGCGGGCGATGCCTACTGCTTGGGCGCCGACGATGTGGCGGGTCATTTCGAAGGTGGCCATGGAGGCGTTGCGGACCTTCGCCGAACTGGGATCCGAGGCAGCGGCGCGGGCGCGCGCCAGGCGTTCGTCTAGCTTTTCCTTGCCGCCTAGGACGTTGGCGGCGGGGATGCGGACGTTGTCGAAGAAGACGTCGGCGGTGTGGGAGGCGCGGAGGCCGTGCTTCCTCAGCTTGGTGCCTTGCTCTAGGCCGGTTACTTCGGACTTGGGTACGACGAACGCGGCCTGGCCCTTGGTGCCCAGGGCGGGGTCGACGGTGGCTACGACGACGTGGATGTCGGCGATACCGCCGTTCGTGGCCCAGGCCTTCTGGCCGTTGATGACCCACTCGGATGTTTTCTCGTCGTACGTCGCTCTGGTGCGGATCGCGGAGACGTCGGAGCCGGCGCCTGGTTCGGAGGAGCAGAAGGCGGCGACTCGCACGTCGTCAGGCGTGCCGTAGCAGCGGGCCATCCATTGGGACCATTGTTCGGGGGTGCCGTTGGAGAAGATCGCGGAGGAGGCCAGGCCGGTGCCCTTCAACGACATGCCGATGCCGGCGTCGCCCCAGAAGAGTTCCTCGTGGACGAGCGGCATCAGGAGGCCGGACGGGTCTACGAAGAGGTTGATGTTCATGTCGAGGCCGTAGAGGCCGATCTTGGCGGCTTCCTGGATGACCGGCCAGGGGGTGGTTTCGCGCTCGTCCCATTCGGCGGCGGCGGGGCGCATCACGTCGGCGGCGAAGGCGTGGGTCCAGTCGCGGATCTCGCGCTGTTCGTCGTTCAGGGCGAACGAGAAGGGGCTCCAGCCCGGCTTGGACCGCTCGGCGCCTAGCTCGCCGGCCAGACTCATCACGTCGGTGGAGACGGCGGGCTTGGGGTCGGTCATCGTCATCAACATCCTCCGGCAACGACAGAACAGCGGCAGGGGTACCGAAAAGTATATGTTACCGATGAGTGTAACCGTCGTTTGCACCAAGGGGTACCGGTATGGCTAAGATCGTGGCATGAGCTCCGCGTTGCTCGCGATCGGACGCCGCCGGACCACGGCGGAGCGTCGGCGCGACCGGGAGCGGGACATCATCCGGGCGACCCGGGAGTTGTTCGACGAGCGGGGCACGATCGACGCTCAGATCGACGATATCGCCAAGCGGGTCGGGATCAACAAGGCGCTGATCTACCGGCACTTCGCTGGTAAGGAGGAGCTGTTCGCGCTCACCCTGGTCGACTACCTGGCCGAGCTGGACGCGCGGCTGCAAGAGGTCGACAATCCACGGCGCGCGCCGCTCAACCGGCTGAAGGCGCTCAGTGAGGTGTTCGTCGACTTCTGTCTCGAGTTCCCGGCCTTCACGGACTGCGCGATGAGCCTGCTGCGCAGGACCGGTGAGGAGTTGTTCGGCGAGATCACCGAGCCGGTGATGATCACCCTCGGTACGGCGATGGCCGCGGCCCTTGGCCGGATAGCCGTGGTACTGGAGGCCGGCCAGCGGTCCGGCGCCTTCGCGAAGGCGGACACCGCTTACCTGGCCAATCATCTGTACACGCAGACGCTCGGGTCGTTGCACATGGCAAGGGTCGGGCTGATCGTGTCGAGTGGGAAGCCGGGGCATCCGGTGGTGCATCATGCCGAGGTGGCGACGGTGCGGGCGACCGCGATCACCGCGACATTGGCGACGGCAGTGGGGCGCTTCGCCTACGAAGGTCCGAAGAAAGCACGGAGAGCAGGAGACAGATCATGACCGAGCCCCGCAGAGTGGCTGTCGTCGCCGGCAACCGGATCCCGTTCGCGCGCCAGGACAAGACGTACCGGCACTCGTCGAACTCCGACATGCTGACCGCCGCGATCAACGGACTGGTCGACCGTACCGGGCTCGGTGGGCAGGAAGTCGGCGAGGTGGTCGCCGGTGCGGTGCTCAAGCACGCCCGCGACTGGAACATGGTGCGCGAGGTCGTGCTCGGGTCGAAGCTCGCCGCGACCACGCCGGCGTACGACATCCAGCAGGCGTGTGGCACCGGGCTCGAGGCCGCGATCCTGGTCGGCAACAAGATCGCGCTCGGGCAGATCGACGCCGGGATCGCGGGTGGGGTCGACACCGCGTCCGACGCGCCGATCGCGGTCAACGACAAGCTGCGCAACATCCTGCTCGATCTGAACCGGGCCAAGAGCTTCCAGGACCGGCTGAAGGTGCTGGCGCGCGTGCGGCCGAAGGACGTCGTCCCGGAGATCCCGCGGAACGCGGAGCCGCGCACCCGCAAGTCGATGGGTGACCATGCCGCGCTGACCGCGCTGGAGTGGGGCATCACCCGTGAGGCGCAGGACGAGCTCGCATATCGGTCCCACGTGAACCTGGCGGCGTCGTACGACCGCGGATTCCAGCAGGACCTGATCACGCCGTACCTCGGGCTGGAGAAGGACCAGAACCTGCGCCCGGACACCACGATCGAGAAGCTGGCCAGGCTCAAGCCTGTGTTCGGCAAGGGCGAGACCGCGACCATGACGGCCGGCAACTCGACACCGCTGACCGACGGGGCGTCCGCCGTACTGCTGAGCACGGACGAGTGGGCTGAGGAGCACGGTCTGCGTCCGCTCGCGTACCTGACGCACTCGCAGACCGCGGCTGTCGATTACGTGAAGGGCGCCGAGGGGTTGCTGATGGCTCCCGCGTACGCCGTGCCGCGGATGCTCGCCCGGGCCGGGCTCACGTTGCAGGACTTCGACTACTACGAGATCCACGAGGCGTTCGCCTCCCAGGTGCTGTCGACGCTGAAGGCGTGGGAGGATCCGATCTTCTGCAAGGAGCGGCTCGGCCTCGACGCCCCGCTGGGCGAGATCGACCGCGCCAAGCTGAACGTGAACGGCAGCTCACTCGCCGCGGGCCACCCGTTCGCGGCGACCGGTGGGCGGATCGTCGCCGCACTGGCCAAGCAACTCGACGAGAACGGCGGTGGCCGTGGCCTGATCTCGATCTGCGCCGCGGGCGGCCAGGGTGTCGTCGCCATCCTCGAGAAGTAGGAGAGCAACCCATGACGGACCGCTACCAGACCTTCACCCGGACCCCGCTCGGCCAGACCCTGGTGAAGAACCTCGGGCTGCCCGACCCGGTGCCGCTGCAGCGCTGGACCGAGGGTTCGCGCGTCATCGACGGTTCGGTGGTGTTCGGCGCGATCGGTGAAACCGAGGCCGGCAAGGCGATCCAGGCATTGCTGCGCGACATCGGCGCTTCGTTCAGTACGGCGACCGAAGGCGTGGCTTCGAGTCAGATCCGCCCGAAGGCACTGGTCTTCGACGCGACCGGCGCTGTCTCGACGGCCGACCTGACGAGCCTCCAGCGCTTCTTCTCCCCCGTCATCCGCCAGCTCGCACCGGCGGGCCGCGTGATCGTGGTCGGCCGGACGCCCGAGCTGGCGACATCCACCGAGCAGCACATCGCGCAGCGCGCACTCGAGGGCTTCACCCGCTCGCTCGGCAAGGAGGTCAAGCGCGGCGCGACGGTCAACCTTGTGTACGTCGCTCCTGATGCGCACGAGCAGCTGGATTCGACGCTCCGCTTCTTCCTCTCCCCCAAGTCCGCGTACGTCGACGGCCAGGTTGCCCGGGTCGGAACCGGTCCCCTGGTCGGCAACGACCCGGATCGCCCGCTCGCCGGCAAGGTCGCGCTGGTGACCGGAGCGGCCCGTGGCATCGGAGCCGCGATCGCCGACACGCTCGCCCGGGACGGCGCAACCATCCTCGGGGTCGACGTCGCGCAGAACGCGGACCCGCTGCGCAAGGTGATGACTCGGCTCGGCGGATCCGAACTGCTGCTCGACGTGACCTCGGTCGACGCCGCGCAGCGGATCGCCGCACACGCCCACGAGCAGTACGCCGGTCTCGACATCGTGGTGCACAACGCCGGGATCACGCGGGACAAGCGGCTGGCGAACATGCGCACCGACACGTGGGACGCCGTACTGGATGTGAACCTGCGGGCTCCTGAGCGGATCACCGAGCACCTCGTCGAGAGCGGGACGATCCGGGCCGGCGGCTCGATCATCGGGGTCGCGAGTATCGCCGGGATCGCGGGCAACAACGGTCAGACGAACTACGCGACGTCGAAGGCCGGCGTGATCGGGCTCGTGCAGGCGTTGGCGCCGAAGCTGGCTGAGAAGCAGATCCGGATCAACGCGGTCGCGCCTGGGTTCATCGAGACCGAGATGACGGCGAAGGTGCCGTTCACGATTCGCGAGGTCGGCCGCCGGATCAACTCGCTGCAACAGGGCGGGCTGCCGATCGATGTGGCCGAGACGATCGCGTGGTTCGCGGACCCGGCCTCGGCCGGCGTCACCGGCAACGTGATCCGGGTCTGCGGCCAGAGCATGCTGGGCGCCTGACATGCCGACCCGTCGGTACGACGACTCCCCGAGCCTGAGCGGTCTTTACGCGAAGACGGTGAAGGCGACTCTCCGGCGTGCCGACTACTCGCCGGATGCGGACGGTCTGACGCTCGAGCTGCCACATTCGGCGATCGACCAGGACCACCTTGCGGCGTACCGGGATGTGACCGGTTTCCCGGCCGGGCCGGCGTTGCCGGCGACGTACCCGCACGTGCTGGCGTTTCCGCTGCACCTCGATCTGATGTCGGATCCGTCGTTCCCCTATAAGCCGATGGGGATCGTGCACCTGTCCAACACGATCACGCAGAAGCGGCCGCTGCCGATTCATGCGGAGCCGGCGATCCGCGTGCACAGTACGCCGGAGCGTCCGCACCCGAAGGGGACTGTCTTCGACATCGTGAGCGAGGTGCTCGTCGAGGGTGACGTGGTGTGGACCGATCTGACGACTCTGCTGAGCCGGTCGAAGGGTTCGGAGGGGCATGTCGATCTGCTGCCGGATCCGGAGCTGCCGCCGCAGGCGTGGTGGGATCTGCGCGGGAATCTCGGCCGCCGGTACGCCGCGGCGTCGGGCGACCGGAATCCGATCCACCTGTTCAAGGTGACTGCGCAGGCCTTTGGCTTCCCGCGCCAGATTGCGCACGGGATGTGGGCTAAGGCTGCCGCGCTCGCCTCACTGGAGCGGGCTGGGAAGCTCCCGGACGCGTTCACCGTCCGGGTCGACTTCCGCAAACCGCTGCTGCTCCCCTCTCGCGTCCAGTTCGGGTACTCCGTTGGTGGCAAGACCACCGACTTCGTGCTGTACGACGAGTCGCACGAGGTGACTCATCTGATCGGGCAACTTCAGGAGGACTGAACCCCCAGGCCATCACAACTGGCCTGGGGAGGTCGCGTCTGCGCTCAGCCGAGGTCGTCACCTGCACTTGCGATGGCCCCTGGGATCACCTCTCTCGCGATTCGATCCAGGACCTCGCCGATCGGTGCGGCGTCGCGGCGGCTGCCGTCGCGTTCGCGGATCGCTACCTGGCCGGCGGCGGCCTCGCGGGCGCCGAGGATCGCCTGGTACGGCGCCAGCCGGTTCTCGCGAATCCGCGCTCCGAGGTTGCCCTCGTCCGCATGAGCGATCTCGACCCGCAGTCCGCGTGACGAGGCGCGGCGGGCGACCTCGGCGGCGAGCTTCTCCTCGTCGTCGGAGATCGGGAGCACCACGAGCTGGACGGGCGCGAGCCAGGCCGGGAACGCGCCGCCGTGCACCTCGATCACCTGAGCAACCGCTCTCTCGATGCTCCCGACGATCGCCCGGTGCACCATCACCGGCCGGTGTTTGTTGCCGTCGGCACCGATGTACTCGAGGCCGAACCGCTCTGGCTGGTTGAAGTCGATCTGGATGGTGGACAGGCTGTACTCCCTGTCGGCCGAATCGATCACCTGAACATCGATCTTCGGACCGTAGAACGCCGCGTCACCCGGCGATTCGACGTACTCGACGCCGGCGTTGTCGAGGACATCGCGCAGGAGGGATGCCGCGTGCGCCCAGCCGGCCGCGTCCCCGACGTACTTGCTGGACGGGCTGCCGAAGTCGGCGTCCTCGGCGGGTAGCGCGAGGACATAGCGGGCCGCGCTGATCCCGAGGTCGAGATACGCCTGGTTGATCAGAGAGAGCGCTTTCTGGGCTTCCTCGGCGACCTGGTCGGGGCGGCAGAAGATGTGCGCGTCGTTCAGCTGCATCGCGCGGACCCGGCTCAGTCCACCGATCACGCCGGACAGCTCGGAGCGGTACTGACCGCCGAGCTCGGAGAACCGCAGCGGCAGCTCGCGGTAGCTGTGCGCCCGGGAACGGTAGATCAGCGCGTGGTGCGGGCAGATGCTCGGTCGCAAGACCAGTTCCTCACCGCCCATGTCCATCGGCGGATACATGTCGTCGCTGTACTTCTCCCAGTGACCGGAGATCTCATAGAGCGCTCTCTTGGCGAGAACGGGCGAATACACCTGCTGATACCCGGCTCGTCGTTCGACTTCGGCGATGTAGCTCTCCAAGGCATGCCGTACGGCGGCGCCCGCCGGAAGCCAGTACGGCAGACCTGCGCCGATCAGCGGGTCGGAGTCGAACAGGCCGAGTTCGCGGCCGAGCTTGCGGTGGTCGTACATGGTGGGGTCTCCTCGTTGAGATGGGGCGGCACCTCGAGGCAGACATGAAAAAACCCCGGGGCGATCGCCCCGGGGTTTGACAGTCAGGTGTCAGCGCGCCGGGACAGACTCCGGCGTCGTCGTCACTACTGCGCGCTGCAACATGTCCTCTACGTTAGCAGAACCCTTCACTTGCTCAAGTCCAATCCGATCGGCCGGATCAGGCCCTCCTGCGCCACCGAAGCGACCAGCCGGCCGTCCTCGGTGAAGAGCCGACCCATCGCAAACCCGCGCGCACCAGAGGCCGACGGCGACGTCTGGTCGTACAGCAACCACTCGTCAGCGCGGAACTCGCGATGGAACCACAACGCGTGATCCAGCGACGCCGGCTGGATCCGCCGGTCCCCGATCACGATGCCGTGCGGCAGCAAGCTTGCCCCGAGCAACGTCAGATCACTCGCATAGGCAAGAACACAGGCATGCAAAGCGGGATCATCCGGAAGCTTGCCCGAGGCACGGATCCAGAACTGCCGCCCCGTCACCCCGGCCAGCCGCACATCCAGCGCCGCCCACTCCCGATCCCAATCAGCCGCCGCCCGACCCGACTGCGCCTCCAGCACGCTCGCCAGCGTCGGCGCCTCGTCCGGCGGTACGACATCCGCCGGGATCGGCTCCTGGTGATCCAGCCCCGGCTCGGGCTTCTGGAACGACACCGATGTGTAGAAGATCGGCTTGCCGTGCTGCGACGCAACTACCCGCCGGCTCGAGAAGCTGCCGCCGTCCCGCGTCCCCTCGACCCGGTAGATGATCGGTACGGCGGTATCGCCGCCACGCAGGAAGTAGCCGTGCAGCGAGTGCACGATCCGCCCGCCGTCGACCGTCCGCCCGGCCGCGGCCAGCGCCTGACCGAGAACCTGCCCGCCGAACACCCGCTGCAACGACGTCTGCGGTTGCTGCCCGCGGTACAGGTCGACGTCGATCATCTCGAGGTCGAGCAGCTCGACCAGATCCTCCAGCGACTCAGGCATGTCTCATCCTGACAGGTCGCCCGCCCCTCCCCCGATCAGCCCGCTCCGGCGGCCTGTGCCTTCCGTCACGCGTTCCGTCCCGCGGACGCTTTCGGTGAGCTTTCGCTCGCCTTCGGTAGACTTGTGATTGAGAGCTCAACCACTAAACACTTGCTTGAGGAGACCTGTTGTGAAGCTGCCCCCCATTGCCCAGGACGTGGCCCTGCTGATCGCCCGCGTCGGTGTCGGCATCGTGTTCGTCGCGCACGGCTGGCAGAAGTTCCAGACCAACGGGCTCGACGCGACCGCCCAGGCGTTCCAGGGAATGGGCGTGCCGTCGCCGACCATCTCGGCGTACTTCGCGACCTTCGCCGAGCTGATCGCAGGCGCTGCGCTGATCCTCGGCGTCCTGACTCCGATCGCCGCCGTGCTGCTCGCGCTCGACATGGCCGGCGCGTTCCTGTTCGTGCACATGTCGAACGGCGTCTTCGCCAGCGACGGCGGTTGGGAGCTGGTCGTCACCCTCGGTCTCACCGCCATCATCATCGGCGCCGTGGGTGCGGGTCGCTTCAGCCTGGACCGGGCGATCATCCGCACCCCTGCTCGGGAATCCGTCCCCGCCTAACCACCCGCGCCGCTTCCCCCGAAGCACCCAAAGGTGGGTCCGCTGCTCTTTGGGCGCGAACACCAGCTTTGTGAACCCACCAACCATTTCCAAGCGCTCTGCGTGGTTGGTGGATGCACAAAGACGCGATGCGTGCACAAAGAGCGGAGGGCTGCTCTTTGGGCACGGAGTGGAGGTGGGAGTGGGGGTGGGCCAACGAAAGCGTCGGCCCACCCCCGCCCCGGGGTGGGCCGACGCTTGCTTTGGGACTACTTGTCTTCTTCGCGGTTCAGCTCGGCCAGGAACTGCTCGACCTCGGCACCCAGCTCCTCCGCCGACGGCGTGGAGTCGGCCAGCAGGCTCTTGCGGCTCACCGAGCCGGCGGCGGCGTCGTACTGGGTTTCGAGCGCGTTGACGACTGCGGAAGCATCCTCGGAGGCCTCGACCTGCTCGTCGACCATCCGTCCGGTGACGGCGGCCTCGTCGAGCAGGGCCTTGCTAGGGAGCAGCAGGCCCGTCGCGGCCGAGATGGCGTGCACCAGGGCCAGGGCCGCGCCCGGGAAGCGGTTCTCCGCGAGGTAGTGCGGGACGTGGACCGCGAAGCCCATCGCGTCCTTGCCGGCCTCGCCGAGGCGGACCTGCAGCATCGTGCCTGCGCTGGCGGGGAGGCGCATCTCGCCGTCCCAGATGTTCGAGCGGGTCACCAGCTCCGGACGGGTTGCGTGGGCGGTCAGGCCCAGCGGCCGCGTGTGCGGAACGCCCATCGGGACGCCGTGTACGCCGATCGTCAGGTTCACGTTGTAGAGCTCGATCAGCTGCCGCACGGCACCGGCGAACCGGTTCCAGTGGTTGTCCGGCTCCGGACCTTCCAGCAGCAGGAAGTCGACGCCTGCGTCGTCGGTGAGCAGCCAGAGGTTGAGCTGTGGCGGCGAGTAGTCGGTGAAGTGGTCCTCGGAGAACGTCACCTCGGGCCGGCGGGCGCGGTAGTCGTGCAGGAGGTCCACGTCGAAGCGCGCCAGCAGGCTGCTCTCCAGCGTCTCCAGCAGGTGATCCGCGGTCACGCGGCCAGCCTGGCCGGCGTCCATGAAACCGTCCAGGGAGTGCACCAGCACCTTGGGGGTCGCCGCCGGGCCGGTCGCCACCGACTCGTCGACGATCTCGTAGAGGTCGTCCGGTCGCAGCATCGTCGTCTCCTTCATCGTCGCCATCCGGGCGGTCTGGCGCTCGCACCAATCCTGCCCTGTCTGGTGACAACGTCCGGACTCCGGCCGGACATTCCGGTCCGCGCGAAAAACCTGAACAAAATTCCAGGCTCGCCACGCCCGGCATGCGGTCCACCGGGAGACAGGCTGGGAAAGCGCTTGCTAAGTTGCTCTCGTGCGCACCGAACCCACCTCTGCCCTGACCGTGATGCTGGCCATGAACGACGCCAGCCGCGATCGCGTCCTGATTCCGCGCGTCCGGGCCCGCCTGGACGCGGTCGCGACCGTGCTGCCCGTCGGGCCGGGGGCGTCGTTCCTCGACGACCCCGCGATCGTCGCCGCGCTGCCGGAGGTGGACGTCCTGCTCACCGGCTGGGGCTGCCCGCGGATCGGTCCCGAGGTGCTGGAACTGGCGCCGAAGCTGCAGGCGATCCTGCACGCGGCCGGTTCGGTGAAGTCGATCGTCGACCCGGCCGCCTTCGATCGCGGGATCCAGGTTTCGTCGGCGGCCTTCGCCAACGCGCTGCCGGTGGCCGAGTTCACGGTCGCCGCAATCGTGCTGGCCGGGAAACGAGCCTTCCGCCTGGCAGCGCAGTACCGGATCGAGCGCCACAAGGCGGACCCGCACGGCATGCCGGGCAGTTACGGTACGACGGTCGGCCTGCTCGGCGCGTCGCGAATCGCGCGCCTGGTCGCCGAGCGGCTGAAGACCTACGAGCTCGAGGTCCTGATCAGCGACCCGTACCTGAACGCGGACGAGGCCGCCGGACTCGGCGCCGAACTGGTCTCGAACGACGACCTGTTCCGGCGCAGCGACATCCTGAGCGTGCATGCACCGCTGTTGCCGGAGACGACCGGTCTGGTCGACGCACACTTGCTCGGCCTGCTGAAGGACGGTTCGGTGCTGATCAACACGGCCCGCGGGAAGATCATCGACGCCGCCGCGCTCGAGGCCGAATGCGTCTCCGGCCGGATTGACGCCGTACTGGATGTGACCGATCCCGAGCCGCTGCCTGCGGATTCCCGCCTGCTCGACCTCCCGAACGTGTTCATCACGCCGCACGTCGCCGGTGCCGTCGGCAACGAGATCGCCCGCCTCGGCGAACTGGCCGTCAGCGAGCTCGAGCACCTGGCGGCAGGCCGTCCTTTGCAACACGCCATCAGCCCATCTGAGATCGGAAGGCTCGCATGACTCTGCAATTTGCCACGCTCCGCGCGGCGGGTCATGGGGCCTTGATTCCCGCTCTTCCCTCGTCGCTCCAGTCGCTTCGCTCCCTCCGCTCCTCAGTCCAGATCGGGGGCCCCATGACCGAGAGTCCAGCTGCCGTGATCCCAGATCGGAAGGTCTCATGAGCCGCCTCATCCTCCCAGGGACTGATCGTGTTCTCTCCCGGCAGACCGGGTGGACGCGCGGGCATTGGGAGGCGTTGGCGGATCATTTGCTCGACTCGTTGGTGCCGTACTTCTCCCCTGGTTCGGCGTTGGTCGCGCCGCCGGGGCGAGGGAGCCGGTCCGGTACGGCGTCCGATCAGCTCGAGGGGTTTGCGCGGTCGTTCATGCTGGCCGCGTTCCGGATCGCCGGGGTGCGGGGCAAGGGGTGCGAGGCGCTGATCGAGCGGTACGCGCGGGGTGTCGCGAACGGCGCCAACCCCGAGCACCCGGAGTCGTGGCTGCGACTGACACCGCGTTCTCAGCAGATGGTGGAGGCCGCGGCGATCGCGGTGGCGCTGCACGAGTCGCGCGAGTGGATCTGGGAGCGGCTCGACGATCGGGCGCAGCAGCACGTGGCCGAGTGGCTCGGTGGGTTCATCGGGTCGACCACGCATGACAACAACTGGCGGTTGTTCCAGGTCGTCAGTGAGCAGTTCCTGGCGTCGGTCGGCGCGCCGTACTCGCAGGAGGACATCGACGGCGGACTCGACCGCATCGAGGACTGGTACGTCGGCGACGGCTGGTACTCCGATGGCGACGGGCAGGCGTTCGACAACTACATCGGGTGGGCGATGCACCTCTATCCCGGGCTGTGGGCCCGGATGGCGGCGGCGACCCCGGGAGCGGCATACGAGGATCGGTTGAAGGTCTACAAGGAGCGGCTCTCGCTCTTCTTGGAAGACGCGGTCCACCTGGTCGGGAACGACGGGGCGCCGATCTACCAGGGGCGTTCGCTGACTTATCGGATGGCCGCGGCGGCGCCGTACTGGATGGGTGCGCTCCTGGACGCCACTCCCCTGTCGCCCGGTCAGACGCGGCGGCTGTGCTCCGGAATCGCGCGGCATTTCGTGGAGCACGGCGTACCGGATGAGCGTGGGTTGCTGACACTCGGCTGGTACGACACGTTCCTGCCGACGACACAGTCGTACTCCGGACCTGGCTCGCCGTACTGGGCCTCGAAGGGTTTCGTCGGGCTGATCCTGCCGCCGGAGCACCCGGTCTGGGCGGACGGCGAGGGGACGATTCCGCTGGACGAGGCCGACCAGGTGCGGGCGATGCCGGCACCGGGGTGGCTCGTGCACGCGAGTCGGCACGACCAGGTCGTGCAGCTGATCAACCACGGGTCGGACAAACAGCCGGTGGCCGAGCCTTCAGGTGCTGAGCCTGCAGGCGATCCGCACTACAACCGGTTCGCCTATGCGAACCACGCCGGGCCTGAGTTGAGCGATCAGGCGCCGCAGATCGACAACCTGATCACGCTGGTCAGCGACGGGAAGTCGAGTGCGCGCGGGCGGATCCGTCGGTTGGGGATCACCGCCCGTACGGCGTCGTCGTGGCACAACGCCTGGCTCGGAACCGAGGGACCGTGGCGGATCGAGACGACGTCCGTGGTGCACGGCGGTTGGGAGATCCGCTGCGCACTCGTCGACGGACCGGCCGGTGCACTCGTCCGGAGTGGCGGGTTCGCGGTCGCCGGCAACTCCTTGCCTGAGGCAACAGCTCCCGCGCGGGCAGCGTCTGCGCGGAACGACGAGGGGTTACTGTCCGCGATCGTCGGCCTGCACGGGTACGACGGCGCCGGCGTGCACCGGGGTCTCGGCGCCAATGCGTTCGGGCCGCACTCGGCGACGCCGTACCTGACGGCTCCGCATCGGGGCGAGCCGCTCGTGCTGGTGAGCGCCGTGGTCCTGACCCGGGACGCGCTCCGGCCGGAAGCGCTTGCCGAAGGCATCGATATTGCGGTGGACGGGCGGACGGTGCGGATCAGCCTGCCCGGCGGTGGTTCCGAGGTCGTCACGCTGGGTGGTTAGGAGAGCCAAACCAACGGTGAGAAATCTGCGCGGGACTACTACATTGGCTGCATGAGCACGTACGAGAAGCTATTGCAGGAGCAGATCCGCAACGAATTCACGGCCTCACAGCAGTATGTGGCGGTCGCCGTCTGGTTCGACGACCAGGACCTTCCGCAGCTGGCCGCGCACTTCTACAAGCAGGCCCTGGAAGAGCGCAACCACGCGATGATGATGGTCCAGTACCTGCTGGACAAGGACATCCGGCCGCACATCCCGGGCGTCGGCGAGGTGGCGTCGGACTTCAAGTCCGCGCTCGAGCCGCTGGAGCTCGCGCTGCAGCAGGAGATCACCGTCACCAAGCAGATCGAGACGCTGGCCCGGACCGCGCGCGACGAGAGCGACTACGTCGGCGAGCAGTTCATGCAGTGGTTCCTCAAGGAGCAGGTCGAGGAGGTCGCCGCGATGAACACGCTGGTCAACGTCGCCAAGCGGGCCGGTGACAACCTGTTCCACCTCGAGGACTTCATGGCCCGCGAGACCGTCGGCGACGGCGGCGACGACCCGACCGCGCCGACCGCGGCCGGCGGGACTGTCTGAGCCTTCGTTGCGGTAATACTCGTGCGGAACGCCGGGGTCTGGTGGCCGTTGACCCCGGCAGCTCCGCGCTGTAAACCCGGTTTACGCTTTCCCCTGTCGCTGACGCTTACTTGCGGGTAATGTCGGTCACATGGTGACCGCGAAGCGCCCGCCCGGATGGTCGTTACTCGTCGCTCTGACGAACGGCCGGTCCCGGATCCCGGATGACCAGCTCGCGGCCGCGGTGCGCGACCGCGTCGTGCTGGTGACAGGTTCGTCGTACGGGATCGGTGAGGCGACCGCCCGCCGGCTCGCGCGGGCCGGCGCGACGGTGCTGCTGGTGGCACGGACGGCTGATCAGCTGGCCGCGGTCGCTGCGGAGATCCGTGCTGAGGGTGGTCAGGCGTTCGCCTATCCCACGAATCTGGCTGAGCCGGCAGCTGTTGAGGGGCTGGTTCGGACGATTCTGGATGAGCATGGGCGGGTTGATGTGCTCGTCAGCAACGCCGGGAAGTCGATCCGGCGGTCGGTGGCGGATTCGTATCAGCGGTTCCACGACATCGAGCGGACGAATGCGGTCAACTACCTCGGGCCGGCCAAGCTTGTGCTTGAGCTGTTGCCGTCGATGCGCGCGGCGCGGTCCGGGCACATCGTCAACGTGTCTACGGCCGGAGTGCGGACTCCCCCGGCGGCGCGCTGGTCGGCGTACCTGGCGTCGAAATCGGCATTCGACGTGTGGTTGCGGTGCGTGGCACAGGAGATCCGCGGCGACGGAGTGACGACTTCGACCGTCTACATGGGGCTGGTGCATACGCGGATGAGCGAGCCGACTCCGCTGCTGAACAAGATGCCTGGGCTGAGTCCGGAGCAGGCTGCGGACCAGGTCTGTACGGCGATCGCGCGGCGGCCGAACAACATCACTCCGCCGATGGTGCGGCCGGCCGACGTACTGGGGAATCTGTTCCGGGTACCGACGGATCGGTTGCTGGAGGCATATTTCCAGCGGTCGGATCGGGCGCGGAAACCGCGAGGTTCGGAGTGATCGCTTCGTTGTTACGCCATGCCGCCGAGATTGGCGGGGTGCCGGTGGCAGTGGCGAAGTCGGGGATTTGGCGACCGATGCATCCCTCGCATGTCGTCGGGATTGAGCGGGCGTTGCGGCATTGGGGGCAGTCGATGGCTGCGCTCGGGGCGGTGGCCGCGGTGCGTTATCCCGATCGCGCGGCGGTGATTGATGAGGACGGTACGACGACATACGGGGAGCTGGATCGGCGGTGTTCGCGGATCGCGGCTGGGCTTTACGCGGATCACAAGATTGTTGCCGGGAGCAAGGTTGCGGTGTTGTGCCGGAACCACCGGGGGTTTCTCGAGGCGACATTGGCGGCTTCGCGGGTTGGCGCGGATGTGCTGTTTGTGAACACAGAGTTCGCTCCCCCGCAACTGGCCGCCGTACTCGAACGGCATCGGCCGGATCTGCTCGTGCATGATGCGGAATTCGACGTACCGGCTGGGATTCCCGCCGTACTGTCCGATCTCTCGGAGTTGGCCGCGTCGGATGCATCGGAGGCGCCGACGCCATCAAGCCCGGGGCATATCACGATCCTTACTTCAGGGACGACCGGTACGCCGAAGGCCGCGCCGCGGGTGCCAACCGCGCTCGGGCTGGCGGGGTTGACGGCTAGTGCGTTGCAGCGGTGCGGGCTGCGGTCCGGGGAGCCGGTGGTGATTGGGCCGCCGCTGTTCCATGGGCTGGGGTTGCTGACATCGATGCTGGCGTTGTTTCTGGGGTCGCCGTTGGTGCTGGCGCGGAAGTTCGACGCTGCGGCCGTGCTTCGTCAGGTCGAGGATCATCGGGTGGGCGTGATTGTCGCCGTACCGGTGATGTTGCGGCGGATGCTTGATCTTGGTCCCACTGAGCATGACCTGCGGTCGTTGCGGGTGGTGTTGTCGGGGGCGTCGGCATTGGGTGCGCCGTTGGCTGCGGAGTTCATTGGGCAGTTCGGGCCGGTGTTGTGCGATGCGTATGGGTCGAGCGAGGTCGGGATCGCGACGATCGCTTCGTCGGCGGATCTGCTCGCGGCACCGGGGACGGTCGGGCGGGCGTGTCTGGGCAGCTCGGTGCGGATCCTTGACGACAGCGGGGAGCCGGTGCCGGTGGGCGAAACCGGGCGGATCTTTGTGAGTAGCGGGTTGGTGTTCGGCGGGTACTCCGATGGTTCGAACAAGACGGTTGTCGGGCGGCGGATGAGTACCGGGGACATGGGGCATCTGGACCGGGCCGGGCGGTTGTTCATCGACGGTCGCGAGGACGACATGATCGTGTCCGGCGGGGAGAACGTGTACCCGGCCGAGGTCGAGGACTGCCTCGCTCGACACCCCGCGGTTGCCGAGGCCGCGGTGATTGGTGTGGCAGACGACGACTTCGGTCAGCGGCTGGTGGCGTACGTCGTACTGCGGGGCGAGGCGACGCCGGACGAGCTGATCGCCCACGTCCGCGCCAACCTCGCCCGCTACAAGACACCCCGCGAGGTGATCGTCGTCGACGAGTTCCCCCGCAACGCCACTGGCAAAGTCCTTCGCAACAAGTTCGGCTAGGTCAGCGGGACGGCCGGAGTAATGGACTCGGGCGATAGGTGGCGAAGGCTGGTGGCCGTACGGCATCGGTGTTCGTGGCGAAGTCGTAGACCTGGCTCCAGTCCTCGCCCAGGGTGTCGGCCGAGGCGTTCAGCCGGCGCGGGTCGGTGGTCGGCCAGCGTCCGCGGTCGATGCGGGTCAGCAGGGTGTCCAGGGCGACGGACTCTTCGGCGACCGTGAAGGCGCAGTGCGTTGCGCGGTCCACGAACAGTTGGCGGAGTCTGCCCTCCGCGCGGACTTGTCCGGCGTACCAGCGCTCGTGATCGGCGACGGCGAGATCGACGGTGTTGTGCAGCGTGACCACCGGCGACGGCGCGGTGCCACGCGGTACGGCGTACCGGAGCATCCATTGCCTGGCAGCAGGTTCGGGGCTGATCCGAGGCGCTGCCGCGAGTCGGGCGAGGTCCTTGCCAACGTCCAGCCCGGCTTCGCGGTACGCAGAACGGACGAACGCCGCCTGGTCCGACTTCAGCAGTTGCCGCGCGTAGTCCATGCCGACGTTGTACGACGGGTTGCCGCCCGCGTGCGACGCCAGATCCGCCTGGCCGACTGCTCCGAAGACGCCGACGGACCCTCCTGACGTGATGGCCGCGAGCGCCCTGATCTGGCCTTCGATCGAGGTCGGCTTCGGATCGAGGGCAGAGTTCCATCCGGTCACGTTGCCGAAGGCGCTGGCCAGCGCGATCCGGGCTCTCCCTTGAGGCGTCTCGACCCCGGCTGCGATGACGGCCTGCAGGCGGCTGACGCTCGTCTTCGGATCGCGAGCATTCACCAGCTCGATGGCGGGATCCTGCGGCGCGAGCAACGTCTTCAAGGCGAAGTTGATGTCCAAAGACATGTTCAGCTGCCCGTAGAGATCAATGGGCGTACACATGGCCAGTACGCCGTCGATCCGCCGCGGGTACTGCTCCGCCAGCAGCAACGAGATCGTCCCGCCGCCTGACGACCCGGTCGCGACCGTACGGCGAGGTCGGCCGACATGCTGTTCGAACCAGTCCAGCAGGCCGATTTGATCCCGCACCGCCTCCTTGACCACGAACCCGGTCCGCCCTCGGAAGTCCGAGGCCGCCAACGCGTACCCCTGTTCCAGGAAGAACCGCTCGCTGTCGACCCGATTGCCGTAGCCAGGCGGGAACGCCGGCATACCGTCGGGGTAGTACGGGTGACTGAAGATCAGCAGCGTGCCGTTCCACCGCTCCGGCATCTCGACCTTGAACGCCGCTCCGTCGATCTCGCCGGTATAGGTCTGCCGGCCGGACGTCTCGGCTGCGGCCGGTGTCAGCAGCATCGAAAGGGCCGCCACTGCTGCCACGACCTTGATGAATCGCTTCATTGCCTTGCTCCTTCCAGAGGGGACATACACCCTGAGGTCGGAGCCGTCCGGACGCGCGGGACATTCTGTCCCTCCCGGCCTTTAGGCTCCGACTACTGGGTGAATGGGCCCGTCCCGGGCACCGCAGCGGCAAGGAGCGACCGATGAAATTCATCATGCTGGCCTACACGAACGCGCAGACGTGGGTCGAAGGCACCTGGGATCCGGAGGAGTTCCAGAAGGCGTGCGACTTCTACGAGCAGCTCGGCAAAGATCTCACCGCCAGCGGTGAGGCGGTCTACACGGCTGGCCTCGGTGACCCTTCGCTGACCAGGACGATCCGCGAGACACCGAGCGGGACCGTCGCCGCGGACGGCCCGTACGCCGAGGTGAAGGAAGTGCTCGCCAGTTTCGGCATCGTCGACGTGGTGAGCGCGGATCGCGCCTACGAGATCGCCCAGCGCATCGTCGACGCGGTCGGCGACATCGTCGAGGTCCGCCCGTTGATGGACGGTACGGCGGACTCCTGATCGTGAGCACGACCGCGGGTTTCGAGCACCTGATGCGTGAGCTCGCGCCTCAGGTGCTCGGCGCGCTCGTCCGCCGGTACGGACATTTCGACGCGTGTGAGGACGCCGTACAGGAGGCGCTGCTCGCGGCGTCCCAGCAGTGGCCGCGCGACGGCGTACCGGATCAGCCGCGGGCTTGGCTGATCACCGTTGCCTCGCGGCGGTTGACCGATCACCTGCGGAGTGAAGAGGCTCGGCGACGACGTGAAGAGACCGTCGCCCTTGAAGTCCCCATGACCGACGGGGATTCCGGGACACCGCAGGATGCTGATGACAGCCTGCTGCTGCTCTTCCTGTGCTGTCATCCATCGCTCAACCGGGCAGCGCAGATCGCCTTGACCTTGCGCGCGGTCGGCGGTCTGACGACAGATGAGATCGCCCGCGCGCTGCTGGTACCCGAGGAGACCATGCGGAAGCGGATCACCCGTGCGAAGCAGGCGGTGCGCGCTTCGGGTGCACTGTTTCGTCCGCCGCCGGCCGCGGAACTACCGGCACGACTGGCCGCCGTACTGCAGGTTCTCTACCTGATCTTCAACGAGGGCTACACGAGCATCGACCGCGTCGACCTCGCCGAGGAAGCCATTCGGCTCAGCCGACTGACCTACCGCCTGCTCCCCGACAACGGCGAGGTCGCCGGTCTCTTGGCGCTCATGCTCCTCACCCATGCCCGCCGGGCAGCCCGTACGACGGCCTCCGGCGACCTGATCCGGCTGGATGAGCAGGACCGCACCCGGTGGGACGCGGACGCGATCGCCGAAGGCACCGCCCTGGTCACCGACGCGATGAGCCGTACGGCGCTCGGTCCGTATCAGGTCCAAGCAGCGATCGCTGCGTTGCATGACGAAGCCGTCACTGCCGAGACCACGGACTGGCCGCAGATCGTCGCCCTCTATGACCTACTGATCCGCTTCGACGACACCCCGGTTGCCCTGCTCAACAGAGCCGTCGCCGTGGCGATGGTTCAAGGTCCGCGAGCCGGCCTGACGCTCATCGACTCAGTTGCTGACGACCCGCGGCTGACGAACCACCACCGAGTAGCCGTCGCCCGCGCGCACCTGCTCGAACTGGCCGGCGACCTGCCCCAGGCCCTGGAGGCGTACCTGATCGCTGCCCGCCGAACCACCAGCCTCCCCGAGCAGCGCTACCTCAACACCCGAGCCGCCCGCCTCCGCACCTTCGGCAATAGGCTCGGCACGTGACCAGTCATTGCTGCGAGACGATGGACCGGCAGGTCAGCGTCACCTGCGACCAGCACGACGACCCGTTCGAGTGCGCGGACGCGGTGGTGACGTTCAGCGCGAAGTTTCAGGAGTACGGCCTGATCATCCACGACGGCGGTTCGTCGGTCCTCGGGATCAGCTTCTGCCCCTGGTGCGGACAGCGCCTCCCCGAATCGCAACGAGACCGGTGGTTCGACTCCCTCGAACGCCTCGGAATCGACCCGTGGTCGGACGAGGTACCCGCCGAGTTCGAGGACGACCGCTGGCTCGGGAATCACCCGAAGGACAGGACATAGGCGTCTGCGTATATCGGGTCGCACGCCTGAGGTGAGTGCGCCCGGCGCCGATTCGGCCGACACCTCCTGTCGTTCGGCGAGCGATGTGGCCCTGGGCGAACCAGAGCATCTTGCCGGAGCTGAGCCGCGACTCCCTGGCCGTGCGGGAGTGGGCCGAGGCCAACGGCCACCACGGCCTGACCGAAGCGAGCCAGAAGGCTGACGAGTCGGTGGCCGCGACGTTGGTGGCGATCGCGATGCGGGTGACCCGGGCGACCGGCTTCTATCGCGGGCCGAGCGGAAGCGGCTACACCGTGATGACGTTCGGGCCGGTCACGCTGACCGCGGCCGACGGTACTACCTCAACCTTCGCCATCGACCTGCAGTAGAAGCGGTCTGGGGGCGGGGCCGGTGTAGGTGGGGAGGATGGATTTGGGGAGGGGGCCTTTGATGCGGGTGGGGTCTTGGGATTGTTCGTGGGCGTGGGCCAGGAGGCCTACTGAACGGGAGAGGACGAAGAGGCCGCGGGCCAGTGGGGGGTCGAAGCCTAGTTCGGCGTAGATGGTGGCGGTGGCGCCGTCTACGTTCATGGGGATGGGGGCTAGGGCGGTCTCGAGGGCTAGGGCATGCTTCAGGTACTTGCCGTCGATGGTGCCTTCGGCAACGGCTTGTTCGGCTGCAGTGATGAGAGGGTCGCGGCGGGGGTCGCGTGGGTGGAAGCGGTGGCCGAAGCCGGGGATGTAGGCCTTGCGGGACTTGTACGACGCGACGAGGTCGCGGGCGGCGTTGTCGGGGTTCTGGTTGGAGTCGGCGAGGTTGTAGAGCAGTTCCAGGCATTGTTGGCCAGCGCCGCCGTGGACGTCGCCGAGGAGGTTGACGCCGGTGGCGATCGCGTTGTTGAGCGGGAGTCCGCAGGAGGCGGCCATGCGGGCGGCTGCGATGGACGGGGCCTGGGGGCCGTGGTCGACGGCGGCGACGAGGGTTTGCTCCAGCAGGTGGGCTTGGCCTGGGGACGGGAGATCGCCGCGGACCATCAACCAGATCATCTGCGGGAACGTGACCGCGCCGATCAGCTCTTCGATCGCATACCCGTGGAACCGAACACTCCCGGGACCGATGTCCGAGATCCCAGTAGCCCACCAGTCCCCCACAGCCGTGGTATCGGTGGTGGAGGAGCTAGCCGAGTCCGCGGTGCCAGGGCCCGAGCGGGCTGGGTGTGCCGGGCGGGGTCCGGAGGGTGGTGGGGAGGTCATGTTGCTCCATTGATTGCTAAAGCTTCGATCTCGGCTTCGGTGTAGCCGAGTTCGGTGAGGATCTGGGTGGTGTGTTCGCCTAGGAGGGGTGGGCGGGTTGACGGGCCTACGGGTTGGCCGTTGAGGTGGACGCTGCTGCCTAGGACGCGGAGAGAGCGCTCTCTGCCGTCGGGCATGGGGAGCTCGTGGAAGAGGTTGCGCTCGGCGAGCTGATCCAGAGAGAGCGCTTCCTCGACGGTGAGCACGGGGGCGACTGGTACGCCGGTGTTCGCCAGCAGGTTGTCCCAGTGGGCGGCTGAGGCTTGTTCCAGGGTTTTTTCGAGTTCGGTTTTGAGTTCGGCGCGGTGGGCTTTGCGGGATTCGCGGGTGGCGAAGCGGTCGTCGGTAAGGAGGTCTGGGCGGTCCAGGACGCGGCAGAGTTCGACGTACTGCTCCTGTTTGTTGGCGGCGATGTTGAGTGCGCCGTCGGCGGTGCGGAAGGTGCCGGAGGGGGCGGAGGTCGCGTTCTCGTTGCCCATGGCTTGTGGGACGCGGCCGCCGATCAGGTAGTCGGAGACGACCCAGCCCATGGCTGCGACCGCGGTTTCCAGCATGGATACGTCGAGGAAGCTGCCGATGCCGGTGCGGGAGCGTTTCACGAGGGCGGCCGAGATTGCGAAGGCGGCGGCGTACCCGCCGAGGGTGTCGGCGATCGGGAAGCCGGTCCGCGTTGGAGCGCTCTCTGGTGTTCCCGTCACGCTCATGATGCCGGAGAGACCCTGGATGATCTGGTCGTACGCCGGGCGTCCGCGCATCGGGCCGGTTTGGCCGAAGCCGGAAACCGCGCAGTACACGAGACTCGGGTTGAGTTCGTGCAGGGTTTCGACCGGGAAACCGAGGCGGGCCAGGACGCCTGGGCGGAAATTCTCCAGCAGGACATCGGCTTTGCGGACCAAGCGCTCGAAGATCTCGCGGCCGGCCGGGTTCTTGAGATCCAGGGTGAGAGAGCGCTTCCCGGCGTTCTGGGCGAGGAACGAGATACCGAGGCCGTCGGCGGAGAGTTCCGGATCGCCGCCGAGGTTGCGGGCGAGATCACCCGTTCCCGGGACCTCGACTTTGATCACCTCGGCGCCCATCAACCCGAGCTGGTATCCGGCGAAGGGGCCGGCCAGCACGTTGGTGAGGTCGAGCACCCGAACCCCGGCCAACAGGTCCGCACCCACCCCCGCCCCTTGCTCAGCAGCCGGCCGATCATCCGCCACTGGATCAGCAACCGGTTGGTCGGGCGCTATCGGATCGGCAGTTGGTTGGTTGGGCACGGTCGGAGCTGCGCCGCGGTGGCTGGGCACGGGCGGGGGTGCGCCGCGGCGGTTGGGTGCTGCTTCCCTGGCGTTGGGGTCAGGTTGCACTGAAGCCGCTCCAGTTGGTGGTGTTGATGGTGGCTGCGCACCGGCGTACGGCGTTGATGTAGGCGGGGAGCCGGTCGTCGCTGAAGCGGGTGGTGGGGCCGCCGATGGCGATGGCGGCCACCACGCGCCCGTCGGGGCGACGGATGGAGGCGGCTACGCCGGACGCGCCGAGTTCGCGCTCTCCATGGCTGATCGCGAACCCGCGGGTCGCGGCGTCGGCGGCCGCAGCCCGAAGGCGTTTGGCGAAGCCGGGTGGGCGGGGAGCCTCGAGAGCGATCTCTTCGATCACGGATGGATCGGCCTCGAGCACCGGCGGATCGGTGAGGAGCACCTTCGAGGCGGCGCCGCTCCACAGCGGCATGGAGGAGCCGACTGCGATCGAGTGCCGGATGCTCAACGTACCAAGGGCTTGGGCGAGGCAGACTCGGGTGCGGCCGACGCGGATGTAGAGGTTGGCGGTCTCCCCGGTATCCGACGCCAACCGCGCCATCGCAGCCCGGACGGCCGGCGGGATCTCCATGGTTGCGCTGCTCAAGCGGGACCAGCGAAGGAAGCCCGGACCGATCGCGTACTTGCCGGGGCCGATCGCCGCGACCAGACCGCGCTGCTCGAGTGTGGTCACGAGTCGCAGGACGGTCGTCTTCGGCAGGCCGCTGGCTGTGGTGAGCGCGGCCAGGGTCCAGCTCGGGTGCTCGTCGTCGAAGCGTTCGAGTAGGTCCAGCGCCCGGTGCACACTGCGGACCCCGTCACCGTCAGCCATGCCACTCCCTCATCTCTCCGGATCGACGCTTCGACCATAACCCGACGTACCGCAGAACGGAATCTCTGTACCTCCTGATGGAATGCTGCTACGTTTTCGCCAATTCATCCCGACGCCTCCGGAGGCATCCCATGGCGCGAACCAGAACGGCGCTGGTCGCCGCGGGCCTGGCCGTCAGCTTGTTGCTCAGCGGCTGTTCGGCGCTGGCGAAGACACTCGACGGCGGCAGCGTCGCCGGTGACTTCCCGAGCCGCAATGTCGAGATCATGGTGCCCGCTGCCCCTGGTGGCGGCTGGGACCTGACCGCGCGGCAGTTCCAGCACGTGATCCAGGAGGACAAACTGCTGGCCGACCGTTCCGTCTCGGTTGTGAACGTAACCGGTGCCGGTGGTGCGGTCGGGATCTCCAAGCTGGTCACCAAGAACCGCAAGGACCCGCACACGCTGATGATCACCGGGCTGGTGATGGTCGGCGCGCTCACCCTGAACCAGTCACAGATCAAGGTCTCCGACACCACCCCGATCGCGACGGTCACCGCCGAGCAAGAGGTGATCGTGGTCAAGGCGGACTCTCCGCTGAAGACCCTCAAGGATCTGGTCGACCTCTACAAGTCCGACCCCGCCAAGGTCAGCTGGGGCGGCGGCACGATCGGCGGTACCGACCACATCACGGCGGGCACGCTGGTGAAGGCCGCCGGGCTGGATCCGGCGAAGGTGAAGTACATCAGCTACTCCGGTGGTGGCGAGGCGACCGCCGCGATCCTGTCCGGTGACGTCACCGTCGGCATCTCGGGGGTGAGCGAGTTCGAGGAGCAGATCACCGCCGGCAAGATGCGGGTGCTCGCGACCACCGGCACCGAGCCGGTCACCGTCGCCGGCAAGCAACTGCCGACGATGAAGTCCGAGGGGTACGACGCCGAGGTCCAGAACTGGCGGGCGATCGTGGCTCCGCCCGACATCCCGGACGCGGATCGGAAGCGGCTGGTCGAGTTCGTGACGAAGGTGAACAGTTCGCCGGAGTGGGCCGAGATCCGGAAGAAGCAGGGCTGGACCGAGTTCTTCAAGACCGGTGACGACGCGAGCAAGTTCATCGCCGATGAGACCACCCGGGTGCAGGCCCTGCTGAAGGAGCTGGGGATCGTATGAGCGACCTGGAAACTTCTGAAGTGAAACCAGCAGACGTCGAGGTCGAGGCGTCCAGGCTGGTCCGGATCATCGCGGCGATCGTGCTGATCGTCCTGAGTGCGACGTTCCTGGTGGGCGTCTTCGACATCCGCAGTCCCAAGGGATTCGACCCGGCCGGCCCACGGTTCTTTCCGTTGCTTGTGACAACGGCCTGGCTGGTCTTCTCGGTCGGCTACCTGGTCGAGGGCCTCCGGTCGGCGAAGACCGCCAAAACAAAAGGCGACCGGGCCTGGTTCGAACCAGTGGCCCTGTCCGCGCTACTCGTGCTGTACGCCCTCCTCGTCGTACCGCTGGGGTATCTGATCGCGACCGCACTGCTGTTCTTCGCCGCCGCCCGAGTTCTCGGTAGCCGGCAACTCGTCAGGGACATCGTGGTCGCGCTCGTGCTCGCGATCGTCGTGTACGTCGCCTTCACCCGCTTCCTCGACATCTCGCTGCCGGAAGGGGTGCTGGGCCTGTGATCACCTTGAGTGTCGGCGGCGATCTGCTGCACGGATTCGGTACCGTCCTCGACCCGATGAACCTGCTGTGGGCCGTCCTCGGCGTCACCCTCGGCATGCTCGTCGGCATTCTGCCCGGTATCGGACCGGCGCTGACGATCGCGCTGCTACTGCCGATCACCTTCAACTTCTCCGACCCGATCGGCGCGTTCATCATGTTCGCCGGGATCTACTACGGCGCGATGTACGGCGGATCGACCACCTCGATCCTGATCAACACACCAGGCGAATCGGCCTCGGTCGCGACCGCGATCGAGGGTCACAAGATGGCCTTGAAAGGTCGAGCCCGAGCGGCGCTGGCGACGGCGGCGATCGGGTCGTTCGTGGCCGGCACGATCTCGACAGTGCTGCTGACGTTCGTCGCCAAGCCGATCGGCAGCCTGGCGAGTCACTTCCAGGCGACCGACTACTTCGCCGTCACGCTGCTCGCGATGGTCGCGGTGACCGCGCTGGTCGGTCACTCGATGGTCCGCGGGTTGCTGTCACTGACGGTCGGTCTGTTCATTGGGTTGATCGGACTCGACAGTCTCTCGGGCGCACCGCGGTACACGTTCGGTTCGCTGCGACTGCTCGACGGAATCGACGTGGTGATCGTGATCGTCGGATTGTTCGCGATCGGCGAGACGTTGCACGTGGCATCGAAACTGCGGTCGACTCCGGACCGGCCCGCCGTACTGGAGAAGGGCAGGCTGCGAACCGGGTACCTGACCAAGTCCGACTGGAAGCGGTCGTGGGCACCGTGGTTGCGCGGTACGGCGCTCGGTTTCCCGTTCGGCGCGATCCCGTCCGGCGGGGCCGAAGTACCGACGTTCCTGTCCTACTCGATCGAGCGGCGGCAAGCGCGGAAGAAGGGTCGCGACGAGTTCGGCGACGGCGCGATCGAGGGCGTCGCCGGTCCGGAGGCCGCGAACAACGCGTCGTTCTCCGGCGTACTGGTGCCGCTGCTCACCCTCGGTCTGCCGACCTCGGCGACCGCGGCCGTGATGCTCGCGGCATTCCAGATCTTCAACGTGCAGCCCGGCCCGCAACTGTTCGAGAACAACAGCACGCTGGTCTGGACACTGATCGCCTCGCTGTACATCGGCAACCTGATCCTGCTGATCATGAACCTGCCGCTGATCGGCCTCTGGGTGCAGGTGCTCAAGGTCCCGCGACCACTCCTGTACGCCGGAATCCTCGTCTTCGCGTGCCTTGGCGTGTACTCGCTGTCGGGCTCGGGCTACGAGGTGCTGATGGCGCTCCTGATCGGTGTCGTCGGCTTCTTCATGCGCAAACTCGACTTCCCGATCGCACCGGTCATCCTCGGCGTCATCCTCGGTCCGACGATGGAAGAGCAGTTCCGGCGGGCACTGGTCATCTCCAACGGAGACGGCAGCGTATTCTTCACCCGACCGCTGAGCCTGGTCATCATCGTGCTGACCGTGCTCGCGCTGTTCGTGCCGTATCTGCCGAGAATCGTCGCGCGCCTCCGCGGCACCCAGCCCGCCCACCAGCGGCTGACCTTCGGTGAGGACGACTGATGCTGATCACTTTGTCAGAGAAGGGCTGGGCTTCGTGAAGATTCTGGTCGGTTACGTGCCAACCCCCGAGGGTGAGGCCGCCCTGGCAGCAGCCGGTACCGAGGCCGCCCTGCGCGGCGCCTCGGTCCTGCTCCTGAACACCAGCCGCGGCGACGCCTACATCGACGCCCGCTACGCCAACGAGGCGGAACTGGAGACCGCCTCGGCGAAACTCCGCGAACACGGCGTCGAGGTCACCATCCAGCAAGCCCTCTCGAACGGCGACGTCGCCGGCGAACTCCTGAAGGCGGCCGCCGCCGAGGACGTCGGACTGATCGTCCTCGGCCTGCGCCGCCGCTCCCCCGTCGGCAAACTCATCCTCGGCAGCACCGCCCAGCGCGTCCTGCTCGAGTCGCCGGTCCCGGTTCTCGCGGTCAAGGCTCCGTCCGCCCACGACGACTGACGGGTGGGACTCCGGTACGACGGGTTCGCGTCGTACCGGCGCTGATTCCGGACCGGTTGCGGGCGCCGGATGGGTAAACCACGTGAGCGCCTGGGCTGGGCCGCCTAAACTTGCTCTTGCCATGCCTGATGCCCGGACCGAGTCGTCGAGTCCTTCCCCAGCCCCCGGTCCCGCCAAGGACTCCCCCACGCCTGCCCAAGGTGGTGGCGGCTCTCGGCCGCGTCGCCGACGGAGGCCCGCCGGCAAAGGCGGTGCGCCGCGCGACGGGGGTGCAGGGCGTGAGAGCGAGCCGGCGCGTCGGAGCGATGCCGGGGGTAGCCGGGAGCAGGACGATGCGGGCGGCTTGGCTGAGGTGAACCTCGGCGAGGTGGTTGCGCGGTTGAACGAACTGACGGCTTATGACCGGGAGCAGTTGGGGCGGCGGCTGGAGCGGGTTCGGGGGACCAAGGAGGCTCGGAAGCGGGCTGACGCGCTGCAGGGCGTGATCGGGGCGATTGAGCAGGCTGAGCGGCGGGTCGAGGTGCGGCGGAGCGCCGTACCGGAGATTTCGTATCCGGCGGAGTTGCCGGTCAGTCAGTTGAAGGACGAGATCGCGGCGGCGATCGAGGCTCACCAGGTCGTGATCGTGGCGGGTGAGACCGGGTCGGGGAAGACTACGCAGCTGCCGAAGATTTGTTTGGAGCTGGGGCGTGGGATCCGGGGCATGGTCGGGCACACGCAGCCGCGGCGGTTGGCTGCGCGGACGGTGGCGGAGCGGATTGCTTCCGAGCTTGATACCGAGCTCGGGGAGACGATCGGGTTCGCGGTGCGGTTCACCGACAAGGTGAGTGAGCGGTCGTTGGTGAAGTTGATGACCGACGGCATTTTGCTGAACGAGCTGCAGCGGGATCGCGATCTCAGCCGGTACGACACGCTGATCATCGACGAGGCGCATGAGCGCAGTCTCAACATCGACTTCATTCTCGGGTATTTGAAGCAGCTGCTCCCCCGACGGCCGGATCTCAAGGTGATCATCACCTCGGCGACGATCGACCCGGAGCGGTTCGCGGAACACTTTGCCGATGGCAACGGGACGCCGGCGCCGATCGTCGAGGTGTCGGGGCGGACGTATCCGGTCGAGGTGCGGTACCGGCCGATCAACGACCCCGACGATCCGAGCACGATTGATCGTGACCAGACGCAGGCGATCCTGGATGCGGTCGACGAACTCGAGTACGAGGCGGCGGGCGACGTACTGGTGTTCCTGAGCGGTGAGCGGGAGATCCGGGACACCGCGGACGCTTTGAACGACAAGTACGCCGCGCAGCGCGGCCGGCCCGGAGCAGTCGAGGTGCTGCCGTTGTATGCGCGGTTGTCGAATGCGGAGCAGCATCGGGTCTTCCAGCCGAGCGGGAACCGTCGGATCGTGCTGGCGACGAACGTGGCCGAGACCTCGCTGACGGTGCCCGGGATCAAGTACGTGATCGACCCCGGTACGGCGCGGATTTCGCGGTACAGCCATCGGACCAAGGTGCAGCACCTTCCGATCGAGGGGGTCTCGCAGGCGAGCGCGAACCAGCGGAAGGGCCGTTGCGGGCGGACGAGTGACGGCATCTGCATCCGGTTGTACTCCGAGGAGCATTTCGAGAGCCGGGACGAGTTCACCGACCCGGAGATCCTGCGGACCAACCTTGCATCGGTCATCCTGCAGATGACTGCGATCGGGCTCGGTGACATTGCGGCGTTCCCGTTCATCGATGAGCCGGACAAGCGGAGCATCACCGACGGTCTGCAGTTGCTCACTGAGCTCGGTGCGATCGAGCCGGCTAAGAGCGGCGAGCGGCATCGGCGGCTCACGCCGATCGGTCGGCAGCTTGCGCAGATTCCGCTCGACCCGCGGCTGGCGCGGATGATCGTCGAGGCGGACAAGCACGCGTGTGTCCGCGAGGTGATGGTGATCGCGGCGGCGCTGTCGATCCAGGATCCGCGGGAGCGGCCGACCGAGGCGCAGGCTCAGGCTCAGCAGGCGCACTCGCGGTTCCGCGACCCGAACAGCGACTTCCTCGGGTATCTGAACCTGTGGGCCTATCTGAAGAAGCAGCAGAAGGATCTTTCGGGGAACCAGTTCCGCCGGATGTGTCGCGGTGAGTACCTGAACTATCTGCGAGTGCGCGAGTGGCAGGACATCTTCGCGCAGCTGCGTCAGGTCGCTGCGCAGATCGGCGTCACGCTGAACAGTGGTGGGCCGGCCGATCCGCAGAGCGTGCACATCGCGCTGATGTCCGGGCTGCTGTCGCATCTTGGGATGAAGGATCCGGCGAACCAGCATCAGTACCTCGGCGCGCGGGGAACGCGGTTTGCGATCTTCCCGGGGTCGGGGCTGTTCAAGAAGCCGCCGCAGTTCGTGATGGCCGCCGAGCTGGTCGAGACGTCCCGGCTGTGGGCGCGGGTGAACGCGAAGATCGAGCCCGAGTGGGCCGAGGACCTCGCTCCGCATCTGATCAAGCGGTCGTATTCCGAACCGCATTGGGAACGCAAAGCCGGTGCGGTGATGGCCTACGAGAAGGTCACCTTGTACGGCGTACCGATCGTTGCCCGACGCAAGGTCAACTATGGCAAGGTCGATCCGGTGGCGTCGCGGGAACTGTTCATCCGGCACGCGCTGGTCGAGGGCGACTGGGACACGCACCACAAGTTCTTCCACGAGAACCGCAAGCTGATCGAGGAAGTCGAGGAGCTCGAGGAGCGCACTCGGCGACGCGATCTGCTGGTCGACGACGAGACGCTGTACGCCTTCTACGACGAGCGGATCGGCGCGGAGGTCGTCACCGGACGGCACTTCGACACCTGGTGGAAGACGGCCCGGCAACGCGATGCCGACCTGCTCGACTTCGAGCGGTCGCTCGTGGTGCGCGAGGGTGCGGAGGTTCGCGAGGAGGAGTTCCCGCTGCACTGGTCGCAGAACGGGATGACCTTCGATCTCACGTATGCATTCGAGCCTGGTACGGACGCTGATGGTGTGACGGTGCATCTGCCGTTGTTGGTCTTGAACCAGGTGACGGCGGATGGGTTCGAGTGGAGTGTGCCCGGGTTCCGTGAGGAGCTGGTGACCACGCTGATCAAGTCGTTGCCGAAGGCCATTAGACGGAACATCGTGCCGGCGCCGGATCATGCGCGGCAGATCTTGCCGTTCCTGGATCCGGCCTCGGGGCCGTTGACGGTCGCGATGGCGAATGAGCTGCGGAACCTGCGCGAAGTGATCATCGAGGACGCGGACTGGGACTGGAGCCGGGTTCCGGAGCATCTGCGGATGACGTTCCGGGTGGTCGACGACCAGGGCAAGACAGTGGCCGAGGGCAAGGATCTCGCCAAGCTGAAGGAACGGCTGAAGCCGAAGACGACGGCTGCGATCTCCAAGGTCGCGTCGAAGGCGGTCAGCGGGCTCGAGCGTTCGGGGCTGACGGACTGGACGTTCGGCGACCTGCCACGGAGCTTCTCCGAACACCGCAATGGGTTGACGGTGGCTGGATATCCAGCGCTGGTCGACGAGGGTAAGACGGTTGCGATCCGGTTGCACGAGACCGAACGCGACCAGACCGCCGCCATGTGGAACGGCACCCGCCGGTTGCTGCTACTCACGATGCCGTCGGTGATCGACGTCGTACAACGTCAGTTGACGAGCGCCCAGAAGCTCACGCTGTTGGCGGGTCCGCATCGCAACGTTGGTGAGCTACTCGACGACGCGATCTCTGCGGCAGTCGATCAGCTCATGACCGCGGCCCACGGACCGGCTTGGAACCTGACCGCCTTCTCGGTACTGCGAGACGCCGTACGGTCTGATCTCGCTGACACGGTGGTCGGGATTCTGCGCCAGGTGGAGCAGGTGCTCGGGCATGCGCGGACGGTGGACAAGGCGATCTCGCGAGCGTCGTCTCCGGCGTTGCTGGCGGCGCTGTCGGATGTGCGGGGGCAACTGGAGGCGCTCATCAATCCGGGCTTCATCACTCGGACTGGAGCTGCGCGGCTGCCGGACTTGGTGCGGTACCTGCGTGGGATGGAACAGCGGCTCGACAAGATCGGCGCGAACGCGATGCGAGACCGGTCGGGGATGGCGATCGTGCAGACGCTCACCGACGAGTACCAGAACCGCCTGCGCGCCGTACCGACCGGCAAGTACCCCTCCCCCGAACTCCTCGAAGTCCGCTGGATGCTCGAAGAACTCCGCATCAGCCTCTTCGCCCAAACCATCGGCACGCCGTACCCGGTGTCCGAGAAACGCATCCGCAAGGCGCTCGCCCAGGCCTGACCCGGACCTGCAGGCCATCACAATTGGCGACTCCGCCGCTTGTTGAGCGGGGGCCGCACGGTCCACGCGCAGTTGTGATGGCATCTGGGTCCGCAGTGGGGTTAGGAGTCGAGCAGCCGGCGGCCGATGGCGTGGACGGCGGCTCGGAGCTCGGGTGGTTCGAGGATTTCGAACGGCCACGGGATGCGGGTGGTTTGGAAAACGAGGGGCCCTAGGTCGTTGGCGGCGTAGCGGAGCTCGCAAGAGGTGGCGTCGACGGGGTCGACTACTACTTCCGTGGGTGGGAGTTGTTGGCGGGCGGTTTCGGCGTTTACCTGGACTCGGACTCGGGCTACCAGGTTCCAGGGGGCTATGCCGGTGCTTTCGGTGATGAAGGCGAGGGGGTCGGGTGGGTTGTCGAAGTGGTAGCGGAGGCCGGTTGGTTGGGGGCGGGTGATGCGGTCTACGCGGAAGGTGCGCCAGGCGTCGCGGTCGCGGTCTCGGGCTACTAGGTACCAGCGGCGGCCGGTGTGGACTATGCGGAGGGGTTCGACGCTGCGGTTCGAGTCGGTGCCGTCGTGGGTGCGGTAGGCGAAGCGGAGGCCTTCGGTGTCGCGGCAGGCGGCGGCGAGGGTGGTGAGGACGTCGGGGTCGATGGTGGGGAGGTCGCCCTGGGGTAGCTGGGCTACTTGGGCGCTGATGGCGCCGACCTGTTCGCGGAGGCGGACGGGGAGGACCTGGTTCAGCTTGGCCAGGGCGGAGATGGCTGCTTCTTCTACGCCGGAGACGGTTGTGGTGGTTGTGGAGCGGAGACCGATGGCGACTGCGACTGCTTCCTCGTCTTCGAGGAGCAGGGGTGGTAGGCGGCCGCCGGGGCCTAGGCGGTAGCCGCCGCCGATGCCGGCTTCGGCGTCGATCGGGTAGCCGAGAGAGCGCAGTCTGGTGACGTCGCGCCGTACTGTGCGGGGCGTGATGTCGAGCCTGGTGGCGAGCTCGGCGCCGTCCCATTGCGGGCGCGACTGGAGCAGCGACAGCAGGCGGAGCAATCTGGTCGCGGTGTCCATGGTTTCTTCAGTTTGCCGCATTCTGCGGACCGATCCTGTCCGCAGGTCGTTCTACGGTGAATTCATGACCACGACATTGGAGAACTTGCTGAGCCTGTCCGACTTCGCGTGGGGACGACTGCGGGACCGGGTCCAGGGGCTGACTGACGCGGAGTACTTCTGGGAGCCGTTCGACGTGACGTGGAGCGTGCGCCAGACGGCCGACGGCCTCGCGATGGATGGGTTCGCGGAGGACGGGCTGGTGATCGCGCCGGAGCCGCCGCCGTTCACGACGCTTGCTTGGCGAATCACGCATATCGTCGACATCCTGCAGGAGGATCGGACGGCGACCTGGTTCGGGCACGAGGTGGATCCTGCGGACGGGCAGCCGCCGGTACCGGGGTCGGCGGCTGAGGCGTTGACTGCGCTGGATCACTCGTACGACGTGTGGCGGCGGCGACTGGCTTCGTTGAGCCAGGAGGACTTGGATCGGCCGATGGGTGCGATCGCGAGTCAGCATGCCGATGATGACGGGACGGCGTTCGCGTTGCACATCCTGGATGAGCTCATCCATCACGGGGCCGAGGTCGGGACACTGCGCGACTTCTACCGCGGGCTGCACCCCGAAGATCCGTTCGAGGGAGCGCTCTCTGGCGAGATCACGCCGGCCGAGCGTCCGACGCTGGTGGCTGAGTCTGCGGCGGCTCAGCGGTGGGAACTGGTTCCGATGCTGGCTGAGCTGGGTTTCGGGCTCGACGAGAAGACGGCCAACGGTTTCACGGCTGCCCATCTAGCGGCGGGGAACGGCGCTCTCGAGACGCTGCGGTTCCTGGTTGAGCGTGGGGCCGATCTGTCGATCACCGACGCGCGCTTCAACGCCGACGTGCTGGGGTGGGCGAAGTGGTTCCACCAGGCTGATGCGATCGCGTATCTCGAGGGTCAGGGCACGAACGCCCGCTGAGAGCGGTTTCTGAAGTCTCTGGGTGAGATCTCGTGGGCGGTGGTGAAGCATCGGGTGAAGTACGACTGGCTGGTGTAGCCGCAGCGGTCGGCGATGGCGGCGATCGCGAGGTTGGTTGCTGCTAGCAACGAGGCGGCGTGTTCCAGACGGAGGTCGGTGACGAATTCCGTCGGGGTCAGACCGTAGCTGCTGCGCATCGAGCGGGACAGGTGCGCGGGGCTGACCGCTGCCAACTCAAGGAGTCGCGGCAGGCCGGCCCGGAGGTTGGCTTCGGAACGCATTGCCGTGCAGGCCTTCCCGAGCCAGTCGGGAACCCCGCGCTCCGGAGCTTCGGGCACCACCTGCTCCAAGACATCGATCCAGAACCGGAGCAGATCGTACGACGTCGGTTCGTCCTGAAAGCGTTCCAGCGCCAGTGAGAACGCGGAGAGCGCTCTCTGACTGTGGAACCTGGTCGGGCAACTTGTGCGCGTGAGATCCAGAAACCCCTGCCAGGCCGAACTCGGGAACGCGATGTTGATGAACTCCAGACCATCCGGCGCAGCACCACGGATCGCGTGCTGATCCTGCGAACGAACCAGTACGACGTCGCCCGGCGCGAGCGGTTCGGCACCCGTGATCAGTAGGTGCTCGCCATGGCCCGAGACCACGCCCATGAACTCGTGGAAGTCCGCGTGCGTGTGCAACTCGGTGTCGCGCGACCTGGCCGGGATCCGCACCCGGGCCGCGTGGAACGGACGACCGAGTGCGTGCGGCTCGAAACGCAGTACCGGAATCACATCAACACAGTACAAATTCTCGGCAGCTCGTTGCTAGTCCGTCGCGGCGAGCACCCCGAGCATTGAGGCATGTACGAAACAGACGGCTACGTCATCTACCGCAATGTCATCGACTCCGACCTGATCAAGGAAGTGAATGATCATGTCGAGTGGTTGCAGGCACGTCATCCCGATGTCCGACCCGAACAACTCGGCCACATCTATCTGCGAGACGACCCGTTCTGGTTGCGGCTGGTGAGTGATGATCGACTGCTCGACATCGCGGAACAGTTCGTCGGACCGGACCTCGCGCTGTTCGCATCGCACTACATCTCCAAACCGCCGTACTCGGGTCAGCCGGTGCTGTGGCACCAGGACGCGGCGTTCTGGCCGCTCGACCCGATGGAGGTCGTGACGCTGTGGCTCGCGGTCGATCACTCGACCCCGGAGAACGGATGCGTCCGCGTCGTACCGGGCAGCCATCACTCCGGAGTCGCCGGGATGCGCGAGAACACGAGCGTGGAGAGCGTTCTCGGGAAGGAGATCGCGGTCGAGGTCGACGAGTCCGCCGCCGTCGACATGGTGCTCGCGCCCGGTGATGTCGAGGTGCACCACCCCAACATCGTGCACGGCAGCAACGCCAACACCTCACCGCATCGGCGCTGCGGACTGACGATCCGCTACATCCCCACGTCGACCAGGATCACGGACCCGGAGACGCCGTACCCGAGCGCGTTCCACCTGCGCGGAGCAGCCGGAGTGAACGAGTACCAACCGCTCCCCCGGTACGACGCCGCCCGGCACTTCGCGTTCTCGGCCAGTCCGGAGTGGACGTAAAAGGCCCGCCCCGGCCACACAGCCCGGGACGGGCGAGTTGTCATCAGGGAACTGCTACTCCAGGCAGATCCGGAACGGGTGTCCGGCCGGATCGGCGTAGATCCGCCAGCCGCGCGCATTGTCGGCCGGAGGTGGGTCGAGCGGGTCCAGCGGTTCCGCTCCGAGCGCGACCACGGTGGCGTGGCCACTGGAAAGGTCCTCGACGATGAGGTCGAGGTGGAGATCCTGCGCATCGGTGCCGGGCCACGTGGCCGGCAAGTACTCCTCCGAGCGCCGGAAGGCCAGTGTCGAGAATCCGAGCGACGACCCGGGGCCGGTCAGGCTCCGCCAATCCTCGTCACCGTTCTCGTCGACATCCAGCCCCAGCAGCGCCGAGTAGAACTGGGCGAGCTCCAGCGGGTCCGGGCAATCCAGAACCACCGAGCCGAGCCGCCCGGCAGTACTGCCCGGCTGCTCTGCCACCTGCGTCATCTGTCCTCCAGCTTCGTCACTTCGACAGCCTGCCCCTGTCGGAGCAGGACCTACGGGCCCATCTGGTCGGAAGGCCCGGCCGCCTACGATGACAGGTCGATGGGACAGTTCGCACCTTTCGACACGCCTTCCTGACCGGTCAAGCAGCTCACGCCAGGTAGTTGCATCGTGTTGACGGGGACAGCGCCTGCCCGAACACTTACGGTCATGAAGCGACTACTCCGCCCCCGTCGTCCTCTGATCGGTCTCCTGACCGCCGCCTTCCTGGCAGCTCCCCTGTTCGCAGTTCCGACTGCCGCGGCAGCCACTCCGGCCCCCGCGCTGATCCCCAAGCCCGTGTCTCAGCAACCGCTCTCTGGCGAGACGTTCACGCTGCAGGCGTCGACTGCCATCGGCGTCATCGCCAGCGCAAGCAAGCGCGCTGCGGCCACCAAAGTGGCCGAGCAACTGGCCGCTCAGCTGCGGCGCTCGACCGGATTCACCGTCCCGGTCGTCCCCGACGCCGGCACGATCCGGCTCTCGACCAACGGCGCCAGCTCCCTCGGCGCCGAGGGCTACCAGCTGCGCGTCGACCACACGGCCGTCACGATCACGGCTGCGACGCCGGAAGGGTTGTTCCGCGGCGTCACCACGCTGCGGCAGCTGCTGCCCGCCAAGGCGGACGCGGCCACCCCGCAGGCCGGCCCGTGGAAGATCGCCGGGATCGCGATCTCCGACTCTCCCCGGTTCGCCTATCGCGGCACCATGCTCGACGTCTCGCGGCACTTCTTCTCGGTCGCGGAGGTCAAGCGGTACATCGACCTCGCGTCGCTCTACAAGCTCAACAAGCTGCACCTGCACCTGGCCGACGACCAGGGCTGGCGGATCCAGGTCGACAGCTGGCCGCGATTGACGACGTACGGCGGCAGCCTCGAGGTCGGCGGTACGCCGGGTGGTTACTACACGAAGGCCGACTTCGCCGAGATCGTGCGGTACGCCGGAGAGCGGTATCTCACCGTGATCCCGGAGATCGACACCCCCGGTCACACGAACGCCGCATTGGCGTCGTACGCGGATCTGAACTGCAACGGGGTCGCCCCGCCGCTCTACACCGGGACGAACGTCGGTTTCAGCTCGCTCTGTGTCGGCAAGGAGCTGACGTACTCGTTCCTGGACGACGTGTTCGGTGAGGTCGCAGCGCAGACGCCGGGCGACATCGTCCACCTGGGCGGCGACGAGGCGCACTCGACACCCCACGCGGACTACGTCACGTTCCTCAACAAGGCCAGCACGATCGTCGCCGGCCACGGCAAGCGGGTGATGGGCTGGCACGAGATCGGAGATACCGCTCTCCCGGCCGGGAGCATCGTGCAGTACTGGGGTACCGACGACACCAAGTCCCGGGATCTCGCCCGCCTGGCCGCGACCAAGGGCGCCAAGGTGGTCATGTCGCCGGCCAACCGGGCCTACCTCGACATGAAGTACAACAAGAACACCCCGTACGGCCTGGACTGGGCCGGCCTGGTGAGCGTTGAGAAGGCCTACAGCTGGAACCCGACGACCCTGATCCCGAACCTGCCGGAGAGCGCTGTCGCGGGCGTCGAGGCGCCGCTGTGGTCCGAGACGCTGGACAACATCGACAAGGTCGAGTTCATGGCGTTCCCGCGGCTGCCCGGGATCGCCGAGCTCGGATGGTCACCGGCCTCCGCCCTCAACTGGACGGCGTACAAGGACCGCCTGGCCGGTCAGGGCTCGCGCTGGGACGTGCTGAGCGTCAACTTCTACCGGGCGCCGGAGATCGCCTGGCGCTAGCCCAGGACGCGGTCGAGCAGCCAGGCCGTGGACTCATTCAGGTCCTGCTCGGCGACTGTGTGGTGCGTCGCGGCTCCGTCCGGGGTCGCGCGCACCTCCAGCCGGTAGACGTACCGATCCGGCTCCGGACGGCCGGTACCGAGTTCAGCGCCGTACAGCGCGAGGACAGCCGCCTCCAGGCGCTCGGCGTCCGGCTCGGTGCTGGTGTCCAACGAGCCCTCGGCGACAAGGCCGGCGAACCCTCCACTACGGGTCACGGTGACGATCAACAGCTGCTCCTCCGTCGGTCGGGGCACCACGATTGCGCGCCGTGCAACGAATGTCCAGAGCCGCGCGACACGCCGGAAAATTCGATCACCAACGCGCGCCCATTACCCGGCGTACCGGCCCCTTTGTCTCACGTTGCCATCCGCGCAGCCCGCCGCAAAGGGACGAATCAGCAGGTCGGCGCGGGATTCGGCACTCCACACCAGGGCCCCGGCGGGTGGGTGACCGGCGAATTCACCCGACCACGGAGCGTGGCACCCGGCGACAATCAGCGACACGTGTTCTCGATCACCCCTTCCACGCGGCCTCAGATCGGCTACAGTTATCGCGTTGCAGTTTTGGACTCCCACTGACTTTCGCTGTGCTGTACGGCCGGTTTCGTCGTCTGGGGCCTTTCGGCGACACGCGGTTCATGAGGTGTGGATCGCGTCTTGTTACAAGCCATCAAGGAGATAGACACAAATGGCTGTCGGTACTGTCAAGTGGTTCAACGCTGACAAGGGCTTCGGCTTCATCACCCCGGATGACGGTGGCGCGGACGTGTTCGCGCACTACTCGGCCATCCAGACCTCGGGCTTCCGCTCGCTGGACGAGAACCAGCGCGTCGAGTTCGAGATCACCCAGGGCCAGAAGGGCCTTCAGGCGGAGAACATCCGCCCGATCTGATCCCCGGATCAGCTCTTCTCGAAACTGAAATGTCGGGGCCGCGCACCTTCGGGTGCGCGGCCCCTTCGCTTGTCCGGGGTGACAATGGTCGCGATGACCGAGAACGAGCGATACAGCCGCCCCGGGGAAGACGCCGGTGAGCGTCTGGACCGGCAATGGGGTGAACTGCTTCAGGAGCTGCGGCTGGCGCAGACCGGCACCCAGATCCTGTTCGCGTTCCTGCTCAGCATCGCATTCCAGAATGCGTTCCAGAGTGCGGACGCGTTCACCCATCATGTGTACGCCGGAACGCTGATCGCCTCCGCTCTCGCGGTCGGACTGTTCCTCGCGCCGGTGTCGTTCCACCGCATCGTCTACCGGCACAAACTGCGCGACCGGATGCTCCCGATCGCCAGCCGGATGGCCGTCGCCGGCCTGGCCTTCCTGGTGCTCGCCATGACCGGCGGTGTCCTGCTCGCGGTCGATGTCGTGGTGTCCCGCCCGATCGCGATCGTCGTCGCCGCGATCGTCCTGCTCTGGTTCATCGTCTTCTGGTACGCCATCCCCGAGTGGGTACGGCGTAGCACGCCTACCGGAAGCGCGGAATGACCTCTGCGGCGATCTGCTCGAGCACGTCCTCGCTGCCGGCGTAGATACCTTCCGCACGCGGCCAGTGCGTGATGACGTCGGTGAAGCCGAGGGCTGCGGCCCGGCCGACGATGTCCTCGAACGCAGCGATGCTGGACAGCGCGTAAACGCTGTTGTCGATCGAGAGGTAGCGGTCGAAAGGGCCGGTGGCAGTGAGCACGTCGTCGAGGCGGTGGGACAGCTCAGTGACCGTGGCGAACCAGCTGTCGAGGTCGTCGGCGCGACCGCCGGTGGTGACCCAGCCCGCGCCGTACTTGGCGGCCAGGCGGAGCGAACGCGGACCGTTGGCGGCCATCACGAACGGCACGCGCGGTTGCTGGATGCAGCCCGGAAGCGTGCGGCCGTTGCGGACCTCGAAGTACTCGCCCTTGTAGTCGACGCCGTCGGTTGTCAGCAGCGTGTCCAGCAGCTCGACGAACTCGGTGAGCCGGTCGACCTTCTGCTTCGGAGACAGGTCGGAGCCACCCTGGATCGTGGTGTCGATGCCACCGCCGGCGCCGAGGCCGCAGAGGAAGCGGCCGTCGGAGATGTCATCCAGAGCAAGGATCTCGCGGGTCAGCGCGAGCGGGTGCCGGAAGTTCGGTGAGGTGACGAACGTGCCGAGCTTGATCGTCGAGGTCGCCAGCGCGGCCGCGGTCAGGGTCGGTGTCGTCCCGTACCAGGGTGAGTCCTGCAGGCCGCCCCAGGTCAGATGGTCGTAGGTCCAGGCATGGTCGAACCCGAGCTCCTCCGCCCGCCGCCAGCGCCGCTCTGCTTCCTTCCACCGGTATTCCGGCAGGATCGTGATCCCGAATCGCATGGGTGCACCTTATCGACCCGGGAATAGATTGAATGCTCAACCATGTTGTCGCCAGCATGACTACCCCGGTGCTGTACCTGAGCCACGGCGCGCCCCCGCTGGCCGACGACCGCCGCTGGACCGCCGAGCTGGCCGGTGTCTCGGCCGCGCTCGAGCGCCCGACCGCGATCCTGATCGTCTCCGCCCACTGGGAGGCCGCCCCGCTCACCCTCGCGGCGACCGAGACCGTGCCGCTGCTCTACGACTTCGGCGGCTTCCCGGAGCGCTACTACCAGGTCCAGTACGCCGCCCCTGGCGCCCCGCAGCTCGCCGACCAGGTCCGCAAACTGCTCCACTCCCCTGGTACGCCGGTCTATGACGACCCGACCCGCGGTCTCGACCACGGGGCTTACGTCCCGCTGAAGGAGATGTACCCGGAAGCCGACATCCCGGTCCTCCAGGTCTCGATGCCGACCCTCGACCCGACCGAGCTGTTCCGCATCGGCCAGAAGCTCGCACCCCTACGCGACCAGGGCGTCCTGATCATCGGCAGCGGCTTCACCACGCACAACCTGCGCGAAATGAACTTCGCCGCCGGCGTCGACGCCCCCGCCCCGAACTGGTCGATCGAGTTCGACGACTGGACCCGCCGCGCCCTGCAGTCCCAAGACGTCGACGCCCTGATCGACTTCCTCCACAAGGCCCCAGCCGCCACCGTCGCCCACCCCCGCACCGAACACTTCGCCCCACTGTTCGTCACCCTGGGCGCCGCCGCCAACCAACTCCCCACCGCCGAAACCATCATCGATGGCTTCTGGTACGGCTTGTCGAAACGCTCCTGGCAGATCGGCTGACCGACACACGCCGAGCCGCGAACCGGGGCCGTGAACAAGAAATGGTGGGCGTGAACAGGTCATAGCTTGTTCAAGCCCACCGCGCCGGGTGCGCACCCCCGAGAACTGTCGTGGATGGTCAGCGCTTGGGGGTGGGGAAGGTGGCGAGGGTGGTGGTGCCGATGCTGGCTAGCCAGACTTTGCCGTTGTGTTCGCGGACGCCGGTGGGCATGCGGAAGTCGGGGTGTTTGCCGCGGAGGTCGTGGATGAGGGTGCCGGACTCGTCGTAGGCCTGGACCTCGATGATGTCGGCGGGGCCGGGCTGGAGGGCGTCGGGGAGGGCCCAGACGAGTTTGCGGAGGATGGGCGGCTTGGGGAGCAGGAGGTCGAGGAGGGCGTTGCGGGGTGAGCCGATGGTGACCCAGATGAGGCCGTCGGAGCCGCGCGCGATGTTGTCGGGCAGGCCGGGGACACGGGCTAGTACGGCGGGCTCCGCGTCCGGCGTACTGAGGTCGAGTTTGTAGACGGCGTACGTCGCGGTCTCGGCCCAGTACAGGGTTTGGTGGTCGGCGCTCAGGGCCACGCCGTTGGGGAAGGCACGGTTGGCGGCGAGGCGGGTGACTGTGCCGTCGGGGGTGAGGCGGTAGACGCTGCCGGTGGCGGAGTGCTCGAGCAGGTCGCCCTTCCAGTTCTCGAAGCCGAAGCGGGTGGACGAGTCCGAGAAGTAGATGGTGCCGTCGGGGTCGACGGCGGCGTTGTTGCAGAAGCGCATCGGGCGGCCGTCGATCTCGGCCAGCAGGGTGGTCACCCGGCCGTCCTTGTCGAGGGTGAGCAGACCGCGGTTGGCGTCGCAGACCAGCACCTTGCCGTCCGGAAGCCACTCCAGCCCGAGCGGCCGGCCGCCGGTGTCGCCGAGCACGCTGATCGTCGTACCGTCGGGACTGACCCGCAGGATGCGGCCATCCACGAGACCTGTGAGGACACTGCCGTCCTCATCGATCAACGTGTCCTCGGGCCCGTGACCCGGTACGGCGACCGTGCTGACCTGCAGGCTCGTCGGGTGCCGAACGGGGTCGGCCGGGGGCGGGTTCCAGCGCACAGGAGCGATCGACGACTTCATGAACCGACCCTAGCGTCCGGGGACGTTCCAGGGTTGATCACCGATGCGGCTCGGGGTGGCGTCGCCGGACGCTGTCGAGATGGAACCTTGGTCGAGATCTCGCCTGATCCTCGTCGGCGCCGGTTCGCTCGTGGCGGTGGTCGCCGCCGGCTACCTGCTGCGGACAACCATCCCGCCTGCCGACCACTGGCTGGTCACGCATGCGTATGCCGCACCCGGTTCGACACCGGCAGCGGTCGCCACCACAGTCAGCGGGATCGGCACGCTCATCGCAGTCGTCGCCCTGCTGGTCGTGGCCGCACTCACCTGGCGACGACGAGGCACACGCGAAGGCCTGCTGCCGCTCGCGGTGGTGCCGGTATGCCTTTCCCTGCTGGCATTACAGGGACTTCTGAACCGTGAAGGACCACCACAGCAACCCGAGGCCGGCACCTATCCGAGTGGCCACGTGACAGTCGTGACCACAGCGGTCGCAGTGACCCTGCTGATCGGAACGACCTGGCGCCGCCGCATAGCAGCGCTCGGCAGTACGGCGATCCTGCTGGTCAGCGCCAGCCGGATCGCGCTGGCCGAGCACTGGCTGCTCGACGTGGCCGGCGGGATCGCCGGAGTGGCCGGTGTCGCGCTGCTGTCCTACGCAGTGCTGCACCGGCCACGACCGCAAACGGTCAGAAGATGACTTCGCCGCGGGCTCGCCGCGCGCGGAGCTTCTCCAGGGCCTCTTCGAGGATCTCGGCCGCCTCCGTCTCGGAGCGCCGCTCCTTCACGTAGGCCAGGTGGGTCTTGTAGGGCTCGATCTTCGTCGGCGGCGGGGGGTTGTTCACATCGGTGCTGGTCGGCAGACCGCACCGCGGACAGTCCCACGCCTCCGGGACAGCTGCCTCGACCGCGAAGACGGTCGCCGTCTCGTGCCCGTTGGCACAGAAGAACACGACACGCTGGCGGGGCGCGGTGTCGCCGCGCTCCGCCTCGCCCATCGGGCCGGCACCGACCCGGCTGCCACGAATAGCACTACCACCACCAGCCACGGGAACCTACCTCCCTCAGCCGATTTTGTAGAGCAGGCCGAGCGCGACGATGGAGGCGAACCAGATCAGGCCGACACCGATCGTGATGCGGTCCAGGTTCCGCTCGGCGACCGAGGAACCGCCCAGGCTGGACGACACTCCACCACCGAACAGGTCGGACAGGCCACCACCACGGCCTTTGTGCAGCAGCACGAGCAGCGTGAGGATGAGGCTGCAGATGAGCACGACGATAGAGAAAGCGAGGATCACGAGGAGTAGCCTAACTGAAGGTCCAGGTAACGGCAGATGCCGGCGAACTCGTCCACCTGGAGGCTCGCACCCCCGACGAGACAGCCGTCGACATCCGGTTGGGCCATGATGCCACCTGCGCTGGCCATCTTCACCGATCCGCCGTAAAGAATCCGTACCGAGTCGGCCACCGAGGGTGAAATCGTCTCCTCGATCCGCGCCCGGATCGCCGAGTTGACCTCCTGGGCGTCCTCCGGGGTCGCGACCTCGCCGGTCCCGATCGCCCAGACGGGCTCGTAGGCGATGACGACCTTGCGGACGTCGTCCTGCTTCAGGCCGGCCAGCCCGGCGTCGACCTGGGCCAGCACGTGCTCGACCTGGCCGTTCTCCTTGCGGACCTCGAGACCCTCACCGACGCACATGATCGGGATCAGGCCCGCCTCAAGTGCCTTGGCGGTCTTGGCGTTGACCAGCGCGTCGTCCTCACCGTGGTACTGCCGGCGCTCCGAGTGCCCGGTCAGCACGTAGGTGCAGCCGAGCTTGCTCAGCATCGCGGCCGAGATCTCACCGGTGTAGGCGCCGGAGTCCTTGGTCGACACGTCCTGGCCGCCGTACTTGATCTTCATCCGGTCACCGTCGACCAGCGTCTGCACGCTGCGGATGTCGGTGAACGGCGGCAGCACCGCCACCTCGACGCGCTCGAAGTCGTGCTTCTTGTCCTGCAGCGTCCACGACAGCTTCTGCAGCAGGTGCACGGCCTCAACATGGTTGAGGTTCATCTTCCAGTTGCCCGCCATCAGCGGCGTACGGGCAGCTTCTGCCATGTGAGTCAGTCCTCTTCCAGTACGGCGAGTCCCGGGAGCTCCTTGCCCTCCAGGTACTCGAGGGATGCGCCACCACCGGTGGAGATGTGGCCGAACGCATCGTCGGCGAAGCCTAGCTGCCGGACGGCGGCCGCGGAGTCACCGCCACCGACGACACTCAGGCCATCTACCTCCGTCAACGCCTGCGCCACAGCCTTGGTTCCGGCCGCGAACGCCGCCATCTCGAAGACGCCCATCGGGCCGTTCCAGAACACGGTCTTGGCGGCCGCGACCTCGGTGGCGAACGCCTTGCCCGAGTCGGGACCGATGTCCAGGCCGAGCTGGTCGGCCGGGATCGCGTCGGCGGCGACCACGGTCGCGGGCGCGTCGGCGTTGAACTCCGGCGCCACCACGATGTCGGTCGGCAGCACGATCTTGTCGCCGGCCTCCTTCAGGTAGCCGCGGACGACGTCGAGCTGGTCCTCCTCGAGCAGGCTCTTGCCGACCTCGTGTCCCTGCGCCTTCAGGAAGGTGAAGACCATGCCGCCGCCGATCAGCAGCTTGTCGGCCTTGGCCAGCAGGTTGTCGATCACCGCGAGCTTGTCCGACACCTTGGCGCCGCCGAGCACGACGACGTACGGGCGGGCCGGCTCCTCGGTCAGCTTCTTCAGTACGTCGACCTCCGCCAGCACGAGGCCGCCGGCCGCATGCGGCAGTTTGCGGGCGACGTCGTACACGCTGGCCTGCTTGCGGTGCACGACACCGAAGCCGTCGCTGACGAAGACATCCGCCAGCGCGGCGAGCTCGTCGGCCAGCTGGTCACGCTGCGCCTCGTCCTTGCTCTCCTCGCGCGGGTCGTAGCGCACGTTCTCGAGCAGCAGGACCTCGCCCTCGTCCAGCTCCTGTACGGCGGACTGGGCGGAATCGCCGGTCACGTCGGTCGCGAAGTGCACGGTGATGCCCTCGGCGGCCAGCAGCTCGCCGAGCCGCTTGGCGACCGGGGCGAGAGTGAACTCCGGGTTCGGGGTGCCCTTCGGGCGGCCGAGGTGCGCGGTCACGATCACCTTGGCGCCGGCCTTGGCCAGCTTCACCAGCGTCGGCAGCGAGGCGCGGATGCGGCCGTCGTCGCCGATCACGTCGTTCTTGATCGGCACGTTCAGGTCGGAGCGGACGAGTACCCGCTGGCCGGCCAGGTCGCCGAGATCTTCGATGGTCTTCACAGTTCTGCTTCCTATCAAGACAACGTCCGGGGAACCGGGGTGCAGGACCGCGGTTCCCCGGACGTCACGGGATCAACGAGTTACGTCAGAGCGAGGCGCCGACGTAGTTCACGAGGTCGACGAGGCGGTTGGAGTAGCCCCACTCGTTGTCGTACCAGCCGACGACCTTGACCTGGTTGCCCAGGACCTTGGTCAGGCCGGCGTCGAAGATGCAGGAGGCCGGGTCGGTGACGATGTCGCTCGACACGATCGGGTCCTCGGTGTACCGCAGGTAGCCCTTGAGCGCACCCTCGGCAGCGGCCTTGACGGCGGCGTTGACCTCTTCGACCGAGGTCTCGCGGCCGACGTTCACGGTCAGGTCGGTGGCCGAGCCGGTCGGGACCGGGACGCGCAGCGCGTAGCCGTCCAGCTTGCCCTTGAGCTCCGGCAGCACCAGGCCGATCGCCTTGGCGGCACCGGTCGAGGTCGGGACCACGTTCAGCGCGGCGGCGCGGGCGCGACGCAGGTCGCTGTGCGGGCCGTCCTGCAGGTTCTGGTCCTGGGTGTAGGCGTGCACCGTCGTCATCAGGCCCTGCTGGATGACGAACTCGTCGTGGATGGCCTTGGCCATCGGGGCGAGGCAGTTGGTGGTGCAGGACGCGTTCGAGATCACGGTGTGCTTCTCGGCGTCGTACAGCTCGTGGTTCACACCCATGACGACGGTGAGGTCCTCGTTCTTCGCCGGGGCGGAGATGATGACCTTCTTGGCGCCGTTGTCGGCGTGCGTCTTGGCCTTGGTGGCGTCGGTGAAGAAACCGGTCGACTCGATCACGATGTCGGCGCCGACGTCCGACCACTTCAGGTTGGCCGGGTCGCGCTCGGCGAAGGCCTTGAAGCTGTGGTCGCCGACCGAGATGTCGGTGTCGGTCGCGGACACGTCACCAGGAAAGCGGCCCAGGATCGAGTCGTACTTGAGCAGGTGGGCGAGGGTCTGGTTGTCGGTCAGGTCGTTGACGGCGACGACCTCGATGTCGGCACCGGACGCCTGGACGGCGCGGAAGAAGTTACGGCCGATCCGGCCGAAGCCGTTGATACCTACGCGTACGGTCACGGGACTACGTCTCCTCGAACTAGCGTTCCAGCACTGCTCTTCACCCCGAACATTAGCCCAACCGCCCACTCGGCCAACTGGTGCTATCCACAGCAGACCACCGCCTCTCGCGACGAGGTTTCAGACCAGACCACTTGCTGGTCTGGAACCTGGCGGTTTCCGCAATGTTCCTGCGGAAACCGCCGGTTCACCGGATCAACCGACGACGTTCACCGCGGCCCACGCCTTGTCGACCGCGGCCCGCTCGGGGCTGCTCGCGCCGTACAGGTCGGTGGCGGCGTTCAGGGTGGCCGTGCGGGCGCCCTTGTAGTCGGTGCGCGACGTCATGTACGTCGTCAGTGCGCGGTACCAGATCTTCTCGGCCTTGCTGATCCCGATGCCGGTCACCGTGATGCCGTTGACCGTCGGGCTGTTGTAGGCGACGCCGTTGATCGTCTTCGCGCCACTGCCCTCGGACAGCAGGTAGAAGAAGTGGTTGCCGACACCGGACGAGTAGTGCACGTTCAGCCGGCCGACACCCTTCGACCACGAGTCGGCGCTGGCACCGTCCATCGACGGCTTGTCGAGCCGCCGGATGTAGTTGGTGGCCGGGTTGTAGTCGGTGAAGATCTCCTCACCGAGCACGTAGTCCGGAGTGTCCGAACCGTTGGCGGCGTACCACTCGACCGCCGTACCGAAGATGTCCGATGTCGACTCGTTCAGGCCGCCGGACTCACCGCTGTAGCGCAGACCGGCCGAGCGGCTGGTGACACCGTGGCTCATCTCGTGACCCGCGATGTCCAGCTCGACGAGCGGGCCGATCCCCTGGCTCGGGTCGCCGTCGCCGTACCGCATGCAGAAGCACGAGTCGCTCCACGAGGCGTTCACGTACGCGCCGTCGTGGACGTAGGACTTCGCACCCTTGCCGTCGTTGGCGATGCCGTTGCGGCCGTGGACGTTCTTGTAGTAGTCCCATGTCTTGGCGATGCCGTAGTGGGCGTCGACACCGGCCGACTGCGGGTTGGAGTTGTTGCCGGTCCCCCACACGTTGTCGGCGTCGGAGAACAGCGTTCCGGCGTTGTACGTCGAGTTGCCGCCGCGGACCGGGTCGACCATCGTCCAGCTGGTGCCGGACTTCGTGGTGTCGAGGCCGACCGTGCCGACGTACAGGCCCGAACCGCTGCCAAGGTCGTCGGCAACCGTGCTCCAGCTGTCGAGGACCTTGCCGGTCTGAGCGTCGACGTACGTCTCGGTGCCGGTCGGCTCGCCCTTGGCGTTGCGACCCTCGGAGACGACCTTGTAGGCGAGCTTGGACTGGCCGGCGTTCGTGACGAACACGACCAGCTGCTGCCGGGCGGACTTCTGCTTGGCGGCCGCGCCGGCGACTGCCGCGGAGACGGTCGGCTTGATCGACAGGCCGAGCTTGCCGATGCCGCCACTGGACGAGCGGGCCTTGCCGGCCTTGTCCTGGTGGACGACAACGTCACCGCCGACGACCGGCAGGCCTTGGTAGGTGCGGTCGAACCGGACGTGGCTGCTGCCGTCACCGTCGAGGACCACGTCGCGGACGACGAGGTCTCCGCCGTCACCGAGGCCGAGGCCGGCGGCGTTGGCTCGAGCGGCGGCGACCGGCGAGGCCGCGGGGCCACTGCTCGGCTGGGCGGCCTGGACGGGGACCGTCACAGCGAGGACGGTCAGGCCGGCGATCGCCGTCGCGGCGAGACCGGCGCGATGGATGCGCTTCATGCGTACTCCCTTGGGCGGGAAGACGCGCACGAACCGGGACATGTCGTGCGCGATTGGGCACGCACACCCTCGGCGACACCTTGGTCAAAGGGAATCGATCGGCCCGGAAAAGGCCGGAAGTCCCGGGAAAACCTTCAGTCCTGGGCCGGCGCCCCGCGCAACGGCGACGGCCCCCGGTCGAGACCGAGGGCCGTTGAACGTCAGCTGCGAAGGATCAGGCGGGGTCGAGCATCTCCGGAGTGAGATTCGCCTCGGTGTTCGGGATGCTGAGGTCGCTGGCGCGCTTGTCGGCCATCGCCAGCAGTCGGCGGATGCGGCCGGCTACGGCGTCCTTGGTGAGGGCGGGCTCGTGCAGCTGGCCGAGCTCTTCGAGGCTGGCCTGCTTGTGCTCGAGGCGAAGCTTGCCGGCCACCTGCAGGTGATCCGGTACGTCGTCGCCCAGGATCTCGAGTGCACGCTCGACCCGTGCGCCCGCGGCGACCGCGGCGCGGGCGGAACGGCGAAGGTTCGCGTCGTCGAAGTTGGCCAGGCGGTTCGCGGTGGCGCGGACCTCGCGGCGCATGCGGCGCTCTTCCCAGGCCAGGACCGACTCGTGGGCGCCGAGGCGGGTCAGCAGCGCGCCGATCGCGTCACCGTCGCGGATGACCACGCGGTCGACGTTGCGCACCTCACGGGCCTTGGAGCCGATGCCCAGCCGGCGGGCTGCCCCCACCAGTGCCAGCGCAGCCTCCGGACCGGGGCACGTCACCTCGAGTGACGACGAGCGGCCCGGCTCGGTCAGCGAGCCGTGAGCCAGGAACGCACCACGCCAAGCGGCCACCGCGTCGCAGGACGCACCCGACACCACGGCCGGCGGCAGGCCGCGGACCGGACGGCCGCGGTTGTCGACCAGCCCGGTCTGACGGGCCAGCGCATCACCGTCGCGGACGACCCGGACGACGTACTTCGTTTGCTTCCGGATTCCGGACGGGGAGATCACCACGACGTCCGACGGGTGCCCGAAGATCTCCGCGATGTCCTTGCGCAGCCGGCGGGCGGCGGCACCACTGTCCAGCTCGGCCTCGACGACGATCCGGCCGGAGACCAGGTGCAGCCCGCCCGCGAAGCGCAGCACGGACGACACCTCGGCCTTGCGGCAACAGGGTTTCGTGACCTGGATGCTGGTCAACTCGGACTTCACCTGTGCTGTCATCGCCATAGAGTGCATCCTCCCACCGTTGTCAAAGACCCTCGCACCCGAACCTCCAACTCCGCCCGGGCGAACTGCGTTACGCACCACTGCAACCCAACACCCGGTCGGCTGCGTTCCTTCCGCGACAGCACGAGAGGAGGGGCATGAGAGCACGAGACGACGCCGAGTTCACCGAGTTCGCCGCGATGATGATCCGCCCACTACGCCGTACGGCGTACTTGATGTGCGGTGACTGGCATCGCGCGGAGGACGCGGCCCAGGACGCCCTGGTGAAGGTGTACCGCCGGTGGAACCGGATCGAGCGGCGGGAGGGCGTGAAGAGTTATGCGCACCGGGCCGTGGTGACTTCGGTGATGGACCAGTCCCGCAAGCCATGGCGGCGCGAACGCCCCGACGAGACCGACGAGGCCGCGTTGGTGATGCCCGACATCGGCGGACCGGTCGACAACCGGCTGCTCGTGATCAAGGCCCTCGCGCAACTGGCCCCGAGCCAGCGCGCGTGCGTCGTACTGCGCTACTACAACGACCTCAGTGTCGAAGAGACCGCCGAGATCCTCGGCGTCAGCCAGGGCGGCGTGAAGAGCCAGACCTCCCGCGGACTCGACCGGCTCCGCGAACTACTCGGCCACACCGAAAGGAGCGCCTCGTGAGCAACGACATCGAACGGCTGCTGGCCACCGCGGCCGATGACACCGACCAGCCACTGCACACCGACATCGACGACATCCTCGCCCGAGGACGCCGCTCGGTCCGCCGGACTCGGATCGCGGTCGCCTCGACCGCAGTCCTGACCACGCTCGCCATCGCGGGTGGTGTCACCGTCTGGCAGGGCACCCTGCATCAGAGCGAGGCACCGGCCAAGACGCCGAAGAACGAGACCATCACGATCGACGCGAAGACCGGCCGGATCACCGACAACGAGTCCGGGATCCAGGCCGCGCTGCCGCCGCTGGTGAGTCCGCTGTCCGATGCCGACGTGCTCAGCCGCTGCCGGAAGTTCGACAGCCAGTACGTGCAGTCCAACAAGGAGCGTGGCTCGAACAGCTACGACAAGGCCGGCCCGATCGACGCCCGCTGGAAGGTTCTCGTGAAGAGCGGGGACACCAAGCGGCTCCAGGCGCTCTTCCTCGCACCGGACCGGTCGATCGTCGCCAACTGCACGATGGAGGGCCCGGAGCGACCCACGATGCACGGGCGCTACAGCACCAGCATCATTCCGTACCCGAAGGGCATCGAAGGGAACCCGGACCCGCGGCCACAGGTCGTCGAGAACGGCATTAAGGTGCCGACGGCCGGTGTCACCCAGGTGCTGGTCAACCTGGCCGGTGAGTCCGCTCCCCGGCAGGCGCTGGTCGGGCCTGAGGGGTACTTCACGCTCGGCTACCCCGAGTGGGAGCAGATGCACAAGATCGACCCGAACTCCAAGGAGTGGGACAACTACGAGCCCACCATCCAGCGGATCCGGGCCTACGACGCGAGCGGGAAGCGGGTCTACGACTGGAAGTACGTGAAGGTCGAGCCGCCGAAGCCGAAGCAGATCCCGGCCGACGTGAAGATCAAGACGGCCGATCCGATCGAGCCGCGGACCGTGCTGACCAAGGATCCGGAGAACGGGAAGCCGCTGGCCGTCGTACCGTTCAGCCCGTTGAGCGACGAGCAGGTCCGCACGGAGTGCAAGAAGCCGGACGACGCTTACATCGACGGCGGGAAGGGCTCCGGGGACGAGCGGCCGTACGACGCCGGCCGGATCAGCCCCGACTGGAAGGTCGCACTGAAGGTCGGCGGCGACAAGCGGTTCACTGCGCTGCTGGTCTCCCCCGGCCAGAACGTTCTCGCCTGGTGCTACCGCGCGGAGCAGGGCGCCTACGACTACACGCGCACCGGCGTCGGCGCCGACGGGACGTTCGGTGATCCCGTGAAGGACGAGTTCAACATGTGGGCCACGGTTCCGGACGGGGTCGCACAGATCATCGTGGACCTACCGACCGGCCCGGTGCGTGCGGCGATCTCGAACGGCTACTATCTGTGGGGCACCACCGACGGCAGCGAGAACTTCAAGAAGGTGCGAGTCCGCGGGTACGACGCGGACGCCAAGCTGGTCTACGACAAGAAGATCACGGTCGACGCCAGCTAGACGAGGAGCTCCCGATAGACCTTCGTGAGTTTGTCGGGAGCGTGATGGAGGTGCTGGTCGTCGTCGGCGATGTCGGCGATGACCACCTCGGCCCCGAGTGACTCCGCCGTACGGCGCAGGGACTCGGGGTCCGGCACGTGGCCTTCGTCGGCGAGTACGACGTCGATCCGCAGATCGGGCGCGTGAGCGGCGAGCACCTCGAGGTGGGTCTCGGGTGAGAAGCCGTCGGTTTCGCCCTTCTGCTCCCCCAGGTTCAGCGTCAGCAGGCGGCGAGCGCTGGTCTGCTCGAGACCGCGACACAAGGCGGGAACCAGCAGGTTCGGAATCACCGACGTGAACCACGAGCCCGGACCGACCACGACCCAGTCGGCCTCCGCGACGGCCACCAGAGCCTCGGGACAAGCCGGCGGGTCAGCCGGGTCGAGAGCCACGTCGACGACATGACCTTCGGTGGTCGCGACCTCGGCCTGACCACGGATCTCGGTCATCGCCTCCGGGTGCTCCGGATCGAGACCGATCACACGGGCGGTGATGTCCAGCGGTACGGCGGACATCGGCAGCACGCGGCCTTGAGCGCCGAGCAGACGGCCGACCCAGTCGAGGCCGTCGACCGCTTCACCCAGCAGCTCCCAGAGCGCCACGATCAGCAAGTTGCCGACCGCGTGGTCGTGCAGCTCGCCGTTGCTGCGGAAGCGATGCTGCAGTACGTCGGCCCAGGTGCGGCCCCACTCGTCGTCGCGGCACAGCGCGGCCAGCGCCATCCGCAGGTCGCCCGGCGGAAGCACGCCCAGCTCTCGGCGCAGCCGACCGGAGGAGCCGCCGTTGTCGGCGACGGTGACGATCGCGGTCAAGTGATCGGTGACGTGACGGAGTGCGGAGAGAGAAGCGGCCAGGCCGTGTCCTCCGCCTAGTGCGACGACCGAGGGGGACCTCGTCACTCGCGCCCGAGATCTCTGTGGACGACCAAGGTGGGTGACCCCTTCTCGCGCAGTCGGCGGGCGATCTCCTCGGACATCGCGACGCTGCGGTGCTTACCCCCGGTGCAGCCGATCGCGACGGTGACGAAGCGCTTGCCCTCGTTCAGGTAGCCGGTCCGCAAGGTGTCCAGCACGTCCACGTAGTTCTGCAGGAACTGCTGGGCCAGCGGATGGCCGAGCACGAAGTCTGACACAGGCTTGTCCTGCCCGGTCATCGGGCGCAGGTCGGGCTGCCAGTACGGGTTCGGGATGAAGCGCATGTCCGCGACCACGTCGGCGTCGACCGGGATGCCGTACTTGAAACCGAACGACACCACGGTCGCCCGGAGCTCGGCGTTCTCCTCCTCGCCGAAGGCGTTCACGATCTTCGCGGCGAGCTGGTGGACGTTCATGTTCGAGGTGTCGATGACCAGGTCGGCACCGGCCCGGATGTCGCCGAGCAGCTCGCGCTCGCGCTGGATCCCGGTCAGCAGCCGGCCCTCGCCCTGCAACGGGTGCGGCCGGCGGACGCCCTCCTGCCGGCGCACGATGACGTCGTCGGAGGCTTCCAGGAACAGGGTCAGCGGCCGGTAGCCCTTGATCCGCAGGTCGTGCAGCGCGGAGCTCAGCTCGTCGAAGAACATCCCGGTCCGGACATCGACGACGACCGCGAGCCGGGGCTGCGTCCCGGTGCCGATCGTCTGCTCGACCATCGTGGTCAGGAACATCGGCGGCAGGTTGTCGACCACGAACCAGCCGAGGTCCTCCAGCACGTCCGCGACCGAACTCCGCCCCGCGCCGGACATCCCGGTCACGATGATCAGGTTGCCGTTCGTGTCGTCCATCAGTTCTCAGTTCTCCCTGGGTCCCCGTGTGGCGCCGTCCCGGCCACCGGGACGTCTTCTCCCAGTATCTCGCCTGTTGCGGTGTTCACCGACGGCGCCCGGCCGGATTCGGCCGTCGTTGCGGCAGCGTTCACCGCCAGTACGACGGACTCCGCCGTCCGGCGCCCGAATCCGGGCAGCTCGGCCACCTCGTCGATCGTGGCCTGCCGCAACTTCTTCAGCGACCCGAAGTGCCGCAGCAGCGTCTTGCGCCGCACCTCCCCCAACCCCGGTACGTCGTCCAGCACGCTCTCGACCATGCTCTTGGAGCGCCGGTTGCGGTGGTGGGTGATGGCGAACCGGTGCGCCTCGTCGCGCAACCGCTGCAGCAGGTACAGGCCTTCGGACGTCCGGGAGAAGATCACCGGATCCTCGTCGTCGGGGATCCAGACCTCCTCCAGCCGCTTGGCCAGACCGCAGATCGGGATGTCGCCCAGCCCCAGCTCGTCGAGCGCCTGCCGGGCGGCCGCGACCTGCGGCGGACCGCCGTCGACCACGACCAGGCCCGGGGTGTAGGCGAACTTCTTCGCCCGGCCGGTCTCCGGATCGACCAGGTATGCCGTCGGGTCCTCCCCCTCCGGGATATCCGCGCGGTCCTCGATCATCCGCTTGAACCGCCGGGTCAGCACCTCGGCGATCGAGGCGACATCGTTCTGCCCTTCGACGCCCTTGATCACGAACCGGCGGTATTCGCTCTTGCGCGGCAGTCCGTCCTCGAAGACGACCATCGAGGCGACCACCTCGGTGCCTTGCAGGTTCGAGACGTCGTAGCACTCCATCCGCAGCGGCGCCTCGGGCAGATCGAGACCGGCCTGGATCTCCTCCAGCGCCTGGTTGCGAGTGGTCAGATCGCTGGCCCGCTTGGTCTTGTGCATGGTGAGCGTCTGCAGCGCGTTGCGCTCGACGGTCTCCATCAACGCCTTCTTGTCACCGCGCTGCGGAACCCGGATCGCCACCCGGGTGCCACGGGTCCGCTCCAGCCACTCAGTCAGCGCGTCGACATCGTCCGGGATGACCGGCACCAGGATCTCGCGCGGAATCGCGTCGCCCGAATCACCGGCGTACGTCTGCGTGATGAATTGCGAGACCAGGTCGCCGGTGGTCGCCGTACCGTCGGCTTTGTCGGCGATCCAGCCGCGCTCACCGCGGATCCGGCCGCCGCGGACGTAGAAGATCTGGACCGCAACCTCAAGCGGATCCTCGCTGAGCGCGATCACGTCGGTGTCGGTACCGTCGCCGAGGACAACCGCGTTCTTCGCCAGGGCCTTGTCGAGGGCGGCGAGGTCGTCGCGGATCTTGGCTGCCCGCTCGTACTCCAGCTCGGCCGCCGCAGCCTTCATCTCCTGCTGCAGCCGACGCACGTAGGTCGCGGTCTGACCGGAGAGGAAGGCGGCGAAATCGTCGACGATCTTGCGGTGCTCGTCCTGGGTGACCTGACCGGTGCAGGGCGCCGCGCACTTGCCGATGTAACCGAGCAGACAGGGCCGGCCGATCTGGCGGTGCCGGTTGAACACACCCTTGCTGCAGGAACGCATCGGGAAAACCCGGAGCAGCAGGTCGACCGTCTCGCGAATCGCCCAGGCATGACTGTAGGGACCGAAGTACCGTACGCCCTTCTTCTTCTGGCCGCGGCCGACCATCACTCGTGGAAAGTCTTCATCAAGCGTGATCGCGAGCCAGGGGTACGACTTGTCGTCGCGGTACTTCACGTTGAAGCGCGGGTCGTACTCCTTGATCCAGGAGTACTCCAGCTGCAGCGATTCGACCTCGGTGCCGACGACGGTCCACTCGACCTTCGCCGCGGTCGTCACCATCGCCTGCGTGCGAGGGTGCAGGTTGACCAGGTCCTGGAAGTACGACGAGAGCCGCGCCCGCAGGTTCTTCGCCTTGCCGACGTAGATCACCCGCCCGGCGGAGTCGCTGAAGCGATAGACACCGGGTGAGTCAGGGATCGACCCTGGGGCGGGTCGGTAGGACGATGGATCAGCCACTCGACAACCCTAGTTCGGGCCGCCGACAAAACCGGAATTCCGCCGAAGTCTCCACTGCTTGTTCAATGACAGACTTGAAGGCATGACAGCTGACGAACTGGATCGATTGATCCGCGAGCAACCGGGCGTCCGGGTCCTCGAGGCCCAGGACGACCTCTTCTATCTGTACGACCCGGCCGCCGACCTCCCGCCGGAACGGCAGCAACCCTTCGCCACCATCGTCACCGGCGACCACTACGAGCAGGTCTCCCGGCTCGACGAACCCGGCGCCTGGCGACTCAACCTCGGCCTGACCAAGGCGACGTACACGAGTCTGTTCGGCGCGCCCCCGACCGAGCGCGACGCCGACTGGGTGCTCGCCTCTGGCCACGACTACGCCGCCCGCGACGTCCTGATGCCGCACCCGTTCTACGCCTCCCAGTACTGGGTCGCGATCGTCTCCCCCAGCACCCTCGCGCCACTTCTCCCCCTGATCACCGAGGCGCACGACTTCGCCGCCCGTAAGTACGCCAACCAGGCGGCCCGGCACACAGGCTGAACCTTGCGGTCGTGTTGCGGGTTGGGTCATAAGGCGGAGTTGACCCCCGATTGGGATGAGCGCGGTCCGTAACCTGTCACCCAGGGTAGATGCGCAGGTCCTTTGCGTGAGGCAACCAGGCCTTGCGTCGACTCGAGGGAGTTTCCGCCCATGTCCCTGAGAAACACAGCCCCGAAGTTCATCAGACCGCGCGCCGCACTCGGCGCGCTTGCCGCAGCAGGACTCGCCGTCACCGGTATCGCAGCGACCAGTACGGCGGCGCAGCCGGAGCAGACCGGTGTTGCGATCCGCGGTGCCGGCAGCGCGAACGCCGTACCGGGTAGCTACATCGTGGTGCTGGCCGGCCAGCGCACCCAGGGCGAGACGCGCGCCACGAACCAGAGTCTCTCGAGCCAGTACGACGTCAAGGTCCGCGACCAGTACGACGCGTCGATCAAGGGTTTCTCGGCGAACATGAGCGAGGAGCAGGCGAAGAAGGTCGCCGGTGACTCGCGGGTCGCGTTCGTCCAGCAGAACCAGAAGTTCACGGTGAAACAGGACGACCCGCCGTGGGGCCTGGACCGGATCGACCAGCGGGACCTGCCGCTGGACAAGAAGTACACGCCGTCGTCGCCCGCGGACAAGGTCAACGTGTATGTGATCGACACCGGTATCTACGCGGCCCACAAGGACTTCGGTGACCGCGCGTCGGTCGGCACCGACACTGTCGGCGACGGCCAGAACGGCGTCGACTGCATGGGTCACGGCAGCCACGTCTCCGGCACCATCGCCGGTACGACGTTCGGTGTCGCGAAGAGCGCGAAGATCTTCGGGGTCCGGGTGCTCGACTGCAAGGGCTCGGGTACGACCGAGACCGTGGTGGCCGGGATCGAGTGGGTGACCAAGAACGCCAAGAAGCCGGCGGTCGCGAACATGAGTCTCGGCGGTCCGTCCGACGACGCGCTCGACGCGGCCGTGAAGGCCTCGGTCGGCGCCGGTATCACCTATGCGGTTGCCGCTGGCAACGAAGGCTCGGACGCATGCACGGTCTCCCCGGCCCGGGAGGCGTCCGCGATCACCGTCGGTGCGACCGACGATCAGGACCAGAAGGCGTCGTTCTCGAACTGGGGCAAGTGTGTCGACATCTTCGGGCCGGGCGTCGACGTCGTGTCGGTCGGGATCACCGCACCGGACTCGACCGCGAAGATGAGCGGTACGTCGATGGCCACCCCGCATGTCGCGGGCGCGATCGCGCTCTATCTGGCCGACCACCCGGACGCCAAGCCCGCTGATGTCGCCACCGCGCTGGTCGGGGCGGCCACACCGGACAAGGTCGGCGAGCCCGGCACCGGTTCACCGAACAAGCTGCTGTTCGCCGGCAAGGCGGACCCGGCACAGCAGTAGCACTCATTTTGGAGGGCCCGGCCGCCTGGCCGGGCCCTTCCTTATGCCAAAGGTCAGGCGGACTGTACGACGTTCGTGCCGCTGACCGCGACGTCGACGGCCGGCAGCGCGGTCTGGGCCGGGCCGCTGACCGGGGAGCCGTCGGCGATGCTGAAGTGACTCTGGTGGAACGGGCAGATGATCTGGCCGTCCTCGACCGAGCCGATCGGGTTGCCCTGGTGCGTGCACACCGCGGAGAACCCCTTGAACTGACCGGCGGTCGGCTGGGTCACGACGACCTTGGCGTCGGTGAACACCTTGCCGCCGCCGACCGGGATGTCGGAGACCGGGCCGAGCACCTTGCCGGTCGCGCCTCCGGTGGTCGGCGCGGAGGTGGGACCGGTGCTGCCGCCCGTGGTCGGGGCACTGGTCGGGCCGGAGCTGGATCCGGTCGTCGTCGGGGCTGAACCTGTGCTCTCACCGCCACCGCAGGCGGCGAGGATCGGGGCGCTGGCACCCACCATCGCGGCGATCGCCGCACAGCGGAGCAGCGACCTCCGGTCCCGCATCTGGCCGTCAGTTGGTGCCAATGTGTCATCGCTCATGAATCTGGACCTCCAGGAGCTTGCCGGCAAAATAGTTGAACGCTCTGACAAACGGCCGGGCGGCCCGAACGGTTCAATCCTCTGCAGGATTGAACCGCGATTTGAGACTTTAGGTCGCCCCGGTCACTGTCTGAACCACTCGGGCGGACAGATCGAGCACAGCCCGGCGGGTCTCGTCCTGAACCTGTTCGGCGTGCACCGGCCAGGACTGCGCGATGTGGGCGTCGTACGGAAGCACCAGCGGCTCGAGACCGCGCTGCCGGAACTCCTCCAGCAGCCAGTCGACCGTGCTCGGCTCCGCACGCTGCACCATCGTGATCACCACGACGCCACGGGTCAGAAGCACGTTCTGGCCGTCCGGTGTGAGCTGGTCGAGCTGCTGCAGGCAGTAGTTCGCGACATGCTGCACGGACGGGACGACCAGCACGACGCAGTGCGCCGACGACGCCATCTCCATGCTGATCTCGTCGTACATGCTGCCCGGGCAGTCGACCACGGCGAGCCCGACATCACGCGCGCCCTGGCTCTGGGCCTCGGCGAGTGATCGGCGTACTGCCTCGGCGTTGCCTTCGCTGCGGACCAGGCTGACGCGTTCGATCGGGCCCGCGCCGATGGTGAGTTCCAGGCGGCGCGACAGCTCGGCACCACCTGGATCCGCGTCGATGGCGACGACCCGGTCCGACCGCTGGGTGGCGAGCATCATCGCGAGCAGAGCGCTCACGGTCGACGTACCGCCGTTGGTGACCGGGCTGAGGACACCGACCCGGCGCATGATCGCGATCGGGCGGCGGATCATCGCGATGTTGTCGACGTCGCGCTGGATCCGCCCGGAGGCACCGACCAGGTAGGCAGCTTCGGAGGCGAACCGACGGAAGCGCCGGAAGACCGAGTCGCTTTCGGCCATCGGCGTACCGAGCTGGTCGGACTGTGGCGTCGGCGGCGGTCCCCAACCGGTGTGCGGCGCCGGCGGCGGGCCCTGCTGGTACTGCTGCTGCCCCGGGTGCTGCTGGTGGTACGGCGGGGGCTGCTGCTGGTACTGCGGATCCGCATAGGGCTGCTGGTACTGCTGCTGCTCCGGGTACTGCTGCGGCGGGTACTGCTGCTGGGGCGCAGGCGGGTACGGCGGCTGCTGCGGGTACTGCTCCGCCGGCGGGTACTGCGGTACCGCGTACGGCGGTGGCTCCACCGGCGGCGTCTGCCCGTACTGCGGCGGCTGCTGGTACTGCTGCGGTGGCGGAGGCGGCGGGTAGCCCTGCTGCGGCGGATACGGCTGCTGCGCGGGTGGGTACTGCTGCTGCTCCGGGTACTGCTGCTGTGGGTATTGCTGAGGCGCCGGCGGGTAGGGCGGCTGCTGCGGCGGGTATTGCTGAGGCGGGTACTGCTCGTAGCCCGGCTGCCCTGGCGGCGGATACTGCGGCGCCTGCTGGTACTGCGGCGGCGGGCCCTGCTGCGGCGGCCCTTGCTGCGGGTAGGGCTGCTGTGCAGGCGGGGGCGGCTGCTGTTGGTACGGCTGCTGCCCAGGCCCGGGGGCAGGCTGCTCGGGCGCAGGCGGAGCGGGCGGCACCTCCGCTACCGGCTGGTCGGCCGGGGGCGGTGTGTCGGTGTTGGACGGCTCTTCGGCCGGTGACTGCTCCGCCGCCATCCGGCGCAGCATGTCACCCTGCCAGTCAGATTCAGTCATTCCATCCGGTCGTCAGAATGCGTTCAGCAGGTTGGTGTAGACGCCGAAGACTCCCAGCGCCAGCGGGACCGTCACGATGATCGCGCCAACCTCAACATAGTCGAGCAGTTGCGTCAGCCGCGCACGGACATGCTCCGCTGGTGCGAAACCGAGACCGAAGGCGCAGAACATCGCCACCAGTACCAGCAGCCCGAGCGCGATGAACGCACCGCCCTGACCGTTCACTGCGGCGATCAGAACGCACCCGGAAACCACCGTGAACGCGGCCGCGAACAGCACCGCGACCTCCTGCACCAGCGGGTACAGCCGGGACCGCGAAGCCAGCAGGAACGCCAGCACCAGCGCCAACGCGACAGCCCAGGGGCCACCGGCCTTCAGCAGCATGATGCCCGCCACACCCGACGACACCGCGATCGGCACAGTCGCCAGCGCCAGACCCAGGTGCGCAGCGTTCAGCGCGGCCTGCACGTCGCCGCGCATGATCTCCTGGCCGGAAGCCCGCTTGTCGTCCAGACCGGACAGCCCGGACAGTGCGAGCGCCATCCGCGGCAGCAGACCCAGCAGGAGCACGGCCAGCAGCGCAGCGAGCGCACCGACGTGGTCCACAGCCAGACCGGTACCGACACCGACCATCCAGACCAGCACGAAGAGCACGGAGGTCGCACCGGCGACCAGACCGCCACCGGCCAGTCCGGCCGCCGCAAAGAAGAACGGACCGAACGCCAGACACAGCGCGCCGACCGTGACGGTCAGACCGATACTCGAGCCGGCATTCAACACCCAGAAGCCGATCGACAATGCGAGCAGCACGGTCGCGACGAGGACCAGCGGGACCGCGATCACCTTGTTGCCCGACCGCCCGAGGGCGATCCCGACGAACGCGCAGATCGCGGCGAGCACCAGCAGTGCGGCGGCGGCGATCGCGTTCGGCGCGGCGACGAGTAGCGAGATCCCGCCGGCGATCAGCGAGAACACCAGCCCGGTCCCGGCCAGGACACGGCGGTGGGCGGGCTTGAACGTCGTACCGCGCCGTTTGAGGTCCTCGACGGCCTCTTCGGTGACGTCGTACACGGTCGGGGGCGGCGGCAGTTCACCCTCGGCCGCGAGACGCAGCACCGCGCCGTCGATGATCTGCGCGGACGACAGCGTGCCCTCCGGCGGCACCAGGACACCGCTCGCCGTGGTCAGGAACCGACGCTGCGGCGTCTGCTGCAGCGGCTCGTCGAGCATCCGCAGCAGATCCGGCAGCAGGACACCGAGCGGCTCATCGGCGGGCAGGACGGCGTCCATCCGTCGCCGCTGACCGATCACCGTCACCCGGCTGTACGTGCTCATACTCCAAAGCTCCCTTGCTTACCTGCCAAAGCCTCGGCCGGGATCAGTTTCTTCATCAGCTGCGCGTAGGCCTCCCAGTCGCGCGGCTCGCGGCCGTTGCCGATCGGGTACCAGATCGCGGGCGCGTGGGCCGGGCCGATCGCCAGCGCGCGGCTGATGCCGGGGACCTTCACCATCTCGGCAACGCTGGACGAGCGGACCGCCTCGTTGCCGGCGCCGACACCGATCGGGCAGGCCATGCCGACGAAACGCGGCCGGTAGCTGCCGTCCGCCTCGCCGTACGCGCCCATCACCATCGCGGAGATCAGCTCGTAGTTGTCGGCGATCTCGTCGATCCACTCACCGACCTTGTTCACGTCCGGGAAGTCCATCCCCGGCTGGGTGACGGCCAGCGTCACGGTCTCGTCGACACCCGACATGGTCCGACGGACCTCGAGGGTGCCGACCGACGGCGGGAACTCCTTGCCCGGCTGACCGGACAGTACCAACCAGGTCGGCTGCGGCGCCCGGTCGCGGCAGTACTCGGTCAGTGCCTGCGGGCTCCACGGCTGGGTGACCGGCTCGGACGTCGACCAGCCGGCCGGGCCGCTCCCGGTCGCCGCGGTGAACAGCCGCTCGGTCATCTTGCCGATCAGCAGGCTGTCGACCGCACGGTGCCGGACCCGCACGGTGAACTGGAGCTGGCCGAACATCTCGTCCTTGACCACGTAGTCCGGGTGCAGGTCCGAGGTCGGCTCACCCTTCGTGGCGGCCGCGCGGGCGACGAACATCTCGCCGTTCCACTTCAGCCGGACGCCGTTCAGGCCGTCGAAGTACTCGCCGTCGTCGTCGGTGACGACCCACTTGGAGTACGCGCCCTTGAAGATGCTCGCCCGGACCGGGTAGGTCAGTGCGGAACTCTTCGGGGTGACCAGTTGCAGGTCGCGGCCGGCCATCTTGGCCGAGGCGAGCGCGTCGCCCAGCCAGGCCGACATCCCGATCACCGGGCGGTCCTGCATGACGACGGCGACCTTCTCGGTGATCAGGTCGACGCCGGGGCTGAAGATCAGGTCGTTCGGCATCTCAGTGGGTCTCCTCGTTCGCGGCCTCGGACGTCCGGATTCCCCCGGCCGTCCAGACCTTGCCGCCGAGCCGATCGATCAGGGTGTAGGCGTACTTCTCGGCGACTTCGCGCGCGCCGTCCTGGGCGGTCGCGCGGATCTCCACCCACCAGGCCGGGGTGTCCACCACGCCGACGGTCGCGCCGAGCATCCGCTCGACCTCACCGGGCACCTGGATCAGCAGCGGCAGCTCGACCGACACCAGCGGCAGGTTGTCGTCGTCGCACAGCTGGACGACGGCACCGCCGCTGACCGCGCGCACACCGAGCTCGTTACCCGCGGCGGCGAGGCCGGCCATGACGTCGTCACTCGACGGGCGCCCGTCGACGAGCGCCACCAGGTCGTAGGTCATGTCGTTCCTCCACTGCTCTGGGCGGCAGCCTGGACCGGGTCGGCCAGTGCCGTCTGGACCAGCTCCGGTCCATCGCCTCGTCGTACGAACAATCCGCGGCCGGGCGGGTAGTCGCCCGGGTACGCGCCGGTGAAGAGCTGTCCCTCAGCGCGGTCGCCGGACAGCACCAGGCCGGCTGCTCCGGACTCCATCACCGCGGACAGGAACGGCTCGTACATCTGCCGCGACGCACCCGAGGCGCGCCGGGTCACGATGAAGTGCAGCTTGATGTCGCGGCCGGCCGCGACATACGGCAGGAACGGGTCCATCGGCGACTGACCGCCGGACGTCAGCAGGTCGTAGTCGTCAGCCAGTACGACGATTCGCGGGCCGCCCTGACCGGTCTCCGGGATCGCGCCGCTGTCGTCCGGCATCCGCTTGGCCAGCTCCTGCGACACCCCGGCCGCGAGACCTGCCGCGACCCGGCCGGTCGGTGCGTAACCACCGACGTACTCCTGCGGGACGACCTCGCGCAGACCGCGCCGCGGGTCGAGTACGGCGAAGACCAGCTGCTCGGACGTGTGCCGCTCGATCAGCTGCTGCACGATGAGCCGCACGATGTTCGTCTTGCCGGAACCGCTGTCACCGAACACGACCAGGTTGGTGTCGCGACCGGCGAGGTCCAGGTAGACCGGCGCCAGTCCGCGCTCGTCCACGCCGATCGGCACCACGGCGGGCTGGCGGATGTCGTCGCCCACCTGGTGCCGCGGCAGCTGCAGCGGCAGGATCCGGACCTGCGGGGCCCGCGGTCCCTGCCAGGTGGAGCGAACCGTGACCGCCTGCGCCTCGAGGATGCCGGACAGGTTCTCGTCGTCGGCGACACCGTCGATCCGGGGCAGCGCGAACTGCCCGTACAGCTTGCCGCCCGGAACCAGCATCCGGCCCGGACCGGCCTTGCGCAGGACCTCCTGCAGCCGCCGGTCGATGTTGGACTCGGTCGGGTCGTTCAGCCGCAGTTCGAGCATCGTGCCGAACATCGCCTGGTTCTGCATCCGGACGTCGTTCCAGCGCATCATCGACGTCACCACGTGGATGCCGTAGCTGCTGCCGCGCTGCAGGATGTCGGTGATCGGCTCGTCCAGCTCGTCGAACGTGGTCCGGATCGCGCCGTAGTTGTCGATGATCAGTACGACGTCGGCCGACGGCAGCTCGGGGATCCGGCCCGCCGCGTGCTCCTGGCGCAGGCCCTCCATGGTGTCGATCGCGTGGTTGCGGAACACCCGCTCGCGGTGGTCGATCATCCCGCGGATCTCTTCGACCGTCCGCCGGATCCGCTCGCGGTCGGTCCGCAGCGCGACCCCACCGACATGCGGCAGCTCGGACAGCGCCTGCATACCGCCGCCGGCCAGGTCGAGCGCGTAGATCGCGACCTCGAGCGGGGTGTGCGTGTGAGCCAGCGAGGTGACGATGGTCCGCAGTGCGGTCGTCTTGCCGGAGGCCGGACCACCCACGATGGCCGCGTGACCACCGGCGCGGGTCAGGTCCAGCCGGAAGACCTCTTGGGTCTGGTTGGTCGGGTCGTCGACGACACCGACCGGCGGCTGCATCGGCGGCACCCGGACAGCCAGTTGCAGACCGCGTCCGTCGACGAAGTCGGTCCGGCCGCCGAGCGCGTCCAGCGTGCAGGCGGTCGGCAGCGGCGGCAGCCAGATCTTCAGGACCTGGTCGGCGGCCTTGCGAACCTGGTCGACGAAGACGGTCAGCTCGGTCGGACCCGTCGTACGCTCCGTCGCCTTGCTGCCCGGCTCCGGCTTCCCGGCCTCCCGCGCCGCCTCGAGCTCGGCCTCGGTCTGCTGGTACGTCGGGAGCAGCATCGGCCGCGCCTCGGTGCCTTCGTCCTCGACGATCACGTCGGTCGGCGGGACGTACGCGCCGGACACGTAGGCCGCGCGGAACCGCTGGTAGACGCTGGTGTCTACCTTGAGGAACCCGAAACCCGGAAGCGGCGGCAGGTGGAACGCGTCGGTGGTGTCCAGCACCGTGCGGCTCTCCTCCTCGGAGAACGTCCGCAGACCGAACCGGTACGACAGGTAGGTCTCCAGACCGCGCAGCTTGCCGGACTCGACCCGCTGGCTGGACAGCAGCAGGTGGATACCGATCGAACGGCCGATGCGGCCGATCGACAGGAACAGGTCGATGAAGTCCGGCCGCTCGTTCAGCAGCTCACCGAACTCGTCGATGATCACGAACAGGTGCGGCAGCGGCGGCATCTCCGGCTTCTGCTTACGGTGCAGCCGGTAGTCGGTGATGTTCGCGATGTTGCCCGCGTCCTTCAGGACCTGCTGACGCCGCTGCACCTCGCCCTCGAGGCTCTTGTACGCGCGCTCGATCAGGCTCGCGTCGTCCCGCAGGTTGGTGATGATGCCGGACACGTGCGGCACCCGCTCGAACGGCGCGAACGACGCACCACCCTTGAAGTCGACCAGAACGAACGAGAGATCCTCAGGACTGTGGGTGGCCATCAGCGCCATCACCATCGTCCGCAGCACCTCGGACTTACCCGAACCCGTCGCACCGACGCACAGGCCGTGCGGGCCCATACCGAGCTGGGCCGATTCCTTGAGGTCGACCTGCACCACGGCTCCGGTGTCGTCGACACCGAGCGGGACCCGCAGGAACGCCCGGTCGGACCGCTCCTTCCACAGGCGCTTGAAGTCCAGCTGGCCCACATCGGAGATGCCGATCAGGCCCATGAAGTCGACGTCGTCGACGTGTCCTTCTTCCTCGAGCGACTCCGCGGACAACCGCAGCGGGGTCAGCTCACGGGTGATGCCGGCCGCGACCGCGGCCTCCATCCGGTCGACCCGGCCACTGGCCGCCATCGGGTACGCGCCCCGAAGATCCTCGATGCGGACCTCGTCGCCGTACACGGTGATCCGCATCGTCACCGAACTCGGCTCCTGGACCCGATCGGCGACCAGGTGCAGCACGGTTACCCCGAGCTCACCAGGCAGGATCGAGTCGTCGGCGCCCGGACGGACCTCGGCCGCGACGTCGCCGTACGTGTCGTGCAACACCAGCAGCCGCTTGGTCAGCTTCTTGCGGTCCTCGAAGGCGACCGACCCACGACGCGACTCGGTCGCCCACTGAACACGCTCGGCGAGATCGCCCGACAGCAACTGCGACAGCTCGTACGGCGTCTCGGCGATCCGGCGGAACGGCATCGCGCCCTGCTTGCGCTCGGGATCCTGCACATGCGGAAGCCACGCCATCCAGCTCCAGTCCGGCAGCGCGCGCTGCGGGAAACTGGCCGCGATCGCGACATCCTCCGGCGCGTGGAACACCGCGGTCTGCACGAGCAACGAACGAGCAACCCGTACGGCGCCTTCGCGGTCGCCGACGATGCTCACGTTGCCGACGTGGTCCAGCGGGACAGTCAGCGGCATATCCGGCATCTCGGTGAAACGCCGTACCAGCGCGGTCGCCTCGGCCGTCATGAACGGGTCCGGCGGCTCCATCGCGGAACCACCCTGACCCACCCTGGCCGGCACGACCGGAACCCGGCCGCTACCGCAGCGGGGCTGCAGGAAGTCACTGTCGGTCCGGCGCCGCTCCCACAGCCGCGAGACGTCCGCCACACAGTCCAGCAGCGCGTCCGGCGGCGGGTTCAGCTCGAGCGCCTCGGCCCGCGACTTGCGCTCCTCCTTGACGAACTCGTCGCGCATCCGCTCGAGATAGTCCAGGTAGCGGGTCCGCTGGCTCTTGCGGTCCTTACCGCCTTTGCCACGCGAGGACAGCATGCCGCCGACCGACCCGACCAGCGTGAGCCCGAGGAGGCCGACACCGACCATCACCATCGGACCGGAGCGGCCCATCGTCATCATCGCGACCGAGCCGACGCTGCCCACCAGCGGCATCAGCATCTGCATCGCGCCACCACCGCCTCCGCCACCACCTCCGCCGAGGTGTGGTGCGGGTTCGATCACGCGCTGCTGCTGTACCCCGGGTGGAGGTGTGCGCCGCGCCGGGCGGTGCACGATCCGGCTTGCCACTAAGGTGTTCCTCCGCTGGGCGTGCCGCGCGGTTGCGCGGGGAGACTTCGTACTTCTTACCGACGGACGTGCGAGACACTGTAGTGGTGGGTGAGGTCAACCGATGACAGGGACTAACGATTCCGCAATAGTCGACGTGATTGCGGAGCTCGCGCCGATCTGGCTGCCGGGCTGCGTCGTCGACCCCGCCGAGCGAACCGTCGAGGTCGGCTGGGGACGCGGCGCGCTGCAGATGTCCGCCGTGGTAGGCGTCGGCGAGATCGTCGATCGTTGCCTACAGCTACCACAGGCTCGCTGGGCCGAACAGATCGAGGCCTGGCTGCGCGCGGTCGTCGCAGAGGGTGAGCTCGCCACCGACGAACACCGCTTCGGCGATGTCGCCGAGCGTCAACGCGCCTTGCTCGTCCAACGCGGCTGGTCGGCTCGTACGGCGGGTCCGGTCGCCGACGCGTTGCTTCCGTTCGGTGACCACTTCGAGGTGGTCGTGTTCGTCCGCACGGGCAGCGAGTTGCGCCGATTGACCGTCGTACGGCGATCAATGCTCGGCCTCGGCGATCCCGGCGGACCGTCCCCTGTGCAGCTGAGTCTGCACGAGATCGCGGACCTCGTGCCGGTGGAGCAGAACGGGATCTCGATCCTGCAGCGCGACGGCGATCCGCTGGTGTCGATGGCGGTCGTCGACCGCGAAACCTTGTTGCCCCAGGCATCGATCGGGGCCGGCGTACTGATCGGCGTACCGCGGCTGAGCACGGTTGCGTACTGCCCGGCCGATGCCGGTCAGGCGCGCGCTGATGCCTTGGCTGCTTGGGTTGCGGACAGCTACCGTGGTGCGCCCGACCAGTGCTCGCCCGACCTGTTCTGGTTGCAGGGGGACCACATGGTGCAGGTGCCTGTGACGCTGGCCACTCCCCCGGCCGCCGTACTGCCCGCTGCGCTTAAGCCGCAGCCACGACGCACGTGGCTGCGGCACCTCTTCGGGCGGTAGCTACTTCGTTGGCGAAGGGTTCACGGGGCCGGTCGTCGACGAGCTCGGCGTCGGCTGTTTTTCCTTCGCCTGCGCCGATTTGAAGTAAGCGACACCCGCACAGCCGGCGCAAGCCAGCGCACCGATCATCACACTGGCCAGCACCCGGCCGGTCTGCTCGTTCAACGTGTTCTTGGCCCGCTCAGCCCCGAACAACCAAGCCTCGCGCAACCGGCGACGCCGTACCGCAACGGACTCGATGACCTGAGTCCCATATGTGCCCGACACTCAGCTCTCCTGATCCAACGCGTCCAACGCCGCCACATCAATCGGCAACGGCTCAAGCGCAGCCCGATCAGCCACCTTCCGGAGTGGAAGGGAGGCGAAGCCAAGGTCCAGCTCCCCCGGACCGCGGGTGTAACCGCCGCCCCGGGCAAAGAACTCCAGCAACGGCTCGTAAGGGTCGTCCAACTGCGGGAACCGCTGCCGCGGAAGGTCACCCAGCGCCGCCCAACGCACCATCAACGGGGCGATCTCCTCCGGAACCGGGAACAGATCACTCGACGACTCGTCCAGCTCCAGCTTCGCCAGCAGCGCAGGGTCGACGTCGACGTCCGGATCCAGGGCACCGGCCAGATCGCTCGCCGGCCAGCCCCGCTCGGCCCCGAGGGCCAGCGCCCACTGAGCCGTCCGCCGGAGGAACTCACGGGCGAGCCGGGCCCGCGACCGCTGGTGCGCGGCCATCAGGCTGTCGTCCCACTTCACCGCGAGCAGCCGCTCGGCCATTCGCTCCGCGGCGGCCGTGTCGGTCACCATCCCTTTTGCTCCTTAATCGCCTGGACGATCGCATCCAGGTTCGCCTTCGACAAGTCACCCGGCGTGAACGGCGTCTCCCCGAACGGCGAGGTCAGTCCGTACCGCGTCTTCCACAATGCCAGCAGGTCCGAGTCGTTACCGCCCTTCAGCGACAACGGCGACAGCTCGTGCGGCCCCGGGTTCTTCGTGTACAGGTAGGTCGGGTCGTCGGCGGGCCCTTCCCACATGTCCGGATCGGCCAGTTTGTACGGCGCTCCGGCCTCGAGCAACTTGGCTTCGACGTACTCGTGAGCGACCAGGGAACGCACGGCGTTCTCCTCCCGGATCGTCAGGTCGCCGGCCTCCGCCTTCTTCCACAGCTCCGCGATCCCCGGCATCGCCTGGAAGTTACCGTGCCGCACGTCGCCCGGTCCGATCGCCACGTCGTGCTTGTTCACGAACATGTTCCGCTTCGCCACGTCCACCAGCTCGGTGATCTCGGCCAGCTTCGCCGGGTCCTCGTCGTGCAGGTCGAGCGCCTCAGCCACCTTCGGCACATCGTGCGGGTTGTTCCGGATCGCGCGGTACCCGTCGTCCAGGTCGTCGTCGAACTCGACGAACTCACCCTTCTCCGGAGTCCGAACCGGATACCCGGCGTTCGCCCCGGTGGCCTCCCGGATCACCGTGTTCGGCGGCGCCCCTTCGGCCAGCGGATCCGGCTGCCCGTACGGCCGCTCCCCCGGCTGACCACCGTACGACGGCTGTCCCCCATGCGGCGGCTGACCGCCGTACGACGGTTGTCCACCTTGCGGATCCGGCCCACCGTGCGGCTGCCCACCGTAGGTCGGCGGCTGACCGCCGTACGACGGTTGCCCGCCCTGCGGATCCGGCCCACCGTGCGGCTGACCGCCGTACTGAGGCTCGTCCGGCGTGTTCCGCGCCTGCGGCCCGAAGTCCGGCTGGTTGTACGGATCCCGCTGCCCCGGCCCAAACCCAGGCTGCGGGTTATGCGGCTGCCCCGGCTGGTTGTACGGGTTCGGCTGCCGCGGGTCATACCCGGGCTGCTGCCGCGGGTCATATCCCGGCTGCTGCCGCGGGTCGTAACCAGGCTGCGGCTGCGGGTCGTGACCAGGCTGCGGCTGCCGCGGATCGTGACCAGGCTGCTGCCGCGGGTCATACCCGGGCTGCTGCCTCGGGTCGTAACCGGGCTGCTGCCTCGGGTCGTAACCGGGCTGCTGACGTGGGTCATAGCCAGGCTGCTGACGTGGGTCGTAACCCGGCTGCGGGTTCCGCGGGTCGTGCGGTTGCCGCGGATCGTAGCCAGGCTGCTGGGGGTTATGCGGCTGCCCGGGCTGGTTGTATGGGTTCGGCTGCCGCGGGTCATAGCCCGGCTGCTGCCGCGGGTCATGGCCCGGCTGCGGGTTCCGCGGGTCGTGCGGTTGCCGCGGATCGTAGCCAGGCTGCTGCGGGTTATGCGGCTGCCCCGGCTGGTTGTACGGATTCGGCTGCCGTGGGTCATACCCAGGCTGCTGCCGCGGATCGTGACCAGGCTGCGGGTTCCGCGGATCGTGACCAGGCTGCTGACGCGGGTCATACCCCGGCTGCGGCTGACGCGGATCATGGCCCGGCTGCTGGCGCGGGTCATACCCCGGCTGCGGCTGACGCGGATCGTGACCAGGCTGCTGCCTCGGGTCATATCCGGGCTGCTGGCGCGGGTCGTAGCCAGGCTGTTGCGGGTTGTGCGGCTGCCCCGGCTGGTTGTACGGGTTCGGCTGCCTCGGGTCATACCCAGGCTGCTGCCGCGGGTCGTAACCCGGCTGTTGCCTCGGGTCATAGCCCGCCTGCGGGTTCCGCGGGTCGTGCGGCTGCTGCGGGTTGTAGGTGGGCTCGCCCGGGCGTCCGGGGTTAGCCGGCCGCTGCGGATCCCAGCCCTGCTGGTTACCGCCCGGACCGAACTGGCCCTGCGGGTTCTGATCCGCGTGGTGCCCCGACGGACCGAAGCCCTGCGAGGGGTCGAACTCCCCCTGCGGCGGCCCATAGTCCGGCGTCGGGTGCCCCTGCGGCGGACCGTAATCCGGTGTGGAGTGCCCCTGCGGCGGACCGTAGTCCGGGGTCGGGTGCGTCTGCGGCGGACCGTAATCCGGGGTCGGGTGACTCTGCGACGGACCGTAGCCCGGGTGGCCGGGCGGCGGGCCGTAGTCCGGCACGAAGTCGCCCTGGGTTGGGGTCTGGTGCAGCGGCTGACCGCCTGGGCCGAACGGGCCGGTCGGGGTTTGCTGGCCGGCCATCTTGTCGGCCCAGTACGAGTTCGGCGTCTGCTGCGGCCGCTCGACGACGATCGGCTCCGGCGTGTGACCCGGCGGCATCTCGACCGGACCACCGTGGTCACGAACGTGGATGTGCCAGACGCCGTCCGCGTCCTGCTCCATCTTCGTCGGGTAGAACGGCGTGTGCGGTCCGTGCATGACCTCGTCGATACCGACCGCGGGGTCGCGCATGAACGACAGGTCCTTGCCGTGCTGGGCGTCGATGTGCAGTACGACGCGACCGGCGTCGTACTGTCCGCCACTGAAGTCGTCCGCGCCGTTCTGCGCCTTCGCAGAGTGCGTGAACGCCGGCTCGGTCGCGGTCTGACCCGGGCGGTACCGGTTCAGGAACTTCTCCAGGTCATCCGCCGAACGGAAGCTGATACCGCGGTGGATCTCGCCGTGGAAGTCAGGCAGCTTGTTCAGCACCGACGCCGCGACGCGAACCACCGGCTTCTGCTCGACCGAGCGGTCGCCCGCACGGTAAGCGTCGTTCACGTCCTGGTGGTCGTGACCGATCAGCATCCGCTCGAGCGAGGTGATCTCGGCCGGCGACAGCTCGTCGATCTGGTCACCGAGCTGCTGCCGTCCGCGTTCGCGGATCTCCGCCAGCTTGCCCGGATGCATCTCACCCTCAGCACGCAACGCGGCAACATCCGCGTCCGAAGCCCGATACCCAGGCCGAGCCAGCTCAGACCCCCGGAACGGCCCGTCATCCGCCGTCGGATGCGACCCAAACTGATCCCGCCCCACAGGCGCCCGCCCATCCGGTGCATGCGTATCCGGCGTACGACCATCCGGCACACGCGTGTCCGGCGTATGACCGTCGGGCGCATGCGTGTCAGGTGCGTGCGTGTCCGGCGTGCGCCCATCCGGTGCATGCGCGTCGGGCGTGCGCCCGTCAGGTGCGTGCGTGTCCGGGGTGCGCCCATCCCGGACGCGAGTGTCCGGCGTACGACCGTCAGGCGCGTGCGTGTCCGGGGTGCGCCCATCCGGCACGCGAGTGTCCGGCGTACGACCGTCAGGCGCCTGGGTATCCGGCGTACGACCATCCGGCACGTGCGTGTCCGGCGTACGGCCGTCAGGTGCATGCGTGTCCGGCGTGCGGCCGTCGGGTGCGTGGGTGTCCGGGGTGTGGCGGCCTGGGGCCGGGTGGTCGAGGCCGTCCAGGCGGTCGGCCATCGACGGCTGGTCCGCGTTCCGCGGGGAGGTCGGCTCGGTGTGCGGTGAGTCGACGTCCGGCGTACGTCCGTCCGGAGCGTGTGTGTCCGGCGTGCGTGCCTCGGGTGTGTCGACATCTGGCGTGCGCGCACCCGGCGCATCCACGTCCGGCGTACGTGCGTCCACGTTCGGGGTGTCGGCGGTGTGGCGTGGGGTGGAGGGCTGGTCCAGGCCATCCAGGCGGGCTGAGATGGGCGACTGGCCGGTGCCGTCTGTTCCGAACTGGCTGGTGTCCGGCCGGTGCGTACCGGGCGGGTTCAGGTCCGGCGTGTTGACGCTGGCGTGGCCCGGCACCACCGGGTCGGTACCGCGGAACGTGTTCGACCGGAGGTGCGACATCTGCGAGGCCGGCGGCATGTTGGCCGGGCGCGGCGGGCCCTCCCAGCGACCACCCGGCTCGCGGACCGCGAACTGGATCGACGTGATGTCACCCGGGTACGGGTTCGCCGGATGCGGACCGTTGTGCCCTGGCGGGTACGCGTCCATGATTCGCGCGGGCTTCGGCTGCGCGTCCAGGAACTTGACGTTCCCCGAACCGTCCACGAACGCGTTCAGCACGTGCCCACCACCGGGGATGCCGGGCATCGGCGACGCCCACTCCACGAAGACGTTCGCGTGCGTACCCGGCTTGCGGCCGGCCAACGCGTCGTGCAGCCGCTGGTAGGCGGCGTTGGTGAACTCCGACGGCGGGCGCGACGGATCGGCCCGCATCTGGTTCTCGGCCGGGAAGTTCTCCAGGTCCATCCACTCGAGCGTGCCCTCGGCGTCCTCACCGCGCGCCATCTTGCGGCCGGAGGCGAGGTCCGGAGTGTCGCCGTTGAACGTGTCCGCGACCCGTCGGGACACATCCGCGCAGTTCATCTGGTACTGCGGGCTGCGCAGGTGGTCCGGGTTGATCTTGTCAGCCCAGTCCTCGGGGTTGCTGTGTGGCGGGTCGCCGACGGAGTCGCGCAGCTCGCCGCGGCGGGGGTCCGCCGGGTGCGCGTCCACGAACGCATTCGGGTCGACCTGGTTCCGCGGCTTGCCCGGCGCCGGCTGCATGTACTCCGGCTTCATCGCGTCGATCTCGCGCTGACGGTTCAACGGGCTGTCCCAGTGCGGGTCGTTCCCGCCATCCGGGTGATCCGGCGTGCGGCGTACCGCTGCCGGGTCGTACGCGGGGTCGCGGCGATCCCACAACGTCGGCTGCGGAGTCGGGTTGTCCGGGTCGTAGTCGAACGGCTTGTTCTTCGGGTCGTTCGGGTCGAAGTCCGTCCGGAAGTCCGGCTGGTGCGGCCGGCCCGGCGTGTTGTTCAGCCCCGACGGGTCGCGGTAGTCCGGCGAGTCATACCCCTCATGCCGCCGATCCCCCGTCGGATGCAACGGGTCCTCCCCCCGAGCCCGCACAGGCTGCCCATCGGGCGTGCGAGTCCCGTCCGGGGTACGCGTGCCATCGGGCGTGCGAGTCCCCTCCGGGGTGCGCGTGCCATCAGGCGTGCGGGTGCCATCAGGCGTGCGGGTGCCGTCGGGAGTGCGCGTGCCATCCGGCGTACGCGTCCCATCAGGCGCATGCGTCCCATCCGGCGTGCGAGTGCCGTCGGGTGTACGTGTGCCATCCGGGGTACGTGTGCCATCCGGCGTGCGCGTCCCATCGGGAGTGCGCGTGCCATCCGGCGTACGCGTCCCGTGCGGGGTGCGCGTCCCGTCCGGGGTGCGCGTCCCGTCCGGGGTGCGGGTGCCGTCGGGGGTGTGCGGGGCATCTGGGCTGTGGGGGGCGTCCGGCGTGCGGGGTGCGTCGGGGGTGCGGGAGCCTACTGGCTGAACGCCTTCGAGGCGTTCGGGGATGGTGGGCTCCTTGCCGTCCAGGCGGTCGGCGATCGACTGGCGCGGTGTCGGGCGGACGGGGCCGTCCGGCTCGAGGCGCTGTGCGATCGTCGGCTCCTTGCCGTCGAGGCGCTCGCCGATCGTCTGCTTCGGCGCGTGCGGCTCATCCGGCGTACGACGGGGAGCATCCGCGTCGGCGTCGGTACGGCGTGGTGCGTCCGCGTCGTAGTCGCCACGCGTGCGCGGCGTGTCCGCATCCGGCGTCCGGCCCGGTCGAACCGCGTCCGGCGTGCGCGGTGCATCGGGCGTCCGCGGCGCATCCGGCGTACGGCGTGGGTCCGGCGTACCGGTGTTCGGCGTGCCCGCGTTCGGCGTACCCGTGTTCGGGGTGCCGTGCGGCGGCGTACCGGCGTGCATCGGCATCGGCGCGACCGCGGGGTCGCCTGCCCGCGCGGCCGGTGTCTCCGGTGCATGCGTCTGCGGCGAGACGGTGTCGGGTGTGTGCGTGGGTGTCGACGGCGCATCCGGCGTCGTCGTCCCCGGCGTGTGCGTGGACGACGGGGTGTGCGTGGACGTCGGCGTATGAGTCGAGCTCGGCGTGTTCGTGGACGTCGGCGTGTGGGTCGAAGCCGGCGTGTTCGTCGACGTCGGCGTGTGTGTCGAGCTCGGCGTGTTGGTGGACGTCGGCGTATGCGTCGAGGTCGGAGTGCCCTGCGCGTGTGTCGGGCCCGGGGTGGGCTCGAGCGAGTCCAGCTTCGGTGTCGTCTGCGACGAAGGCGTGTTCGTCGAGGTCGGCGTGTGGGTGGAGCTGGGGGTGTTGGTCGAGCTCGGCGTGTTCGTCGAACTCGGCGTGTTCGTCGAACTCGGCGTCGTCTGCGACGAAGGCGTGTTCGTGGAGCTCGGGGTATTGGTCGAGCTCGGGGTGTTCGTGGAGCTCGGCGTGTTCGTCGAACTCGGCGTCGTCTGCGACGAAGGCGTGTTCGTCGAACTCGGGGTGTTCGTCGAGCCCGGCGTGTTCGTTGTGCCAGGGGTGTTCGTCGTGCCCGGCGTGTTTGTGGAGCCCGGCGTGTTCGTCGTACCCGGCGTGTTTGCGTGGGCTGCGGGGGCCTGGGGCGTGGTTGTGCCTGGGTCGGCGTGGGAGCCCGGGGTTGAGGTGACGGGGTCGGCGTGTGAGGCCGGGGTGGACGGAGCGGTGTCCGTGTGGGCTGCCGGAGTCGACGGGCTCGTGTCCGTGTGGGCTGCCGGGGTGTTCGGGGTGTCGACCGACGGTGTGTTCACCGAGGGGGTGTCCACCGACGGCGTGTTGACGGACGGGGTGTCGACCGACGGGGTGTGGGTTGAGACGTTCGGGGTGTCTACCGACGGGACGTCGACCTTCGGGACGCCCTGCATCTTGAACGTGTCGCCGACGATCGGAATCTTCGAGAGTCCGCCGGTGACGTCGGCGACCTTCGGGATCTTGTTGACCAGGCCGAGTGCGCCGTCGTGCATCGCCATCCGGCCGAGCTGCAGCTTCTCCGCCATACCGGCGACCTTCGTCACTGCCATGCTCGCGGCACCGAACTTGCCGGCCATCGCAGCCGTCTTCACCGCACCCGCCGTACCACCACTGGCCACGGTCGCGACCACGTTGGTGAGCGCCATACCGAAAGCCTTGGCCGGGTTCTTCGCCCACTCGTCCCAGGCGACGAAGCCCTTCAGCATGCCTTCACCCATGGTGAGGCCGGTCTCGCCCCACTCCTTGACCCAGTCGGGCCGGGTGTCCTGGCCGGTGAGCTTGTCGAAGCCCCACCAGGCGAGCTGGTACGGCGCTGTGACTATCTGCCCGACCATCGTGCCGAGCCCCACCCAGGCGGCCCCGGCGTCCTCCCAGGTCGGAATGTCGTAGCCGAGGTTCTCCTTGGCCCAGTCCTTGAGCCCGGGGATCATGCCGAGCAGCGGCAGCACCGGGATCAGGGTCAGGATGCCCTCGATGGTCTCGCCGACCACCGTCGCGACACCGACGACGAAGTCGACCGGCGCCATCAGGACGTCCTGCCAGAGCGGGCGGTCACGCTCCTCCGGCGTACCCCAGGCCGGCGGTGGCGGGTCGCCCTCCTGCTTCGGCTGCTCCTTCGGCTTCTCGCCTTCCTTGAGACCGGTCTTCGGGTCCCAGGGCTTGCCGCCGTGCAGCCTGACGATCGCGTTGGCCGTGTCGAAGCAGAGCTTCGGCAGTTCCTCGTTGACGATCCGGGTGACGTCAGCAACCATCCGGTTGTTGTCGTCGATCATGTCCTGGTCGTTCTGCCACTCCGGGTTGCCGTTCTTGCGCTTGTGCCAGGTGTGCGCTTCGTCCCGGATGTTCTTCAGCGTGCCGAGCTTGCCGCGGACCTCGTTGGCGAGGGTCTCCAGGTGCACCGACATCTTCGGCAGGCTGGGCCCGAACTCGGTGAGGTTCTTCTGAACCTTCCGCGTCGAGTTGACCAGGATCTCGCGCTCAGGCGCGTGGTAGTGGTCGTTCAGCCGCTGGAACGTGTTGTGGACGTTGTTGCCGACGTCGGTGAACCCCTGCCCGAGCGGACCCAGCCCGAACACGTTGCGGTCGAGGGCAGAGACCACCTTGTCCAGGTCCGCGATCGGGATGCCTTCGGGTTGGATCATGTCAGCTCAGTCCTCGGGTCACACGGGGGTCGACGATCAAGTTCAGGTACGGCGGTCGTGCGGGGCAGCGTCAGGACTGCGGCCGGGCCGCCGTCATCGCCTGGTCCAGCGTCTGCTCACTCGGCGCGAACGATGTGATGCCGTGCTCGGCGAGCAGGTAGATCCGGTTGGCGAAACCGGGCGGTACGAACACCAGGAACTCCTCGGCCTGGTACGCGGGCCAGGCCGCCAGGTCTTCGACGGCCGTCGCGAGCTCGGGGTTCCCCGCCTCGGCGGTCAGCCACTCGGCCAGCCGCACCCGCCCGGCCTGCGCGACGTCGTCCGGCGCCAGCGCGGATTCTTGTTCGCTCATACGGCTCTGTTCGCCCCTCTGTTCACGCCGGGCACCTGCGGCATCTCGCCGCGTCCGGCTGCGCGCTGCGCGTTGAGAGCCATCTCGTTCTGGCCCTCCATGTACGCCTTCACAGCGTTCTGGGCGCCGGTCAAGGACGCACCGATCTGCTTCGCCGCGGCCTCGAGGGTCGGCGACCAGTGCGTGGCGTACTCGCCGAGCGCACCCGCGACGACCGTGAAGGTGCTGTAGTTCAGGCCGTCCGCGACGGTCTGCAGCTTGGTGCCGTAGTCCTTGGCCAGCTGATCGAACGGCGTCGCCGCGGTGCTGGTGTCTTGGAGGACCTTGCTCACGGCCTCGACATTGATATCCCAGTCCACTCAGTCACTCCTCAGGTCTGCCGGGACCTGGCCCGGGCGACAACAGGCCTGGACACCTCGTGCCGAGGTGCCCAGAGCCGGGGGAAGCTGTGCGTACGGTCAGCCGCCGATGCCGTCGACCGCGGACGACGCCTTCTTCAGGGTCGCGGCGGCGGTCGCGTCGTTCTGCGCCATCGTGTCCTTGAGCGTCTTGATGATCGCGAGCGTCTGGTCGGCCGCCTTGTTGAAGCGGTCCTCGACGCCACGGTAGTTCTCGGTCACGCCACTGGCGGACGCGTCGGACAGTGCGGCCGTCACGTTCTGCTTGTGGGTGGCGATCAGCGCGGAGATCTGACCAGCGAGGTTGTTGATCGTCGACTGCACCTCACCGGAGGCGGCGGTGTCGTAGGCGTTGCGGTTTGCCATGTCAGTTCCTCTCTCAGCGCTTACCGAACTTGGCGGCATTGAAGTCGGCCGAACCCTGGGCCTTCTTCGCCTGGTCGGCCATCTCGCTGTCACCACCGCGGAACGCGGCGTCCATCCCGGACTGGCCTTGGTTGATCGCCGCGAGGCCGGCGTTCAGGTCGCCCGCGATACCGTCGACCTGCGCCTTGAACCCGTCGAACATCTGCTTACCGGCGCCGCTCATCTTGCCCTCCAGCGGCTGCGCGGCAGCGACCAGCTGCTTCACCAGGCCACCAAGGTCCTGGGTCCCGGTCCCGGTCTTCTTCGCCAACTGGCTCAGGGTGTCCTGGCCCATATTCCAGCGCTGTCCCACGATGTCTCCTCCGAAGTTCTGGTTGCTCCGCGAGCGCAACCTTAGTCCGACCTACGGGTCACCTCGGCACCGCCAGGCGCTCAGCTGCACCTTTCCATCCCGACGCAAACCTTCGCCCGGACGGCACTCCCGAAACTGGTTGCCCACAACAAGTTCTTGGCCGCCCGCTCCGGCACCCGGTTTCGGGCAGCGGCCGCCTGTCGGGCGACCGCTTTCCACCCCAGCAGGCCTCAGCCGGCCGCGCGCTTCCGCGCCGGTGCCTTCTTGGCCACCGCTTTACTTGCGGTGACCTTGGTCGCAGCGGTCTTGGCGGCAGTTGTCCTGGTCGCAGCCGTCTTGGTCGCAGCCGCCTTCTTGGCCGGCGCAGCCTTGGTCGCGGCGGTCTTGGCGCCGGCGGTCTTAGCACCGGCAGTCTTGCTGGCGGCGGCCTTGGCCGGAGCCTTCTTGGTGGCGGTCTTCTTGGCGGGGAGCGACTTGGCTTCGGCGGCGAGGACCTTGGCGCTCGGCTTCGCGGCGCGGCCGGCCAGGATCTCGCGGAGGAACTCACCGGTGTACGACGCAGGGTTCGCCGCGATCTCCTCCGGTGTCCCCTCCCCCACGAGCGTGCCACCGCGACGACCGCCGTCGGGGCCGAGGTCGATGATCCAGTCGGCGGTCTTGATCACGTCGAGGTTGTGCTCGATGACCAGCACCGAGTTGCCCTTGTCGACAAGCCCGCCGAGAACCCCGAGCAACTTGCGGATGTCCTCGAAGTGCAAACCGGTGGTCGGCTCGTCCAGCACGTAGACCGTGCGGCCGGTCGAGCGTCGCTGCAGTTCGGAGGCCAGCTTGACGCGCTGCGCCTCACCACCGGACAGCGTCGGGGCCGGCTGCCCGAGCCGGACATACCCGAGGCCGACCTCGACCAGGGTGGTCAGGTGCCGCGAGATCGCCGGGATCGCGGCGAAGAACTCCGCGGCCTCCTCGATCGGCATGTCCAGTACGTCGGCCACCGTCTTGCCCTTGTAGTGCACCTCGAGCGTCTCGCGGTTGTACCGCGCGCCGTGGCAGACCTCGCACGGGACGTAGACATCCGGCAGGAAGTTCATCTCGATCTTCAGCGTGCCGTCACCGGAGCACGCCTCGCAGCGGCCGCCCTTGACGTTGAACGAGAACCGGCCCTGCAGGTATCCGCGGACCTTCGCCTCGGGCGTCTCCGCGAACAGCTTGCGGACGTGGTCCCAAACCCCTGTGTACGTCGCCGGGTTCGACCGCGGGGTCCGCCCGATCGGTGACTGGTCGACGTGGATGACCTTGTCGACCTGGTCCATGCCGGAGATCTTGGTGTGCCGGCCGGGGACCGCGCGGGCGCCGTAGATCTGCCGCGCGAGTGACGTGTAGAGGATGTCGTTGACCAGCGTCGACTTGCCCGAGCCCGACACCCCGGTGACCGCGACGAACACCCCGAGCGGGATGGTCACGTCGATGTCCTGGAGGTTGTTCTGACGAGCGCCGTACACCGTCAGCTCGCGGCCTTCGGTGAGCGGCCGGCGGATCGCCGGGATCGGGATCTCCTTGCGGCCGGAGACGTAGGCGCCGGTGATGGAGTCCGGGTGGTTGCGCAGGTCCTCGACTGTGCCGGAGACGACGACCTGGCCGCCGTGCTCCCCCGCGCCCGGGCCGATGTCGACCACCCAGTCGGCGTGGTCGATGGTGTCCTCGTCGTGCTCGACCACGATCAGCGTGTTGCCGAGGTCCTTGAGCCGGACCAGGGTGTCGATCAGCCGCCGGTTGTCGCGCTGGTGCAGACCGATCGACGGCTCGTCCAGCACGTACAGCACGCCGACCAGACCGGACCCGATCTGGGTCGCGAGCCGGATCCGCTGCGCCTCACCACCGGACAGCGAGCCGGCCGGCCGGCTCAGCGCCAGGTAGTCCAGACCGACGTCGAGCAGGAACCGCAGCCGCTCGCCGATCTCCTTCACCACCCGCTCGGCGATCTGCTTCTCGCGCGGTGACAGCTCCATCCCGCGCAGGAAGTCGTGCACCTCGTCGATCGACATCGCGCTGATCTCGGCGATGTTCTTCCCGCCGAGGGTGACCGCGAGCGAGATCGGCTTCAGCCGGGCGCCGTTGCAGGCCAGGCACGGCACCTCGCGCATGTACTCCTCGAAGCGCTCCCGGCCGGTGTCGCTGGACGCCTCGGCGTGCCGGCGCTCGACATACGGGATCACACCTTCGAAGGTCGTGTAGTAGGAGCGCTCGCGGCCGTAGCGATTCTGGTAGGAGACGTGCACCTGCTTGTCGTGCCCGGTGAGCAGCGACTTCTTCGCCTTGGCCGGCAGCTCGGCGAACGGCGTGGTGGTCTTGATCTTCAGGTCCTTGGCCAGCGCCGCGAGCAGCCGCTCGAAGTACTGCGAGACGTTCGCCCCGGACCAGGGCTGGATGGCGCCCTCGTCGAGCGACTTCTCCGGGTCGGGGACCAGCAGCTCCGGGTCCACCTCCATCCGGGTGCCGAGACCGGTGCAGACCGGGCAGGCGCCGTACGGCGAGTTGAACGAGAACGACCGCGGTTCGAGCTCGTCGATGGCGAGGGGGTGATCGTTCGGGCAGGCGAGCTTCTCGGAGAACCGGCGCTCGCGGCCCGGGTCCTTCTCCGGCAGGTCGACGAAGTCGAGCAGGAGCAGGCCACTGGCCAGGTTCAGCGCGGTCTCGACCGAGTCGGTCAGCCGCTGCTTGGCCGAACTCTTCACCGCGAGCCGGTCGACGACCACCTCGATGGTGTGCTTCTTCTGCTTGTCGAGCTTCGGCGGCTCAGTGAGCTGGATGATCTCGCCGTCCACCCGGGCCCGCGCGAACCCCTGACCGCTGAGCTGGCGGAAGAGATCGACGTACTCCCCCTTGCGGCCGCGGACGACCGGGGCGAGCACCTGGAAGCGGATGCCCTCCTCCAGCTCCAGGACGCGGTCGACGATCTGCTGCGGGGTCTGCCGCGCGATCGCCTCGCCGCACTCGGGGCAGTGCGGGCGCCCGGCGCGGGCGAACAGCAGTCGCAGGTAGTCGTAGACCTCGGTGATCGTGCCGACCGTCGAGCGCGGGTTGCGCGAGGTCGACTTCTGGTCGATCGAGACGGCCGGTGACAGCCCCTCGATGAAGTCCACGTCGGGTTTGTCCATCTGGCCGAGGAACTGGCGTGCATACGCCGACAGCGACTCGACGTACCGCCGCTGGCCCTCGGCGAAGATGGTGTCGAAGGCAAGGCTCGACTTCCCCGAGCCGGACAGCCCGGTGAACACGATCATCGCGTCCCGGGGCAGCTCGACCGAGACGTCCTTCAGGTTGTGCTCACGTGCTCCGCGCACGATCAGACGGTCAGACACAAGCTCACTCTCAGACGTTCTCGTGGGTTGTCCGGGTATGCCCCGTGATGCTAACGAGGCCCACCGACAAAAACTTCCGGCCGCCGAGCGGAGCAGCCGTTTCGAAAGTATATTCGATCGAAACCACCCTTCCGTGCAAATCGGCGCAGGTGCGAGGATCGAGTCATCACCGATGAGAATCCAGGGAGATGGCGCATGCCGGAGTACCACGGGAACGTCGAGGTCGGCGGCCCCGCCCAGACCCACGAGCTGGCCAAGCTGATGATCACCAAGGTCGCGGTCGGCCCGATGAACAACAACGCCTACCTGCTGCGCTGCCGGCAGACCGACGAGCAGGTCCTGATCGACGCCGCGAACGACGCCAGCACCCTGCTCACCCTGATCGGCGACGGCGGCCTGGCCCGGATCGTCACCACCCACCGCCACGGCGACCACTGGCAAGCGCTGGCCGAGGTCGTCGCCCGCACCGGTGCCACGACTGTGGCCGGCCGCTTCGACGCCGAAGGCATCGACGTACCGACCGACCAGCTCGCCGACGAGGGCGACCAGATCTCCGTCGGCGACTGCCGCCTGCGCGTCATCCACCTGGTCGGCCACACCCCCGGCTCCATCGCCCTCGTGTACGACGACCCGGACGGCGCCCCGCACGTCTTCACCGGCGACTGCCTCTTCCCCGGCGGTGTCGGTAACACCGAGAAGGACCCGCAGCGTTTCGAGTCCCTGATCAACGACGTCGACACCAAACTCTTCGGCACCCTCCCCGACGAGACCTGGGTGTACCCCGGCCACGGCGCCGACACCACCCTCGGCACCGAGCGCCCGAGCCTGCCGGAGTGGCGGGCGCGTGGCTGGTAGCTGCCAAGTGCTGGACTGATCGCGCAGCGTGACGCATTCTTTTCGGCCAGGGCTGTAAAGAGGCGTCAGTGGGGAGACCATGCCTACAGCTGTGTTCGAGAAGTGCGACGAACTGTTCGAGTTGCTCGGCAAGCTGGTCGCGCGGCCGGGTAAGGGGGAAGCGCCGGCGGAGGTCAAGGACCGGGACGGGCTGCCGGTCGTTGTCCTGGTCGGCGACGATCAGGAGGCGCTCGCGGACGACCTCGGGCGCTTCCTCACCCACGCCCGGCCGCTGCGGGTTCCGCACGAGACAGTCGTGGTGTCGCGCGTCAGCGACAAGGTGCGGTCGCAGCGACGGGACCTGATGACGGACGGGATCGGCTGGGCGCGGGCCGAGACGTACCGGCGGATGCTGGTCGAGCTCGCGCAGGAGTTCTCCTCCCCCAGGAACCCACCCGACACCAGGGTGGAGTTCCGCCGGTTCGGTCTGGTCAACTGGCTGCTCGAGTCGTCCCACACCCGGCAGGGGCTGGACGACCCACACGAGCGGCGCCTAATGCAGCGGCTGCGCGACCGGGAGGTGCTGCGCGGCCGGTTGTGGGAGGCGCTGCGCAGTCCGGGCAGTGAGGTGCTGGCCAACGCGAAGATCCCGTGGTGGGCGAAGGTGCTGGCGTTCTACGTCTTCCCGGCCGCCTGGTTCCGGGCGTGGCGCCTGCTGGGGCCGGAGTACCGCTGGCTGCTGCGCCAGCCCTACATGGCACCGGGCGACCCAGGCACGTTCGCCGGATTCGCGCTCCGGCTCGCGCAGCCGCGCAAGGAACGCGAGAACCCCGACCAGATCAGCAAGCTGATGATCAACGCCTTCCTGGCCGACCTGCGCTCCGCCTACCGCCGTCGGTTCTGGCGACGGCGAGCGTGGCGGCGTACGACGTACTGTGTCGCGTTTCTGAAGGGTGTGACCGAGGACAACTGCGGGAACGCGTTCATCCGGTCGCTGATCGACGTCCGCAACGAGACCGGGCTGTTCGATCCCCTGCTGCTCGTCGCGAGTACGCCGGCCACCCGGTACCGCGGACCGGTGGCGCAGCCGGATCCGGAGCGGGCGTACAAGTTCTGGTGGGTGCAGTTCGAGAAGGCGGGGCGGCGGCGCCGAGCTGACGACTGGTACCTGCCGCTGCAGATCCGGAACCCACTCACGGTCGGCAGCACGGGTTTCAACGCACTCGTGCAGCAGGTCGAGGCAGCGCAGCGATTCGAAGTCCCGGACGCACCCCGCTGGAGCAGGCGCGGCGTCACGGTCGGTGCCTTCGCCCTGGTCGCAGTGCTGGCCGGCTGTGGCGGACTGGTCGCTCTGGACAGCAGTAGCGACTGGAAGCGCGCGCACTGCGATCTCAGCAGGTCCGATCCGGACGCGCACACCCTGCGGCGAGAGGTGACCGGCGAGTGCGTGGGGATCGCGCCGCACGGCTACGCGTTCGGCATCCCGGATGAGGACGTGCGGCGAACGCTCGCCACGATCGCCAAGCTGAACGCCGAGGCCGAACAGATTCACCATGACTCACCGCGGCGCCCGGTGGTCACGCTGGTCCACATCTCCGCATTGCTCGGTGGCGGCGGCCGCCAGTACGCGCGGGAAGCGCTGCAGGGTGTGGCGAGCGCGCAGCGGCGGCAGCTGGACAAGAACGGCGAGACCGATCCGGTACTGCGCATCCTGCCGGCCAGTGCGGGTTCCGGGATGCGGTTCGGTCCGACGGTCGTCGACCTGGTCGCAGAGCTGATGCGCGACGACCCGACGATCGTCGGTGTCACCGGGCTGGATCAGAGCCGGCAGGCGACGATCACCACGATCCATGCGATCACCCGGATCGGACTCCCGATGGTCGCCACCACGCTGTCGGCCGACGTACTGGCTGATCAGTCACCGCTGTACTACCAGGTGGGACCGCAGAACCGCCGTGAGGCCGCCATAGCTGTGGCGTACGCCGAACATCTCGCGAAGCAGCGTTTGATCCAGCGCTCGGTGCGCGTGGTCTACTCCTCCGACCCGACCGACGAGTACAGCAAGAACCTCCGCGCGGACGCCGACACCTCCTTCAAGGCGGCCGGGTTCGCCGTACAGGACGTGCCGTTCGTACCGTCGCCAGCGCCGGCCGGGCTGACCGGAGTCGGGGCGCGCAGCGTCGGCGAGGCGGCCTGTGGATATCCCGGTCTGATGTTCTTCGCCGGGCGCTCGGAGGACTTCGCGAAGGTGCTGGAGGGAGCGAACGACGTCTGCGGTTCGACGCCACCGCGCATCCTCGGCGGCGACGACGTCGCCCGCTTCGCTGCCGACCCGCAGCAGCGAACGACGTTCCCCCGGGTACCGTTCGAGTTCCTCGACTTCACCCCCGGTACGGCGTCCTGCGACAGCGCGAGCGATCTCTACAGCACGCTGCGGGAGCTGTTCCCCGAGGAGTGCGAGAAGGTCAAGAACTCTTCACTCGACGGCCACGCCGCGCTAGCCTTCGACGCCGTCAACCTGTTCCTGAAAGCCATCGGCCAGCTCCAGGACTCGGCCCCCGGACTCCCACTCACCCCAGCCGCCGTCTGGCACGGCTTGAGCGCGATCCACGGCAAGTCCGCCCTGGACGGTGAGAGCGGGAAGATCGACTTCGGCGGTCGCGTCGACCAGCACGTCCCGGTCGACAAGCTCGTCTCGGTCCAGCACATCGACGGCCGGCTCGCGCCCCGCCAGGTCGGTTTCTGCGGAAAACGCGGCGGTCAGCGCGGCAGCGCCTGGTGCCCGCCAGGCTAGCGGGCCAGTTTGTGGTACGTCGCCAGGTCGCGGATCTCGACGGTGAGTTGGGTGTTGAGGTCGGGCGTGGGCTTGAGGTGGTCGGCGACGGTGGCGAGGGTGAGTTCGCCGAGGCGGTCCTTGAGTGCTGCGTCGCGACCGGGCAGAAGGGCGATGCCGACGTGAACCATCGCCTCGGCGCCATCGCCGGCGCCGATCACGGCGTCGTCCAGCTTCACGAAGCGGGTCTTGAAGCCGGGGACCGAGCTGCCGATCAGGTCCGCTGCGGCCGGGTGAAAGGCGAGGGCGAAGCCACGGCGGTCGAACGCGCCGGCGAGGGACTCTGAGTACTCAACGGTGATCTGCGGCATGCCTGAAGTATGACGCCGCGCACAATCCTGACCGATCGGTTGAAAACTGGCCGATCGGTCAGGCAAGCTATGGGTATGACCACTCCGGCCCGTGAGCGCACCCGGCACGAGATCGTGCGGCAGGCGATGCGGCTGTTCCAGGGGCGGGGGTACAGCGCGGTGTCGCTGCAGGACATCGCTACGGCCGCCGGGTGTTCGAAGGCGACCGTGCTCTACCACTTCAACGGGAAGCCGGCGGTGCTTGCGGCTGTGCTGGAGCCTGCGGGGGCTGATTTGGCGGAGCTCGTTGCTGCCGCCGCTCAGATGGAGCGGGACGAGGCGCAGGAGTACACGATCGGCCGGTTCACCGACATGGCTGTTCAGTACCGCGGAGTCATCGACGTACTGCAGGAACTGATCCCGGTGATCGAGGAGATGCCGGAGGTCGCGCAACTCGTTGCCGACGGCATCCGGATGAAGGAGTTCCTGGCCGGCTCCGATGAGCCGCTGGAGCTGGACCTGGCCGGGTTCGCGATCAACGGCTTGCTCGGCGAGTGCCGGCATCCCGGTGAGCGGTCCGACGAGGAGATGCGCCGGCTCTGCGATATCGGATTGCGCCGGCTGCTCAGACCCAGCTGATCCGACCAAGGTTTTGTTTCACCGGCCTGCCGTCATGAGGGGCGGCCGGCTTCTGCCCGCACGTCAGAACGGATGCCTTTCCGATGGCCAACCTCCTCTACCGGCTCGGCCGGTTCTCCTACCAGCGCAGGCGCCTGGTCGCCTCGATCTGGGCGGTGTTCATCGTTGCGCTCGGGGTCGGTGCGCTGGCCCTCGGCGGTACGACGACGAACACATTCTCGATCCCCGGCACCGAGTCGCAGCGCGCGCTCGACGCCCTCAAGACCGACCTGCCTGCCGCGAGTGGCGCGTCGGCGACTGTCGTGGTCAAGGCACCGGACGGCAAGACGCTCGCCGACCCGGCGGTGAAGGCAGCGGTCGACGCGACCGTCGCCAAGGCCGCGCAGGTGCCCGAGGTGATCGCCGCGATCGACCCGTTCACCAGCAAGGCCATCAGCCCCGACGGACGAACCGGCCTGATCAGCGTGCAATTCGCCAAGCCGGCCGACGAGTTGTCGAAGGCAAGCACCGAGGGGTACGACGGTCTGTCCGCACTCAGCACGAGTGAGCTGCAGGTCGTGCCGGGCGGCCAGGTCGTCGGCAGCGTGCCGGAAATCGGCGCGACCGAGGTCATCGGGGTCGTCGTCGCCGCGCTCGTGCTGGTCATCACCTTCGGTTCGCTGGTCGCGGCCGGAATGACGTTGCTGACCGCACTTCTCGGCGTACTGGCTGGGATGGCCGGTCTGTTCATCGTGACCGCGTTCACCGATGTGTCGTCGACCGGACCGATCCTGGCGCTGATGCTAGGACTCGCGGTGGGGATCGACTACGCGTTGTTCATCAGCTCGCGACACCGCAGTCAGCTCGCCGAAGGGATGGACGCCGAGGAGTCCGTGGCGCGGGCGACCGCGACCGCCGGTTCCGCCGTACTGTTCGCCGGGGCGACCGTGGTGATCGCACTGGCCGGGTTGTCGGTCGTCGGCGTACCGTTCCTGACCGCGATGGGAATCGCGGCCGCCGCGACTGTGCTGACCGCCGTACTGGTCGCCCTCACGCTGCTGCCGGCCATGCTCGGCTTCGTCGGCAACCGGGTGCTTCCGCGCAAGCTCCGCAAGGCACCGGCCGCGGTCGCGCCGACTGAGGGCTTCGGCTTCCGGTGGGGGCGGTTCGTGACGCGCTTCCGCGTGCCGATCGTTGCTCTGGGCATCATCGGGCTGGGTCTGCTCGCGATCCCGGCCAAGGACATGCGACTCGCGCTGCCCGACGGGGCGTCGGCCGCGGCCGGCAGCCACCAGCGGGTCGCGTACGACCTCACCGCTGAGGCCTTCGGCCCGGGCGCGAACGGTCCGCTGATCGTTGTTGTGAAGAGCAACGACCCGCAGCAGTCCGGTGCGCTGGTGCAGCAGGTGCTGGCGAAGGTCCCGAGTCTGCCGGATGTGATCGCGGCACAGCCCGCGGCGGCCAGCCCGGACGGGAAGACGCAACTGCTGCAGATCATCCCGAAGAGCGGCCCTGCCTCCGAGGCGACCAGCGACCTCGTGAAGAACGTCCGCGCCACGGTCGAGCCGCTCGCCAAGAACGGCGCGACGATCTCGGTGACCGGTAACACGGCCGTCGGAGTCGACGTCTCGCAGAAGCTCGCCGATGCGCTGCCGATCTATCTCCTACTGATCGTCGGTCTGTCGTTCCTGCTCCTGCTGCTCGCCTTCCGCTCGATCCTGGTCCCGCTCAAGGCGACCCTCGGGTTCGTGTTGACGATCGGCGCGACCTTCGGCATCACCGTCGCGGTCTTCCAGCAGGGCCACCTCGCCAGCCTGTTCGGCATCGACAACCCGGGCCCGATGGTGAGCTTCCTGCCGATCATCATGATGGGCATCCTGTTCGGCCTCGCGATGGACTACGAGGTCTTCATCGTCTCCCGCGTCCGCGAAGAGTTCGTGCACGGCAAACCCGCCACCCCAGCCACCGTCGAAGGTCTAGGCCACGGCGCCCGCGTCGTCACCGCCGCCGCCCTCATCATGGCCTCGGTCTTCGCCGGCTTCATCCTCGTCCACGACCCCATCGTCAAAGCCATCGGCTTCGGCCTCACCATCGGCGTACTGATCGACGCCTTCGTCGTCCGCATGACACTCGTCCCGGCCGTCCTCAGCCTCCTCGGTCGCGCCGCCTGGTGGTTCCCGAAGTGGCTCGACCGCATCACCCCGAACGTAGACATCGAAGGCGAATCCCTCCGCGCCGAAGAGAAGAAGCCCGAGCCCAAGGAACTAGTCGACGTCCACTGATCCCTCGTGAGGGGCGCCGGGTCGGCGCCCCTCACCGCAACAAGCTCGACGCATCCCCCACCCGGTAGGGCGCGTAGCTCTCGGCCGAGATCGACTTTCGCCCGGCGAGGACCAGACTGGGGATGACGTAGATGCTGCCGTCTCCGAGCAGGATGAAGAACATGTCGATCGCGTCGGGGTCGTAGGGCATCTTGCTCGCGGTCTTGTCGAGCGTGTAAGGCCGACGACCGATGCCGACATCCCAGTAGCCTTTGCCGTTGCGCGCGGCGCACGTCTTCACTTGCACTCGCTGGATGCCTCTCGCCGTGGTGACCAGCAAGTCGTACTCCTGGGGCTCTACCGGCAACGCGACTGCGCAGCCGTGCAGCGTGAACCACGCCATGGCCATCGACGACGCTGCATACCGCAGGGCTTCCAACCGAGCTGGCTTCTTGAACAGGTCCGCGTCGGCGGCTGGCTCTCGTTGCTCTGTGAAGTGCGTGAAGTCCAGACCCAATCGGACTGTGTGTCCCTTGATGCGCACCCGATTCGCACCGTCGTCAGTGACGTCGAGCGCCTTGAGCACGTCGGCCCAACAGGTTGCTGCAGGCACCGCTTCCCGCAACTGCCGATCGGACCACGGCCGTTGTCCGGTGAAATGGGCCGAGTCCAGCCCGAGTCGATCGGCGCGCCGCTTCAGGGTCCTGATCGCGCCTGCTGACGTGTCCTTCAGGCCCAGCGCACGTGCAACGGCGCGCCAGGAGTGGTTGTTCTTCATGGCCGAGCGCAGGTCGTCGTCGGTCCAGTTTCGTCGATCCCCCAGAGTCTTCATGGGGATAAGACCAATGAGGGGCACCGAAAGAATCGGTGCCCCTCATTTCCGTCGGGCTGACAGGATTTGAACCTGCGGCCCCCTGGCCCCCAGCCAGGTGCGCTACCAAACTGCGCTACAGCCCGATGCTCGTTCCGAAGAAGCGAGCAGGAAGAACCTTACCCCATTCCGGGGGGTGCTTTTTACCGGGGTGGGAGGGTGATGGTTCGGGACCAGATGGTGGAGGTGGGGGGTTTGTTGAGGTTCCAGTTGGCGCCTCGGTCGCCGAAGGTCAGGACTGTGGTGGGGCCGGTTTGGATGAGGGAACCGTTGGCTGAGTTGCGGTAGTCGATGTAGGTGGGTGGGGACCAGGTGGTGCCGGTGCCGTCGGTGGAGATGGCCAGGGACTGGCCGGGGCGGCCGTAGTACAGGAGGAGGCGGTTGTCGGGGAGGAGGACGAGGCTGGGGTAGACGCCGGTCATGGGGACGCCGTTGGTGGCGGCCATGGGGGTGGGGGTTGACCAGGTCTTGCCGTTGTCGGTGGAGCGGGACTGGTACATGACCAGGTAGGAGCCGGTGCGCATGATGGCGATCAGGGCGCCGTCGGAGGTGCGGGCGAGGCCGGCTTCGCAGAAGCCTTCGCCGTTGATGGTGGCGCTGTAGGCGATGGTGGATTGGGTCGTCCAGTTGAGGCCGCCGTCGGTGGAGCGGAGCAGGAGCTGGCGGTAGCGGGCGTCGCCGTCGTAGTAGCCGTAGCCGGATTGGTAGAGGGTGCCGTCGGGGTCTTCGACGACGCTGTGGACGAGGACGAAACCGCCCATCGTGCGGCCGGGCCGGCTGCTGGTGGAGCTGATCGGCTTCATGTTCACCGGTGTCGTCATCGCGCCGATGCGAACCGGGCCCCAGGTGCGACCGCCGTCGTGCGAGAGCTTGGTTTCCACATCGGCGCTGCGGTTCCCGGTGCGCATGAACGTGTGGTACATGACCGCGAGCAGGTCGCCGTTGCGCAGCTTGGACAGCGCGTACGACTGTTCGTTCGGCATCGGGTTCCGGCTTGGCTCGGGGCGCCAGGTGCTGCCCTGGTCGGCTGACGTGGCGATGCGGGTGCCGTTGCTGGCGGTCACGTCCGGGTGGGCGCCGTACGTCACGAGCGCCTCGGAGCCGGTGTTGACCGCCGAGTGCGGCATCTGCAGCAGGTCGTTGGTCACCGAGTCAACGGTGACGGCAGGGCCGACCGTGACCGGCCCGGGCGCCGCTACGTCGGGAGCCGGCAGCGCGGAAATGTCGTCGACGAAGAGCTCGTCGCCGGTCGGCACGGTCCCGTTGCTGGATACTTCGAACGTGGTGAGGTCGGTGACGCGTCGCATTCCGATCGGTCCGCCGGCCGACTGCCGAACGCCGTTCACCGACACCTGCGCTTCTTCCTGGTCGGCGGCAACCTTCACAGCGATCTGATTCCATGCCCCGATCCGTACGGCGCCGGCCGGGCTCACGGTCGTCCAGTACGAACCGTCGTACCAGCGCAGGCTGCCGTCGGCGCCGACCGCGATGTGGAAGACGAGTCGCTGGTCGGTGAACCCTTCCATATGACCCTGCAGCGAGATCTGGAACCCCTGCGCGAGTGCGACCGGGTAGACCGCGAGCCGCAGGTCGATCCCGCGCTGCGGAACCACCGGGCACGAGATCACGGTCTGCCGGTCGGTGGCCCGGTCGTTGATCCGCAGAGAGCGCTCTCCGGTGTTCCCCCGCAGCGCGCTGACCACGGCCGCGGCTTTCCCGGCGGGTGTGCTGCAGCCGGTCGGTACGGCGTCGACCGGTTCGGACTCGAATCCGCGACCGGCCGTGGTGCGGACGTCATCGAAGAACACCTTGTCGCCCTGCGGGACCGTGCCGTTGCTGGCGAACTGGTAGCCGGTCAGGTCGAGGACTCCCCCGGTCCCGGCGCGATTCGCCGTACCGGCCAAGGAGTCGTTGACGAAGATCTGGGCAGAGAGCGCTCCCCCGTCGATCCGGAAGGTGTTCCAGGTCGCGAGCTGCACGGTTCCGGCCGGCGCCAATGGTGACCAGCGGGTGCCGTCGTACCACTGCATCGCGCCGTTGGACTGGACGTTCAGGTGGTAGATCACGCCGGAGGCGCCACCCTGCCAGCGGCCGAGGAGGCTGATCAGGAAGCCGTTGGGCACGCTGGCCGGGTACGTCGCGAACGACAGCGAGGTGCTCGGCGCCGGATCCAACGGGCAGGTGACTACCGTGTGCGACGAGGCCGACACGTCGTTGACCACGAGAGAGCGCTCACTCGCGTTCACGCCGCGTTCTGCGCTGACGACCGCGGCTCCCTTACCGGCGGGCGTCGTACAGCCGGAGGGCACTGCTCCGACCGGCTCGACCTCGTAGGAGCGGGTCACGCCGGGTGGATCAGCGGCGACAGCGGTGGGTACGGCGGTGAGCGGCGCGGCCAGTAGGCCCGCCACCAGGGCAGACGTGAACGCGATACGCACGGGGCGGCCTCCGGAGAGCGTGTCGGAGACACGCACATTGCCGGAAGCCGGACCGTGCCGCTAGCTGTTCCAGGGCCGTCGAAAGGGCCCTTCGGTCAGCGCTTCTGCTTCTTGCGCGCCCGGATCTGGACGTGCACCGGACTACCGACGAACCCGAAGTCCTCGCGCAGCCGGCGCTCGATGAACCGCTGGTACGACGGCTCGATCGCGCCGGAGGTGAAGATCGCGAAGGTCGGCGGCATCGTGGTCGCCTGGGTACCGAACAGGATCTTCGGCTGCTTGCCGGACCGCACCGGGTGCGGGTGGGCCGCGACCAGCCGACCGAGGAACGCGTTCAGCTGACCCGTCGGAACCCGGGTCTGCCAACCCTCGAGCGCAGCCTCGATCGCGGGGACCAGCTTCTCCATGTGCCGACCGGTCAGCGCGCTGATGTTCACCCGCGGCGCCCAGCGGAACTGGACCAGGTCCCGGTCGATCTCCTTCTCCAGGTAGTACCGCCGGTCCTCGTCGACCAGGTCCCACTTGTTGTAGGCGATGACGAGGGCCTTACCGGCCTCCTCGACCGCGTTCATGATCCGGATGTCCTGCTCGGTCATCGGCTCGGACGCGTCGACCACCACGACCACGACCTCGGCCCGCTCGATCGCGGCGTTGGTCCGCAACGAGGCGTAGTACTCGTGGCCCTGGACGTTCTTGACCTTGCGCCGGATACCGGCGGTGTCGATGAACCGCCACTCCTTGCCGACCAGCGTGATCAGCTCGTCGACCGGGTCGACCGTCGTACCGGCGACGTCGCTGACGACGACCCGGTCCTCCTTGGCGACCTTGTTCAGCAGCGAGGACTTGCCGACGTTCGGCTTGCCGACGATCGCGATCCGGCGCGGACCGCCGGTCGCGGGGTCGCGCTCCGGCGGCGCCTCGGGCAGCGCGGCCAGGACGGCGTCGAGCATGTCACCGGTCCCCCGGCCGTGCATGGCCGAGATCGGGAACGGCTCGCCGATGCCGAGACCCCACAGGTTCATCGCCTCGGACTCGACCCGCTGGTCGTCGACCTTGTTGGCCGCGAGCACGACCGGCTTGCCGGACTTGCGCAGCACGCGGACGACGGCCTCGTCGGCGTCGGTGATCCCGACGGTCGCGTCGACCACGAACAGCACCGCGTCGGCGGCGTTGATCGCGACCTCGGCCTGGGCGGCCACCAGCGCGGCCATCCCGACCGCGTCCGGGTCCCAGCCGCCGGTGTCGACGACGGTGAAGCTCCGGCCGGCCCAGTCGGCGTCGTACGAGACGCGGTCCCGGGTGACGCCCGGGGTGTCCTCGACGACGGCCTCACGGCGGCCGATGATGCGGTTGACGAGCGTGGACTTGCCCACATTCGGCCGGCCGACGATGGCCAGCACAGGGAGCGGACCGGAGTCCTCCACCTCGTGCGTCGGCTCGTCGAATTCGTAGCCCGTGGGCAGGTCAGTCATCAGGGTCCTTCTTGTCTGGCGCACCCGGGAGTGGGTGACCGGTGGCTGCGACGGCGGCCTTGATATGGGCACGCAGCATGTCGCCGATCTGGTCGGCAACCGCCCGTACGTCGGAGTGCCGCCTAGGAAAGGATACGCGGTCGATCGTGAACGGTTCGCCGTACACCACGTCGACGCGGCTCCCGGATGGCGGGAACCCCTCGATATCACCGCCCGGCAGCCGGGTCCCGAGCAGCGCCACGGGCAGGATCGGAGCTCCGGTGACCATCGCCAGGTACGCCGTACCGAGCCGGATCCGGGTGAAGTCCCCGGTGCCGCGGGTGCCCTCGGGGTAGATGTTGAGCACCCGGCCGTCGCGCAGGACCTTGATCGACTGCCGGATCGCGCGCGGGTCGTACGACGTGCGGTCGATGGCGATCTGCCCGACCCGGTGCAGGAACCAGCCCTGCAGGCCGCCGAACGCCTCGATCTTGGCCAGTTGATGCAGCATCCGGGGTGCGATCGCGCCTAGCAACGGCCCGTCGAGCAGGCTCAGATGGTTCGGCGTCATCAGTACCGGCCCGGTCCGCGGGAACAGCTCCTCGTGGTGCACCCGCAGGTCGTACTTCCGTGCGAAGTACCGGCTGGCCACCGCCCGCACCGGCACCGCGAGCCGATACGGCAGCTTCGGCAGATCCCCCGTGAACGGCAGCTCCCGCCGCCTCGTCAGCTCAGCTGTCATGGCTCCGGGGACTGGCCTCCTTGGCGAGCCGGCTGATCACGTCGATGACCTCCTCCAGGGACAGATCGGTGGAGTCGATGGTGACCGCGCCGTCCGATGCGACCTGGAAGTCCGCCACCGTCGAGTCGTCCGCGTCCCGCCGTACGATCTGGTCGCGCAACTGCTCCGCGGTCACCGATCCCACCGCCAGTTCAGCACCGCGCCGGGCCAGCCGGGCCTCCTGGTCCGCGGTCAGCAGCACCTTGAGCTCGGCGTCGGTGGCCACCACGGTCGCGATGTCGCGGCCCTCGACGACGATCCCGCCGCTCGGCTGGGCGTCGTCGATGATCTCGCGCTGCCGCCGGATCAGCTCCTTGCGGACATCCAGGTTGGTCGCGATCTTGCTGACCCGCTCACTGATCCGCGGCTCCCGGATCGCCGCAGTGACGTCGGTCCCATCCGCGATCACGAACTGGTTCAGCGGATCGGTGCTGAGCTCGAGCCGTAACTCCCGCGCCCGCTGCGCAACCGCCGCGGTGTCACCCAGATCCAACCCGTGCTCGATCGCCGACCACGTCACCGCCCGGTACGTCGCCCCCGTATCCAGGAACCGCAGTCCCAGCCGGTCGGCCACGCCCCGAGCGGTACTCGACTTACCGGACCCGCTCGGCCCGTCCACAGCGATGATCATGCCCCGAGAATATCCGCCGCCACGGACATCCCTCGACCACGGTCGTGCGGCAGGCTAGGTGGTCAGCGGTGGACGACCCAGCCGCGGGCGGTGAGGGTTTGGGTTAGCTGGTCGTCGGAGCCGGGTTTGACGAGGAGTTCGACTTCACCGACGGGGCGGCCGGGGCTGTGGTCGATGCGGAGGTCTTCGACGTTGGCGCCGGAGGCGGCGGCGTCGTTGAAGAGGCGGGCCAGCTGGCCGGGGCGGTCGGGGATGGTGACGAGGACGCTGACCAGCTCGATGTGCGGGGTGCCGTGCTTGCCGGGGACGCGGACGGCTCCGGAGACGCCGCGGGCGAGTACCGAGGTGAGTTCGTCGCCGGCCTCTTCTTTGCCTAGGGCAACTAGGACGCGATCGAGTTCGTCGCGGATCTGCTCGAGCAGGCCGGTCAGGGCGGCGGAGTTGGCGGAGACGATCTGGGTCCACAGGCCTGGGTCGCCGGCGGCGATGCGGGTGACGTCGCGGACGCCTTGGCCGGACAGTTGCAGGTGTGAGTTCGGTGCGTCGACGAGGGTGCCGGCGGCCAGGGACGACATCAGTTGCGGCAGGTGCGAGACCCGCGCAACCGCGAGGTCGTGGTCCTCGACGGACAGCTCGACCGTGCGTGCGCCACAGGCCTCAGCCAGGCAATGCACGAGCTCGACCGCCTCGGGCGAACTCGTCTCGTGCGGGGTGATCGCCCAGGTCGCGCCGTCGAACAGATCCGCGCGCGCTGCCAACGGGCCGTTGCGCTCCGAACCTGCCATCGGGTGACTGCCGACGTACCGGCTCAGGTCTGCGGACAGGAGCCGGGCATCCGTCAGTGGCTTGGACTTCACGCTCGCCGCGTCGGTGACGACCGCGTCGGTCTGCGCGAGCTGCTCGGCGATCACCGCCCCGACGTGGTCCGGCGGTACGGCGACCACGACCAGCTGCGGTTCGATCTGCACCAGCCGTGATCCCGCGCCGATGCGCTCGGCCATCAGCGCGTTGTCGGGGTTCGCGTCGACGAGCTCGACCACGACACCCAACCGGGCCAGGGCGAGACCGATCGACGTACCGATCAGGCCCGCACCGACGATGCGGACCGGGCCACGAAGTTCGGTCACTGGGCGCCTGTCAGGTCGGGACGGAGCGCCGACGCACCGTGCAGGTAGACGTGCTGGATCTTGTCGCGGGAGCGCTCGGTCTCGGTGTGCACCATCATCCGGACCACCCGCGGCAGCGCATGCGGTACGTCGATCTCCTGCATGCACATCAGCGGTACGTCGGTCAGCCCGATCTGCCGACCGGCCACGGCCGGGAACTCCGCATGCAGGTCAGGCGTGACGGTGAACAGGATGCTGATCAGATCCGCGCTGTCCAGATCGTTCGCCTCCAGGACCGCCTTCACCAGCTCGGCGGACCGCTCGAGCAGGTGCTCGCGCTCGTCCACGTCCAGCTGGGTGGCTCCCCGGATCGCCCGCACCGCCACGTCACGCCTCCTCGTCAGTTCACAACGTCTACAGCCTAGGCCAGGCCGGCCACAGGGTGGACAGCCGTCTCGGATTGGGCCTCCGCGGCGTCGACCGTCTGCTCCAGCAGCAGCGCGATCGTCATCGGCCCGACACCGCCCGGAACCGGCGTGATCAGGCGCGCCACCTCGCTCGCCTCCTCGAAGTGAACGTCACCGACATTGCCTTCGTTGTATCCGGCATCGACCACGACCGCCCCCGGCTTCAACCAGTCGCCGCGGACAAAGTTCGCCTTGCCGACCGCAGCGACCACGATGTCCGCCGTACGGACGATCTCGGGGAGGTTCGTGGTCCGCGAGTGCGTGTAGGTGACGGTCGCATCCGATGCCAGTAGCAACATTCCCGCCGGCTTACCGAGGATCGGGCTGCGGCCGATGACGACCGCGTGCGCGCCGCGGATCGGTACGTCGTACGCCTCGAGCAGCCGCATGATCCCGCCCGGCGTACACGACCGGAACCCGGGCTCACCGAACGCCATCGCCGCGAACGCGTGCATGGTGACGCCGTCGACGTCCTTGGCGGGGTTGATCGCCTCGAACGCGGCGCGCTCGTCGATGTGGCTGGGGACCGGGTGCTGCAGGAGGATGCCGTGCACCTCGGGGTCGTTCGAGAGGTTGGTGAGCTCGGCGACCAACTCGTCGGTGGTGGTCGCGGCCGGCAGTACGACGCTGCGCGAACCGATCCCGGCCTTCTTGCTGCGGTTCTGCTTCATCCGCACGTAGGTCGCGGAAGCGGGATCGTCACCGACCAGCACGGTCGCCAGGCATGGCTGGACTCCGGTGGATTCGCGCAATTTCTCAGCGCGGGCGGCGGCGTTCGTCACCATCTCGGCGGCGAGCTCGGTCCCGATCATCAGTTCGGCGGTCATGGGCGCACTCCTCTGGGCGTCAACTCAAATGCCCAGGCGCGCGGCTACCACCGCCGGATCCACCGGCAAGCCGCTCCCCGGTGGTACCCCACCTCAACGCCAGTCACGACCCGCCTCCAGCTTACCTTCTCCCCCGCACCGGCCCCGCCTCGCTACCGCTCGTCAAATGAGCGCTTCGCAGAGGGGACGCGTTGGCATCAAGCGGTCACAGCCTGCCGATCCTCCTCCGGTCTCACACACTGGCACCGAGAAGAGAGGAGGGTCTCGGTGTCGGTCGTCAGGGCGGTGTTCGATCCTCGTGGGCGCGGGCTACGGCGTGAGTACTGGCTTGTCTGGCTCGCGGGCTGGGTGGTGTTGCTGGCCCCCATTCTGGTCGACCGGGCGTTGGGGTTGTCCGCGGAGCAGCGAGTGGGATGGGCAATCGGTGGGCTCGGTCTTGTCGCTCACCAGGTCGTCGCCGTACTCGCGGCGATTCGGCGGTTGCACGACACTGATCACTCGGGCTGGTGGTTGCTGATGTCGTTCGTGCCGGTCGTCGGCAGCGCGGTGCTGTTCGTCCACCTCACGAGCGCCGGGACGCCCGGCCTGAACCGGTACGGCGCCGATCCGCATCCGGGCGTACCACCGGCCGAGCAGGTTTATCCGGTGAAGCAGCCGAAGTCCCCGCGGGCCAAGGTGATCGACGGATTCTGGTGGCTGGCCTTCGCGGTCGTCTTCTCGCTTCTCATCGTTGCCCTCGTCAATCAGTAGCGGCGGCGGGCGAGGGGTTAGAGGAGGGCGGCGTGGTCGAGGGCTAGGTAGGCGGCGTCGGTGCCGGTCATGGCGCCGGGGGTGCGGAGTTCGGCGCGGAACTCGGCCACGGTCAGTTCGACTGGGACGCAGTCTTCGGCGTCATCCAGTTGCTGGGTGCCGTTGGGACGGCAGCCGCGGGCGATTGCGACGTACTTGCGGAAGGTTGAGGACGTGCCGGCCCAGGTCCAGCCGACGACCTCGAGGGTCTCGCAGGTGTAGCCCGTTTCCTCCTCGAGCTCGCGGGCGCCGCCGACCGCAGGGTCCTCGCCGGGCTCGATCAGGCCGCCTGGCAGGTTGGTGACGACGCTGTCCGGGCCTGGACGGAACATGCGGATCGTCACGATCCGGCCGTCCGGGGTCAGGGGCAGCACGGTGATGCCGCGGGCGACTCCATCCGCGGACTCCGGGCCTGTGACGTCCCAGTCGACCTCGTGGCCGTTCGGCATGCGGTATTGACGGACCTTGACCGTCAGGAAGCGCTGGTATGCGACCTTCTCCCCCAGGAGCTCCCAGGGCTCTGGGTCGGCGGCCCGGGATGACGCAGCCGCCACGTCGGAGGAGGTGGCGGCTGCGTCGGTGGTTCGGTCCGTCACAGGGGGCGGCTGTCGTCGGGGTCCTCGGGCGGAGCGATCGGTGCCTCGTCGTCGGCCGACGACGGCGCCGCGGACGAGGATGCCGGTGACGAGGGGGTCTCCTCGGTCGGCTCCGAAGGCGTCGCGTCCTCAACTACGGCTGCCTCGATATCCGCGGCGGGGTGCGACTCGGACAGGATCCGGGCCAGCGTCTCCTCGGAGATGCGCTTGAACTTGCGGACCTGCGTCCGGGTCCGGTCCAGTACGGCGACCTCGAGCTGGTCCGACGTCAGTTCGCGGGGCTCGCTGCTGTCGTGGCCGAGGGCGTCGACGGCCAACCGGAGGGCCCCGGCCAGCGAGATTCCCTCCTGGTAGTGCTCGCCAACGTACTCGGCGACCTGCTCGGCCTGGCCGCCCATCACCGCATAACCCCGTACGTCGGCGATCGAGCCGTCGTACGTGAGCCGGTAGATCTGGTCGTCGGCCGTGGAGGTGCCGATCTCGGCGACCAGGATCTCGACCTCGAGTGGCTTCTCGCCGCCGGAGGAGAAGATCGCGCCGAGGGTCTGTGCGTACGCGTTGGCCAAGGCCCGGCCGGTGACGTCGCGCCGGTCGTACGAATAGCCGCGCATGTCGGCCAGCCGGACGCCGGCGATCCGCAGGTTCTCGAACTCGTTGTAGCGGCCGACCGCGGCGAACGCCATCCGGTCGTAGATCTCGGCCACCTTGTGCAGTGCGGGTGAGCGGTTCTCGGCGACGAACAGGATGCCGTCGGCATACTGCAGCGCGATCGCGCTGCGGCCCTTGGCGATGCCCTTCCGGGCGAAGTCCGCCCGGTCGCGCATCAGCTGTTCTGGTGAGACGTAGAACGGCGTGCTCATCGAAGGTGTCGTCCTCTATGTCGATGGGATCAGGTCAGGGACGCCGTGGCGGGGCCGTCGGGGCGGCCGTGGCGCTGCGCCCAGGCCGCGTCGACCAGGGCGGCGACCTCGTCCTCGGGCAACCGCTGGTAGCCGTCGGCGGTGACCACACCGACCACTGGGAAGATCCGCCGCAGCATGTCCGGGCCGCCGGTGGCCGAGTCGTCGTCGGCGGCGTCGATCAGCGACTGGATCGTCACCATCGCGCAGTCGGTCGCGGACAGGTCCTCGCGGTAGAGCTTCTTCAGCGAGCCCCGGGCGAACAGCGAGCCCGAGCCGACGCTGTGGAAGTGGGTCTCCTCGTAGCGGCCGCCGGTGGCGTCGTAGGAGAAGATCCGCCCGCCCTTGCGGTCGTGGTCGTAGCCCGCGAACAGCGGAACCACGGCCAGACCCTGCATCGCCATCGCCAGGTTGCCCCGGATCAGCGCGCTGAGCCGGTTGGACTTGCCGTCCAGGCTGAGCGTGGTGCCCTCGAGTTTCTCGTAGTGCTCGAGCTCGACCTGGAACAGCCGGACCATCTCGATCCCGAACCCGGCCGATCCCGCGAACGCGACCGCCGAGTACTCATCGGCCGGGAACACCTTCTCGATGTCCCGCGAGGCGATGATGTTGCCCATCGTGGCCCGCCGGTCGCCGGCCATCACCACGCCACCCGCGAAGGTGGCCGCGACGATCGTCGTACCGTGCGGGACCTGGTCGGAGAAGTCGGCCTGCCCCAGGCTGCGCCGTCCGGGCAACAGGTCGGGCGCGTGCCCGGCCAGGAAGTCCATGAACGATGTGCCACCTGGGGTCAGGAAGGCTTCCGGCAACCGGCCGGAGGCATCAAATGTCATCGAGCGGTTCACTCCCCACCCTTTTGGACGAACCCGCGGACGAACTCCTCGGCGTTCTCCTCGAGCACCTCGTCGATCTCGTCGAGGATCGAGTCGACGTCCTCGTCGAGCCGTTCCTTGCGCTCGGCCACGTCTTCCGACGTGGTCGACTGCTCGACCTCTTCCTCGGTCGTCGAACGCTTCGGCTGCTTGTGCTGCTGCCCGCCGTCCTTCGCCATCGCACACACCTCCTAGAACCGCAGTGGAGAAGACGCCCAACCGCTTCTCCGTGCTTCTAAGAGCGACCCTACCCGGCGGCACCCCCAGTGATGGTGCGAACCAGGTCACTCGCGGTGTCGCACTGGTCCAGAAGGGCACCGACATGCGCTTTCGTACCGCGCAGCGGGTCGAGGGTCGGGATCCGCTGGAGCGACTCCTTGCCGGGCAGATCGAAGATCACCGAGTCCCAGGAGGCGGCCGCGACCTGCGGCGCGTACTGCTGCATACAGCGGCCGCGGAAGTAGGCGCGGGTGTCGGTCGGCGGGTGCGAGACCGCCATCCGGATCTCCTCGTCGGTGACGATCCGCTGCATCCGGCCGGAGTTGACGAGTTTGTAGTACAGGCCTTTGTCCGGACGAAGGTCGGCGTACTGCAGGTCGACCAGGTGCAGCTTCGGGTCGTCCCACTCCAGGCCGTCGCGGTCGCGGTAGGACTGCAGCAGTTTGTACTTCGCCACCCAGTCGAGCTGGTCGGACAGCTTCATCGGGTCGATGGCGAGCTGGTCGAGGACCGACTCCCAGCGGTGCAGCACGTCCTTGGTCTGGCGGTCCGCGTCGTCGCCGTACTTGTCCTCGACATACTTGCGGGCCTGTTCCAGGTACTCCGTCTGCAGCTGTACGGCGGTCAGCTTGCGACCGTCCTTGAGCGTCATCAGGTGTGTGCAGGTCGGGTCGTGGCTGATCTCGTGCAGCGCGGTGACCGGGCGGTCGACCCCGAGGTCGTCGGTCAGCCAGCCGTCCTCGATCATCGCGAGCACCAGCGACGTCGTACCGACCTTCAGGTACGTCGAGATCTCGGACAGGTTCGCGTCGCCGATGATCACGTGCAGCCGGCGGTAGCGGTCCGGGTTCGCGTGCGGTTCGTCGCGGGTGTTGATGATCGGCCGTTTGAGGGTCGTCTCGAGGCCGACCTCGACCTCGAAGTAGTCGGCCCGCTGACTAATCTGGAACCCGTTCGTGCCGCCGTCCTGGCCGATCCCGACCCGGCCGGCGCCGGTGACGACCTGGCGACTGACGAAGAACGGCGTCAGGTGCCGCACGATCGAGGCGAACGGCGTCGAGCGGCGCATCAGGTAGTTCTCGTGCGACCCGTACGACGCGCCTTTGTTGTCGGTGTTGTTCTTGTACAGGTTGAGTTGCGGGGCACCGGGGATCTGCCGGGCCTGTCGCGCGCCCTCCATGATGACGAGCTCACCGGCCTTGTCCCAGACCACCACGTCGCGCGGGTTGGTGCACTCTGGCGCGGAGTACTCGGGGTGGGCGTGGTCGACGTACAGCCGGGCGCCGTTGGTGAGGATCACGTTGGCCAGGCCGGTCTCCTCGTCGGTGAGCTGGCTGGAGTCGGCCACCTCCCGGCTCAGGTCGAAGCCGCGCGCGTCCCGCAGCGGGTGCTCCTCGTCGAAGTCCCATCGCGTCTTGCGCGCCAGTGGCTGCGTCTGGGCGTAGCCGTTCACCACCTGGCTCGAGGTCAGCATCGGGTTGGCCCCGGGCTGGCCGGGCACCGAGATGCCGAACTCGGTCTCGGTCCCCATGATCCGCCGCACACTCATAATCACGAGCCTACGCGGTCGGGTCGCCCAAAGTCGGTCTCCGTCCCGATCGTTGCGTCACTCCGGTGCGTGGATCGCCGCTTCGAGCAGTACGTCGAGCGCCCGCTGCGACGTACTGAGCCGCTCGATCTCCGCCGCCACCCGGGCCCGCTCGGCGGTCAGTCCGTCGACCATGCCCCGGCAGCCTGACAGCACCGGCTCGGCCGGATCACCCTGCACGCAGTTCAGCACGCCGGCGATCATCGCGGTCGGGAGCCCGGCCGCGAGCAGGCTGCGGATGTGCCCGACGACGTTCGGCGCCTGGTCGCAGTACTCGCGGTATCCGTTGGTCTGGCGCACCGGCTCGAGCAGGCCTTGCTGCTCGTAGTACCGCAGCAGTCTTCGGCTCACACCGGTGCGCTCCGACAGTTCTCCGATCAGCAATGCCCACTCCTCGCCTCTTGACCTTGACACCGGTGTCACGGCCTACGGTCCCGGTGATCGATACCAACGCAGCAGGAGGAACGAACATGCCGGGAGTTGTGGTGATCGGTGCCGGACCGGGGATCGGCCAGGCAGTCGGACGCCGATTCGCGCGGGAAGGCTGGCCGGTCGCACTGATCGCGCGGCGGCAGCCAGAGGCCGCTGGGGCGACACTGACGCTGGCCGCCGACTGCACCGACGAGTCGGCGCTGCGGGGCGCTCTGGACAAGGTTGTCGCCGAGCTGGGGACACCTGACGTCGTGGTCTACAACGCCGCGAAGATTGCGGCCGACCGGATCGGTGAACTGACACTGCGCGAGCAGTACGACGCCTGGGCGGTCAACGTCGGCGGTGCGATCACAGCCGCGGCACATGTCGCGCCGGCGATGGTGGCCAACGGCGGTGGCTCGTTTCTGATCACCGGCGGGATGCCGGAGACCAAGCCGGACTACGTGAGCCTCTCACTCGGTAAGGCGGGTGTCCGGACACTGGTGAGCCTCCTGGACCAGACCTACGGCGCCGACGGCCTGCACGCCGCCTCAGTGACCGTCTACGGCTCGGTGGCACCCGGTACGGCGTTCGACCCGGACCGCATCGCTGAGGAGTACTGGACTCTGCACCAGCAGCCGCGGGACCACTGGCAGCAGGAGGTGCACTACACAGGCGTCGTGTGAGACTGCGGGCATGGATGAACTGGTGGCACTCGTCGATGCGGACGGCGTGGTCTGCGGGTCGGTACCCCGCTCGGTGATGCGCCGCGACAACCTGCGGCACTCGGCGACCGGCGTACTGGTCCGCAACTCCAGTGGCGACATCTACGTGCACCGGCGGACGCCGACCAAGGACGTGTACCCGGCCTGCTACGACTTCATGGCCGGTGGCGTGATCGATGCCGGTGAGGACCCGTACGACGCCGTGGTCCGTGAACTGGCCGAGGAGCTGGGGATCACCGGTGCCGAGCTGACGAAGCTCCCCGAAGGCGACTACGCCGACGAGTTCACCAACTACCACGCCTACCTCTACACGTGCGTCTGGGACGGTCCGGTCGTCCACCAGCCCGAAGAGGTCGCCTGGGGCGCCTGGATGACCCCTGCGGAGCTTGTACGGCGTCTGGACGAGTGGACCTTCGTTCCGGACACCTCAGCGCTCCTGGGCGCGTACATCCGCAGTCTGGCCTGACCCGGATCCGATGCAACCATCGGCAGGACCACCGGTCATAGACCGGTGTGACCAACATCCTGATCGACGAGACGGAGCCCGTGGTGACATCACCGGCCTCGGATCACGAGCTGTGGGACCGGCTGCGCACCGGCGATCATCAGGCACTCGGTGAGCTGTTCGACCGGCATGCGGACGCAGTACACGCGTTCGCGTTCCGGCGGACCGCTTCCTGGAGCACTGCCGAGGACGTCGTCCAGTCCACGTTCCTGAACACCTGGCGCCGCTTCCAGCGCAATCCCCCAGGCCCGTTGGCCGTGCCGAGTGCGCTCGGCTGGCTGCTGGTCGTCGCCCGCAACGAGTGCCGGACACTCGCCCGTACGGCGGCCCGCATCCGCAACCTGGTCGACCGCCTGCCGGCTCCTGAACCAGCGACCGATCACCTGGCCGATGTGGATCGTCGCCTCGACGACGAACGCCGGATGTCCGCGATCCGCCGGGCAGTCGACCGGCTCCCCCGGCATGAGCGCGAAACGCTCGAACTCGTCGTGTGGGCCGGTCTGACGCAGACCGAGGCCGCGGACGCGCTCGGCGTACCGGTGGGGACCGTCAAGGCCCGCCTGCACCGTGCGCGCCGGCGCTTCCCCGACCTTGTGTCCAGTGACTTCCTCCAGGAGCCCTCATGAGCACCGACCTCGAACCACCGACCGTCCCGCCGCTGTCGCCTGACCAGCACGACCGGCTACGCCGCCAGCTGATGCAAAAGACTCGCCCCGCAGTACGGCGTACTCCGGCGTGGGCAGCTCCGCTTGTCGCTGTCGGGGCCGTCGCGGCGATCGTCGCGGGCACGATCACGGTCGTCCAGCATCCCCGCACCGAGCAGGACCCGGCCGCCAGCCCGTCGCCGAGTCAAAAGGTCGAGTCGAGCAAGCTCCCAGCCAGCGTCAAACCGCCGCAGTCGGCCATCATCTTGCCGTTCCCGGACGATGTCGACCTCGGTCCGGTGTCGGCGGCTGACGCTGCCGAGGCGGCCGAGTCGTGTCACGTGCCAGGCGGTGGCCCCGGCGCGCTGAACGTGCTGTGGTCCCGGCGACTGAAGGGTGCCGCACCGGGCAGCAGTTTCATCCACCTGGTGGTGCAGGGCGCAGAACGCTCGACCGGGCCGTACAGCCAGGTGCTGGCTGTCTGCCAGCAGGGCATCGGGGTCTACATGATTCAGGACAGCTACTGGACCAAGGCAGCCACGTCCAAGCGAGCGGTGGAAGCCTTCGTCGGCAGCAGCTGGAGTACTCAGCCCACGAGGATGTACTTCCAGCACTGGACGATGTACTGGGCCCGCAAGGACGTCGCGCGGATCGAATCACGCTACGTGTGGCCGGGCGGGTCCAGCGCCTGGATCAAGGGCGTGGTCGACGGCCATTTCGCGTACACCGACAGCCGGGGGATCCCGGTCGGCAAGAAACCGTTCAACCCGACCGAACAGATCCGCGCGTACGACGCTCAGGATCGACCGGTACCGATCTAGTACCGGCGGCGGCTGACCGAGCGGGCGAGGTTGATCCCGACCAGACCCGCCCAGCTGACCACCACGCCGAACGGCCCGATCATGTCGGCGGCGATCGCGGTGATCGGGATCGCCGCGACGATCGAGATGATCGCCAGTGCCAGGCCACCCGGGTCGCGTTCGCGGCTCGGGTGCGCCGGCGGTTGCGGCGCGTGGACCGGTTCGGGCAGGGTGGCGCGGCGCTGCGCGTCGAGCCGTTCCAGGAAGCCTTCGATGATCTCGGCTTCGTATTCCGGCCCGAGCTCCTGCCGCGCGGCCACCGCCGCCCGCAGGTCCTTGCGCACATCGTCGGTCGCCATACCACCGACGGTATGACCCAACCGCCGTACAGAGGTATCGGGGGAAACCCTCACCCGTCCCCCGAAACGCCAACCGCCCCGGCGCCAGATCGGTGCCGGGGCGGTACGACGTACTTACTAGAGGTATTGACCGGTGTTCGTGGCCGTGTCGATGGAGCGACCCGGCTCGGTGCCCTGCTTGCCGGAGATGAGCGTGCGGATGTAGACGATCCGCTCGCCCTTCTTGCCGGAGATCCGGGCCCAGTCGTCCGGGTTGGTCGTGTTCGGGAGGTCTTCGTTCTCCTTGAACTCGTCGACACACGCCTGCAGCAGGTGCTGCACCCGCAGACCCTTCTGGTTCTCGTCCAGGTAGGCCTTGATCGCCATCTTCTTGGCCCGGTCGACGATGTTCTGGATCATCGCGCCCGAGTTGAAGTCCTTGAAGTACAGGACCTCCTTGTCGCCGTTGGCGTAGGTCACTTCGAGGAACCGGTTCTCGTCGGCCTCGGTGTACATCCGCTCGACGGTGCGCTGGATCATCCCGCCCACGCACGAGGCCTTGTCGCCGCCGAACTCACTGAGGTCGTCGGCGTGCAGCGGCAGCGTGGTGGTCAGGTACTTCGAGAAGATGTCCCGGGCCGCCTCGGCGTCGGGGCGCTCGATCTTGATCTTCACGTCCAGCCGGCCCGGCCGCAGGATCGCCGGGTCGATCATGTCCTCGCGGTTCGAGGCGCCGATGACCAGGACGTTCTCCAGGCCTTCGACACCGTCGATCTCGCTGAGCAGCTGCGGGACGATGGTGTTCTCGACGTCGGAGGACACCCCGGATCCGCGGGTGCGGAACAGCGAGTCCATCTCGTCGAAGAACACGATCACCGGCATCCCTTCGGATGCCTTCTCCCGGGCGCGCTGGAAGACCAGGCGGATGTGCCGCTCGGTCTCACCGACGTACTTGTTCAGCAGCTCGGGACCCTTGATGTTCAGGAAGAACGACTTCTGTTCCGCCACACCGGTCCGCTCGGCGACCTTCTTGGCCAGCGAGTTCGCCACCGCTTTCGCGATCAGGGTCTTGCCGCAGCCGGGTGGGCCGTAGAGCAGGACGCCCTTCGGCGGCTTCAGCTCGTGCTCGAGGAACAGGTCCTTGTGCAGGTACGGCAGCTCGACCGCGTCCCGGATCTGCTCGATCTGGCCGGCCAGACCGCCGATCTGGGTGTAGTCGATGTCCGGGACCTCTTCGAGCACCAGCTCCTCGACCTCGGACTTCGGGATCTTCTCGTAGACATAGCCGGAGCGGGGCTCCAGCAGCAGCGAGTCGCCGGTGCGCAGCGCGATGTCGAGCAGCGGCGAGGCGAGCCGGACGACCCGTTCCTCGTCGGCCTGCGCGATCACCAGTGCCCGCTCGCCGTCGGCCAGCAGTTCCTTCAGCATCACCACGTCGCCCACGACCTCGAAGTCGCAGGCCTCGACCACGTTCAGCGCCTCGTTCAGCATCAGTTCCTGGCCGAGCTTCAGCGCGTCCAGGTCGATCGACGGGCTGGCCGCCACCCGGAGCTTGCGGCCCCCGGTGAACACGTCCAGCGTGTCGTCGTCGTTGCGGCCGAGGAAGGTGCCGAATCCGGATGGCGGTTGGGCCAGCCGGTCGACCTCCTCCTTCAGGGCGATGATCTTCTCTCGCGCCTCCCGCAGCGTGTCGGCCAGCCGCTCGTTCTGAGCGGTGACACTCGCCAGGGAGGCCTGTGTTTCGGACAGCCTGCTTTCGAGCGACCGGCTGTCAGCCGGGTGCTCCAACAACCGACGCCGCAACGCTGCGACCTCGGCCTCCAGGTACCGGACCTGGTTACGCAGCTCTGCCGCGGTAGGACTCTCGTCTCCAGCCACGATCATCACCTCACCATGTGGGGCTCGACCCTATGGACCTTACCCAGAAAACCTCGCCGGGCAAGCTGAATCCCATCACGTGTCGGTTGCGGATGAACCTGTTGCTTTGGGCACATCTTCAGAACCGTCACTCCGACGGGGGCCTTGGTAGTCGTCGCCGTACGCGCCCGGTGCCGGCCGGCGCTTCTTCCGGGGTGCCTGAACCCCGTGCGCCATCCGTCGGGCGGTGACCAGAAAGGCGGTGTGACCTTGCATCCGGTGTCCCGGACGAACCGCCAGACCCTCCACGTGCCAGTCTCGCACGAGAGACTCCCACGCGCGCGGCTCGGTGAATTCGCCGTGGGCCCGCAGCGTCTCGACAACCCGGCTCAATTGGGTCGTGGTGGCGACGTACGCGCAGAACACCCCGCCGGGGCTCAGGGCACCGGCAGCGGCGTCCACGCACTCCCAGGGGGCCAGCATGTCCAGGATGATCCGGTCGACATCGGTCTCGTTCAGCTTCTCGACCAGGTCACCGACCTCGAGCCGCCAGGCCGGGTGCTCGCCGCCGAAGAAGCCGGTCACGTTCTTGCGCGCGACCTCGGCGAAATCCTCGCGGCGCTCGAACGAGATGACCTGGCCGTGGATGCCGACGGCCCGCAGCAGCGCGGTGGTCAGCGCGCCGGATCCGGCGCCGGCCTCGACCACCTTCGCGCCCGGGAAGATGTCGGCCATCGTGACGATCTGCGCGGTGTCCTTGGGGTAGATCACCGCGGCACCGCGCGGCATCGACACCGAGTAGTCGGCCATCAGCGGCCGCAGGGCGAGGTACTCGACTCCGCCCTTGGAGCGGATCACCACGGCGTCCGGGCCGTCGATCAGCTCGTCGTGCTCGATCCCGCCCTTGGTGGTGTGGAAGATCTTCCCGCGCTCCAGGAACACCGAGTGCCGGCGGCCCTTGGAGTCCTGCAGGGTGATCCACTCCCCCGCCTGCAGGGGGCCGTGATGGACCCCGGAGTACGCCTGGTCGGGAAAGTCGCGCAAGTCAGCCATAAGGCGCTCACCTTAACTTTCCGTGACCCGCCCGCCGTCAGGGAGGTGGTCAGCGACCGCGGAAGGCCTGCTCGATATCGGCCGTCGCCAGTACGCCGTACACGCTGCCGGCCGCGTCGAGGACCAGGTACTCCGAGGCGGGGTGCTCGCGGATCGTCTTCAGGATCTCCTCGCCGGTGTCGTTGACCCCGATGATGTGGCCCGCGCCGATGCGGGTGGAAACCTCGCTCACCGTGGTCCACGGCCGCTGGTTCGCCGCAACCGCGGCGACCGCGCTCTCGGAGACCAGCGCATGCGGCTTGCCGTCGCCGTCGATCACCACGACCGCCCCGGCGTGCGCTTCGCCGGCCATCCGGACTGCTTCGGAGATCGGCGTACCGGAGTGCACCGCGATCGCGCGGCGGGCCATCGTGCGCACCTGCAAGGTGGGCAGCTTCTGGCGCAGCCGGGCCTGCATCAGCTGGGCAGTCGAGCCCATGTACAGGAAGAAGCCGACCGCGAGGGCGATCAGGAAGTCGATCAGCGTCGGTTGCCGGCCGAAGGCCCGCTCGAGGATGACCGGTGCGGCCAGCACCAGGATCGCCAGGATCCGGCCGCCCCAGGCGGCCACGATGGTGCCGGTGTGCATGTTGCCGGTGATCTTCCAGACGAGCGCCCGCGCCACCCAGCCACCGTCCAGCGGCAGTCCGGGGAGCAGGTTGGTGACACCGACGATCAGGTTCGCGACGGCCAGCTGCCATAGCGCGATGTAGGCGACACCGTCGTCGACGGCTCGCGATCCGAAATAGGCCAGTCCGCCGACCGCCAGTGAGGCGATCGGGCCGACCACCGAGACCGCGAACTCCTCGAACGGCGTCTTCCGCTCGCCCTCGATATGGGTCCCGGCGGCGAAGAATCCGAGGTTGATCTCCGACACGCCGATGCCGAACTTCAGGGCCATCAGCGCGTGCGCGAGTTCGTGCACCAGGATCGACAGCGTGAACGCGACCACGAAGGCGAACGACGCGACATAGCGCCAGGCGCCGATCTGCGGGAACTGCTGCCCGATCACCGCGGAGAACCCGAACGCCAGCAGCATCGCCACCGGCAGCCAGGTGAACCGCATGGTCAGCCGGATCCCGCGGACACGACCGAGAACCCAGGTACCGGGCGGCGGTGGGCCGACCGACTGGGCGGGGTTCTGAGGATCACGCTGTTCGGACATCACCCCAACGCTACTGGTCGAGCGGTAACAACCTGCTATTCACCCGGCTCAAACGCCCACATCGAGTTTCGCCGTGTACCCGTTCACCGCGTCTCCGGACACCGCCGCGAGCTGATGTACGCCGTCGTCGTCGCCGAACACGTTGTCGTCGGCAAGCGACGTACGGCGCATGTTCTCCGCACTCCCGTCGTAGCCGTCGGTGCCGTACACGGCGTTGCAGACGTTCTCGGGGAACGCGAGTTGCGAGGTCGCACTGATCTTCCCGGCGGCGGTCGCGTCGGACAGGCTGGCGTAGACCTCGAAGTGGATGTGCGGCCAGCGGCCTGTGTACGCGGCCGGGAAGATGGTCGTGAACTTCACCTTGCCGTCGGCGTCGGTGGCCTGGACACCGCGCAGGTAGTTCTCGTTGGTCGCGCCCTCGGAGTAGAGCGAGTAGCGGCCCTGCGCGTCGCAGTGCCAGACATAAACCGCCGCTCCGGACAGCGGGGTGTCCTTGTCCGCGTCCAGGATGGTCAGCTCGACAGTCAGCGGTACGCCGGTCGCCGTGCCGGAGGCGGAGCCGAACGACTTGGTGATGTCGCTGCGGACGATGCCGGACTCGGTGAGCACGTTCGGCCCGTTGGAGCCGTCACCCGGATAGGGGCCGGCGGTCTCGGCCGGAATCTCGTCGACACCGGCGGTCGAGGTGGATGGAGCGGTCGAGGTCGATCCTGTGGCTGATGGTGTGGTCGCCGTTGACGGTGTCGAGTCGGGCGAACAGCCCGCGAGGGCGACCAGACCGGCACCGGCGAACAGGCTCAAGACCTTCCGCCGGCGCAACGTGCCGAGGTCGTATTCCAGGCCGAGATCGTGCTCACGTGGTGGCTTCATATGAAGAGCTTGGCAAGCCAGACCGATAGTTGGCCGAAAGTCTCCTGGGAATTCCCTGGGAGCCTTTAAGCCCTTCTGACCGAAAGTGTCGATGGCCTCGCCTAGGGTTTCGGTATGAGTGTTGCGGCCGAGGTACCAGTCAGCGGGCATCCGCGGGGAGCGCTGTCGCCGTCACGGGCGGCCGATTTCATGAGCTGCCCGCTGAAGTACCGGTTCCGGGTCGTCGACCGGCTGCCCGAGAAACCCTCGTCCGCGGCCGTCCGGGGCACGGTCGTGCACGGGGTGCTGGAGCGCTTGTTCGATCTCCCGCGCGGTCAGCGGACGCTGGAGCAGGCTGCCGAGATGCTCGAGCCGCAGTGGCAGCAGGTGCTGGCCGACGAACCCGAGGTGGCCAGCCTGTTCGCCGAGGACGCGAGCGGTGAGGAGCTGGCGAGCTGGCTGGCCGAGGCGCACAAACTCCTCGGCAAGTACTTCACCCTCGAGGACCCGAACGCTTTAGAACCGGCCGAGCGCGAGCTGTACGTCGAGACCGAGCTCGAGTCCGGCCTGGTACTGCGGGGCTATGTCGACCGTCTCGATGTCGCGCCGACCGGTGAGATCCGGGTGGTCGACTACAAGACCGGGCGGTCGCCGTCGGAGTTCTTCGAGGCCAAGGCCTTGTTCCAGATGAAGTTCTACGCGCTGGTGCTGTGGCGGCTGCGCGGCGTCGTACCGGCGATGTTGCAGCTGGTCTACCTGGGCAACGGTGAGATCGTCCGCTACATCCCGGACGAGGCCGATCTGCGCGCCTGTGAGCGGAAGGTCGGTGCGCTCTGGACGGCGATCAGCCGCGCGCTGGAGTCCGGCGACTGGCGTCCGAGCCCGGGCCCGCTCTGCGACTGGTGCGACTACAAGTCCCTCTGCCCGGCCTGGGGCGGCACCCCGCCACCTCTGCCGCAACGAAGTGTCGAGGAGGTCGTGGTCGAGTCCGCCGGTGTCGACCTGGTCGGCGTCGACGGCTGAGAAGGAACCTCTGGTAGATAGCGTTCGTCGCATGAGCGTGGAACTGACACCTGCTGTCCGGGCGATCGGCGTGACCAAGCGGTACGGCGTGGGCCAGACGCAGGTCGATGCATTGGTGGAGCTCACCGCCGACTTCGGCAAGGGCCGGTTCACCGCGATCATGGGTCCGTCGGGGTCGGGCAAGTCGACCCTGCTGCATTGTCTGGCCGGTCTGGACCAGCCGACGGCCGGGCAGGTGTGGGTCGGTGATGTCGAGCTCAGCCGGCTGCCCGAGAAGCAGCTGACGCATCTGCGCCGGGACCGGATCGGGTTCGTGTTCCAGGCCTTCAACCTGGTGCCGACCCTGACGGCGTACGAGAACATCACGCTGCCGCTGGACCTGGCCGGCCGCACGCCGGATCGGGATTGGCTGCGGACGGTGATCGACACGATCGGGCTGTCCGACCGCCTCAAGCACAAACCCTCAGAGCTGTCCGGCGGTCAGCAGCAGCGGGTCGCCTGTGCGCGTGCGCTGGCGTCGCGGCCCGAGGTGGTTTTCGCCGACGAGCCGACCGGCAACCTCGACTCGCAGTCGTCGGCCGATGTGCTCGGCTTCCTGCACCGGTCGGTGCGTGAGTTCGGGCAGACCGTGGTCATGGTCACCCACGATCCGACCGCGGCGTCGTACGCGGACCGGGTGCTGTTCCTGGCCGATGGCCAGTTGCGTTCGGAGTTGCTCGACCCGACTGCCGAGACCGTCCTCGACATGATGAAGAGTCTCGACCCGGCCGTGGCCGGCTGATGCTGAAGATCGGTCTGCGCTCGGTTCTGGCGCACCGGCTGCGGTTCGTGCTTTGCACGGTCGCGGTCGTGCTCGGCATCGCGTTCGTCGGTGGCGCGATGGTCTTCACCGACACCCTCTCCACCGCGCTGAAGAAGCAGTACGCCGGCAGCACGGCGGATATCACCATCACGCCGGTGGATCCGGTCGAGGCCCGCACCGGCCCACCGGCGACTCTCGCGGCCGCGGTCGTCGGCCAGGTCGCCGCGGTTCCCGGAGTGGCCGACGCTGACGCGCAACTGCTGGTCAGCGACGTGCAGATCCGCAAACCCGACGGCACCCCGATCGACACCTACGGTCTCCCGACGTACGGCGCGGGCTGGCCGCACGCCGTACGGACCTCGCCGTTCCGGCTGATCGACGGCAAACAACCGTGGGGTACGGCGGAGCTCGGGCTGGACGAGTCGACCGCGTCGAAGGCTGGTTACGGCATCGGCGATCAGGTGCGCATCGTCACCGCAACCCGGCCCGTGACAGCCACCCTCACCGCGATCACCACCCCCGCCCAGGCCGGTCCAGCCGCGGGTGCACCGCTGGTCACGTTCGACCCCGCGACCGCGCAGCTCGTCCTGCTCGGCAAGCCCGGCTGGACGTCGATAGCCGTCGCGCTGAAGCCGGGCGCCGACACCGAACAGGTCCGCGCGGCGATCGCGAAGACCGTCGGTGACACGTTCAAGGTGCGGACCGCGGCGCAGGTCGAGGCCGACGGTGAGACTGCGCTCGACACGACGTTCGGCGGGTTCAGTTCGATCTTGCTGATGTTCGCCGGGCTCGCGTTGTTCGTCGGCGCGTTCCTGATCGTGAACACGTTCGCGATGCAGGTCGCGCAGCGGTCCCGCGAGCTCGCGATGCTGCGCGCGATTGGTGCCTCCCGCGGCCAGGTCACGGGCTCGGTCCTGGCCGAAGCGCTCGTGATCGGGCTGATCGGTTCGACCCTCGGTCTGCTGCTCGGTATCGGAGTCGCTGCCGGGATCACCTTCGCCTATGAGGGGCTCGGTGCGGCGATCCCGAGCGCTGGTCTGCAGATCAGCCCGGCGACGATCATCGCCTGCTACGTGCTCGGTGCCCTGCTCACCGTGGCCGCCGCCTACCCGGCCGCCCGCCGCGCCGGCCGACTACCTCCGATGGCCGCGCTGCGCGATGGCGCGATGATCCCCGAGCGCTCATTGCTGCTCCGGTTGCTGGGTGGCGCGTTCCTCCTGCTGATGGCGCTGGTGCTCTATCTGATCGGCGACTACGCCAGCGGCATGCCGGGCGCGGTCCTGATCGGGCTCGCGTCGGCGATGGCACTGCTCGGCATCGTGCTGACCAGTCCCCTGGTCAGCCGGTACGTCGTGCGCGGGCTGATGGCGCCGTTCGGCCGCAAGGCCCCGGTGACACTCGGCCGCCGCAACGCCGAACGCAACCCACGCCGTACGTCGGCCACGGCCTCGGCGCTGATGATCTCGGTCGCGCTGATCAGCGGGCTGGTGGTGATCGGCTCGTCGGCCAAGGCGTCCATCGACGCGAATGTCGCGGCCGCGATCGGTACCTCCGACCTGGTCGTGAGTTCGTCCGATCCGGACACCTTCAGCCCGCAGGTCGCCGACCGGATCCGCGCGGTCGGCGGGATCGCGGGTGTCCATCAGGTCCGGCAGCAGGACGGCAAGGTGGGCGATCTGCCGGTCAAGGTGACCGGGGTCGGCGACGGGACCCTGGACGGCCCGATCACGGTCGCTCTCGATTCCGGTTCGTTCGACGGCCTCGCGAGCGGCCAAGCCGTCGTACCGCGGACGATGGCCAGGTCCCTTCACGTCTCCGTCGGCCAGAGCATCAGCCTGGTCACCACGTCCGGCAAACACAGCCTGACCGTGGCCGGAATCCTCGCCCCGAACCGTCAGCTCAACGCGGTCGTGATCTCACTGGCGACGTACGAGAAGGTTGGCGGTGCCCCGGCCGACTCGCTGCTGTACGTCGATGTTGCCGACGGCACCAGTACCGCCCAGGCCAGTACGGCGATCCTGGAAGGCCTGAAGGATTATCCGTCGATCCAGGTCCGCGATCAGCAGGCGTACGCCGCTCAGGCACGCGGTCCGGTCGATGCCGTGACCACAGTGATCGGGATGCTGCTGGCGCTGGCGATCCTGATCGCGATCCTCGGCATCGTGAACACGCTCGCCCTCGGCGTCGTCGAACGCACCCGGGAGATCGGGCTGCTGCGGGCGATCGGGATGGACCGGCCACAGTTGCGCCGGATGCTGCGGGTCGAGTCGATCGCGGTCACGCTGCTCGGCGCGCTGCTCGGTCTCGCGGTCGGCGTGCTGACCGCGGCCGCGATTCAGGGCGTGCTCGTCGACGACGGGCTCAGCGAGCTCGACATCCCGGTGCTTCAGCTGGTCGGCGCAGTTCTCGTGTCCGGGGTGATCGGCGTACTCGCTGCGGTCTGGCCGTCACGCCGTGCAGCACGGCTCAACGTCCTGCAAGCCATCGCGACCGAGTAGCAGCCAGACGGTGCTTTGACCGGTAGCCTGCGGGGGTGCCGGGCAGCGTGCAGTCGATCGAGCGGGCCGCGGCCGTGCTCCGGCTGCTGGCGGCCGCACCCGACGGGCTCGGGGTCGGCGATGTCGGCAATGCGCTCGGTCTGGCCAAGACGACCGTGCACGGCATCCTCCGGACGCTGCATCAGGTCGGCTTCGTCGAGCAGGACCGCAGCGGCGCGCACTATCACCTGAGCGACGCGTTCGGCCGGCTCGGCGAGAGCTACCTGGATCCGAACGAGTTGCGCAGCCGCGCGATCAACTGGGCCGATTCACTGGCTGCCCGCAGCGGTGAGGTGGTTCGCGTCGGCCGGCTTGTCGAGAGCAAGGTCGTCGTCGTCCACCATGTCTTCCGCCCTGACGACAGCGACCAGGACCTCGACGTTGGTACGACGTTGCCACCGCACGCGACCGCGTTGGGCAAGGCCGTGCTCGCGTACGACGCGAGTGGCGCCGGCCGGCCGAAGCGCCTCGAGGCCTTCACCACCCGAACTGTCACCGACCCGGCGCGGCTGGCCGAGGAGCTGGCGACGGTCCGCGGCCGCGGCTGGGCGGGCGAGTTCGAGGAGCACACGATCGAGTCCGCGGGGATCGCCGCGCCGATTCGTGGACTCGGCGGGCTGGTCGTGGGCGCGGTCGGCCTGACCGGCCGGATCGAGCGCATCTGCGACAGCCGCCTGCGGCACCGCACCGACCTGGTGACGATGGTCCGCGCCACCGCCGAGGCCATCGCCCGCGATCTACGGGGCGACGCCTGATGCGCCGCGACTCGAGGCGGTGGACGGATGGCTGAGCAGTACGTCGCCGCTGTCGACCAGGGCACGAACTCGACCCGCTGCATCCTGTTCGACCGGCGCGGGCGACTCGTGTCAGTTGCCCAGCGCGAACACCGCCAGGTCTTCCCCAAACCGGGCTGGGTCGAGCACGATGCCGCCGAAATCTGGCGGAACGTGACTCGCGTCGTACCGGCTGCTCTTCGGCAGATCGGCGCGATGCCGAGCCAGATCGTTGCCATCGGCATCACCAACCAGCGCGAGACCAGCCTGCTCTGGGATCGCGCGACCGGTCGCCCGATCGGTAATGCCGTGGTCTGGCAGGACACGCGGACCGACCGACTGGTGACCGAGCTCGCGGGTGACGAGGGCCCGGACCGGTTCGCGGATCTGTGCGGTCTGCCGTTGAACACCTACTTCTCCGCGCCGCGTTTGAAGTGGATGCTCGATCACACTCCTGGGCTGCGGGCGCGCGCCGAGCGCGGCGAGGTGCTGTTCGGCACCATGGAGACCTGGCTGATCTGGAACTTCACCGGCGGCGCGAACGGCGGGCTGCACGTCACCGACGTGACGAACGCGAGCCGGACCATGCTGATGAACATCGCCAGCCTCGAATGGGACGACGAGCTGCTCGCGGCCTTCGACGTACCGCGGGCTGTGCTGCCGGAGATCAGGCCGTCGTCCGGAGTGTTCGCGACCGCGACCGAGGTGCTGCCCGGTGTCCGGATCGGCGCCGCGCTCGGCGATCAGCAGGCCGCGTTGTTCGGGCAGACGTGTTTCAGTGCAGGTGAGGCGAAGTGCACCTACGGCACCGGCTCGTTCCTGTTGCTGCACACCGGCCAGGAGATCGTCCGGTCCAAGCACGGCATGCTCACGACGGTCGCCTACCAGATCGGCGACGAGCCCGCGTCGTACGCGCTCGAAGGTTCGATGGCGGTCACGGGTTCGCTCGTGCAGTGGTTCCGGGACGGCCTCGGCCTGATCCACACCGCGGCCGAGATCGAGACGCTGGCCCGGACCGTCGACGACAACGGCGGCGCCTACATCGTCCCGGCCTTCTCCGGTCTGTTCGCCCCGCACTGGCGCAGCGAGGCCCGCGGCGTCATCGCCGGCCTGACCGGCTACATCACCAAGGGACACCTGGCCCGCGCGGTCCTCGAAGCCACCGGCTTCCAGACCCTCGAGGTCGTCGACGCGATGAACGCCGACTCCGGGATCGCGCTCACCGCGCTCAAGGTCGACGGCGGCATGACCGCGAACAATCTGCTCATGCAGTTCCTGGCCGACCTGCTCGACGTACGGGTCGTCCGCCCGATGGTGACCGAGACCGTGTCGCTGGGCGCCGCGTATGCCGCCGGTCTGGCCGTCGGCTACTGGCCCGACCTCGAAGGCCTGCGTTCCAACTGGCATCGCGCCGGCCAATGGCTGCCGAACATGGACCCCACCCGGCGCGCCACCGAGTACGCGAACTGGCAGGCGGCGGTGCAGCGCACGTTCAATTGGATTCGCCCCGACCAATGATTTCGCAAGCCTTTCCAGGGTGATCGAAGAGCGGTAATCGTGATGTGACATTCAAACGCTTGATACAGAGCTGCGCCTAAGGTCCCGGGGAATGCACATCAACTCGGGAGGAAATGAAATGTCTTCGGTAACCAGAGTTCTGGCGGTCGCTGCGCTCGCGGTGTCGTCGATGGGTGTGGCGCCGGTGCTGGCGCAGGCTTCGGCGGACGGGACGCAGGCGTTGAAGATCACCCGGATCAAGTGTCATCAGCAGGAGGACAACACCGGTGCGGACGACATTTATCTGACCGTCGACGGCACCGTTATCATGAATTCGGTTCAGTTCACCAACGGAGACGACAAGGATATTGCCGATATCCCGATCGAGCCGGGCAAGGTGCTCATGGTGATGGAAGGCGATTTCCCGGACGACGACGACAACCTCGGCGCCAAGCGCATCAACGGCGCCGGCACGTACGAATTCACCGACGACGGCGCGCACTACACCGTGACGGTCGGCTGACCTGAGGCGGGCGGGGAGGCGACTCCCCGCCCGCGCTCACGCGTGCCAGGTGTAGATCGGGCGCTCGTAGGCCAACTGCAGGCTCTGGCGTTCCATGTTCGCCAGGGAGGAGTTGTGCTCGTCCGGGCCGGGCTTCTCCGTTTCGGACGACGCCCAGCGGCAGCCGGCGGCGTACGCGTCCTCCAGCCGTCGCGCTTGGAGCGCGGACTGCGCACCACGACCCCGGTACGACGGCAGTGTCGCGTCGCTGACCAGTTCCGCGAGGTCGCCGACGACGCACAGTGCCGCACCGGCGACCATCGTGTCGCCGTCCCAGGCGCCGTACGCGGTCACCTCGGGCACCTGGGTGAACGAGTGGAACAGCGCAGACTGCGAGCCGTCTTCGTCGGGCATCTCGAAGCCCTCGATCTGGATCGCGGTCCAGGTGGCTGCGTCGTCCGGACCGATCGGGCCGATCCGCAGGTCGGTCTCTACCGGCTTGACCGGACTCGCATCCCGAACGGTCTTCATCAACGTCCCACCCGACGTCAGCCCATGCTCGGCGCAGATCTGCGCCCAGTCATCCGGCAGTACCTCGGGCGCGAGGTGAAAGTTCATCACGTCGCCGCCGGCGCCTCGGGCGAAGTCGATGACCTCGCCGATCAGCGCGCTGCCGATCGGCCGGTCGAACCCGAGCCCGTGCGCCTGTGACCAGTACTGCGTCGGGTCGTTGCTCAGCGCCAGCACCACACCCCGGCCGAAGCGCTGGACCTTGAGGCCCAGCAGCTCGACGACGTCCGGCGGGCACTGCGACAGCACCCAGTACATCTCCGCTTCGCCCAGCTCCAACCGCTCAGTCAGACCCATACGGGATACTGTAGCCGGGAGCAACAACAGTGCCCCCGGTAGCAGTGTTACGCCGGTGACACGATGTCCGGCGCCTCCAGGCGGACCTTGTCGGCGGACTCGTCGTCGGGCTGGTCCTGCGAGGCGCGCTCGGACTCGACGCGTCGCACGTAGAACGACACCTCGCGCTCGATCGCCTTCTCGTCCCAGCCGAGAATCGGAGCCATCAGCCGGGCTGCGGCTTCGGCGGCGCCGACTCCGCGGTCCCAGGCCTCGATCGAGATCCGGGTCCGCCGGGCCAGTACGTCGTCCAGGTGCCGCGCGCCTTCGGCCTTTGCGCCGTACACGATCTCGGCCTGCAGGTAGTCCTGCGTGCCAGGCAACTGCTCGCCCAGCGACGGGTCCTCTTCGACGAGCGCGAGCACCTCGTCGACCAGAGCGCCGTACCGGTTGAGCAGGTGCTCGATGCGGGCGACGTGCAGACCGGACCGCTGCGCGATCAGGTGCCGCTGGTTCCACAGCGCCTGGTACCCGTCGGCACCGACCAACGGCGTCGTCTTGGTGACTGACTTCGGCACCCGCCCATCGAGAGCGGCGGCGGCTGCGTCGATCGCGTCCTTGGCCATCACCCGGTACGTCGTGTACTTGCCACCGGCAACGACCACGAGCCCCGGGGCGGCGTGCGCGACCACGTGTTCGCGCGACAGCTTCGACGTACTCTCCGACTCACCGGCCAGCAGCGGCCGCAGTCCGGCGTACACGCCCTCGACGTCCTCGCGGGTCAGTGGCGTGGTCAGGACGGAGTTGACGTGGTCGAGCAGGTACTCGATGTCCTTGCTGGTCGCGGCCGGGTGCGCCTTGTCCAGGTTCCAGTCGGTGTCCGTGGTGCCGATCAGCCAGTGCCGGCCCCACGGGATGATGAACAGCACCGACTTCTCGGTGCGCAGGATCATGCCGGTACTGGACTGGATGCGGTCCTTCGGCACGACGAGGTGGATGCCCTTCGAGGCGCGCACGTGGTACTGACCGCGCTCCCCCACCATGGCTTGGGTGTCGTCGGTCCAGACACCGGTCGCGTTCACGACCTGCTTGGCGCGGACCTCGAACTCACGACCGCTCTCCAGGTCCTTCGCCTGCACACCGGTGACTCGCTCGCCCTGACGCAGGAACCCGGTCACCTTGACCCGGTTCGCGACATGAGCGCCGTACGACGCCGCTGTCCGCGCGAGCTCCATCGTGTGGCGCGCGTCGTCGACCTGCGCGTCGTAGTACATGAGTGCACCGACCAGCGCCGACTTCTTCAGCGAGGGGACCAGTCGCATCGCACCGCGACGAGTCAGGTGCTTGTGGATCGGCAGGCCGGCGCCGAGACCGGAGCTGACCGCCATCCCGTCGTACAGGGCGACGCCGGCGCCGGCGTAGAACCGCTCCCACCAGCGGTGCTGGAGCGGGTAGAGGAACGGCACCGGCTTGACCAGGTGCGGCGCCAGGCGTTGCAGGAGCAGGCCGCGCTCCTGCAACGCCTCGTGCACCAGTCGGAAGTCGAGCATCTCCAGGTAGCGCAGACCGCCGTGGATCAGCTTGCTGGAACGGCTGGAGGTACCACTCGCGAAGTCGCGCGCCTCCAGCAATCCGGTGGTCAGGCCCCGGGTCGCGGCATCGAGCGCCGCGCCGGTGCCGACCACCCCGCCACCGATCACCAGGACGTCCAGCTCTCGTCCGTCGGCCAGCGCGTCGATCGCGTCGGCCCTTGCTTGCGGTGACAGAGCCACTACCGCCACTGTGCTGCTCCCTCTTCCTTGTACTAGTTACTTAGTCGACGTCGACCCAGTCGAGGGTGCGCGAGACGGCCTTCTGCCAGCCCGCGTAGCCCTTGCTGCGCTGCTCGTCGTTCCACTGCGGTTCCCACCGCTTGTCCTCGTTCCAGTTCTGGACGAGCTCTTCCTTGTTCTTCCAGAACCCGACCGCCAGGCCGGCCGCGTACGCCGCACCCAGGGCCGTGGTCTCCGCGACGACCGGCTTGCTCACCGGTACGCCGAGGATGTCGGCCTGCATCTGCATGCACAGCTCGTTGGCCGTGACACCGCCGTCGACCTTCAGCACGTCCAGCTGCACGCCGGAGTCCTTGGCCATCGCGTCCGTCACGTCCTTGCTCTGGTAGCAGATCGCTTCCAGTGTTGCGCGCGCCAGGTGAGCGTTGGTGTTGAACCGCGACAACCCGACGATCGCGCCGCGGGCGTCCGAGCGCCAGTACGGCGCGAACAGACCGGAGAACGCGGGGACGAAGTACACGCCGCCGTTGTCCTCGACCTGCCGGGCCAGCGTCTCGGTCTCACTCGCACCGGAGATGATGCCGAGCTGGTCGCGCAGCCACTGCACTGCCGACCCGGTCACCGCGATGGAACCTTCCAGCGCGTAGACCGGCGCCTCGTCGCCGAACTTGTAGCACATCGTGCTGAGCAGACCGGACTTCGACCGGACCAGCTCGGTACCGGTGTTCAGCAGCATGAAGTTGCCGGTGCCGTAGGTGTTCTTGGCCTCGCCCGGGTTGAAGCAGACCTGGCCGACGGTCGCGGCCTGCTGGTCGCCGAGATCACCCGTCAACGCAACCACGCCACCGAGCGGGCCGTTCGCAAGCGTCTCGCCGTACTTGTTCGGGTCCGACGACGGCCGGATCTCCGGCAGCATCTGCCGCGGGATGTTGAAGAAGCTGATCAGCTCGTCGTCCCAGTCGAGAGTCTCGAGGTTCATCAGCATGGTCCGGCTGGCATTCGTCACATCGGTGATGTGCACGCCGCCGTTGACGCCACCGGTCAGGTTCCACAGCAACCAGGTGTCGGTGTTGCCGAAGATCGCGTCCCCGGCCTCGGCCGCGGCGCGCACACCGTCGACGTTCTCCAGGATCCACTGCACCTTGCCGGCCGAGAAGTACGTCGCCGGCGGCAGCCCCGCCTTCTGCCGGATCACGTCGCCCTTGCCCTCGCGCTCGAGGGCCGAGGCGATCCGGTCGGTGCGGGTGTCCTGCCAGACGATCGCGTTGTAGTACGGGCGGCCGGTCTTGCGGTTCCAGACCACGGCCGTCTCACGCTGGTTGGTGATCCCGAGCGCCGCCAGGTCACTGGCGTGCAGGCCGTTGGCGTTCAGCGCGGTCTGGATGACCGAGCTGGTCCGCTCCCAGATCTCGGTCGGGTTGTGCTCGACCCAGCCGGCCTGCGGCAGGATCTGCTCGTGCTCCAGCTGGTGCTTGCCCACCTCGTTCCCGGAGTGGTCGAAGATCATGAAGCGGGTGCTCGTGGTGCCCTGATCGACGGCACCGACGAAGTCGGCCATTAGAACTCCTCACGATTCGTCATGCTGCGTTTTCCTCAGGGATGCGACCGGGCTCTTCGTCCTCGTCCGCGATCGGCAGGTTGCGCCCGACCAGCAGGTCGTAGAGGAACGCGCCGACCAGGGCGCCGATGATCGGTGCCACGATCGGCACCCAGAAATAGACGTCCCCGAACTGATCCTTGAACGCTCCCCCGTACCCGGTGAAGAACGACGCCAGCCGCGGACCGAAGTCACGCGCCGGGTTGATCGCGTACCCGGCGTTGGTGCCCCACGCCATCCCGATGCCGACCACCAGCAGGCCGACGATGAACGGCGCCAGGTTGGCCGCCGGCGCGGTGTTGCGCAGGTCGGTGATCGCCAGGATCACGAACATCAGGATCGCCGTACCGATGATCTGGTCCCGGAACCCGTCCCACAGGTGCACGTTCAGGTCCAGGCTGCCGTTGCCCGGCAGCGTCGAGAACACGCCCTGGGTCTTGATCGTCAGCCCGGGGTCGACCTTGTTGAGTGCCTCGGTGTAGTTCCACCGAACTACCAGCGCCGCCAGGAACGCTCCGAGGAACTGCGCCACCGAGTACGGCAGCACCTTCTTCCAGCTGAACCCGCGGAACGCCGCCAGGGCGATCGTCACCGCCGGGTTCAGATGCGCGCCGGTCATCCGGCCCGCCACGTAGATGCCCAGTGTCACACCGAGTCCCCACGCCCATGCGATCGAGTCGTGGTCACCGATCCCGCCGGCCACCACCTGCGCCACCACACCGCAGCCGAACAGGATCAGGATGAACGTGCCCGCGAGCTCGGCAGAACACTCCCCCAGAAGGGTTTTCGCTTTGACCGCTTCGGTCGTAGCCATACCGGCTGGCCTCCCTTCCTTTTCAAGACCACCGTGACGACCACGGCTGGCTGGAATCTAGGAGCATGCGGCGGCCACCACAACGCCCGCCGTTCGACATTGTCGAACGGGACCAGTCAACAACTGGTCTGCGACACACGGTGACTCCGCGACGACGTACAGCGATGTTTTCCGGGTGATCCAACCCTTTGGCATCGTGATCCCGTCAGGGCGATCGACAACACAGCCCACGGAAGGAACCCGATGAGCGAGGAGTTCGCCGAGTTCGCGCGCGGGCGGCACGGAGCCCTCTACCGGTACGCATACCTGCTCGCCGGTGACCGCGGCCTGGCCGACGACCTGGTCCAGGAAGCCCTGATCAAGACGTACGTCGCCTGGCGCCGGATGCGGGACCGGAACGCCGCCGAGGCCTATACGCGCAAGGTCATCACGAACACCGCGATCGACTGGTGGCGGCGCAAGTCGTACCACGAGCGGCCGCACGGCGACCTGCCGGACACCGTCGCTCCCGCGGAGGACAGCGGCACCCGGCTGTGGCTCTGGCACGAACTTCTCCAGCTCCCACCGCGTCAGCGCGCGGCCCTTGTCCTGCGGTACTACGAGGACCTCACTGAGGCGCAGACCGCCGAGGTTCTCGACTGCGCTGTCGGCACCGTGAAGAGTCAGGTGTCGATCGCGCTGTCCAAACTCCGTGCCCGCCTGGGCGACGACGTACTCCCCCTGGACACGGCAGGAGCCGGCCGATGACAGATCTCCTCAAGGAAACCCTGACCAGCCGCGCCACCGAGACCGAACCGCCGCCACTCGACCTCGACACCATCATGGCCACCGGTACCCGCCGCCTGCGCCGGCGCCGGGCCGGCTCCATCCTCGGTACGGCGCTCGCCGTGGTCGGTGTCGTCGCGACTGGGCTCACCGTCGTCCGCACGAACAGTCCCGCGCCGGCCGACTCCCCGGCGTACTTCAGCGAACGGCAGGCCACGTATGCCGTCGGCGGCACCATCCACAGTGGCGACGCCACGATCGATACCGGCGCCCAGAAGATCAGCAGGCTCGTCCTGTCCGATGCCGGCATCCTGTTCACCGCCGTCGGCTCCCAGACTCTTCGGGTGACCGACGGAAAGAAGGTCCGCGAACTGGCCGAACTGGCACCCGAATCACGCTTGGTCGCCTCAGGTGAGCTGGCCGGCTGGGAGCAGCGCACGCCGGACGGCTACCGCACGATCGTCAAGAATCTCCAGACCGGCGCCACCGTCTTCGAGCTCGACCACGTCGGCACGCTCAGCGTGCCGACCGCCGATCGCCCGGCGCTGGGACACCTCGTCGCAGTCGACGGCGACTACATCTACCTGGAGTACCAGCAAGACATGTACGAGGTCGACCTCCGCACGGGGAACGGGGACATCGTCTCGACGCCGAGCGATCAGCAGTCGATCGTCACGTTCGGCTCCGGCCATCTCGTCTTCGTGGCCGCCGGCCCCGGCCACGAGTCCGCGTACATCGGATTCTCCGACCGCACCGGCACCGGCGGGTCGGTGCAGAACTTCTCCGGAGCCGTCGAGGAGATCGTGGCCGCAGTCTCGCCGAAGGGTCATTACGTAGCACTCAAGGCCGGCGCCACGCCACTGCGGATCTACAACAGCAACGGCGGCCGCCGGAACCTGGCCGGCACTCCACCGCAGCGCTTCGGCCATTGGCTGTCCGCCGACACCTTCCTCGCCGCGACAGCCGGCCCACCCGCCGACCTGGTCACCTGCACGGTCCAAACCGCCGAAGACGTCACCTGCCAGCTCAGCCGACGCGCGGCGGCCCCGGACGCGAAGGAGCTGGTCTTCCCGTCCAACTGAGTACCGACTTTCGGGGCGGTTCACGCTGGAAAGTGAAGATACCTCACGGTAATCTCTTGCTCACCCACCGTCCCCACCGCCCCTGGGAGTCGACCATGCTTCGGATCCTCCTCCGTGGTTCCGCCCGTCATGCCCGTCCGCGGGCTCCGTTCTGGCGCCGGCCGCCAGTGATCGCGCTGGCCCTGGCCGGTTTGGCGGCCGGGAGTTTGACCACTTCCGCCGTTGCGGATACTGCGGCGTTGCGACCGGTGATGTTTGTTGGGAACAACTGGGAAGGGACGGCCGACGTCCTGCAGCCAGCTGGGAGTTTCGCCAAGATCGGGCGGGTCAACATGGTGCCCGACAAGGCCGAGCGGCTGACCGAGATCTACCTCAACCCGATCAAGCTCGGCTTCTTCCTCGGGATCCGCAACGGACCTGGTGAAGGCCACGACCAGCTTGTCGACGACCTCTACAGCAGCCCGGACGGTACGGCGATTGTCGCGTCCCGGCCGAGTTTCGCCGATGTGGTGTCGATCGACATCGCGACCGGCGCGGTGAAGTGGCGGTTCCCGGTGTCGGGGTTCCGGGCCGACCACATGGCGTTGTCGCCGGACGGGCGGCGGGTCGCGGTGTCCGCGTCGACCTCAAACACCGTGCATGTCCTCGACGCCGCGACCGGGGCTGAGCTGGGCTCGTTCCCGACCGGCGACAAACCACACGAGAACGTGTTCACCTCCGACGGCAAGATCTGGAACTCCGCGATCGGTGACGTCTACACCGCCCTCGACGGCCCCGGCTGGGACTGGACCAAGGGCGACCGCAAGATCACGGTCGCCGACGCGACGACGTACCAGGTGGTCAAGGTGATCGACATGCGCGACCGGCTGAACGCGTTCGGCCGCAGCGATCTGTCCGACGCCGTCCGGCCGGTCGCGTTCACGCCGAACGAATCCAAGCTGTACTTCCAGGTGTCGTTCTTCAACGGCTTCCTCGAGTACGACGTCGCCTCGGACACCATCACGCGTCAGCTCGAACTCCCGAAGAACCCGAACACCAACGAGGACCGGACCACCTGGGTGAACGACTCCCGTCACCACGGTCTGGCGATGAACCCAGCCGGCACGAAACTCTGTGTCGCCGGAACCATGGACGACTACGCGACGATCGTCGACCGCGCCGCCCTGACCCACGGTCCGCTGGTACCGGCCGCGAAGCCGTACTGGTCCACGATCAGCGGCGACGGTCAGAGCTGCGTGATCTCCGAGAGCGGCGCCGACCAGATCACCGCGATCAGCTTCGCCACCGGCCAGAAGCAACTCTCGATCCCCGTCGGCGACCACCCGCAACGAATCCGCCTCGGCCGCGCCCCGACGAGCTGGCCGAACTAACTGACGGCGTACTCGCCGCGCGGGCCGCGGAAACTCGCGGTCAGCGCGGCCGGTCCGGTGCGCAGCTCCAGACTCGTCGACAACACCCGCAACGCCGCACGCAGCCCATCGGCGTCCGGGTGCGAGGCCTGCAGACTGACCAGCTCCACAGTCGGCAAAGTCGCGGTCGGGTGCGGCGTCGTCCCCCAATCGATCAGGAACGGGACCAGACCGTCGTACAGATAGTCGGGAGCCACGCTCACCCGCCAGCTGAGCAGCTCACCACTCGGCGTCTCCCGCGAGAGCGGCTCGATCCGCCCGAGATCGGTCCCGGCCGCCCGCGCGGTCGCCAGCACGCCCTCGATGTCGGCAGGATGAATCGCCCAGGTGATCAGCCGCCCGGCACCGACACTGCCGAAGTCGAACACCGGCTCCCGGTTCGCATCCAGGTCGGGTCCGAGCAGTTCCAGGTACGTCGTCCCGCCGAGCCCGACCAGGAAGTTCCGCGTCCCCCACCGCTCATGCCGGCCGCCCTCGACCGGTTCGACTCCGGTCGCGGCGGCGAAGCGCTCAACTGTGTCGGCCAGATCGGCGGTCGCCAGGACAAGGTGGTCGAGCAGCTCAGCGGGCATGCCTCAAACCGTACGACTTTGGGAGTACCAACAGCCGCCCGATGGTGTGCCTGCGACAGACGTCTGCCCCCTCGCACGCTTCCTAGGGTCGCTCCATGATCGAAACCCACGCACTGACCAAGAGGTACGGCGGCCGCACGGTCGTCGACGAACTCAGCCTGTCGATCCGGCCGGGAGTGGTGACCGGGTTCCTCGGGCCCAACGGGGCCGGCAAGTCCACGACGATGCGGATCGTGGTCGGCCTGGCCCGGCCGACCAGCGGTACCGCGACGATCGACGGCCGCCGGTACGCCGAGCTGCCGGATCCCCTCCGCCGAGTCGGCGCGCTGCTCGAGGCGACACCGGTCCAGCGCGGACGAACGGCGTACCGGCATCTGCTGGCACTCGCGCAGACCCACGGCATCTCAGGTGCCCGGGTCGACGAAGTACTCGGCATCGTCGGACTCGGGCAGGCCGCGGGACGACGGGCCGCGGACTTCTCGCTCGGGATGCGCCAGCGGCTCGGCATCGCGGCCGCGCTGCTCGGCGATCCGGAGACCCTGATCCTCGACGAGCCGACCAACGGGCTCGACCCGGCGGGCGTGCGCTGGCTGCGCGACCTCCTGCGGTCGTTCGCCGCCGAAGGCCGGACCGTGCTGGTCTCGTCCCACCTGATCAGCGAGATGGTGCTCACCGCCGACCACGTCATCGTGATCGGCCGCGGGCGACTGCTGGCCGACGTACAGATGACCGAACTCGCCGGGTCCGCGGACTCGGCAGAGGACGCCTATCTGCGGCTGACCGGCGACGCCGTCGAGTACGCCGGAGGTGTCGCATGAAGGTCACGTTCGCCGGTGTCGTGCGATCGGAGTGGACCAAGCTGGTCTCACTGCCGTCGAACGTCCTCCTGCTGACCGGTGTGCCAGTGCTGTTCGCGGCTCTGTCCGCAGTCATCGGTGCAAACAGCCATGGCCCGGCCGACCCGACCCTGGCGGTCGGTGGCGGATTCCTCCTGTACGCGCTGGCGGTCGGGATTCTCGGCATGGTGATGGTGACGGGCGAGTACCAGTCGGGGCTGATGCGGTCCACGCTGACCGCAGTCCCTCGGCGGGTGCCGGTGCTGCTGGCGAAGGCAGGCGTGCTGCTCGGCGCGGTCGGGCCGGTGATGGTGGCTGCGTACTTCGGCGCGTTCCTGGCGAACCAGGCTTTCACCGACTCCGCCGCCCGGATCTCGCTCGGGGATCCGGGCATCGTAGCTGCGTTGCTCGGTGCGGCCGGGGCGACGATCGGGGCTGGATTGCTGGGACTCGCACTCGGCACGCTCCTGCGCAGTACGCCGGGATCGATCGCGACGTACGTCGTCACTCTCCTCGTCCTACCGCCGTCCCTGCTGGCCGCGGTTCCGGCGGCTGCGCAGGACCGGGTGCTGCCGTTCGTTCCGACGATCGCGTTACAGGGCATGTTCCAGGTCGGGGAGCGCTCTCCGGGGATGTTCTCGCCGGGCGGGTCCGCGCTCGTGGTCCTCGCGTGGGTCATCCTGATGCTGGCCGGTGCTGCCGTTGTCCTGCAGCGCCGCGATATCTGAAGGTCAGGTGAACGACATGCGGCGGAGCCCAGGGCTTGTGGACGCGGGCCTGGCCGTCCTGCTCGCGGTTGCTGCGCTGCCCTCGACGATCGGTGGGCCGGACGCAGCCGGTGTCCTCGGTTCCGGCGATGGTGTGGCCGGATGGGGCTGGGTGCTGTTCGCAGTGGTGCACCTACCGCTCGTCTGGCGCCGGAGAACGCCGGTGAGCGCTCTCTCGGCCGTTCTCGTCCTCGTCGGGATCTGTGTCGCCGCGGACGTGACCGGGGTCTTCCTGATCTCGGTCCCACTGGTCGCGCTCTACACGGTCACCCGGCACGCGCCCTGGCGCGCGGTGTGGCCGGCGATCGCGGTCAGCCTGCTCGTGTTCGCCGCAGCCGCGGTCGGGGCTCGGGCCAACACGCCCACCTTGATCGGCATCGCGGCGATCCTCGTCGCCGTCTGCCTGCTCGGTACGACGCTGCGCTTGCGGGAGAGCGCTCTTGCGGAGCGTTCCCGGCATCACCGCCAAGAGCTAGACGACCGGGCCCGGATCGCCGTCGCCGACAAACGCGGCCAGCTGGCGCGCGAGGTCCACGACATCGTGGCGCACAACCTCGCGGTCATGGTCGCGCTGTCCGACGGCGCGGCGGCAACGGCGGTGAGCGACCCGGAGAGCGCTTCCTCGCTGAGTGCTCAGTCCGCGGCGACCGGCCGGTCGGCGCTGGCCGAGATGCGCCGGCTGGTCACTGTGCTGCGCGACGGCGGATCAGCCGCGGACCAGCCCGGCCTGGCCGACGTACCCGCGCTGGTCGACCAGGTCCGGTCGGCCGGCGTGGACGTCGTACTGGCCGGCCCAGGTGCACCTGCGCAACTCCCCCGGCACGTCGACAGCGTCGCTTACCGGGTTGTCCAGGAAGCGCTCACCAACACCCTCAAACACGCCGCCCGCCCAGCAACGGCCGAGATCGTCATAGAGCGCTCTCCGAGCGATCTCACGCTGGAGATCACCAGCCGGAGCTCATCGGCACCCGCGCCGCCGCAACCCCGGCCAACCGGACATGGGCCGGTCGGGCACGCACCGGCAGGACACGGGCTGGCAGGGCACGGCCTCGCTGCGCACGGGCTGGCTGGGCACGGGCCGGCGGGGCACGGGCTGGCTGGGCACGGGCTGGCTGGGTTGACCGAGCGGCTCGCACAGCTCGGCGGGAAGCTCGAGGCCGGTCCGCTCGGCTCCGGCTGGCGGGTACGGGCCGAGATACCGCTCTCCGACCAGGATCGCGACCGATGATCAAGGTTCTGCTGGCCGACGACCAGTCATTGCTCCGCCTGGGCTTCCGGGCGTTTCTCGGGCAGGAGCCGGATCTCGAAATCGTCGGTGAGGCAGGCACCGGCCGCGAGGCGGTCTCGATGGCTCAGGCGCTGCGGCCCGACGTCGTACTGATGGATGTCCGGATGCCGGTCCTGGACGGGATCGCGGCGACCCGGCAGATCGTCGCGGCCGATCACGGCACCCGGGTGCTGGTGCTGACGACCTTCGATCTCGACGAGTACGTGTACGCCGCGCTCCGGGCCGGCGCGGCCGGGTTCCTGCTCAAGGATGCGCTCCCCGCGGATCTGATCGGCGGCATCCGCACGGTTGCCGCCGGCAACGGTGTCGTCGCGCCGACCGTCACCCGCCGCCTGATCGAGCAGTTCACCCCACACCTGCCCGAACCCGGAACGGCGGCGCGCCCCGACCCGCTCGCCGCGCTCACGACCCGCGAGCGCGAGGTCTACCTCGAGGTCGCCCGCGGCCACTCGAACGCCGAGATCTCGGCCCACCTGCACCTCACCGAGTCCACGACGAAGGTCCACATCAGCCGCATCCTCGGCAAACTCACCCTCCGGGACCGCGCCCAGCTCATCGTCCACGCCTACGAAACCGCGGTCGTCCGCCCCAGCTCGTGACCCGCAGCCACCGATGTGATCTGGGAGACATCGGGTGTGCCAACCGATCGCGGAACCTCGGCGTCACCCGGATGGACTGTTCGATTCGGGAGGCTGAGATGGGGCTGGCTGAGGTGTCGCTGCTCGGGGGCTGGTTTCCGGTGGCGCTGGAGGTGTTGGCGGCAGGATTGCTGGTGACGGCGATCGGGTGGCGGGACCGGCGCTGGCGAACGCGCGTGCTGCCGCTGGTGATCGGGCTGTCCGCGGTCGGCGCGCTGCTGGCGTCGTACCCGGGAGCGGAGTTGGCCGGGATCACGGATCCGCTGCCGTTTGGGGTGTGGTTCTGGTTCGGAGTCGGGCTGACCGCGCTGGTCGTACTGATTGCGGGCTGGCGGAGTGCGCAGTGGTGGCGGCGGGGAATAGCGGTCCTCGCGATCGGTGTTGCGACTGTCGTGTGCGCCAACCAGGTCAATCAGTTCGTCGGTTACTACCCCACGATTGATGCCGCGGTGAGCGACTGGACCGACGCGCCGCTGCCCGGCCAGGTGTCGATGACCGGCCTCGCCCAGGATTCCGGCGGGCACACCCTGCCCAAGGCGGGCAAACTCGTATCGGTCAACATCCCAGCGACGTACAGCGGGTTCGACCACCGCGCGGAGCTGGTGTACCTGCCGCCGGTGTGGTTCCGCAGCAAGCATCACCCCGCGTTGCCGGTGGTCGAGGTGATCGGCGGCGAGCGCGGCGCGCCCCACGACTGGGTCCGGCTAGGCAACGCCGTCCACGTCGCCGACGCGTACGCCCAGCGGCACCACGGCTTTGCGCCGATACTGGTGTTCGTGGATGCGACGGCCTCGTTCGACAACGACACCGAGTGCGTCGACGGCCCGCGTGGAAATGCCGCGACACACCTGGACCGCGACGTCCCGCAGTACGTCGAGAAGACGTTCGGCGCTTCCCGGAATCCGGCTCAATGGGCGGTCGCCGGGTTCTCGATGGGTGGGACGTGCGCGATCGACCTGGTCGTCGAGCACCCCGGCACCTTCACGCACTTCGTCGACATCTCCGGTGATCTCGAGCCGAACAGCGGCGACGACCACGACACTTTGATCCAGTTGTACGGTGGCTCGGTGGCGTCGGAACAGGCCAATGAGCCGCTGAAGGTCATGCAGGCGCACGGGAAGTACACCGGCGTCAGCGGCATGTTCCTGACCAGCACCGCCGAGAAGACCCACCAGCGCGAGGCCCACCAACTGTCGCGTCAAGCGGCCAAGGTCGGGATCCCGTCGACGGTCCAGGTCTCCCCCGGTTCGCATGTCTGGCAGTTCGCCGGCCCGGCGTTCGCCAAGTCCTTCCCCTGGCTGGTCAGCCAGCTCACCCCAACCCACCACAGGTCGGCGTGACGCGCAGACTTCTCTTCCTCGCCGTCACGTTCGCGCTGGTCACCCTGACCGTCGCGGCGGACGCGCGACCCGCAACTCTCGAAATCCCCGCCGGCAACCTGAGCGTGCTCGCGCTCGGTGATTCGGTGACGTCGGGCTACCACTGCAACTGCGACGCCTTCCCCGCCGAGTACGGCGACCTGTTGGCGCAGCGCAACGGAACCGGCGTCACCGTCCACAATTTCGGTGTCGGCGGTATCGACTCCGAGGACCTCCTCGAGGAGCTCGACCGCTCCAGCTCACCGGCGGCCCAGGCCGCCACCGACGCCGACTACGTCCTGCTCACGATCGGCGCCAACGACTTCGCCGGCCACGAGGACGACGTCACCGCCGGTCGCTGTACGACGGAGTGCGTCACCGAGGAATTGGCCAGGCTGACGGCCAACCTGCGCGACATCCTCGACCGCATCACCGAACTCGACACCCACCGCACCCCCGAGATCCTGGTGACGGGCTACTGGAACGTCTTCAAGGACGGCCAAGTCGCGCGCAACCTCTACCCGCAGCAGGGCCAGAACGCGACCGAAGCCCTGACCCAGGCGACCAACCAGGTGATCGCAACCGCCGCACAGGCCGCCCACGCGACGTACGTCGACCTGGCCACCCCGTTCGAGACCGCGCCTGACATCACCAACCTGCTCGCCCCCGACGGCGACCACCCGAACGCGGCCGGCCACGCCCTGATCGCCGACCTGCTGCTCAAGGCCACCCCACCAACCCGAAAGCTCACGGGCTGAGGTCCTTCCGCGACGATCGGTGACGAACTAAGGTCCCCTCAACGATGTAACCCCTCGCCGCCCCCGAGGAAGTGACCATGCCTCGCTCGTTCCTGCTGCGCACGAGCTCACCTGTTCTGGTGGGCCGGAGCGAAGAGCTCGAGGTGCTGGTCTCGACCGTGCCACGACGCTCGACCGTGGTGATGATCGAAGGCGAGGCCGGGATCGGGAAGACCAGGCTGGTCGACGAACTGCTCGCCCACCCCGAGGTCGCCCGCCTCAAGGTCCTCGTCGGGCACTGCCAGCCGCTGCGCGAACCCTTCCCGTACGGCGCTGTCATCGAAGCCCTGCGGTCCCTGGCCGCCACCCGTTTGCACCGGGTCAGCCCAGTCGCCGGGGCCTTGCGTCCGCTCCTGCCTGAGCTGGCCGACCTCCTCCCGCCACAACCCGAGCCGATCGGCGACCCGCACGCCGAGCGGCACCGGACCCTGCGCGCGACCCGCGAGGTGCTCGCCGCGATCGGCCCCGCGGTCCTGGTCGTCGAGGACCTGCAGTGGGCCGACGACGGCACCCGCCAACTGCTCCGCTTCCTGATGGCCGACCCGCCACCGAACCTCTCGGTCGTCATCACCTACCGCCGCGAGGACCTCGCCGGTCACCTTCCCCTCGGTACGGCGTACCGTCCGCCCGACCACGTGGCCGGCATCCTCCTCCAACTCCGACCACTCGACGTCGACGCCGTACGGGTCCTGGCGGCCGCCATCCTCGAACACGAGCCGGTGAGCGAGGAGTTCGCCGACCGCCTGCACGAGCGAACCGCCGGGATCCCCTTCGTCGTCGAAGAGCTGTTGCGTTCCCTCCACGGCACGGCCGCCCGGCTACCCGACGAGGTCGAGGTCCCGGTCCTGCTCCGCGACGCGTTCGCCGACCGTCTCGCCGGGCTCCCCGATCTCGCGCACCGAATCGTCCACGCAGCCGCGGTCCTCGGCGTACCGGCCGGAGACGAACAACTGTCGGTCGTCGCGGGCATCGATCCCGAACATGCCGAGCTCGCGCTCATCCAGCTCGCGCGGGCCGGCGTACTGCACGAGACCCGTCCGAACCGGTACGGGTTCCGCCACGTCCTCGCTCAACAGGCGGTCTACGACTCGCTCGAAGGACCCGCCCGCCGCCAACTCCACCTTGCCGCGATCGACGCGTTGCGCGGCACCGAGCCGCCACCACTCGTACAGCTGGCCGAACACAGCCGCCGCGCAGGCCGCCGTACCGACTGGCTCCGGTACGGCGAGGAGGCGGCCGACCGCGCCACCGAAGTCGGCGACCCGGCCGTCGCCACCGGTCTCCTCCAGCAACTCCTCGCCGAACCCGACCTGCCGACCCGCGAGGTCGACCGCCTGGCCACCAAGCTCGGATCGGTCGCGTACGCCGGTCTCGACCAGCACGACCCGGTCGCGACCCTGGACGGCGTACTGAGCGACCATCGGTTGTCCACCGCCGCCCGTGGCGAGGTCCGGCTGTTGCTCGGCCGGCTGCTCGTCCGCCAGAGCGGGCGGATCACCGAGGCCCGCCAGACGATCGGCCAGGCCGTCGACGAACTCGCTGAGCGCCCCGACCTCGCCGCCCGCGGCGCCGCCCTGCTCGGTACGACGTTCATCGGCGACACCCCGTTGGCCGAGCACCTCCCCTGGCTCGAACGGGTCGAGGAGTACCTGCGCAGTTGCGACCAGCCCGAGATCCGGTTCTCGCTGCTCGCCAACCTGCTCGGCTCCCGGCTATCCATCGGCGACCCCGATGTCCTGTCCGACCTGACCGCCCTCCCGACCACCGTCGAGTCCCAGGCCGAACGCCGCCAACTCGCCCGCACCCGCTGCAACCTCGCCGACTCCTGTACGACGATCGGCCGCTTCGACCAGGCCCGCGAATTCCTCACCAGCGGGATCCGGCTGGCCGCAGAAGCCGGCAGCCCCTTCGTTGTCAGCACCGCCCGCTCCACCGAAGTCCGGCTCGACTGGTACACCGGCAACTGGTCCGGCCTCACCGACCGCGCCACCCGGCTGCTCGGCGAGTACCGGGACTTGTTGCCGGTAGCAAGCGAACTCTCGCTGGTCCTCGGCCTCCTCGCGATCGCGCGCGGCGAGTGGCCGGCCGCAGCCGAGCACCTCGGCCGCACCGGCGTGCACAGTCCAGCGGACGCGATCACCCCGATCGCGATCGGCGGTTTCGCCGGGCTGGCCCGGATGTGGCTGGCACAGGACGACCTGGCAGCCGCCTCGGCCATCGTCGAGCGCGGTCTGCAACTGGTCCGGCGCAAAGGCGTCTGGGTCTGGGCGGCCGACCTCGCTCCGGTCGCCGTGAGCACACTGCTCGTCACTGGTCGCGTCGCTGAAGCCGGTGCGTTGACCGACGAGTTCGCGGCCGGGATCGCTGGCCGCGATGCGCCGCTCGCGCAGGCTGCGCTGTCATCCTGCCGGGGCGAGGTGACTGGGGACCCAGAGCATTACCGATCGGCAGAGGCGTCGTACCGGGCACTGGATGCGGTCTACTTCGCCGCCCAGGCTGCGGAGCGGGCCGAGTCCCGCGACCTGCCCGCGCTGGCCGACTGGTACGACGTACTGGGTGCGACTCGTGATGCGGCCCGCTGCCGGCACGACCTACGCTCCCGCGGTACGCCGGCTCCGTCGCGGCGCGGTCGCCGGGGTTACGGGCTGGAGTTGTCGCCGCGGGAGCAGGATGTCGCCCGGCTCGTGTCGCAGGGTCTCACCAACCGCGAGATCGCCGAGGTGCTGTTCCTGTCGCCGCGGACTGTCGAGCAGCATGTCGCGAAGGTCCTGCGCAAACTCGGAGCGGTTTCCCGCTCCGAGCTCGGCCGCATTACTGGCTGAAACAGAAGCCCTGAGCTCCAACGCTCCAGCACTGGATCTGCTTGGTTGCACTGCCCGTGTTGCCGCTGCGGTCGGTCACCTTCAGCTCAGCGGTGTAGGTCTTCTGCGCATTGCCGTAGGTGTTGCTTGTCGTCGCACCGGATCCGGTCTTGCCGTCACCGAAGTTCCACGCGTACGACGCGATGTCGTTGTCCGGATCCGTCGAACCCGAACCGTTGAAACTGCACACCGCCCACTGGCACTGCACCGTGAACGACGCTTTCGGCGGCTGACCCGCGGGCGGCGCACCGGCCTGCACCTGCTTCGTCGTGGAACCCATCTTCCCCGCGTCGTCGGTCACCGTCAGCTTCACCGTGTAGGTGCCGGCCGTGCTGTAGGTGTGCGACGGCTTGGCGCCGGTTCCCGTCTGGCTGTCACCGAAGTCCCACGCGTACGACGCAATCGAGGGCGCCGAGGCGGTGCCATCGAAGGCACAGGTCAGCGAGTTCGCACAGTTCGCCGTGAACGAGGCAGTCGGGCCGCCCGGCTGACCGCCACCGATCTTGCTGACATCGAGCAGCTTGTTCGGCGAACCCGCGCCCGGGTTCTGCACCTTGCCTTCCTGCGCCATGTTCACCAGCGCGTCGCGGACCTGCGCCGGGGTCGCGCTCGGGTTCGCCGACAGGTACATCGCCACCGCCCCGGTCACGTGCGGCGCGGCCATCGACGTACCGGACATGCCCTTACTGCCGTTGTTGTTCGAGTTGCTGGCCGACGTGATGTTGCCGCCGGGCGCGAAGATGTCCACGCAGGACCCGATGTTGGAGAAACTCGACCGGCTGTCGTTGGAGTCCGTCGACGCGACGGTGATTGCCTCCGGCACCTTTGCCGGGCTCGGCGTACAGGCGCTTCCGCCATTGTCGTTGCCAGCAGCAACCGACCAGACGATGCCTGCGGCAATCGAGTTCTTGACGGCCCGATTGATGCCTTCGGGGTCCGCGTTCGCGCCGCCGGAAGTCCAGCTCGCGTTCGCCACGGCCGGTTTCACCGCGTTCTGCGTGACCCAGTCGACGCCCTGGATCGAGTCCGCGTCAGGGGCGTTCCCATCACAGCCGAGCACCTTCACCCCGACCACGGTCACGTCCTTGGCGACGCCGTACGTCTCGCTGCTCGACGTACCGGCGGTGTGCGTGCCGTGGCCCTGGTCGGTCGCGTTCTTGCACTCGTTGACGTTCGCGTCCTCGTCGACGAAGTCGTACCCGGACTTGGCCCGGCCTTCGAACGCGACGTGGTCGGTGTTCAGCTCGGAGTCGGTGTTGTAGACGGTGACGCCGGAGCCGGTGTTCGGGTACTTGTAGACGCTGTCCTTGACGCCGTCGATCCGGTCGAGGCCCCAGGACGGCGGGTTCGGCTGCTCCCCCGCGGCCGCTTTCCCGGCAACCACCTGGGCGCCGAACATGTTGCCCTTGGCATCGGCCCGATGGACCCACAACGACTGCTGCACGAACTCGACCTTCGGATCAGCCGCGAGCCGCCGCGCCTGCCCCTCCGACATCTTCACGGCGAATCCACGCAGGGCCGCCGAATACACGTTGCGGATCGTGCCGCCGTACCGATCGGTCAGTACGTCGGCCTCGGCCCCGACCGTCGATGCGGCGGCCGACGTACCGCCGTACAGGCCGACGATGTACAGACCGGGGACAGTGTCGGGTGCACCGGCGTTCAGCACGGTGCCGGTGGGCACTGCCTGAACCTGACCGGCGCCGGCCACGACGAGCGCCAGAGTGGCGGCGAACAGCCCAATGGACTTTCTACGCATGGTTCCTCCTTCGGATCTGCAGCCACTGTCGAGGCGCGCGATCCGCGGAACAATCCGTAGTCGGGTAGGTAGTAATAGATGCGTAGCCCTACCTATCCCTGCGCGGATTGTTCGGTCCCCCGCCGCTGGCGATCCTGCGGTCATGAGACGACTACTGGCAGCCCTCACCACGTTGATCGCATTCAGCCCCGGACTCGCGTACGCCGCTCCACCGTCGTACGACGCGGTTCTGCCGAACGAGAACCCGCCGACCACCCAGATCGTCGGCGGGCAACAGGCCTACGTCCGCGACCACCCGTTCATCATCGCGATGCTCCGCGAAGGCGGTTCCCGCCCACAGGGCCAGACCTGTACGGCGGCCGTCGTGGCGCGCCGCGTGATCGTCACGGCCGCGCACTGCAAGGACGGCGCCGGCGCGAAGTCGATGCTGTACGGCTCGGACGACCTGACCAAGTCCGGCGGAACCAAGCTCGCGGTCAAGGAGTACTTGCAGCACCCGAACTACCAGCCGCCGAACGGCTGGCAGCAGGGCTGGGACGTCGGCATCGTGGTCACCGAGACTGACATCCCGGTCCCGGCGGGCTACCAGTACCCGCGCGTCGCGAACTCGGCCGACGGCACCCTCGACGACCCCGGCAAGAAGGCGCTCCTACTCGGCTACGGCCGGGTCCGCGACGGCGAGAACGAGTACGGCCACCTGAAGAAGGTCGAGAACTACCCGCTCGTCGACGGCCGCAACACCTGCGGCTCGTTCGGTTCGTTCAACGACGCCTACATGATCTGCGCCGGCTACGCCGACGGCCACGACGGCATCTGCCAAGGCGACAGCGGCGGGCCCATGCTCGTCGACGGCGTCGTCATCGGCGTCGCCTCCTGGGTCAAGACCGGCTGCGGCAGCTACGGCGCCTGGGGCAAACTCACCGGCGTCATGGGCGACTGGGCCAACGAAACCATCAAGAAATACAACGACCCCGACGCCCCCACCGCCTCCTTCACCGCAAACTGCGCCAACTCCCTCACCTGCGCCTTCGACGGCTCAGCCTCAGCACCGTCCATCGCCTCCTACGCCTGGGACTTCGGCGACACCCAAACCGGCACCGGCGCCACCCCCTCCCACACCTACGCCACCGCCGGCACCTACACCGTCAAACTCACCGTCACCAACACCGCCGGCAAGACGGCCTCGACAACCAAGCAGGTCCAAGCCGGCACCCCACCCGCCGGCCAACCCCCGAAAGCCGCCTTCACAGTCCAATGCCAATGGGCAGCATGCACCTTCAACGGCTCGGGTTCGACCGACCCCGACAGCGACATCGCGTCGTACACCTGGACCTTCGGCGACGGCAAAACCGGCACCGGCGCAACCACCACCAACACCTACCCCAACACCCAAAAGACCTACACCACCGAACTAAAAGTCACCGACCGAGCCGGCAACTCCAGCACCGCCACCAAGCAAATCCAATGCTGGAGCGTAGGAGCCCAGGGCTTCTGCTTCAGCCAGTGAAGTAGCCCAACGGCTCCTCGGACCCACCTGGTCCTGGGAGCCGTTGCGCCTTCCCCTCATTGACGCCGAATCCTCCAGCAGTTAGACAAGACCTCTTGCACAATACACATTGCAGAGCATCAGGCCGTTGGTACCGGGCTGATATCGATTGCGTCGAGTTCGCTGTAGCAGTCCCCCTTGGTGAACCGGACTACGTTCTGGCCGGCATTGAGGGGGACGTCGACGGCCGACACCGCGAGCAGGTCCCAGCCGTACGACGGGTAGACGGCGGCTGACTGTGGTCCGCCGTTGGCGGCGACGTTGTGGCTGCAGTTCGTGCCCATGCCGTTGGCGGCGCGGGCGCGGATTCGGTAGTTGCCGGCTGTTGAGACCTGGAAGGTGAAGGCGACGACGCTGTCGTCGAAGTCGATGTACCGGGCTTTGCCGCCGCCGGAGGCCGAGGTGATTCGGCCGGTCTGGACGTGGGTGAGAGTCGCATTCGCCGTCTGCTCGGCTTCCAGCCTGACCAGGGGCTGGCCGGTGAGAGCGCCGTACCAGAGGCCGGCGGCCTTCGACAGCGAACCGTAGTTGGGGTGCAGCGCGTCGGCCATGTCGAAGGGGTTCGAGAAGGCCTGGTTCGTGTCCACGAAGCTGACCTTCTTGCCCGCGGCCGCCTTCGCCGACGCCATCGCCGGGATCGTCGCGTTGAACGCGTCGACATGCGCGTCCTTCAGTTCATCGTTGATCGGCGGAATGCTGCTCACGAACGTCTGCGTGTTCGGCAACGTCTGCGCGATCGTATCCAGCAACGTCGACAACCGCCCCGGCGCGGCCCCCGACGACGCATCCGTGTGCATGTCGTTCGTCCCGATCATCAACGTCACGACATCCGGCTGATACGTGTTCAGCCAGCCGACGACACTCCCCTGGATCATCTCGATCGTCCAGCCGCCGTGCCCCTCGTTGTCCTTGTCGGCCAACGCCGCCGACCCCGAACTAGCCGACCCGACAAAGTCCACCGGCCGCCCATCAGCCCGCAACAACTGCCACAGATCCGTCCGATACCCACCCTGCGCAGCATCGGCCCCCGCCGTGATCGAATCCCCGATCGGCATCACCTTCGTCGGCACAGCCCGCACCAACGGAACCGCCGGCTGCGCCACCACCGGCGCCTCCCCCGAACTCACCCCAAACCCCAACACCGAACCAACCAACGCAACCGGCACAGCGCGCAACAGTCCACGCATCACAACTCCTCCTCAGGGCGGCTCCCCCGATCCTCAGCCACCCCAACCCACCCCACAATCCTTTCCAACTCAAACGAAACCAGCGCCTGACAGATTCGTCAGGCGCTGGGGGTTGGTTCTGGTTCGGCTAGTTTCCGGCTTGGTTGGTGGCGGCCGGGGTGGTGGAGGTTGCGCCGGCCTGGTTTTCCGGGAAGTGGCAGGCGGCCTGGTGGCCGGGGGCCAGCTGGAGGAGCGGGGGCTCGACCGTTTTGCAGATTTCCTGGGCTTTCCAGCAGCGGGTGTGGAAGCGGCAGGCGGGCGGCGGGTTGATGGGGCTTGGTACGTCGCCTTCGAGGCGGATGCGCTTGACGTTGCCCTTGCGCTTCGTGTCGGGGACGGGGACCGCCGACAGCAACGCAACCGTGTACGGGTGCATCGGGGTCTCGTAGAGGCTGACGCGGTCGGCGATCTCGACGATCTTGCCCAGGTACATCACTGCGACGCGATCGGACACGTGCCGGACGACCGACAGGTCGTGGGCGATCATCACGTAGGTAAGGTCGAACTCCTTCTGCAGGTCCTCGAGGAGGTTGACGACCTGCGCCTGGATCGACACGTCCAAAGCCGACACCGGCTCGTCGGCGACGATCAGCTTCGGGCGGAGGGCGAGTGTGCGCGCGATGCCGATGCGCTGCCGCTGACCGCCGGAGAACTCGTGCGGGTAGCGGTTGTAGTGCTCGGGGCTCAGGCCCACCAGCTCGAGCAGCTCCTGCACCGCACGCTTCACTCCGTGCTCGGTCTTCACGTTCTGCAGCCGGTACGGCGCTCCGACGATCTTGCCGACGGTGTGCCGCGGGTTCAGCGAACCGTACGGGTCCTGGAAGATCATCTGTACGTCGCGACGCAGCGGCCGCATCTTCGCCTCGCCGAGGTGGCTGATGTCGCGGCCCTCGAACACGATCTTGCCCGCGGTCGGCTCCAGCAGCCGGGTCAGCAGCCGGCCGGTCGTCGTCTTGCCACAACCGGACTCACCCACCAGCGACAAAGTCTCGCCGCGGGTGACATTGAACGTCAGACCATCAACAGCCTGTACGGCGCCAGTCTGCCGCTGCAGCAGGCCCTTGCGGATCGGGAAGTGCTTGACCAGGCCGTCGACCGACAGCAGCTCTTCGCCAATGGCAGGTGCTTCCACGCCCGGGACGGCAAGGGGATCGATTTCCGACCGGGGTGGTGGGGCGGGGAAGGTATCGGGTGGAGTAGTCACAGTGTCGTCCCGTTCACAGCTTCGGCTTGATGTCGGTCTCCCACGCGTGCTGGCGTTCCTTCGGGGAGAGGTGGCAGGCGACCTTGTGGCCGGCGCCGATGTCGAGCAGTTCGGGGCGTTCGGTCTCGCTGGCGCCGCCGTTCAGGTGTGCGTAGTTGCAGCGCGGGTTGAAGGCGCAGCCCTTCGGCACATTGATCAGGCTCGGCGGCGTGCCCTTGATCGGGATCAGCCGCTCGGTGCGCTCACGGTCGATCCGCGGCATCGAGCCCAGCAGACCCCACGTGTACGGGTGCTGCGGGTTGTCGAAGATGTCCTCCGCGGTCCCGTACTCGATCGCGCGGCCGCCGTACATCACCTGGATGTCGTCGGCGAGCTCGGCCACCACCCCGAGGTCGTGGGTGATGATGATGACCGCGGAGTTGAACTCACGCTGCAGGTCCCGGATCAGGTCCAGGATCTGCGCCTGCACGGTCACATCGAGCGCGGTCGTCGGCTCGTCGGCGATCAGCAGGTCGGGGTCACACGACAGCGCCATCGCGATCATCGCGCGCTGCCGCATACCGCCGGAGAACTGGTGCGGGTAGGCGTCCACCCGCTTGTCGGGCTGCGGGATGCCGACCCGGTCGAGCATGTCGATCGCGTGCTTACGCGCGACCTGCTTGCTCACCTTGTTGTGCACCCGGTAGGCCTCGACGATCTGGTGGCCGACCGTGTAGAAGGGGTGCATCGCCGACAGCGGGTCCTGGAAGATCATCGCCATCCGCTTACCACGGAGCTGGCGGACCTCCTCCGGCGTCGAGGACACCAGGTCCTGACCGTCGAGGAAGATCTCGCCCGTGATCCGGGCACCGCCCGGGGCGTGCAGCCCCATGATCGACAGGCTCGTCACGCTCTTGCCGGAGCCGGACTCCCCCACGATGCCGAGGGTCTTGCCGCGCTCGAGCTGGAACGAAATCCCGTCGACCGACTTGACGACGCCGTCGTCGGTCGGGAAGTGCACCTTCAGATCCCGTACGTCGAGGAACGCCTCGCCACGCGGGAGCCGCTGGACGGTGTTGCCTTGAACGGTGTTGTCTGCGGTTTCGGTCACGAGATGCGCACCCTCGGGTCGACGACGGCGTACAGGAGGTCAACGATCAGGTTCGCCAGCACGATGAAGAACGCCGCGACGAGCGTCACGCCGAGCACCTTCGGCAGGTCGTTCACCCGCAGTGCGATGACGGCGTACTGACCGATACCGGGCAGCGAGAACGTCGTCTCGGTGAGGATCGCGCCACCCATCAGCAACCCGAGGTCCAGACCGAAGATCGTCAGGATCGGGGTCAGTGCCGAGCGCAGACCGTGTTTCATCACGACCGTCCGCTCGGTCAGGCCCTTGGCCCGAGCAGTCCGGACGAAGTCCTCGTTCATCGTCTCGAGCATGCCGGCCCGGGTCAGCCGCGCGTACGACGCGGCGTACAGGAAGGCCAGTGTCACCCAAGGAAGAATCAGGTCGTACGCCCACCAGACAGGGTTCGTTTCATCAAGTGGGTTGGTACCGCCCTGGACTGTCCAGCCGAGTCCGTAACTGAAGATCGACAGCGACAGCAGACCGGTGAAGAAGATCGGCAGCGAGACACCGGCCAGCGCGACCGACATCAGCGACCGGTCCAGGACCGAACCACGTCTGAGGGCCGAGATGATGCCGGTGCCGACGCCGGTGATCAGCCAGATGAAGGCCGCACCACCCGCCAGCGAGGCAGTGACCGGTATTCGCGCGACCAGGTCCGGCCACACCGGCTGCTGGGTCAGGAACGAATAGCCGAAGCACGGCGCCGGGCAGTGCTCGGTCGCCGGGCCGTAGTTGTAGTCCTGCCCGACGAACAGGCCCTTCACGAAGCGGCCGTACTGCTCGTAGAGCGGGTCGGTGAAGCCGAGCCGAACCGCGGTCTCGTGGATCTGCGCCGCCCCCGCGCTCTTGCCGACATAGCGGGACGCCAGGTCGTCGGCGGTCGCGCCGCCGAGCTTGGGAACCAGGAAGAAGATCGCGAATGTCACGGCCGTGACGATGAAGAGCAGGATTACTGCTCCGATCACCCGGCGGACCAGATATGCGAACACCGTGCTCGGCGGGGTGGCCGGCGATCATCGCTGATCACCGGCCACCGTCAGCCTTCACCTACCTCTGCTGAGCGATTTCGGTTGGTTGGTCAGGGCAACGACTACTACTTGAGGCCGATGGCCGCGTAGTCGTACATGTTCTGACCGGCGTTCGTGAACACGTTGGCCACGGTGTCCGGGCGGTACAGCAGGCCCTTGGCCCAGATACCCGGCAGCGCGCCGGCGTTCTCCATGACCTTCTTGTCGACGTCGACCCAGTAGCCGTTGCGCTTGGTCTCGTCGGTCTCGGACATCGCCTTGTCGACCAGGGCGTCGACCTCTGGGAGCCGGATACCCAGGTTGGTGTTACCACCGGTGGCCCGGATGGTCCGGCTGTCGACGATCTGCTGCAGGAAGCCGAAGCCGTCGTTCCAGTCCGCACCCCAGCTGTAGACGATCAGGCCGAGCTTGTTGGCCTTCGCGAAGTCCGGCTTGCCGGCGTACAGCTTGGTGTAGTCGCTGGTCGGGTACGGCTTGGTGGTCAGCGTGATGCCGGCCTTCTTCAGCGACTGCTGCAGGGTCTCGGCAACTGCCTTCTCCTTGTTGCGGTCACCACGGAACGCGATGTTCACCGCGAAGCCGTTCGGCTGGTTGCACTGCTTCAGCTCGTCCTTGGCCTTCTCGACGTTGCCGTTCTTGTCGGCCTCGAAACCGTAGTCGTCGAACTTCTGCGAGCCGAGCACCGACGGCGGCATCAGGTTCGTCGCGATGTCGCCACCGATCGGGCCACCGTAGGCGCGCTGGTAACCCTCGTGGTCGGCGGCGTACAGGATCGCCTTGCGGCAGTGGACGTTGTCCAGCGGCGGGACCTCGGTGTTCAGCACCGTGAAGTTCAGGCGCGGGGCCGGCACGTTGTCCGTGTGTGCCTTCAGCTTCGGGTCGGCCAGCACCTTCGCCTGGGTCTCCGGCTGCACACCGGTACCGGCGAGGTCGACGTCGAGGTCACCGGCGATCAGCCGCTGGTCGATGTCGGTACCTTCGACGTTGTACGCGATGGTGAACTTGTCCGGCAGCGCCTTGCGGCCCGAGTCCGGGTCGGTGGACGCGTCGTAGTTCTCGTTGCGGACCAGGTCGAAGCCCTTGTTCGGGTCGTACGAACCGAACTTGTACGGACCGGTCGCGACCGGGTGCTCCTTGTACTTCGCACCGGTGTCCTTCGCCTGCGGGACCGGAGCGGTCGACGGCAGCTGCGCGAAGTAGTCGAAGCTCGAGAACGCCTTCTTCAGGTGGAAGACGATGGTCTGGTCGTCCGGCGTCTCGATCGCCTTCGCGACCCCGGCCAGTTCCTTGTCCTTGTAGACGCTGAAGCCCTCGGGCACGTCCAGCAGGAAGTCGTTGAAGTACGTCGGGCCGCTCGGCAGGGTCGCCTTGTCCAGCGAGCGCGCGACGGCGTACTTGACGTCCTTCGACGTGACCGGCGTGCCGTCCTCGAACTTGATGCCCTTGCGGATCTTGTAGGTCCAGGTCTTGGCGCCGTCACTCGGCACACCAGGAGCCTCGGCCAGGTCCGGCACCGGCTTCCCGCCGTCCTCGCCCGGAGTGGCCTTGAAGGTCATCAGCGGGCGGACGTAGTTCCGCACCAGGTTCCAGGACAGACCGTAGTAGGTGTCACCGGGGTCCGTGGAGTCCCACGCCTCGGTGATGCCCATCCGAAGCGTGCCACCCTTCTTGTCACTCGGGCTGTAGACCTTGTCCACGGCCGCGTTGGCCTCCGGCGTGGCGCCGCCTTCGCTGGTGCCACCTCCGGGCTTGGCCTTCGGTCCCCCGCAAGCCGCCAGACTCAAGGCGACGGCCGCAGCGACGGCGGTCACCGTCGTGATGCGCTTCCGACTCATCTCTTGTTGCACCCCTTTTTGTGGTGAGAGCTGTGCCTTCACACGGCTCCCGGTTTGGAGAGAAGTACTACCGCGACCGCGGGTCCAACGCGTCGCGCAACCCGTCGCCGAACAGGTTGAAGGCCAGCACCGTGACGAAGATCGACAGGCCCGGCGGGATCATGTACATCGGGTCGACCTGGTACCACTTCGAGGCGATCGACAGCATGTCGCCCCAGCTCGCCGTCGGCGGCCGAACGCCGACACCCAGGTAGGACAGACCAGCCTCGAACAGGACGTTGGTCGGGATCAGCAGCGTCGAGTAGACCAGGATCGGCGCGATCAGGTTGGGCAGCAGCTCGGTGAACAGGATGTAGGGCCGCCGCGCGCCGAGACTGCGGGCAGCGTCCACGAACTCGCGCTCGCGCAGCGACAGCGTCTGGCCGCGGATGATGCGGCCGATGTAGGGCCAGCTGAAGAAGCCGATGATGAAGACGATCAGCGCCACCCGCAGCGGGTCGCCGGTCAGTCCGAGCACCGAGTCCGGAATGGCGCCGACCAGCGCCAGCGCGAACAGCACCAGCGGGAACGCCAGGAAGATGTCCATCAAGCGGCTGATCAGGGTGTCGACCCAGCCACCGAAGTAGCCGGCCACGACCCCCATCACGACACCGATGACCACGGACAGCAGAGTCGCCAGGAAGGCGATCAGCAGCGAGATCCGGGCGCCGTACAGGATCCGGGCCAGGATGTCGCGGCCGTTGACTGGCTCGATCCCGAGCGGGTGGTCCCAGCTGATGCCGCCGAGCCGGCCGATCGGTGTCTGCAGCGACGGATCGACCAGGTCCTGATGGAAGTCGTTCGGGGTGATGCCGATCAGCTTGCAGATCAGCGGCGCGAAGATCGCCACGAAGATCAGCAGCAGGACGAAGACTCCACCGGCGATCGCGATCTTGTCGCGCTTCAGCCGCGTCCAGGAGATCTGCCAGAGCGAACGGCCCTCGATCTTCTTGACTCCGTCGAGGACGGCCTCCGGCTGGGCCGCCGTCGACCCCGGTTCGACCTCGAGTGGTGCGCTCACGCGATGCGACTCCCCTGCCTCATTCGGTTGAACCGGAGCAAAATCCGGTATGGCTGCCGCCTTAACCTGCCGCCATTACGGTCTGGAGTCAAACGCCGAATGCGGTGCGTTGCCCGATCGTGATCGCCAGGAAATCGTCCCGTATCGTGGACGTTTCCGCAGTAAAGCACGCCCTCCTACCGAGGGTCGCGGTTACCTCGCGAAACGTTACTGTCATGGCATCTTTGTGTCATTTACGAAGCCCGGACAGGTGCAAAAATGCGAGCGGATCGAGCGCTCCGGAAACGTTCTGCACATCTTTGCCCGCGACTACGCTGAGTCGCCCCTGCCAGGTCGGGACTACCGGCACCTCCCGGGCGAACACGCCCTGCAACTGCTCGAGCAGCTCAGCGCGCTTGATGCCGTTCTGCTCGGCTCTTTCCTGCTGCAGCAGTTTTGTCGCGGCCGCCGAGCGGTACCCGTTCGGGAACGGATCGCTGACCCCGACGAACGGCGCCAGGTAGTTGTCGGCATCCGGGTACTCCGGGATCCACCCCGCGAGGTACAGATCGAACACCCCGGAGCGAACCAACTGCTGATACGCCGGCCACTCCGCGCTCCGCAGAGTCACCCGGAACAACCCCGACGCGTCCAGCTGCCGTTTGAGCTCCAGCGCCTCGGCCTTCGACCCCGGACCAAAGCGGGTCGGCGTCCATCCGAGCGTCAACGGCACCGCGCCCTTGACCCCGGCCGCCTTCAGGATCGCCGCCGCGGCCGCCTTGTTCGGCTGCTTGTACTCCGACCGGTACGCATCAGTCGCTCCACCGAAGCTCGGCGGGACCATTGAATACAGCGGACTCACGTGTTCGGCGTACGCCTTCTTCACCAGCGCCGGCCGGTCGATCAGCTGCGCGACAGCCCGTCGTACGGCGAGCTTGCGCGACGTCACCGACTTGAGCTGGAACGCGACGAACTGGATCACGGCGTCGTCGGACTCGACCACTTGCACGGCACTCGACGTACGGAGCTTGTCGAGCTGCCCGATCGTGAACCCGCGGTACGCCACATCCGTCTTGCCGTTCGTGATCGCCTGGTTCAACGCAACCGCGTCCTTGACCAGGCTGAGCTGCACCCCGTCGTTCTGCGCAGCGCGAGACCCCTTGTACGCCGCGAATCGCGCCAGCGTGACCGACTCCCCCGGCCGGTACGCCGTCAACTGATACGGGCCGCTGCCGACCGCGGTCGCGTCGAGGAGCTTCTTGGTCGGGTACGACTCCTCATCCACGATCGACGCGCCCGTCGTGGTCAGCAGATAAGGCAGCCGCGCATCCGGAGCCTTCAGATTGAAGACCGCGGTCAGCTCATCCGGCGTACTCACGGAGTTCACCGACGCGAACAGCGGCGCCGGCCCACCCGGAGTCTTCAGCGTCAGCATCCGGTCGAAACTGAACCGCACGTCCGACGAGGTCAGCGGATGCCCGTTCGGGAAGGTCAGGCCTTCCTTCAAACTGCACGTGTACGTCGTCGGCGAATCGAACTGGCAATCCGCCGCATCCGGTACCGGCGTCGGCTTCCCCGGCAGGATCGTCAGCAGGGTCTGGTAGAGATTCGCCTGCACGGTCCGCGAACCGATGTCGTACGGACCGGCCGGATCGAGCGAGCTGATCGTGTCGGTGGTCGCCAGCCGCAGGACCATCGCCTTCGGACTGGTCGTGCCGGTGTGCGGCGCGTTGTCGTCCGGCTCACCGCACGCAACCAGGCCGACGCCCAGCCCACCGACCGCAGCGGTCACCACCAACCGCCGCCACAACTCGCTCAACATGTCACCTTCCCCAGCCCAACTACCCCAGTAACGCCCCCGAGGGCACCAAGTGACGGTAGCGCCTCAGGAGAGCAACTGCCGCAGTGACTCCGGAGTCACGACTTCCAATGAGTTCACGACCAGACGGCGCGGCGCCTCCGGGATCGGCACCCAGTGCGGTACGGAGACGACATACGCGCCGGCCGCCGTACCGGACTCGGTGCCAGTCATCGAGTCCTCGATCACCACACACTGCGTCGGATCGACCCCGAGTTTGGCCGCCGCGGTCAGGTAGGGCTCCGGATGCGGCTTGCCGTTCGTCACCTCGTCACCGGCGATGATCACGTCGAACGGATCATCCGGCAGGTGGCTGAGGACCGCGTCGATCATCACCCGGTACGACGCGGAGACCAGCGCGCACGGTACGTCGGCCTTGCGCAGAGCCTGGAGCAGTTCGAGCGCCCCGGGCTGGAACTCGACCTCCCGGCGCAGCGACACGATCACCTCGCCGAAGATCCGCTCGGCCAGCTCCTCACCGGTGATCACACCGGCGGGCAGCGCCTTCAGCCAGACCTGGACGGCGTCGCGCAAATCGCTGCCGATCAACCCAAGACTGTCCTCGTCGGTCCAGGTCCCGCCCAGCTCGGGCAGCACCCGGAGCTGCACCTCCGCCCAGACCTTCTCCGAGTCGACCAGCGTTCCGTCCATGTCCCAGAGCACGGCCTGCAGCACGGCTCCCCCTCCACTTTGTCCTGTGTTGAAACCATTTTCCCGTGCGCACCGGGCGACGCGGGGGGCGGGTCCCTCCGACACGGTCCGCCACTGCTGAAACGTCGCGCGTGGCGTGATCGGACGACGTAGGCTGGCAGTCCGGATTCCGGCAACCCTGCCGGATGGCTAACAGACGACAGGGGGCCTGCGAGTGGTTGATCTCGCGAACCTGAGGGACCCGGTCGTGATCGCGGCGTTCGCGGGCTGGAACGACGCCGCCGAAGCGGCCACCGGAGCGGTCGACCACCTGATCGAGGAGTGGAACGCCGAGCTCGTCACCGAGATCGACCCGGAGGAGTACTACGACTTCCAGGTGAACCGGCCCGAGGTCGGCTTCGACGAGAACGGCGACCGGCAGCTGACCTGGCCGACGACCCGGGTCTACGTGGCCCAGCCGGCCGACACCGACCGCGACGTACTGCTGATCCGTGGCATCGAGCCGAACATGCGCTGGCGCGGCTTCGCCCAGGAACTGCTCGAGGTCGTCGACGAGTCCAACGCCCAGATCGTCGTCGTACTGGGCGCCCTGCTCGCCGACTCCCCGCACACCCGGCCGATCCCCGTCTCGGCAACCTCCTCGGACGCCGAGCTGAGCGCCTCGTGGAGCCTGGAACCGTCGACGTACGAGGGCCCGACCGGCATCACCGGCGTCTTCGCGGACCTCTGCGCCGCACTCGGCGTACCGGCTGTGTCGATCTGGGGCGCGATCCCGCACTACATCGCGGGTTCCCCCTGCCCGAAGGCGTCCCTGGCGCTGCTGAGCAAGATCGAGGCCCTGCTCGACCTGCAGATCCCCGAGGGCGAGCTGCCCGAGATGGCCCGCGCCTGGCAGCGCGGCGCGGACGAGCTGAGCGAAGAGGACCCCGAGGTCGCGGAGTACGTGCACTCCCTGGAGGAGCAGCGCGACACCGCCGACCTGCCCGAGGCCTCGGGTGACGCAATCGCCGCGGAGTTCGAGCGGTACCTGCGCCGGCGGAACAAGAACCACCCGGATACGCCATAACGTTTACTACTCACGGGTCACCTACCGTGGCGTAACGCTCCGGATCGGCCTATTGTCGTCGTCGGACAGTAGGCCGGTCACGGGGAGCTGGGGATGCGCAGGTCGCGGGATGAGCTCGGTAGCAGCTCCATGCCTGCCCTCGCGGTACTCCTGCTGCTCGGAGTCGTCGCCGTCATCGGCATCCTCGGCAACGACGATGACGAGCCCCCGCCGGTCGACCTCACCGCCCTCGCCGCATCCAGTACGGCGACCACTCTCGCGACCGCACCCCTCGATCCCGAGCCCTATGCAGCGACCGACGGGGTCGTCGTCCACCCGCGATCCGAGTCCGCCCTGTATTCCGCCCCGGACAGCGAACCGTTCGCCAAGATCGGGCCGAAGCAGTTCGGGCCGACCTGGCTACCAGTGGTCGAGCAGACCGACGGCTGGGTCCGCGTGCTGCTGCCCTCGAAGCCGAACCGCTCGACCGGCTGGATGCGCGACGACGATCTGGACCGCGCCTCCTCGTCGTACCTGATCCGGGTGCACACGGCGTCGCGGACGATCGAGTTGTTCGAGAAGGGCAAGCGATTGGGTGCATGGAAGGCCGGTGTCGGCGCGCGCAAGACCCCGACCCCGGCCGGACGCACCTTTCTGCTCGGCTCGATCGTCGACCACAAGCGCTCCGCGTCGCCGATCGTGCTGCCGTTGGGTGCACACAGTCCCACTCTCGACACGTTCGGTGGCGGACCTGGTACGGTCGCGATCCACGGCTGGCCGCGCGCCGACGTGTTCGGAGCCGCGATCAGCGCCGGATGCGTCCGGGTGCCTAAGACCGCCTTGGCGAAACTTCAGCGGGTCCCGCTCGGGACTCTCGTTCAGATCGACAACAAGTGACGTACGTGAGGAGACCGGAGATGCGCCGACAGCTCGTACCGACCGTCGTCACGGCAGCCGCCGTGGCCGGAGTCGTGGCGTTCAGCCTGGTCGCCAGTACGCCGGTGGGGAGCGCGGCCACCCGGCCCTCGTCGGCCTACGCCGTCAGCGCCGAAGGCCAGGTGCCCGTCGACAAGACGCCGTACGTCGAATCCCTCGACGGCAAGCCGAAGAAGTCCTCGGCCCTCGAACTCCCCGACAACCCACTGCTCGCGGTCCGCGCCGGCACCGTCAACGCCGGCAACAACTCGGCCTCCGTCGAACTCATCGACATCTCGGTCGGCGCCGACATCCTCGGCCAGATCCCGATCCCGCCGGACCTGAAGAAGCAGTGCGACGCCCTCCCTCCGACCGGCGCCGACGACCTCCCGCTCCCCGACATCAAGCTGCCGGACCTGGGCCTGCCGATCCCGCTGCCTTCGTTGAGCACCAAGGACCTGCCGGTCAAGAACCTCCCCGACCTCTGCAAGCTCCTGCTCACCCCACCGAGCTCCCTGGTCGGCATCGACGCCGTCAACGTCTGGTGCTCCGGCGCCAAGGGCGGTATCGACGTCGGCGCCCTCACCCTGCTGGGCCAAACCATCAAGATCCCCAGCACCACCGAGACCTTCAGCACCCCGGCCAACCCGTTGATCGCCATCACGGTGAACGAGCAGACCAAGAACGCCGACGGCTCCTTCACCATCACCGGCCTCAAGATCAACCTAGGCAACGGCGCCCAAATCATCCGCCTGGCCTCAGCCACCTGCGCCAAACCGGCCACCGTGAAGCCCAAGCCAACCCCCAAGCCGACCCCGCACCCCCCGGTCGAGGGCCCGCCCAACGCCCCAACCCCCACCCCCATCAAAACCCACATCCCAGTCACCGGCTGACCTGCGGGCAGTTGTTGCGGGCGTGAACAGGAAATGGGGGCCTTGAACAAGGCATAACTTGTTCAAGCCCCCCCACAGGGTGCGCACCCCCGCACCTAGAGCTTGATGCCCAGCAACGAGTCGATCGCCTGGGCTACCAAAGCGGGAGCGGTCGGGTCGTCGCCGTTGGTTTCGGACCAGGTGTCGACGGCGGACAGGGCCGCGACCGTGTCCAGGTCGTTGGTGAGAGTAGCCCGTACGGCGTCAACCGTGGCAGGGCCGTCGGGGCCGGAACCGCGGCTGAGCGCGCCTCGCCACACGTCCAGGCGGGACTGCGCTTCCGTCAAACCCTCGGCCGTCCAGAACCAGTCGGTCCGGTAGTGGTGAGCCAGCAGTGCGAGGCGGATCGCCATCGGGTCGGTACCGCTCAGCCGTTCCTTGGACACGAGCACGAGGTTGCCCTTGGACTTGGACATCTTCTCGCCGTCCAGCCCGACCATCGCCTGGTGCACGTAGGCACGAGCGAAGGGGTGCCGGCCGGTCGCCACCTGGGCGCCGCTGGCGGACATCTCGTGGTGCGGGAAGATCAGGTCCGATCCCCCGCCCTGGACGTCGAACGACATCCCGAGGTGCTTCAACGCGATCGCCGAACACTCCACGTGCCAGCCCGGCCGACCGCGCCCAACCGGCGAGTCCCACGCCGGCTCGTCCGGCCGCTCGTGGCGCCACAGGAGGCTGTCGAGCGGGTCCTGCTTACCAGGGCGGTCCGGGTCTCCCCCGCGCTCGGCGAACAGGGCGAGCATCGTCGACCGGTCGTAGTTGGAGACGCCCCCGAACGCCGGGTCGGCCTTCACCGCGAAGTACAGGTCCCCGTCGACCGAATAGACCGCCCCGGACTCCTGTAGCTCCTCGACAGCAGACGCCACCAGGTCGATCGACTCGACGACACCGATGTAATGCTGCGGCGGGATCACCCGCAGCGCGGTCATGTCGTCGCGGAAGAGCTGGATCTCCTTGTGCGCCAGCTCGGTCCAGTCGACACCGGTCGCGGCGGCGCGCTCCAGCAGCGGGTCGTCCACATCGGTGATGTTCTGCGTGTACAGCACCTCGTACCCCGCGTCCCGCCACAAGCGGTTCACCAGGTCGAACGTGACGTACGTCGCCGCGTGCCCCATGTGGGTCGCGTCGTACGGCGTGATGCCGCACACGTACATCCGGGCGGTCGAGCCGTCGACCGGCGCCACCTCGACCGGTCCGCCGGAGGCGGTGTCGTGGAGGCGCAGCCGCCGGGCCGGGCCCGGGACGACCGGGATGTCTGGATGAGTCCACGCCTGCATGGTCTGGAGCTTATGTCAGGCACGAATTCATTGACGCGACACGGTTCCATTCCCCGGGCGCGGCCGCGTGCCGCCGCGCGGTCGGTTACCCTGCCCAGGTCCGCTCGACGTACGCCGTGAAGCTCCCCGCCGGCCGACCGAGCAGCTCGGCGATGTCGTCGCTCGGCGCGGTCAGATACCCCTCGCGCATGATCGCGAACAATTCGTTCAGCTCGTCAGCGACCTCATTCGGCCACCCGATCCCAACCAACGATGCGCGATACTCGGCCGGCGTCACCGCGACATACGAGACCGGACGCCCCGACACCTTCGCGATCGCCGCCACCGCCTCGCCGAACGTGATCGCCTCCGGCCCCGACAGGTCATAAGCCCGGCCCTCGTGACCGGCCGACGTCAGCACCTTGGCCGCAACCTCCGCCACGTCCTCCAGGTCGACGAACGGCTCCCGCACCTCACCAGCCGGCAACGCCAACACCCCCGCCTCCACCGGCTCGGACCACACGTCCTCAGAGAAGTTCTGCGCGAAGTTGTTGGCCCGCAGAATCGTCCACCCGACCCCGGAGGCCTGAACGACCCGCTCCCCCTCGGCCATCCCCGGCGCGAACCGCCCGACGACCTTGTCCATCGACCGCCCCGACAGTGCGACAAACCGCCGTACGCCGGCCGCCACCGCCTGCTCCACAAACCCCTCGATCGGCTCCGGATCCTCCGGCGCCACGAGGTACACCGCCTCCACACCCTGTACGGCGGCCGCCCACGTACCGCGATCCGTCCAGTCGAACCGGGTCTCGCCCGACCTCGACGCCGCCCGCACCTCAACACCATCCGCACGCAGCCGCGCGACCACTCGCCGACCACTCTTACCTGTCGCACCCAACACCAAAATCGTCATACCCACAGTCAATCCGCGGACCTCCCCCGACCGAATGGGCGATCGGACCAGGCTCATATGCGGACGGCCCACCTAGGCTGGTCCCCGTGGATCCCCTCGACGACCTGTTACGCGGCCTGCGAGCCGAAGGCGCCGTTCTCGGTACGCCGGTGCTCGCGCCGCCGTACGCGCTGCGTTTCGTCGACGGCGCGGCGCTGACGTTCTGCGCACCGCTCCTCGGCACCGGCTGGATTGTTGCCGAAGGCACCGAACCCGTGCGGATCGTGCCCGGTGACACCGCGATCATCCGCGGCCCGGAGCCGTTCCTCTTCACCGACGACCCGACCCGATCCGGACCGATCATCGACGTCCGCTGCGACGGCCGGGTCGACTCCCCCGGGCCGATCGACCATGGCACCGTGCTGATGGCCGGGGCGTACCACGTTCGCCAGGAACTCCCCCGCCGACTGGTCACCGAGCTTCCGCCGCTGGTCGTCGTACCGGAGGATCACGACTGCACGCCGCTGCGTGAGTACCTGCAGGAGCGGATCGCGGCCGGCGCCCTCGGCCGTCATGTCGGCCTGGACCGGCTGCTCGACTGGCTGATGGTCTGTTGCCTGCGCGACTGGTTCGAGGCCAACCCACCGCCCTGGTACCGCGCGCTCGGCGACGAGGTGGCCGGTCCGGTCCTGCAGGCCATGCACGGCTCCCCCGCCGCCGGCTGGACGCTGGCCGGGCTCGCCGAGGTGGCCGCGGTCTCCCGGACCACGCTCGTACGGCGTTTCACCCACCTGACCGGCCAGGCCCCGCTCACCTACCTGACCGAACTCCGGATGACGCTCGCGACCGACCTGCTCACCGAACCCGGTGCCACCGTCGCCGCCGTCGCCCGGCGGGTCGGGTACGGCGACGCGTTCAGCTTCAGCGCCGCCTTCAAACGCGAGCGTGGCATGAGCCCAAGCGAGGCTCAGAAGGCCGGCCAGGGAATGGCCGGCCAGTCCTCGCTCGGGTAGGGGTAGGAACCAGATTTCAGCAGGGTCGCGCAGCGCTCCCGCGTCGCGGTCAGCTCGACGCCGGTGATCAACTGGCCGAGCTCCTGCCCGAAAGCACCGGCCAGTCCGTCGGCCAATCGCCGTACGTCGTCGAGGAGGTCCGGCGCGATCGGGTCACCGGCCCAACCCCACAACACGGTCCGGAGCTTGTCGTCGGCGTTGAAGGTCACCCCGTGGTCGACGCCGAACACGCGGCCGTCGCCCGGGTTCAGCACGTGCCCGCCCTTGCGGTCGGCATTGTTGACCAGGGCATCGAACACGGCCATCCGCCGCAACGCCTCAGTGTCCGCGTGCACCAGCGTCACCGGGTTGTGCCGCCCATCCAGCGCATCCAGTACGCCGACCCATCCGGACGGCACTCGTCCTTGCGGCACGATGTCGACCAGTTCGGTCTCGCCCGCGCCCACCTCGACCTCGTCAATCCACAACTGGACCATGCCCTCACCGAGTGGCCCATCACGTAACAACGTCGGCGGCACGATCGACCAGCCGAGCTCCTCAGAGACGACGTACGCCGCGTACTCGCGCTCAGCCAGCGTGCCGTCGGGGAAATCCCACAACGGCCGTTCGCCCTGCACCGGCTTGTAGACAACCGTCGCACTCGCGGAACCGAGACTCACCGAACCCTGATAAGTCCCGTTCGAGGCCGCCATCAGCCGACCATGCAGAGAAAGCTCCCCGCGAGCGAGGAGGTCGAGATCGGTCATTCGGGTAGGTGCCTGCGGTAGCCGTTGGCCCGCGGGCAGATGTGGCCCTCGGGGTCGATCGGGCGGCCGCAGAACGGGCAGCTCGGGCGGCCGGAGGCGACCAGCGCCACCGCGCGCCGGGCGAACGCCCGGGCCTGCTGCTCGCTGAGCCGGACCACGAACACCTCGCCGTCCTCGGACTCGAGCGCGGCCGCGACCGGGTCCTCCTCCTCGAGCTCGGCCTGCTCGCTGGTGACCACCGCGAACACCTCGATCACCACCCGCTCGGCGTCGGCCTCCCAGGCCAGCGTCATGGTGCCGGCCCGGAACTCCTCCTCGATCGGCTGCTCCAGCGGATCGGTGTCGTCCGGCCCGGTCGGTGCCAGCGGCTCCCGCTCGAACCGCCGCGCGACCTCGTCCAGCATCACGTCCAGCCGCTCCGCGAGCGCCATCACCTGTTCCTTCTCACAAGCCACCGAGGTCAGCCGGACACCGGCCCTGGCCTGCAGGAAGAAGGTTCTCGCACCGGGTTCCCCCACGGTGCCGGCGACGAACCGCTCAGGATCGTCGTAGGAGTGAACAACGCGCGCCATGACTAAGACCCTATTACCGTCCACCTACGACGGCGTCCGAGGACTGCTTTTTGGTCGCTTTCCCCTTCGCCGGCGGCTTCGGAATCAGCGACGCCAGCTCGCTGCCGGTGTCGTTCAGGCGGACCAGGAACGGGCGGGTCGCGGTGTAGGTGATGATCGTGGTGGAGGCGGTATCGACGACGATCCGCTGGAACGTGTCCAGGTGCTGACCGAGCGCATCGGCAACGATCGCCTTGATCACGTCACCGTGCGAGACCGCCACCCAGATCGCGTCATCAGGCAGTGCCGCGTTGTGCGCGCGGATCGCGTCCACCCCGCGCTGCTGCATGGCCCGCATCGATTCGCCGTTCGGGAAGGTCACGGCCGACGGATGCGCCTGCACGACCGCCCACAGCGGGTCCTTGGCCAGGGTCGAGATCTTCTCGCCGGTCCAATCGCCGTACCCGCACTCGGTCAGCCGGCGGTCGGTCGCCGGCCGCAGCCCGGGGTGGTGTTTGGCGATCGCGCTCGCGGTCTGCCGGCAGCGCTCCAACGGTGAGGTGATGATCGCGGCCAGTGGCAGCCCGGCGAGCCGCTGGGCGACGGCCTCGGCCTGCTGAACCCCGGTCTCGTCGAGCTTCACACCCGGCGTCCGCCCGGCCAGCGTGCCGGATGTGTTCGAGCTGCTGCGGCCGTGCCGGACCAGAATCACCGTGGGCATAGCCTGCACGGTATCCGGTCCTGGCAAGTTGCAGTGCCATGATGGACCGGTGATCGTCGATTGCGGGGTGTACGCCGGGGGCGAGCGGCTCGATCTGCCGAAGGAACCCGAGACCGTTGCCCGGACCATCGACCAGGACACCGGCACCTTCGGCTGGGTCGGCCTGCACGATCCGTCCGATGCCGAGATGCGCCGCGTCCAGGCCCTCTTCGACCTGCACGAGCTCGCCGTCGAGGACGCCCTGAAGGCCCATGAGCGCCCCAAGGTCGAGCGGTACGGCGACGCGCTGGTCGTCGTACTGCGCACCCTCTGGTACGTCGACGAGGGCGATCAGGTGGAGACCGGCCAGGTCAGCGTCTTCGTGGGACCCCGGTACGTCGTGACCGTGCGGCACGGAGACGGCGCCGAGCTGGCCACGACCCGGCAGGCGCTCGAGGACCGGGCCTCGATGCTCGGTCACGGTCCCGGAGCGGTGTTGTGGGCGGTCTGCGACTCGGTCGTGGACGGCTACGAGGAGGTCGCCGAGCAGGTCGAGATCGACATCGACGAGGTCGAGTCCTCGGTCTTCTCGCCGGAGCGGACCAGCGACGCCGAGCGGATCTACAAGCTCAAGCGCGAGGTCCTGGAGATGCGCAGGGCGATTGTCCCGCTGCGCGAACCGATGGAAGCCTTCGCGCATGGCGCTCCCGGCATCAGCCAGAACGCGGCGGCCTTCTTCCGTGACGTGGCCGACCACGTCAGCCGAGTGTCGGAGCAGACCGACGCCCTCGACACCCTGCTCAGCTCGGCGCTGAACGCCCACCTCGCCCGCGTCTCGGTCCAGCAGAACGACGACATGCGCAAGATCTCGGCCTGGGTCATGATCGCCGCAGTGCCGACCATGCTGGCCGGCATCTACGGCATGAACTTCGACAACATGCCCGAACTGCGCTGGCACTTCGGGTACTACGCCGTACTGCTGGTGATGGGCGGAGTCTGCAGCACGATGTACGGCCTGTTCCGCAAGGTCGGCTGGCTCTAGGTCGCAGTGATCGTGCTGGTGGCGAGCAGGATCAGGATGACGATGCCGACCAGCACCCGGTAGAACGCGAAGACCTCGGTCGTGTGCTTGGCCACGAACCGGATCAGCCAGGCCACTGACGCGTAGGCGACGATGAAGCTGACCACAGTGCCGACCAACAGCGGTACGGCGCCGACGTGGCCACCCATCGCGTGCGGCAACTCGAAGACCGCGGCACCGACCAGGGCCGGGATGCCGAGCAGGAAGGCGACCCGGGTCGACGCGACCCGGTCGAGGCCGCGGAACAGACCGGCCGAGATGGTCGCGCCGGAGCGCGAAACCCCCGGGATCAGCGCCAGACACTGCAGCAGGCCCATCACGATCGCGTCGATCAGCGTGATCTTCTCCAGCGGGCGCTTCTTCGAGCCGAGCCGTTCCGCAGCGACCATCACGAACGACCAGCCGATCAGCGAGCCCGCGACCCACCACATGCTGCGCAGCGGCCCCGAGATGATGTCCCTGGCCAGAAAACCGACGATGCAGATCGGCAGCGAGCCGATGATCACGTACCAGCCCATCCGGTGGTCGAACTCACCCCGGTACTCCGGCTTCGTGAGCCCGCGGAACCACGCCACGGCGTACCGGGAGATGTCTTTCCACATGTAGACCACGACGGCCGCGATCGCGCCGAACTGGATCACCGCGGTGAACGCGGTCACGCTCGCGTCGTCGATCGGCAGCCCGAGGGCCTTCGACGCGATGGTCAGGTGGCCGGTACTGGAGACCGGCAGGAATTCGGTGAGCCCCTCGACGATGCCGAGGATGATCGAGTCCCAGATCGTCAACTCAGGCACCGACCCCGGAGAGTTCGAGCGCCTCGGCGAGCAGGCGGAGATCGGCGATCCGCTGATCCACGGTCGGCGCGAACGGCGTCACCGCGACCGTCGTCGTACCGGCCTCGGCGTAGGCGGTCAGTTTCTCGGCCATCCGCTCCTTGCCGCCGAGCAGCGAGATCCCGTCGATGAAACCCTGCGGTACGGCGGCCATCGCGTCCCGGTGCTGCTTGGCCAGGTACAGGTCCTGGATCTGCTTGGCCTCGTCGGCATAGCCCATCCGAACCGCGAGGGCGTTGTAGAAGTTCTTCTCGCGACTGCCCATGCCACCGATGTACAAGGCGGCGTACCCACGAATCGGGTCCGCGGCAGCGTCCAGATCGTCACCGGTCATCAGCGGAACCGAAGCCACGACATCGAAACCGTCTAGCCCCAGCTGACGGGTTTGCCGACCCGTCGCGATGTGTTTCAACTGCTCTCCCAGATAGGCGGGGTCGTTGAGGATCCCGAGCCAGCCGTCGGCGATCTCGCCGGCCAGCTCGAGGTTCTTCGGGCCGACCGCGGCCAGGTAGACCGGCACGTGGTCGCGGAGCGGGCGGCTGGACAGCTTCAGCGCCTTACCCGGTCCGTCGGGCAGCGGCAGCGTGAAGTGCTCACCGTGGAACTCCACCGTCTCGCGCCGCATCGCGGCGTTGACGATGGCAACGTACTCGCGGGTGCGGGCCAGCGGCTTGTCGAACCGGACTCCGTGCCACCCCTCGGACACCTGCGGCCCGGACACGCCGAGACCGAGCCGGAACCGGCCGCCGGACAGCCGGTCCAGGGTGGCCGCGGTCATCGCGGTCATCGCCGGCGTACGGGCCGGGATCTGGAAGACCGCCGCGCCGACGTCGATCGTCGTCGTCTGGGCGGCGATCCAGGTCAGCAGCGTGGCCGCGTCCGAGCCGTACGCCTCCGCGGCCCAGGTGACCGAGAAACCGAGTGATTCCGCCTCTTTGACGAGCTTCAGATGGTCGAGATGCTCTTCGCCGAAGACGAAGCCGATGTTCAGTCCGAGTCGCATGACTGGCGAGCCTATCCAGCCGTTGTCGGTAGGCCGCAATAGGCTCAGGTTATGCAGCAGCGCTATCTCGGTCACAGTGGACTGGCGGTGAGTCGGCTCGGCCTGGGCACCATGTCCTGGGGCCGTGACACCGACGAGCACGAGGCGCGCGAGCAGCTCGCCGCCTTCGTGGCCGCCGGTGGCACCCTGATCGACACCGCCGCGGCGTACGGCGACGGTGACAGCGAGCGACTGATCGGCACACTGCTCGGCGACGTGGTCGAGCGCGACGATGTGGTGATCGCCACAAAAGCCGGTTTCAGTGTCCGCCGCGGCGAGCGGATCACCGATACCTCACGCGGTTCGCTGCTGCGTGACCTGGACGCCTCGTTGCGTCGGCTGAACGTCGACTACATCGACCTGTGGCAGCTGCACACCTGGTCCGACGACGTACCGCTCGAGGAGACCCTGTCCGCGCTCGACTACGCGGTCAACTCCGGCAAGGTGCGGTATGTCGGCGTCTCGAACTACGCCGGGTGGAAGTCCGCGCGAGCAGTCACCTGGCAGCAGGCCTGGCCCGGGCGCGCCGTACCGGTGTCGAACCAGGTGGAGTACTCACTCCTCGCCCGCGACGCCGAGGCAGACGCGATCCGGGCGGCCGGCGGGCTCGGTATCGGCCTGCTGGCGTGGTCGCCGCTTGGCCGGGGTGTGTTGACTGGGAAGTACCGCACGGGCATCCCCGCGGACTCCCGGGCGGCGTCTCAGCATTTGTCCAGATTCGTCGACCCCTACCTGGACGGCCGCGGTTCGGGCATCGTTGAAGCGGTGGCACGCGCCGCGGACGGACTCGGCTGGAGTCCGCTCGAGGTCGCGCTCACCTGGGTGCGGGACCGGCCCGGCGTGTCGGCAGCCATCGTCGGCGCCCGGACGGCGATGCAGCTGAAGTCGGTGCTGGGTGTGGAGGAGCTGACGCTGCCGCCGGCCATCGTGGCGGCGCTGGAGGACGTGTCGTGAAGTAGGAGGCTGAATGGCTGAATATGAATTGCAGCAGTTCGAGGTGTCCAGGACCGAGACGCGGGGGGCGGTCCGCCGGTTGCTCACCGAGCACGCCGAGTACGGCGGCTGGGAACTGGCCCGCCTCCGCCGTTACCCGGACGGCACTCGCAGAGTGTGGCTCCGCCGCCGCGTCATCAAGGTGCTGCGCACGTTCTAAGGGGACCCGCGGAGCAACGCCGTCACCAACTCTCGGCGACTACCCACGCCGACTTTGTCGTACGCCGCCCGGACATGCTCCTGCACGGTGTGCGGCGACAGGCACAACCGCTCCACGATCTGCCGCGTCGACAGCCCCTGCAGCACCAACTCCGTCACCCGCTGCTGAGCCGGCGTCAACCCGTACAGGTCGAGCATCAAGGAACCCAGCTGCGTCGGCAGCACCGCCTCGAGCACCACGGCCGTCCGCCACCCGCCATCACCCTCAGGACCTCGGAGCACCGACGCGTGAATGGCGAGCCAGCGGCCCGACTTCGTTCGCACCTTCAGCACCGGCGCTGCCGAGGTCCGCATCAGCTGCGCGGCAACCGCCCGGACCGGAACCGGTAGCTCGGCGTGACGCTCCGGATCGAGCTCTCGCATCCAGTGCTCGGCCTCGGCACTGATCGACTCCACCTGGAGCTCCGCATCCAGGACGACGACTCCCGGCCCGACGTCGGCCTGGTCAACCGCGCCGACGCGCAGACCACGCCGCAGCCCCTCCGCCAGATGAGGCGCAAGCCGCCGTACCAGCTGGATCTCGTGCGGCGAGAAGCCCGCCTCGGCATTCTCCCGATGCAGGCAGAGCGCGCCCCACGCGCGCCCACCCGACCGGAGGACCGCACGGAGTTCGTCGCCGAGACCGAGCGGGCGCATCACGTCGACGTACCGGGCGCTGCTCGCCCAGTCGCCCTTCGTCGCGACTCCGAGCGAGCTCACCGCGTCCGGCGCAGCGGCGAGCATGGCGAACTTGTTGACGTCGGCCTGGCCGAATTCGTTCGCGAGGAACTGCTCGGTCACCGTCCCGAGCGGCTCGTCGACGGTCACCGACGTGAACAGCACGGTCGCCGGGTCGAGGGTCGCGAAGAACGCCGCGTCGATCGTCAGCAGACCGCGGAGCCTCGTCAGGGCCTCGGCGCGCAGCTCATCGGCGTCCAGCCCTGCGTAACAGCGCTGGATCAGTACCTCCAGGCGATCCGCCGCCCCCATGGCTGTGATGCTACGCCGGTACGGCGCCCAGCTGGCGGGTGAAACCGAGTTCGTCGAGCCGGCCCCAGCGCTCGACGATTCGGCCGTCGCGGAGCCGCCAGATGTTGATCCCGGGCAGACTGACCACCGCTCCGGTCGGGGCGACGCCCATCACCTCGCCGCGGTGCGTACCGGACGCTGTGAATCGCTCGACCACGAGGTCGCCCTCGGCAATCAACGCGTGCAGGTCGCTGTGCCAGTCCGGGAACGCCGCCCGCATCATTCCGCCGGCGGCTCGCATCCCTTCACGGTCCGGGGTGACCCCGAACGGCGGGTCGTTGTTGACGAAGTCCTCGGCCAGGTACGTGTCCACGGCGCCGAGATCTCCTTGGCTGAACAGGCCGTCGATGAAGTCCTTCACGACGCCTTTGTTGCTCTCTGCTGTACTCATGGCCCGATCGTCTCCGGGCGCGTGTCCGGGAACTACCCCGACTAGTTGGGGTATTCAGACGTCGTGACGGACCCAGACGTTCGGCTCGACGTAGATCGCCCGGTCGTGGTCCACGTCAGCCACGACCGGCACCAGCGCGCCCGGTACGACGACGTCGCCGGTGCTGTCGAACGGCAGGCCGGTCCACTCCCGCCACTCGGCGAGCGACGCAGCGACAACCATCGAGGTCGGCGCCACCTTGATGATCGTCCCGCCGGCACGAACGTGGACGCGCAACCACGGATCGACGGGCAAACCGTCGTCGCGCGTCATCGCGGCGTACTGGCTCATCGGGAGGTGGGCGTCGGTCTTGCCGTTCGGGCGAACCGGCGCATAGAGCGCCGTGTGCCCCTTGGCCTTCACCGCGTCGCGCATCGCCCCGAGCATCTTGTACGACAGTCCGCCACCGAGGTGGGTCGGCTTGATCATGATCTCGAGCGCACTCGACACGTTGGCCTCGCGGCCTCGGCGGTGGTCCTCGATCCCCCACTGCAAGACCTGGTCCCACCCACGCGACGGCAGTTCGGTCCGGTCGTCGCTGCCGAAGGCGAACGGGATGCTGCGGGCGTGCGCGACCAGTTCACCGTCCTGCGTCGCGACCAGGCACTGGTCCGCGAAATTCTGCGTCACCTGGCCGATCAACGCGGCGGCGACCAGGTCTTCCAGCATGAACCTCGGCCATACCTTCCAGTTGTTGCCCAGGTATTCGGCGACATCGGGGCGCTCGGCAAGTGTGGTGATGACGATCTCGGACATGCTCCGCAGTGTGACATCGCCACAGGGCGCCCGACATCCCAATAACCTGGCATCCGGAGGTCTTCCGATGACGCTCTCCCAGCACGTGATCAGCTCGATCAGCCCGGTCGAGATCGGCGCGCGGTACCCGCGGCCGGTCGGCCGGAACGCGTTCCGCGGTCACCACGGGACCGGTCCGACCGAGACGGCGTACATGGTCACGACGTCGCGCGGCGCGACCGGTTGGGGACTGCCGCTCGGCCCCGGCGACCCGGGCACGCTGATCGGGCGCAACCTTTTTGAGCTGATCGACCCCGCTATCGGGGTCACTGACTCGGCTGCGTTGTTCCTCGACTATCCGCTGCACGACCTCGCGGCGCGGATCCTCGACGTACCGGTGCACGTGATGCTCGGCGCCGCAGGATCGCCGCAGGTGCGCTGCTACAGCGGCGGGATCTACTTCGACGATCTGGACGACGGGCTGCCGGTGATCGCTCAGAATCTGGCGCAGGATCACGCTTCCGGCTTCCGTGACTTCAAGCTGAAGATCGGCCGCGGCTACCGCTGGATGCCACCTTCGGAAGGCTTGCAGCGCGACATCGAGGTCACCCGGCTCGCCCGCTCGCTGTACCCCGACGCCGAGATCCTGGTCGACGCGAACGACGGCTACTCGATCAACACCCTGGTCAGCTACCTCGAAGCCGTTGCCGACTGCAACCTCTACTGGCTCGAAGAGCCGTTCGCGGAACGCTGGGAAGACCTCGAGTTCCTCCGCGACCATCCCGCCGTACCGGCCCGGATCGCGGACGGCGAGTTCGAGCCGGACGTCGACCGGATCGTCCGCTTCGGCGCGGCCGGCCTGATCGACGTCGCCCTGATGGACGTCATCGGCCACGGCCTCACCGCCTGGCGCCGAACCATGCCCGGCCTGCCGATGAAGGCCTCCCCGCACGCCTGGGGTCTGCCCTTGAAGACCCTGTACGCCGCCCACCTGGCCGCCGGTCTGGGCAACATCGACCTCATCGAAGGCGTCCCCGGCGACACCCTGGGCACCGTCGACAACGGCTACACCCTCGCCGACGGCCTGCTCACCCTCCCCGACCGCCCCGGCTTCGGCATTCTTACGCTGTAACCCACCAACCCCGCGATCAACGTCGTCAGCAGGCCGGCACCGACCAGCGTGTTCTCCGCGCCGACTGCCGCGATGATCGGCCCGCCCATGAGCAGGCCGGCCGAACTGCTCGCGTTCACGACCACCGCCTGCCCCGACAACAGCGCCCGACGGTCAGCACCGGCCGATGACCGCGTGATCACGGCCGAGATCGCCGAAATCCCCCACACGACCGCCACGCCGCCGATCGCGGCCAGCCCGGCGATCATCGGTGGGCTGGTCCAGACGCCCATCCCGACCCAGCACAGTCCCACGGTGGCCCAGGCAGCACTCGCCAATGGCATCGGCGCGATCCGCCGTACGACGCGTAGTGCGACCAGGGTGCCTGCGACGGCACCGACGCCGTACCCACTCATCCCGGCGGCCAGGTAGACCCCTGGCTGTCCACGTTCGGCGCCGATCACGGACAGGCCGAGCGTGAACGCGAACCACGTCACGCATCCGGTCCCCCGAATCACCCAGCCCAGCCCGACCTCTCGCCGCCCGATCAGGCCGGCACGGATCGACGGTGCCTCTGTGCTTTCGGTTCGGCACTCGCCACGAATGCCTAGGCCGGCCAAACCGGCCGCGAGGACCGCGCCTGCCTCGATCCACAGCAGTCCGTTGGTGACTCCGGCAGCGACCGCTAGCGCACCCAGTACTGGTCCCACGACCATGCCCACCCGCCGTACGCCGTCCTGCCAGGTCAGGAGCGAGACCGCCTTCCCCGCACCCCAGCGATCACCGATGTCGGCGAGCAACGCCGTACGGCCTGGCGATCCCAGCGCATCGCCGCACCCCAGCAGCAACCCGCTCACCACCAGCAACCACGGCGACAACAGGCCCAGCGCCGCCGCTCCTGGCACCATCGCCAACGCGATCGCCGACACCGTGGCGATCACCGCCAGCCGCGGTCCCGAATCGACCCACTGCCTCGCGCGGCGTGCCCACCACGGCGACAACAACACCGGTACGCCGGCCGCGCCACCCACCAATCCGGTCGCCGCCACCGACCCCGTCTCGTGCAGGATCACCAACGGCAACGCAACCTGCGTGAACCGATAGGCGAAGTCGGCCAAGCCGCCACCGGCCAGCAGCACCAACGCCTCGCCCCGTGCTCTCATAGCCTTGATTCTTTGGGGTTTCAGCCTTTCCAGGTAGGCAGCACGGCTTGCCTCCGTATCATAGCCTGGGCCTATGACCTCATTACCCGCGGTCGAGGATCTGCGCCTGGTCCAGGCCATCGCCCGGACAGGCGCAGTCGGTACGGCGGCCCGCGAGCTCCGCATCTCGCAGCCGTCCGCCTCGCAACGCCTGGCCCGGCTGGAACGGCTCTGCGGCGCAAAGTTGTTCGAGCGCGACACCCGCGGCGCCCGCCCCACCGCGGCCGGCGCCGAGCTCGCCCGCCGGGCCGACCACATCCTCGGCCACCTCGAGGAGGTGTACGACGCCACCCGCGCCGCAGCGTCCGGCCGTCGGCTCGTGATCGGCACCTTCGCCAGCCTGGCACCGATCCTCTTCCCAGTCCTCGACGCCGACCTCCCCGACACCGAGATCGTGCAGCAGGTCGACCACGGCCAGTTCCTGGTCGAACGAGTCGCCGAAGGCACCATGGACGCCGCCTACATCGCGATCGCCACGCAGATGACGCTCCCCCGAGGCACCATCGCCCGCCGGATCGGCCGCGACGACCTGGTCCTGTTCGTCCCGAACGGCGTACCGCTCCCTGGCCGAGGCAAGCAACCACTCAAGGACCGGCTCGTCCCGTTCTCGACGTACGACCGAGGCAGTGAAGAGATCCAGGCCCGCCTCGTCGCGCTAGGCGCCACCGCCCGCCGCGGCGTCACCCTCGGTACGACGGTCGCCATGGCCCGCCGCCGCTCCCACCTGGCCGTGGTCCCGCGCAGCGCCCTCGCCACCGAACTACTCCCCGGCGAACGGTTGATCCCGGCCCCTTTCCGCTACCGACTCACCCTCTCGGTCGTCACCACGCCGACGCCACCGAAGCCCCTGATGAGCCAACTACCGCGCATCCGCAACACGCTGAACTTGTTGCCTTAGGCATGAACCTCTCCGCGGTTAAGGTGCGGGGGCCTGAAGATCAGCCCCCCATCTGAAAGGTCATGATGTCGATCACAACGCGTGTTGTGGCAACAGCCGCAGCCCTTGTCGCCGTACTGCCTCTGAGTTCCGCCTCGGCCGTTGCCCAAGGCCCCGATACGACGCCGGCCCGGTTCGCGGCAGAGGTCCGGACCGCCGGGCTCTCGGCCGACGAGCAGCAGGAACTGCAGCGTGCGGTCAACGCCGAGCTCGCCAAGCGCGGCGGCAAGCAGGTCGCCGCGAACCAGGTCCGCTGGGCCGGCGGCGACGCCGTCACCACCATCCAGTACCCGAACCAGCGCCGGGCGCGTGCTCTCAGCTCGTCGATGGGCGTCCAGGCCGGCGACCCGTCGACCTGCGCCTACGGCAATTTCTGCGTCTACACCGGCTCCGGGTACACCGGCAACCGCACCGACTTCTACCACTGCCGCGACTACGTCTTCTACGACGACTTCTGGTCCTACGTGAACAACCAGACCGGCGGGACGGTGGCTGTCCTGCACCTCGACCAGCCGGGCGGCCCGGATCGCACGCCTGCTGCATGGCACGGCCAGTACACCTGGAACGGCCTCAACTACAGCGTCATCCGCCCGTGCCCGTGAACTTGTCGTGAACAACCGCCCGGGGCGACTGTTTCTGCGGCAGACTCGGCGGCATGAACCTCGGGCGGTTGGCGACTGACCGGCGGCGGTTGACGGCGTACTGGAGTGCAGCGGTGATTCAAGCCGTCGCCGTCGCTGCCGACGTCAAGGTTCTCCGGCAGAGCAGCAAGGTGGCACTGATGCCCTTGCTGCTCTCCTGGACCCGCAGCCAGCAGGCACATCCACTGCTGCAAGCCGCAATCCTCGCGTCAGCAGCCGGCGATCTGCTCCTGGAAACCCGCTTCGAACTAGCCGGCATGGCCGCCTTCGCCGCCGCCCACGCCTGCTATCTCGCGTTCTTCGTCAGCAAACCCGGCACCCGGAGCTGGCGGGTGCTCGCCGTGTACGGCGCCTTGTGGGCAGCGCTGATCGCGGCCCTCTCCCCCGGTCTCGGCAACCAGAAGATCCCGGTCGCGGCCTACGCCTTGTTGCTAACGGCAACTGCCATCGTGTCCCGCTGGCACAACCCGCGCTCAGGCCTCGGCGGTCTGCTCTTCCTCATCTCGGACGCGCTCATCGCGCTCCGCATGTCCGGCCGCGACTTCCCCGGCCGGGGTGCGCTCACGATGTCGACGTACGCGGCAGGTCAGTACTTCCTCACCGCCGGAACTACGTCGCAAAGACCTGAGAGTCGTCCGCGAACGCCTTGAACTCGAGCGCGTTCCCGGCCGGATCGAACAGGAACATCGTCCACTGCTCCCCGGTCTGCCCCTGGAACCGCACATACGGCTCGATGACGAACGCCGTACCAGCTGCTCTAAGCCGCTCGGCCAACTCCTGGAACCGCTCGACGGTCAGCACCAATCCGAAGTGCGGCACCGGTACGTCGTGCCCGTCGACCGGATTGTGGATCCGCTTCGGCCGCTCCGGCGCGAGGTGCGTCACGAACTGGTGGCCGTGCAGATTCCAGTCGATCCAGCTCTCCGAACTCCGCCCCTGCTCGAGCCCGAGCACCTTCCCGTAGAACTCCCGCGCCGCATCCAGATCGTCGACGGGCATGGCCAGGTGGAACCGGGGTACCTCGGGCATCGGCGTACCTTTCGCTTAGTCAGGCTTTGTCGAAGAACTGGTCGAGCACCCGGGAGCCGAACTCCAGGGAGGCGGTCGGAACGCGCTCGTCGATCCCGTGGAACATCCCCATGAAGTCGAGCTCCGGCGGCAACTGCAGCGGCACGAACCCGAAGCAGCGAACACCCAGCCGGCTCCACGACTTGGCGTCGGTCCCACCCGACATCAGCAGCGGCGCCGTACGGCTCTGCGGGTCTTCGGCCTTGAGGCACTCCTTCATCGCCTCGACCAGCCCGCCGCTGAACTCGGTCTCCAGCGCGATGTCCCCGATCACCGTCTCGCGCCGTACCTTGTCACCGAGCAGCTCGTCGATCGTCGCCAGGAACTCCTCCTCGTACCCCGGCAGGAACCGTCCGTCGATATGCGCCTCGGCGTCACCCGGGATCACGTTCACCTTGTAACCGGCGTTGAGCATCGTCGGGTTGGCCGTGTTCCGGATCGTCGCCCCGAACATCCGGCTGAAACTGCCCAGCTTGGCCAGCGTCTCGGTCATGTCCTCGGGATCGAGCTCTGTTTGCAGAACGTCCTCGAGGGTCTTGAGGAACTCCCGCACCGTCGGCGTGATCCGCAACGGCCACTCGTGCCCACCGATCCGCGTCACCGCCTCGACCAGGTTGGTGACCGCGTTGTCCGTGTTCACCATCGACCCGTGACCCGCCGTACCGCGAGCCTTCAGGCGCATCCAGTTCATGCCCTTCTCGGCCGTCTCGATCAGATACAGCCGCAGATCGTCCTTGACCGTGATCGAAAACCCGCCGACCTCACCAATCCCCTCGGTGCAGTCAGCGACCGTCTCCGGATGATTGTTGATCAGCCACTGAGCGCCGTACAGGCCGCCGGCCTCCTCATCAGCCGTGAACACCAGCCGCACCGGCCGCCGCGGCTTGACCCCCGCCCGCTGGCGCGCCCGCACCACCGACAGCACCATCGCGTCGAAGTCCTTCATATCGACCGCGCCGCGCCCCCACACGCACCCGTCGAAGATCTCCCCGGCGAACGGATCAACCTTCCAGTCCTTGGGATCCGCCGGCACCACATCCAGGTGCCCATGCACCAGCAACGGATCAGCGCTCTGGTCCTCCCCCTCCCAGTGCGCCACCAACGTCGCCCGCCCCGGCTCCGACTCGTAGATCGTCGACTCGATCCCGACCTCGTCCAGCTTCGCCGCGACATACTCCGCCGCCACGCGCTCCCCGTTGCTCTTCCCATTGCCGTAATTCGTGGTGTCGATCCGGATCAGCTCACTACAGAGCTCCACCACTTCAGCATCAGCACGGTACGACGGCGTAGTCATGCCACCCATCCTCCCTCAGAGCACACTCAGCCCGTACATCTCCCCCAACGGATCCGAGATCAGCTCCACCCGAGTCCCATCCGGATCCCGGAAGTAGATCGACGTACCACTCTCCTCCAAGTACTCGATGTTGGCGTCGTCCAACCGTTGCTTGGCCGCTCCCCACTCTCCCGCCTCCATCGAGATCGCCAGATGATGCAGCCCACCCAGCACCTCGCCGTACTGGCCCAAGTCCAACCCCGGAAAGTCGAAGAACGCCAGCAAGTTCCCGTTCCCGATATCGAAGAAGAAGTGGCTCGACCCCTCGTAGTCCCGGTTCCCCACAATCTCCGTCAACGGAAACCCCAGCACCCCCTGATAGAACCGGATGGTCGTCTCCACATCCGCACACAACACCGCCACATGATGCAGCCCCCGCGCCGTACTCCCCGCCCGCTCCTGCCCCAGGTACTCCGCTCTGAGCCGCTCCCGCTCCGCCTCAATCCCTGCCACATCAACAGTCCCCACAGCACCCAACCCCTCTCGATGAACTTTGAACCACCCCCATCACACACCCCCACCCACCCGATGTGAATTCCACCCAGGTTCTTTGCTACTGTTCTCCGGTCGGCGCCACTGAGGCGCAGACCACTCGTCCGGGTGGCGGAATAGGCAGACGCGCTAGCTTGAGGTGCTAGTGCCCTTTACGGGGCGTGGGGGTTCAAGTCCCCCCTCGGACACACACCTTAACCACACGGTCGGCCATCGGGTCGACCTCAACGTCGACCTTCTGATCGACGTGGTGATACGTCAACGAAAGCCGCAACGAGCGGTACAACTGACCGAGATCCTCCGGATTCGCTGCATTCAGCGCCGTCCCGATATCACCGAGCTCATCTACCCAATCCTCAAGTTGCTTTCGGGTAACGACCTCTTCGTTGGGCAGCGATGACAGCGCCCGCTCCGCCGCCTGCTTCTCGGCGGCCGCCGCGTTGTACTGATCCCGCAACTCGGCCGGATCCCACCCGGCCTCAAGCGCTTTCCGGGCCCGATCCATAGTGACCTTCGCCGCACGGACACGCCCGCGAAGGTCCTCGACATACTCACTCCGACGCTGCTCGCCGTCGTCCGCGACGAACAGCGCCTCAATCGTGTCTGCCCGATGCATCGGATCGAACAGAGAACCGACCCAGCGATTCAACACCGGCGTCACGATGTCCTCGCGGAGATATATCTGCCGAGGATGGGCCAACGCGCTCGCCGAGCCCGGCACCATCGTCCGCGCATTGCACCGGTAGTACAGGACGTCCTGCCGCCGCGCTGCCCCTTCCATCTTCCGCGCGCAAATGCCACACCGCACCAGACCACGCAACGCATACACCCGCTTGCTCGAGGTACGACGCCGCTCGACCGCCGACCACTTCCGAACGCCCTCAGCCTTCCGCTGCCGCGCCCGCAGCTGAGCCTCCGTGAACATCTCCACAGAGACGATCGCCGGATGCGCCGGCTCCCTCGACCGCACGATCTTCGCGTGCGGCGACCGCCGGAACCTCACGACATAGCCGGCCGCAACATCGTCCGGATCGAGCAACTCCTCGACCTTCTGCCAGCGCCCATAAACGGCATACCCCGTGTACCGCGGATTGTCCAAGATCGCGATGACCGTCGAGTGCTGCCAGCCATCCATCGTCCGATGCCGGTTCTGTTGAGGGGTATGCGCCGAAGGGCACGGCACTCCCTCCCGATTCAACTGCTCGACGATCGCCTTCCGCCCCCACCCATCGAGGTACATCTCAAAGATCCGCCGTACGACGGCCGCCGCGAACTCATCAACAACCATCACCCGCAACCGCTGCCCCTCCGCCGCCTTCTTCGGATGCGGATGCGGCCCACCATCCACCACCCGATACCCGTACGGCGCCCGCCCACCCTGAAACCGCCCATCAATCAACACCTGCGCAGCCATCGCCGCCCGAACCCGCTTCTGCACATGCTGCCGCTCCGACTTCGACAACCCACCCGTAATCGTCATCGCCATGTCATGCACCGTGTTCTCCGGATCGAACCGCCCACCCAAACTCGGAATCCACAACGACACCCCGAACCGATCAAACTTCGGCCACGTCAAGCTGAACTGATTACTGAACCAACACCGAGTCGCCTCCCCCACCACCAACCCATCCCACCCACGCTCCGGATCCTTCAACGCCCGCAGAATCCGACTCGCCTCATCCCGCCGCTCCCAAGGCAACGACCGCGACTGCCCAATATCGAAATACTCCGCCACGATCTCCCCACCCAACGGCTCCACGAACCGAGCCGCCTCCCCCAACTGCCAAGCCTTCGACGTCGCCGGATCCTGGTTGTCCTCCGTCGAACACCGCCCATAGAACGCCAACCGCCCCACCCCTGCGCCGGCCCCGGCAGCTGCGGCCAGCGCTTCCATCCCCAACAACTCATCCAGCGTCGCCCACTCATCCGCCTCACTCACGATGCTTCCTCCTCATCTCCACGCCGCGACCTCGCCAGCCGCACAACGATCCGCCGCAGAACACGAGCCGCCCGCGGATGCAGCACCGGCGGCCGCTCCGGCGCATCCACCCTCACCCACAAGTCCCGCCGTACCTCTCGCCTCTTCGCCATAGCCACTCAACGCACGACCACCCAGAAAATCCAGCAAATGAGGACTCACGCGAAACGTTGCAAACCAACGCGCTGCGCCCACCCGGTCAGAAACCGGATGGGCGCAGCTTTCGGGGCGGAAGCGGGTGACCAGGAATGAGTGAGGTGGCTGGTCATCGGCTTCCAGTGGAGCGGCAGGACGGACGCGGAGTGCAGGGGACATTGAGGAGAGAGACCCCTCAGCACGCCCGCCCCACCGGCCTGTGGAACCTCGGATATTCCGGGTCAAGTGGCAGGGGACCTCGGCAGGTCCGCGACGAGGACCCGGGCTTTGGTCTCGCGATCGAAATAGGCTCGCTTCGACTCAGGCACTACGGGATTGCCGAGATGCGCAGCCGTCGGAATCACCACCGCTGGGATGTCGAAGAGGTTGATCGCAGCAACCATTTCGAGGAAGGCCTGCGGATCAGTCAGAAGGTCCTCGACATGCACCGTTCCCAAGGTGAAGCCGTTGCGTCGGGCGTGGTTTGCGAGGCCTTCCTGGGTCCGCGCAACCTCGTCGACGCGCATCAGCGGATACCTCCGCATGTAGCCCAGGGCCAACGGGTACGCAGACTGGATGACATCCGCTCGACGGTCGTCCATCACCGCCCCCGGCCCTCGTCGCGGATTTCAACGAGCATTCGCACGTAGAGCACAACCGCGACCACACTCAGAATCCAGAACCCGTCAGACAACGAACCCACTCCCCCCAGATCGCGTGACTGCAACGCCTTGTCTGCGCTACGTGTCTGAGTTTGCGATCGGCGGGCCGGCTACCGGGAGCCCACCAGGGAGGGCTAGGCCGAACCCCTTTCAAGGGGTCCATGGTGGACCCCTGCGATGGACCGCCTATGTGTAGCGGTTCCAGCTCTCTCCGACCGCTCCAGTCAAGGTGCTGGCAAGGCGGCGCGCCAACTCGGCGGCCACACCTGGACGTCCCCGAAGGTCCGGAATCACGCTTGTCACCAACTGCAGTTCACGGACGCGCCTCAGCACGTCCCAGGCGGGACACGTCGAAACGTCAAGTCCATAAGCTTGCGCGAACGCTCGATGCTGCGCGGGATCATCGCCAAATCTCAGAGCACCGTGTGCAGCCGGAATCAGATCCCACTCCGGCGGGCCGATCGATACCGAGTCCAGATCGCCGATGACGACTCGCCCATTCGAATCGTCGAGCAGGTTGCCGGCATGTGCATCGCCATGGATCACGGAGCGCGGCAGCGTCCATTCCGCTGCATCGAGATCAACAGCTAGCTCGCCGCACTTGTCCCACAGATGTTCCAGAACCTGGCCGATGCTCAATCCGAACTCTCGTGTCGCCCAGTCCGACAGGAAGTCATGATCCGCCCCCGTCAGGGAAGCAGCCTTGAAAAGCAGGCCGCTGATTTGCCCGAGCGGATCCCAGCCCGGCAACTCGACGTCGATCTCAGGTAGCGCGTGTATCGCCCGCAACGGCCCAGCAAGATCAGCAGGGTGGTGCCGACGCCCCGGAACCTGTGGCAGCAAGGTCCAGACCGTGGCGATCCAACCGCCCTCGGCGACCGGCTGACTCAGCCCTGGCGCCAGCCGAGCGGTCGGCAATCCGAGCTGCCCGAAGGCCGTGGCAACCTTGGAGACCCTGTCGACCACATCAGAATTCGTGATCGGTGCCATCCGGACGACGACGCCCGCACGCTCCAGGCGGAAGACCGCGTTCATCGTGTACCGAAGCAGCACGGCATCGCTCGGTTCAATCCCCGCCGCGAGGCAGATAGAGGACAGCCCATCGAACAGTCGCGCCCGCTCACCGGCGCTGAGACTCGTCACGCCGCCGTAGGTTAGCCCGTCGCCAGCACGCCGATGCGAGCGACCACCTCGGCAACTCCGCCGTGTGCCTTGTACGGCCTCGCCAAAGCAGCCAGACCACGAAGCCTGTCAGCCGCACGAACAGACGCCGTCACAGTGGCCATCTCAACAGCCCGATGCCCGTACTGCTCAGCCTCGTTCAACTGGCCGTCGAGCATGTAGCCAATAGCAACCGAGATGGCATCGAAAGTCTGGCTCCTCTCCTCCCCCGCCACCCGTCTACCGAATGCACTCTCACCACATTCGATCGCCTGTGTCGCGTACTTCCGGTGTTCAGCATGTGCAGCCAGGCGCCCGTAGATGACCCCGGAAATGCCATCCAGCTCCCCCGGAGCCAGCGAGAATCTCGCCCAGGACGGAACCGTCGCAACATCGACTCGATCCAGCTCGCCCTCCGCCCGAGCGAGGGCGTCGCACACCAGATCGGCTGCGCCGAGCATCGCGTACGCCCAGGCCTCATTCGCGTGCAGGACCGCAACAGACGCCAGATTGCCACTGTCCTGCGCGACGATCTGTCCCAGCTGCCACAGCTTCAACGCTTGCTGAGCCTGACCAAGATGGATCGACACGCGCCCCAGGCGATAGAACCCACCGGCGATAAGCCCGAGGTCGTCGATGTCCCTGGCAAGCACGAGACCTGCGGTCAGATAGTGACGCGCGGCGGCGTGGTCGCCCAGGTCGTGGCATGCCCAGCCCGCGACCTGGTACATGTCCGACAGCGCAGCCTTCAAGTCGCGCTCGGTCCTTTCGGAGTCGAACCGGCTGCGCAACATGCCGCTTGCCCAGCCGAGATAGCTGACCGCCGAATCACGACACGAACCTCCTCCTCGCTGGGCATCAACCCGTCGATGCTGGTCCCTGACATCACGGACCAACTCGACATGAGCCTGAGTGACAAGCGCCGGTACGGCGACAGCTGGCCTCGGACTCGGGAGCAGCCCAGCGAGCTCGCTAGGCACCGGGCCCACCGCCAAGGCAGCAAGGGAGCCGACGAACGACGGATCAGTACTCGGATCCGCTGGCCTGGTGCGGTGCGAGGCCGGCTGATGCGCGTGACCCAGGCCAAGAAATCCTCGGTCTATACCCAGCCCGTCGGCGATCCGGACCAGAACGTCGTACGAGGTCACCACCTGATCGCCCTTGGAGATGCTGCGCACCCGAGTCTCGGACACGCCCGTGGCCATCGAGATCGCCCGCTTGCTCCAGCCGTGCAGACGCAGAAACTGAAAAAGCGCAGAGATATCGCGCTCCCCCAGGGAGTCGCGCAACGGCCGGCCTTCGTGCACCGCGCCCTCCCACCAGGTGGGATCAACCTCGAGCGACGTCATCGTGCATCTTCCTCCGCGGGCGGCTTGACCGGCTCTCATATAGTCCTCTATAGGACTTTAGGACACGATGCCCCTCGGCGTACAGTTCTTCCAGACCTCATGAGGAGTTGATGTGACTTTCCCGGCCACGCTCAGCGGACGAGGACCGAAGTACCTCCAGATCGCCGACCAGCTCCGCGCAGAGATCCAAAGCGGCGAGCTCTCCCCCGGCAGCCGTCTACCCGCCGAAACCGAACTGGCCGACCGCTTCCATGTCAGCCCGCCGACCGTGCGGCAGGCCCTTGCCGTACTGCGCTCCGAATGGCTTATCGAATCCCGCCACGGCGTCGGTACCTTCGTGCGCGAAAACCGGAAGCGCCAACGCCGCTCCCGCAATCGCTACGGCCGAGCCCGCACCGATCAGCGCCTCCTCAACGATGCCCTCGAGCACCGCATCGTCTTCGCCGGCCGCGGGCCCGTCCCGCCTCACATCGCCGAAGCAATGGGCGTCGAGCCAGGATCCGAAGTCGTCATCCGACGCCGACACCTCCACGACAAGACCACGAGCCAACTGCGGGAGATCGGCGCGAGCTACGTGCCGCTGTCCCACGGGGCCGGCACCTACCTCGAGGAGGCAGCGGTCGTGCCGAAGGCACTCTTCCTCTGCATCGAAGAATTGTCCGGCAAGACCTACCACCATGCGCAGGACACGACAGTGATCCGCGCCGCTGAAGGCGACGAGCCCGGCCTGTTCCACCTCGCAGGCGGCGAAGCCATCCTCCACCTCGTGCACACAGCCCGATCCGCAGACGACGAGGTACTGGAAATCTCCGAGTCAATCTGGCCCGCCGACCAAGTCGTCTTCATCGACGAGTACGACATCCCGCAGCACGGCGAGACGCCGACCAGTCGCTCCGAGATCTAAGGCGGACAGGATGCCCAGCCCTGAGTGGACCTACAAACACGCCACCGACCTCCGCGACCACTGGTGGTGGCGACCAGGCTGGCAGGTCGGAACGCGCTTCTACACCTGGCACATCACCTTCGACGGCCAAACCGAACTCCACCGCCTCGTCGACACCTACCAAGCCGAACTGTCCCGCCATCCCGGACTCGACCTCATCCCACATCGGTGGCTCCACCTCACCATGCAAGGCGTCGGCCACACCGCCGACATCACCACCGACCAAATCAAGGTCCTCACAGCAGCAGCCCAGGCAAGGCTGGCCGCCCTCACCCCGGTCACCGTCGAGTTCCACCGACCGCTCATCCGCCCCGAGGCGATCGTCCTCCCTGCCCTCCCACCAGCCGAGATCGACCGAATCCGAACCGCCGTACGCGAGTCAATCGCCGACGCGCTCGGGCCAGACTCAGTCCCCGAGGACGCCGACGGCTTCCAACCCCACGTCACCCTCGCCTACTCGTCCAGCTCTCAGCCCGCCGACGCGATCAAGTCAGCGATCGAGTCCATCTCGTCCGAGCCGGTCGAAATCTCGATTCCGACCGCCTCGCTGATCGAACTCCACCGCGACAACCGGATGTACGAATGGCACACGATCGCCGAGGTGCCGATCGGATCAGAGGCAAGCGGCACTCATCCAGACCGGTGAAGCCACGACCTCGAAACCTGAGGTTTCGTTCCACGCGCTCGATCGCAGGCCTCTTCGTTACCCAATCTCGTCGACTTTTGCATGCCATCTGCGGTGATCTCGCTCCGGCCTAGCCACGAGACCAGATTCCCCACAACCGTCCAGCAGCCCGCATCATGATGACCGAGGGACCTCTACCGCCGCGACCCCGAAGCCTGGTAACACCACCTGGCCGAACGCACCGTTGAACAAGCCTGCAAAACGAGTCGGCGCCGACGTTCACACCGTCGCCTATCTCCGCACGGCCACTCCGCCCGACTCCGGCACTCCGCCGCGTGTCCCCACATCCCGTTCAGACGTCAGAACGAATGCCGTCACACTTCTTGCATCCGAGGACATTGAGTAGCCAATACGATCAGATGCGATTTCGTAGTCCGCCGCGCGTTGAGTCGGCATGCGACGAAGAGAGCGGGCACTCAAGATCATTTCCGGACGTGGCTCGGCATGCTGAGTGTCCATCGGCTCACGGCCGGCGACGGCTTTATGTATCTGCTGCGCCACATCGCTTCCGCCGATGTCGACCGGCGCATGGCCACCCCCTTAACGGCCTATTACACAGCGTCCGGCTACCCGCCAGGCCGTTGGATGGGGTCCGGGCTAGCCGGTCTCGGTAACGGGCAACTATCACCGGGAAGCGATGTCAACGAACCACAGATGGAGGCACTTTTCGGGCGCGCCGAGGATCCCTTGACCGGCCGCGCGCTGGGACAGCCGTACCGGGTCTACAAGAACCCGACGACCCGCATCGACGAGCAGATCCGCGCCCTCGACACAGGTCTGAACGAGGACGAACGACGTACCGCGATCGAGCAAATCCGCAAGACCGAGATGCGGAGAAAGTCACCGCAAGCAGTCGCCGGCTTCGACCTCACCTTCTCCCCCGCAAAGTCAGTCTCCGCGCTCTGGGCAACCTCGGACATCGGCATCCAGGAGCAGATCGTCGCTGCCCACCACGAGGCAATCCAGGACGTCCTCGACCTCGTCGAGCAGCACGCCGCGTTCACCCGAAGCGGCCACGACGGGATCGCCCAACTCGACACCCGCGGCGTCATCGCGGCGACCTTCGACCACTGGGACACCCGCGCCGGCGACCCCCAACTCCATACCCACGTCGTCATCGCCAACCGCGTCCAGGGCCCAGACGGCACCTGGCGAACCCTCGACGGCCGCGTACTGTTCCGATCAGCAGTCGCAATGTCCGAGATCCACAACGTCTTCCTCGCCGACAACCTCACCCGCCGTCTCGGCGTGAACTGGGAACTCCGCGAACGCGGCCCTCGCCGGAATCCGGCGTTCGAGATCGACGTGATTCCCGACGAGTTGATCGCTGAGTTCTCCGGCAGAACGAAACAGATCGAAGCCAACCTGGGCGCTCTTCTCGAACAGCGCGGTGACCAGATCCACCCACCCAGCCGCCGCGAGATGTACGACCTCCGGCAGCAGGCGACCCTCCTCAACAGACCGGCGAAGCACCACGCGCGACCGCTCGCAGACCTCATGATCGCGTGGAAGAAGCGAACCGCTCAGGCGGTCGGAAGCGAAGTCCTCGCGACGATCCAGCAGTCACTCGACCACGAGAGCCAACGGCCCCTCTCCGCATCCGACCTGAGTCCGGAGACCATCGACGCCTACGGCGCCGCAACCGTCCTGACCCTGCAGAACAAGCGCGCGACCTGGACCCGGTGGAACCTTCTGGCCGAGGCAGCGCGGCAAACACGCCTGCTGCGAATCGTGTCCTCCGACGAACGCTTCGCCGTACTCCAGTCGATCGTCGAAGCCGCCGAGCAACACTCGATCAGCCTGACCGCACCAGACCTCATCACCATCCCAGTGACCCGCAGCGCAGGCGAAAGCATCTTCACCATCCACAACGGACAGATGTACACCTCGCCCGTCATCCTCGGCGCAGAATCAATACTCCTCGACCTGGCGCGCGACCCATCGGGACCGAAGCTCAGCCGCCCAAGAATCCACGCAGACGACCTCAGCGCCGACAAGCTTCGCGCCATCCACCGCATAACGACCAGCGGACAGAAAGTAGAAGCCCTGATCGGCCCCGCCGGCACCGGCAAGACCAGCCTCCTGTCCGCCCTGGCCGCCACGTGGCAAGCCGCCCACGGCCCAGGATCGATCATCGCGCTCGCTCCCTCGTCGGCAGCCTCCGGCGTTCTCGCCGACGCGATCGGCACCCCCACCGAGAACATCGCCAAATGGATCTACGAATCCGTCGGCCTCGGCGCCGAGACCCGCCGCCAACACATCCAACAGACCGAGTACGCCGCCCACCTCGCCAACCGAACTCGACGGCGGCTCCGCCACCAACGTCTCGCCAGCCAGCTAGCCGGCCTCCGCGCCGAAGACGACCGCTGGCGCTTCCACAAGAACCAGCTGGTTATCGTCGACGAAGCCTCCATGGCCAGCACCATGGAACTCGCCACCCTCGCCCGCGCCACCAACACAGCCGGCGCCAAACTCCTCCTCGTCGGCGACGACGCCCAACTCAGCGCCGCCGACACAGGCGGAGCCTTCCGCCTCATCGCCAAAGACAGCAACGCCGCCCAACTCAGCGACGTCTGGCGCTTCACGTCCCCCTGGGAACGGGACGCCAGCCTCTCCCTCCGGGCCGGCCACCTGTCAGTCATCGACACCTACGAAGACCACAACCGACTCACCGCAGGCTCCTCCGACGAGATGGAAGACGCCGCCTACAAAGCCTGGCTAGCGGACACCACCGCTGGCAAAACCAGTCTGCTCATCGCCGCGGACAACACCACCGTCGCCCGCCTCAACTCCCGCGCCCGCCTCGACCGCATCACGACCGGCGAAGTCGAACCCGACGGCATCGAACTCCATGACGGCACCCATGTAGGCCTCGGCGACCACATCGTCGCCCGCCTCAACAACCGCCGCCTCCGCTACGGCAAAGCCAGCTTCGTCAAGAACGGCGACCACTGGACCGTCATCCACCGCTGGCCCGACGGCTCCCTCACGGTCGAAAACACCAACGCCGAAACAGTCACCCTCCCCAGCTCCTATGTCCAAGAATCTGTCGAACTCGCCTACGCCACCACCGCCCACCGAGCCCAGGGCGCAACCGTCGACACCGCGCACATAGTCGTCACGGACAAGCTGACCCGAGCCCTCCTGTACGTCGGCATGACCCGCGGCCGTCACTCCAACCGCGCCTACATAGCAACCCGCGAAACCAGCACAGACCTCCACGAACCCCAGTTCGAACAGACCATGCAAGACGTCCTAGAGGCCGTCCTCAGCGAGCCAGGCGTCGAACTATCCGCCCACGAAGTAATGCGCCATGAACTTGACAGCGCAACTCGGCTGGACCGCCTCATTCCCATCCACGAGCACCTCTGCCAACTAGACGCCCGCACTCGCTACCAACCCGCCATAGCCCAATCAGATCTCGATCCCACCGACCAAGCCGCACTCCAGGCCTCCCCCACCTACGGACCGCTCATCACCCAACTACGCCGCGCCGAGGCCATCGGCCTCGACGTACCCGGACTCGTTCGACAGGCCGTCGCCCAGTCCTCTCTGGCCAACGCCAACGACCTCGCCGCCGTACTCCACACACGAATCGAACGACTTGTCACCCGCACCCAACGCCGCACCGGCAGGCACCCCAACCTGATTGCCGACATCCTCCAACCCGCCGAAGGCGTCACCGACCCCACCGTCATCGGGCCACTACGAGAACTCGAAGCCCAGATCGCACACCGCATCGACTGGCTCGCTGAGTCGGCGGACCGCGACAGGCCCGACTGGTACGGCATTCTCATGCAGATCACTGCGGATGTGCCCACCACGAGGCCGTCACTCCTGCGTAGCGTCGTCGCATACCGAGATCTCTACCGAATCGCTGGTCTTAGCTTGCTCGGCGAGCCTCCCCCACCAAGCGCATCGGTGCAAGCCGGTCGCTACAGGCGAATCGCAGGCGTCTTGCCTCCAGCAGCCCGGACTGCAGTTCGAACTCCCGACATCTCGACCGACACGCTGCAGACTTCGGATACGGAGGTGAGCGCAGACAAGCGCGACCCAGGGTCTGAGCCGACGCCATAGGCCTGCTTAAGACCGCCCACAGAGCCTTGATCAGACATGTCTCTTGAGGATGCGCTTTGCGTTTTGCCGAATCCAGCTGTCTGAGTGCTCAGCGGCGATCCGGCTGAACACCTCGGCATCGCTAGGCGTCCACGACTTGGCGGCCACGCGCATCGCGTCGATCAACCGGAAGTCAGTCCACCGGCCAAGGTCGTCGTCAATGACGTTGCGACAGAACCGCCCCACCTCCGCATCTTTAAGCTTGGCAAGCGACTCGAACCAGTAGCCACGGAGATCTTCTCCGTCCTCGGGACTCTGTGGGGCGAAAGTCGGCTCTGCACACATCCTCAACACGAAGTCGAGATCCGCGTCTACGACGCCGTAGTGGTATGCCTGGCTGACACGGCGCAACAGGTTCCGCTGTGGAACCTCTCGGTCGCCGGCCCGCCACTTCGCAGCGGCGGTTTCGGCGATCTGGGCCAGCAGGCTGTGCACTCGACGCAGGTGATAGGAAGTGCGCAGCGCCGCGACCAGCACCTCTCGAACGACGGGTTCAGAGGTGGAGTCGATCAGTTGCTGGCAGCCAGCAAGGATGGCTTCGTCGGGGGTGAGCACCCAGTCGTCGCCCAGGTGCTCGCTCTCGTTCAGTTCAAGGTGAAGCTTCTTCGCTATGTAGGCTTCGGCGTTTTCCCAGTTCGAGCCGTAGTCGAGGCTCGCCAGGAAGGCATCAGTATCGCGAGATGATGACACGGCCTTGATTCGCCAATCTCTGAAGGTTTCGGCTGAGCTTCACACCATAGTTGACCCTGATAACGAAGCGGTGCCCATTCGCATGTGCCCATTCGGACATCGATCGAATCTGTCGAGTGGCATTCAGGGTGCGGCCAGGGCGGTAGTACTTGACTTCGATGATGGTGTTTCCCCGCCAATGATCGGGAACGTAGTGCCGTCCCTTCCAACGGATGCGCGTCGTGTTCTGACGCGTCACACCAGCCCTCTGCATCCCGATCTTGCCCTTGGCACGAATCGCCGCGCTGCGCTCGATCTTCTCGAGCCTATCCATGACCCGATTGAGATGCTTGAGTCCGTAGCGGTAACCGCCCGAGGCGGACTGGACGCGTGGGAAGTTTCGTCGTCCGATCGACCCGCCACCGCCGCTCCCACCACCGCGGCCACCGCCACCGCTGCCTCGTGGCCCCCCGATGCCGAATCGTCCTCCGAAGAAGTCGCCTGCCCCGCACAGACACATTCGGCCATCGAGGTCGAAGCTGTTCACCGGGTCGGTCGGGTACGTGTAGTCGTTGGTGTTTCCGCCCGGCACCGGATCGGCAGACGTGAACAGCCCGGTCGCTGAGTTATAGAGGCGAGCGCCCATCAGTATGAGTTCGCCAGTAGAAGTGGCACGCTGGTTTGCGCCTAGCCAGCTGTAGCGAACGGGCCCCGTCGAGACGCTGTTGCTTGCGGACGCGATGCCGTACTCATCGTAGTTGTTCCAGCCGCTGATGGCAGCCGCGGGAGCGGCCGAGTTTGCCAGATCGACTGTTGTGACGATGTCGCCGTGCTGGTTGCTCAAGGTGAGTTGCCCAGCACCAGTCTGGTCAACGGTGAGCGATAGGTCGCCGCCGACCAACTCAGTGTATCTACGGGTCACTGTCCCCTGGGTTATCCAGGTTGGATTGTCTGATCCGTCGGTGTAGTGCCGGGTGAGCACGATCGAGTTGCCACCGGTCGATGTTGTTTCAGTGGCCCGCCTATCTAGCGCGTCCAGGGCATAGGTCGTGGTCGTACCGGCCTGCGTGATGGTTCTGGCGAGATCGTTGTCGAAGTACGTGAGGGCGATATCCCCATCCTGAGGACGTGACGCATCCGCCGAGGGGATTTTTAGCGTGCGTCCGAGAGCGTCATAGGTGTAGCCACCCTGCCCATTGGCGCCGGTGGTCGGCCTGTCTGCAGTGTCAAACGCCCGTGTGGTGACGGTGGCGCCGTTTGTCACACATGCACCGGTCGAGTCGGAGACCGCTGTGGCTCTGGTGAGTCGGTTGTCATTTGCGTCGAATCCGTAGGTTCGGGTGACGCAAGACGCCTGCGTTGGGTCGAGAATGTCATCGCCCGATGCGCCGGTACGGTCCCTGACCTGCGCTAGACGGCCAGCGGTGTCATAGGAGTAGGCACGATCGTATGGCGATGCCTCGTCACCAACGGCCGGTCCGGCGAACGCCGCGCCGTCAGGTGTCCACTCGCGGGCCAGCCGGCCATTGACGTCGTTATCGCGTGACCACGCCAGCCACTTGCCGTCGGGGACCACGTAGGCGGACCCGTCTTCTGCAGTCGTGGTGACGGGCCCGCCGTACTCGAGGCCAATGACCTGGCCAGTTTGGTCATACTTCGTGCCCTGGATGACGCCGCCAGGCAACTTCTGGATCGTGATGGCGCCGCCGAGATCGTAGGTGGCAGTCGAAGTCCAGGTTCCTCCGGCTGTCGCGACGTCGACTCGGGTCGCAAGTCTCCGAGGCTCAGCGACGCCGGCAGCGTCGATTCCACCATAGGTGTAGGTGGTCGTGCCGTTGGTGTCGATGATTTGAGCGACTTCACCGGCGGCGTTGTAGCTCGTCGTCGTCGCGGCTTCACCTGCTGGCTGATAGCTGATCTGCCGACCCCACCCGTCGTAGGCGGTTGTCACCGTGCCGGCGACCGTTCCGTCGGGATTCAGCGCCTTCGACACCGTGGCCAGTCCGGTCGCGGGATCGTATGTGGTGTCCTTGTTGGTCGCAGGTACCGAATTGGGCAGGCCGGTCGTGTTTGTCGCGTTGCCCTGTACACGGCCGTCCGCTAGATACGTGACTGTGGTCGTGCGGGTGACGGCTCCGGAGGTCTCAACAACACTCGTTGGAGCGAGTAGGTAGTTGTATCCAGCGGTCGTAACTGTCGGAATCGTGGGCGTTGCGGGTTGTCCCGCCGGAGACACCGGGGCGGCGCCGGGATATGACTTGCACGGCAGTCCGGCCCATTGCGGCTTGTCCCCGCATTCTGGGAAGCCGGTGTTGGCTGTCGCGGTGTAGTAGGCGCTCTTGGTTGTGCCTGCATCGTTGCCGTCGCCATTGGCAGAATTCGCCTGGCGAATCTCGATGCTGCGACCTTCGGAGTCATAGCGTCTCACTTGCACCTGATCGCCGACGCTGATAGTTCCGTCGAGATCCATATCGACGGCCGACCTAGTCAGCAGGCCCAGGCTCCAGCCGTCGCCGTCACCAGCTGTCACTGCGTTGTAGCTTGTGACTGAACCAGCTACCGTCTCGAGATCCTGGGCGGTCCCGGGGTCGAAGACAGAGCCTCGCTCACTCGTTTCGAGGCGGTAAGGAGTTGTGGTCGTGGGATTGATACCGCCGTTCGGTGCACCTTCGTCGTAGAAGGTTCTCGTGTGTGGCCGAACCCAAGCGATGCTCCCATTTTTGAGCGCCGCCCAGCGAGCGGGCCCATATGTGTCTGTGACCAAAGTCCCTGCAGGCGTTACGACGACCCCGTCTCGGGTGACGTCTCCGTTGTACACCGTGATTGTGGCCAATTGGTCTGCCGGTGCCGCGGAGTCAATCACCGCTCGAAGGGCACGTTCGTCGAGTTCGCGCACGACGTTGCCCTGGTCGCTGTAGTCGAGCGAGGTGTATTGCCAGTTTCCCGCACCATAGGTGGCTGTGTTGACGGTGTAGCCTGCGGCATCGGCATACTGGAGGTCGGCGTAGCGCCAGTCCGAAGCCGACGGCGCACCGTTGATCGGGTGGTCGGGACCGAAGACCGCGAATCCACGCGTCGGCGCGGCCTTTTGATTCCACCGTGCGACGGAGGCTGCGGTCAGGTCGGGGAGACCATCGCCGGAGAGCGGCACGTCGTACACATACTTGCCGAGGATCGCCGTGCCACCAGTCGGGTCGCCAGCTGGGCGGTCACGGGTGACCGAGTCGAGCTTCGGCCGGTCGCCGACCTGGACGTAGTTCAGCTGGAACGGGACCTGACCGGCTGACTTCACGGTCGCGACGTCGCCGGCGGCGTTGTAGGTGTAGTCGGTTGACAGCTCGGAGCGTGGGTCGGTGACCTTGATCAGCCGGCCGTTGCCGTCATAGCTATATGCGGCGACCTTGATCGAGTCCATCTTGTCCGTGCCGGTCTTGTCCGGGTTGTAGATGTCCAGCCACGCAGCCGACATCCGCCACTTCGACGCACCGATCAGCGTGTAGTCGAAGTGCAGCGCACGGCACCCCGCGACCATCCCCGACAGTGGAGTCGCGGCGACTTAGGCGCCGCAGGTGACGCCAGGTGGCGGCGGCGCGAGGATCCGAGTCGGGCGTCCCGCGTTGTCGTAGGAGAAGGTCGTCTTGCCCGCCACGCCGGGCTCGGAGATGCCGTCGGCCTGGAACTGGATGTCCTTGTCTGCGGCTGGTGCTGTCGCGACCTTCCAGCTCGTAACTGTGCCATCGTCTTCAATGAAGGACAGGGCCGTGCTTGCGCCGCTACCGGTGACCGTCAGCTTTGAGCCGTCGGTGGCTGTGTCCTCATCTACAGGCGCCCACTTGCCGACGGCCAGCGTCCCGTTGACGCGCCGCGTGCCGGACGGCGACTCGTAGACCAACATCGAACCGTCGCCGTCGACCAGCACCAGGGTGCCGTCCAGGCGCGTCGAGTCGACCACCTGCATACCGGCCGCGCCCGCGTCCGCGCCATCGAACTGCGCCGACCAGCCCTCACCGAACACCCCGGTGATCGCGTTGCCCGGCGACTCGTAGGTCATGTGCGAGCGCGAGATCGACAGGTCACCGGTGTAGCCGGGAACCGAGATGTCGCTGACGGACATGTTGAACTCGCCCGTCCACAACGCGACCTGGCCCGGCCCTGCGTCCGAGGTCGGGAAGCCGTTGCCGAAGGCATGCGGCAGCCGCTGGACCGTTGTGCCTGGATTCTGTGACCAGGTGCACTGTTCGGTCGAGCCGTACTGGAAACAGACCTGTACGTCGAGCTTGACCGGGACCCGCGGGTTGAGGTCGGTCCGCTCCAGCTCGGGCGTGCCCGGGTTGGAGTCGAGGTAAATATCGGTCTTTGCCTCGTTGGTATCCCACAACGCATTCACGGTCACACCGCCCGCGCCGTTGTCGGTGACCGGCAGCGCGGTCGAGTCGTTCCAGCCGATCAGATCGTCTGAGCCGCCGTACCCTGAGACGCGCCACTTGATCTTCGCCGTGACTGAAGAGGCGGTGCCCTTCGGCGGGCCGGCAGCGGTGATCCGGACGTTGTCGGCCGTCGTGATCCGCGGATCCGCTGTCGGCGAGGTCAAAGCCGACGTGCCCCAGCCGAACTGGTAGGACACGCTTGGCGACAGCGTGCCGGCCGGTGTCTCAGCCTGGGTCCTGATCAGGTGCAGACCCGCCTTGGTGCGAGGGAACGTCACTTCCCATTTCGCGACCGCTGGGTCGCTGGACGGCACGATCTTGACCTGGCCCTCGGGGCCGCCTGCCTCGGTGGCCGGCGGACGGACGCCGTCGATGATTAGCCGCAGGTAGCCCGGTGCGTTGTAGCCGGTGCCGGTTGCGGTCACGGTGCACTTCACGTCGACGGTCGGCGTGGTGTCTTGCCAGGAGTTGTTGGCATACGGCGCCGGGCAGGACACCTGCGGTACCGCGGGGGTCTGCGCTCCGGTGCGGAGCCGCTGGTTGTAGCTGACCCACGGGCCGTCAAGGCGCCCGTCGTTGGCCTTCGCGCGGATGTAGAGAAGCGTGTTGTCCGGCAGATCTGTTGCCGGTGCACACCCCGCCGTCGAACCGGACGCGACCACGGGCGAGGTACACGTGCCCTTCACACTCAAGGTCGATCCGGAGCCGGTGTAGAACTCGAACACGTACTTCACCGTGTTCGCATCCGGATCAGTCGCCTTCGTCTGCACATACGGCCGCAGGCTCGCCGAGTACAGCGATGACGTCGTCTCACCTGGCGCTGCGTAGGCGACAGCATCGCGTGGCTCGACCGTCGCGGGCGCGTTCGGCTTGCGGTTCCAGGTGAACGACACGAACGGATCCGTCGACGACTCCATCGACCTGAACCGCTTCCAGTACGCCGGATCCGACTCGCTGGCGGCCTTCAACGCGACACCGACCGTGCCGGCCGGGGTCGTTGACCAGTACTGAGCCAGACTCGTCATCGGAATCCCGACCCGGCCGGCCGCACACGAACTGGAGAACCCCTTCGCGAACGACGCGGTCCCAGAGGCCGGCTCCGAGAACGATGGCTGATTCGTCCACGTCGTCGGCGTACTCGTCGACGTCGAGGCGACCGACGCCCCGTACAGATTGACGGCCGTCGGCGTACACGTCGTCGCACCGTCCTGGTACAGCGACAACGTCGCCGAGACGATGTCTTTGCCCTGGAACGGTGCCGTGCCGAAATTGAAGAACGTCCGCTCCTGATGCGTCCCGTTCTTGCCTACCCGCAGATCCGTCGTCGACGACAAGTCGCTGTTCACGCTCGTCTGCACGAACGTGTCGTACGACGGCGACGCTGTACCCGCCACATACGTGGGATCCACCGTCACCGGGAACTGACGTGCCGGATCCATGAACCAGGCAGCGTCCGGCGCGACCACCAGCGTCGCCTTCCCGGGCGATACCTGCTCCACGGAGACGTTCACGACCGTCTTGTTGACCGGGTCGCCCGTTGCCGAGTCCCTGGCCGCATCCCACATGTAGGCCACCGGGATACGGGAGCGTACGACGCTCTTGGAGTCGACGAACTCGACCGTGCCCGACTTCCCCGCACGTGCCGTCAGGCCCTTCGTCTTCAACGGGAACCGCCACACTGGCGCCGACTGTGGCCGCGACTTCACGATGAAGTCGGCCTCGAACCCGCTCCGCCGCGCATCCAAGGCCAGATCGACACCCGGCTGCACCTCGCCGTACGTCGCCTTCGTCCCCTCGACCGACGGTTCCGGCAACCGGAACGGCGCCAGCCACTCCACCGACCCGCCATCACCCGCGGCAGCCGAGGCGAACACCCCGCCGGTCCCGGCCGTACGCTGCCCCAGCCGCAGTCCAAGCTTGTGTCCCTTAGGCGCAACCGTCCCGTCCGGGGCCTTGGCCAGCTCCAGATCGACCGGCCGCCACTCTCCCGAAGCATTTTTGAACCGAACCGGCGCCATATGCGCCTCGGTCTCCATCGTCCCGTCCGGATTCGCCCACGTCGTCGACGTCTCGGTCCTCATCGACTCGACCTCGACCTTCGACCCCTGCGACCGCGCAGTCACCGCCGCCGACACCACATCCGGCCGCGAAGCCACCTTCGCCGCCGACTGCACCGGATCGGCCACAGAGGCAGCGTGAGCCCGCTGCTCGCCTTCCAAGCCAGTAACCAGCAAAGAGAGAGCAATGAATGCCGCGACAAGCCGCGGAAGCCGCTGAACACGGGCACGCTGAGAACGATCCAAGACATACATGAGCAGACCCCCACATATCGCCAGCCGAAGAGGGACACACCGGCAGAGGGACAACCGCCGGGGCCGGCCAGCACCCGCTCCATCGCACTCACACACAGGACCGTTACAGAAATTGCAGCTTCCTGCAGAAACAATTGACACCGGCACAGGAGCTCGTCACTCTAGGCGCCGGTCGTTGGCACCATGCTTCAGCACAACCCGACCGTTGCAGCGAGCAACATAGCGGATGCATACAGCAACGTCTGCCGGGGTGCTATGTCCTGTCGCGGAGCTCCCGTCAGCTTGGCCCAGCCGTGCCAGCGAAAAGGCACTCAGAATCGCCTGATCTCATTCCTGCAAGCTTTCGAGAACTTACGTGTTCGGCGCGGCGGCATGCCCACGATCCACCGCGCGGCAATTTGTAGCGGGGATGACTTCTTCGGGCGTGACTCAGGCCGCATGTCCACCTCGTCCGCCCGAACGCGCCGGTGTGCGTTACTCCATCGACAAACCCCGCAGTACTCACTACTTAGAGCGACATTCACAGATTAGCCGGGCGCGAGACCGTCGCGGTGAACTGTCCTGGTGCAGCCGAGGAGCGACGTCCACTCTCGCAGCCTGCGGACGGCAATTGTGAGGTCCCGGTGGAACGCCAGTGGTTCGGAGGGACCTGAGTCGTCTTGGAAGCAGGATTCCCAGAAGGTTCGGAGGGCGGAGAGCTCTTCGACGAGAGCACCGTGTCGGGGCTGGAGGTTGAGCGGACCGAACTCGTCGACGCAGAGCACCCGGCCGTCAACCGGTGGATGGTCATACAGGTCAAGGATGCGGGCCATCTTCGACGCGAACTCGGGGTCCCTGCTGGCTTTCCAGGTCTTGGTGGCCTGCCAACTGATGCCGGCATCCCGAAGGATCTTGCGCACCGATTCGGTACTGATCCGGATCTTGCCGTGCTCGGCCAGGTACTCGACCAGCTTCGTGAGGCTCCAGGTCGTGAACCGACGCCCCAGCCGTTGCGGCGGAGTCTTCGCGATCCGGCAGACCGTTTCACGAACCGGGGGGCCGAACCTCTTCGGTCGGCCCCCGCTCCATTTTGGGTCCAGTGCCGCGAACCCGGACTCGTTGAACGCGTGGATCACCTCCCGCGCGTACTGCGCCGTCGTCGCGAACATCGCTGCCGCATCACCAGCACTACGCCCCTGCACCGACGCGAGCACGATCCCAGCCCGCCGCAACCGGACCCGATCCTTGGCCGTGCGGGTAATCTTCACCAACCGAGCCGCTTCCTCGGGCTCCAACGCACGCACGAACACCTCAGGCTGTCGAGCCATCACCACCTCCGACAGCCAGCCTCCAAAACCAGCCCCGGCCAGGTCAACCCGACACGATTACAACGCCAACGTTCCTTGACGAGGCACTAGGTCGTGCGTGACCAGTTGGATTCAAGTGGATCACTGCTCGACGATCCGGTGGCGGGTCGGGATCGCAGAGAATGGCCAGCCCATGTCCACACCCCGATACTTGACGGCGGCCCCCAGGCACCGGAGCCCGAGACCGGAGGCGATTCCAGCCCCCGCGATGATCGCCAGCAGACATGCAGCGGAGTAGTGCTGACCCACACCCACCCAGTCGATGCCGAACACGAACAACCCAACGACGGCGAGCAAGCACAACAATGCGACCAACCCGTAGCCGAAACGGATCCAGAAGGTGCGCCCGGAATCCCGCACCGTACACGTCACCATCTCACGACACGTGGGGCACTCCACCGCCTGACGAGAAACTCCACCCGTGGCCTCCTGAAGCCGACCCCGCAGACTTCGTACTGAATGGTGAAAGAGCCGGGCAGCAAGATCCGGCTCAGCACATGTACCAGACTGACGAATACCTGATCCCCACGGCGCGTGTCCACCGGCGCAGTCTACTCAGTGTCAGCATCCTCCTGCGGAGAGCCACGTTTCGCATCTCGCAGGGATGAGCATGTGATGACGGTCGTGGGATGTCAGGCTTCGACGATGTACGCCTGTGCTCTGGGTTCGACGGGGACTGCGTCGCCAGAGAGACCATGGTCGCTTCGCTACGCGTAGAGACACGAATGACGGGGTGAGAGCCAGCCGGGCAGCCCACCAACCTCCGGTTGCCCTTGCAGGAATCTCGGACCTCATATCGCGCCGGCAGCATGGCGCAAGTCGATACGAAGTCCGGCTGACCGGGAAAGTGGACCTGCCCGTCGAGGTGTCCAACAGACTTCGCTGCACACGAAGCCAGTTCCTCACTAGAGAATCGATTTCTTCGGGGGTGCCCACCTCGACGCGCCGAGTGCGGGTGTGAGCGGCTTGCAGGTCGAATACGGTCTACTCCGCATCGTCGACAAGGGGGATTCATGGACTTCGGTGAACTGGCTCAGACTGGGGCGACGGCTCTGGTGACCGCGATGGCGACTGGTGCCTGGGAGCAGCTGAAGGACCGAGTGGTACGGCTGTTCGGCCGTGATGACTCGGATGAGGAGCAAGCCGTCGCGCTGGAACTGGAGCACGCTCTCACGACCATCAGATCCGCCGCGGATCCGCAGGCCAAGCTCGATGTACAGGCCGAGCTGCGCGGGCAGTTGCGGCAGCGTCTCAGAACAGATCCGGCCTTCGCCGCCGACTTCCAGGTACTCGTCGACGAGATCAACCGGCGGCTGCCGCAGACCGACCGTCCCACCGTTCGTCAGAAGGGTACGGCCGATCGCGGCGGCACCGTCATCCAGGCCGGCCGTGATGTCGTTCAGGGTCCACGTCCCAAGCGCTGAGTCGCTGCCCACTTCTCACCGTTCGGCGAAGGAGCGTCATGGATTACCAATCGGCCTCTGTTTCCGGCAACGGGAACATCTACCAAGCGCGTCGCGACATCAACTGGTACGAGCAACAGTTGCGGTGGCTCCCACTAGTACGGGTCGCCCCCGACACGGGTGGATTCGCGCCGCCGGCACAGTTCGACAGCGCAGCGGCAGTGCTGAGCGACCCTGAGCGGCCACTCATCGTCCTGTGCGGACCTCGCGGCAGTGGACGGCGGACGTCCGCTCTTCGCCTGCTGTCCGCCCGCGACGACGAGATCAAGGAGTGCCTGACAGACTGGACAGTTCCGCGTGTGGACCTCCTCCCACGTGAGCCAGCCGGCCGGTATCTGCTCGATCTCACAGACGAGCCGTCGGTTGTCCCCGAACAATTCGGGCGGACGCTCGAAAGCTACGCCATCGATCTGGCGCGTTGCGGCGCCAAGATGATCGTGCTCGTCACGGCTCCGCTCTGGCAGTTATGCCTGTCGCCAACGGTCGGGTTCACGATCAGACTGGAAACTCCAGATGCGCGGGCCGTCCTGAAGGCACATCTCAGCTCGTCGAGGGCGCACAACGACTGGTTCGAGACGGATGTGGCCCTCCGAGACATGCTCGAGGCAATCCTGCTGTCCGACGCCGCACCTGGGCGTGCCGCTGAACTGGCCGATATCGTCAAGCGACGTACTCCCGACAGTGAGTCACAGTCCGGGACGATCCGGGACGAGTTCCAGCACTGGGAGTCCTATCTTCAGGAGAAGTTCTCCGAGCACCAGCCCAATCGAACTGCTGGCGAGCTGACGCTACGGACCGAAGCGATCAGCGTCGCACGGAAGCGCGCCCTGCTCATCACCGTGTCGATACTCGACGGCGCACCGTCGGAAATCGTTCTCAACGCGACTGAAGCATTGCTTCAGCAACTTGACGCGGCGCCGGACGCGCGCGACATCTTGATCGGCCCCGAGCTGACCGACCTTCTGAGAGACATCGGTGCCGATCGAATCGACGACACGATCACGCTGACGCGCCAGCGTCCCGGGTTGGACCAGGCCGTGCTCGAAAGGGTCTGGCAGGAGCGCCCGCGGCTCCGCGCCCCGATCCGTGACTGGATGGAAGCAATCACCGAGGAGAACGCGGTGGCCGCGGGTCAACTCGATCGCGTCGCCGAGGTCCTAGCACGCCTCGCCATCCACCTGGGTTCACTCGAGATCATCGACATCGTCCAGCGATGGCTCAGCGGTTCACCTCGCCATCGCCGGCTCGCCATCGCGGTCCTGGAGCGCCTGGCCACGAGTCAAGAGGTCGGGGCCGCCGCACGACGCCGGCTGTATGAATGGGCCCGAAGCAAGACGGAGATCCGGCTGCTGACCGGTGTGGCCGAAGTCTGCGCCGGACTCCTCGGACGTCAGAGCCCGTCGATCGCGATCTCGCGAATCCGTCTCCTCCTGTCGAGCGAACACCTCGAAGTTCGCACCGCCGCCGCTGACGCGCTACGTTCTCTCGCCGTCGACGAGGCAGCGCGCCCGCATGTCGTGGCCGCAGTCATCGACTGGTCGGCCAGCCAGAATCCCGTAGCCGGTCAGCGCGGACTTCTTGCCCTCGTCGACCCGGGCGAAGAGCTGACAAACAGCTCCGTCATCGACGCCATCGCGGCGGACCGGGAACTCCAGACCACACTGCACGATGCATGGGCCGCCCTTATCGCGGATCCCGATTCACGATCGTCAGCGCTGCAGGTGGTTCGCCGGTGGCTTTCCTGTGCTGACTCCGGCACGCTCGAGGCGCGCTTTGTGATCGGGTTGCTCGGGCCGGCCATCAAGAGCGGGCTGTCCGGAGAACCGTTCAAGACCTTCGTCACCGAGCCCGAAGGCTCCGCGACTCATGCGGATCTTGTCATGGCTCTGATCACGAACCGGTATCCGGAAGCAACCGAGCCGAGCACATGGTGAGTCGTCGCTTCTCCCGCAGTTTCACACACCGTTTCAGGACGAGGCTGGAGTCGGATCTCCCTGGAGCGTACTTCGTCGCGGACATCACTGCACGATGGGAGGAAGCCATCGACAAGGCCGAGCGTGAAACTGTGCTGGCGCGGGTCCGCAGCACTCTCCGCGATACCGCGAACGCGGACACCCGCAAGCACCCCGTCGATCGTCTACAGGCCGCGGCGGACGCAGTACAGCTGTCGATCGCCACCACAGCTGTCACTTTGTCGCCCGAACGAACCCTCGCTGTCACCTCGTCGGTGCGCCTGACAGCCAATCCACAAGGCCTCTTGCTGCAGGAACAGCGTCTCGCGGCTGCACGTGAGCGCCAACTCCACCTCGAGTCCGACGTCGAGCAGGTCGCATCGGTCCGCGACAACTATCTTCGCGACGGTACGACGGCTCGCATCTGGGCGCTCAGTCAGTTTCCCGAACTCGTGCAAGCCATAAATAGCGACGTCGTCCAGAAAGTCATTCAGGCGGCTGAGGAGACAGCGCAGACCATCCCTGGCGCGGGCCAAAGCCGCACCGCTGCGGATCTCCTCGAGTGGTTCACCAGCAAGAGCGACAGCAAGCTCGCCGCACTGCCCATGCTCTACCGGATCCTCGACTCCTGCGGCGAACACGACCTCCGCGACCGGCTGAGCGAACTCGGCCCAGTCAACCTCGACCCCGGCGAATCACCACTGTGACCGGCTCATCCGACAGCGGACGGCCGTGTCTCGCAATCATCTTTCGCTGCAGGAGAGGTCGGACAGGCCAAGTGCGAGGCCAGGGCGACCTCGAAGCCCGCTGCGCCAAATCCAATCAACTTACGATAAAGATAGAGGCTTGGAGTACCGGAGAGCGGTTCGACTCTGGCCGAACCGGCCGCGGTGAGTCCGAGGCCGCGGCACTGGCCGCTGACAGCACCACGGACGGAGCCCTGAGAAATGTGGAAAGACGCACTGATCGGGCTCGGCGTCGCAGTACTGGCCGGCTGGCTCGCGCTGGTCGGTGCGCTGCTGCTGGTCCGGCCGAGGGGCAACGTTCTGCGCGAGGCGCTGCGGATCCTGCCTGATCTGATCCGGCTGCTGAAGAACCTCGCGACTGACCGCACACAGCCGCGAGCGGTCCGGATCCAACTCGGGCTGCTGATGGTCTACCTCACCGTTCCCATCGACCTCATTCCCGACTTCGTGCCAGTCCTCGGCTACGCCGATGACGCCATCATCGTGGTCGCCGTCCTCCGCTCGGTCGTCCGGCGAGTCGGCATCGACCAGGTCCGCGCCCACTGGACCGGCACCGACGACGGCTTCAACGCCCTCTGCAAAGCCGCCGGCCTCACCCAGGGCGGCTTCCGCCGGGCAGAGTGACAAGCGGCCTCATACACGGCGCGGCCGGTTATAGGACCCCGATCACCAGCGCCATAGCGAGAAACAGCACGAGCTGGTAGCTGGTGTTGAGGATGGTCAGCTTCGGTGGTTTGAGCTCGAAGGCATTGTGCTGGAGAAGCGTGGTTGCCGAGAACGTCAGCGAGGCAACGAGACCGACCAGCAGCGCGACCCAGACCGACTCGTTGCCGGTGGCATCTGATGCGGCTCCCACTCCGGCTGCCAGACCGACCGCGGTCACGCTGTTGCCGATGAGGAGTTGGGTCAGGTTCCTTCGGCTGGCGTTCTTGGAGTCTTCTGGGGCGATGCCGGTCAACTTCCACCAAAGCCCCAGGAAGAACTTGCCGTACCAGAAGCGCGCCACGGCCATGCCCACAACAGTTGCCGGCACGATGGCCAGCCAATTGATCTCCACGCCGTGACAACGAGTGGACGGCCTCCTTGGTACGGCGGGATCTAGGCGCTGTCTTCGATCGGCCGTAGCCAAATCGGTGGCTCGGGGAATGGCTGGCCCGTAGCGATGAGTCTGAACGCGTCCAGCTCGCGCAAGTGCGCGGCATGGACCAGGGGCATCACTGCGGCCATGACGGCGGCATTACAGACCCCCACGCCAACCTCGTACACCGGGTGCGCGTCCGGTGCCGGGCTATGCAGAGCGACGCCGAACTGGGCGCATAACGTTCGAGCGGTCGTCCTGGCGACAGACCTCACGGCTGCTTGGAGCGGCTCGTTGAGCAGCTCCTCCAGATCCCACATGTCGCCGCGATCGGGGCCGGCGCCGTGCACCCGCGAGAGGCTGTCGATGACGTTTCGCATCGACTCCCGGCGCCAGATGAAGGCAGCTCGGTCAAGTGCGAACAGGCCGCTCTCGACGAGAGCCTCGACTGCGGGCTCCGCGTCTTCGCGGGCAGCGTCGCGGCCGGCGTCCTCGTCGACAAGGTGGTCGAGCTGATCGCGCCACTCGCGCGAGTACGCGCCGGTCGGCCAACCGCGCAGGAAGCTGCCAGAGTCCTCGATGACCGGGCGGTCGCGCAGCATCCACGCCGCTTGCAGGAACCCGGTTTCGGAGTACCAGACGACTGGCTCGACCCGACCGAGCCAATCGGCCAACCGGAAGAACACGTCCTCCTTCGGCCGACTGCTCGCGGCTGCGGTTGCCAGATGCAGTACGGCGGCGCGCAGGCGGGGGTCGACGCCGTCGTACAGGTCACGCCCCCACGCATCGAGCACCGGCGAGTAGTAGGGGGCGTCCGTGTACGCGTCGGCACCGACGTTCAGCGCCTCGGTGTATGCCTGGCTGAACGGGTGAAGCCGACCCCGGCCCGAGCGCGTTGCGTCCGTCGTCAGTCCATTCCGATGCGCTGCTGGATCTCGCGGAAGTGCGGGTGGACGTCGAAGCACTGGATGAAGTTGCCTTCTGGGTCCTGTGCGCCGAAGGTGAATCCCTTGCCCATGTCGAAAACCTCGGTGCGGATCGGGATGTCGCCGCGCGCCTTCCAGATCTCGTATTGCTCCGCGGCGCTGTCAACCTCGAAGCCGATCATCACGCCGCCGCTCTCGTCGGGGATGTGGGCGACCGTCGGCCGCTCCGCCTTCTCGCGGGCGTTGAACAAGGCGATGCTGGCGCTGCGCTTCTTGGAGCGCAGCCAGGAGAAGTGCTCACCGCGGGAGAACTCCGGGACCTCCTCGAAACCGAGCATCTCGCAGTAGAAGGCCTTCGTGCGTTCCATGTCGTAGGTCAGCAGGGTGACCAGATCCAGGTGGGACATGACAGCTTCCGCCAATCGTCTAAGGGTGGTTGGCCCAAGGATTGATAGAGGTTGCAGGCAGTACTCCGTAGAGCAGGTTGAGCAGCACGGCGTAGCCGAGCACATAGACACACAGCAGGGCGACGCAGATCAGCACCGCCCGAATCCTCCTGGGCATGGCAACGCCTGATCAGCCGCGCGGGCGGCGTACTGGGGTCGTGCTCTCCCCCACGTGCTCGGTGATCCAGTTGGTCAGTGGGGCGGCCCCACTCCAGACTTCCCGGACCTTGTCGGCGGCACCGGCCTTGTGCATCCAGACCGCCTGCTCGTACTCCTTGACGACGACGGCGCCCTTCCACCGAAGGATCTCTTCTCGCGGGTGGTCCTTCGGGTAGCCGGCCGGGGTCCGCTTGAACGGGTCCTCGCGGCCCGGGCCGACGGTCAGGCCTTTGCCGGCGAGCTGCTTGCTCAGCTTGTCGAAGTCGGCGCCGCTGGCCGCGTTGTCGATGGCGGCCCGGAACCGCTCCAGCTGATCGGTGGCCATCACCATCGATCCGCAGGCCAACCGGATGGCACCGGACTCGATCCGCAGGAAGTACCCGATGCCGCCGACCGCACGCTCGCTGGTGGTGACGCCGACCCAGGTCTTGTACGGCGACTTGTCCTTCGAGAACCGGACGTCGCGGTTCGGCCGGAACGTCCGCAGCGGACCGAAGTCCGGCTCGAGGTCGGCCATCAGCGCCTGCACCGGATCCCGGACCTCGGCCTCCCAGGTCGCCTTGTTGGCGTCCCAGTAGGACTTGGAGTTGTCCTTCTCCAGCCCCGCCAGGAACGTGAACAACGCGCGCGGGAAGCCGCCGAACTCCGTTGCTTGTCTAGTCGCCACTTCCGGTCACCTTCTCGTTGTAGTCGAGCGCCTCGTCCAGCCAGGACCCCAGGACCTTGTCCGACTCGATGCGGCCGGCCTCGACGACGATCCAGCCCTTGCTCATCTTCTTGCCGCGCATTTCGGGCCAGTCCGCACCGTCGCGCGCCAGCAGGTCCTCCACCCGCGACGGGTCGCACCTGATCATCAGGTCGCCGTGAGTGTTCGCAGTGGCGGTCATCTTCTCGTTGACCATGAAGGTCAGACCGCCGAACATCTTCACTTCCCGCACCGCCAGCCCGGCGAAGGCATCGCGGATGCGGTCGGCCAGATCCCGGTCGTACGCCATTGCAGAGGTCCTTTCGTCGAGGGCAGTGCCCACTGTCGCCGTACCGTCACGATGCCAGGGAGATCAGCCCTGCGGCGAGACCGCCGCCTGGCCTTCTCCCGGCGCGGCCGCAGCCCGGCCGGGAGCCTGTCCCGGCCCGGGCAGCCGGCCACGAACCATCGTGGCCGCCGCGACGACCAAGGCCAGGATCGTGGCACCCGCGCAGATGTAGAACACCGTGTGGAAGGCATCCACCACCACTGCCGGACCACCCGAGCTCGCGCCGTCGGTCTGACTGGCGACGATCGTGCCCAGTACGGCGGCGCCGGCGGTGAAGCCGGTGATCCGGGTGGTGTTGATCATCGACGAACCGAGGCCGGCGCGCTGTGGCGGCGTCGATGCCATGACCGCCAAGGTCAACGGCGCGAACATGCAGCCGATACCGACACCGACCAGACCGAGCTTCCACCAGACACTGCCGAAGCCGGAGGTGGGCTCGATCGTCGACAGCAGGAAGAAGCCGAGTGTCGCGAGCACCGCCCCGACCATGATCGGGATCCGCGGTCCGGCCTTCCCCGCGATCCGGCTGGCCGGCGGCGAGAGGAAGAAGATGCCGAGGGTCAGCGGCAGCAACCGCAGACCCGTCGCGAGAGCATCATGCTGCTGCACGGCCTGGAAGTACTGAGCCATGAAGAACATGACACCCACGATCACGAACCCGAGCAGGGACGCGATCAGGCAGGCCGTTGCGAAGGTGCGATTGCGGAACAGTTCCAGTGGCAGCAACGGTTCCTTGCTGCGCAGCTCCACTGCCAGGAACCCGATCAGCAGTACGACGGCTCCACCCAGCAGGGCCAGGATCGTCGGCGAACCCCAGCCGTCACGTCCGGCCTCGATCAGACCCAGCACCAGACAGAACAACCCACCCGCGGCCAGCACCTGGCCCGGCAGGTCGACGTTGCGGGCTGCCGGGTTCTTTGAGTCGATCAGGCGCGGTACGCCGAGCAGCAGCGCGATGATGCCGATCGGCACGTTGAGCAGGAAGATCGCCTGCCAGTTGAACGATTCGATCAGGATCCCGCCCAGCAGCGGGCCGAGGGCGATCGAGACTCCGGACACCGCGGTCCAGATACCGATGGCCTTGGCCCGGCCCGGCGGATCGGTGAAGGTCGACACCAGCAGCGACAGGCTGCCGGTGCTGATCGCGCCGGCGCCGAGCCCCTGCACGACCCGTCCCGCGATGAGCAGACCGACCGAGGGCGCGAAACCGCACAGGACCGATCCGAGCACGAACAGGACGAGGCCGGTCAGGAAGACCTTCTTCCGGCCCAGCCGGTCGCCGAGCGTTCCGGCGGTCAGCATCAGCGCCGCGAACGGCAGCGTGTACGCGTCCACAGTCCACTGCAACTGGGACAGTTCGCCGCCGAGATCCTGCTGGATCTCATGAAGGGCGACGAAGATGATCGACCCGTCCAAGAGGACCATGAAGGATCCCAGACTGGTGACCAGCAAGGTCAGTAATCCGGTACGGCGTGAGGTGGTGTTCATTTCCTGGCTCTCCGATAGGGGCATACGGTCTAACCGGCCACCGGCTCGGGCCGGTGTTCGGGCAACAGGCTGCGGAACTGCGGCGGGACCAGGAACGGATGCACCTCGACCCGGCTCCACACCTTGTTCAGGATGTAGGGCTCGTTCTCGAGCCACTCGTCGATCTCGGCACGGCTCTCGAAGTCGACGACCAGGACGCCGCCGGCCATCTTTCCGGCGCCGTCGAGAATGCCGCCGCCGAACAGGAACGAGCCGTCCTGCATCATCTTCTCGCCGTTGGCCATGTGCGCGGGACGAACCAGCATCCGCCGTTCGAAGGTGCCCGGCTCGGTGCCGTCGTACGCGATCACTACGTAGAGCATGGTCTGACTCCTTCTAGTCGTCGCTGCGCTGGGCCCACACCGAGACCGTGGTCGGCGTGTAGATGACGGTGTCCGAGGGCTGCTCGAGCTGGTCGAACGCGGCCTCGATCTCCTTCTGGCCCATCAGGCCGGCGGTGACGATCATCGGAGCCAGCTTCGCCAGGCTCATCGTGATGGTCTGGACCTCCGGCGTACCGGCCTGAACGGCGGTCAACTGGCAGTCGGTGCCCAGCACCTTCAACCCGGTACGGCGTACTGCCGGGAGCAGCTTCATCCCATAGCCCGGGTCGGCTCCGCCGAAGTAGAAGAACGTCTCGAGCGCGGCGGCTGCCCGGGTAAGCAGGGGCGACGGCGGATCGACGCGCTGGATGCTGCGGATGTCCGCCTCCTCGACCAGGAGGAAGCCACCGGGCTTGAGTGCCCGGGCGAACTCGCCCAGGACGCGCTCGCGGTCGGCCAGGTGCATCAGCAGGATCTTGCAATGCACGACGTCGTACGTGCCTTCCTCCAGCGGAGTAGTGGCGATGTCCTGTTCACGCACCTCGAGGTTCGGCGCGCTGATCCCCGCCATGAAACTGGGATCGATGTCGATGGCATGAACCTTGCCGAAATGGCCCACCCGGTTCGACAGCCACCGGGCGATGGAGCCGGCTCCGGCACCGACTTCGGCGCAGGTCCAGCCCTCCTGCACCCCGATCGCCTCGAGGTACCGGATGGTGGCCGGGTCGGTGAGCTCGGCGATCCGCTCGAGGCGGGCCTTCTCGGGGTCTGTCGTGGCTTCGGTCAACTGCGGCACGATACTCAGCTCCTCTGTCTCGTCGCCGTCAGAAACCGGTCCGGAAGAGCTTCGGCACCTTCATCGCGAGCATCATGTCGCCCTTGACCTTCAGCTTCCCGGTCATGAACGCGCGCATGGCGTCCTGCCGGCCCTCGGCGATCGCCATCCAGGTCTCGCCGGTGGTGGTGAAGGTCGTGTCCGGGGCGTCGACGCCGCCGGGGATGAGGCGGCCCTGGCCGTCGGTGATCTCGAAGGCCCAGACTCCCGGGTCCTCGTCGGTGATCTTCCATTGCAGGGTCCGGTTCAGGCCCGCGGCGGCATCGGTGTCGAACCGGGTCGAGAGGGCTTCGAAGAGTTCTCCGACGGTCATGGTCATGGCCTTGCTTCCTTCCTGACAGGTCGTCACGACCTCAGGGCGCACAAGGTGCCCCTGAGGACGACGGTAGGACCGGTGACTTCCGGTTGGCTTACTCGGCGTGAAAGTTAGTTCGACGCTGTGTCACAGGCCGGGCTCGCGAAGTAGTCGCGGTTCAGCGCGATCGCGTCCCGCCACTCGTCCGGGACCTCGTCCTCGGGGTAGATCGCCTCGACCGGGCAGGCCGGCTCGCAGGCGCTGCAGTCGATGCATTCCGTCGGATCGATGTACATCTGGGCGTGGTCGGCGAACTCGGCCTTGTTCGGGCTCGGGTGGATCGCGTCGGCCGGGCAGGCGTCCCAGCACGCGGTGTCCTTGCTGCCGACACATGCCTGCGTGATCACGTAGGTCATCAGACTGCCTCCGCCAGCTCGAACTCCGCGGGCAGCCCCATCAGCTGCGACAGGTTCGACGGCGAGAAGAACTCGTCCCACGGGACGGTGTTCTGGATGACGCCGAAGAACTGGTTGATGGCGTCCTGGTTGCCGCGCATCGCGGCCAGCACGTCCTGGAAGGCGTCGTCGAACGGCTCCATCGCGGCGTGGTCGACGATGAAGTCGTACAGCGGCTTGAGCGCCAGGTTGCGCTTGTACTCGTACGTCCGCAGCGCCGTCTCCAACGGCTTACGGCCGGAGAAGCCGGCGTCGATCGCGTCGGCGAGCAGTTCGGCATCGCGGAACGCGTCGGTGATGCCCTGAGCGGTGATCGGATCCTTGTGGACTCCGGCGTCACCGACCAGTGCCCAGCCGGGACCGTAGGGCCGCCGGAAGAAGTTCGGACGGTTGCCCGCACCCTTCAGCTTCTGCACCAACCGCCCGCCCGCGATCCGCTTGCCGAGGTCCGGCGCGATCTTGTCCACCGTCTCGAGATAACTGGCCTGTACGTCGGTCTTGAAACCGGCGAAGTCGCGTTCGGGCCGCTCGATGAACACCGCGGCTTCGTTGCCATGGGTCGGGAAGGCGATCACCGTGGATCCGGGCCGGGTGTAGAACTCCAGTCCGGCCAGCTCGACGTTGTCCCAGTACGTGTAGTACCCGAAGGCCTTCGGCGGTACGACGAAGTACTCCGGAGCCCCCACGGTCTCGGCAACGACCGACCGCAGACCGTCGGCACCGATGACGATCTTCGCGTGCTCGGTGACGGGGATACCGCTCGAACCACGGCCGCGGACGCCTACCACCCGGTCGCCGTCCATCAGGACCTCCCGGACCGAGAACCCCTCCCGGACGACGACACCGGCCGCGACCGCCGCATCGACCAGCAGCTTGTCGAGCACTGTGCGCTTAGGCGCATAGATGGCACCGAACCCATCCTGGTCGGGGTAAGGGAACCCCGTGAGCGTGAAATGCCCGTACCGCGGGAAATCCAGATCCAGCACGATGTTGCGCACCGGCGGACAGCCGGACGCCTCGATCTGACCGATCAGACCCCAGCGCCGCAGGTACGCGCTGCCGTCCACGGTGATCATGTGGGTCGAGACGGTGTCACTCGGGAAGGTGGCCCGGTCCAGCAACAGCACCCGGTACCCCTTCTTGGCCAGCAGCATGGCTGTCGGGGCGCCGGCAACCCGGGCACCGATCACGATCGCGTCGTACACGTCGGTTCCTTTCGATTGGGCGGTCTCGATGTCGCCCGCGCTAGGCGGCGAGGCTTTGCTCGGTACGCCGGCGCCAGATCTCGTAGACCGGTTCGACGCTGATCACGGGCAGGTCGTGGGCGGCCTCTTCGAGCGCGGCAGCCGCCTCCCGACCGTCCCGCCCGCAGTAGATCTGGCACGCCAGATCCGTGTGGGCGGCCGGGTTGCCCGCGTGTTCGCGTCCCCAGGCCGCGGTGGCGGCTCCGCGGGCCAGCTGCGGCTGGAACAGTCGCATCCGGTCCAGCAGCGACTGCAGTTGGCCGGGCTCGGCACCTCCGCCGTACGCCGATGCGAGGCCGACGCCGCTCCACAAGTCGGCGTGCCGGGCTACCGGGAATCCGCCGATCTGCTGGATCACCCGGTCGACCGAGGCGCCACCGGAGAACCACAGCGCCCGGCCGATGCCCTGGTCGAAGAACCGCCGGCCGTAGTGCGACAACCGGGTCGGCACCGCGTGCTGGTCGACGTACTTGCGCCGCTTGAAGAACGCCTCGTGGAAGCCGTATCCGTCGGCGGTCACCCAACCCAGCAACGGATCCAGGCCGGCGAGGTTGGCCTCCGGCGTACGGCGAAGTCGCGCATAGGCGAGTCCGACGCCGACGTAAACTGGGTAGATGTGAGCCGCCCCCGGGCCGTCGACGAAGGCCTTGAGCCGGTTCTTCCACGGCGCGACCGCGTCGAGTGCCGCAAGCCCCATCCCGGCGCCCTCGTAGGCGAAGCCCCGGAATTCCGGTTCGACCGCGTCGAGACGCCTCACGAGCGTGGACAACCGCGGATCCTCGAGGGTCGCGTGGTACCCCTCCATCAGGTTGATCGCCACCGGCGCGAACCGGTCCCACGCCGCCGGCGCGAATCCCGGCCGGGAGAACACCGCCTTGGCCGACGGGATCCCGAACATCCGGCGGCGCACCTGGCCGACGGCGCTCATGCGCTGACCTCCGTCGGCCGCTCGACCGGCGTACTGGTCCAGACGTTGCCGATCGCGTGCCGCCAGACCTCGTACGCCGGCTCGGGTCCGTCGTGGGTGAGACCGAGCCCGGCCCGATGGGCGAGTGCGGCGACCGCGTTCGCGTCCTGGCCCCAGATCACGTCACATGCGAGGTCGGTGTGTGGCGCGGGCTGACCGGACTGCTCGCGGAAGATCGACGCGATCGCGCTGCCGACCGCGAGGCTGGACCGATGCCGGCCCGCGGCCTCAAACAGCGTCACGATGGCATCGCGGTCCATCACACCGGCGGCGTACGCGCAGGCCACGCCGATACCGCTCCAGATGTCGCCTTGCCGGTCGGCCGGGAATCCGTTGATCGTGGCAATGATCCGCTCGACGTTCGCGCCGGTCGAGAACCACAGGCTGCGGCCGACACCCTGATCGAAGCCGCGTTTGGCGTAGCCCCGGACCGATCTCGGCACCTGGTGCTTCTCGACGGTCTCCTGCCAGGCGAAGAAGCTCTGATAGAACCCGTAGCCGTCCATCACCAGCCAGCGCAGCAGCGGATCCTGCTGCGCGAGGAACCGCTGCGGGCTGATCGGCACCCGCGGCAGCACGAGGCCCGCGCCGATGTAGATCAAACACCGGTACGGCGCGCCCGGGCCGTGGATGAACGCGGGCAGCCGCTTCTTGAACGGGAACAGGCTGTCCAGCAACATCAGGCCCATGCCGGCACCCTCGTAGGCGATTCCGCGGAGCTCGGGCTCGATCGAATCCAGGTGCGGCACGAGCACGCTGTGCCGCGGGTCGTCGAGGGTCTCGTAGAAGCTGTCGACCAGCGTGCGCGCGACGGGTTCGAAGGTGAGCCAGGTCTTGTCCATGTCCTCCTGGGCGCCGAACCGCTCGGCGGCCATCTTGGGGAACGCCTCGGCGGACAGCGGGAAGGCCGGCTTGAGCAACTTTCCGAGTGGCAGTCTCATCGTTCTACCGCAACCTTGGCGGGAACAGCGGCGCCGATGAAGTCGTTCTCCGGCTGCTTGCGGAACCGGCCGTAGAAGGCGTTGAAGAGCGGCGTCGCCATCAGCGTCGTCACGATTGCCATCAGAACGAGGATCGTGAACAACGTCGGCGTGATCAGACCGGCTTGGAGCCCGATGTTGAGCAGGATGAGCTCCATCAGCCCGCGCGCGTTCATCAGGCTGCCGATCGCGAGCGACTCCCGCTGCGACTCCTTGTTCAGCCGTGCCGCCAGGTAGCAGGCTCCTCCCTTGCCGAGGATCGAAGCAGCCAGGATGACCACCGCGATCGCCAGCAGGCCGATGCTGTTGACCAGTCCGATCTGCGTGTTGAGACCGGAGAAGACGAAGAACAACGGCAGCAGGAAGTTCGTGACGAGCGGTTCCAGCGAGCGGCGGACCTCGACCGCGATCACGCCGCGCGGCATCGCCACCCCGAGGATGAAGGCACCGAAGACCGCGTAGATCCCGACGAAGTCGGTGTACCAGGCCGCGCACATCAGCAGCATGAGGATCACGGCGAGCATCGGCGAACTGACGCCACCCTGCCGTTCCGCCCGCGTGCCGAGGAATCGCTGCAGCAGCCGCCGGCCGGCGGTGAGGACGAAGACCCCGTACAGCGCACCGCCGCCGATCGCGAGGAGGGCGAGCATCGGGTCGTTCTTGAAGACGGCCAGTACGACGGCGAACAGGCACCACGCGATCGCGTCGTCGGTCGCACCGGCAGCCAGCACGAGAGTGCCGAGCGACGTGCCGGCCAGCTTCCGGTCGACGATGATCCGGGCGAGCATCGGGAACGCGGTGATCGCGATGGCGACGCCGACGAACAGCATCGCCTGCCAGTCCTTCACTCCGGTGGTGAAGTACCTGCCCTCGTCCTGCACGAGCATGAGTGCCACGAGCACGCCCAGCACCAGCGGTGTCAGGACTCCGGCGAGCGAGATCGAGACCGCGCTCGGGACCCGGTGCCTGATCAGGTTCGTGTCGAACTCCAGACCGACGAGGAACATGTACAGCACGATCCCGACCTGGGCGGCCGCGTAGATGATCGTCATCGACGGACCTTTGGGGAACAGGTCCTGTTGCCAGTGCGGAGCGAGTAGTCCGAACAGGGACGGCCCGAGCAGGACCCCAGCGATCATCTCGCCGACGACCTGCGGCTGCCCGATCTTGCGGGCCAGCAGACCGACCACCCGGCAGACAGCCAGGATGATCGCGAGCTGAAGGAACATGTGGATGGCCAACTGCGATTGCGTCATGTCTGATCCCCCTGGGACGGATTCGGGAACTGGGAGCGGATGCGCTGCCGCCAGAGTTCGTAGGCGGGTTCGATGTCGTCGTCCGGGAGGTCGTCCAGTGCGTTCCGGGCGATCTCGGCGGCTTCCTGACTGCTCAACCCGCAGATCACGCGAGAGGCGAGCTCGACGGTGTCGCCGGGGTTGCCGACCTGATGGCGTGCGCGGGCGGCGACGACGACGCCCTCGGCCAGTCGCGACAGGTGCCGACCGGCCAGCGCGCGCAAGGTCTCGAGCGACTGCTCGTCGACGCCGCCGGTGTACCCGCAGCCCAGCCCGATACCGGCCCACAGATCGCCCTGCCGGTACGGCGGGAATCCGTCGATCGTCGCGTGGACCCGCTTCGCATCGGCACCGGTCGCGAACCAGAGGCCACGCCCGAGACCGTGATCGAACACCCGCAGGCCGTAGCCGCTGAGGTGCCGTGGCGTGGCTCGCTCCTGCACATGCCGGCGGTAGGCGAAGAAGCCTTCGTGGAAGCCGTATCCGTCCAGCACCGCCCAGCCCATCACCGGGTCGTCGAGGCGACGCCGGAACGGCTCGGGATTGCGGTGCAGCCGGGCCAGGCCCATGCCGGCACCGAGGTAGACCGCGAAGATGTAGTCGCGCGCGGGCCCGTCGACGAACGACCGGGTGCGCTGTTTCCACCGCAGTACGTCGTCAAGGGCGGCCAGCGCGATACCGGCGCCTTCGTAGGCGAACCCGAGCAACTCCTCGGGATACGCGTCGAGCTTGGCCACCAGCTTGTCGCGCCGCGTCATCAACGTCAGCTCGCAGCATTCGGTGACAGTGAAGACCACCTTGCTCAACCGCTCGGTCGTAGGTCCGTCTCCGCTGGTCAGGACCGGGACATCGGTCGGTGTGACTTCGAAGACCGGTCGCAGCAGAGTTCCCAGGACGCTCATGCCGGCTCCCCCAGACTCTGCCCAACGGAACTGAACACGACCTCCAGCCGCTCCTGCAGTACGCCGTACGCCGGCCGGGCCGGGCTGTCCGGCAGATCCTTGAACGCCTCGTCGACATGCGCGGCCGCCTTCCGGCTGGTCATGCCGCACAGCACCTCGCACGCCAGCTCGGTACCGGGGATCGGGTTGCCGGCGCGGATGCGGCCTTTGGCGACGAACGCCGTACCGACTGCGACGCGGGCGAGATGCCGGCCTGCGGCGTCGCGCAGTTGCTCGACCGTGGCTCGATCGACACCACCGACGTACCCGCAAGCCACTCCGACGCCGAGCCAGAGGTCCGAATGCCGATGTGCCGGGAACGCCCCGATCGCCTGCGCGATCTCATCGATGTCCGCGCCGGACGCGAACCAGATGCTGCGTCCGACGCCCTGGTCGAAGACGCGGCGGCCGAAGGGCGACAGGTGCGACGGAACCCGCTGTGCCTGGACGAACTTGGCCGGCTTGAAGAAGCCTTCGTGAAAGCCGTAGCCGTCCATCACCAGCCAGCGCAGGGCAGGGTCGGGCAGCTTGGCCAGGAACGGCTCGGGTTTGCGTTTCAACCTGCCCAGCGCTTCGCCGGCACCGATGTGCACCATGTAGATGTGCGGCCGGCCGGGGCCGTCGAGATACCGCTCGAACCGGGACCCGGGCAGGAACAGGTCCATCCCGGTCAGGCCCATGGCCGCGCCCTCGTAGGCATAGCCGCGGAACTCCAGCGGGGTCTGGTCCAACCTCGGGATCAGGTCGTCCAGCCGGTGTCCGTCCAGCACGGCGTGGTAGCCGCCGACGGCCGATCGGACCACTGTCTTCAGGTGGTTCCAGTTCGGCGTATCGCCCCGGCTGAACCCGGTGGCTTCGCGGTCCGGCACACCCATCACCACGCGACGCAACCGGCTAAGAAGCTGGCTCATGATCCATCCCTTCTTCGCGCTCGAGCTCGGCGAGCAGCGCTTCGAGCTCGTCGGGTGAGGCCTTGGCGAGAAGCTCCTCGAGCTCGTCGTCGCTGGGTTCCGCCGCAGCGGGTACGGACTCCGGCTCGTCGGCCGAGGTCGCCGCGAGATCCAGCCGGGGCAGGATGCGGGCCGCGAGGTCGACGACGCTGACGCCCTGGAGAAGGTCGAGTACCGGGACGTCGACGCGGAGCATGATGTCGATCCGGGCCTTCACCTCGACGGCCATCATCGAGTCGATGCCGAGATTGCTCAGGTTCTCCACGTCCCCAAGCTCGGCGGCCTCGAGATTCAGGACAGTGGCCGCGATGTCGCGCAGCAGGTCCCTGAGCAGGTTGGCCCGCTCGTCCTCGGGGGCTTGCCGGATGCCGTCCAGAATCGAGTCCGCATCGACGGCTGATTCGGACGACTGTTCGTCGCCACTGCTGATGCCGAGTTCGGCGAACATCGGCGGAAGCTGACCGGCAATCGCGGCCGCCCGGGCGGCCGGCCAATCGACCGTGATCGCCACCAGGTGGGCCGGGCGCTGGCTGAGGACTCGGGCCAGGATCTGCGTACCTGACTCCGGCGTGATCAGGTCGATCCCGCGCCGCGCGTACATCTGCTCGAGGTTCAGCTTCTCGACCATGCCGATCGACCACGGACCCCAGCCGATCGTCAACGCCGGCAGACCTTGCCGGCGGCGGTGGGCGGCCAAGGCGTCGAGGAAGGCGTTGGCAGCCGCGTAGTTCGCCTGGCCCGCCGACGCGATGACGGAGCCGGTGGAACCGAACAGCACGAAGAAGTCCAGCGGTACGTCGGCGAACAGCTGGTGCAACAGCCATCCCGCCCGCAGCTTCGGCCGCATGACCCGGTCGAAGGACTCTCGCGTCATCCGGACCATCAGCTCGTCCTCGACCACACCCGCGGTATGAATCACGCCGCTGATCGGCGGCCGGTGATTGCGCTGATGATCGTCGTACCAGGCCTGCAGCTGATCCTCATCAGCCGAGTCGACCGCGACACACGACACGGTGGCGCCGCTCGTCTCGAGTGTCAGCAACTGATCGATCAGACCGCGCTGTGGGTGGTCTACCGGGAGGTCACGCCAAGTGTCCCGCGACGGTACGGCGGTCCGCGCCATCAGGACCACGTGCCGCGCACCGCGATCCACCAGGAAGCGGGCAACGAGAAGCCCGAGCGTTCCCAGTCCGCCGGTGACGACGTAGCTGCCGTGCGGCCGCAGCCGGACCGGGAAGGGCGGGGTCAGGTTCGTACTCGGCGCGAGCCGCGCGACGTATCGCCGATCGTTGCGGTAGGCAACCTGATCCTCACCGGCGGCCGAGTCGATCTCCTCGATCAGCCTCGCCGAATCATCGGAGGGCCCGAGGTCCACGAGCCCGCCCCACAGGCTCGGGAACTCCTGGTGGCCGACCAGGCGGCCGATCCCCCACAGCGGGGCCTGCGACACCGCAACCGGTCCACCCTCGATCGGTTGTGCCTCGCGAGTCACCAGCCAGACCTGCGCGAGCTGGTGGTTGAGCTCGGCGGCCAGAGCCTGCATGAGGTAGAGCACCGACACCGACCCGAGCTCCTGGCTGCTCTCCAGCGAATCCGCCGAGAAGTCGTCGCCGGACGGTGCGTCCAGGCTCCACAGATGCACGACCTTGCCGACCGAGACTTCCTGTCCCAGCTTGCGGAACAACGCCTTGTACTGGTCGGCGTCCGCCGGATTCACGCTGTAGGTATCAGCCGCCGTCTCGGTCAGTTCCGGTACGTCGTCATGTTCGACGGTGATCACGTGACGACCTGCGTCGCGCAACCGCCGTACGGCGTCACCGGAGGAGTCGGTGAACACGATCCAAGCGGCGGAGTCAGGCTCCGCGGTTGGCGCCGGCTCGAGCGGCTGCTCCCGCCAGGCCAACTCGTGCAGGTTGCGGTCCAGACGATCCAGGCTCTGACTCGACGCGGCCTGCAGCGACTGTGCCCGGAATCCACGGATCTCGGCCAGTACAGTCCCGTCCGCGTCGCACAGAGCCAGATCGCTGACGACGACCCGGGCATCGGCCTGAACCACCTCCGCGACCACGAACATCTCGTCGCGCGGCGACTCGTGGACGGCGATGCTGTCGACTCCGACCGGAAGGTACGGCGTACCGAGGCCCTCGGTCTGTGGAGTCGCAGCGGTCAGCAACACCTGGAAGGCCGCGTCGATCAGCGCGGGGTGGAATCGGTACGACGACAGGTCGTCGCGGATCTGCTCCGGGACGGTGATCCGGCCGACGGCAGAGCCCGGCCCGCTGATGATGTCCTGCACCGCCTGGAACACCGGGCCGTACTCGAAGCCCATCTGCCGGGACCGGTCGTAGAAGTCGTCCCGCGGCACATCGCGGTCACAGCCGGCGCGAGCGGCAGCGAGGTCCCGGCGTACGGGCTTCGTCGTCCGCCTGCCGAGCTGGGCGGTCGCATGGATCGTCCAAGTACGGTCGCCCGACGGCGTGGCGGTATAGCCGGCGATCTCGACGCGCCCCGACTCCTGGTGCAGAGTCGTCCGCAATCTCGGGTCAGCGGTCTCCGGGAGTACCACGGCCTTGCGGAACTCGAGATCCTCGACCGTGTAGCAGGCATCGCCGTACACCTCGTGAGCGGCCGCCAGCGCCATCTCGATCATCGCGGCGCCGGGGACCAGGGTCGTGCCCTGGATCCGGTGATCGGCCAGGTACGGCAGCACGCCGACACCGAACTCGCGCTCCCAGGCAGGCTGGCTGCCACTGACCCGCTGACCGAGCAGCGGATGGACCTGCGTGTAGTGCCGGTCCTCGCGCGCCTCGACCGATTCGTTCCAGTACCGCTTGGCCTGCCACGGGTACGTCGGCAGCTGGATGTGCCCGCCGTCGTCGTAGAAGGTCTCCCACTGCACGTCCTGCCCGTGGGAGTAGAGCGACCCGAGCGAGCTGAGCAGAACGTCGTGATCAGCCTCGTCGCGGCGCAGCGACGGCACGACCAGTACGTCGGCCTGCTGCTCGGCGGCAAGTTCCTTCATCGAGCCGGCGAGCACTGGGTGCGGACCGATCTCGAGGAAGTGCGTGTAGCCGTCGGCAAGCATCTCCCGGAACGCGGACGCGAAGAGCACGGTGGCCCGGACGTTCTGCCACCAGTAGTGCGCATTGACGCTGCCGCCGTCGATTCTGGTCCCGGTCACGGTGGAATACAGCGGAACGGTCGCCGGCTGGGCCTTCAGATCCGCGAGTCCGGCCAGCAGGTCGTCGCGCAGCGGATCCATGCAGTGGCTGTGGTACGGCACCTTCACGGTGAGGAACTTGTGGAAGACACCGAAGGTCTCCAGTTGCGCGGCCATGCTCTCCAAGATCACCGCGTCGCCCGACAGAGTGACCGCGGACGGACTGTTGACCGCGGCAACCGATACCAACGGGCCCGCGTCCGCGACAGCCTTGTCGAGAGTCTCCGGAGTCAGCCCGACCGCGAGCATCCGGCCGGTGCCGGTCGCGCGCTGCTGCAGGCTGCTCCGGTAGTAGTTCACCTTCACGGCGTCCTCGAACGACAAGACACCGGACAAGTACTGCGCGGCGACCTCGCCGGTGCTGTGGCCGACAATGCCGTCGGGCTCGATCCCCCACGTCCGCCACAGCTCGGCCAAACCGACCTGGACGGCGAAGTTCGCCGTCTGCGCGATCCTCGTCTCGGCCATCTGCGACACGTCCTCGGCGGCGAGCATCTCGTCGAGCAGCGACCAACCGGCGTACTTGCGAAGCTCTTCGTCGCACCTCTCGACCGCGGCCCGGAACACCGGCTCCGTGGTCAGCAGTTGCCGGGCCATCGCCCACCACTGTGGGCCCATGCCGGAGAAGACGAACGCGAGCTTGGGCTTGGCCCCTGCGGGTGACCGGCCGGAGGTCACCGCCTTCGTGGCGCGCCCGGCACTGAACTCACGCAGGTACTTCGTGACATCAGCCGGCGTCGATGCGACAACCGCAAGCCGGTGCTCGTGGTGGCTGCGGCGAAGGCCGGTCGTGTGCCCGAGATCCAGCAGGTGTACGGCGTTCTCGGACAAATGCTCGGCCATCGTCGCGGCCGCGGCCGTGAGCGCCTCGGGTGAGCGAGCCGACAGCGGCAGCAGGTAACGCCCGTCGTGCGAGCGGCGGGCCGGGGCCGGCTGGGCAGGCGGTCCCTCGAGGACGACGTGCGCGTTGGTGCCGCCGAATCCGAACGAGTTCACCCCCGCGAGGCGACGAGCCGACGCTGCCGGCCAGTCACCGAGCTGGGTCTGAACCCGGAGCCGGAGCCGCTCGAAGTCGATGGCCGGGTTGGGATCCTCGAAGTGCAGCTGGCCGGGGATCTTGCCGTGCTTGAGTGCCAGCGCGGTTTTGATGAGTCCTGCGACACCGGCCGCGGCCTCGAGGTGACCGATGTTCGTCTTCACCGACCCGATGACCACGCGGTCCGCGGCGGCACGGCCCTCGCTGAGCACCCGTCCGATCGCACCCGCCTCGATCGGGTCACCGACAGGTGTCCCGGTTCCGTGAGCTTCGACGTACTGGACCTCGTGGGGTGCGATATCAGCGCGCAGGTACGCCGCGCGCATCGCCGCAGCCTGCGAGTCGCCGTTCGGCACGGTGATGCCGTTGGTATGCCCGTCCTGCGAGACCGCGCTCCCCCGAATCAGTGCGTAGATCGGGTCGCCGTCACGTTGCGCGTCGCTCAGCGGCTTGAGGACCACGACACCGGCACCCTCACCGCGGGCATATCCGTTCGCGGACGCGCTGAACGCCTTCGACCGGCCGTCGGGTGCGAGGAATCCGCCCTTGGACTCGGCGATGGTCATGTTCGGGGCGATCATCACGTTCACGCCGCCGGCCAAAGCCATCGAGCACTCGCCGTTCGCGATCGCCTGCGCCGCCAGGTGTACGGCGACCAGCGAACCGGAGCACGCGGTGTCCACCGCCAGGCTGGGGCCCCGGAAGTCGAAGGAGTACGACAGCCGGTTGGCCAGCATCGTCATCATCATGCCGGTGGCCGAATGCGTCTGAAGCTCGTAGCGGCTGTAGATGCCGTAGTTCTGCAGCAGTTGGTAGTCGAGGGTGAAACCGCCCATGAAGACACCGACATCGGTTCCCGCCAAGGACTCGGGGACCTGGCCGCCGTCCTCCATGGCCTCCCAGGCGACCTGCAGCAGCAGGCGCTGCTGCGGATCCAGCCAGATGGCTTCACGCGGCGAGATGCCGAAGAACTGGGCATCGAACTCGTCGATCCGGTCGAGGAACCCGCCGTGGAACGTGCTCATCTTGCCGAGCTTGCCGCCGGCCGGATCGTAGAACTTGCCCGTCTCCCAGCGGTCGGCCGGCAGGTCCCGGGTGGCGTCGACTCCGTTGCACAACAGGTCCCAGAAGGCGCCTGGGCTGTTCGCACTGCCGGGGAAGTGGCAGCCGATTCCGACGATCGCGATCGGGTCGCGGGATCGGTCAGCCGGCGATCGATCGGTCATGGCCGGGTGCTCCTTCCTTGATCAGGGCGGTGGCCCCGAGGTCGCGGACGAGTTCGGTCAGCAGCAGGTCCTGCGCGCTGTGCAGGAAGAAGTGCGAACCGGGGATCATCGCCAGCCGGAACGGTCCGGCCGCCTGGTCGCGCCAGGGCTCCAGATCACTCCGGCCGACCCGCACGTCCTGATGCCCTCCGAAGACGGAGAGCGGCATCCGGAGCGGTGGCTCGGCGCCGTACTCGTAGGTGTCGCACAACTCGAAGTCGGCCCGCAGAGTCGGTAGCAGCGCGCGCATCAGTTCGTCGTTCTCGAGAACCTGTTGCGGCGTCCCCTCCTTGAGCAGAACGGTCTTCAGCACCTCGTCCGGCAGGTGGTAGATCTTGATGTTCGGGTTGGCCAGCTGCGGAGCCCGGAACGCCGCCAGGAAGAGATGGGCGGGCTCGGGATCGCCGGCGCTCCGCAGCCGCCGGGCGAGTTCGAACGCGACGAGCGCGCCCATGCTGTGCCCGAAGAACACGAACGGCAGATCCAGCTGGGGACGGATGGCGTCGTACAGCGCGTCGATGACCGGAGTCATCCGCCGGACCGGTTGTTCCCCCACCCGGGTCTCGCGGCCCGGCAGTTGCGCCGCCCACACGTCGACATCGACCGGCAGCCCGTCGGTCCAGCCGCGGAAGATCGAGGCACCGCTTCCGGCGTACGAGAAACAGAACAGCCGGAGCCGTGGGGCGTCACCCCGCGAGAAGCGGACCAGCCACGGCGTGTCGGCGACGGCCGGCTCGGCGCGCAGCCGAGCAAGCAGCTGTGCGCGTTTGTCGGTCGGCAGGCGAGTGATCCGCTCGTGGAGCAAGGAGCCGTCAGGGAGGGCGTTGGCAGTCATCAGCGGTCTCCGGTACTGGTGTCGGCGGTCGGCCTGAGGGTGATCCAGCGGTCGTCGACCGGGTTGGACAGTTGCTCGGCCTGGTAGACCTCGATCAGGGACATCAGGACTTCGTCCTTGCGCCAGCGCTGTGCCTGCTCCTGCTTCGCAAGGTGATCCGGATCGGATTCGAACTCTGCGAGCACCGTGGCGATCATCTGGCCGGACAGCTGGTCGATGAACCGGACGTTGGCGTCGAACCGTTCCTGCAGATCGGTCTCACCCAGATCGGCGGTCATGCCGATGTGCAGCTTGGGCATGAAGTCGAAGTCGTAGAAGCGGGTGAACGATGCCTGGTCCGGCGATTCCTTGTCCACGGCGCCCCACTCGCGGAAGAAGCGCTGAACTTCCTTGCTGTTGGTGCCGAAACGGGCCAGCCCTTCCAGCAGGCCGGGGTGATCGGCCAGCACCCGCCATTTGTCCTGGAAGTAGAGCAGCCCAGGTACGGCCCAGTAGACGGCCGTGTCCCAGACCACCTTGCAGGTCATCACCCGGGCGTTGCCCATCAGCGGATACTGGTTCTCGTAGATGGTCAGCCAGCCGTCGGTGAGCAGGAAGAACACTGTGTTGTGGATCGCCGCGGTCTCCTCGACGTCCTCGCCGTCGAGCGCCCGGCCGACCAGGTCCGCGATCAAACCGTTGCTGATGGCAATCAGATCCAGCCCCGGGGAGTAGAACGGATCCAGGAACACTCCGGCTTCACCGGCCAGGCACCAGCGGTCGCTGGAGAACACCTGTTCGCTGCTGTAGGCGTAGTCCTTCATGATCCGGAAGTCCTGCAGCTTGTCGCGGTGCTCCTCGATCATCCGCGCGCACTGCGGCTCGTGGTCGGTGAGCCACTCCATGGCCCGGTCGAAGGTGTTCAGCTCGCCGAACGGGTGCACGTCGGCGTCGGTGACGATGCCGATGCTGATCGCGCCGGAGCCGAGCCGGATCAGCCAGACCCAGTACCCCGGTCCCATCAGGTGATTGGTGGACAGTTCGCGCCGGCCTTCGACGATCCGGCCGCGCCAGTCCGGGTCGTCGGACCATCGGTCGATGTCGATCGGGTGGGCGATCCGGAACCAGACGGCGTTCGCCCGGTGTCCGACCTTCTTCGCCAGGCCCAGCTTGCGTTTCAGTAGCGCGCTCCGCCCGGTCCCGTCCACGACCCACTTCGCCTGGATCTCGCCGACCGCCTCGTCGGCGTCCCGAACGGTGACCCGGTGGTGGTCGGATTCCGGTGCGAGGTCGACGGCCTCGACCTTGACGCCCGACACGAACTGAACGCCGCCGTCGGCGAGCATCCGGCCGAGCGCGTTCTCCAGCCGGCCCCGGTCGAGCTGGTAGGTGCCGACCGCGCCGGGCGGGCGCACCGAGTGGCCGAGCTCGACTCGGCGGGTGATGTCGTCGTTCCCGTTGTGGGAGAAGAAGACCCGGAGCCCGAACTTGTCGAGCTGCTCGGTCCGCAGGTGTTCCTGCAGGCCCAGAACCTGCCGCAGGTAATACCCGGCGATCTCGACGGTGGACTCGCCGACCTTGTGGGTCGTCTCCGGCACGGGGTGGCTCTGCCGTTCCAGTACGGCGATCCGCGTGCCGGGCCGTTGTTTGTGCAACTGCAGGGCCAAGGTCAGTCCGGCCACTCCCCCACCGAGGATCGCGACATCGACCTCGGTGGGCAGGCCGGTCACGAGCCCACCGTCGCGGGTTCGCTGCCCAACGTGATCCAGGCGCTGTCGATCGGGTTGATCGATTCGTACTCATGGAACCGCTCGACGACCTCCTGCAGTAACTCGTCGCCGCGCCACTTGCCGATCTGCTCCTGAGCCATGCCGCGCGCTGCGAGCTGGTCGATGACCGTCGTGACCAGCTGACCGGCGAGCTGCTCGAGCAGGATCACGTTCGCGGTGAACTGGTCCTCGAGCTCCTCGTCGGGCAGGCCGGCTGCCATCCCGTTGTGCAGGTCGACGATCCAGTCCAGCAGCGAGTAGGGGTCGGCGAAGGTGTTCGAGGCCGGCTCGCAGTCGACGCCGTGCCACTCGCGCAGGAACTGCTGGACCCGGGTGTGCAGCTCCCAGGTCCGTTGCAGGTTCCCGAACGCGCGCGGGCTGTCACCGAGCCGGCGGAGCTTGTCGTGGAAGAACAGCAGTCCGGGGACAGCCCAGTAGATGATCGTGTCCCAGACGACCTTCGCCACCATCACCTTCGGGTTGCCCATCAGCGGGTACTGGTTCTCGTACGCGACCAGCCAGATGTCGCTGAGCACGAGGTACACCTGGTTGTGGGCAGCGGCGATGTCCTCGATGTCCTCACCGCGGCGGTCCCGGACGACGAGGTCGGTGATGAGACCGTTGCTGATCGCCATCAGGTCGCCGCCGGACGAGTACAGCGGGTCGATCGAGACCCCGGCCTCACCGGTCAGGCACCAGCGATTCTCCGAGTACACCTGCTGACAGCTGTAGGCGTAGTCCTTCATCACCCGGAAGTCCTGGATCTTCTCGCTGTGCTGCCGGACCTCCGCACCACACTGCGGCTCGTGCGCATCCAGCCAGTCGAGAGCCCGATCGAGGGTGTTGAAGTCCTGGAACGAGTGCGCGCTGTCCTCGGCGACGATCCCGATGCTCGTCGACCCGGAGGCGAGCGGGATCAACCACACCCAGTAGCCCGGACCCATCAGGTGGTTGGTCGACAGCCGCCGCTGACCGTCGCAGACCCGGTCCTGCCAGGCCTCGTCGGTCGACCAACCCTGGACGTCGACGGGGTGAGCGATTCGGAACCAGACCGAGTTCGCCCGATGGGCGACCGGCTTGGCCAGATCGAGCTTGCGCTTCAGCAGGGCGGCCCGCCCGGTCGCGTCGACGACCCACCTCGCCGCGATCCGGTGCGTACCATCGTCGTCCTCAACCTCGACGACATGGTCGCTCTCGTCCTCGGCGAGTTCGGTGCCGAGCACCTTGCCGTGGGCGAACCTGACCCCGTGCTCGGCGATCAGCTCACCGAGGTGGTTCTCCAGCCGACCGCGGTCCAGCTGGTACGACGGCAGCGGGGCCGCCGCGATCTGGCCGTACTCGACCCGGTGCGCGATCTCCGCGTTGCCGTCATGGCTGAAGAACATCCGCAGGCCGAACTTGTGCAACTGGTCGTTGACCAGGTGCTCCTCGAGCCCGAGCACGTCGCGCAGGTAGTGCGCCTGGACCTCGACGCTCGACTCGCCGACCTTGTGCGCGGCCTCGGGGACCGGGTGCTGCTTGCGCTCGATCACCGTGACCTCGAGATCGGGGTCGGTCCGCTTGAGTTGCAGGGCAAGGGTCAGTCCGGTGATCCCGCCGCCGAGAATGGCGACGTCGTACCGGCCGGCGATGTCAGGCATAGGTCACCTCTTCGATCTGCTGTTCATGGTTGTTCGCGCCGCTGCGGCCGAGGACCATCCAGCCCTCGCTGGTGGGGTTGCGGCGACGCTCCCGCCGATAGGCGGCGACCAGCTCGCCGATCAGTGGATCGCGTTGCCACGCCTGGATCTGGGCGACCACCTGGTCGTCGGAGTAGCGGTCGCCGTGGGCATCGATGACAGTGCTGATCAGCTGACCCGCCAGCTGCTCGAACAGCCGCGTGTTGGCCGAGAACCGCTCGGCGAACTGCGCGTCGGACAGATCGTCGGCCATCCCGCCATGCAGATTCACCATGAAGTTCAACGGGGAGTACAGATCCACGAACCGGGGTTCGAGCTCGCGGTCGTCGATACCGGCCCACTCGCGGAAGAACGCCTGTACGCGGTTGCTGACATCGGTGAGCCGGGCCAGGTCGTTCGCGACCGTCGGGCTCGTCGCGACGGTGCGGAACTGGTCCTGGAAGAACAGCAGGCCGAACACACCCCAGTAGAAGGCGGTGTCCCAGATGACCTTCGAGCTCATCACCCGGGCGTTGCCCATCAGGGAGTACTGGTTCTCGTAGATCGCCAGCCAGATCTCGGTGATCCGCCGGAAGAGCGAGTCGTGGATCGCCGCCGCGGCCGTCACGTCCTCGCCGTCCAGTGATCGCCCGACCAGGTCGGCGACCAGGCTGTTGCCGATCGCGATCAGGTCCAGCCCGGGCGAGTACAACGGGTCGAGGAAGATCCCGGACTCGCCGGTCAGGCACCACCGGGCGCGACCGTCGAACACCTGGTCGCAGCTGTACGAGTAGTCCTTCATGACGCGGAAGTCCTGCACCTTGTCGAGGTGCTGCCGGATCTCCGCGTGGCACTGTGGTTCGTGCTCGGCCAGCCAGCCGAGTGCGCGTTCCAGGGTGTTGAACCCGTCGAAGCTGTGCCGGTTGGCGTCGGCGACGATGCCGATGCTGATCGACCCGGAGGCCAGCCTGATCAGCCAGACCCAGTACCCCGGCCCCATCAGGTGGTTGGTCGACAGCTCGCGCCGGCCTTCGACCCGTTTCTGCCAGTCAGTGTCGTCTGTCCAGGTGCTCACGTCGATCGGGTGACCGACCCGGAACCACGCTGCGTTCGCCGCGTGGCCAACCGCTTTCTGCAGACCGAGCTTGCGCTGCAGCATGTGGTTGCGCCCGGTGGCATCGACCACCCAGCTCGCGGTGACCTCGCGCTCCTCTTCGCCGGTCGCCACCCGAAGGTGGTGGGGTGTGCGCTCAGCGTCGAGGTCGACCTGCTGGACTCTGCTCCCGGTCACGAGCTCGACGCCCTGCTCCGCGCACAACCGCCCGAGCTCGTTCTCGAGGCGACCTCGGTCGAGCTGGTACGTGGCGTGCGGCGGAAACACCGAACTGCCGAGCTCGACGCGCTGGGTGATGTCGGTGTTGTCGTGGTTCGAGAAGAACATCCGGAGGCCGAACTTGCGGATCTGCCGGGTCTCGAGATGTTCACCCAACCCGAGGACGTCCCGCAGGTAGTGCGCGGCGATCTCGACCGTCGACTCCCCGACCTTGTGCGTGGTTTCCGGCACCGGATGCTCCAGTCGTTCCACCACGAGCAGGCGGATACCAGGGCGTTGTTTGCGCAGCTGCAAAGCCACCGTCAGGCCGGCCACGCCGCCGCCCATGATTACCACGTCGTAATGGTTCGGGCCTGCGGTCTCGGCGGCAGGCTTGGCTTTTAATGCCTCGACCAGTTGAGCCCGCTTGTCGGCGGGCAAATCAGCAATCCGGACTCGGGTCTGTCGCGTCATCGCATCCCCCTGTAGTCATCCTGATAACAGGCTGAGGCGAGGCGATTACGCGGGACTTACCTGATTTGGAAGGTAGCGGTTTGTATACCGAAAATGACCCCGGAACCGTAGTACTCTCGTTGCCCGGGGTAATTGGCTGCAGCCGGGTCCGAGAGCTCCATCACCCTTTGTCGCGGGGAGGCTACGTTGGGTGCCCGGTCGGAAAATCAAACGCTCGCACCTCAAGAGCCCTTTCGTGCATGGCTGTTCGGCCCGTTCCGGGTCGCCCGGGGCAGCACTGACATCGCCGATCAGGCCTGGGGCCGGAAAAGCGCCCGGACACTCCTCAAATGGTTTTTGTTGAATCCCGGACAATCGTTCAGCGCGGCCGAACTGTGTGACGTTCTGTGGCCGAATGGAAACGCAAAGTCCGCCACCAAGAATCTCCATGTGACCCTGCACTATTTGCGCCGCGTCCTGGACCCGGATTTACCCAGCCGGAGTCCGTCACGGTTCGTCCGGACCGACGACACCGGGCGGTACCGGTTCGACGAACACCTCTGGTGGACCGACGTCGGCGAGGTGGACTGGCTGTGGCGATCGGTCCAGGCAAGCGCCGAGCGCGATGACCACACCACAGCGATCGCGACCCTGCTGCAACTCGTCGACCACTACGGCCGTGGCTTCCTCCCGGAGGAGCTGTACGAGGACGCGTTCACCGACTTTCGCGACCTCCACGACCGCAAGCACAGTGAGGCGCTCCACGCGCTCCTCAAGCTGTACAGCGATCTGGGCCGCCGCTACGACGTGCTGGCTTTCGCACAGCGGATCCTCGACCGCGATCCGTACTCCGAATGCGCCGTCACCGCACTGGTCGAGGTACACCTCGCGCAGGGCAACCTCGCCGCCGCGAAGTCGGAGCTGGATCGTTTCGTGCGCACGCTCAAGGAGGATCTGGGGACGCGCCCGAGCCCGCGGGTGACGGCACTCCGTCGGCGACTGTCATCCAGCTGACCCGGCCGCGTCCTGGCCGGGCTTTTCAACGGCCGCGATGATCGCCGGCCGGAGGTCGCCCGGCGGAATCACTGCGTCGACCGACCCCACCGCGACGGCCCGATCGACGTCGTGGACGCGATCGAACTCGTGCGCGAGTTCGTCCAGCATCTGCGCCTGGACGGAGTCCCGCACATCAGCGAGGTCCAGGCCGATGCGCAACCGCTCAGGCCCACTGATCGACTCCAGGTCGGCCTCCAGAGCCGCGACCCGACCGTCCGCCCGAGCACGCCGCCTGGCCTCACCGGACAGAACGACGTTGGCCGCCGGAGCGCCCCCGATCACCGAAGCGCGCGCACCGGCGACAGCCAGCGCGGTGAGGTTCGGGTTCAGCCGCTTGGAGAAGACGACGAAGGCACCACCGTGGTACCGGCCGACGACGCAGAACACGATCGGCCCCTGGAAATTCACGACGGCCCGGCCGATCTCGGCGCCGTACTCCAACTGCAGGTTCCGTAGTGAGTCCGGGGATCCGTCGAAGCCGGCCAGGTTGGCGAGCACCACGAGCGGGCGGTTCCCGGAGGCGGCATTGATGGCACGCGCAAGCTTCTTCGACGCCCGCGGGAACAACGTCGCCGCGCTGTACATCGGCGGCCCGTCCGCGGGGACGAGACCTTGTCGACGCGTCGGCCGTGACTCGACGCCGAGCAGGCAGACGGCGTGTCCGCCGAGACGAGCGTCGAGGACGACCGCGTTCTCCGCGTCGGCCATGTCGGCCCAGCGTTCGAGCGGCGTCGAGTCCTGATCCGTGACCGCCCGCATGACGGTCCGAATATCGAAGGCCTTCTTGCGCTCCGGGTTGTGTTCGACGGAGAAGATCTCGCCGACCGTACGGAAGTCACAACCGTCGACGGCATGCGGGTACTCGCTGATATCCCGATCGACCGGATCAGCGGTCGGCACCCACCGCGGTCCCACCTCGCCAGGAGCGACGTACGTATGGTCGTAGTGCCGCATCAGGATGCCGGCCGCGCCGGCCAGGTTCGGGGCCCAGTACTGGCCTTGCCCGTTCGGGCCCATGACGCGTTCGTAGCCACCGATACCGGCCTCGCTGTCGGCCGACACCGCGCCGGAGAAGTCCAGGGATCGCTTGCCGGTCAGCACCATCGCGCTCAGCGGCGTCATGATCAGCACGCCCTTGGTGTGCATGAGCATCGTCGCCTCGGCGTTCCAGTACGGCTGAGCTCCGACGTTGATGCCCGCAGCAACGACATTGATCTCGCCGCCGGCCTGCGTGAACGACACGATCCTGCGCAAGGCCGCAGCGACCCAGTCCATGTTCTCGGTGCCGGAGTCCATCGAGATCCGTGCTCCGGACGACAGCGCGAACCATTCGACCGGTACGCCGAGCCGCTCGGCCAGATCGATCGCGGCGATGATCCGACGGCACTCCGGCTCGGCGACCGCACCGAGTGCACGGGTCGGGTCACCGCACATCAGCACCCGGGTCATACCTTCGGGATAGGTGGGGGTGACAGTGGTGACCGTGCCGACGACAAGCCCGGCGCTACCGCGGGGAGAGCCGCGATCGACCGGAACGAGGGCACCATCCGCGTCAAGGTTCAGCTCCGTGAAGGAGCCGTCCGCGCCCGCGAGGAACCTGCCCAGATGATGCGGGCTCGGATATCCGCGCGCGCTCGCCTGCCTGGATCGCAGCTCGTCCGCGTCGAAAGGCCGCAGTGGCTCGTCCAGATCCTGGGCGTCGGACACGACGGGCGTCCGGCTCAGCGGATCAAGGGTCAGACGTCGGCCCGGTCGCCCGTACAGGATCAGCTCTTCCAGGTCCGGATCATCAACAAGTGGCGCCAGATCCTCGACGGATGTCTTGGCACCGTGGATCCAGATGTGGATGCGGCCGAGGATGGGCGGTGCCGAGGCCCGCGCGATCCGGACAGCCGCCATGCAGTCGTTGACGACCCGCTCGACGGCCTTCCCGTCGTCCGGATCGGAGATCTCGCCGATCGCGACCAGCCGCCGGTCCGACGGGTTCATGGCTGCGCGGCATTCGTACACCGGAACGTCTGACGGCACGCGCTTGACCTGGAAAAGCTCCAGCCGGTGCAGGCGCCGCCGGGCCGCGTCGCCCAGTTCCGGAGCGTTCAGCGTGTCCGGCGACGGCCGCTCGTACCAACGATGGCGAACCGCCAGTGCAAGATCCCGAAGCTCCCGCGCTCGCTCTGCCTCGGACAACCGATCAAGAACCCCCTGTGCCCCGCTCACCCCGGAGGCGCTCTCGTGAAGCCAACGCTGGAGAACCGCGGCGACGACCTCTTTGGCCGTCGATTCCCGCCGGCGGTGCGCCCGGCAGATCCGGAGGAGCACGTCGGGCGCAGGCAGTTCAGCGACTCCGTACCAAGCCGATGCGCGCTTGAGCCGACTCCAGAGCCCGTCCTCGTCGTCCGAACTACGCGAACGCAGATAGCGGTGGAAATCAGCACACCGGTACAAGTCGTCCAGGTCGGTGTAAGCAGTCAGGAGGTCGACCTCTTCGGCACCAGGCGGACCGCCCGACGTCGTCCGGTAGGCCGCGAGCCTGGCACTCGCGATCGCCTCGTCAGCATCGAACCCGAGGATCTGTGCCAGCATCTCGTCGTGAGCTCCGAGCCGCGTGGCTGGATCAGCGCCCCCGCTCAGGACATCTCCCGTCGCTGGCTGCTTCGCTTCCAGCACGACTGACCCGACCCTGACCAGCGGGGCGCCGTACGCGACTTGCGCGCCGGGCTGGACCAACCACTCCCCGACCTCACAGTCGAACGGCGCCCGGACCACCGACTCGAGCTTCATCGACTCAAGCACGGCGAGCGGCGTACCGGCGACGACACGCATGCCCTCAGCAACGGACTGCTGGACGACGAGGGCCGGGATCGGCGATCGCAGGATCAACCCGTCCCGATGCTCGATCCGGATCGGATGACCGGCCACCTCGACCAGCTCGAACCCCACGTGCGCCGACGTGACGACGGTGACTGCCGAGCCGTCCATGGTGAGCCGCCGCCGAAACGCATCGAGTCTCTCGACCTGCACCTCGACGTCGGCAGCGGCGCCGAACTCGCTGTGGATCGAGAGTTGGTAGATGTCCTTGGTGCGCTGGAGCGCATGCACGCGATAGGTGATGCCGTCGAGGCCCAGATGAACGGCGTGTCCGTCGTCCGCCCCCAGCGCAGGCAATCCACGCGCGGCCGTGTCCAGGAAGGTCGCGACGTCCTCGGCGAGGGCGCGGGCGCACGCCTCAACTGCCGCAGCGACCAATGCGATCCGGCCCGCAGTCTGCGGCCGACCGCTGCCGAGCTCGGCCAAGAGCTCGCCCTTGTTGCTTCTTGCCCCAGCCGCGACAACCGTCGTACCGGTGAGGGCGCGACCCAAGCGCGCGATCGCCTCGCGCGCGGTCGCACCGTACGCCGTGATCCGCGCCACGACCGGACTCCCGAGGGCACACACCGCGTCGCCTTGGGACACACCCGGATCCACCTGGATTCCCGTGCCGCCGGGCAACTCCAGCAGACGGATGCGGCGGCCGCATTCCGACCCGTTCTCCAGATCGACCAATCGCAGCTCCGCGGCGGCCGCGAAGGCGGGCCTCACCACGCCGGCCGCACCCACCGGCACGTCCGCAGCGATCCTGAGCTCGTCCACCAGACGATCGATGCCAGCAGCAACGACTGCACCGGAGCCGACCACTACTCCCGCGACCGCGGGCTCACAACCGGCACCGAGCAACGGAAGTCCGAGGGTCCGGCACACCTCGCGCACACAGTCCTCCGCGTCCGGCCAGCCGCCGGTCCAGACGGCATCCGCACCCACCTCCGTCAGCACCCGCGCCAGCACGGCCGCCTCACCAAACAGGTGATCCCTAGCGGATCCCAGTTCCACAGCGGCATCGGCGTCACGGACGCAGCGTGCGGACCGGTCTTCGCTGAGGTGGAGCACCACCGCACGCACCCCTCGATCCGAGGGCAGGTCCCCGTTCAGGTCACGGACAGCATGGATCACCTGCAGGGCGGGTGCTCCCCGCCCGATGATCGCGAGGCACCTGAGCACATGGCCTCCTCAGAGCGGACTTTCCCGCTCAACCATCTGCTCAGCGACTTACAGCCTGCCTATCACCGGCGTAAGTCGCAGTCCGCTAGACGATGGCCGCCCGCTGCTTCGCGCGGCGTTCGGCGACCGCCTGACTGACCTCGACCAGCCGCTCCCAGTCGTCACCCATACCGACGCGGCTGCCGATCTCGCGCATCTGGGCCCGGAACAAGACTCCGGACTTGATCAGCTGCGGCCGGATGTGGCCGTAGACCTCCAGCGTCACGATCGCGAACAACTGAGCCCAGGCGAACTCGAACAACCAGACCATCCCCAGCGCGTCCTTGCCGAGCAGTGCGGCCAACTCGGACCGGGCTTCTGAGGCCTGGCTGTGGACCGCCACGAAGTCGGGATCGAGCTCCTCCGGCGCGGGCACCGGAAAGGGTGACTGCTTCGACAGCCTCGCCAGGGCGCCGCCGAAGTGGTCTGCGAACAGTTCAACGCCGTGACTCCCGGTACCGCTGACTCCCCGCGACAGTGGGTAGCTGCCCGACTCGGTACGAATTGTCCGCTCACCGGACAGTGAGTTGGTCACGAAGACGAGCTGGAACTCGGACTTGTTGTCCAGCGCCCAATCACGGAACGCAGTCGCGGCCGCCACGATCTGAGCCGCGGGGTCCTCGTCGCCGTACACCTCGCCGGCTTCGACCATCTCCCGGGCGACGTCGGCGAAGATCGCGTCCGAGAGCAGTTCGTTGAGAGCCGCCGGGTTCTTGACGTATCGATATAGCGCCGGCGGCGTCAGGCCCATCTCCGTTGCCAAAGCCCGGAGCGTCACCTCCCGCCCGTCGCGCAGCATCGACCGCCCGAGCTCGACGATCTCGTCGAAGGTCGCGAGCCGTTGACGTTCCCGGCGGGTGAGGACGGGTCGGTCAGGCCCCTCACCCCTGGATTCACGCTGAGTCATTGCCAACCTCCGGCCAGGCGGCTGCGACAGGGAGCACAGCCCATCGCTTGTAACAGTAACGCTTGACAACTCTAGTGAACAACATTCACGCTAAACCATGTTAACAAGCCGTACGCCTATAGACTGGGGTTACGGAGGGCAATTAGAGTGAATGCTGTTAACCATAGGGTGGGGACGCTCGAGCCGCTGGACTGGATTCACCCCAGGGAGCGAGAGCACAAGGCGGTCTATCGCGCGTACCTGTTCGGCCCGTTCCGGGTGTTCCGGGGTGACGAGGCGTTGGGACAACGCAGCCAGCGCCGGGAGAAGGCTCAGCTGCTGCTGAAGTGGTTCCTGCTCAACCAGGGCCAACCGCGCTCGATCGACGAACTGATCGAACTGGCGTTCCCGGCCGCCGCACCGGACAAAGCCGCGAGCAGCTTCCACGTCGCGATGCACTGCCTGCGCCGCATGCTCGAACCCGACCTGCGCCCGGGCGAGGAATCGTCGTACATAAGGCGCAGCAGCAACAACTTCTACCGCTTCGAGGCCGACAGCGAGTGGTGGACCGACACCGCCGAAGTCGACCGCCTCTTCGACCAGGGCCGCACGAGCGACAGCCGCGGCGACGCCCAGCGAGCCTGCTTCTACTACGGTCAGGTCGTCGGCCACATGAACAGGCGCCTGCTCGAAGACGACAGTCCGCAACCATGGCTCACGCCGTACCGCCGCCGCTACCAGGCACTGCAACGCGAGGCCCTACTACGTCTTGTGCAGATCCACGGCGAGCGCGGCCAGATCGACGAGTCCCTCGAATACGCCCACCAAATGCTGATCGGCGACCCCTACAACGAGCTCGCCGTCACCACCATCGTCGAAGCCGACCTCGCCTACGGACGTCTCGCCCACGCAAGACACCGAATCAGCGCCTTCCTGGACGCCCTCACCCACGACCTCGGCATCGCACCAAGCCACGGCCTCCTGACCTTGAGGGCCCGAGTCCGGCAAGACGTCCCGCACCCGCCACGCGGAGAGGTCCAACTAGAGCTAGCCGCAACCTCAAGCCGCGCCGGCTAACCAGTGACCTGCCGCCTTCTCCTAGCCGCGCGTCGCCGAGCGGCTAGGAGCGGCGTCGAAGTTACACCGTCAGCAGACGCGCGGTGTAACCAACGGACTCGATGGCGGCCGTGACCGAGGCCGGGGCAACAATTCCGTCCACCACGGTCCGGCCGGTGCGGGTGTCCGTCGTGGACGAGAAGACACCTGCGATGTCCTCGATGGCGTCGTCGACGAGCAGGCCGCAACTGCTGCAGTGCATTCCGGTGATCTCGAAGATCATGATCCTGCCCCCTTGAAGACGACACGACCGGAGTACATGCCCATCCCGCACGAATACTTCAGCGTGCCGGACTTCGGCGTACCGAGATCGACGCTCGTCTCCCCCGTCGCTTCGAGAATCAGCTGCTTGTCGAGGGCCGGAATCACGAAGGAGCGGACACAACCGCCCGTCCGGTTCGTCGCGACAACCAGGGTGGTCGGGGTGTCTGCCTTCGCCACCACCATCTCGGGCGTGTAGCCGTCACTGCGCGCCTGGATGGTCACGATCTGCCGCCCGTCGACGGTACGGACCGTTGTTGCAGGCACAACCGTTTCCGCGGCCGCCGGGGCGGTACCGTCGGGCCACCAGCCACCGAGCCGAACGCCGGACGTCAGTGTCCAGACTGCGACAGCCAGTACGACGACGCCGGTTGCAACGCTGAGCCGTCCTTGCCACAGTCTCGCTGCCGAGCGCAGGACGACGCCGATGACTGCGAACAGTGGACCCGTCCCGATGACGAATCCGGCCATCACGGCGGCTCCACCGAGCACGGATCCCGTGGTGACTGCGACGAGCTCCATGCTCAGTGTGACGCCACACGGAATCAGAACGGTCAGGAAGCCGAGGACTGCCGGGGCCCCGGCGCTGCTCGACTTCGCGGATCGGCGGACCCGCGTACCCCACGAGGCGGGCAGTTGCGGGATGAAGCGCCTTACCGCTGAGACGCCCATCATGTCGAGGGCGAACAGCACCATCAGGACACCGGCCGCGAGCAGCAGAATCGCCTGGGTCCGAGGACCGGGTTGAATCGCGGCCCCGACGATTCCGAGTGCCGCACCGAGCAGAGTGTGCGACACGAGCTTCGCACCCAGGAAGGCAGCAACCGGAGCGAACGGGCCAACATGCTGGTGGTTTTCGTCGGACAGTGCTTTGTGACGACGGGTCACGGCGCTCGCGAGCAGTCCACCTTGGACCGCAGCACAGGACGCCCCACCCGCCAAGAGACCGGTGGTCAAACCGGTGACGAACAAGGTCAGAGAACTGGCCATGCTGAATACTTTCTGTGTGTGGGATCAGTGAGTCGAATGTGCGGCTGACCGAGCCGCACACCTCCTAGATCCGGTTCACACACAGGGCATGAATGTCCGGTGGCCGATCAACCGACGCATCGACACAAGGCACCAGCCCCGGGCATCTCAGCGCCGGCGCATCAGGCGAAGCGAGATCCGCAGCCGCGACGGACGCCACCACAACATCAACGGTCGCCTGGTGACACTGCTGACTCGGATCGACACAATGCCCACCCGGTCCGGCGTCCTGGCGCTGATCGCCGACCGCGTGCCGCCCGTGATCCATCGCCGGCATGGGATGATCCGCCGCCGCGGGCCAACTGCGCCCAGCCACACAGAGCAGCGCCAGCAGGCAGACAACAACCGCCCACCGAGCACGAGCCACCGCCGACATGACCCAAATCCTAGGTCAGCGGACGGTGAAAACCGTCACGGTGCCGGGTTGTTGATGACTCAGGAATGCTTAGGTTAGCCTCACCTCGTGTTTCCGCCGCAAGCCCGGCCGTCCACCGGGGCTTTTCCGGTGTCCGCAGCCGCCGATACCGACCACCCTGCCCTGATCGATGGCGCCGGGGTGCTGACCTATGCCGAGTTGACCGAGCGAGTCGATGCGCTGGCGGCCGGCCTGCCCGCGGTTCAGACGGGGCGCCGGTTGGTGCACATTCCGCTCACGGCTCGGTGTGACGTGGTGCTGGGCTACCTCGCCGTGCTCCGCGCCGGGCATGTCGCGCTGGTGACTCCACCCGAGCACGCTCCGATCACGGCGGCCTACCCGCCGGACGTCTGGCTGCGCGGCGACGGTAGCTTCAGCGAAGTTGCCGGTCCACAGCACGAGCTTCACCCGGAGCTGGCGCTGTTGCTCAGCACCTCCGGCAGCACCGGCTCTCCTAAGCTGGTGCGACTCAGCCACAGCAACCTGATCAGCAATGCGGACGCGATCGTGGCAGCGTTGTCCATCAGCCCGTCCGACCGAGCTGTCACTTCCCTTCCGCTGCATTACTGTTTCGGCCTCTCGGTCCTGCACGCCCAGCTTCTGGCCGGTGCCACCGCGGTGCTCTGGGACGGTTCGGTGACCGAATCGGCCTTCCTTGACGAGTTGCGCAGGTGCCGAGTCAGCTTGCTCCCGGCCACACCACATGTGGCCGATCTTCTCGACGTACAAGGAGTTCTCGACGAGCTGCCCTCGCTGCGCCTGCTCGCCCAGGCCGGCGGTGCGCTCCCCGCTGCGAGGGTCCGCGAGCTGGACGCGCGTGGTCGTGCGGGCGGGTGGGCGCTCGCGGTGATGTACGGACAGACCGAGGCGACCGCGCGGATGGCCGTTCTGCCGCCTGAGTTGGCCGGTGCGTACCCGGACGCCGTGGGCTGGCCGATCGCAGGTTCCGCCTTCCGACTGGACAGTATCGAACAGGCCGACGGGGCGGTCGGAGAGCTGGTGTTCACCGGGCCTGGCGTGATGCTTGGGTACGCCGAACATCCCGACGACCTCGCACTCGGCCGGATGCACACCGAGCTGCGAACCGGCGACCTGGCCACGATCGACGAAGCCGGACTGGTCCGGATCGTGGGCCGACGCTCCGATTACGTCAAGATCATGGGGATCCGGATCGATCTCGGTCAGGTCGAGCGTGGGCTGCGAGGCGAGGGACTCCACTGCTGTGTCACCGGAACCGACGATCAGCTGCAGGTCACCTACGTCCCGCGCGGCCGGACGGCGCGTGCCGTCCTGGAGAGCGCTGCATCCGCCTCAGGACTCGGCGCCTCGGTGGTCTCGGTGCGCGACGTGCCCCAGCTGCCGATGCTGCCCAACGGCAAACCCGACCGGCGCGGGAGTGCCGCGTTGCACGAGACCGCCTCCGTGGCGAGCGATTCCGTGTTGAGCGTGCTTGCACCGCTGATCGGCCGCCACGAGATCGACCTCGACCGGTCGTTCGCAGAGCTCGGCGGCGACTCGTTCAACCACGTCGCCGCGTCACTCGGCCTGACCCGACTGCTCGGGCACTTGCCCACCGACTGGCACCATCGACCAGTCCGCGAGCTGATCGGTCTCGCGGCCCAGCGCGGTGCGGAGCCGAGCCGGCGCGCTCTGACCCAGCGTGTCGAGACGACAGTGCTCCTGCGCGGCGCGGCCGTGATCACCATCTGCGGCAGCCATGTCGGGCTGTTTCGTCTCGCAGGTGGCGCGCACATCCTGCTCGCGGTCGCCGGATTCCTGTTCGCCAGGTACGTCCTAAGCGCCCAGGAGACGGCCGAGCGGGTACGTCGGACCATCCGCGGCGCGATCGGGATCGCCGTACCGTCGGTTGCTGTCGCCGCGGCGATGGTGTTCGGGTTCAAGTGGATCCATTGGTCGAGCCTGGCGCTGGTGCACTGGCTGGTGCGGCCCGGTGAGATCAACATCTTCTGGTTCGTGGAGGCGCTGCTGCTCGTCTCCGCCGCCACCACCGCCGTACTGGCATTCCGCCGCGTGCGTGCCGCCTATGCGGCCGATCCGTGGCGGACCACGATGGTGGCACTGGTGCTCCTGCTCATTCCCCGCTACACGGTCCCCGCGCTGTACGACGGCCCCGTGCGCGGTCTGCCCGGCACGGCCGCCTGGCTGTTCGTCGCGGGGATCGCAATGGCGGTCGCCGGCACCTGGCGGCGACGCCTCGTCGCGGCCGGCGTCGCGGCGGCCGCCACGGCTGGCTTCTTCCCCGTCTGGGAGCGCACCTTGACCATCCAGGCAGGCCTTGTCCTGCTGGCCTTCGTGCCGACGGTTCCGGTGCCGCGATTGCTGGTCCGGCCACTCGGCGTGCTCGCGGCGGCGTCGTTGCACATCTATCTCGTACAGTTCCAGGTCTTCGCGTTCTTCGACTCCCCGGTCGCCAAGTTCACCGCCGCACTCGGCATCGGGCTCGTGTTCTGCCTCATCAGCACCGCTGTCTTGCGCCGGCTCCCTGCATTCTCCGAGAAAAGGACTGCCCCATGCGTCGTCGTACCTTCCTGACCGGCCTCGGGGCCCTCGGCACGATGGGCCTGGTGGGGTGCGGCTCCAAGTCCGGGGACGAGTACACCGCCGACCCCGGCTCGCTGCAGGTGTACTCCGCGCAGCACGAGAACCTCACCAAGGCCTGGGCGGAGGCCTTCACGAAGGCGACCGGGATCAAGGTGCAGGTTCGCAAGGGCTCCGACTCCTCGATGGGGCACCAGATCGTCGAGGAGGGCTCCGGCTCCCCCGCCGACGTGTTCCTCACCGAGAACAGCCCGGCCATGACTCTGGTCGAGCGGAACAAACTGCTCGCCCCGATCGAGGACGCGACCCGGGCCCAAGTACCGGCCGGCCTCACCCCGTCGTCCAAGGCATGGATCTCGATCGCGGCCCGTTCCACCGTGCTGGTCTACAACCCGTCCAAGCTGGCCGACGCCGAACTGCCCAAGTCCCTGCTGGACCTGCAGAAACCGGAATGGAAGGACCGCTGGGCCTGCGCGCCGGGCGGTGCCGACTTCCAGGCCATCGTCGCCGGCATGCTCGCCGGACAGGGCGCACAGAAGACCAAGGACTGGCTCGACGGCCTCAAGAACAACGCCCGGCCGCTGCAGAACAACATCGCCACGATGAAGTCCGTCAACGCCGGCGAGATCCCGTGCGGCGTGATCTACCACTACTACTGGTACCGCGACCAGGCCGGCACCAAGGAGGGCAGCGGCAACACCAAGCTGCACTACTTCAAGCACCAGGACCCGGGAGCTTTCGTCTCACTCTCGGGCGGCGCGGTGCTCGCCGGCGCGAAGAAGCCGGACGAGGCGCGCAAGTTCCTGCAGTACATCACCAGCCCGGCCGGGCAGAAGGTTCTCGTCGACTCGCAGTCGATGGAGTACGCGGTCGGCATCGGCGTCTCCTCGGCCCCTGCGCTACCGCCGCTCAGCACCCTGCAGGCGCCCCCGGTCGACCCCTTCACCCTGAACTCCGACGAGGTCAGCAGGTTGATGACCGATGCCGGCATTCTCTGACGTCCGCGCCGAACCCAGTACGCCGTACGACGAACCGCCGGCCGTGCAGGTCCACCGGACCGTGCGGGCGCCGTGGCTGGTGGTCGGCGCGGCTCTGCTGGTCGCCGTACTGGTCGTGTCGCCCTTGCTGGTCGTCTTCGGTCAAGCGGCAGCCGCGGGCACAGCAGAGGCGGCACGGCTGCTGCTTCGGCCAAGGACCGCGGAGCTCCTCCGAAACACCATGGTCCTGGTGGCACTCGTCGTACCGGCGACCGTCGTCCTCGGATGTGGCGCGGCCTGGCTGGTCGAGCGGACCACCTTGCCCGCGCCGGGAGTTTGGCGCACCTTGCTGCTGATGCCGCTGGCGATACCGGCCTTCGTGAGCAGCTATGCGTGGACCTCTGTGCTGCCGTCGGTCCAGGGGCTCAGCGGTGCCGTCTTCATCACCACGCTCGCGTACTACCCGTTCGTGTTCCTCCCAGCAGCCGCTCTGCTGCGCGCGCTGGATCAAGGACACCTCGATGCCGCGCGCTCACTCGGTGCATCGGGACTGACCGCGCTGCTCCGTGTTGTCCTGCCGCAGCAGCGGCCAGCCATCGCCGGTGGTGCGCTGCTGGTCGCTCTGCACCTGCTCGCCGAGTTCGGCGTACTGCAGATGATGCGGTTCCCGACGTTCACTACGGCGATCCTGCAGCAGTTCGCGGTCGGGTTCAGCAACGCCGCCGGCAGCCTGCTCGCCGCGGTCCTCGTCCTGCTCTGCCTGGCGCTGCTCGCGGCCGAGGTGCCGCTGCGTGGCCGGAGGAGGATCGCCCGGCTCGGGTCCGGAACCCGGCAGCGGCCGATCGCCCACCGGCTCGGCCCGTGGTCGGTCCCGGCGCTCGGCGCGCTCGCAGTTCTGGTCGGTCTCGCCGTCATGGTGCCCGCCGTGATCGTGCTGCGCTGGCTCGAGCGCGCAATCGCCGAAAGCGCCGTGGATCTCGGATCGTTGCTTGCGGCAACCGGATCGAGTGTCGGACTGGCCTTGCTCGCCGGTCTGGCGACAACACTCGCTGCGCTGCCCGGAGCCTGGCTGCTGCATCGCTACCCGTCCCGGCTCGCCCTTGGTCTGGAACGCGTGACGTACGTCGCCAGCGCACTCCCCGGCGTGGTGATCGGCCTTGCCCTGGTGACACTTTCGGTGCGCTGGGCACGTCCCGTCTACCAAACCGCCGCGCTCGCTGTCGCGGCGTACACGATCCTGTTCCTCCCGCGAGCGATGGTGGCCTGGCGATCCGGCCTGGCCGCGGCACCGACCGAACTGATCGAGGCGTCGCGTTCGCTCGGCGTGCCGGGGCCCGGTACCTTTGCGCGCGTGGTGCTGCCGCTCGTCCTCCCGTCCGCGCTGACCGGCTTCGTTCTCGTGTTCCTCGCCACCGTCACCGAGCTGACCGCGACGCTGCTGCTCGCCCCGACCGGGACCGAGACGCTCGCGACGGCGTTCTGGTCGGCGAGTGACGAGCTCGACTACGTCGCGAGCGCGCCCTACGCTGCGGCGATGATCGCCTTGTCCGCCCCGCTCACCGTGCTGCTGCGCCGGCAGATCCTGGACCAGCGATGACCAGCGCCGGCATCACGATCAGCGACCTCACTGTCGGGTACGGCGGCCCGCCCGTCCTCGACGGCGTCAGCCTGCAGGTCCGCCCCGGCGGCACCCTCGCCGTACTCGGACCGTCAGGCAGCGGCAAGACGACACTGCTCCGCGCGCTGGCGGGATTCGTCCGGCCGGCCGGCGGGCGGATCGAGATCGGCGACAAGCTCCTCACCGACGGGCAGGTGCTCGTCGCACCCGAACGACGCGGAGTCGGCTACGTTCGCCAGGACGGCGCACTGTTCCCACACCTCGATGTCACCGGCAACATCCTGTTCGGACTCCCCCGGGCCGAACGCCGCCGCGCAACCCAAGTCGGCCCGCTGCTCGAACTCGTCGGGCTGTCCCCGGACCTGGCCAAGCGCCGACCGGACGAACTGTCCGGCGGCCAGCAACAACGCGTCGCACTGGCCCGCGCGCTCGCCCGCGAACCCGCCGTCGTACTCCTCGACGAACCCTTCTCATCCCTCGACACCGCACTGCGCGCCGCCACCCGCGAGGCCACGCTCACTGCCCTCACCGAACGCGGCGCCACCACCGTCCTGGTCACCCACGACCAAGCCGAGGCACTGTCCTTCGCGGACCAGGTCGCCGTCATGCTCAACGGCCGCTTCGCCCAGATCGGCAGCCCGGCCGAGGTCTACGAGGCTCCGGTCACACCCGAGGTCGGCGCATTCCTCGGCGAAACCATGCTGCTCCCTGGACACGCCGACGGCCGAATCGTCGACTGCGTCCTGGGCAAACTCGATCTCGCCGAGCCCACCACCGGCGCCGTACTGGTCATGATCAGACCCGAGCAACTCACCCTCGGCGCCCCGACAGGCCTGACCGCGCGGGTCGTCTCGACCGCCTACCACGGCCCGGACGCGATGCTCCGCCTCGACCTGACCGAGACCGCAACCCGCCTTGTGGCCCGGGTGCCGGGCCACAACGCACCGCACCCCGGCGACCTGGTCGGCGTCGCCGTACCGGGCCCGGTCCGCTCATTCCCCAACTCTTGGTCAGTCGGAGCTGAGTAGTCGATCCAGTACGTCGGCAGCTTCGTCGTACCCGGCGTCTGCGATGCGCTGCAGTTCTCGGAGGTCGCGGTTGGCGGCCGCGCGGCGGGTGAGGAACTCACCGGCACGGTCGTTTCCCTCGTCCAGTAGTTCGTTCAGCTCGTCGAGGTCGCCGCGGGCGTCGGCGAGTTCGGCGAGGCGGTCCTGGGCTCGCTCGTTACCCTCGTCGGCCAGTGCTCGGAGGGCCGGCCGGTCGGCTTCGGAATTCGTCATACCGCGATCGTGCCGCCTTGCCCTTGGGGCAAGGTCAAGTGCGAGAAGCTGGGCTGGTGATCACCATCGGGCAGCTTGCGCAGTACGTCGGGGTGTCGACCAAGACGATCCGGGTCTACCACGCCAAGGGCCTGCTTGCGGAGCCGCCTCGGGACGCATCGGGCTATCGGCGATACACGGCGCAGGATCTGATCCAGTCGATCAAGATCCGCACCCTGACCGAGGCCGGCGTACCGCTCGCCAAGGTCGCCTCCCTGACCGGTGCGCCGGCTCCTGAGCTTCGGTCGGCGGTCACCGGGATCGAAGCCGACCTGACGGCTCGGATCGACCGGCTTGTCGCCGCGCGCGATCGGTTGCGGGCGCTCGGTTCCGGTCGCAGCCCGTTCCTGCCTGCCGATGTCGAGCAGCACCTGGGCCGACTGCCTGCGCTCGGGTTCTCCGAGCGGTGGGTCGCGATGGAGCGCGATCTGTGGATCCTCACCTTCGCAACCGATCCTGAGCGCGCTCACCAGTACTTCGTCGATCAGGCCCAGGCGCAGTCCGATCCGACCCTGGTTGCCCTCTACCTGGGCTGCGATCGGGCGTACGGCCTTGATCCGGACGATCCGGCTCTCGAGGAACTTGCCCAGCGCATCGTCCAGGCGTCGGTGGCGAGGTACAGCGTCGAGGAGCTCCATCAGGAGTTGGCGGAAGCCCAGCTCCCCCAGCTGGTCCAGTCGTCGGTCAACGCGTCCTCACCTGCCTGGGAGCGCCTCGACGACCTGATCCGCTCAGGTGTCCGCCGGGCGACGGCGGAGAAGCTACGCTCGTCGCATGCCACGCCAGACCCTCAGCCGTGACGACATCGTCCGCGGGGCGATCGCCGTACTGGACGCTGAAGGCGTCGACGGCCTGAACGTTCGGCGCCTCGGCAGCGAGCTCGGGGTGGCGGCCACCGCGATGTACTGGCACGTCAAGAACAAGGACGACCTCGTCGTACTAGCCGGCGACCACGTCTGGCGCGAGGTCGAGTTGCCTGACCCGGCTGTCCTTGGTTGGCGCGACGCGACGACCGCGTTGGCGACCGGCATCCACGACATGCTCAGCCGCCACTTCTGGCTGATCACCGCCATGAGCACACACCTCATCTACGGTCCGGGGAAGGCGCGGGTCGACGACCACACGCTCGGCATCTACGAAGCGGCCGGGTTCACACCGGCGCAGGCCGATCAGGCTGCGGCGACGGTACTCATGTTCGTGATCGGCGCGACCCAGGGTGAAGCGTCCGAGTCGGCCTGGCGCGCGAGAGCGCAGCGCGCCGGACCTGACCCCGAGCAGGTACTGCGGGACACGATCGAGCAGATCAACGCGGTCGCCCAGGAGTTCCCGCGACTGCGCGCCCGGCTCCTGCCTGCGACGGAGCCCGAAGCCGAGGCCGACGATCCGTTCGCCTTCGGCCTCGCTGCCATCCTGGACGGGCTCGAGGCGCACCTCAAGACCTGAAGTGGGCGGCGACGGCGGAGGTCGCGAGCAGCACGATCACCACGATCGACCCGGCCGTCGCCAGGACAAACCGCACGAACTGCAGCGGCCGCAGCCAGCTGGGGAACTCGTTGCCTGCGGCACGTACCACCGCGCTCGCGTCGAGTCCGCGCGCTGCCGGATCGCTCGACCGCCGGAACGCGGCCGCCACGTAGCGATCAGCAAGCAACTGCGCCCCCGTCACGAATCCGCCGCCGGTGAGCAAGAGACCGGCCAGGATCCAGGTCAGGACCCGCGCCACGCCGATGCCCGCCAGGTCCAGGGCCGCCAGCACGAACAACACCGCTGCGATCCCGAACGGGAACAGCATTTCGCGTCCCGATTCCGAGAACTGGACCCGGTGCTGTTCCAGGAGCTCCACGGCGGCGCCCTGACGCCGTACGTCGGCCTCGGCGGCCCGCTGCGCCGCATCGCCGTAGCGGTAGGCCGCGACCGGAATCACACAGAACGTCAGACCGAGCAGAACAAGCACGCCCGCCACGATCCAGAGACCGACCGGCATCACAACCTCCCACTTGAGCTTAGTTCAGGAAGCGTATCTTGAACTAAGCTCAAGTGCTACCCCACGTGGACCCAGGGGCGGTTCGAGCGGCGCGGCTCGGCCCGGCGCAGGACCTCCCGGGTGACCGGCGGGACGTCGCCTTCGCCGGAGATCAGGTAGCGGAAGAGGAAGTAGAACGGGTTGCCTTCGGCCCAGGCGAAGTAGATGTGCGGCATGACCTCCCAGTCGTCACGGATCTTCAGTGCCAGCGCGGCGATGGCGTTGGGGACACTCGGGCTGTCGACCTTCAGGATCCGGTAGCCGAAGCGTTCCTCGCCGCGGACGTCGAGTTCGGTCTCGAACTGCGACGCATCGGTCAGCGTCACTTCGAGGAACAGGACCGGCAGCCCCTCCGGCAGGTTGCGCACTTCGCGCTGCTCGGCCGCCTTCTCCTCGTACTCCGCCTGGTCGCGGGCGTTCGGCTCGTTGGCAATGATCCGCAGTTCGCCGTCCACCAAGGACTCCGAGATGAGGCGGCAGGCCTCGTCGTCGAAGCGGATGGCGGTGGCGCGGAGCTCCAGCGACCGGGTGGCCCGGGAGATCAGCGAGGTCAGGATGATCGCGACGATGAAGAACGAGGCGATCTGGACGCCGTCCGGCCGCTCGATGATGTTCGCGATCGTCGTGTAGAGCAGCACCAGGCTGATCGCTGCGAACCCGACCGATTTGCCCCGCTCCCCCTTCCGCCGCGCCGACAGCGTCACCGCGATCGAGGCGGACAGGATCAGCACCAGTACGCCGGTCGCGTACGCACCGCCCTGCGCATCGACATCTGCCTTGAACAGCAACGTGATCACGAACGCGATGAGGGCGAACACGATGACCAGCGGCCGGGTGGCCCGGGCCCAATCCGGAACCATCCCGTACCGCGGCAGGTAGCGCGGAACGATGTTCAGCAGGCCGGCCATCGCCGACGCTCCGGCGAACCACAGGATCAGGATCGTGCTGACGTCGTACACGGTCCCGAACGCGCTGCCGAGATACTCGTGCGCGAGGTACGCCAAGGCCCGGCCGGACGCCTCGCCGCCGTCCTTGAACTCGTCGGCCGGGATCAGTACGACGGTGGTGAAGCTGCTCGTGATCAGGAACCCACTCATGATCAGGGCCGCGGTCGTCAGCAGCTTGCGGGTGTTGCGGATCCGGCCGGCCGGATGGGCGGGATCGTCGTCCGGGGCACCCTTGACCTGCGGCATCACCGCGACCCCGGTCTCGAACCCGGACAAACCAAGCGCGAGTTTCGGGAACACGACCAGCGAGATGCCGATCATCACCCAGATGTTCGAGTGCTCGGTGGCCAGCAGGCCGCGCCAGTTCGTCACCAGCTCCGGCGCCGCGAGCAGGTGACCGATCGCGTCGACCACGACCACCAGGTTGAGGCCGAGATAGACCACCACGAGCACGACGGCGATCCCGATCGCCTCGCCGAATCCGCGCAGGAAGACCCCGGCGAGCAGCGCCAGCAGGACGAGAGTGATGATCACTTCCTTGCCCTCGAACCAGTGCGGCACATACGGGTTCTCGACCAGGTGCGCGGTCGCGTCGGCCGCCGACAACGTCATCGTGATGATGAAGTCGGTCGCCATGAAGCCCAGCAGGACCAGGATCGTGAACTTGCCCTTCCAGCGGCCGAGCAACCGGTCGAGCATCGCGATCGAGCCCTCGCCGTGCGGGCTCTCCGCAGCGACCCGGCGATAGACCGGCAACGCACCGAACAAGGTGAGCAGGACCAGGATCAGCGTCGCCACCGGTGACAGCAGGCCGACCGCGGCCGCGGCGATCGCCGGCTGGTAACCGAGCGTCGAGAAGTAGTCGACACCGGTCAGGCACATCACCTTCCACCACCGGTGGGTGGGATGCGGCGCCGGCCGATGCGGTCCCGCATGACCAGTCGGGCGATCGTGCAGCAACCAGCTGACCAACCGTCCGTGGCGCGCGGGCGGCGTACCGACGACGTCGTTCTCGCGTGTCTCACTCACTGGGCGGAGCCTAATCAGCAGCAGTCGCCCTGACGGCCGTTCTCACAGCTCTCTAACAGAGACAGGATCGTGTCAGAGTGCTGTTGGAGGTTCGTGAGGGATGGGTGCCACCTCAGGTTTCAGGGCTGAGAGTGGAGGCGTGAGGGACTCTGAGGACGACAGGCATCGGCTCGGTGTGGTGGGTGGCCTCGCGGCCCTTTCGCTGGATGCGATGGCGTCCGTGGCCTATGGGCCCGAGGCGATCGTGCTGGTGCTCGCGCTCGGCGGCGCGACCGCGATCGGCCTGACGCTGCCGGTCACCGTCGCCATCGCGGTACTGCTGTTGGTGCTGGTGCTGTCCTACCGGCAGGTGATCGCGGCCTTCCCCGATGGTGGTGGCGCGTACGGCGTGGCGAAGAAGTACCTCGGTCGTCGCGCGAGCCTGGTCGCCGGCGCGTCGCTGGTGATCGACTACGTGCTGAACGTCGCTGTGTCGGTGGCCGCCGGAGTTGCCGCGCTGACCTCGGCTGTGCCAGGTCTGTACGGCTACCGGGTCTGGCTGGCGCTCGCCGTACTGGCTCTGGTCACTGCGGTGAATCTGCGCGGCGTCGCCCACAGCGCAAGGATGTTCGTCGTCCCCACGGCGGTCTTCGTGGCCGCCATCTTGACCGTGATCCTGGCCGGTCTGTTCCGCGAGGGCCCGGCGGCCGTGGCCGCCGGAAGCGCGGAGCAGGCCGGTCAGGTTCAGACCATCGGTCTGTTGCTCCTGCTGAGGGCGTTCGCCAACGGCTGTGCGGCGCTGACCGGTGTCGAGGCGATCGCCAACGCGGTCCCCTCGTTCCGCAAACCCAAGGTCGTCCTGGCCCAGCGTGCCGAACTGACCCTCGGCATCCTGCTCGCGACGATGCTGATCGGCCTCGCCGTCCTGATCAAGCGCTTCGAGATCAAGCCGGTCGAAGGTGTCACGGTCCTCTCCCAACTGGCCGATGCGTCACTTGGTCACGGTCTCGGCTACTTCGTCGTCCAGGCGTCCACGGTGGTGCTGCTCGCGCTGGCGGCGAACACCTCGTACGGCGGCCTGCCGGTGCTCGCGCAGTTGCTCGCGAAGGATCACTTCCTTCCGCACGTCTTCCAGTTGCGCGCCCAGCGCAGTGTCTACCGGTACGGCATCGGTTTCCTGACCGTCGTCTCGGCGCTCCTCCTGATCGCGGCCCGCGGCGACATGAACACCCTCGTCCCGCTCTTCGCGATCGGCGTCTTCGTCGGCTTCACGCTCTCCCAGACCGGAATGGTCCGGCACTGGTGGAACAAGCGGCCGAACGGCTGGCAGCTCAAGCTCGCTCTCAACGGCGTCGGCGCAGTCCTCACCGCGGTGGCCGCCGTGGTCGTGACCGTCACCAAGTTCACGTCGGGGGCCTGGCTGATCGCCGTGGCTCTCCCGCTGCTCGTCGTGATGATGGAGGCGGTCAACCGCAGCTATCGCCGGATCGGCCGGCGCCTCGACCTCGGCCGCATCCCGGACAAGCCCAGCACCCAGCGCTCGCGCATCGTCGTACCGGTGCATGCGGTCAGCAAGCTCACCCGCGAGGCCCTGTCCGTCGCCAAGGGCCTCGGCCACGACGTCGTCGCCGTCCACGCCGTGAACACCACCGATCCCGACGACGTCGCGGCCTTCGTCCGCCTGCTCGACGACTGGGAGCGGTGGCGCCCCGGCGTCCCCCTGATCGCCCTGTACGACGAACGCCGGCGGATCACCGCTCCGATCATCACCTACATCAACCACCTCGACTTCGACACCGTGTTCGTCGTGATCGGTGAGGTGGAACCCGAACACCTATGGCAGCGGATCTTGCAGAACAACCGCGGTGGCCTGCTGGCCCACGCGCTCCGGCGGGACACCGACGCGGTCGTCTGCCGCCTCCGCTTCCGGATCCCGGACAACGACCTGGACGTGGAGACACCGCCCACCCTCGTGTCGATCAGCCGGAGCTAGAGCCAGCCGCGCCGCTTGAAGACGCGGTGCAGGGCCAGACCGGTGAGAACCATCAGGACCAGCGCGAGCGGATAGCCGAACTGCCAGCCGAGCTCGGGCATCTGAGTGAAGTTCATCCCGTAGATCGAAGCGACCAGCGTCGGGGCGAACAGAATGGCCGCCCAGGACGAGATGCGCTTCACCTCTTCGTTCTGCCGCAGGCTCAGCTCGGACAGCCGCTGGGTCTCCTCGTTCTGGCGCTGACCGATCAGGCCCGCGTTGATCCCGATCAGGTTGACCAGCAGCACCCGGAAACCGGTGACGCGGTCCACGATGCGCTCGACGTGGTCGGACACATCACGCAGGTACCCCTGCAGCTCCGGATCGACCTCGTACTTGTCGAAGCCGCGGCGCAGATCGGCGATCAGCACCGGCAGCGGCTGGCTGGCCCGCTCGAACTTCACCACTTCCTGCAGCAGATGGTAGATCCGCCGGGACACCTCGGGATCGCCGCTGAAGACCTGGTCCTCGATCTCGTCGATGTCGGTCTGCAGCCCGTCCACCACCGGCACGTACTCGTCGACGACCTGGTCGAGGATCGCGTACAGCACCGCCTCGGGCCCGAGCCGCAGCAGTTCCGGCGTACCTTCCAGCCGGCGCCGGACGGCGCCGAGGTCAGGTGTCTCGGCATGCCGGACAGTGACGACGAAGTCCTTGCCGGTGAAGACGTGCAGTTCGCCGTACTCGACCCGTTCGACGTCGTCGAGATACCGTCCGGGCCGCAGCACGGTGAACAGGACGTCCTGGTACCGCTCGAGTTTCGGTCGCTGGTGGGCCGAGACGGTGTCGTGGACGGCCAGCCGGTGGATTCCGAACTCCTTGGCGACCGACTCGATCTCGGCGGCATCGGGCCGGTACAGACCGATCCACCCCATCCCGTCCCGGTCCCGGAGCAGTTCGTAGGTGTCCTCGAGCGAGTCGGGCTCACAGGCCCGGCTGCCCTCGACGTACACCGCGTTGTCCACCACAGCCATGCAATATCTCCTTACTAGGGTTCGAAGCGGTAACCCATACCGGGTTCGGTGAGCAGGTGTCGTGGCCGGGCCGGGTCGACCTCGAGCTTGCGGCGCAGCTGCCCCATGTAGAAGCGCAGGTTGCCGGTTGCGGTCTCGTACCCCGGCCCCCAGACCTCGGTGAGCAGCTGATGCTGCGACTGCAGCTTGCCGGGATGCCGGACGAACACCTCCAGCAGATGCCACTCGGTCGGCGTCAGCCGGATGTCCGCACCGGATTCCAGGATGACGCGTTTGGCCGCCAGGTCGACCTTCGTAGAGCCGAAGTAGATCACCGGCTCGTCCGGGGTCGCACTGCTGCGCCGCAGTACGGCGCGCAGCCGAGCGAGCAGCTCGTCGATCCCGAAGGGCTTCGTCATGTAGTCGTCGGCGCCCGCGTCGAGCGCCTCGACCTTGTCGGTGCTGTCGGTCCGCCCCGACAGCACCAGGATCGGCGCCTCGGTCCAGCCGCGCAGCCCGCGGATCACGTCGACGCCGTCGAAGTCCGGCAGCCCGAGATCGAGAATGACCAGGTCCGGCGGGTGCTGGGCGGCGATCGTCAGCGCCGAGCTGCCGTTGGCGGCGGTGTGCACCTCGTACCGCCGGGCCTTCAGGTTGATCTGCAGCGCCCGCACGATCTGCGGCTCGTCGTCGACCACCAGCACTCTGGTCATTCGGTTGTCCCCGTTCGTTCCCGGCTGCCCGGGACCGGGACGTCGGTCACCCGGGTTGTTGCCTTTGGCATCGAAATCACCATGGTCAGGCCACCGCCCGGGGTGTCCTCCGGCTGCAGCGAGCCGTCCATCGCCTCGGCCAGCCCGCGGGCCAGCGCCAGTCCCAGTCCGACGCCGGTCGTGTTGTCGGTGTCGCCCAGCCGCTGGAACGGCGCGAACACCCGATCCCGGTCTTCCCGCGGAATCCCCGGACCTCGATCGATCACCCGGATCTCGACGATGTTTCCGAGGGTGCTCGCGGTCACCAGCGGCGGGCGGCCGGCGGGTGAGTGCCGGATCGCGTTGCCCAGCAGGTTGGCCACCACCCGCTCCAGCAGGGCCGGGTCGGCGTTCACCAGCGGGAGGGTGTGCGGGATGTCCACGATCACCTGACCGCCTTCGTCGCCGAGCTCGGCCAGCACCCCGGCCATGACCTCGTCGAGTGCCGCCGGGCGGGTGAACACCGGGAGCACTCCGGCCTGGAGGCGGCTGAGATCGAGCAGGTTGTCCACCAGCCGGCTCAACCGGTCGAGCGACTCGTCGGCGTTCGCGAGGAGTTCCTCTCGCTCGGCCGGACCCCACTCCACATCGGCGCTGCGCAGGCTGGTCACGGACGCTTTGGCAGATGCCAGTGGCGACCGCAGGTCGTGGCCGACGGCACGCAGCAACGCCGTACGGAGCTTGTCGGCCTCCGCCAGCGGTTTCGCCTCGGCCGCGGCCTCGGACAGTCGCGACCGGTCGACCAACGCCACCGCATGGGCAGCGAACGCCCCGACCAGACGGCGTTCGTCGGCGGCCAGCGTCCTCCCCTGCAGGACCAGCACGAGGTCTTCGCGCCCCGGGATCTCCGCGTCCCCGTCCTCGGGGCGGCGACAAGTCGGCGTACCGGCTCCGGCGATCGGGCGCCAGGTCTCGGTCAGCTCCTCGTCGTCCACCCGTTCCATCAGACAGGCGCCAGTCATACCGAAGGTTTCCCGGACTCGTTCCAGTAATGCCGGCAGGGCCGTTTCACCCCGCAGTACCGCCCCGGCGAGCGTCGCGAGTGTCTCGGATTCGGCCGCTGACCGGGCGGCCTGCCGCGTTCGGCGGGCGGCGCGGTCCACCACCGAGCTGACCATCGTGGCGACCAGGATGAAGATGCCGAGCGCCAGAGCGTTGTTCGGTTCGGTGATGTTGAAGGTCCGGATCGGTGGCGTGAAGAAGTAGTTCAGCACCAGCGATCCGCCGACCGCGGTCAGCAAGGCCGGCCACAGTCCGCCGACCAGCGCCACCACGACTACCGCGAGCAGGAACACCAGTACGTCGCTCGTCAGGTTCAGGGCGTCGTCACCGAGTCCGAGCAGAACTGCCAGCGCGGCCATCAGCACGACGGAGAGCACGAAGCCCATGGCCTGGCGACGCTGGGACAGACTCCCCCGCAGCCCCGGCAGCCGGCCGCGTCCCCGCTGCGAATGCGTGACGATGTGTACGTCGATATCGCCCGATTCCCGGATCGATGTGACACCGATCCCGGGGCCGCTGAACAGCGCGGCCAACCGGGACCGCCGGCTGTCACCGAGGACCAGCTGAGTCGCGTTCTCCGCTCGGGCGAAGGACAGCAGCGCCGTCGGGATGTCATCTCCAACGACCTGGTGATAGGTCCCGCCGAGCGATTCGACCAGCGCGCGTTGCTGCGCCAGCCGGGCTGGGTCGGCACCGGTCAGCCCGTCGGACCGGGTCACGTGGACGGCGAGTAGATCGCCGCCGGAAGAGCGCGCCGCGACCCGGACCGCACGCCGGATCAGGGTCTCGCCCTCCGGACCGCCGGTCAATGCGACGACAACCCGCTCCCGCGCCTCCCACGTCGACTGGATGTCATGTTGCGTCCGGTACTGCTGCAACCCGGCATCCACCCGGTCGGCAAGCCAGAGCAGCGCGAGCTCACGCAGCGCCGACAGGTTGCCGACCCGGAAATAGTTGCCCAGGGCAGCATCGACCTTGTCGGCCGCATAGACGTTGCCGTGCGCCATCCGGCGCCGCAACGCCTCCGGAGTCATGTCGACGAGCTCGATCTGATCCGCGGACCGGACCACCCGGTCCGGCACGGTCTCCTGCTGCGGTACGCCGGTGATCTTCTCGACCACGTCGTTGATCGACTCGAGGTGCTGGATGTTGACCGTCGAGATCACGTCGATCCCGGCGGCCAGCAGCTCGTCGATGTCCTCCCAGCGCTTGACGTGCCGGCTGCCCGGGACGTTGCTATGGGCAAGCTCATCGACCAGCACGACCTCGGGACGGCGGGCCAGGACCGCGTCCAGGTCCATCTCGGTGAAGCTGGCGCCGCGATAGTCCAGGATCCGGCGCGGAATCACCTCGAGGCCGTCGAGCATCGCAGCGGTGTGCTCACGGTTGTGGGTCTCGATGAAGCCGACGACCACGTCGGTGCCGCGGTCCCGCCGGCGCTGGGCCTCACCGAGCATCTTGTACGTCTTGCCGACGCCGGGCGCGGCCCCCAGGTAGACCCTGAGGTGACCGCGCCCGGCTCTGCTACTCATCTCCTCGGCTCTTAGCCGAGTGCCGCGAGAGCGTTGTTCAGCGTCACCACGTTCACAGCCGGCTCACCGAGGAAACCGAGGGACCGACCCTTGGTGTTCTCCTTCACGAGCTTCTGCACGGCAGTGACATCCAGTCCACGCTCGCGCGCGACCCGGTTGACCTGCAGAGCGGCGTACGCCGGGCTGATGGCCGGATCGAGTCCGCTGCCGCTGGCCGTCAGGGCGTCGGCCGGGACCTGGGCCGGGTCGACCCCGTCCAGCTCGGCGACCGTCTTGCGCCGCTCCTCGATCGCCGCGAGCAGGTCGGCATTGTTCGGCCCGTACTGCGAGGCCGCGCTACCCATCGCGTCGTAGTCGACCGCGGACGGTCGGGTCTGGAACCACTTCGGGTCGGCGACCATGATCGCGTCGCCCTTGTCGTCCTTCTTACCGCTGTCCATCGTGTACGCCTGGCCGATCAGGTCGGAGGCGACCGCCTTGCCGTTCACCTTCACGATCGAACCGTTCGCATTGCCGTGGAACAACAGCTGCGAAACCCCGGTCATCACCAGCGGGTACGCGATACCGAGTACCGCTGTGAACACCAGCAGCGCGCGGAGCGCCGTACTGAACTGCCTCATCATCTGGCCTTTCACCGAAGACCGGGGATCAAGGAGATCACCAGGTCGAGAAGCTTGATACCGATGAACGGGCTGATCAGCCCGCCGACTCCGTAGATCAGAAGGTTGCGCCGGAGCATCGAGGAAGCCGACGACGGCCGGTACTGAACGCCGCGCAGTGCCAGCGGAACCAGGGCGATGATCACCAGCGCGTTGAACACGATGGCCGACACGATCGCCGACTGCGGCGAGTGCAGCTGCATGATGTTCAGCCGGTCGAGTCCCGGGTAGGCCGCCGCGAACAGCGCCGGCAGGATCGCGAAGTACTTGGCCACGTCGTTCGCGATCGAGAACGTGGTCAGCGAGCCCCGGGTGATCAGCAACTGCTTGCCGATCTCAACGATCTCGATCAGCTTGGTCGGGTTCGAGTCCAGGTCGACCATGTTGCCGGCCTCCTTGGCCGCCGACGTGCCGGTGTTCATCGCGACCCCGACATCGGCCTGCGCGAGCGCCGGCGCGTCGTTGGTACCGTCACCGGTCATCGCGACCAGCCGGCCGCCCTCCTGCTCCTTCTTGATCAGCGCCATCTTGTCCTCGGGCGTCGCCTCGGCCAGGAAGTCGTCGACCCCGGCCTCCTCGGCGATCGCCTTCGCGGTCAGCGCGTTGTCACCGGTGATCATCACGGTCCGGATGCCCATCGCGCGCATCTGGTCGAACCGCTCCCGCATCCCGGCCTTGACCACGTCCTTGAGGTGGATCACCCCGAGTGCGCGAGCCGTGCCGCCGACCGCCTCGGCCACGACGAGCGGCGTACCGCCCGAGGCCGAGATGCCGTCGACAATCTCGCCGAGCCGCGGGTCCGACGTACCGCCGTGGCCGTTGATCCAGGTGTTGACCGCACCGGCCGCGCCCTTGCGGACCTGCCGGTCGTCGATGTCGACACCGCTCATCCGCGTCTGCGCGGTGAACTCGACAAAAGTTGCATGCGGCAACTCACCGGTGTGCCGCTCACGCAGCCCATACCCGTTCTTCGCCAGTACGACGATCGACCGGCCCTCCGGCGTTTCGTCGGCCAGGCTGGACAGCTGCGCCGCATCGGCCAGCTCGGTGTCGGTCACCCCGTCGACCGGGATGAATTCGGCCGCCTGACGGTTGCCCAAGGTGATGGTGCCGGTCTTGTCCAGCAGCAACGTGTTCACGTCACCGGCCGCCTCGACCGCACGACCGGACATCGCCAGCACGTTGCGCTGCACCAGCCGGTCCATCCCGGCGATACCGATCGCGGACAGCAACGCACCGATCGTGGTCGGGATCAAGGCGACCAGCAGGGCCACCAGGATCACGATGCTCAGATCGGTCTTCGCATAGTTGGCGAACGTCGGCAGGGTCGCTACCGCGATCAGGAACACGATCGTCAGGCTGGCCAGCAGGATGTTCAGCGCGATCTCGTTCGGCGTCTTCTGCCGCGAAGCACCCTCGACCAGCGCGATCATCCGGTCGATGAAGGACTCACCGGGCTTGGTCATGATCTTCACGACGATCCGGTCCGACAACACCTTCGTCCCACCGGTCACCGCACTGCGGTCACCACCGGACTCACGAATGACCGGGGCCGACTCGCCCGTGATCGCCGACTCGTCGACACTCGCCACACCCTCGACGACATCGCCGTCACCCGGGATGATCTGACCGGCCTCGACCACGACCAGGTCCCCGAGCTGCAACTGAGCGGCCGGCACCTCCTCCTCACCGGAATCGGTCAACCGGCGAGCAGTCGTCTCGGTCTTGGCCCGGCGCAGAGTCTCGGCCTGGGCCTTGCCCCGGCCTTCGGCCACGGCCTCGGCTAGGTTGGCGAAGATCACGGTCAGCCAGAGCCAGACCACGATCCACCAGACGAACACACTCGGGTCCGTGATCGCCTTGATCGTCGACGCGACCGCGCCGACCTCGACCACGAACATCACCGGGTTTTTCACCATCACTCGCGGATCGAGCTTGCGCACGGCATCCGGGAGCGAGGTGAGCAGCATCTTCGGGTCGAACAGACCCGAGGGTGCCTTCTTTGCCACCTGCTCGGCCTTCGGGGCCGGCGCAGGGGTCTTTACAGCGGTAGTCACAGTCCCTCCGCAAGAGGTCCGAGAGTAAGAGCAGGGAAGTAGGTCAAGCCGGTCACGATCAGGACGACACCGACCAGCATCGTCACGAACAAGGCCTTGTGAGTCGGCAGCGTGCCCTCGTTCACCGGCACCGGCTGCTGCTTCGCGAACGAACCCGCCAGGGCCAGCACGATCACGATCGGCACGAACCGGCCGAGCAGCATCACGAGCCCGAGAGCCGTGTTGTAGAAGGGAATGTTCGCGCTAATGCCGCCGAACGCCGACCCGTTGTTGTTGCCCGCCGAGGTGAACGCATAAAGCACCTCGGAGAACCCGTGCGGGCTGTCGGTGTTGAAGATCGACGCCCGTGCGGTCGCGAGTCCCATCGCGATCGACGCCCCGACCAGTACGACGGTCGGCGTGGCCAGGATGTACAGCGAGACCAGCTTCATCTCGCGCGCGGTGATCTTCTTCTTCAGGTACTCCGGCGTCCGGCCGACCATCAGCCCTGCCACGAAGACCGTCAGGACCGCCAGCACCAACATGCCGTACAGACCAGTACCGGTACCACCCGGACTGACCTCACCCAACATCATGTGGAACAGCGTCGTACCGCCGCCGAGTGGCGTGAACGAATCGTGAGCCGCGTTGACCGCACCAGTCGACGTACCGGTCGTGGAACTGGCGAACAGCGCCGAGGCCCATTCGCCGAAGCGGGTCTCCTTGCCCTCCATCGCTGCACCGGCCGCGTGCGTCGCCGTACCGGCGCCCTGGTTCTCGAAGAACGTCGCGGAGAAGGTGAAGGCCGCCCACAGGGTGCCCATCACGCCGAGGATCGCGTAGCCCTGGCGCTTGTCCTTGACCATCAGGCCGAACGTCCGGGTCAGGCAGACCGGGATCAGCAGCAGCAGAAAGATCTCGAACAGGTTCGAGAAACCGTTGGGGTTCTCGAACGGGTGCGCGGAGTTGGCGTTGTAGTACCCGCCGCCGTTCGTACCGAGCTCCTTGATGACCTCCTGGCTGGCCACCGGGCCGCCGGGGATGGTCTGGGTCTGGCCCACGACCGAGGTGACCTCGTGACCGCCGGAGAAGTTCTGTACGACGCCCGTCGCGACCAGGACCAGGGTTCCGATCACCGCGATCGGGAGCAGGATCCGCAGTACCGTCCGGGTCAGGTCGACCCAGAAGTTGCCCAGCCGATCCGTCTTCGACCGCGCGAAGCCGCGGATCACGACCACCGCAACCGTGATGCCGACGGCCGCCGAGAGGAAGTTCTGTACCGCGAGGCCGGCGAACTGGACCAGGTGGCCCATCGTCACCTCAGGTGAATACGACTGCCAGTTCGTGTTCGACACGAACGACGCCGCGGTGTTGAACGCCAGCCCGGACTCGACGTTCGGAAGCCCCAGCGACAGCGGGAGATGCGACTGCAGCCGCTGCAGCAGGTAGAGCAGGAACACGCTGATCGCCGAGAACGCGATCGCGGACCGGGCGTAGACAGCCCAGGTCTGCTCGGTCTTCGAGTCCACCCCGAGAAGCTTGTAGGCGCCACGCTCGACCCGAGAGTCCTTCTCGGTCGTGAAGACGTGCGCCATGTACCCACCCAGCGGCCGGTAGGCGGCCGCGAGGAGCACGAGTAGGAAGCCAACCTGCAAGAGGCCGGCGGCGGTGTCCGACATCAGAACCTCTCGGGAAAGATCAGGGCCGCGATCAGGTAGAGGACCAGGGCCACGGCGACCACCAGACCCGCGATGTTGTCGGCGCTCATAGCTTCTCCACCCCTCGCAGCACGAACCAGACCAGTGCGAACGTAATGACGGTGACGGCCAGGTAGATCACGTCTTTCATGACCTGCCCCACCTCACGGCGAATGTCCTCATGCCCACACAAGATCACCACTGTTTGCCCGGTCAGCAGGTCTCTCGCAGACCTCTCACTCCGGTCCTCGCAGCTCTCACAGCTCTCTCACGCGTCGTTACCGGAACTTGACCGGCGCCCGGGTTGATAGGGTGGCGACCGGTGTGCCGGGAAGCCTGGTCGGCGCGGGGATGGACTTCCGCCATGTGCGGCAGCGACCCGGACAACGGGATCAGGGGCACCGCACATGTCGTCAGTGGGCATCATTCTCTTCTTGGTCGTGTTCGCGACCGCGGTGGCGACCGGCGCCCGGCGCTGGCGGATCCCGGCGCCGTCCCTGCTCGTCCTGGTCAGCCTGGGCGTGGCACTGATCCCTGGTACGCCGGACCTCCGGGTCTCTCCCGAGATCATCGGTCTCGTGGTCCTGCCACCACTCCTGTACGCCGCCGCCGAGGATCTGTCATTGCGCGATCTGCGCGTGGTCTGGCGGCCGGTGACCGCGCTGGCGGTTGGTCTGGTGCTCGCCTCGGCCGCGGCGGTCGGAGCGCTGGCGGTAGCGCTCACTCCCCTGCCGGCGTCGATGGCGTTCGTACTCGGCGCCGTACTCGCAAGCACGGATCCGGTGGCCGTTACGGCGCTCGGACGCAGGCTCGCGCTGCCGGGCCGGGTGCAGACGCTGGTGCACGCCGAGAGCCTCTTCAACGACGCCACCTCGCTGGTCCTGTTCAAGGTCGCCGTGGCCGTCGCGATCGCTTCCGGTGCGGTGAGCTGGCAGGCGGCCGGGGGTGAGTTCTTCCTCCTGGCCGGTGGCGGCATCGTGATCGGCGCGGGTATCGCGGGTCTCGTGACCCTGATCCGGCGCCGGACAACCGATCCGGTGCTCGAGACGGTGATCGCGCTGGTCACGCCGTACTCGGCGTATGTGCTCGCCGAGGCGGCGCACACCTCCGGAGTCACGGCCGTCGTGGTCGCCGGAGTCGTTATCAGCGGGAGCCGGCACCGGCTCACCGACGCACGGATCCGCCTGCAGCTGCATGCTGTCTACGCCGTGGTCATCTTTCTGCTGGAAAGCGTCGTCTTCAGCATCATCGGCCTGGAGCTACCCGCGCTCGTCCGCGAGTTGCCGGACGACACCGGCCTGTGGGCCCTGCAGGCGTTGGCGATCGCCGCCCTCCTGATCGGCCTGCGCGTGCTGTGGATGCTGCCCCTGTCGGTCGCTCTCCGCCCCAGCAGTCGCCGGGTGTCTTGGCGCGTCGCCGCCGTCGTGTCATGGGCCGGCACCCGCGGAGTGCTACCACTGGCAGCCGCGCTGTCGATCCCGCTTGCCGCCGAGGACGGCCGTCCACTCGAAGGCCGTTCCCTGGTCCTGGTGCTCACCACAGCCGTTGTGGTGTTCACCCTCGTCGTACAAGGCCTGAGCCTCGCGCCGCTGGTCAATCGTTCCGGCCTCGCACTCGAACCCGAGCACACCGCTCGCGAAGAGTCCGAGACCCGCGCAAGCCTCGCCCGCGCCGCACTCGCCCACCTCGATCAGCTCGCCGACCTCGAGACCACCTCCCACGTCGCGCTCGACCGGGTCCGCCGCCGGCTCCAGCAGGACGAGGAACCCGACAGCCACGACAACAGATCGGCGCTGAACTCCTACTACCAGCTACGGCGAGACGTCATCGCGATCCAGTCCACCGAGCTGAGGCGCCTGTACGCCGAGCACCAGATCAGCGACGCCACCCACCGGCAACTACAACACGACCTCGACCTCGAGGAGACCGGACTCCCCCACCTCCGCTGACCTTCACTGAGCACCCCGTGGGGCGTACATGATGACGACGACACCGAGCAGGCAGATCAGCGCGCCGGCGACGTCCCACCGGTCGGGGCGGAAGCCGTCGACCAGCATCCCCCACAGCAGCGAGCCTGCGACGAAAATACCGCCGTACGCCGCCAGGATGCGGCCGAAGTTCGGATCGGGCTGGAAAGTCGCGACGAAGCCATAGGCGCTCAGGGCAACCACTCCACCGGCGATCCACCATAGCCCGCGCTGCTCACGCCACCCCTGCCAGATCAGCCAGGCACCACCGATCTCGGCAACCGCCGCCAGCACGAACAGCACCACGGACTTGCCAACACTCATGGCACCAGAACCTACCCCCGGGCCAGGTGACGAGCGGCAGTGGACAATCAGCACATGAAGGCACTAACATCGCCACATGGCGATGAAAGTATCCGAGAGCGATGCTGCCCTTGATCAGGTCGACGAAACCGCGGCACTGACCACGGCGGCCTGTTTGTTCCACGGTTTCAGTGATGCGTCTCGGCTGGCGATCGTGCGCCATCTCGCGCTCGGAGATCATCGCGTCGTCGACCTGACCGAGCACCTCGGCCTGGCCCAGTCAACGGTCTCGAAACACCTGGCCTGCCTGCGCGACTGCGGCCTGGTCGAATCCCGTCCCGAGGGCCGGGCCTCGGTCTTCAGCCTCACCCACCCCGAAGCGACCCTGCAACTGCTGACGGCAGCCGAGCAACTGCTCGGCCTCACCGGCGACGCGGTCGCGCTCTGCCCGGTGTACGGCGTGGAGGCCCAGTCGTGAGCGAGCCTTTGCAGATCTCCGTGACCCCGCCCAGCACCTGGACCACCGACCCCGAGCAGCGCCGCAAGCTCAGTCGCCGCGCGCAACTGCTGGCCGGCGCCTCAGTCACGTACAACATCATCGAAGCGATCATCGCCATCACCGCCGGACTCATCGCCGGGTCGGTCGCGCTGGTCGGATTCGGCCTGGACTCCGTGGTCGAGGTGTCCAGCGGCCTGATCATCCTGTGGCAGTTCCGCCACCGCCTCCCCGAGACCCGCGAACGCCAGGCCCTGCGCCTGCTCGCCTTCTCGTTCTTCGGCCTCGCCGCCTACGTGACCTTCGAGTCCGTCCGCGCCCTGATCGGCGGCAGCAACCCCGAGCCCTCCCCGGTCGGAATCGGGCTGGCGATCGCCTCGCTGATCGTGATGCCGTTCCTGTCCTGGGCCCAGCGCCGTACCGGCAAGGCCCTCGGCTCCAACTCGGTCGTTGCCGACGGCACCCAGACCCTCCTCTGCACCTACCTCTCCGCGGTCCTCCTCATCGGCCTGGTCCTCAACGCCACCCTCGGCTGGGGCTGGGCGGACCCGATCGCCGGCCTGATCATCGCCGCAGTCGCCGTCCGCGAAGGCATCGAAGCCTGGAAGGGCGAGGGCTGCTGCTCCCCCATCGCGGGAAGCACATCCGCCGCCTGCAGTTGCTCAGCCGGCACCTGCACCGACGGCTGCTGCGACTAAAGCTCGCCGATCCGGCCCCGGCCCTGGGGCTACCTCACTCGCCTCAGGCGTGAGCCGAGCGCCGCCAGGCCGAGGAGTGTGGGGATCGCCAGTGCGACTGGCAGGGCCCCGCGGGTGTCCAGGCTCTGCCGCTTGGCCACCGTCACGTGGACAGGGGAACTGACGGTCAGCTGTCCACTCTTCGGGATCACCACGACGTATACGGCGAAACGGCCGCTGTTGACCGCCTGGAACTCCCAGCCGAGTTGTGCCTGCGACTCGGCCGGAACAGGCTGCGTGACGTCCTGCGTCCAGTCCTCCAAGTCGACGTACACGCCGTCCAGGCTGGTCACGTTGAGGTGCGCGATCGACCCGGCCGGTGCAGTGATCCGGGACTCCAGCGTCAGTTTCTGGCCGGTGACGGCGCTGAGTTGGTCCGGGTCCATCGTGATCACGGGCGTCGGCGGCACCGCGAGCATCAGCACGGAGGCGAGCAGAGTCAGCGGGATCATGTCGAACTCACTCCTGCGTTCAGCTTGATGATGTTCGGGCCGGCGACGATCAGGACCGCACAGGCCGCCGCTGCGAGGATTATCGGCGAGGTCAGGTAGCTGAGGTCTTGGGTCCAGGAACGGTGTTGGACCAGGACCTGGGAGATGTAGTGCAGTGCGGATCCGATCGGGTTGACCCGGGTCAGCAGGTCACCGATGCCGGTCTTTGGTAGCGTCGGTATCTGGGTCGGAGCGAACAAGCTCAGCAACACCAGCAGGCTCACCGCCAGACTGGTCTTGTTGGAGTTGGCGCCCGCGCTGATCAGCAGACCGAGACCGCCCAGCCCCAGCGCCACCAGGGTGCCGACACAAAACGCAAGTACTGCGGCGGTTCTGGCAACAACAACCCCATGCCCCAGGACCCACAGGTAGGGAAGAGCGACGACCAGACACGCGAGCCACAACGTCATGGCGGCGACGAACTTGCCGGCCACGATGTCGCGCCTGCCCACCGGGGTGAGCAGCAGGGCCTCGAGCGTCCCGCGCTCGCGCTCACCGCTGATCGCGTCGGCGCTGACCAGCAGGGTGAGCAACACGCCGACGGACAGCGCCACCTGCAGCGTGAGGTTGACGGCTTCTCGTTGTTCGAGGAAGTTCATCGCCTGGTTAGTGGCCGCCAGATATGTCATCGCACTGAGCAGTACGCTGAAGGCGAACAACAGCAGCGGCCCGCGTCCGCCGACCCACAGATCGCGGCACTCCTGACCGGCCACAACCCGCCAGTTCCCCGACCGGCTCCGGATCTCTTTGACGGGCGCCTTGTCGGTGGTCACAGTCATGGCCGATCCTCCTCGGTGAGGCTGAGGAACGCATCGCTCAGCCTGGTGGTCCCCGCGGTCGCGACGACGTCGGAAACGGTGCCCTCGGCAAGCAGCTTTCCGCGGTGCAGGATCAGCAAGCTGGTGCAGATCTGCTCGACCTCGGTCAGGGTATGAGTGGACAGCACAACGGTCGCGCCGCGCGTGCGCGCGATGTCCCTGACGGTGACCAGTACTTCGCGCTGACCGGCCGGGTCGAGGCCGAGCGTCGGCTCGTCGAGGAAGACCACCTCTGGATCGTTGACCAAGGCGCGGGCGATCCCGAGTCGTTGCCGCATCCCCCGGCTGTACGTCGAGATCCGCGATCCGGCCCGATCGCTCAGGCCAACGTCAGCCAGCAGCCGATCCGAGACGGCCGCGGCCTCGCTCCGACCGAGCCCGAACAGGCGGGCCGAGTAGCGCAAGTACTCCCGGCCCGTCTGCCGGCCCGGGTAACCCGCGCTCTCGGGAAGCACGCCGATCCGTTCGCGGATCGCGCGCTGGCGATCGCCGGGGATGCCAGCGACGGAAAACGAACCTCCGCTGGGCCGCAGGATCGTGGTCAACAGCCTGATCGTGGTCGTCTTACCTGCCCCGTTGGGCCCGAGCAGACCGATGATGTCGCCCTGCCGGGCACTGAAACTCAGCTCGTCCACGGCGGTCCGCGCGCCGTACCGCTTGCTCAGGCGGACTACTTCGAGACTCGACATGGCCCGACGGTAGGACTTCGGTCCTGAACCCCGCCTGAACGTCTCATTCAGCCGCCGTTCAGTCAGAATGGATCAGAATCACCTCCAAGGAGGAGGTATCCGAATGCGGGCCTTGGTGGTCGAGGACGAGCTCCGGCTGGCCGCAGGTCTACGGACCGGCCTGCAGGCCGAGGGCTTCGCCGTCGACCTCGCGCTGACCGGTACGGACGGGCTCTGGCTCGCCCGTGAGCACAGCTACGACGTCCTGGTGCTCGACCTGATGCTCCCGGAGATCGACGGCTTCGAGATCTGCGCCCGATTGCGGAGCGAGAAGGTCTGGACACCGATCCTGATCCTGACGGCCAGAGACGCCGACACCGACCAGATCAAGGCCCTCGACATCGGCGCCGACGACTACCTGACCAAACCCTTCGCGTACGCCGTACTGATCGCAAGGCTCCGTGCCTTGGTCCGGCGCGGCGCCGCCGAACGCCCGGCCGTGATCGGCGCCGGCGATCTCCGGCTCGATCCGGCCGCCCGGCGGGCCTGGCGCGGCGACACCGAGCTGGAACTGACGGCGCGGGAACTTTCACTGCTGGAGTTCCTGATCCGGTCGCAGGGCGTGGTCGTGTCGAAGCGGACCATCCTCGACCATGTCTGGGACTACGACTTCGAGGGCGACCCGAACATCGTCGAGGTCTATGTCCGCCGGCTGCGCAACAAGCTCGACCGGCCGTACGGGCGGTCCTCCATCGCGACTGTGCGTGGCTCGGGGTATCGGCTGACGGCAGATGACGATTAGCGAGCCGGTCCGATGACGGTCCGCGTGCGCGTCACGCTGGCCGCCGTACTGGTGGTCGGTCTGGCGCTGGTTGCCGGAGCATTCGTGCTGGTCGCCCTGCTCGGGTCGGTGCTCACCGATCAGGTCTGTGCCGATGCCAGGGAGCGAGCAGCCCAGCTTGCGTCTGGCTCGGCCGGACTTCCCGGTACGGCGGGCAACTCGCGGCCGAGTGAGCTGATTCAGTGGGTGGATCGCTCCGGTGCCGTCGTCGGTGCGCCCGGTGAGCTCAAGCTGGCCGACCCCGGAGACCGCTGCGTAGCAGTCGAACCTCCGGGCTTCCACGAGGACTTCGTCTTCGCGGCGGCCGCCGTACAGCCAGGCGGCGCTTCGGGGCCGGATCGGGTGATCGTGGGCCGGCCGCTGGTCGACGTACTGGACTCGACCAACTTCGTCACCCGGGTGCTGCTGGTCGGTCTGCCGTTGATGCTCCTGATCGTCGGCGGCGTCACCTGGGTGGTGGCCGGCCGGACCCTCGCACCGGTGGCCGCGATCCGGCGCGAGGTCGACGAGATCTCCGCCACCGAGCTGCACCGGCGCGTCCCGTCGGTGCACACCGGCGACGAGGTCGGCCGGCTGGCCGCGACGATGAACCGGATGCTCGACCGGCTGGAACGAGCCCAGGACGGCCAGCGCCGTTTCGTCTCCGACGCCTCCCACGAACTCCGCTCACCGATCGCCTCGATCCGCCAGCACGTCGAGGTAGCGCAGGCCCACCCCGACCGGTCGACCCTCGCAAATCTGGCCGAGACGGTACTCGCCGAGAGCCTCCGGATCCAGCGCCTGGTCGACGACCTCCTGCTACTCGCCCGCGCCGACGAGCAGAATCTTCCAGTGCACAAGGCCCCAGTCGATCTGGACGACCTTCTGTTCGACGAGGCACAACGGTTGCGCACGGCAACGACACTCGCGATCGACACCACAGCAGTATCGGCCGGGCAGGTGCTGGGCGACGAGGCGTCATTGCGGCGAATGATTCTCAACCTCGGCGAGAACGCCGCCCGGTACGCAACGAGCCGGATCCGCCTTACCCTCCAAGTAGACGGCGCCGAGGTGGTACTCACGGTCGCCGACGACGGGCCGGGCATTCCACCACCGGACCGCGAGCGCGTCTTCGAGCGCTTCGTCCGACTCGCCAACGCCCGCCAACGCGACGACGGCGGCACCGGACTCGGCCTGGCCATCGTCGCCGAAGTCGTGCAGATGCACGACGGCACCGTCCAGGTACACGAAACCCCCTCCGGCGGCGCCACCATCGCCGCACGCCTACCGACTGCCTCCTGACAACCTGCCACGGCGGCCGACCGGCCTGGCTGGGTGCCCGGGCGGTGTGTCGGCGAGTGTGGGCAGTGGACGGTCGAGTGCGGCCTCCATGTCGTTGTCCATCGTTTACCGACGGCAATCTCCTCACAGTCGAGGCGGCTACTTGGTATGGGTGCGTCGAGCGAAGCCACCGTGGCGGCGGATGATTCGATGAACGGGCGGCGGACCGCCAGCACTCACCAACTCTGGGTGGCCTGCTTGATTCACGCTCAGCACACCCTGCCCGAACGCCTCACGAACGAGTTGGTGAGTTGCACAGGTCCGCCGCAGGCAGCGTTACGGAGTTCGATCACGCAGATCCGGCTCGAGGTCCAGGCGTGTGGTTAAGGTGCGTGTTCGGCCTCGGACACGGTACTTAGCCACACGATCCGCCAGCGGATCAATCTCTACGCCGACCGATTGGTCGGCGTAGTTGTATGTAAGGCCTACTTTCAGCGCCTCGTACAACTCACCCGGATCCGCCGCGTCGAGCGCCCGCCCCACATCCCCCAACTGGTCTACATGAGTAACTAGTTGGTCACGACTCAGACTCTGCTGCTCCGGCAGCGCGGCCAGCGCCCGCTCCGCCACCTGCTTCTCAGCCGCCGCAGCGTTGTACTGATCCCGCAACTCCGCCGGATCCCACCCCGCTTCGAGCGCCTTCCGCGCCCGATCCATGGTGACCTTCGCCGCACGGACACGCCCACGCAGTTCCTCGACATACGCGCCCGATCGCTCTCGAGATCGTCGTCGACCACAAGCGCCTCGATCGTCGCATCCCGATGCAACGGATCGAACAACGTCCCCACACACCGATTCAACGCCGGCACGACCGCATCCTCACGCAAATAGATCTGCCGAGGACGCGCCAGCGCCACCGCCGAACCCGGCACCAACGTGCGAGCGTTGCACCGGTAGTAGATCGTCGCCTGACGCCGCGCAACCCCTCCAACCGACGCCTGCAAACCGAGCACGTAATCCGCCCCCGCAACACGTAGATCCGCCTCCCCGGCGCGTGCCGTCGCGGCTGACCCGACCAACCCTTCTGCCCACCCACCCGCCGCCTGCGCTTCTCCAACTCAGCAGCCGTGAACACGTCCACCGCCACGACCGCCGGATGCGCCGGATTCCGCGACCGCACGATCTTCGCCTGCGGCGACCGCCGAGTCCTCGTCCGGAGCGCGCCTCGAAGCATGGCCGTTCATGGAATCATGCGATCTCATGGACTTGTTGTTCGTACAGTCGGACCCTGCGGCCGTACCGATACCGATTGACTGGGATGCGGTGGAGTCCTGGCTGGGTCTTCGCCTGCCGGCCGACTACAAGGCGCTGGCTACCGACCACGGGCCGCTGCTCATCGGTGACTGGCTTTGGCTTCATACGCCATGTGCCAAGCCTGGCCGCTTCGACTACGGAGAATGGCTGAAGGAATCCCACAAGCTGGGCCGGGCACGGTCGAAGGACGCTCCGCCACACACGCCGCCGCCGTTCCATCCCAAGCGAGGTGGACTACTTGCCTGGGGAGAGACCCGTTCAGCCAGCTACTTATTCTGGGACACAGCAGCATCCGCCGACCCCGACCAATGGCCGGTGGTCGTCATGGACAGCGACGCGGTCAACAACGGGTTGAACCCCTGGCACAACTACAACATGCCAGTCTCGGAGTTCATCGCCGCGGCAGTGGGCACCGGCGTGCCCCTGCCCAGCAACCAGCAACTCGGTCCGCTGCCACCCACAGCGCGGCGCACCTCGTATCTGGTCGACGCCGGTCCGTGGACCCCGCCGCCATCGGCACGTCGTACGGCCACCCCGAAGAAGACGCGGCTCACCGCGCTCAAGCAAGGCACTGGCCTGGCCACGCTCCAGCTACTCGTCGCACCACCGGCCACGCCGTACCTGGGAGACGGCAGCTGGGACCAACTCTTCGACGAGCTCGGCACCCGGCTCCCCACCGACTACATCGAACTGATGGACACCTACGGAGCCGGCTGCTGGTCGGAATGGCTCAACTTCGTCACCCCGCTGCGCACCAACGACCACGGGTTCGTCCACCACGCCAAGGAGACACTCGACGGCTACGACGATCTGCGAGCGGAGTATCCGGAATTCCAGCCACTTGCGGTCTGGCCCGAGCCCGGTGGATTCCTGCCGTTCGCCAACACGGTCGAGGGCGACGTACTGGGCTGGCTCACCCAAGGCTCTCCCGACGAATGGCCACTGATCGTCTACCCACGCCACGCCAAACAGGGCCCGCCCTTGCCGGACCCACTCGTCGACACACTCCTCGCCTGGCTCCGCGGCCGCCTCGACACCGCCGGATTCCCCAGCCAAGACGACGAGGCGGTCGATCCGCTGGAGCGCGTCCGATTCGAGCCAGGCAACGATGAATCACCCTAGCGACGGCGACCAACCTCTCACGAGGCTCTCGGATCGATCACCTTGACATTCACTGCGGACAGCGAATCCAGAGCGCGTTGGTCGGCCTCTCGTAGCCGGCAATGAATCAGTCGTACCTCTCGAAGCTGAGGGAGCGAATGTAATACGCCGACGTCTACCAACTCGTCCGCGTTCGAGATCCAGATCTTTTCCAGCTTGCCACCAGCGAGATCCGAGAGCAGGATTCGCCGGTGCGGCGGTCCGGGGGGTGCCGACATCAGTTTGACAGTCCGCAGTTCAGCCAGGTTCCGCAAGGGCGCCGAATCCTCGACGGAGTAGTTGATCGACGTGAACTCGGTCAGCGAAACGCAACCGTCGATGCCGGCCAATGTCCCCTCCTGCCGCCGGCCCTCAAGGTGCACCGACGACAGATGCTCGGCTCCACGCAGCAACTCAAGGTCCGACCCGCGCCATGCACCGAGCCGCAAACGCTCGAGTATCGGCCACTTGTCGCGTACCGCGATCCCGGGCCTGTCGGTCAAGCACAACGCCCGAAGCTGTTCTTGAATCACCTGCGGAACTTTGCCGCGAGACCCCGTAGCGAGAGTCAACGCCTCCAGGGTGCCGATCCGGAACGCGTCCAGATCGTCCTTCACCTTGGCCAGGACATCGAGATAACGCAACCCCGGCAGATCCTGCAGAAACCCCAGATCCCGAAGCTTCTCCCCTGCTCCGGCCGTCAGGCTCACCCCGTCAAAGCCCTCTCGCCGATACTTCTCGACAGCGCCGTCCGACCATTGGCCATCGAAGGCGCCATCCCACTGCAAGATCTTGTACTCGCCGCTTTTCATCGCCCCACCAAACTCATGATCCACCAGGAGAATTGATCCGATTGGCCAAGTTGCCGATCCCGCCTTCGTACTTTATCCACTGACTTTCCATCTCGCAGAGAATCGAAGGTCTGCCTACGGCCAGCAGTTCCAGGCCAGCGAGATCAGTCGTCAACGAGATATTCGACTCGAGATACCACGAATTCTCCGTATGCGAAATCTCTACCGAGCTCAATAAACCTCTCATATTGAATTCGCTGGATACTGCATGAGTATTCCATTATCGCCCTGAGCAGGAATCGGAACGCCAGGTCCGGGGATACATCCGTAGCACAGAACCGCAGCGATGCAACGACCCCTGGAAGCTTCACCCAGGAGTTCTTCTCAATAGCTTCATTCAGACCGGAGCCGATCTGATCGATTTCCAGAACTACCCGCGCGCGGAGTTCGTCATATGAGGACTCGTGCATTGATTCAATTTTTGCCTGATCGACCCCTATGAGACGGGAGCCGGATATCGAAGCAATGTTCTGGAACCACGCCAATGCGGCGTCAGCATCAAGGCGGTGATTCGATCCGGTTGCACACTCCCAGAGCGTCGCCAGCGGACCCGCAGCACCACTGGCCGCTAGCGCCGAAGCATCTTCCGCAAGCGCATGAATGTAAGGGATCGGCATTTCGTTCACATAACCCGCTACCAATTCGCCACCACTCCCCCCCGCTCTCCAATCTTGATGGAAAAGCGAGGCCAAGTGCGTAACACCGAAATCATCTTCAGTAAATCTTGAATTCATCACCGGCCTCCTATCTTGGATACGCCGTCTTCACAAAGTATCCACCTGAATGCCCAGCGGCACGCTGAAGAACTATCGTATAGGAGTTCCCGGTCGGGACAATCGAGCCGCCGGCGTCGGCCTTCACTCCAATCGGGTTTCTGGCGCCAAAGGTTCCACTGATCTCAAGCGGTCCGATACCTCCAGTCCGGAGCCAACTGGTAATGCGCTTGCTGCTCGAGGCGATCCCGTAGTCGACAACCTGTTGGGCCGTCTGAAGATCGACAAACCGGGATTTCACCCCCGAGGACTGAGCCATCCGAATCAACTGCTGGTCTGTCACATTTACGTGTTCGTCGAGCACATGCGCTTCTGGGAATCGGGCGTCGTCGGCTAGCAGGTCACCGCAATTGTGTACCAGAACCGCCGTCTCGCCGGCCAGCACGTAGTACGTGTGGAGGCTGTCGACTGTGAGGTTGTAGGCGGTCAACTCGGCAGCATGTGTCGCTGCCGCGGAGATCCTGATGGTGTGCCCAGCCGCGGTGCGTAGTTTGTCGCCGGGCTTCAAGTCAACCGCATCGGCCCATTGGGCGCGATTGACCACCCAGAAGGGGTGACGGTCGGTGGCGCTAATGATGCCGGTCGGGAGGTTGATCGCGACCATGGTGCGGGGGCCGGAGTGGCGGAGCAACTTGGTGACGTCTCTTGCCTGGAGCCGGCCTGTGGGGGTTGAGGCCATGACCTTGTCGCCTAGCTCGACGTCCTTGATCGGCTTGGTGGTGCCGTCGGCCATCAGAACCGGGGTGTCTGCGGTGAAACTGTTGACCTTGCAAGCGTCGGCGGCGGCTTGGGCTGCTTCGTCGCTGAGTTTGGTGCCTTTGCCGAACCATTTGGCGGCGGTGGCGCCCCAGCCGGCGAAGGGGATCATGGCGCCGCAACTGGTGGCGGCGTTGAACTTTTCGCCGTCGCGGGCGTACCAGGCGCAGTTGACGCCGTCAGCTGCTTCGCCGACTACTGGGGCCATGCCCAGACCGTCGAGAGTGGCATGGAGGACGGGTTTGGCGACGGTCATGATGTCGCCGTCGCCGGGGCTGGGGTCGACGGGGGCGAGGCTTCCAGTGGAGAAGTCGAGGTAGCAGTCAGATCCGCAGGTCTCGAGGTTGGCGCGGACGAAACCGCCGCCGCCTTCGGAGCCGGGCGCGTTGAGGTGGCCGTCCAGCTCTACTCGGCTGATGGGGTTGCCGCCGCCGAACATGTAGCGGTTGGTGTTCCAGGGGTCGGTTCCTAGGGAGACGTCGCTGAGGGCGCCGGCGTACGCGTCGCGGGTGAGGAACCTGTTGAGGCCTGGGTTGTATTCGCGGAAGCCCATGTCGTACGTGTTGGTGGCACCGTTGTAGCGGGCTGCGTTGAAGCGGTAGGGGTTGACTGTGTCGGCGTCGGCTTGGGGGTCGCCGGTGATGGCGTCGTCGCCAGTGGTGCCGATCTTGTCGGGTTGGCCGTAGGCGGTGTAGCGGTACGTCGAGGTCGTTTGACCTGTGGCGGCGTCCGTGAGGCTCTCGACGTCGCCGTGGGGATTGGTGCCGTAGTACGACTTCTTGGATGTGCTGGTGTTGACGGGGGTGTCTACCAGGGAGAGGTTTTCGCCGTTGGCGCCGTAGGCGTAGGACTTCGAGACCTTCCAGGTCCCACCGGTGTCCTTCTCCTCCTCCGTGGCTACTTGGTTGGCCAGGCCGACGAAGGTGTAGCGGGTGCTGATGGAGTTGGCGGCGCCTACCTTTTCGTGCTCGGTGGTGACTCGGTCGAACGGGTCGTAGACCTGGTTCCGGGTGAAAGTGGGCGTGCCGGCGGTGTCGAACTTTTGTTGGCGGGTTAGGCGGTCGTAGCCGTCGTAGCCGTTTTCTTCGATGACCTGGGCGCCGCTGTAGGACATGGTGGAGCGGCCGAAGGGGTCGTAGCGCTGGCTGACCGTTGTCGCGCCGGTGACCGTGCTGGTGAGGCGGTTGCGGTCGTAGGTCATCGTCGACGTGGTGGCGCCGATGGTTTGTTTGGTGACGTTGCCGGCGGCGTCGTACTCGTAGGCCTCGTTGTCGCCCTTGTCCACACCGGTCTTGGTCACCGAAGCCAGTTGCCGGGCTGGGGTGTAGGCGTAGGTGGAGGCCTGGTCCAGGTAGTTGGCTGTCTTGGCTTGGAGGACCTTCTCGACGTCTTGGGAGCGGTCGCCGTCGGCGTTGTAGCGCAGGGAGTGTGAGGAGACGAGCTGGCCAGCGGCGGTTTTCTCGGTGTTGATCCGCTGTAGGCCGTCTTCGTGGTAGGTGAGGGTGGTGAGGTTGTTGTTGGGCTTCTTGAGGGTGGAGCGCCAGCCGCGGGGGTCATAGGTGTACTGCCACGTGTCCAAAGACGAGCTCGGGGTGGCGCCGGCTTTGACGGTGTCAACGAGGTTGCGTACGTCCCAGGTGTAGGCGGTGTAGCGCGATACCCCGACGGTGTTGGCGTCGGCTCCTCGTTGGGCGTACGTCGATAGGACGTTGGAGTTGAGGTCGTAGGTGTAGTCGGTCTTCGCCTTCTCCTGGCCCGACTTCAGCTCCTGCACCTGCGTGGTGCGGGCAAGCCCGTCACTCACCACCTTGAAGGTGTCGGTCAGCGCGTTCGGGTCGGTGTCCTTGACCTCGGTCTGCTGACCGTTCAGGTCGTAGGCATAGGTGAACGAGCGCCACGCCACCGGGTCGGTCGCAACCAGCTTGATCGCGTCGGCACTGACCACACCCGTTGTCGACGGCTTCAGTACGACGGTCTTCGCGACCCCGTTCGGGAACGAGTAATTGCCGAGATTGATCCACGGCGTCGCCGCAGTGCAGGCCTTCTGGTCAACCGTCTTGGTGGCAGCACCTGTCGAGTGATTGATCGTGTACGTCGCCGCGGTCGTGGCATCCGTCCTCACCGGACACGACGCATACACGTCGAACGCGCCCGCGACATCAGGCAGTACCCGCCAACTGAACGCGTCGCTGGCCTCCGGCGTACCGGCTGCAGCCGCCGCGTGGGTCTGGTAGTTCGAACCGACCGTGTTGGTGCCACCGGACACGATCGGCCAGGTCCCGGTGAAGGTCCGCTGCCAGCCGTCGGTGTTGTTGATGACATCCACCGGCTGCTGTGCCGCCGTGTCCGAGCGGGAGCTCGCGGCACCGTCGGGGTAGTAGCCCCACGACTGCGTCCGCTTCGCGGTATCGCCCGGCACAGTCAGCGTGCGATCGGTCTGCTGCCCCAGCTGGTTATAGCCAAAGGTCGCACTGATCTGCCACGGGTCTGTAGACGTCTTGATCTCGCCCGACTCGTAATAGGTGAGATTGGTCCACTGCGTGCCCGAGCTGCCGAAGGTCGGTTCGGACTGAGCCTTGATCTCGCCGGTTGGGTAGTACTGGAAGAACGTGCTCGACGGCGTCTTGTACAGGGTCGACGCCGCGTCGAATGCGCTCTTCTTCTGGATCGGTCGGTTGTTCTTGTCGTAGACAGTCTCCGAGTAGCGTCCACTCGGCCGGGTCTCGCGGGTGACGTTGCCGGCCTCGTCATAGGTCAGCGTGGTCACCCGGACTTCCTGATGTGCACCGATCGGCGTGTGCAGGGAGTGCATCTCGATCGGCTGACCGGCCAGGTCGTAGACCGTGCGCTTCGTGTGTCCGGTCTGGTTGATCTCGGCCGTGACCAGGCTGTCGGCGTCGTACACCTTCTTGCTGGTGTAGCCAGCGGCGTCAGTGACGGCAGTGACGCGGTGGTTCAGGTCGTAGACCGTCTTCGCGGTGTAGTCGGTTGCTGGGGAGGCGTTCTTGGCCGGGTCGATGACGGTGATCTGGTTGCCGGCCACGTCGTACTCGTAGGTCGTGGTCGGTGTCTTCGACGAGCCGTCGGTGTCGACGAATGGGGTCTCGACCTTCAGCACCTGACCGATCCGGTCATAGGTGTACTTCGTGACGAAGTCGTTCGGATCCGCGGTCGACGCCACACCCTTCGGCGCGGTCTGGGTGACCATCCGACCCAGCACGTCGTACGTCGAGACGATCTGTCGGCCGGAGAGGTTGTTGTCGGGCAGCGTCTTGGTCAACACGTTGTCCGCGGCATCGAACGTGGAGACCGTCTGCGCCCCGTTCGGCGCGGTCGCCTTCACCACGTTGTCGTTGAGGTCGTACTCCGTCGCGTTCGTTCGCGTCTCGGTTCCGTTGTACGGCGTCGTGATCGCAGTTGGCCGCCCGAACACGTCGTACTGTGCGACCGTCTTCCGCGTCAGCGCGTCAGTGACCTCAAGGACATTGCCGCGGTCGTCGTACAGGAAGTCCGTCTTGGCCGATTCGGGGTCGGTGATCGACTTGGGGTAGCCACTGGCGTCGTAGGGGACGAGGCTGAATTGCGTCGCGTTGCCTCGAGCGTCCGTGGCGGTGGCCAGCGTGCCGTTTGCGTTGTAGGTGTACGTCGGGCCGAAGCCGCGGCCGTCCTTGACGGTCTTGACGTTGCCGTTGGCGTCGTAGGTGAAGGTGCTGGCCCTACCGGCTGCGCTGGTCTTCGAGGTGAGCACCGTCGGTCGGGCACCCGTGGTCAACGTCTGGTACTGCAGCAGAATGCCCTGCTGACCGTTCTTGACCGTCAGGGCGTCGCGGATCTTGAGCGGGTAGCCGGTGCGTGGGTCGTGCTCCCACGTCGACACCGCGCCGTTGGGCTCCTGGAGCCGGATGACGTTGTGGTCGCTGTCCCAGGCCAGCAACGTCGCCTTGTTCCCACCCGTCGCGTTCTGGTTCGCGTCCAGGATGCTGGTCGTCCGCCCGTACCCATCCATCCGGTACGTCGCCACGGACGGCGTACTGCCGTTCACATCCGTCACCGTTGCCACGAGGTCCTTCGCCGCGGAACCGTCCGGATCGGCGTAGGTGAACGTCGTGGCGTTGTTGCGCCGGTCGGTGTAGCTCTTCGGCCACATCGCGTATGTCGAATTTTCGGTCGAGGTGTAGTAGACGACCTTGGTCTCCGCGTTACGCGGGTCCTTGATCGAGTTCAGGCGAGTGTTTCCGTTGTTTGACGTGTCGGTGTATCCGAACAGGAACGACTTGACCAGAGCACCAGGGCCGAAGGCCTTCGTGACCGGATCGAACGCGCCGCCGTCCTCGAGCTTCGTGAGCTGATGCGAGCTGTTGTAGGTGAACTTCAGCGCCCGACCCGAAAGATCCCTGATGAAGACCAGCCCGGCGGTGTCGTAGCCCAGCGTCAGCACACTGCGCGCTGAGGAGTCGGTGACCGTGGTCAGCCGGCCGCTGGCGTCGTACGTGAACGACATGGTGTTGCCGTTGTGGTCAACCACCGAGGTCTGCCGGCCGGTGTCCTGGTTGAAGTAGAACCGGGTGCCGTCGGGTCGGGTGAACACCCATTGGTGCGCCGTGTCCGCAGTCAGATCACGGGTGAGATCGAGCGTCACACCCGCGGGCCGCGTGTAGGTCAGCAGGGTGCTGGTTTGCGTCGCCAGCTTGTAGGTATGCGTCGTCCCGTCACCGTCGATGAAGGTCATGAGGTTGTTGGTGCTGCCCCCGTTGGGCACCGACAACCTGCTGCCAAGACGGGTCAGCGTCGACGGCTGCACCGAGAACCCGAAACCAGCGCCGGGGTCGGTGCTGTCCTGGGCGTTGTAGGCCAGCCGGACGAACGCCGACGGACCGATCGACGGGTTGGACATCGCGTCGTACGACCACACCGCGTTCCCGCTGTACAGGTTCGTCAGCAACTGCGAACCGCCACCGGTCTCCTCACCGGTGTATGACAGGAACTTCTCCAGACCCAACTGGTTGGAAGTCGGGTCCTCAACGTAGCGGTCGACGCACAAGTAGCCGGTGGTGACGACCGCACAGCCCTGGGTGGGCCGGACGGTGTTGGTGGACGGCGGTGTGGTCTTGGAGAACCAGTCGGTGCCCGTCCAAAGGTCTAGGTAGAGGTCGTACGCGAGACGCTTGGTCCCGGAGTCCGAGTTGATCGGTGTCCGGATCGGCAAGTCGAGAGCCACTGACTCGCCAGGCGCCAGCGCCTTGCCCAGCGGCACGAAGTTGCGATCACCCGAGACCGTAATGTCCGTGGGGCTGCCCGGCTCGGTCCAGCGGTACGACAGCTGCAGACCGGCAGGCCACACCGCAGTCGTCGTGTTCGTCACCGTCACCGGCGTCTTGATCGTGGTACCCGGCACGAACCGCTCCGGCATCTCGTCAGCCTCATACGCCTGCGCGTCACTCTTCGCCAGCGACTCCACCCACAGCCGCGGCCGGAACAGGCTGTCCGGGGACTCGCCGTTGGTGATGCTCAACAGTTGCTGACTTGCACTTTCGTCTCGCGTCTTCAGCAGCAGACCGTGGTTGTCCCCTGGGTTGCTCACCCAGGACTGCACCTTGGCGATCAGGCCGGCCGACGCGAAGGTCAATCGCTGCGGATTGTTGTCCGCCGTCAAACTGCTCAGCGCCGTCGAGTCGTAGTCGCCGCCCGGAGCGGTCCAGTTGATCGTGGAGGTCGACTGGTTCCACGTCGTCTGGTTCTCGACGAAGTCACGGGTCAGGCCGTGCAGATCCAGGGTCGCGGTGCTGGCTCCTGAACCGTAGTTGGAGAACAGTTCCACGCGGGCGTCGGTGACGCGGGTGCCCTGCTTGATGGCTGCCGTGTCGAACTCGAAGACCGCCCGCTCATCGCCGTACGTCGGATGGTTGTTGCCGACCTGCATCCAGTACCGCGTATTCGTCGAACCGCCATCCGGACGCGCGAGCACAGTCGTCGGCTGAGCGGCACTCAACGTGCTGTCGGAGATGTCACCCGAGAACGACCGCAGGATCCGGCCTTCGCGAGGCGTCGTCACGGTTTGCACATTCGACGCAGCGCGCCCGTTCTTCCCGTTCTGGGTATCGGCAATCGTCCGCGCGACAACCCAATAGTTGTACGTCGCGGTCGGGTCCGCGTCGGGATCGGTCCACGCGAGCACATCCGGCGCGACCGTGCCGACCAACTGGTGGTTCGGGTTGTCGCGATCGAAGACGTCACCCACCGGACTGGCGCACCCACCCCCGGGCAGCTCGCGGCAGCCGCGGAAGATCTGATACTCGACCAGGTCATCGTCATCACTCGTCGCCGGATCCACGTACTTGCTCCACGTCAACTCCGGCCCCGAGGCGTGGATCGTCGTCGGCGGGTTCAGCGTCACGCCAGGCTCGCCGTAGGTGACGACGAGATTCGGGCGCGCGGCCGTCTCACCGCCGTACGTCGCCTCACTCGCGCTGTAATACAAACCGCCGGTCACACTCGTCGCGGCCTCATCAACACGCTTCACCATCACGCCGTAATTCGGTGCCGTGTTGTTGACCCACTGCTGCACCAGCGAACCCAGCGCGAACGAATGCCACAGATCGCGATCCCCCGCGTTCTTCGTCTGCGTCCCGTACTCCGTCCACGACACTGCATCCGCGATCGGCGTCGACGCCGTCGTACCGCTCTGCCGCTGCATCTTCACCCGGGCAGTCCGCCCCGGCTCGGTCCGCACCGTCCCCAGCGAGTACCACGCACCCGACGGCGAACCCACCGTCTGATCCCACGTCGTGTTCAGCGTGGGGTTCGGATATCCAGTGATCGCAACCGTCGGCTTCCCCCGATACGACGCCTGGAAATAGTGCCCCTGCACGAGATAGTCACCGGCACTCGGCACCCGCGCATCCCAGGTGAACGTGTCCGGCGTCGTACCACTCGGCGCATACGAGAACCACCCGTTGACCGCCGACGCGTTGCTCTGGTCCTTCCACAACCCCTCGTACGACGTCGCCGCGGTGTCCTGATCGTCAACGATGATCTTGTTGACCGGGTACGTGCCGTCGAACGACGCGTTCATCCCCGACCAGGTCGCCGTCGCCTCGGTCCAGTCCTTGGTCGCCTTCAACGCCACGAACTGAACGGAAGTGTTGTCCGCGCCGAACGACGACCCGAAATGCATGTTCAGGTCGGCCGAACGGATTGGGGTGTTGGCCGGGATCGCGGACGTGTCGAACTTCAACAGACCGCGCCACGTGTTGTGATTGGCGTCGTCACCAACCGCGACCGTCGAAGTGGTCCCGTACGTCGTCGTTGGCGCCGCCTCGGAAATCGACGTGTCCTGCGCCGCCGCCGGGTCCGGCGCCACGACGATGGTCGGGTCGAGGACGACCGGGAAGACTCGCTGCGAATCCTTCAACCACGACACGTCAGGCCGCAACGTCAGCAGCGTCTTACCACCCTGCTGCACAAGCGTCTGAGTGATCGGACCCGATGCCTCGGCCGCGTCATCCATCGTCGGCGCCGGTACGACGTACTTCAACTGCTCGCCCTTGAAGAACCCAATCGACCCGTCAGCCTGGGGCTTCGCCGCGAGACCGTTCGTCTGCAGCTCGAACGTGTACTCGCTCGCCACATCCCCAGCGCCCGCGAGGACCACGTCCTCCTTCACTCCGGTCCGCGTCACCTGATACCGGACATCCGCCGTACCGAAAACATCGGCAAACGTGACAACCGACCCCGCGGCCGTCGGCGTCATCTTGCGCTTGTCACCAACCGCGCCCAACCGGATCGCCGTACCGTCTGCTTCGAAACTGAGCAAACGATCACTCGACCGGCCGAACCGCGCCCGGAACGCGTTCTTCGCAGCATCGAAACCGTCGGCACTCGCAGCAACCTTGGTATCGATCGGCTGCCACTTGCCATCGGAATCCTTGTAATGCATGGGTTCCGACGACAACTCCACCTGAGTCGTCCCGTCCGACATCTCGAAGCTCTTCGACGAAACGGTCCGCTTACCCTCCAGCTCGCGGACCCGCTCGAGCTTCCCGTTCACCGAAACCTTGCCCAGCTTGGCCGGCAGCGGCGGCGCTAGAGGTCCCAGCGCGGGTCGCTGGGCCTGCGGTACGGCGGCCTGGACCGCGCGTGGTGGATGCGCCAACGCAGCAGCCGGAACCGCCGCCGAGACCGGAACGGACAACACGAGGGCAAACGTCAGCAACCTGCGGGTGCGGGGCATCGACACTCCAAGACTGAGCGGGATCCGGTGCACCCCCAGCGACCGGTGAAAGCAGGAGGAGTCTCGCCTCCGGATACCTCCCGAGCAACCCTCCTGGAGGAAATTGCACTTTCCTGCAGTGACTCTGGGTCAGCAGGTGTACGGCGACAGTGAGGCGGAGGTTGAGACCATCGTCGTGGCGGGGCACTCGGCGCTAAGGCCTTCGTCGATCAGGGTCGGGTTGCGGCGATCAGCACCGGCAGATGAACTCACGTCCCACGTCGATGCCACCGCGAGATCTCTCGGGTGAACTGTGCTGGACGACGATCGCCCAGCCAGCTTTCGACAGAGCGACGACCGGGCGCACCTACGCGTCGGTGCGCGCCGTTGGCTTCTCGCGGTTCTCTAGCATCTTTGGCGCATCTCTACGGGTTACAGTCAGTAACACGCAGGGAGGCAAGACCCCAGGCCACACCGTCCGGCGGCAAGGTAACCGTTCACCTGCGTGACCTAGGTGGGACTCCCGCCAACTCGTACACGCAGCTTCAGCTTCAACCGGTCGGTCATCTCGCCAACCCGCGCCAGGAGCTACTTACACAAGACCGAAGGCCTGCTTCGCCTTCACATACGCCGGTCAGCCAGCATCTGTTAGTGCGCCGGATTCTCTGAACGAGCCAGCGTCGACACGACCCACGGCAACCCCGGCGCGGGCCTTCAAACCTGATGATCCCTCCGACTTCGCCGTTCGGCCCGACTGCACGCCAGCATGGCCCTGGCCCGTGGTGTCCGCCAACTGGGCGCCCGGCCGAGCCTCTTCGATACGCGAGCCTGGCCTGTTCCGGCCTTCGCCTCGACTTCCGCAGTGTCTTGCCCGAGAGAGAACACATCGTCGATCGAGTTGAGCTCTGCCACCGGCCGCGCCGCTGTCCGAGCTGGTCTCGGGACACGCTTCCTCACCGCCGCTACCCGAGCCCACCGCGTACAGAACTCCATTGAGCGCGGCGGCTGTCGCTGCGCTGGCGGCATTGGCGGCGGCGCGTGAAATGAGGGCGCTAGATATTCATTGATGAAGTCCGAGACTCGCCTGTACGACCTCGCGGATCGCCTCGGCCAAGAGCTTCCTCGCCTGCGCAGTACGGCGGGCCTCAGCGGCGACCGACTCGCCACCACCGTCGGCATTTCTCAGGCCAAGGTCTCCCGCATCGAGACCGATGTGACCGCTCGGCCGGCGATGGACGTCATCGCGCGATGGCTCGACGATGGCCACCGCCCCCATCCCCAGACTGGAAGCCCTCACCAACCAACCTCATCTGAGATCACCACCGCCGAACATCAACGCGCAAGGGAAGCCACCACGCGTTGCCCGTCTAGTCGCCGTTGCCGGTCACCTTCTCGTCGCAGTCGAGCTCCTCCTCGAGCCTTGCTCATCTTCCGGACCACGCACATCTCAGGCCAGTCCGCACCGTCGCGCGCCGGCAGGTTCTCCACACACACGACAGGTCGCACCTGACAATCAGGTCGCCGTGTGTGTTCGCGGTGGCGGTCATCTTCTCGTTGGCCATGCAGCTCAGACCGCCGAACATCTTCACTTCCCTAACCGCCAGCCCGGGAAGGACACCGCGGATGCGGTCAGCCAAATCCCGATCAAACGCCGTTGCGGAGGTCCCGCGATCCTGCCGGCAGCGGGCGGCATGAAACATGCCACCGCGAGCGGTCGCAGACTGACCGAAAGGGCATCGCTCCTCGGCAGCGTCTGGAAGTGCTGCGCCATGAAACGTCACCCCAACGATCGCGATACTGACCTGTCCGCGGCGGCCATCGCCGGGCCGGCGATTCAGCATCGGACCGCCAGCTGAGCCGGCTGCTGCGGATCAAACCGGCGACGTGCCACGGGTGCCTGGTGAGGCGGTCACCAGGCACCCGTCGCGTCCCCTCCCCCCGATCGCCGAGGAGGAGATTAGGAACCGGGGCCGTAGAAGATTCTTGCGAGCCCGTCGCCGAACCTCGCGAACGCATCCAGGTCGTAATTCTCCTCGAACATGTCCGAGAAGATGTCGCGCGTCATGATGACAAGCCTCTCCTTCGCCACCGGATGCCGCTCGGCGGCCATCGCCTGGACCAGCAACTCCGCCTCCGGCTTGTACTCGTCCGACGGCGTATCGTCCGCAACGTCCGTGAGTTGCGCGTGGAAGAACCTCATCACGTCCCGCACAAGCGGCTCGTCGCCGGACATCGTCAGAACCTCCAGAACGACTTCGTGTATCTGATGTAGGTCACGACCTTCCCACGGCTGTTGATCGCGACCCTAGTGTTCTTCGTCTGGAAGTTGTATGACCACCGGCCCAGCTCATCCCGCTTCGGCCCCATCGGTTTACCGAAGTTCTTAGCTACCAAGGCGTGCACCCGGGAGCCGCCACGCGCCGCGATCTGGTCGAGAGCGTGCTTGGTGAACTGCTTGTTCGCTACACGGGCGATCGCCTTCCCGACCCCAGCCGCCGCGGCGGCTTTGACAACGAACTTGCCGGCTACTCCGACACCCGTCAGGCCGACCGCGGCGACGGCCGCCGCCTTCCAGTGTCCCTGGGCGAGATTGCCAGCCACTGCTACACCGCTGGCCACCATCCCGATGGGGCCCGGAATGTAGGACCCGGCGCTGGCGATCTTCGTCGCGATGTTCCAGAAGCCCTTACCGTCCAGGTCGAGATCGTTGATCGGGTCTGGTGGGTAGACGTAGTTGTTCTGGACTCCGCCTTCCAGAGGGTCTACCTGGAGGAAGCGACCCAGGATGGGGATGTAGACCCGAGCGCCCATTTGGACCGGGGCGAGGGTGAAGAGGGTTTCGGAGTCCTTTTGGTGGCGGCCAAGCCAGCCGTAGCTGCCTTCGTTGAAGTTGGCTGGGGTAGTGCTGCCGGCGAGGGCATTGCCGAAGGGGTCGTAGGTGTAGGTGTTAGCGGGGCCATTGCCCGTGCTGGTGTTCGCGCCTAGACCGTTGGCGGTCACCAAGATGTCACCGTGCAGGTTCGGCAGAGAATACAGGTCTCGCTCGGCCACCGTCGTCTTGGTCGGCCGAATGGTGAGTACCGCACCTCCTGGCAGTTGGAGGTACTTCTCGATGATCGCCCAGTTCGCGTCACGGACCAGGTCTGGGGAATCGCCGGCGCCGGTGAAGCCGTAGTAGAAGTCTCCCGCCGCGGCCCAACTCCAGTCCGTGATGGTGTTTTTGAAGCGGGCCAGGATGCGCCCTTGCACATCTCGCTGGTAGTACATCGCCAGGCCGTTACCGTCATCGTCACGCTGAACCAGGCAGGAGTTGCGATCCGAGGTGTCGTAGCAGAGGCGCAGTGGCGTCGCGGTCGAGCCCACGGAGGTCATGTTGCCGTGGGCATCGATATCGCCGCCGTCGGCCATTGGGCTGCTGCTAGCCGTGATCCGGTCGGCGTTGTCGTAGCAGTATGTTGTGGTGACTCCGTCGACGACCTGGCTGGTCCGGTTGCTGTTCTTACCTGCGTTGGGGTTGGTACCGGCTCCAGTACCGCAAACTGCATTCTGGGCGCCGAATCCGTACCGATAGGTGTGCGGGCCGATGTCAGCCTCGGTCAGCCGATCGGCGCGGTCGTAGCGATAGGTGTAGGACAGGTTGGCCGAGCCGCTGACCACATCGTCGGTGAGGATCTGTCCGGATTGGCTGTTCGTGACTGTATCCTCGACTGTGTTGCCGTTGGCGAGTCGCCATGTCTGGCTGACGACACGACCAGCGGAATCACGACTGACGCCTGCAAGGCCGAGCCCTCCGGCAGTCGGGTAGTCAGCATGGTCCAGGCGTCCGTACTGGTCGTAGTACGCCTTGGCAACGATCACGCCGCCAAGCAGTTGTTCCTTCAGATGGCCGTACGTGTCATAGACGAATCCTTGCTCACCGAAGTCGCCGTACAGCCTGATCATCCGGCCCAGATCGTCGTAGCCGTAGCCGGTCCAGTTGCCATAGGCATCCGAGTAGCTGGTGGTCCGGCCGAGGAGATCGGTGCTGGTGGTGATGGTGCCGTTCGAGTCCGATGAGCTGGTCACCAGCGGGTTGCCGCCGACGGCCCAGTCGTTGCTGACGGTTCGGCCCGGATCACCGTTCCGGGCGGGAATGGTGGTGGTCAGTACCCGCTCGCGGTCGTCGTAGCTGGTGCAGGTCCACGGGTCGGCGTTGTAGCGAGTTGCGACGACGCTGCCGGATCCGTCGTAGACCGTCTCGATCGTCCGAGCCGTCAGCGGACCCGTTCCGTCCGGATCCGGCTCGTTCTTGAGTTTCAGCTGTCCCGCCTGCCGGTAGGCCTCGGTCGCGGTCGTGCACGGATTGTCCACCGCCTCGGTCGCGCCGTAGTACGAGTAGCTGGTGGTAGTTCCACCAGGCAAGGTCTTGCCGGTCTGGCGAAGGAAGCCGGTCCCCGGCGGCTCATAGGCCATGGTCGTGGTCAGGTTGAGGCCGGCCGGGTCGACCGCGATGCTCTGCGGGAGGCCGAGTTCAGGCCTGGCTCCGAAGTTCGTCTTTGCGATACGGTCGCCAAGCGCAGAATCAGAGGTGGTGGTCGAGGTAACGAGGTTGTACGCCGGGGTCAGCTGCCCTGCAATGTCGGCTTGCTCAGTGCCGCCGGGTGGCGTTCTGAACAGCTGGCCGAAGACCCGTCCGGCGGTGCCGGTCTTGTAGATCTCGACCCGGTAGTCGACCCAGCGGTTGGCCGTCGGAGTATTGAAGGTTCCGTTCGGGCTGAATCGCTCACCACCATCGACCCACTCGTCCACCACCAATTGATCCTCGACGTACAGCCGAAGGCCGTCACTGTGCCAGGCCCGGAAGCTGTATGTGCCGGCCGTGGCCAGCAGCATCTTGCCGGTGGCGCGGATCGAGGCTCCGTCGGTCGGTGTCACTCCGCCGGTGGCCAGATCGAGGCCGTAGGAGGCGTAGGGCAGGTTGTTGAACCCGGTGGTGTGGAAGGTCGGTGAGCCGATCAGCTTCTTGTTGCTGTAGGCGGTGATGCTCAGGCCGAGGATGTTCTCGTCGTAGCCGGTCTGGGTATGTGCTACCTGGTTCACATTGGCGGGCAACGGCTTGCGATCGGTGCCGTACCAACTAACCGGTGCCGGTCCGTAGCTGTCGGTCGGGCGGTCGAGGGAGTCGTAGATGGTGGTCGACTTCAGGCCGGTTGCGTCGGTGTTGCTGAGGACGAGGTCCTTCAGCGGGTCCCATTCCGTCAGTGCACTGAGGTTGGCGACGTCCGTGTCGCGGGTCGTCCGGTAGAGGTTGTCGTATTCGACCCGACGGGTGAAGCCATTCGGTTCCGGCGCCGTGAGCAGATGCTGCTGGGTCGCGCCGACGAAGCCGGTGCCGCCCGGGAGGAACTCGATTCCATGGACGGAACGTGCTGCCCCTGGCGTCGCTGACGGTGCCGTCACCTTCGTCGCCCGGCCCAGGACGTCGTACTCGAGCTTGGTGAGTACGGCGTCGTCGTTGGCCCGGACGCCGGACGCGATCGCGTCGTTGGCGACTGGGTCACGCATGCCGCTCACTCGGCCCAGGGCGTCGTACGAGTAGTCGGTGGTCTCATTGCCCGGGTTGAGAACGCGGGCCAGCAGGCCTTGTGAGTAGTAGAAGGAGCTCGTCCGGCCGTCGTCGGTCTTGACGGCACAGAGCATGCCGGGCGGTGGCGCGGCGTCGAAGCCCGCGGGCGGTGAGGGGCATTGGCCGTCGCCGCTGTAGACCATCTTCGCCCAGCGGTCGGTGGTGACGCCGTCGGTGATTTGGCTCAGCCGTGGTGGGCTGCCGCTGTAGCTGTACTTGAGCGCCACCGGCTTGCGATCATCCGTAGCGCTCGTCACCGACTGCAGGATGCCGTCGACGCCGAACACATAGGTCCGTCCGTCGACATCGGCGAAGGTAATCGTGCCGTCAGCGTTGCGGACCAGTTGGCCGTCTTCGTTCACCGGCGCCTTGTAGCCGCCCGCGCCGTTCCAGGTGTATTCGTGGGTGCTGCCGGTGGAGTCGGTGAGGACTACGCTGTTCTGGTTGATCTTGGCGTGGTCGTAGCCGAGATCGCCGTCGGCGTCCAGACCCAACTGCCAGCCGTCGGGAAGGACTTGGGCTCGGGGCGAGAGCCAGGTCGGTGGCACCAATTGATTGGGTACTGCGCCTTGGACTTTGAGGTAGACCGAGGCGCCACCACCGTGTTCGAAGTAGTCAACCGTGATCGGTACCGACTGGTTGGCGGTCAGCGCGATGCTCGCGCCGTAGCCTTCTTCACCACCGCTGTCTCGCCACTTGTCGTAGACGACGGTGTTACTCGCGCCGAGGGTGACCCGGGAGCCGTCATCGCTAATGGTCCCGAACTGGTACGTGCCTGAGGTGGGAACGGTAATGTAGCCGCTCCAGCGGACGATGAAGTTGTCGACTGGTCCGCCCTGAACCGGAGAACCGAGTCCCCAGTTGAGCGACAGCAGCGGGTCCGTCCGGGTGAGAAACTGCTTGCTCGGATCTGTCGGTACGACGTGGGTTCCGTCATCCGTGTAGTAGCGGCCAACCAGGCCGCGAGACTGGTTGACGGGCCGGGCGCCGGTGCTCAGCCAGGATTGTGGAACGACTTGAGTGGTCGGCGTCAGCTGCGGTGACTTGACGTAGAGGTGTGCGCCGGCCGCTCCGCCGAGATCCGTCATCCGGTACTCGATCGGAATGATCTGCCCGGCGGTCAGAGTGAGTGGGACCCCGCCGTACCCGTTGGCACAGCAACTGGCCTGGCTCATCACCATCTGCCCGTTGGCGATGATCGTGACGCTGTCGTCCGCCGCCGCGCCGAACTCGAAACTACCGGTGACCGGAGCGATGAAGTACCCGGTCCACTTCGCGCCGAAGTTGTCGGCCTCCACGGTGCCCGCCGATGGAGATCCGGTCTGCCAGTCGAAGTCGATCTTCTGATCGACCCGGCTCAGCACTGGCTCGCCCGTGAAACCAGTGTTGTTGAAGTACTGGCCGACCAGCCCGCGCCTGGCTCGAACCGGCGTGTTGTAGTCCAGGGTGACGCCGAGCGACCCACCGAGTGCCGCCGATTTGTGACTGCCTTCACTGGTCGCCACGTTGCCGGTGGCCAGGTCGACGCTCACCGGGCCGACCGTGTCGTAGATCTGGGTCGAGTCCTTTCCTGTGCGCAGATCGATCTTGAACGGTCTCACCGCCGCGGCACGGTATTCGGTCCCGTCGAACGTGTAGGCGTGCAGGTAGTAAGTCGTACCGTCCTGCAGGATCCCGTCCGGGATGGTCCACTGCGTCGAGGTGAGGTTGCCCGAGTTGATGACGGTCCCGGTCTCGCCGTCGCTACCGGTGGCGACCCGGAAGAAGTACTGCACGCCGTCGCCGTCACCGTCGACGGCCGGATTGACGGAGAAGCTCACCTGCGGGTCGACGAAGACCTGGTTGTCAACGCTGGGTGAGACCAACACGGGCGGTGGCGGTGGCGTGTTGTAGGTGAACTGCACGTACGAGTTGTCCGGGTCCCAGGCCTTGAAGGTCGGGTAGTTCCGTTCCTCGCCGTTGAGCATCATCCAGGCGCCCCAGTCGCCTCGGTTGATCATCGTCTGATAGATGCTGGTCATGTCCAGCCAGGCCTCGGCGCTGAACCACGCGCTGTTCCGCGGCGCGGAATAGTCGATGCAGTTGTAGCCCAAGCAGGAAGCGTGCGACACCTCGGTGTAAAGACTCTCGTAGGTGCCGTAGTACTTTCCTGGCGTCGGCGGCATCATCTGCAGGTGGAACCATGCGCCGAGCAGGGTCTTCCCCTGCAGTTGGCTGTACGGCGAATGGAAAGCACTGCGCCAGCGCTTCCAGGTGCCGGCGTCGTTCAGTGAGCCGGAGTTCGGGTAGCAGGACGCCGATCCGCAGACGTAGCCGTCGGACTTGTAGGCGATGTAGTTGCCGCTGGCCCGGTTTCCGAAGAAGCTGTTGAAGGTCGGGTCCACCACCACGGGGAAACTGGCGGCCGGGAGTTTGCTCAGCCAGGCCCGGTTCACCGAGACGCTCAGTACGCCGTTCTTGAAGGTCTGCTCGGCGACCTGCTCGCTGATCACGCCACGGTCCATCAAGGCGACGCTCAGACCGCCGACCTCGAACTTGCCCTCGAGCGCACCCTTCAGCGCGAAGCCACCCTGCTTCTGTGGTCGGGCGACCAGACCGGCACCACCGACCTTGAAGGCGTAGCTGCTCGCCGCCGTGGGCGAGGTCAGGATCACGAACTCCTTGAGCATGTTGTTGTGGGCCTGGTACTCGACATCTACGCCAGGCCAGAGTCCCTTGTAGTGGACAGTTTCCCGGCCGGTCTTGTCGGTGGTGATGGTCGGCGTGACCCGAGCCGCGCCGACTGGGCGCAGAGTCAACGCCTGACCGTCCTGCTCCAGCCTGACCATGCCCCGCGCATCATCGGATGGCCCGAACCTCGCCTGCCAATAGTTCGCCCGCATCCGGAAACGCTCGGGCGCCGCCCGCTCGACCGCGCTGCGATCGGGAGGACCGGCCGCGGGCGGGTCATCAGCCTGCAGCCGACTGTCGATGGGCTTCCACCCGCTACCTTTCGAAGGCTGGTAGTAGTGCGGCTCGAAGTACTGCTGAGAAGTGCGGCTGCCATCGCTGTTCTCGACAACGGTGGTCGTTGCAGTCCGAAGCGCCGGCAACTCGCGGACCGGTTTGGGTCGTTCGGCCAGCTTGACCGGCTTCATGCCGGGCCCCTGCCCCGGACCGCCTGTCAGCGGGTCATTCGCACTGCGAGCGGCGGCTGCCTGGTCCTTGTGAGTGGCCGATCTGAGCGGCGGCACCGCGGCGGCCGACGAGTATGGCGGTGGCTTCGGCTTGGCCGGTTGGGCCAGTGCAGACGACGGTGTGACCGTCAGAACCGAAGTGACCAAAGCGATTGCGACTGCGGTGGCAACGGGACTGCGCATAGCTGCTCCCCCTCATGGATCATCCGCCCCCGGGTGACACCGAACCGATGATCCACGCGGCCCAGACTGCCAGCCATACCGTGCCGGGTGAGGAATGACCCGGGTGAACTCACCCACCGGGTGAGCCGCAAGGACTAGGGCAGCTTCCCCAGATGTTTGATCACATCCGCAGCAATCTCCGCTCGCCGGCTCATTCCGTACTTTGCCGCGATGTTCTTCAGATGGGTCTTTACCGTGTTGATACTGGTCGGCCGCAACTGCTCGGCGATGGCCTGGTTGCTCAGCCCGTCGGCCAGCAGTACGGCGATCGTTTGCTCGGCCGGCGTCAGGGTCTTGAACCGCAGCGTCGGCCGATCGTCGACGAGCAACGTCATCTCGACCAGTTCCGCCTGGATCCGGAGACAGGCCACCCTGACGTCAGCCAGTGCAGCACACGCCCGGTCGAGCGTCGGGCTGCCTTCATCAAGTGCTTGCTCGGCGCCGCGCCGTACCTCTCCGACCTGCTCGACCAGATACTCCACCATCTGGTCCGAGGTCAGGAAATCGCTGTCAAGCGTGCCATCGGTGCCCAGTTTCAACTGGGTGAGCGCATCCCGATCCTCCTGCTCTCGCGACAGCACCCGGCCGATCACCTCAGCGATCCACTCGAAGGCCGCCACCGCCTCACCGTTGTACACACCGGATTCGTAGCTCTGCATCGACACCATGCCGAAGACCTGGGGCCCCTCCAGCGTCCCGGAAATCAAAGGCACCGTCACGGCGTCAGCTGACCGCCTGCGCACGTCACCGAACGAGACTCCCCCGTTCAGCAGCACCCCGCCGTCCAGATCGAACCGGTAGGTTCGCTTGTTGAGCAGCAGCCAGGCGGTCAGCCCGTCCCGGCCGATAGTGTGCGTATCCGAGTCATCGTGTTGAGTACCGTCGTAGCTGTAGGGGAACCGGACCTTCGTCCCTGCGTGAATCAGTCCAACGTAGAACGCATCCACCGGAGCGATTTTCGTCATCACCACCCGCGCGTAGTCGTACAAGGCATAGTGATTGCCCCCCAGTGGCCCGGACATCTTCGCGTAGGCCTCGTACAGGACAATCGCGACACTCGAACTGACATCCGGCCGACCCCTCATAACGCAAACCACAGCATTACGGTTCCCCACTTGTCATCGATTCCACCCCGCGAGCCGAAGCTCCACTCCCACTCGCTTTATCGCCCCGATGAACGATCCGTTACCAACACCCATCCCACTGTGATCGCTGGCTACCGGACAGCGCAATCGATGGCGTGGCGGGATCGGCCTCTTAGGTGCCGGGTTGTCGGGTGGCGCAGTGGATGGTCCCGCCGCCTTGAGTGCGGCCCGATCACCGCTGAGATCCGACGGTTGGGGTCAGATAGAGGGCAGCATGCCCCCGGCCGAGCGGAGCCTCGCCCCGCAGAAACTGCGGGGTGAGGCTGTCGCGCGCGGTGAGCGGATTTCGGATGCTCCCGCCTCGGAAAGATTTGGCCTCCGCGGTGACCACGTACATCGCACCGGCATTCGGTTGCACGGACACGGCCGCAACACCAGGCTGTCCCTGCTCTCACGCGAACAACTGCTCAGCCTCTGTGCTACCCGAGACTGGCGGTGACCATCGGGGCGACCTCTTCGCCGAAGCGGCGGACCTGCATCTCGTCCCCCTTTTCGGGCCAGAAGACGAACACAGTGAACGGCTGTTCGGTGGCAAGCCGTACTAGCGTCTCGGCCCAGCCGCGTGCATCGGTGCGGATCGGCTCGGCGCCGACCAGGTCGGGACTCCGGTGCGTAGTGCTGTGCGTGGTGGGGTTGATCGTGCCGACGAGCTGTACGACGCGGGTCACCGCCGCCGGCAGCCGCCCGGTCTCTTCTGCTGCGCGGTCGATGATCGCGTTGGCTGGAGCGTATTGCTCGTACGGAAGATAGGACGGAATCGGAGCCGCCCAGCCGTCGCCGAGCCGGCCGGTGACAGCTAGGGTGCGCGGGCCTTGGGCGCCGATCCAGATGGGTACGGCCGGGCCCTGCCCAGCGAGCCCGGACACTGAAGCAAACTCGCCGTTACGGGTCACTTTCGCACCTGGCTGCCACAGTTCCCGCATCAGCTGGACCGCCTCGGCGAGTGCCCTCCGTCCCTCGGCCGAGGACCGCCGTGGCATTCCCATCGAGGTGATCGCGTCCCAGTAACCGCCCGCGCCAAGACCCAGGACGAACCGCCCTCCGGAAACGCGGGAGAGTGCCGACGCTGTACGGGCGAGCATGGCCGGCGGCCGCAACGGCAGGTTCGCTACATCGGACAACACACTCAGGCTCCGCGTACGCGCCAGCAGCTGGCCGATGAAGACGAACGCGTCGATGTAGTTGTTCACGTACGGATGATCCTGCACACCAATCAGGCTCAGGCCCGAATGTTCAGCTGCGGCCGCCAGCCGGTAGCCGTTCTCGACATCGAGCGCCGGATTGATCGAGACACCGAACTGGACGGTCATGACACACCTTCCGACAAGTCGAGCACTCGGCCGACCTTGAGAATCACGACAGGAGCGACATCATCGGCTGCCGCACCCATCCCTCGAGGTGTTCGAACACCTCGAAATAGGCCGTGGTCTGGTGCTGGATCTTCCAGCCGTCCGAGGTCCGGGCGTACTGCACGTCGTAGCGGCCGAACTGCCATGCCGCGACCCGATCCTCGTTCGCCCTCTTGACCGTGCACGGAGCTATCCAGTTCCATCGGCCGCTGGCCGAGTCACCATCGATCTCGATGATTGGCGAAACCGTGTAGTGGATGACCATCTCCAGCCGGGGCAGTGAGTCCTCGTCACGAAGCCGGTGGCAGAAGTCGAGGATCTCCTGCCTTCCCGAGAAACCGGGAGCGAAGGGGTGATATCGGCCCGTGGCGTTCTCGGTGAAACAGTTGGCGAAGTCGTCGAAGCGATCCTCGTCGAAGGCGAACCCGTACTCGTACATCAAATCCCGAATCGCTTCCAGGTCGCTGTGGTGTGCGAGTTTCGCCTCCACAGCGACGAGTCGGGCTTCCAGGTCGTTGGCTGACACCGTTGATTCCCTTCTACGGCTCTGTACGCCGTGCCTCAGTTCTGGATCGCGTCGTCGAGCAGCCGGGGCACTTCGCCGTTGAAGTCGACCCACGGATTCGTGCCCAGCAACTCCGCGCCTTCCGCATCGACGTTCGGGTGCTCGTAGCGCATCACGAACTTCTCTGGGCCGTGCGCGAAAGCTACGACCAGGCCGTACTCGGCGTCGAGGAAGCCGCCGTGGGGCTGGAGGCCGGGGTAGCTCAGGCGCCAGGCCGGATCGCCGATCTCCACAGCGGGCAGTGACACCTTGCCGACTACGCCGTCGGCGAGCTGGAAGAACCACGTCAGCGGTCCGGCGTACACCACCGTCATCACCTCGTCGATGCCGAGACCCTCGTCGGTGCTGTTGATATGGAGTCTGCCGAAGCGGCGCAGGGTGGCGGTCCGTGCAGCGGAGTCCATCGCCCTCATGTCGTACACCTTGGGATAGGGAGCTACTCCATGTTCCGAGGTGCTCAACAGGCCACCGCGGTGGGTCGCGGCCTCGCGGCCGGCCAACTCGATCTGCTCCAGCAACTGGTCTCTGTCGAGGTTGAAGGTCGAGATGAGTTCCGGGTGCTGCGATTCCGGAACAGCCTGCTCTTGGGACGTCTTGAGGATCGGGTGTGCCACGGTGGGGACGGGTACCTGGGAAATGCGTACGCCCACGGGGCGCAGTATCCGGTTGACGGCCTCGAGGCCGATCGCATCCGGCTTGCCATCACTGTGGGAGAGCGTCAGTTCCTGCTTCTCAATCATTGTTCCTACCTCCTGATATGGGTGTGATCTGTTGGGCAGCGGACGGCGTGGTGCCCGCCCGCTGCTTCTTGAAAGTCGGAGAAATCTGCCCGGCGAGGATCGCGGCCAGGGCGAGCGCGAATCCCGTCAGCTCGACCGGTCCGAGCGACTGGCCCAGCAGCGCGGCGCCGAGGACAGCGGCGACGATCGGCGAGAGCAGGCCGAGTACGGCGACGGAAGTGACCGGCAGCTTCGTGATGCCGCGGAACCACAGGACATAGGCGAGGAGTCCACCGACCAGGCCGAGCCAGAGATAGCCGAGCGCGGCGCGGCCGTCGATCGCGGGCGGCATCCCCTCGAACAGCAACGTCACCGGGAGCAGAAACAGGCCGCCTGCGGTCAGTTGCCAGCCGGCGAACGCTGTCGGACTGACGCCTTCCGGGCGCCCCCACCGCTTCGTGAGCGTCACCCCGAGCGCCATCGTGACCGCGCCGGCAAGACCGGCCACGATCCCGACGACGTCGAACCCCGCATCGGGGCCGATCACTACCAGGCCGACGCCGACCACGCCGACCACACCCCAGGCGAACCGCCAGCCCGACGGGCGCTGCTTCAGGATCGTCACCGCCAGCACCGCGACGAGAATCGGCTGCGCCGCTCCGAGGGTGGCGGCGACCCCACCCGGAAGGCGTTCGGCGGCAACGAAGAGCAGCGGAAAGAACAGCCCGATGTTCAGCACACCAAGGGCCGCGCCCTTCGCCAGCCAGGTCCCGTGCGGCAGCGTGCGGGTGACCGCCAACGCGATCAGCCCGGCCGGCAGTGCCCGGAGCAGCGCCGCGAACAGCGGATGACCTGCTGGCAGGAGCTCGGTCGTGACCACATACGTCGTACCCCAGACGATCGGTGCGAGGGAGGTGACCGCGACGACGCCGATCAACCGGGGCTGTAGTGCGGCGATGTTCTTCACCTACTCAGCGTGCGGCCCGGTCGATCAATGAGTCCAACACATGTTTGTCACTTCATCCATCGTGATTCAAGATAGATCTATGGAGCTTCGACAGTTGCAGTACTTCGTCACCGTCGCGGAGACGAAGAGCTTCACCCGCGCCGCCGAACGATGCCTCGTCGTCCAATCCGCCCTCAGCCACCAGATCGCCCGGCTGGAGCGGGAACTGGGCGCCCGCCTCTTCGACCGCACCAGCCGGCGGGTCCGGCTGACGGCAGCCGGCGAAGCGTTCCTCCCCGACGCGCAGCAGTGCCTCGACGCCGCCGAACGCGGGGCGGCCGAAGTGGCGGCCGCTGTCGGAGAAGTCCGCGGCAAGCTCACCGTCGGCGTGATCCCGACGGTGGCGGCGGTCGACGTACCCGCCGTCCTGCGCGCCTTCCACGAGCGCTATCCACAGGTCCGGATCGGTCTTCGGGTCGGTACCAGCGAGTCATTGGTGGCCAAGGTCAAGGACGGGACGATCGATGTCGCCTTCCTCGGCCTGCCCACCACTGCGCGCCCGGACGGCGTCCGTTCCCGCAAGCTCGCTCACGACCGACATGTGGCCGTCGTCGCTCCCGACCACCCGCTCGCAGGCGAGGCCGACGTCGACCTGCTTCGGCTGTCGACCGAGGTGTTCGTGGACTTCCCTGCGGGCAGCGCCGGGCGTGACCAATCCGACCAGGCCTTCGCGTCCGCCGGCCTGCACCGCGAGGTCCCCTTCGAGGTGACCTCCCCGGAGTTCCTCGCAAGGCTGGTTCACCTGCGCCTCGGCATCGCCATGCTGCCGTCGAACTACGCCCCGCACCTGTCCGGCGTGGTGACGATCCCGGTGCTGGACGCCCCTGTCCGCATCGAACACCTCATCTGGAGCAGGTTCGGGCTCACCCCCGCAGCGGCGGCCTTCCTCGCGGTACTCGACGTCAGCCCTTCGGAGCCCGAGCCTCGCAAGTGACCCGCAGCCGCCGACTGTAGTCGCCCAGGTTGTCAGCTTCGGTGCTTTTAGCTCGAAGGCGTTGTGCTGGAGGAGCGTGGTCGCAGAGAACGTCAGCGATGCCACGAGGCCGACCAGCAGCGCTAGCCAGACCGAGTCGTTGCCGGTGGCATCTGATGTGACTCCGATGCCGGCTGCCAGGCCGACGGCGGTCACGCTGTTGGCGATGAGGAGCGAGTCAGGTTCCTTCTACTGGCCTGCTTGGAGTCCTCTGGAGCTATGCCGTGGACCAGGGGCATCACCGCGGCCATGACGGCGGCACTACAGACGCCCACGCCCACCTCGTACACGGGGTGTGCGTCCGGTGCCGGGGTATGCAGAGCGACGCCGAACTGGGTGCACAACGTTCGGGCGGTCGTCCTGGCGACGGACCTCACGGCTGCTTGCAGCGGCTCGTTGAGCAGCTCTTCCAGGTCCCACATGTCGCCGCCGGCAAGCAGGGCGAGGTGATCATGATCGATCCCCGGAACGTGAATCTGGGGATGTGTCTTGATCCCGTCCGCCTGGTCGTCACCGCGGCGCAGCTACTGGATCGATCCGGATGAAACACACACCCTTCGGAGCGCCCTTGGTTGACACTTTGTTAGGTACCTAGCTATATTTGTTAGGTGGCTAGCAAACAGGTTGATCCCGAACATCAGTCCGCAGGTGCCTGGGCGAAGAAGTACTACTTCGCGACCCGGGTCGTCATGGAAGCGGTCTTGCGGCCGCACGATGTCGGGCCGACGCAGTGGTACGTGATGTACGAGCTGATGACAGTGGGGCCGACCTCGCAACGTGACCTCACCCGCATGCTGCAGATCGAGCGCGCGACGCTCACCGGCGTCGTGGCGGCTCTGGTCCGCAAGGGCCTGGTCGAGCAGACGCCTGATGCCACCGATCAGCGCCAGAAGGTGCTGACCATCACCCCCGCCGGTGCCGCGTTGTGGCAGAAGCTGCCCGATCCGATCGCTCTCATCCTCGAGACGGCTTTCGACGGTGTCGCTCAAGCCGACATCGACACGACCGCCCGCGTGCTGCGCGAGGCGACCGGCAAGCTCAACAGTCTCTTCCCGAAAGGAAAAGAATCATGACAGTCCTCATCACCGGCGGAACCGGCCTCGTCGGCACCCGCCTGCTTCGTCGCCTGGTGGACGCCGGCGTCGAGTGCCGCGCGATCGTCCGCCCCGGCAAAGAACTTCCGGCGGGTGTGACCGCCGTCGAGGGCGACCTGTGCGATCCGGCGACGCTGCCGAAGGCCGTCGAAGGCGTCTCCGCCGTCATCCACCTCGCCGCGGTCCTGCGCACTCCCGACCCCGTATTGATCGAGCAGGTGAACGTCGGGGGCACGAAGAATCTCATCGCCGCGCTCCAGGCCCACGCTCCCGAAGCACGCGTGATCATGGCGAGCACCAACCTCGTCTACGGTGACGAGTTGTCCCGGCCGGCCCGCGAGGACGATCCGGCCACCGCGACGCAGCCCTACCCCGCAACGAAGATCATCGCGGAAGGTCTCCTCCGCGACAGCGGACTGACTTGGAGCGTCCTGCGGTTCCCCTTCGTGTACGGCGACGGTGACGGCCATCTGGAGTCGGCACCGGGGCTGCTGGGTTCCTGGGGCTGGCACCCCGCGGCGACGATGAGCCTGATCCACCATCGCGACATCGCACTCGCGATGCTGATCGCGCTGACCGGCGCGATGGACGGCCGGGTCGTCAACCTTTCCGACGACGCCCCGACCTCGATCTACGAGATCGCGCGGATCGTCGGAGCGGAGTACAAGGAGTCCTCCGAGCCACTGGAGAACCCCTGGAAGGGGCACGTTGACGGGACCCTCGCCCGTGAGCTCGGCTTCAGGCCGGTCGTGCGGAGCCTCTACCAGGCGGCCGCCGAAGACGCGCTGTAGCACCGCGACGCGGGGCCGTTCCGCACCTGTCGACTCCCGCACCGCCCTCGCTCATGACCTTCATCGACGAAGGTCAGTAGCGCACCCGTCCGACGTCGGCGCCGCACGCCGACGAGCGAGATCCCGGTGCGCGTGACGGCCTGTCCCCCGGGCCATTCCCCGCCCTGCCCACGGCACTCCCGTTGCCGGCAGCTGCGTGCTGCCTGGCCGCTGGTGACTCTTCGCCAGATCGAGCCTGGCCTTTCATCCAACAGGAGAACAGACCTATGCCTTCATACAGTGATTCCCACAACCTCCCGACCGGAGGTGTCCTGACCGCGACCGGTTTGAAGTCGCTGGATCCGGCTCAATGGTCCGAGCGGATCTGGGTGGACGGACAATGGCGGAGCGGAGGCGGAGGCCAGCACCCGATCGTCTCCCCCGCTACCGGCGAGCAACTCGGCAAGATCGGCTTCGCGTCACCGGCAGACGTCGACGCGTCCGCCGAGAGCGCCATGGCCGCCCAGCGCGAGTGGGCAGCGCGAAGCTACAAAGATCGCGCCGCCGTACTCCGTCGGGCAGGAGACGTCTGGACCGCCCACTCCGCCGAGATCGTCGGATGGCTCGAGCGCGAATCCGGCTCCGCGACGGCGAAAGCGGAGCACGAAGTCGCCACCGCCGCAGAAGAATGCTACGAGGCCGCCGCGCTGGCTGCGGTGCCCTACGGCGACGTCCTGCGGAGCGCCCAGCCCCGATTGAGCATCAGCCGCCGGCTCCCGGTCGGGCTGGTCGCGGTCATCGCGCCGTTCAACGCACCGATCGTCCTCTCGATCCGCGCGGTCGCCCCCGCCCTCGCGCTCGGCAACGCCGTACTGCTCAAGCCGGACAGCCGAACCACCGTCAGCGGGGGCGTCACCCTCGCGGCCGTGTTCGAGGAGGCCGGTCTGCCCAAGGGACTCCTCCAGATGCTCCCCGGTCGCGGAGCCGACGTGGGCGAACGGCTCATCACCACTCCGCACACCCGGGTGATCGCCTTCACCGGCTCGACGGGTGCGGGCCGCCGAGTGGGCGAACTGGCGGCGCACCACCTCAAGCGCGCTCATCTCGAGCTGGGCGGCAACAACGCCCTGATCGTTCTGGAGGACGCCGACCTCGAGCACGCTCCCAGCGTGGGAGCAATGGGGTCGTTCATCCACCAAGGCCAGATCTGTATGGTCACCGGCAGGCAGCTCGTTCACGAGTCGATCGCGGACGAGTACGTGGCCAAGCTGGCCGAGCGGGCTCAGGCACTCACCGTAGGTGACCCGGCCGGGTCGCGACCGGTCCAGCTCGGTCCGCTCATCGACCAGACGCAACGCGACCGTGTCGACTCCATCGTGCGCGACACAGTCTCGGCCGGCGCAGAGCTGAAAGCAGGCGGCACCTTCGACGGGCTCTTCTACCGGCCGACCGTACTCGACCACGTCAGGCCCGGGCACCGCGCGTTCCGCGAGGAGATCTTCGGCCCGGTGGCTCCGATCACCCGATTCGCGACCCTCGACGAGGCCATCGAGCTGGCCTGCGACACGGAGTACGGGCTGTCCCTCGGAATCCTCACCGGAGATGTCCTGCGCGGCCTGGAACTCGCGGACCGAATTCCCTCCGGCAACGTCCACATCAACGATCAGACGGTCAACGACGAGGTCCCGGTCCCGTTCGGCGGTGTCGGCGACTCCGGCACAGGTTCTCGTCATGGCGGCCACCAGTCGAATCTCGAAGCGTTCACGGAGCTGCAGTGGGTGACGATGCGCAGCGAGCTTCCCCGCTATCCCTTCTGAGCCGAACCGACCTGGAGCACCCGGTGACATCCACATCTTCGCCAGCCACCGCGCCGGTACAAGGCCTTTCGCTTCGCGAGCGGGATCGGCGGTGGGCCGCGACGCGCGAACTCATGCGCAGATTCGACCTCGATCTCCTGCTGGTCGGCGGCTTCCGGAGCCGCGATCACTACGAGCACTATCTGAGCAACGACTACATCGAGGGGCTGGTCGTCTTTCCCCTCGCCGGCGCGCCGGTGACCGTGACCTGGGGGGACACGCGTGTCCATCGGGCGGAGGACAGCTTCGCCCGGGGAGTCGTCCCATGGATCGACGACTACCGCACCGGTTTGGACGGCGCCGCGATCCCCGGCCTGATCACCGAGCTGAGTGGCCGCGGCCGACTCGGCGTCGTGGGGCTCGAGACCCAGACCGCCGGTGAATTCAGCGGCTTCGTCCCCGCTCGCTTCTGGATGGATCTGATCACCGGTCTGCCGGGTCGCGAGGTCGTCGACGTGTCCTGGGACTTCAACGAGATGATGCTGCCCAAGAGCGAGGAGGAGCTGACGTTGCTCCGCTGGGCCGGAGGTGCGGCCGAGGCGGCCGCCCAGGCCATGCTGGACGTCGTCGCTCCCGGCGTGCCCGAGACCGAGATCTACGCCGAGATCCTGTCCGCACTGCACCGTCGTGGGTGCGGCGTACGCTACCCGAACCTCATCCTCAACTCGGGTTATCCCAGCCTGGCCTGGGGACCACCCCGGTGGACCACAACCGCCGAGCCGCCACGCCGGATCACTCCCCACGACCTGGTGATGGCCGAGATCTTCCCAACCTTCGGCAACGTCGAAGTCCAGGTACAGATGTCCATCGCCGTCGGCAAGCCGGACCCGGTCGTCGCGCAATGCGCGGCCGTGGCACGAGCCTCCTACGAGGCCGGCCTGTCAGTACTGCGGGCCGGCATCACCTTCGGCGAGCTCGTCCACGCGATGGAACAGCCCGTCCAGGACAACGGCTGCTGGGCACTGACACCGCTGGTGCACAGTCTCAACCCCCAGGCCTTCCTCGGCTTCACTCGCGCCAACCGCCAGGACGCACCCACCGTCCCAACACTTCCTGCTCCTCCCCCGAAAAACCTGTCACGACTGCAGGGAACGGACTTGGTCCTCCCGGCCGGTACGACGCTGGCGTTCGAGCCGAACGCCTGCAGAGGCCGCACCCGCGTCGTCGTCGGTGGGACCGTCATCGTGACCGACGAGGGCTACCAGGAGGTCAACAGCCTCTCCTGCCGGATGCACGAGAAAGACGCCTAGCGTCGCACCGTTCGCCACTGCCTGACGTCCCGACGACAATTCGCGCCGCCGCTGCTCGTCTCGCTGACTCTGACATCCTCCTGCTGGAGCAGGCCGCCGTGACGCAGCCGCATGATTCCCCTGAGCAACCGACTCAATCCTGGGGTGTTGCGGATCGCAGGTTACATCCTGCAATCGAGCACTTGGCATCAGTATCCCCGCAGGGGATAGTTCTGCCAGGGGAGTTCTGCTCTCGGGGGAAGGGAACAGTTACTGTGACTCGTGACTCCATTGCGTAAGCGTCGCTATCGGCGGATCGCCTTGGCTTCAGCCGGCGTTCTGCTGGCATTGGCGTTGATTGACTCACTGATCGGCGCCCTTGTCTACAAAACCGGTACCGAAGCGCACGTGTCGGTGATTCCAGCCAGGGACGGGCAGAATCGGCGGGCCATCGTCGTATTGCCGGGTTATGTCATGTCCGGCAGTGTGGTTGGTCGGGCATTCCGACCGTTTGTGGCCGGCACGGATGCGCTGGTGTCGGTGGACTATCCGCAGACCGGCTTGGACACCTCCGAAATCTATCGGCAGGTCGAGGCAGCGCTGCAGGAGTTGGCGCCGAGCGAAGTGGTTTTCTACGGCGCCTCGATGGGGGGAATGGTCGCGGCCCAGTTGCTTCGTCAGTACGAGGCAGAGGGGGCTCGCTACGGTCGACCGACCTTGGTGCTGGACACCGCGCCCGCGGCGTACGCCGACGTTAAGCGCCCGGACTGGCTCTTCAAGGTCGCCTGCTGGTATCGAGGAGGTCCGATCGCCGCGCTCGTCTGGGCTGCGGGCACGGCACTGGTGGACACGCCGCCAACGGGGGCGGGCGCCGATCCCCAACTGGTCCGACGCGGACACAGAGCCGGCACGTGGGTGGGAGGAACCGCGGCTGCGTCGCAGGGATGTTTCATCGGGCGCTTCGAACTCGGATCCGGCGACGCCGCCACCACGGGCGATCTCAAGGGCATCTTCTACCTGCATGCCACGTCGTCCGAGCAAGATCCACTGATCAACACCTCGACCGCCATCAATCGCTGGCGGAACATTTTTCCCTCGCTCGCCGACGTCGTGGTCGAGGGAAGGCAAGGCGGTTGGCATATACCGCTGGTGGAGCGGCCGGAGGAAACCGCGACGGCACTCCTCAGTGTGCTGGAACGTTAACAACCAACAACATGTGGGGGGCCTCATGTCCGAAGAAAATGCCGTATCAGCCTTGGGCGCGCTGTATCAGGGCGAGAAAACCGATTCCATCGGAATCTTCAATGTCGCCATGGTGATGATGGGGATCGCCGCAGCTTATGTGATCAGCGCGGTAACCGTGTCCGATCTGTACGGAACCGCGCTGGACTGGAAGGTGGTTCTGCTGCTGCCGGTTCCGCTCTGGTTGATCGCCGCATATCACTCGCTAGTGGCGCTCGGCGGGATGTCGCACGGCATCTCGCTGTCGATCCTGGAGTATTCGTTGTACCTGCAATCGAAACTCCCGTCGGACGGCGAGTTTGTGGAACCTGAGGAGCCGCTGCGGAAGTACGTGGGCTCACGGCTGGGCGATCGGATCATGGATATCGGTCAGGCCACCTGGCCGCACCGGATAGCGTCCGTTTTTGTCTACGCCGGCTTCTATCTGGGGATCGTCGGCTACACGGTCTCGGTGATCGTGGCGGCCTGGGGGCATGTTTCCGGCGGATGGTCGGCAGGTGCCATCATCGTCTATTCGCTGGCGTTGGCGATTGTCGCAACCTCATGGCTGCAGGGATTCAGGCTGCTGAACAAAGGAAACAGAGCCCGGGACACGTGGATCGCGAACAACAAAGGCCCTGATCTCGCTTAGCCAACAGGCTACGGGGTTGGTGGTGGAGTCCAGTTGCTGGGCGTAGGCGGCTCGCGCGTTCTGGATGACCTGGAGCGTGCGACCGCTTTCTACAACCTGGCCCGCGGTCAAGGACGAGGACCTCGTCGGCCAGGAGGCGGTGGTCAGGAGGTGTCGGGTCGACGCCGGTGACCAAGCGGGCATACATATCAGCTGTGCTGGATACGTCTGAGTTCGTGAAGCTCGAGTACCGGTTCGCTGCTCTCGGATGGCTTCATCGCACAGTGACTTCAGCGATCGGCACGAAGTCGATCCGGAGCGCACCGCATCCCTGATTGGGAGGGGAATCGGAGAATTTCCTCAACGAATCCCTTGGTCTCCTGCGGTACGACGCTGAGCCGATCGGCGCGGGGACGATGATGGTCACCTCTTGTAGCGCCGTCGAGTCACTGCCGACCGATCTCTCGCCCGGACCTCACAACACATCACGCCGTGGCCTGTTTCGAGAGGCGCAGGCGCTGACGGAGCATCACACTCTGATCGCCCGAACACCATGCCGGCCGCACCAGCCAGGAGCACCGTGATCCCTTACGTCGACCCCACGACCCCGCCGGGCACCGGCCACCACGAACACACGCACGGCCACGAACACACCCCGCCGCACTTGCCGCTCGGTCGGTGACGCCGGGGCACCCCCTGTGCAGCCAATCGAGCAGAGCGGTGATCAGTCCGGCGGCGACTCGCTTCAGCCGAATAGCTCCTTGGCGCGCTTGACTTTCAGTGCCTTGAGCTCGGCGTGGGTTTCCGCCCATCGCTCTGGTCTGAAACGCCCCTCGATGGCGTCCAGGTGCTGCCCAATGAAAGCCGCGTAGCCCTCATCGAGCAGCCCAGAGCTCTCAGGTTGGCCGAGCATGAGACGACGGATGAGATCCACCGAGAACCATTCCGATATACCGCCTGTGGCCGGCTGAAAGTCCAGGAGAAGCTGGCCGCGGTCCCTCACGAACCGGAGGCGGACGACATCTGATTCGACCAAGAGCAACGCGTCGCCTCCGTTGTACGTCGTGACTTCGGATCCGGCGATGCGGAAGCGCGCTTGGTCCCAGAGGAAACCCATGTGCGTTGCGATGAACGCGAGGATGAGCGTCATGTCAGCCTCCTGGTCTGAGCGACCATTGGTTCACTCACCGATACCCCTTACTCATCAAGTACTGGATCTCCCGCGCGAGGTAGCTCCCTGGGAGCATGTCGCCCGTCGGCACCGACAGCAAATCCTGTCGCCGGCGGCGATGCGGCCGTCCAAGAAGTGTTGGTTGAGAGCCCAGGGATCCAGCCCCGTGCGACCAACCCGTTCCAGTCGTCGCCAATGTCTAAGTAGCTCGCTCCCTTCGAGTTGGCCGCCTGAGCCTACCGCGTTGAGCATTCCGCTGAGCGACACGTTCGTCGTCCGCGGCTGTCCGGTGACAGTCGGCGAGTACGGCTCGATCGACAAGACCTTGGCCGACTCGTCGAACAACCGGTACACAGCAAGGCTGTCATCAACGCGATGAAGTGAAACCTGTTGTTCGCGGATCGGTCATTGCCCTGTGAGGGCTGGAAAGTTAACGTGAACATCGTGTGGTTCACGCCCAGTTCCAACACAGGGGGACAGCTAGATGCGCACATCGATCCTGGCCGGTCTGACAGCGGTACTGCTGACTGCCGGCGGCCTCGCCGCGACTGCTCCGGCGGCCGAGGCAGCGGTGAATTCGTTCTCGGTTCTGACCTACAACGTGGCTGGGTTGCCTGACGGGATCTCGTCGGGTGATCCAGAGAAGAACACTCCCCTGATCAGTCCGCGGTTGGCCGAGTACGACGTGGTTACTGTGCAGGAGGACTTCAACTACCATGCCGCGCTCTACGCGGGTGACAATCACCCCTACCGTACGGCGACCAGTGGCGGCGTCCCGTTCGGGGATGGTCTCAACACCTTGTCGCGGTTTCCGTTCGACGACTTCGATCGGGTCAAGTGGTCGAAGTGCAACGGCACGGACTGCCTGACTCCCAAGGGATTCAGCCTCAACCGGATCCGGCTGGCCGAGGGGGTGTACGTCGATCTCTACAACCTGCACCCGAATGCGGGCACTGAGCCGGCTGACCTGGTGGCCCGCCGGGCCAACATCACTCAGCTGACCCAGTTCATCGCCGCCAACTCGGCCGGCAACGCGGTGATCGTGATGGGTGACACCAACACTCGGTACACCAGGACCGAGGACAACATCCGCGAGCTCGTCAGCGGCGCCGGCCTGACCGACGCGTGGGTTCAGCTTGTCCGCGGCGGCCAGGCTCCGCCGCTCGGCAGTCCCCCGCTGGTGTGCGACCCGAACGCGGTGACGGGCTCCTGTGAGGTGGTCGACAAGGTTCTCTACCGCGGCAACAGGTTCATCAACCTCATCGCAACCCAGTACAACAACGAGAACCAGAAGTTCCTCGACAGCGCCGGCAAGCCGTTGTCGGACCACTATCCGCACCTGGTCCGGTTCAACTGGTCCCTCAACGACCAGCTCCGGATGAGCGACCAGTACGGCGGCCCGCATGGAACGCCGTTCACCGACGTGGATCGCGTCGCCGGTGTTCGATCCGTGCAGCTGAGTGGCGGCGCACGCCTGGACCGGGTCGGGCTGACGCTGGCCAACGGGACCGTCCTGAGCCACGGCGGCAGCGGCGGGACACCGGTCGAACTGACGCTCGCCCCGAACGAACGCATCGTCCGGATCACCTTGACGCAAGGCAAGTACAACCAGCGCACCAGGCTCTTCTCGGCGGCCATCCTCACCAGCACCGGCCGCACTCTGTCGGCCGGCACTCCGACCAGCGACTCGGTCACCTACGCAGCTCCGGCCGGATGGCAGATCACCGGTTTCACCGGACGGTCCGGTGACGGAGTGGACAAACTCGGCGTGATCTACCAGCCCTGACGGGCGAAAGGGTACCTACCCAGATGACTGACAGCACCGATTCCCGCGCAGCAACCGGCAGTCCACGGCGGACCTTCCTGCGCGGCGCGGGACTCACAAGTGCCGGTGTGGCCGCAGCAAGTCTGCTCGGCACACCGGCGGAGGCGGCGCCGCGTGAGGCCGGCCACCGGCCGCGACGCGGCGGCTACGTCTGGCTGGCCGGGGACCATCACCTGCACAGCCAGTACAGCAACGACGCCATGTTCCGGGTCGACGACCAGGTCCAGCGCGCGATCGATCACGGCCTCGACTGGATGGTGATCACCGATCACGGCAACGCGGCCTTCTCGTCGTACAGCGTGCCGATGCTCGCCGCCGACGTCCGGGAGGCGCGCAAGGCCAACCTCGACGACATCCTGGTCTTCCTCGGCATGGAGTGGAACATGCCCGGCGCCGAGCACGCCACCTTGATGCTTGCCCCGGGCAAGGACGAGGCCGCGTTCCTGAACCAGTTCGTCAGCAAGTACGACGCTCGCGTCACGAACAGCCGAGACGGAACTCCGACCAACGAGGCCCTGGCGATCGAAGCCATCAAGTTCCTGTACGGCGGTGTGCGCGACGGGCGGATCCCGGACGCCCTCGTGCTGGCGAACCATCCGTGCCGCCTCGGCATCGACTCGCCCCACGAGCTTCGTGCCTGGCGCGACGCCGCGCCCGGCATCGTCCTCGGCATGGAAGGCGCTCCCGGTCACCAGGCCGCCGGGCTACCGGCCCCCGGGATGGGTCGCGGCCGCGGCCTATACGACAGCGCGCCCAGCACCTACTCGTTCCCAGGCCTCCCCAAGGAGGCGTACCGCACCCATGGCGGCTTCGACTGGATGACGGCGACCGTCGGCGGCGTCTGGGACTCACTGCTCGCCGAGGGCAAACCGTTCTGGATCACCGTCAGCTCCGACGGACATCAGGCCTGCGGCGACTGGGTGCGGAACCCGGTCGACCCACTCGACCAGAGCTCCTACGACACCACGCCGTACGACGCGAGCGGCCGCACCTTCATGACCACCGGCAAGTTCCCCGACCCGGTCGGTGTCGGCCGGCCGGTCACGACGTACGGCGGCTTCCCGCCCGGCGCCTACTCCAAGACCTGGGTCGGCGCGGCCGGTCGCGGGCATCGCGAGGTGATGAACGGGATCCGAGCCGGCCGGATCTGGGCCTGCCACGGCGACCTCATCTCCGGTCTCGACGTCCGCCTGCGCTCCACCAGCACCGGCCAGGAGGCCCCGCTGGGTGGACGGATCAGCGCCAAGCGCGGGTCCTCGGTCCGGTTGTCCGTCGAGATCGAGCTCACCGAAGGCGGCAACTACGCACAACTCCATCCCGCCCTCGCGCGCGTCGACCTCATCATGGGCACCGTGACCGGCCCGGTCACCGACCCCGACACCATGACCGCGCCCGGCGCGCGCGTCATCAAGTCCTGGGACGTCACCCAGACCGGCGGCACCCTGACGCTGTCCCACACCGTCGAGGTCGACGGGCCTTGCTACTTCCGGCTCCGCGGCACCGATGGCAAACGCAACGCACCCGGCCCGTACGGCGCGTCCGTCGACCCCGCCGGACCGGTCATGGACGTGCTCGGAAACGCCAACCCCTGGGAAGATCTCTGGTTCTACGCCAACCCCATCTTCGTCGACACTCGAAGGGCCTAGTTCTGTCCTGTCAGATCGTTGGCGGTACGGAGTACCGGTGCTGCGGTGATGTCGACCCCGAGGCTCGGGGAGGCTGTCGTCACCACGAAGGACGCCGTACCGCCGGCTGGCAGGTTCACCAATCCGCGGTCGACGGTGGCGTCGGCGGCGATGCGGTCAGCGTGCAGGTGGATGGCGATCGCCAGGCTGCGCGCGGTGACGTCCACGCGATAACCGTTGTCGATGCTTACCACTTGAGCGTCGAGCGGCGCGGGGTCGAGGTCGGCGTCCACTACTTCGACGAAGAGGTGAGCGAACGACAGGTCGCCGAGCGAGCCGATCAAGGTCTCTCGCTGTTCGTCGTCCGCCGCGGCCACCTCGTCGGGTAGTGCAAGCACTTGTACGGCGCGCGGTCCGACCGCGACCGCTAGTGACGCGTCGGCCAGTACGGCGCCGTCGAACTTCTGCCGGCTGATCCGGAGGGCGCCTTCGAGCGGCTCGTCGGTGTCGTTGACCACGGCAACCGACAGCACGCCCGCACGGTCGACCACGGTCAACAGCCGTGGTGCATAGGCGTCTCTCAGTGCGAACCACAGTGGCTTGAGGCGCTGCTCGGAGTCGATCGCGGACCAGGAGGTCACCGGCCAGCAGTCGTTCAGCTGCCAGACGATCGAGCCCGCCGTGCGCGGCCACCAGGATCGGTAGTGTTCGATGCCGTAGGCAACGGCATGGGCCTGGTTGAGCTGAGTCGCCCAGTGCCAGTCGGTGAAGTCATCCGGTACGCCGAGGTGCGGCGCCATCCCGCGGTCGAGTTTGCCGTTGCCGTCGTCGGCCTTCTGGTGCACCAGGAACACGGGATCGTCCTTCGTCAGCGCACCTCCAACCCAGTCGTGGAGAGTGCGCCAGTTCGGCGGCCCCTGGAAGCCGAACTCCGAGCAGAACCGCGGCACCTCGCTGCGGTAGACCGAGTAGTCGACCCGGTTCCAGACCTCCCACTGATGATGCGTACCGCGGTCAGGATCGTTCGGATGCAGGCGGTCGGGACTGGACGGACTGTTGTCGGTGTACGGACGGGTCGGGTCGAGCTCACGCACCAGACGAGGGAACAGCTCACGGGCATAGTGCTCACCCCAGCTCAGACTGGTCCCGTCCGGCTGCCGGAGAGAGTCCTTCCAGCCCCAGTCCTCATGTCCCCACAGGTTCTCGTTGCCGCCGTTCCAGACGACGAGCGACGGATGCGGCATCAGCCGGACGATGTTCTCCCGCGCTTCCGCCTCGATCTCGCCCCGGAGCGGTTCTTCCTCGGGATAGGCGGCACAGGCCAGGAGGAAGTCCTGCCAGACAAGCATTCCGCGCTCGTCACACAGCGAGTAGAAATCGTCCGACTCATAGAGTCCACCACCCCAGATCCGCACGAGGTTCACGTGGGCGTCGGCCGCCTGGTCGAGACGGGTCGCCAGCCGGTCGCGCGTGATGCGGGTGACGAAGTGGTCGTCCGGGATCCAGTTGACGCCCTTCACGAAGACCGGTCGTCCGTTGACCACCAAGGTGAACGCCGAGCCGAATTCGTCCTCGGACGTGTCCACGGCGACGGTCCGGAACCCGATCCGGCGCTCCCATCGATCGAGCGGGTGCGACCCGTCGCCGACGACGGTAACCACCAGGTCGGCGAGCGGCTGATCGCCGTACCCGGCAGGCCACCACACAGGTGCATCCGGTACGTCGATCGCCACGACCGCCGTGGTTTCGCCCGGCCCGACCATCGCCGTACCGCGGTGACTTCGGCCCGCCGCGACAACCTCGGCGACGACGAGCAACGTCGTTTCCGCGGCGCCGGAGCGTTCGAGCTCGATGTAGGTCTCGACGCGGCCGGGCGCGACGGGCTGCCGCGGCGCCAGCGTCTCGTCGGGCCCGAGGTCCACAGAGACCAGCGGTCGCACCTGCGCGATGCGTGCCGTGTGCCAACGCTCGACCCGCACGCCTTTCCAGATCCCTGCCGTGCGCAGATCCGGTCCCCAGTCCCAGCCGAAGCTGCACGCCATCTTGCGCACGAACTGGAACGGCGTACCGTACGGGCTCGGGCGGTTGGCGAGGCGATCCCGTTGCTCGGTCGCGTAGTTGGTCGCTGAAGTGAGGTCGACGACCAGCTCGCGTTCGATGCCGTCGGCAAGAGCCGTCACGTCGAAACGGTACGAGCGATGCATGTTCGCCGTACGCCCGAGTTCGGCTCCACCAAGCGCGATGGTCGCGACGGTGTCGAGCCCGTCGAACACGAGCTCGACCCGCTCCCCCAGCACGGCCGGCCGGAGTGTGAGCGGACGCCGGTACCGCCAGTCGACGTCGAACATCCACCGCAACTCGGCCTCGTTCGCAGCGAGGTACGGATCCGGAATGATCCCAGCCGCCAGGAGATCGGTGTGAACGCTGCCAGGCACCTCCGCCGGTATCGGCCCGACACCATCCGATCCTGCGACGGTCCAGCCGTCGTGAAGCAGGTCTGTACGCAAGCGAAACTCCTGAAGAGTGGTGGAAGCAGGTCAGCGCCGAAGCTGAGCGAGGCGGCGTTCCGGATCGGGCGCGGCCTCGGCGAGCAGCCGGGTGTACTCGTGCTGCGGATTGAGGATCACGTCGTCGGCCGGGCCGTGCTCGACCACCTCACCGCGGTACAGGACCATGATCTCGTCGCTGAAATGCCGCGCGGTCGCCAGATCGTGAGTGATGTAGAGGACACCGAGGTTCTCCTCGCGCTGCAGTGTCGCCAGCAGGTTGAGCACCCCGAGCCGGATCGAGACGTCGAGCATCGACACCGGCTCGTCGGCCACCAGGATCCCCGGCGACGGCGCGAGGGCACGGGCGATCGCGACGCGCTGGCGCTGGCCGCCCGACAACTCGTGCGGCTTGCGCTGCACGAAGTCCGCGTCGAGGCGCACCCGATGCAGCAACTCCGTCACCCGCTCATCCACTTGATCGCGCGACAACCCCGGATGGTGCAACCGGATCGGACGTGCGAGGTGATGCCCGACCGAGTGATACGGGTTCAACGAAGCGAACGGATCCTGGAACACCATCTGAACGGCCTTCCGGTACGCCGCGGCGCGCGCACCGCGATAGGCCATCGGCTCGCCGTCGACCAGGATCTCGCCGGTCGTCGGCCGTTCGAGCTGCATGAGCAGCTTGGCAATCGTCGACTTTCCCGAACCTGATTGCCCGACCAGCGCGATCGTCCGCCCCGGCTCCAACCGGAAGCTGACCTGGTCGACCGCGCGCAGCTTCCGGGTCTGCCAGCCGTCGCGCAACTTGTACTCCTTCACCACGTCCCGCAGTTCCAGCACAGTCATCGGCTCGGCACCTCCTCGGCGAGTGTTCCGGTGCGGATGAAGTCGCCGCGATCTCCGGTGAGACTGGGGAACGACGACAACAGGCGCCGGGTGTACGGGTGTTTCGGCTGTGTGTAGAGAACCGGTGCCTCGTCGAGTTCGACGATCTGCCCGGCCCGCATGACCGCGATCCGATCGCTGATCTCCAGCAGCAACGGCAGATCGTGAGTGATGAAGATGACCGCGAACCCGAGCTCCGCCCGCAGTTCGGTGATCTCCTGCAGGATCTCGCGCTGGACCACCACGTCGAGCGCGGTGGTCGGCTCGTCCATCACGAGTACCTGCGGCTCGAGGGCGAGTGCCATCGCGATCATCACGCGCTGCCGCATCCCGCCGGACAACTCGTGCGGGTAGGCCCGAAGACGGTCGCGGTCGACGCCGACGCGTTCGAGCAGTTCCCCACACCGCCGGCGCCGCTCGGCCTTCGTCATCCCCGGACGATGCGTGCTGAACACGTCCTCCAGCTGCTCCGAGATCCGCAGTACCGGATTGAGGGAGTTCATCGCGCCCTGGAAGACCATGGCGATCTTGTCCCAGCGAAAGGCCCGCAGGTCATCGCCGTTCAGCTCCGACAGATCCAGGTCGTAGCCCTCCCGCGACGAGAACAGGACCCGGCCGGAGGTGATGAACGCCGGCGGTTTCAGCAGCCGCGTGATCCCGTACGCGAGCGTGGACTTGCCACATCCACTCTCGCCGGCCAGGCCGAGGATCTCACCGCGATACAGCTTCAGCGACACGTCGCGGACCGCTTCCACCGTGGTCTCGGCGAGGTAATCGATGCTCAGGTTCTCGATCGTGAGCACGGCCGGTGCGGTCATGTGGTTGCCTCTCTGGCCTGCTTCAGCTGCTCCCGGGTCATGCCCCAGCGTTTGCGGTCGGCGCGGGTCTGCGAGCGCAGCTTCGGGTTGATGATCTCGTCGATCGAGAAGTTGATCAGCGACAACGCGGCCCCGAAGAGTGCGATCGCCAGGCCGGGCGGTACGAACCACCACCAGGCGCCGAGCCGCAGTGACAGCCCGTTCTGTGCGTAGAAGAGCATCGTTCCCCAGGTGAAGGATCCGGAGGCACCGAGCCCTAGGAAGGACAGGCCGGCCTCACCGAGGATTGCGAAGATCACTGCGAAGACGACCTGCGAGGCGAGCAGCGGAATCAGGTTCGGCAGGATCTCGACCAGCAGGATCCGCCATCGCCGTTCCCCGCTCACCCGCGACGCCAGCACGTAGTCGCGGCTGCGCACGCTGAGCGTGAACCCGCGCAGTACGCGGGCCGATCCGGCCCAGCTGGTGATGGCGAGTACGACGGCGACCAGCCAGACGGACTTGTTCGGGACATAACTCGAGATGACGATGACGAGCGGCAGTCCCGGGATCACCAGCATGACGTTGGTGAACAGCGAGAACGCTTCGTCCACCCAGCCGCCGACGAACGCGCCGACCACCCCGAAGAAGGCCGACAGGACCAGCGTGATGGCGCCGACCACGACGCCGATGGTCAGCGAACCGCGGGTCGCGTAGGCGAGCTGGGCGAAGACGTCCTGGCCGGTCTGGGTCGTGCCCAGGATGAATCCGCTCCCCGGTGCCGTCAGGCCGAGATCCCGGACGGCCGACGGATCGCCGACCAGGAACGGGCCGATCAGCCCGAACAGCGTGATCAGGCCGGTCAGCGCCAGGCCGATCCCCAGTTTCAAAGTCATCGGTGGCAAGGCTCAAACCCCCTTCAGGAGCGCGCGCGGGTGCGCGGATCGATGACGCCGTACAGGAGATCGACGAGCAGGTTCGCGCCGAGGACCGCGAGCGTGATGATCAGGAACACTCCTTGCATCAGCGCGTAGTCGTTGTTGCCGACGGCAAGCAGTAGCGCGGACCCGATGCCGGGGTAGGAGAACACCGCCTCGGTGACGATCGACCCCGCGACCACGAAGCCGAGTGAGATCGCGAACCCCGAGATCGACGGCAGTACGGCGTTCCGGGCGGCATAGCGGGAGCGGATCCGGCGCGGGGTCAGCCCCTTGGCCTCGGCGGTCAGGATGTAGTCCTCCGAGAGCGTCGACACCATCATGTTCCGCATCCCGAGCATCCAGCCGCCGATCGAGGACAGCACGATGGTCAGCGCCGGCAGGGCACCGTGATAGAGCACCGACTGCAGGAACGCGAGGCTCCACCCCGGGCTGACCGAGTAGACGTCGTACCCACCACTGAGTGGGAAGACCGGCCAGGTGCTACCGAGCAGGAACAGCAACAGCAGGGCGAGCCAGAAGTACGGCACGGACTGCAGCATCGTCGTGAACGGAATGAGGTTGTCGACCCAGGACCCGCGCCGCCAGCCGGCCGCGCGCCCGAGCATGACCCCGATCAGGAAGGACATCACCGCGGCCAGCCCGATCAGCCCGACGGTCCACGGCAGGGTCTGGCCGATCACCGTGGACACGGGGGTCGGGAAGTAGGCGATCGACGTACCCAACTCACCGGAGCCCAGCTGTTGCAGGTAGGTCAGATACTGGCGCCACAGTGACACGTTCGACTCGGTCCCGAGCATTGCCTCGATCGCGGCCCGCGTCGACGGCGTGACAGGTCCCTTCGTCGCCAGCTTGGACAGCATCAGGTCGACGGGATTGCCAGGCATCAGCCGCGGGATCAGGAAGTTCAGCGTGAGTGCCGCCCAGCACGCCACGGCGTAGAAGGCGAGCTTCTGCCCCAGGTACCGCACAGCTCAGCCTGCGGGGGTGATCGTCTTGAGGACCACGCCGAGGTCCCAGGCCTTCCACGACGCCGGCACCGCGTAGAGGTTGTCCTCGGTCGGCCAGCCGGCCGCCCGGGAGGTGTTGAACTCGGTCAGCATCGAGTTCACGTAGACCGGGATGTACGGCATCTGGTCGACGAAGACCTTCTGGATTTCGGCGTACTGCGCCTTCTGTGTCGCCTCGTCGGAGGTTCCGGCCGCGGTCTTGAGCGCCGCGTCGACCTTCGGGTCCGCGAACCGGGCGAAGTTCCCGGCGCTGGCGGACTTGCCCACATCCGCGGTGTTCTCGGTGGCCAGCTTGCCGTTGTAGGTGAAGTACGGATTGGTCGAGGCGCCGAGCCCGATCGAGTCGAGCGAGAGCTGGAACTTCCCGTTCGTCTGGGCGGCGTTCCACTCGTTCCACGAGACCTGGCTGGGCTTCAGCTCGATGCCGATCTGGGCGAGCTGCTGCTTCAGGGTGTCGTTGATCGAGATGTAGTCGCTCCACCCGGTCACCGTCTGGACCGTCAGCGACAGCCGTTGGTTGCCCTTGGCCCGGATCCCGTCCGCGCCCTTGACCCAGCCGGCCTCGTCGAGAATCTTGTTCGCCTCGGCCGTATCGGCGGCCGACGGAATCTTCTGGAGTTCCGGGTCGGTGATCCAGCTGTCGTCCCGGCCGGGCAGCAGCAACGTCGGCGACGCGTCGGACGCGACCCCGCCACCGGCGAGCTTGATGAGCTGTTCGCGGTTCATCCCGTGGTAGATCGCCTTGCGTACGGCCGGATCCGTCTGCGGACCGGTGCATCCCCGAGCGGCGTTCGCGCACGTCACGATCACGGTCGTCATCACCGGGGTGTTGACGTACGTGAGCTCCTTCTTGGACTTGATGATCTGGTCGACGCCCGGAAGATAGGCGCTGATCCAGTCGACCTTGCCCGCGACCAGGGCGGCACTTGCGGCGTCCGCGGCTTCCAGCGGGATGTAGCGGACCTCCTTGATGGCGGGCTTGCCGGCTTCCCAGTACGAGTCGTTCTTCAGCAGGGTGTAGCTCTGGGTGCTGAAAGCGCCGAGCTTGAACGGGCCGGTCCCGACCGGGTTGTCATTGGGGTTCGTGACCGGGTCCTTGATGTCCTTCCAGATGTGCTCAGGCACGATCGCCTGGTTGGCCAGGACCGCGGGCTCCTGCATCAGCGACTTCGACTTGAAGGTCAGTACGGCGGTGTCGTCCGCGGTCGCCTTCGCGGTGGCAGCCAGACCCGACGGGTTCAGCGCCGGCGTCTTCGCGACCAGGTTGAACGTGAACGCCACGTCCTTCGCGGTGAACGGCTGACCGTCGTTCCACTTGACGCCCGGACGCGTCTTGATGGTGAGCTCGGTGCCCGCGTCGTTCCAGGAGAAGCCACTGGCCAGCACCGGCGTCGGATCCGACTTCTTGGCGAAGTTGTACCAGTAGAGGGGCTCGTAGAGCGCGCCCCGCGTGGGCTGCAGCGCGGTCGTGCTGAACGGGTTGAAGTTCTTGGTGATCGTGCCTCCCCCCACGGTGATCGACGACTTGGCGTCGGCCTTCGTCCCGCCGCCGGCGGTGTTTCCCGAGCAGGCTGCGAACAGCAGTGAGGTGGCAGCGGCGACTGCCGTGACGCCGAGCAGGCGCCGTCCGCGGGTCTTGTTGTGCACCGTGAGGAACATCGTGCGCTCCTTCTGAAATTAACCGCTTAAGTAAGTTGCGGATGACCGTAGGCTGACACTTCGGGCTCGTCAAGACCTCAGGCAAGGGCTTTCCACTTAAGGACTTAAGTAAAGTAAGTACGGCTGACCCGAGATGGTTGGCTTTACTGGGCCCGACAGAAGGAGGGACATGGTCAAGCGACCGACCATCGCCGACATCGCCAGCCAGGCCGGTGTCTCCACCGGGGCGGTGTCGTACGCGCTCAACGGGCGGCCCGGTGTCTCCACCGCGACGCGCGACAAGATCCTCGCGATCGCCGAGGAGATCGGCTGGCGCCCGAGCCTCGCCGCCCGCTCGCTCACCGGCGCCCGGGTCAATGCGGTCGGGCTGATCATTCCGCGCCCGGCGCGGGTGCTCGGGATGGAGCCGTTCTTCATGCAGTTCATCTCCGGAGTGGAGTCCGTCCTGTCGGCGAACCGGACGGCGCTGCTGCTTCAGGTCGTCCCCGACCACGACGCGGCCGATGAGGCCGTCCGCTTCTGGTGGGCCGAGCGCCGGATCGACGGCATCCTGGTGACAGACCTCTGGGCGCAGGACCAGCGCCCCGAGCTCCTCGCCCAACTCGGAGTTCCCGGCGTGATCATCGGCCGTCCGCGGGACGGCCTCGACCTGCCGGCCGTCTGGAGCGACGACGCAACCGCGGTCGAGTCCGTCGTCGACTACCTCGTCACCATCGGGCACCGCCGCATCGCGCGCGTGGCCGGACTGCCCAGCCTCGAGCACACCCAGATCCGTACGGCGGCCTTCCGGGCCGCGGCCGAGCGTCACGGCCTGGAATCAGCACCGGTGATCAGCACCGACTACACCTGGGAGGAAGGAGCTCAGGCCACGCGCCGGCTGTTGACCACCGCCGACCGACCGACCGCGATCACCTACGACAACGACCTGATGGCCGTGGCCGCCCTCAGCGTCGCTCACGAGCTGGCCATCTCCGTCCCCGGCCAACTCTCGATCGTAGCCGGTGACGATTCCCAGCTCTGCTTGGTGCAACATCCCTCCATCACCGCGCTGGCCCGCGACATCGTCGACTACGGGGCGCGCGCAGCCCAGGCCATGCTGGACCTCGTCGAGGACGGGCAGACGACCTCCCACCAGGTCCCGACCGCCGCGCTTGTCCCCCGAGCCAGCACGTCGGCGGCGCCCGTCTGATCTTCTCAACGGCGGTTCCGCAGGTCATCATGGGCGCAGTCCGTCGAACCGCTTCGACGCATCGGCCACCGCCCCAGACCGAGCTTGTGGAGTAACCATGGACCCCGATGACTCCAAGTCCCCTCTCTTGCGTCGCCGGTCCTTGCTGGCCGCGGGCGCCGCGTTGCCAGTGCTGGCGGTGACGGCACCTCCGGCTGCAGCGCAGACCCGGGTCGTCGTCGAACCGGCGATCGTGCAGCAGAAGATCCAGGGCTTCGGCGGGATGAACCATCCCATCTGGATCCCTGATCTCACCGCCGAGCAGCGGGAAACGGCCTTCGGCAACGGCACGGGGCAGCTGGGCTTCACCGTGCTGCGCATTCCGGTCCCCGAGAACCGCGATGACTGGAGTCGCCTGGTCGCCACCGCCCGGCGCGCCAGTGAGCTCGGAGCCAAGGTTTTCGCCTCGCCGTGGAACCCGCCGGCGTCGATGACCGAGACCTTCTCCGGAGGAAAGCGGCTCCGCTACAGCTCGTACGGCGCCTATGCGCAGCACCTGAGCGACTTCGTCGCCTTCATGCGCACCAACGGGACGACCTTGTACGGGATCTCGGTGCAGAACGAGCCGGACTACGCGCACGACTGGACGGCGTGGACACCGGCCGAGATGGTCAGGTTCCTGCGGGAGAACGCCGGCGTGATCAACACCAGGGTGATCGCGCCGGAGTCGTTCCAGTACCGCAAGAACGCCTCCGACCCGATCCTGCAGGACCCCGATGCGTTGGCGAACGTGGACATCCTCGGCGCTCATCTTTACGGCACCCAGTCCGCTGATCTCCCCTACCCGCTGTTCCGCGAGAAGGGCGCCGGCAAGGAGCTGTGGATGACGGAGGTCTATCACCCGAACAGCAATGCCGACTCGGGCGACCTCTGGCCGCAGGCACTCGACGTAGGTGAGCACATGCACCGCGCGCTGGTCGACGGCCGGTTCCAGACGTACGTGTGGTGGTACATCCGCCGCTCCTACGGCCCGATGCGCGAGGACGGCCGGATCAGCAAACGCGGTGCCAACATGGCCCACTTCTCGAAGTGGGTCCGGCCCGGCTACCTCCGCATCACCGCGACCGCGAAACCGGAGCCGAACGTCTTCATCACCGCATTCAAGAACGGATCCCGCATCGTCGTCATCGCCGTCAACAAGAACGCGTCCGCGGTGCAACAGCCCTTCACCATCAAGGACACCACAGCGACGACAGTCTCAACCTGGGTGACCACCGCGAACCGCACGCTCGCCGCGGACCCGACCATCACCATTGCGAACGGCTCCTTCGACACCCAGTTGCCGCCGTACAGCATCAAAACCTTCGTCGCTGGTTGACCGGGCCAAGAGGGGGCCGAGCTCGCCCCAGCCCCGCCCCCTCCGGCCCCGTGCGGGGATCCCCACCCGCCGCTTGCCGCAGCCGCCCCCGACTGCCGCAAGCGCATGGTCACGCTAGCAACACGAAGCGTTGCGTTGGCGGGTTCGTTAGATGACTCACAACGGCGCGCTCGACACGCCTGATCCGGCTTGCGCGACGCCTCATCCGATGCAGCCGGAGAACTGCTTCAGCTTTCACATTCCTGTATACACGTCGATTCCGGCGACGAAGGTTGCCACTGGCAAAGATCGCGCGCTGGTCGCTCAGAGGCCCCAGAGGGCGGCTACGTGTCTGGCGTCGGTGCCGCAGCAGCCTCCGATGATGGACAGGTTGGGCAGCAGGGGCTTCAGTTGGTCGTGGGTTGTGGTGAGTAGCCGGAGGTCGCCTTCGTCGAGTTGGGTGGCCTCGTCGAGTTCCGCATGGCTCTTGGTGGAGGCGTTGCACCGGAGGCCGGCGATGCGGTTGCGCCACGGGCCTTCCTCGGCGAGAGCCTGCGACACGTGGACTGGATGGGCGCAGTTGACCAAGAAGTAGTCCGGGCCGCCTTCCTCGTCCACGGTGGTGACCGCCGTCTTCAGCGAGTCACCGGACGGCAATCGGCCGTCGGTCTCTACGGTGAAGGAGATCGCCACCGGCAGGCCGACGGCACGCGCCGCCCGAACGATCCCGCTCGCCTCGCCGACATGGGTGATCGTGTAGGCCGTTACGAGGTCCGCGCCTGCCTGCGCGAATGCCTCAATCTGTGGGCGGTGATATTCGGCGGCCTCAGCGGCTTCCATCAGCCGGTCCGGACGGTAGCCGTCCCCGCGCGGGCCGACCGCCCCACCGACAACCACATCTGTGACCGTCCGGCGGTACTTGTCCCTGAGGGCGAGGAGCATCGCGGTCGCGTCCCGGTTGACCCGCGCGAGGGTGTCCTCGGAGTACCCGAGCAGCTTTCCCCAGTCGCTGCTGGCCCGCCAGGTCGCCGACTCCAGCATCAGGGCTGCCCGTGCCCGCTCGGCGATCGCAGCGTATCCGTCGTAGTACTCGGTCAGCAGCGATCGGCCCTCTTCGCTGTCCAGCAAGGGGAACGCAGCGAAGTACGGCAGATCCACGCCGTGGTGAAAGATCAGGTCGGTCTCCAGCCCGCCGTCGGTGACCACCGGCCGGCCGGGCAGCTGTGCGCTCATGGCTCCCCCATCTCCTATCAGATCATCGTGGCGGCCGGAGGACCGCGAACGGGTCTGTGACGGTGAGTTCGCGGGTCACGAACTTGTAGACGGTGGCCGGGCGTCCGCCGGACTGGCCGGAGCTGGCTCGCCGATCGGTCGGGTCGATCACGTGCCGGCGGGTCAGGACGCGGGTGAGATTGGTGGCGCCGAGCTGGTAGCCCAGGGCCGCACCGAAGAGATCCCGCAGCTCCGCGATGGTGAACTCGAGCGGAGCCAGCGCGAACCCGATGTTCGTGTACGAGAGCTTCGCGCGCAGCCGCCCCGTCGCAGCCTCGATGAAGTGGTGATGGTCGAACGCGGTCCGCGGCAGTTCCTCGACCGGATGCCAGGCCGTGTCGGACGGAAGGTCCGGCTGGACGTCGGACGGAACCAGGCCGAGATAGCCCGTGGCCAGCACCCGGGCCCGAGGATCGCGGTCGACGCGACTGTGGGTGGCCAGCTGCTCCAGATGCGCGACGTCGCGGACATCGACCTTCGCGGCGAGGTGCCCGGTGATCGCCTCCCGGAACCTCTCGGTGGCCTCGACGCCGCCGCCGGGAAGGGCCCATCGGTCCCGGTGCGGACTCCGGGCGCGCTTCCACAGCAGGACGCACAGTCTGCCGTCGCGGACGGAGAGGACCACCGCGAGCACTTCGTGGGGGTAACTGGGGAAGTTAACCCGATCACCTTCCTTGGTTCCCGGCACGCCGACGATGGTACCGTGCTCCTAGTTATCGTCTCAGAGGCGAAAACCTTTCAAAGGACATCGACGTGACTATTGCCGAGACCCGAGCGACCCACTGGCAGGACGAGGTACGCCGCCTCGCCCGCGAGCGAGACGCGGTGATCCTCGCCCACAACTACCAGGAGCCGGCGATCCAGGACGTCGCCGACCACGTCGGCGACTCGCTCGCACTGTCCCGGATCGCGGCCGGGACCGACGCCGGCACGATCGTCTTCTGCGGCGTGCACTTCATGGCCGAGACCGCCAAGCTGCTCAGCCCCGACAAGACCGTGCTGATCCCCACCGCCCAGGCAGGCTGTTCGCTGGCCGACACCATCGACGCGGATCAGTTGCGTGCCTGGAAAGCCCAGCACCCGGGCGCCGCGGTCGTTGCCTACGTCAACACCAGTGCGGCGGTGAAGGCGGAGGCCGACATCTGCTGCACATCGTCCAACGCCGTGGAGGTCGTCAACTCGATCCCGCGCGATCAGCCGGTGCTGTTCCTGCCCGACCAGTTCCTCGGGGAGCATGTCCGGCGGCAGACGGGCCGGGACAATATCGAGGTGTGGATGGGTGAGTGCCATGTGCACGCCGGTATCAGCCCGGTCGATCTGCGCGCCCAGGTCGCGGCCAATCCCACCGCCGAGGTCCTCGTGCACCCCGAATGCGGCTGTGCGTCGTCGACGATATGGCTGGCCGGGCGAGGCGACCTGCCGGCCGAGCGGACCCACATCCTCTCCACGGCCGGGATGCTGGAGAGCGCCCGCGGCATGAAGGCCGAGACCGCCCTCGTCGCCACGGAGATCGGCATGCTGCACCAGTTGCGCAAGGTGAATCAGCACACGACATTCGTCCCGGTGAACCCGAAGGCGTCGTGCCGGTTCATGAAGATGATCACCCCGGAACTGCTGGTCCGATGCCTGCGCGAGGGCCCGACGAGATCCAGCTGCCGAGCGAGATCACCGAGCGGGCCAGGCGTTCGGTCCAGCGGATGGTTGCTATCGGCAAGGCTCCGACGGCCTGATGGCCCCCACGCCCACCACCGATGAAGGGATGCTCCTCATGCAACCAGCGACAGCAACGATCCTGACCGCGGTCCGGGCCGCACTGGCCGAGGATCACGCGGCGGACGACGTGACCACGCGGTGGAGCGTCCCGGCGGCGCTGCACGTCGAGGCGACGATGATCGCCAAACAGCCGGGACGCGTCTGCGGGCTGTCCGTCGTACAGAGTGTGTACGACGAGATCGACGCCACCGTTGTTGTCCGGCCGGCCGTTGCCGACGGCGACGCAGTCGTTCCCGGACAGACGCTGGCGTCGATCAGTGGCCCGGCACGCTCGATCATCACCGGCGAGCGGGTCGCGCTGAACTTCGCGCAGCGGATGTCGGGTATCGCCACCCTGACGTCGGCCTTCGTGGCCGCGATCGGCGGGCGCGACGTGCGGCTCCTCGACACCCGGAAGACCGCACCCGGCCTCCGGGCGCTGGACAAGTACGCCGTGACCTGCGGCGGCGGGACCAACCACCGACTCGACCTCGCCACCATGGTTCTCCTCAAGGAGAATCATCTCGCCGCGGCCGGCGGAATCCGGTCGGCCGTGCGCCGAGTCCGCGATGGCATGGCCAGGGAGGGCCAGGAGCTGGCCATCGAGGTCGAGGTCACCACTCTGGCCGAAGCCCGCGATGCGCTCGACTGCCAGGTCGAGTGGATCCTGCTGGACAACATGTCCACCGAGGACGTTGCCCTGGCTGTGAAGGAGCGCGACGCATCAGGGTCCGCCTGCCGGCTCGAAGCCTCCGGCACCATCACCCTGAACACGATCGCCGACATCGCCGCCACCGGCATCGACGCCCTCTCGGTCGGCGCCCTCACCCACTCCCCCGCCGCACTCGACATCAGCCTGCTGGTCACCCCGGTACGCCGCGAGTGACCGCGGCGCACCAGGGCTCAGGTCTTGGTGAGTTGCCAGCGTTGGCAGGGGCCGTTCCAGTAGTGCCAGACGATGACTCGATCGGTGGTGGAGCGGACGCATTCGGGGACGTCCATCATGTGTCCCGTGTCGGCCTGCTGGAGGGTGTAACTGCCATCTGCGGCCGGTTCTATCCGCCAGCGTTGGCAGTCGGCGGCGTCGATGTCGAAGGGAACGAGTTTGCCGCCGGCTAGCCGGGAGCAGCCTTCGACCTGGACGGCCTTGTTCGTGGACGGGTCGATGATCTGGTAGACGTCGTCACCGAGCGGCTTGAGCTGCCAGCGCTGGCAGGGACTGCCCGGCACCCACACCCACATCCGGATGCCCTTCGCCGCGTCACAGTCGGCGATGTCGAGCACGTAGTCCATCGACGGCGAGTCGATCGTGCGCATCGTCCGGATCTTGTACCGGCCGTCCAGTTGAGGAGCGTTCAGTGCTGCCCGGAGTACCCACTGCTGTTCGGCTCCGGTGGCGCAGGGCCGCTGGATGAGCTTGGCTCCGTTGGCGGTGCCCGCGGCCGCGATCGCCGCGCACTTGCCGCTGTGCCCGAAGCGGAGCCGGAAGACCGCGTCGTAGCTGCTGCCCTCGACATAGTCCAGCAGGACCTGCTGATTGCCGGTGCCGACACACTTCCACTGAACGATGGGTGTGTCGTCCGCTGTGCTCTGGTTTCCCACGTCGAGACAGCGCGGCTTCACGTCGATCGCGGCTCCGTTCACGTGCGCCGGCTGTACCTCGTACTGCTCGGTGCCGGCCACCGGAACGATCCGGAAGCGCTGGTACAGCTTGTTCGTGCAGTCACCTTGCTGGAACGGCGCGGGATCGGTCTGGCTTCCGCCGGCCACCTCCATACATTTCGCGCTGTGCCGAGCGACCAGCTCGTAAGTCCGGGCCTCCAGGTCGAATCGCGGCCCCGTGCTGGCCCCGACATTGGTCTCCTTCCAACTGGGGACCGGCGCGCTGAACGCCGTACCGGTCGAGCGCAGCTGGAAGACCTCACGTCCGCCACCGGTGAGTGAGGTGACCAGCGCAGCGTCCTCCTTGCCGTCCTTGTCGTAGTCCCCGACCTTGAGCAGCGTCGTGACCGGGTCCCAGCCGGTCCCGGTCCACCAGTCCTGCAACTGGAAGGCAGAACCGGTCGAGCGGAACACCCGCAACGCGGTGCCGGCGCCGTTGTCGTAGATCGACACCACGTCATCCTTGCCGTCGGCATCGATATCCCCGACCACCGGATGACCCTTGTCGAAGCAGTAGTCGCCGTCGTAGCCCGTTGTCGGCGCGGCGAACCCGGTCCGGGTCGATCGGTAGCTCTCGATCACGGTCCGGCAGGTGGCGGTCTTCTTCAGTACGACGAGATCGTCGGCCTTGTCCGCGTCGATATCGGCCACGACGACGTCGCTCAGCGCCCAGTCCCCCGAGCCGGCGGCAGTCTGCAACCACTGTGCCGGTGCGCCGAGATTGCTCCCGGGGAACACGAGCACCCGCCAGTTCTGATTGCCCGTGTTCAGCTGGACGACGATGTCGGAGATCTCGTCGCCGTCGACGTCGCCGGCGACCACCCGGGCAGACACGATCGTCCAGCCGGCTGTCTCACTCGTCCAGATCGGCGTCGACGGCGCGTCGTACCTGTCACCGTCGGACCGCAGTAGGTACAGCCCGACCCGGCGACCCGGCTCATCGCGGAAGAACGCCAGGTCCGCCCGGCCGTCGTTGGTGAAGTCGCCTTGCACAGGCCTGGTGCGCGACAGCGCGAAACCGCCGCTGTTCTCGCTGTCCCAGGCCATCGTGCCGGTCGTGAAGGTGCCGTTGCGGCTGGTCAGGTTCCAGACGCCGGTCCGTCCGGAGCCGTGGTCGAGGACCAGATTGACGTCGGCGGTGCCGTCGCCGTTGACATCGCCGCGGACCTTGAAGGTGCTGGGGTTCGACTGAGCCAGTAGCAGCCACGGCTGAGTCGGCACGCTCCGATTGCCGGCCCGGTCGACCGCACTGACCCAGAGCCGGCGCGTGCCCGACGGAACCGTGACAGGCAAGCTGGCCGTTCCGTCTGGACGGGCCTTGATCCGCAGCGTCATCTTCTCGCGGGTGAAGCCGTACGCGAACTCGGCCACATCCGTGTCGACGGCCGCCGCGGTGAGCTGGATGATTCCGACCTCACGAGCAGGCCGGCCAGGAGCGCCGTTGGGAAAGTCCGTCGACGAGATGGCCGGTGTCGACGGCGGCCGGGCATCGATCCGGAAGTAGCACGGTGCGCTGGCGGGTCCGTACTCGAGGTTGTCGTTCGGCACCTTGTCGTCGCTGCGGGCGGTGAAGTAGTAGGTGCCCCCGTCGACCAGCTCGCCGGCCGGCACGGCCGACCAGCTGAAGGCGGCACCGTTACCGGTCAACGGTGAGTCCTGGAGGTACTCCGAGCCGCCGTCGGAGGCGCGGAAGATCTCCAGCCGGTTCGTCAGGTTGTCGCCGTCCGGGTCGCTCGCGACCGCCGAGAACTGCGGGTTGACCGTGTTGATCACCGCCGGGGCGACGGCCGTGCCGCACGGCTTCGGCGAGGTGAAGTTCACCCGGATCGGAACCCGAGGCGCGTTGTTGTACGTGACCACGATGGCCGCCGTGCCCCCGAAGAACTTCTTCCACTGCATCGGGTCCGTCTCGTTCGGCGCCTTCAGGCCCAAGGTGATGGTCTGCTCACCACGGTCGGCGATCTCCTGAACGAGGTTGTGCAGGTCGGTCGACAGGAACCCCATCGCGAGGTCCGGTTCATGCCCTGTCCAGGCGCTCCCCGAGGCCACCGCCAGCTTCTTCAGCCAGTGGTTGCTGGTGTTCCTCCAGGTGACCGCCTCCGCGCGACTGATCGGAAGCGTCTGCCAGAGCTCGACGGGAGTATCCGTACCGCTCGGGCTGTGGTCCAGCGTGATGCTGAACTTCGCGTCGATCACCCGCGCCCCGGCGATCCCCGCCGTACTCAGCTGGAACAGCGAGCGGTAGGTGTCGGTGTCGGCGCCGTAGGCTTCGCCGACCTTGGCGCCTTCGGCCCGGTCGAAGTTCCAGTACGACTGATCGAGATGGTCCTCGTCGACGTGCGTCCACATGTCGCCGACGAAGCCGGCCCAGGACGGATCGATGGACAGCGGGAACTTCGTGTCCGCGCCGGTCAGCAACCGCTGATCCGGGACCACCGTCAGCACTCCGGAGCCGAGCTCGACCGGCAGCCGCGCGTGCCGTCGGGTGGTCTCGGCACCCGCCTCCCACATCGTCGCCTGACCGGAAGCGAAGACCACCCGGCCTTTGCCGTCGGTGGCAACGGTGGTGCCGTCGGGCTTGGTGGACACCGTCAACCCGTCACCCTGCACGGGGAATCGCAGCTTCCGCAGGGCGGGGTTGAGGGCGGCGGTCCGGTTCTTGACCACCAGAACCTGCGCGAACCCGGCGGGCTCCGACCGCAACTGCAGGTCGACGCCGGGAAAGACGTCCTGGTACGTCGCCGTGTCGCCGTGCAGGACCGGTTTCGGCAGCGGGGCGGGCCAGCTCATTCGCAACCGGGCCCCGCTCTTGCCGATCGAGACCAGGCCCGAGCCAGGGCCACCGCCCGACAGGACCAAACCGGTCCCGGCCGCGGCCGGACGGACCGAACCGCCGGCGCCGAAGCGAAGGGTGTGATCGACCGGAGTCCAGCCCTTCGCGGTGCGCACGCGGACCGGGCGTGCATTCTCAATCAGGGTGTGATTTCCGTCGGGATTGACGAAGACCTGCCGGGTCTCAGTCGTGGACCCGGTCAATTCGACGCTTTTTCCGGTGTGTTTCGCCTGGGCCGCCGGCCCATCGGCTGGATCAGCCCGGACGACCGCGGCCGGTCCGGCGTGGCCCGTGGCGGTAGTCGGCGTGCGCGCCACGGCCAGGCTCGGTGGCAGCAGGGCAAGGATGGCGGAGATCGCCAGCAGGTGGGCAGTTCTGGCCTGTCGCATAGCAGTCTCCGTCACCGCCGGGTGGATGGGATCGCAGACATGCTGGCAGTTCCGCGACGGACCGAGAAGCATTTTGGTCTGCGCTAAATTTCTCGCGAAATACTCGCGATCGACGAGTTACTCGTTTCGACGTCGGCTAAAAGTATTGCGGAAATGACCATTGAACCGATTCAGTGGAGACCATTTCCGTCCCAGGAGGTATTTCCATGCCCCAACGTCGACGACATCTGCCCAGAGCCACGCTGGCGTGCGTCGTGGTGATCAGCCTGCTCGTGAGTACGCCGGGCATGTCCGCCGCGGTCGACCGGCCCACCAAGCAGGATCCGAAGGCAGGCTGGCAGGCCCGTAAGGACCGGCCGCTGCCCGTCCAGGGAGTCGCGGCCAAACGGGGAACAGCGGATCGCGACGCGGAGAGAACGGTGACCAGCATCCCGGCGCCAGTCTGGCCGAAGGCCGGCACGGCCGAGGTGAGCATGCCGCCTGCTCAGCCTGTCAGCGAGCAGAACACCTGGGGCGCCGTACTCAGCGGACAAGCTCAGCAGGCCGGTCCTGGCCCGGCCGCCCGGGCCGGCGTGCTGCCGGTCCGGATCGGCCGGCCCGGGTCGCAAGGCGGCCTCAGGAACCCGGCGGTGACCGCACCCGGCGTCGTACCGGCGAAGGTGGCGGTCGAGTTGACCGGCCGAGTGGGCGACGAGGTGCGGTTGAGATTGCGGCGCGCCGATGGCCTCCGAACGCCCGGCGTTGTTTCCTTGCGGCTGGACTACAGCAGCTTCAAGCAGGCTTTCGGTGGGGATTGGAGTACTCGTCTGCGGCTGGCGTCGGTGCCTGCCTGTGCGGCGACGACGCCGGGCAAGCCCAGCTGCGCGGCAGTCCCGCTGCCGACTCGGAACGACGGCTCCGCCGAGGTGTCGGCCGACGTTCCGGTGGGAGCGGAGTTCACCACGTTCGCCTTGCAGGCCGCGCCGTCCGGTCCGTCCGGCGACAGCACCACCACCTCCCTGAGTCCGACGGCGACCTGGCAGGTCGGCGGGTCGTCCGGTGACTTCTCCTGGGCGTATCCGATGCAGGTTCCGCCGAGTCTCATCGGCCCCAAGGCGGAGGTCTCGCTGGCGTACTCCTCAGGCAGTGTCGACGGCCGCACGACCGCGGGCAACAGTCAGTCGTCCTGGGCCGGCGCGGGCTTCGACCTCGCACCCGGTGGTTCGATCGAGCGCCGGTACGCCTCCTGCGGGGTGAAGTCGGAACAGACCGGCAACAACGGCACCACCGCGGTCGGCGACTACTGCTGGGCGACCGACAACGCGACCTTCAGCCTGAACGGCGCCGGCGGCGAGCTGGTCCTCGACGACCAGACCGGCGTGTGGAAGTCGCGGTCCGACGACGGCGTCACCGTGGAACGGCTTACCGGCGCCGACAACGGCGACCTCGGCCCGGACAGCGGTGCGGGCGCGAAGGGAGAGTACTGGCTACTGACGGACAAGGCCGGCACCAAGTTCTACTTCGGTAAGAACAAGTTGCCTGGCGCAACCACTGCCGCACAGGACACGAACTCGGTCTGGACCCTGCCCGTCTTCGGCAACCACGCGAGCGAGCCGTGTCACCAGACGGCCTTTGCCGCCTCCCACTGCCAGCAGGCGTATCGATGGAACCTCGACTACGTGGTCGATGCGTTCGGCAACACCATGAGCCTGTTCTACGACGTCGAGAAGAACAACTACGCCCGAGCCGGTACGGCGACCTCGGTCAGCCAGTACACCCGGGCCGGGAACATCCGGCGGATCGAGTACGGTCAGCGCGACGGCCAGGTCTTCGACAACGCCGCCAAGGTGGCGGCTGTGGAGTTCACCACCGCCGAGCGCTGCCTGAAGCCGTCGGGCTGTGTCGCCTCGGACTACCCCGACACCCCGCTCGATCTCGAGTGCACCAGCACCACGAACTGCGACAACAAGTTCTATCCGTCGTTCTGGACCAAGAAGCGGCTGGCCAAGGTGACCACGCAGGTCTGGCGCGGCACCGCCTTCGCGCCGGTCAGCACCTGGTCGTTCCGGCACGTCTACCTGGACCCTCAGGACGAAGGCCGATCGCCGATGCTCTGGCTGGACGGCGTCACCAACGTCGGTCTGGTGGCCGGACAGACCACCTTGCCCGAGACGACCTTCAGCGCGGTGATGATGCCGAACCGGTTGCTGGATTCCGGCTCTGCCGGGCAACCGAAGCTGAACTGGCCCCGCATGCAGACCATCACCTACGGCACCGGTGGGCAGATCGCGGTCGGCTACCTGCCACCCGACTGCAGTCTGCCGGGCAATGTTCCGGCGCCGGACCAGAACACCAAGCGCTGCCAACCGATCAAGTGGACGCCGCAGAACCAGGCGGAGCGTGAGGACTGGTTCCACAAGTACGTGGTGAACCAGGTGACCGAGAGCGACCTGGTCGGCGGTACGACCGGAACGGTCACGACACTGGAATACCTGACCCCACCGGCCTGGCGCTACGACGACGAGGACGGCCTGGTCGAGATCGGCAAGAAGACCTGGTCGCAGTGGCGCGGGTACGAGAAGGTCAAGGTCATCACCGGCAACGGCGTCGACGGTCCGCAGCAGGTGAAGGTCAACACCTACTACCGCGGCATGGACGGCGACAAGCTGCAAGCCGGCGGAACGAAGGACGTCCAGGTCACCGACTCCACCGGCGTGAAAACCGATGACGTCAACGCCCTGTCCGGCAAGCTGCGGGAGCAGGCGACGTACGAAGGCACCACCCTGGTGGAGCGATCGATCACCGACCACTGGGTGTCGCCCGCCCGCGCGACGCGGGTGAAACCGTGGGGAACGACCACGGCCAACCAGGTCGACGAGCAGGCCGTCGCTCAGGACGAAGCGGTCGGCGCCGGCTGGCGCAAGAGCGCCTCCGCCAACACCTTCGATCCGGTCAGCGGCCGGTTGGTGGCCAAGACCGATCGCCGGGACCTGGCGAACCCGAACGACGACGTCTGCGTCCGGTACGAGTGGTTCAGCAACCTCGCCCGAGGGATCAAGGAACTGCCGGCCCGCGAGCAGACAGTGAACGTGAGCTGTGACAAGCCGTGGACGAAGGACAACGTCCTCGCCGACGAGAAGACCGGCTACGACGCGAACACCGGGGCGAAGGTCGCGACGCAGCGGCTCGCCGGTTTCGACACCGCCGGCAAGGAGATCTACCAGACGACGAGCACGTCGACGTACGACGTCTTCGGCCGGGTCAGGTCCAGCACCGATGCCAAGAGCAACCTGACGAATGTCGAGTACACCCCGACGGCCGGCGGGCCACTGACCAAGACGAAGACCACGCAGCCGAACGGGCAGACCTCGACCACCGAGCTGGAACCGGCGTGGGGTGAAGAGACCGTCGTGATCGACCCGGCCGGTCGCCGGTCGGCCACCAAACGGGACGCGCTCGGGCGGGTCACCGAGACCTGGCTGGCCGGGAACACCACCAGCGTGCCGAACCAGAAGAACGAGTACCACGACGGCCAGGGCAAGGCCGGGATGGTGACCAGCACCTCGCTGCGCTCGGACGGCAGGGTCGAGGTCAAGCGTGAGTTCAGCGACGGCCTGATGCGTCGCCGGCAGACCCAGGAGGAATCCGCCGACGGGTTCGGCCGAGTGGTCACGGACTACATCTACGACTCGCAGGGCCGGGAGGTGAAGCAGAACGGCCCGTACTACAACGACGCCCCGCTCGGCCTGGAGATCGTCAAGCCGGTGGACGAGAAATCGCTGCCGGCCCAGAAGCTGACCACGTACGACGCCCTCGGCCGCGCGAAGACCGAGACGTTCCAGTCGGTCGGGCAGCAGCTGTGGAATCGCAAGCACGACAACGCGACCGGGGTCGAGACGATCGAGCCACCGGCCGGTGAGCAGGCGACCACCCGGGTCACCGATATCCAGGGCCGTCTCATCGAGCTGCGCAGCTATCACGGCAGCACGGCGACCGGCGTCCCCGACAAGACGTCGTACACCTATCACCCGGCGGGTCAGCTGGCCTCGGTGACGGACCCGGCCGGCAACATCTGGAGATATACGTACGACGTCCGCGGCCGCAAGGTCAGCGACCAGACACCCGACCAGGGCCTCACCACTTACACCTACAACGAGCTCGACCAGCTCCAGACGTCGAAGGACGCCCGCGGTGTAACGCAGACGTACACCTACGACGCGGTGGGACGGCCCAAGACCACCACCGTCGACGGCACGCTACTGAACGAATGGACGTACGACACGATCAAGGTGGGCTCGCTGACCAGCGCGACCCGCTACGTGAACGGGCAGCCCTACCGGCTGCAGTACACCGGGTACGACGAGGCAGGGCGGCCCACCGGCCAGCAAATCGTCCTTCCGGCCACCGAAGGCAACCTCGCCGGGACCTACAGCACGACCAGGACCTACACCGAGGACGGCCAACCCAAGACCTTCACCGTGCCGGCTGTCGGTGGTCTGCCGACCGAGACGCTCACCTACGAGTACGACAAGCGCAGTAGGCCGATCACGTTGACCGGCGCGGACCGCTACGTCACGGAGACCGACTACACGCCGTACGGCGAGACCAGCCGGATCAAGATGGAGCGCGGCGCCAACTGGGCCGAGCAGCTGTTCGACTTCGAGGAGGGAACGCACCAGCTGAAGGGTGCGGGCATGGTCACCCCGAACGGGCTCGAGTCGAATGTGCAGTACTCCTACGACGCCGCCGGCAACATCACCGAGGTGACCGACACCCCGACCACCCAAGCGGTAGCGGACAGACAGTGCTTCGACTACGACTACTACCGGCGGCTGACGCAGGCCTGGACCCCGGCCGGTGGCAACTGTGACGCAGCACCCAGCCAGGCCACACTGGGTGGTCCGGCGCCGTACTGGCACAGCTGGACCTTCGACGTGACCGGCAACCGGAAGACCGAGAAGCGGACGACACCCGCGGGCGAAACCGTCAGCACCTACGAATACCCGGCGGCCGGCCAGGCGCGGCCCCATGCCGTTCAGAAGGTGACCACTACTGGCCCGGGCGTGAACAAGGTCGACCAGTACACCTACGACGCGGCCGGCAACCTGAAGACCCGGACCCAGGACGGCACGGCCGACAGCCTCACCTGGACCGGAGACGGCAAGCTGGACACCGTCGCCGGAACGGGCAGGACAACCAAGAACATCTACGACGCCAACGGCACCCAACTGCTCCGCAAGGACGCCAGTGGCACGACCCTGTCGCTCGGTGACACGGAGCTTCTCCTGAAGCCCGACGGATCGCTGGTGGGTACCCGGTACTACTCCTTGGGCGGCCAGAAGGTGGCGATCCGCACCGGCGCGACCAAGCTCACCTGGGTCAGCAGCGACCACCACGGGACGATGAACGTCTCGGTCGACGCGGACAGTCTGGCGGTCCAGCGACGCCGGATGACGCCGTACGGCGAACTCCGCGGGGCGACGCCTACCTGGCCGGGCCAGCGCGGCTTCGTCGGTGGTCTGCAGGACGTGTCGACCGGATTGGTCCAGCTGGGCGCTCGCGCCTACGACCCGAAGCTCGGCAGATTCATCTCGGTGGACCCGGTCACCGATGTCGAGGATCCGCAGCAGCTGAACGCCTATGCCTACGGCAACAACAGCCCGGTGAGCTTCAGTGACCCGGATGGCCGGCGGTATGTGACCGAGACGGTGACGATGATGCGCACCGTGATCAAGACGGTCTACAAGCGCATCGTCGAGCAGAAGCAGATCCTCGAACGCAAGCGGGTGTTCGTCCGGGTGCTCTCGGCCGCGCAGAGCGTCCTGAAAGCGGTCGGTCTGCACGCGCTGGCGCAGATCCTGGGGTACTGGATCACGGTCGAGATCAAGCGGATGATCAAGATCCACCGAACCATCAAGGAACTGGTCAAGGTCCAGGAACGGGTGACCAGGAAGCTCAAACGCTGGGTCGGTGACGCCGAGTCGAAACAGCTCGACGCGCTCCTGAAGAAGTCGACCGACATCCTGGCCGACGCGGCCCGGCAAGTGGCCCAGACCGTCGCCCGCTGGTACGCGAGCCAGCGCGGAGTCAACAACCAAGGAAAGAACGGCAGCGACGTACTCGCGCTCGGCGGCGGCAAACTGCTGAGCATGGGAGGCCCGGACGGCGACGAGGAACTGAGCGACGAGGATCCGGAGCAGCCGGGCTGGTTCGAATGGCTGAAGGCCTTCGGTACGGCCGGTGGCGCCGCAGGTGGCGCGGCCGCCTGTGCTCCAGCGGCGCCGGTCACCGGCGGGGCCGCACCATGGGTGTGTGGAGCAGCCGGTGGCAAGGGCGCCAGCGACCTCTTCGACTGGATCTGGGACATGTCCACGACAACTCCGGCGGAGGCGAAGCGCGCGAAGGACTTCAGCGAGAAGACGCAGCAGCAAAACGAATGGTGCCACACCTACAACGGCTGCTGACACCAGCATGATCCGGACGGGTGGGCCGCGTCGTGCGGTCCACCCGTTCAGTCCTCGCGATCGGCGCCGTGACCCGCGAGCAGCCAGATGCCGAGCTGGGTCACTTCGTGGCGGACTGTCGCGCCCACCCGGCGCGTGGTGATGAGGCCGGCTTCGCGCAGGATGTGCGCTTGCTGGCTCGCCGCCCCGGCGGAGACCTTGCAGAGCCTGGCCAGCTCGTTCGTGGAGCAACCGTTCACCGCGGCTTCCAGGGCGGCCGCCCGGGTGGAGCCGAGCAGGGCGCCGAGAGCATCCCCGTGGTCGTTCGGCTCCGCCGATGCCTGCCGCAGCATCCCCGGAGCATGATTGATCGGGTACACCAGGATCGGCTTCAGCCCCGGGTCGGCGAGCTTGATCGGCACCCGCCAGCAGAACGCCGACGGCTGCAACTCGATGCCGCTCCCGTCGAGGTAGAAATCGCGGTCGTCCATGTCGAGGACCTGCAGTACGGGGTCGGCCCAGCGAACCCGGGGGTGCAGAGTCGACAGCAACCGCTCCACCCCGTGCCGGGCCAATGCCTCACCGCGATGGGCATGGTCGGCTGACACGTGAGTGCCGATCGACTTCCAGTACGGCGCGATCGCGGTGTCGTGGTAGGTCCGGATGGCTCGGCCGAGCTTGCGCATCGAGTGGCGGTCGCCTTGCGCGAGCTCGCGGCTCCACGATGACGAGAGCGCGCGCTCGAAGTCAGGGGCCGCTTCGGCAGGCGTGAGGAAGTTCGGGGAGTAGCCCTTGGGCGGTGTCAGTTCCAGCAGCAGCCGCAGCTGGTCCGGCGCCACCCGGGCCCGGACATGTCGACGCCAGTCCCCGAAGACGAGTCGGCCTTCCTGTTGCTGCAGCATCTGCAGGCTGAGCAGGACCTCCCACAGCGGGGCGGGCTTTGCGGATACCGTGGTTCGCGTCAGGTCACGCGGCGTGAAATGAATGCGTAGCACGGCGCCCTCCCGGACACTGACATTTGATCGCCGGAACACTTTGCGCCCACCGGCTTTCAAATCGCTTTCAGCTGGTGGGTGGAGGGTGGTGTGGACGTGGTCGAGCCGTGAGAATCAGGCCGTGATCCGGATCCACTTCACCGCGGCGGACGTTGGGCGGGTGACCTTCCTCCCCGAACCCGAGCCGCTTCGGCAGGCGGCGCTGGCCGCTCGTGCGCTCGGTGCTGGTCAGACATCCGCCACGGCTCGGCGGTGGCGGCGGGTGGCCGCGAGCCGGGTTCGGCCGGCGATGGGGCCGCTGTTCAAGCTGATCTCGCCGACCGGGCAGTTTCCGGGCTTCCTCACACCGCAGGTGGACAGGGCCGGGCTGGAATCAGCGATCGAGTGTCTGCTGGAGACCCCGGCAGACTTGATGCGCGCCGAGCTCGCACCGCACCTGCCGGCTGAGATTCATCCTTTTCTGCGGGCGCTGCTGCGTGGCCAGGCTGATGCGCGTCGAGCGCTGGGCGGCGCCGTCCGTGAGTTCCACCGGCTCGTGGTCGGACCGTCCGCGATCGACCTGGGGCGCGCTCACGCGGCCGACCTGGCCATTCGCTCGCGGACGGTCCTCACCGGCGGTAGCGAAGAGCTGCTTGCGACTCTGCATCCGAAGGTCGCCTGGCAGGACGGCCTCCTCAGCTTCTCGATGCCATTCGAGTACGACGTGAAGCTGGCCGGCCGAGGCCTGAGGCTCTGTCCGTCACCTTTCGTCTCGGAGTGCCTGATCTTCGACGAGCCCGCAGTGGTTCCACTGCTCGTCTACCCAGCTGTCGCCCTGCCCGCGGTGGATTCGGACGAGCGGGATTCGGCCGATGCCCTGGCCGAACTCCTTGGACGCACCCGCGCTGCTGTCCTGCGAACCCTCGCCGCCCCCGCCGGCACCGGCCAGTTGGCCCGCCGGCTCAACATCTCCATCGCCTCTGCGTCCGAGCATGCCCGCGTTCTGCGCACCGCCGGTCTGCTGACCACCGACCGATCACGGGGCACTGCCCACCACTCGCTCACCCCCATCGCTGTTCAGCTGCTCGGCATGGACTGCTAGTTCAGACCCGGTACGACGGAAACGGTGTACGGCGGAGTCCCTGGGGCATGGTCGAGTTGGCTGTTCACCCAGAGCAGGCGGCCGCGATCCCGCGCGATCGTGGTCGGGGTCGTTCCGGCGGCGCCCGGTGCCGAATCGGCGAGGATCGTGGCCTTGGACCACGTGCGATCGAGCCGGGCCAGCCTGGTGACATAGCGGCCGTTGCCTGCGTTGTGGACGACGTACAAGTGATGTCCCTCGAGCAGGTAACCGTCGCCCGAGAGAACCCCGTCGGCCTCGACCGGCCGCACCACGCGCGAGGCGATGTCCACGCGATAGGTGAGGTCCTGACCTTGTTCGCCGACGAGCAAGGTGCGGCCGTCGGGAGTGCTGACGATGCCGTTGAGGAAGTACGGCTTCGGAGAGATCTGGTCACGCGTGATCCACGGTTCGAGCTCGCCCAGCCCGTGCCGGGTGAGCGGCGCTCGCCAGATCTGGTTGTGCGCCGAATCGGTGACGTAGACGGCGTCCTTGGTGAAGGCGAAGTCGTTCAGGAACGAGCCTGCGGCTGCCGATCGTGACGCGAGCAGCCGGCCGCGGGCGTCGTACTGGAAGAGCCGCCCGGTGCTCGCGCCGGCGACGAGGATCCGGCCCCAGCGATCCACGTGTATGCCGGTCGCCTGGGTGCGGCCGTCGGACCCAGGCGGCAGAAACAGCTGGAGCCGGGCGCTCCGCGCCGAACCGCGATAGACGGCGCCGGTCCCGACACTCGTGACGTAGATGGTGCCGTCGCGCGTGACCTCGATCCCCTCGGGCGTATCACCTGGCGTCTCCGACACGACGTACGTCGATGGGCGATGCGGCTCGTGCCAGGGGCGCGCGGCCGCCGCCGTCGAGGTGGTCGACGTGATCGCCAGGACTGCAAGAACGATGAGTTTTCTCATCCGCCCAGCCTCGATTCCCGCTCGGCGCCCGGCGACCGCTTTCGGCCCAGCCCGAAGGGATCTGTCGGCCCGGGGCGTGGCAGAGTGGTCGGGCTTAGTGACGGGACAGCTGTTGGGGAGGTGTGTGAGTGCACGCGATGCGCCGTTTCGGGCCTGATCCTGATAACTGGGTACGTCGTACTTCCGCCGATCACGACGTGGTCGTCGTTGGTGCGGGGCAGGCCGGGCTTGGGATCGGATTCGCATTGCGGCGGGCTGGGATCGGCCGTGCTGCTGTCGTCGACGCGGCGGCTCCTGGCGAGGCGGGTAGCTGGATGAGCACCGCACGGATGCACACGTTGCGCACTCCGAAGAGCTGGCCGCAGCCGGAATTCGGACACTCGGAATTGAGCTTCCGGGCTTGGTACGAGGGTCTTCATGGCCAGGCCGCATACGACGTCGTCGAGAACATTCCCCGGACCGTCTGGGCGCAGTACGTCGCCTGGTTCGGATCCGTCGTCGACGTTCCCGTTCGCCACGACACGCGATTGGTCGGCGTCGTCCCGGGCTCGGACCACCTTGTGCTCCGGCTTGCGGTGACCGGTACCGACGGCCACGTGGACGAACGGGTCGAGACGACTCGGAAGCTGGTGCTGGCCACGGGTGTCGAGGGCACCGGGGGCCCCGCTCTGCCGCCGTACTTCCGCGCGCTTCCCTCGCACCTGGCCGCTCACACGGGCGATCGCATCGACTTCGGACAGCTCGCCGGACGGAGCGTCGCCGTACTGGGTGCTGGTTCCTCGGCGCTGGATGCTGCGGCCGTGGCGCTGGAGGCCGGTGCGCAGGAGGCGCATGTGTTCACCCGCAGGTCCGAGCTTCTCGTTCAGGAGCCGAGCCTCAACATCGGGCGGAACGTCGGCGCCAAGGAGAACTTTCATCGGCGCGACGACGCCGATCGGTGGAGAGCCCAGGTCCTGGCAGCTCGCGCTGGACGCAGTTGCACGCTGGAGTCCTTGACGCGAGCCGTGGCCTTTCCCGGGTTTCGTGTCCATCTCTCGGCACCGTGGCGGGACGCGCGAGCCGACGGCGGCAAGGTCCGCGTCGACGCGGCCGACGGCTCACACGTCTTCGACTTCGTTCTTGCCGGGACGGGATATCAGTACGATCCACGGACCCGGCCCGAACTGGCCGACATCGCCCCGCACATCGCCTTGTGGCGAGACCGGTACGAACCACCTGCCGAGCTCGCCCATGAGAATCTGGCCTGCTTCCCCTACCTCGGTCCTGGCTACGAACTCGTCGCGAAGAAGGCGGCCAGCTTCGTCGGACGAATCCATGTCTTCTCCGCGGCGACCAGTCTCAGCTTCGGAATTCCCGCGGGAGACGCACAGAGCCTGGCGACCGGGATCCCCCGACTGGTCGACGCCCTGAGCCGAGACCTGTACTTCGAAGACCAGGCCCATCACCAACCCGCCAAGCCACGGCCGCCGGACACTCACCGATCGGTCTACGAACACGCCATCTGGAGCCGGTGAGCACCAACTCTCGACTGACCGCCTCAGCCGTGGAGGGTGCGGTAGCGGGCGGCGGCGCCTGGGTGGAGGTTTAGGGGGCTGGTGCCGATGAGTGAGTTCGGGTCGAGGTAGTGGGCGCCGACCGCGGCGGCCGGCACCAGACCGGCTGCATGGTTGACGAGTACGTCGACGATTTTCGAGGCGACCGCAGCTGGGACTTCGGGGCGGCAGATCAGGAAGTTCGGTACGCCGATCGTGCTGACCTGTTCGACGCCGCTGTAGGTGCCGGCGGGGATCTGCGCCCTTTGGTAGACCACGCTGTAGGCCGAGCGCAGCGCGGACAGCCAGGGGGCGAGAGGCAGCAGGCGGATGGGCACCTGAGCGGAGAGGTCTGACAGTCGCCGGGTCGGTACGCCGCCGGACCAGAACATCGCGTCGATTCGTCCGGTGGCGAGCGCGTCAGTGGCGTCCGAAAGATGGAGGTTGGCGACTACTGGGGCACGGTCGGCGTGCATGCCGGCTGCGGTGAGGAGGCGGTTCGTGGTGAGGGCGGCGCCGGCGCCTGGTGGGCCGGCGGAGATCCGCTTGCCGGCGAGGTCAGGTAATTGGCGGACGGGTCCGGCCGCGCGAACCACGCACTGCAAGTAGTTCTCGTACACCCTGCCGAGGGCGACAACCTCGCGGGACTGCGCCGCGGCGTCGGCGAGGCAGATTGCCAGGTCTGCTTGCTTGAGACGCAGGAGGTCGAGGTTCTGCAGGCTGCCCTCGGTCGATCGCACCTCGACGGTTCGGGCGACCTTGGCAGCCCTCAGCTGGGTGGCGAGGAGGTTGGCGAACTCCAGGTAGAAGCCGCCACGCTCACCGCCGGCCACCACCAGCCGGTCCACGAATGGTCGGTCGGAGCTGCAACCACCTGCGAACGACGCCAGCCCGGCAGCCAGCAGGGCTCGCCGGGACAAGCCGCTCATGTCGCCGTCCGCAGGTCGATGTGAACCGCCAGGCCGTGTGGCGTCGCCGCCTCGATCGTGAGCGTTCCGCCAGCGGTGCTTACCAGTTGGTCGACGATCGCCAGACCGAGACCACTGCCTTGTGACGATTGATGCTGGTCGGCGCGCCAGAAGCGCTGCGATGCCAACTCGCGTTGCTCCGCGGGAAGCCCTGGCCCGTCGTCGACGACACTCAGCCGTACGCCGTCCGCACCCGACTGCTCGATCCGCACGATCACCCGTGCTCCTTCGCCGGCGTACTTGATCGCATTGTCGACGAGAGCGCCGACGATCTGTCGTAGGTCGGTTTCGCTGACTGCCACCGGCGGTACGACGGCGAGCTCGGCTGCCAGGTCGACGCCGTTCTCGGCGGCGAGCAGCCGCCACGCTCCCACTTCACCGGGCAGTACCTCGGACACCACCGACTGACCGGCGATGGCATCCGGGCTCCAGCTCTCGGCCTCGGCAAGTCTGAGCAGATCGTTGAGCAGCGCTTCGAGCCGATCGAGGTCCTGCTGGATACCTGCGAACCGCGGGCTGGACGGATCGCGGAGCTCCGAGGCCAGGGCGTCGAGCCGGAGGCGGACGGCCGCTAGCGGGTTCCGCAGCTGGTGCGATGAGTCGGCCACCATCCGGCGCTGCATCTCCAGGGACCGGGTGACCGTGGCCGCCATGTCCGCGAACGATCGGGTCAGATTGCGCAGCTCCGGTGGGCCGGACAGCATCACAGCCGGGCCTTTCGTCGGTGTCTCGGCGAGACCGACGACGGCCTCCTCGAGCCGCCGTACCGGACGGACCACCCAGCGGGTCAGCAGGATCGCCAGCTCGAGGAGGAGCAGCGCGACGGCGATCGCCCCGGTCACGATCAGCGCCCAATCGCGACGTACGGCGGAGATCGCCCGGCCGGCGTCGACGCGCAGCACGACCGCGCCGGCCAAATCGTGGGGTGTCCCGACGGGACGGGCCAGCAGATGCTGTGGCTCGCTCCACGGCCGAACCGGGTCGAGGGTCGTCCGCGCAAGGTTCCGCGACGCGGATGCCAGGGTCTCTCGCACACCCGGATCGTTGAGGTCCAACGAACCGGTGGACAGGACAGGTTGTCCGCTCGGGCCCACCAGCAGCAGGTCTTCGCCGTACACCTCGGTCATCCGGGATGCTTCCGCCTGCACGGTGGCCAGGTCACCGGCATCCCGCATCTCCCTGGCCAGGGCGGCGAGCCGGTCAAGCGTTGCGACGCGGCTAAGCAGCAGTGCCTGGGTGCGGGTCTGAGAGGTGGTCGCGAGGAGCGGCAGAACCAGCCCGGCAACTGCAACGAGAGAGAAGATCGTCAGCACGATCAGAACTCGCGTCCTCATGAGCCGAGTCGGTATCCGAAACCGCGGATGGTGGTGATCAGCCCGGGCCTGTCGAGTTTGACGCGGAGCTGGGCAAGGTGGACGTCGAGCGCCCGCGAGCTCGCCAGGAAGGCGTCGCCCCACAACTCGTCGAGGATCACCGCGCGGCTCACCGCGGCACCTGCTCGGCGGGCGAGCGCCCCGAGCAGGTCGAACTCCTTCGGAGTCAACGTGACCTCCCGCTCGCTGACCCGGACCCGCCGAGCGGTCAGGTCGATCACGACGTCACCCACCTCGACCACCCCGGCCGCCAGTGAGCTCCGGGCGCGACGGGTGACCACCACGTCGATCCGGGCCAGGAGCTCGCCCAACCGCACGGGCTTCACCAGATAGTCGTCCGCGCCGAGCCGCAGGCCGCGCACCACCGACCGCTCGTCGCCGCGCGCGGTGACGACCAGCAGCGGTACCTCGCTGACCTGGCGCAGCTTCCGCAGCACATCCAGCCCATCGCCGTCAGGCAGGCCGAGGTCCAGCAGCACGACATCGGCCGAGCTGTGCCGAAGAAGTACGTCGGCACCTCTGGAGACCCGCTGTGGTTGGTGACCATGCGCGCCGAGTACGTCGATCAGCGCCTCACCGACGCTGTCGTCGTCCTCCGCGATCAGTATCCGCACGACGTCATCCTGCCACCGACCCCCCGGGTCGACACGCGCATGGCTGTTGTCGATACGCGCAGGATCGCGGGGGCCTCGTGGACGCGCCAGTGCTGGACCGTGTTCCTTGGCATGGAGGACTCAGATCTTCCTTCGTCGCCGTGGAGGCCGTCATGTTGGGCAAACCCACTCTGTCTCGTCGCAGTTGTGTTGTCGGAGTTCTGCAACGGCTGCGTCAGGCCGGTTCGTTGTCGGTGGCGATGAGCTGTGTCCTCGCCTTCCTCGGAGCTCTCCTGGTCGTCGTCACGTCGACGCCGGCTGCTTCCGCAACGCTGTCAGATGAAGCGGTGCTGGGCGAAGCACAGGCGCAGGATGTCGCCGCCAGGACAGGACGCAAGGTCGAGGTGGGCGCGCTGACCACCGAGACCGGGCAGGTGTTCGCCAATCCGGACGGTTCCTACACCAGGCACGAGTCGGCGTTGCCGGTGCGGGTCCACGCGTCGTCCGGGTGGGTGCCGGTGGACATGACGTTGCGGGCCAGAGCCGACGGAACGGTGGCGCCGATCGCCGGTCCACTCGAGCTGGCGTTCTCCGGGGGTGGCGAGATGCCGCTGGTGCGGCTTCGCCGGGACGGCCGTGAGCTGGCTGTCGGCTGGCCGGGCCGACTCCCCCAGCCGGAGTTGTCCGGCGAGACCGCGACCTACCGCGAGGTCTTGCCCGGTGTCGACCTCGTCCTGACTGCCTCGACGGCCGGTCTGTCGCAGATCCTGGTCGTCAAGAACGCGGCAGCTGCGGCGAACCCGGCACTCGCTTCGCTACCGTATCGCCTGACAGCCAAGGGTTTGACGGTTCGCTCCACGGCGGCCGGCCTGACCGCGACGGATCCGGCTGGCGACGTCGTGTTCAGCGGACCCGCGCCGTACATGTGGGACTCCTCCGGTCAAGGGTCAGCCGTACAGCCGGGTGGCCAGGTCAAGGCAGTCGGTGCCCGGGTCGCCGGGGATCAGCTGTCCCTCGTGCCGAATCGGGCGTTCCTGACCGCCAAGACCACCCGGTTCCCGGTCTACATCGACCCGTCGTGGTCCGGCGTCAAGCAGGCCTGGACCCAGGTGTGGAGCAACTACCCGACCACGTCGTTCTACAACGGCGCGAACCTCGGAACGTCGGAGAAGGTCGCCCGGGTCGGCTACGACGGCGAGGACCAGAAGCGCACCCGGTCGTTCTTCCAGTTCGACACCAGCGGCGTGAAGTACAAGCACATCCTCAAGGCCACGCTGCAGACGATCTCGACCTGGTCGTGGTCCTGCACGGTGCGCGAGGTGCAGGTGTGGGCGACCAATCCGATCTCCTCGGCGACGACCTGGAAGAACCAGCCGACGTGGGCGTACCAGATGGAGAAGAAGAGCTTCGCGAAGGGCTTCTCGTCGTCGAGTTGCCCGGCCGGCGGGGTCGAGTTCAACGTCACCAGCCAGATCACGAACGCCGCGGCCAACGGTTGGTCCAACGTCACGCAGGGACTTCGCTCGTCGACGGCGGCCGAGAGCAAGAACGATGCGCACTCGTGGCGGAAGTTCGCCAACAACCCGAGCATCACCATCGACTACAACACGATTCCCGACACCCCGGCGAACCTCACCACCGAAGGCTCGGCGTCCTGTGTGACGGGTGCCGATCGGCTGGTCGTGTCCACGGTGACGCCGACGCTCCGGGCGACTCTCCACGACGTCGACAACTCGGTCCAGGCGCGCTTCGAGTGGTGGACGGCCGACGGTACGGCGCCTGCCGGGGAATACGTCTCACCGGTCGTCGCGGGCGCGACACCGACGGTCGTGGCAACCTCGGTTCCGTCGGGTGCCTTCGGCAACGGTGCGGTCGGCAAGTGGCGGGTACGGGCCGAGGACGGTATCGACGTCAGCGCGTGGAGCCCATGGTGCGAGTTCGCCGTGGATGACGCAGCGCCGGAGGCACCCACGGCGGTGTCGTCGGGGTTCCCGGACAACGGGACCGGCAACGCGGTGATGGGGACGAGCCTGCCGGTCACGTTCGGCGCGAACGGCGAGTCCGACGTGGTCAAGTACGAGTACACCTTGAACGGTACGTCGACAACGCTGAACCTGACCGCGACGCCGTCGCAGCCAGGTGGCGAGGCGGCGATCTCCGTCGTACCGGATCGGTACGTGAACTGGCTGCACGTCCGCTCGGTCGATGCCGGAGGCAACCGTTCTGCGGTGGTGACGGCAGTGTTCTACGCCGGCGCGGCCCCCGGACCGGTCGGGGACTGGAAACTGGATGAGACCGGTGACGGCACCGTGGCGGTCGACTCCGCGCCGGTCAAGCACAACGCCACCCTGGGTGGCGGCGCGTCCTGGGGCGACGGCCGGCAAGGCGGTGCCCTGACGCTCAACGGCACGACCGGGTACGCCGCGACGACCGGGGCGGTGGTCAACACGCTGAACTCGTTGTCCGTGTCGAGCTGGGTGCGACTGACCGACATCTCGCACAACGCGGTGGTGGCCACCCAGGTCGGGTCCCAGGCCGGCGCCTTCACGTTGTCCTACTCGAGCTCCGCCAAGCGGTGGATCTTCAGCCGAACCTCGGCCGACGTCGCCTCGCCGACGTACACCAGGGCGACCTCCACCACAGTGCCTGCGGCGGACGGCAGGTGGGTGCACCTGACCGGCGTGTACGACGCACCGAACGCCCAGATCCGCCTTTACGTCAACGGCGTTCTCGAGGCGACCACGGCGTACACGACACCGTGGAACGCGGCCGGCTCGTTCCAGATCGGGCGGTCGAAGGTCAACGGCACGTACGGCGAGTACTGGCCGGGTGATCTGGACCAGCTGCAGGTGCACAGCCGGGTGTTGCTGCCGGGCGAGATCCAGCAGGTGGCCCGGCGCGACGGTCATTGGCTGATGGACGAGAGCTCCGGTACGACGGCCGGCGACGCCGCCGGGGCGCATCCGGCCGCTTGGTCGGCCAGCGGCGTGTCCCGCGTGGCCGGCAAGACCGGCAACGCGGTGCAACTGAACGGCAGCACCGGCGCACTGACGGCGTCGGGACCGGCGGTCCGCACCGACGGCAGCTTCACAGTGTCCGCCTGGGTGAAGCCGTCCGCGGTCGGCAAGAACGAAGTCGTGATCAGTCAGGACGGCTCGCAGGTCAGCGGCTTCAGCCTGGGATACGTCTGGGACGACCTGTACGGCGGCTATCGCTGGTCGGTGGAGATGCCGGTCGCAGACTCGGCGTCGGCGGAGGTACACGCGGCGGTCGGCCCGTTCGACGAGCCAGTGGCCGGTGGGTGGACGCACGTCGCCGCGGTGTACGACGCGAAGGATCAGATGCTGCGGCTGTACGTCGGCGGCCAATTCGCGGCCGAGACATATCACCGCAGTGCGTGGAACGCGACCGGCGCGGCACGCTTCGGAACGAAGTGGACCTCGACGGCCGGCCTGCGTGACTTCTTCACCGGCGCCATCGACGACGTACAGATGTATTCCGGTGTGCTCTCGGATCAGCAGATCGCCGACCTCTACTTGCCGTCCCAGCTGTGACCCACCCGCCCCGCACTGCACCGTTTCATGAGAGGAGTGGCGCCATGCTGGTGCCGTTCACCGGAATAGTCACGGCCGTCGCACTCGCTGCCAGCAGCCTGGTCGCGGTGCCCACCGCGCAGGCCGATGTTGGTACGTCGGATGCGTGGCGGCCCGCGGCCCAGAAGGAGTCGTCGGTGCGTGGGCACGATTCCGTGCCCAGGTCGCGTCCGGCCGATCCGAAGGCCGCATCCGTGCTGCAGCAACCTCCACAGGTGACCAGACCGGCGCCAGGTACGGCGGAGGTGTCGCTCCCCCTCGACGGCACCGTGACGCAGGCCGGCCAGTTGCCGGTTCGCGTCGGCGCGGGGCAAGTCCAGGGCACTGCGTTGACGCCCTTGAACCGGGTGCGCGTTCAGGTCCACGACCGTTCGGCTGCCGACAAGCTGGGCGTTTCGGGGATGTTGTTCAGCGTCGGTCGCACCGACCTGGTTGCGAGCAGCGGCCAGGTGAAGGTCGAGGTGGACTATTCGGCGTTCCGTTCGACGTACGGCGGCGACTGGGCAAGCCGGCTGCGACTGGTGCGGCTGCCGGCGTGTGCACTGACCACACCGGACAAGGCAGGGTGCTCCGACGGGCAACTGCTGACGTCCAAAGCCTCTGGCAACAACCGGATCGCTACCGAGGTCCCCGCGTCGAGTCAGGCGACGGTGCTCGCGTTGTCGTCGGCGCCGTCGGGCAGCGCGGGGAGCTACAAGCCGACCGCGTTGTCGGCATCGGCGTCATGGAACGCGGGCGGCTCGTCAGGTGCGTTCACGTGGGGTTACCCGATGGACAGCCCGGAGGGATTGGGCGGCCCGGAACCAGATCTGGATCTGGGCTATTCGTCGGGTGACATCGACGGCCGGGTGGCGTCGACGAACAACCAGTCTTCGTGGGTCGGTGAAGGCTGGGGCATGGATGAAGGCTTCGTCGAACGGCGGTACACGACGTGCGCGGATGAGGTGACGACGACATCGAAGCCGCAGGACCTGTGCTGGGAGACCGACAACGCCTACCTGGTGCTGGGCGGGACCGCGTCCGAACTGGTCCGTGACGACGCCACCGGGACCTGGAAACTGCGGGAGGACGACGGTTCGCGGCTGGAGCGGTTGACCGGCGGAGTGAACGGCGACAACGACGGCGAGCATTGGCGGCTGACGTCACGGGACGGCACGCAGTACTACTTCGGGTTGAACCGGCTGCCGGGATGGGCCGCTGGTAACGAGGAGACCGGTTCGGTCTGGACCGCTCCGGTGTTCGGCAACGACGCGGCTGAGCCGTGCCACGGGGCGTCGTTCGCGGCGTCGTACTGCACGCAGGCGTGGCGCTGGAACCTGGACTACGTGGTCGACCCGAATGGCAACGCCATGTCGTACTTCTACGGCAGCGAGACGAACTACTACGGCCGGAACCTGACCGCGACCGCCGGCACCCAGTACGTGCGCGGCGGCTACCTGAAGCGGGTCGACTACGGCCAGCGGTCCACGTCGATGTATTCAGCGGCCGCTCCGATGCGGGTGTCGTTCACCGTGGACGAGCGCTGCGCGGCGGGTGCGACCTGCACCACCGGCGACATCACGTCGGCCAATTCCGCGAACTGGCCGGACGTGCCGTACGACCAGAACTGTTCGGCGGGCGCGAAGTGCACGGGGTTGTATTCGCCGACGTTCTGGACGCGCAAGCGGCTGACGACGGTGACGACTCAGCTGTGGGTGTCCGGGACGACGTACCGGGATGCGACGTCGTGGGCGCTGGGCTACCAGTTCCGTGACCCTGGTGACGGAAGCTCGCCCGCGTTGTGGCTGGCGTCGATCACCGCGACCGGCAAGGTCGGCGGGACCGTGTCACTTCCTTCGGTGTCGTTCCAGGGCGTGCAACTGGCCAACCGGGTGGACGCCGTGGAAGGGATTCCGCCGATGTACAAGTGGCGGTTGACCGACGTGTACGACGAGGCCGGTGGGCACGTCCACGTGAACTACTCGGCGACGGAGTGCACGGCGGGTGCGGTGCCGGCTCCGGGCGACAACACCAAGCGCTGTTTCCCGCAGTACTGGCAGGCCGACGGGTCGACGTCGTTGACACTGGACTGGTTCCACAAGTACGTGCCGGTCACGGTGCTCGAGGACGACCAGTCCGGCGTGGCCGGCATCGAGCGCACCGACTACGAGTACCTCGGCGGCGGCGCGTGGCACTACGACGACAACGAACTGACCCCGAAGAAGTACCGCACCTGGGGACAGTGGCGCGGCTTCGGCCGGGTCCGGGTGCTCCACGGCAACCCCGGCGAGACCCGCTCCCAGGAAGAGAACCTGTACCTCCGCGGCATGGACGGCGACAAGCTCGCATCCGGCGGCACCCGCTCGGTGACCGTCACCGACTCCCTCGGCGGCACGATCACCGATCACCCCGCGCTGGCCGGGTTCGAACGCGAGTCCCTCACCTACACCGAGGCGGGCGGCAGCGTGCTCGAGGGTCAGATCACCGACCCATTGATCTCCTCCCCCACCGCCACCCAGGTCACCCGCAACGGCACGATCAAGGCCTACATGGTCCACCAGGCCGCCGAACGGTCCCGTGAGGCGCTGTCGTCCGGTGGATGGCGCAACACCGAGACCCGCAGCACCTACGACTCCTACGGACTCGAAATCGAGGAGAACGACCTCGGCGACACCGCCAAGACCGGCGACGAGGAATGTACCCGCACCACGTACGCCCGCAACACCGCGTCGTGGCTGATCGATTTCGAGGCCCGCGAAGAGACCGTGTCCGTGGCCTGCACCGCGACACCGTCGTACCCGGCCGACGCAGTGTCGGACGACCTGACCTACTACGACGGATCCACCACACTGGGTGCGGCGCCGACCAAGGGCGACGCGACCCTCACCAAGGAACTCGCCTCCTACTCGGGCAGCACGCCGGTCTACACCCAGGAGGGGCGCACGGTCTACGACTCCTACGGCCGGCCGATCGAGACCTACGACCAGCTGGACCGCAAGTCGTCGGCCGTCTATACCCCGACGAGTGGCGGGGCCGTCACCGCCATCGCAGTGACCAACCCGGCCGGGCATGTGACCACGACGACCGTCGAGCCTGCGTTCGGTGAGACGGTCGCCGAGGTCGACCTGAACGGGCGGCGTACCGACACGGCACGGGACCCGCTCGGCCGGATCACCGCGGTGTGGCTGCCGGACCGGTCCAAGGCGGCCGGGAAGACCCCGAACACCAAGTACACCTACCTGATCCGCCAGGACGCGCCGTCGGTGATCACCACCGAGGAGGTCCGCGACGACGGCACGTACGAAGCCAGCCACGACCTGTTCGACGGGCAGTTGCGCGAACGGCAGACGCAAGACCCCGCGGCTGACGGCGGCCGGGTCGTGACCGACACGTTCTACGACTCGCGCGGCCTGGAGGTGAAGTCCAACGGCGCGTACTGGAACAGCGGCGCTGCCAGTACGACGTTGCTCACCGGAGTGACCGACGCGTCCGTGCCCGGCCAGGACCTGACCGTGTACGACGGCGCCGAACGCGAAACGGTGGAGATCTTCCGCTCGCACGGGTTCGAGAAGTGGCGCACCACTACCACGTACGGCGGAGACCGCATCAGCATCGACCCGCCGGACGGCCAGACGGCCACCACGTCGATCACCGATGCGGACGATGCGGAAGTAGAACTGCGCCAGTACACCGGCGGCTCGCCGACCGGTTCCTACGACGCGACCACCTACACCTACAACAAGCGCGGCGACATGGTCACCACGACCGACCCGGCGGGCAACAAGTGGGACACCACCTACGACCTGCGCGGCCGGGTCACCCAACGCGAAGACCCTGACACCGGGACGAGCAGCTTCACCTACGACAACGCCGGCCAGATGCTCACCAGCACCGACGCGCGCGGCGCCACGCTCGCCTACACCTACGACGCGATGGGCCGCCGTACCGGCATGTTCGACGGATCCACCTCCGGCACCAAACGCGCTCAGTGGACCTACGACACCCTCACCTCGGGCACAAGCGTCAAGGGCATGCTCGCGACCTCGACCCGCTTCGTGAACGGCAACGCCTACACCAAGTCGGTCGACGCCTACGACATCCGCTATCGGCCGCTGACCAAGACCGTCACGATTCCCACGTCCGAGGGCGCGTTGGCCGGGTCGTACAAGACCAACACCGGCTACACCGCTACCGGGCTGCCGTCGCTGGTGTCCTACCCGGCAGCGGGTGCGCTCGCGGCGGAGACACTGCGGTACGGCTACGACGCGGCCGGCCGGTTGCAGACCGCGAGCAGTGGTCTCGGCACGATGCTCACCGCTGCGACCTACACGCCGTACGACGAGGTCGCCCAGTCGACCCTGTCCGCCACGGCCGGCAAGCAGCTCGTCCACTCCGCGTTCTATGACGACGCGACCCGGAAGCTGGACCGGGTCCTGGTCGACCGCTCCACTGCCCCCGAACACCTGGCGGACGTGAAATACACCTACGACGCGTCCGGCAACATCACCAAGATCGCCGACACACCCCAAGACGGCATGAGTGATGTCCAGTGCTTCAGCTACGACCACCTGCGCCGACTCACCGAGGCCTGGACCCCTGCTGCCGACTGTGCCGCAGCGCCCAGCGCTAGCGCATTGGCCGGAGCGGCGCCGTACTGGCAGGGCTGGACCTACGACAAGACCGGCAACCGGCTCAGCGAGACCAACCACGACCCGGCCACCGGCGCCGCCACCACATCCACCTACAGCTACCCAGCCGCCGGAGGATCCCGGCCGCACGCGCTGTCCGGCGTCGCCACCGGCACCCGGTCGGACACCTTCACCTACGACGCCGTGGGCAACACCACCGCCCGCAACGTCGCTGGGAAGGCCCAGACGCTCACCTGGGATGTCGAAGGCAATCTGGCCACCCTCACCGAGAACGGCCAGGCCACCAGCTACCTGTACGACGCCGACGGTGACCGGCTCATCGCCCGCGACACCGACGGCACCACCCTCTATCTCGACAACTCCGAACTCCAGCTCAGCCCCACCGGCACGGTGACAGCCACCCGGTACTACGACCTCGGCACCACCAGCGGCGTCCGCAACGAGTCGGGTCTCAGCTTCACCGTCGCCGACCATCACGGCACCAACACGCTTTCGGTCGACGCCGGCGACCTCAGCCCGGAGCGGCGCCGCTTCACCCCGTTCGGCGTTGCCCGCGGCATCAAACCCGCGACCTGGCCCGACAAACACGGCTACGTCGACGGCGTCGACGACCCCACCGGACTCACCCACCTCGGCGCCCGCGAATACGACTCCGCCCGCGGACGCTTCGTCTCCACCGACCCCATCGCCGACTTCGGCAACCCGCAACAGCTGAACGGCTACGCGTACGCCGACAACACCCCGATCACGGCCGCTGACCCCGACGGCGAGTGGCGCGTCCTGCCCGGCGGCCACTACTGCGACGGCTGCGGCGGCTACAACAAGGCCCCCAAGAAAAAGAAGAAGGCGCACAAGAAGGCGGCCAAGAAGGCCAAGCACTACTGCGACGGCTGCGACTACCAGCGCTACCTCGCGAAGAAGAAAAAGCAGGAGAAGATCGCGGCGGCCAAGCGGGCGGCGAAGAAGGCCGCTGCCAAGAAAGCCGCCCAGAAGGCGGCCAAGCTCAAGAAGAAGGCGGCCAAGAAAGCCGCCGCGAAGGCGAAGAAGAAGAAACAGCAACAAGCGAAGGACCGGGCCAAGAGGAAGAAGAATTCCATCCTCGGCGGAGAGGACTACGCGCTGGTGAAGGTCGCCGGCGCCGGCTACGCGATCTGCCGGTTCATCAGGGGCACCCCGGCCAACACCTGCGCCGTGCTCGGCTCGGCCATCGGGAAGGGGCAGCACGACGGCGGCGGGTGGCACTACGTCAAGTGGTACATCGTCGCCCGGGGCAGCTGGACCCTCTACCGGGCCGGCGAGATCTGGAAGAAGGGCGGCGTCACCCCGCGGGGACAACTCGGCAAGGTCAAGGGCGAGTTCAAGGCCGATCGAACGGCGACCAAACGAGGCGTCGGCCTGTGGATGCTCTACGAGATGCTCGGCGGCGACACCCGCTCCCCGAGCCGCAACACCAAGCCCAAGCAGAAGACGAAGTGTGTGGTCTCGTGGAAGGCCTGGGGACACAACATCTTCAGCATCTGCTGAGTAGCTCCGCATCATCGGCCCGGACCCCAGGCGTCTCTGGGGTCCGGGCCGACCCCTGTCCAGGGCTTCTTCTTAAGGCGACGTAAGGATGCGACACAGGGGCTTGTGGGAAACCTGCGAACTGAGGATTGTGTGCGGAGAATCATTAACAGGAGGCCCCGTGACGATCACCATCCCGAGCGCGGAGGAATTGGCTGCTTTCGAGCAGGAAAGGCCGGCGCGGGGGCTGAGCCCGGTTCTGGACCGCGTTATCTCGGGGTTCTGCGCATTGGTCAGTGTCGGCGTTCTGGTGCAGGTATTCTTTCCGATTCCAGCGGGGACGCAGTTCTACCTGATGCTGTTTCTTGCTGCGGTGTTGCCGGGTGCGCTGCTGTGTTACCGCGGTTGGCGTGTGCCGGCGTTCCTGAATCCGTTCCGCGGAGATCGACGCAGCGACGACCCGCCGGTGGCGGACTGGGTTCTGGCGTCAGTTGCACTCGTGGTCTCGCTGTATCCGTTCCTGGACTTCGACGCGTTCCTGGAGCGGCGACAGGCTCCCACGCAACTCGATCTGCTGGCCGGGGCGTTGCTGCTGGTGCTGGCCCTGGAGGCCTGTCGGCGTACGACGGGCTGGGTTCTGCCGCTGGTGAGCCTGCTGTTCATCGGCTACGCCTACTACGGCGGCTATCTGCCGTACACGTGGTCCTTGGCGCACCAAGGTTTCGACTTCTCGGCGATCGTGGCGCAGTTGTTCATGGGTACGGCGGGCTTCTACGGGACGCCGTTGGCGGTGGCGGCGAGTTACATCGTCCTGTTCACGATCTATGGCGCCGTACTGGACGCCTCGGGTGCCGGGAAGTTCTTCATCGACGTGTCGTTCGCCGCCTTCAAGCGCAGCCGCACGGCTCCGGGGCGGACCGTCACACTGGCGGGCTTCCTGCTGGGCACGGTGTCGGGATCCGGTACGGCGACAGCGGTATCGCTGGGCACAGTCGCCTGGCCCATCCTCCGCCGCGCGGGATACCCGGCCGAACCGGCGGGCGGCATGCTCGCAGCCGCCGGTATCGGGGCGATCCTGTCGCCGCCCACGCTCGGCGCGGCGGCGTTCATCATCGCCGAGTATCTCCAGGTCAGCTATCTCGTGGTGCTCGGCTACGCGACCGTCCCGACCGTCCTGTACTACCTCGGCATCTTGCTGGCGATCGAGATGGACGCCCGGCGGCACGGCACGGAAGCGGCCGAACCGTCGACCCGGTCGGCGCGCCGGCTGCTGCTGCGGTTCGGATACCACTTCGTGTCGCTGTTCCTCATCATCGGCTTCATGGCGATGGACATCCCGCCGTTCAAGGCCGTCGTCTACGCGACGTTGCTGCAGATCGGACTGTCGTTCCTGGACCGTGAGCACCGGTTGACGCCACGCCGGCTCGGCATGGCGCTCGCACAGGGCACCCGCTCGGTGCTGCCCGTCGTGGCGACCTGTGCCGTGGCCGGGATCATCGTCGCCGTCGTCACCCAGACCGGTCTCGGTCTGAACCTCGCCGAGATCATCGTGTCCGCGGCATCCGCGATCTCCGAGAACCACACCGTCGTACTGATCATGACCGTCACGCTGTCGGCGTTCGCGGTCATGGTGCTCGGGTTGGCGGTTCCCGTCACCGCGTCGTTCATCATCGCCGCCGTGGTGATCGCGCCCGCCCTGTTCCAGCTCGGCGTGGCCCCGGCCGAGGCATACATGTTCATCTTCTACTACGCCGTACTGTCGGAGGTCTCGCCGCCCACCGCTCTTGCCGCCGTGGCGACGGCGGCGATCACCGGCGGGCGGGCGATCCCGACCATGTGGCAGGCCTGGAAGTACACGCTGCCCGCGTTCCTGGTGCCCTTCGCGTTCGTGCTGACGCCGAACGGGGCCAACCTGCTGGGCCTCGAGGGTCTGGGCGGTGCGGCGTGGACACTCGCGGTCTCGGCGCTCGCCGTCGCCGCACTGGCGGTGGTCACCGGCGGATGGATCGTCGTACGGGCCGGGTGGCTGGAGCGTGCCCTCTGTTTCCCGGCCGCGTTGCTGTTGCTGTATCTCGCACCCACCACGATCGGCGTCGGCCTGGCGCTGCTCGGGGTCGCTGTCGTCATCAACCTCGCACGGCGTCAACGCCTGCGGAACACCACGGAAGGGCCCTTACCCACATGAGATTCCGTTCTTTGTCCACTGTGGTGGTCACCCTCGCGCTGACGGTCTCGATGGCCGCCTGCGGCGGGCAACGCAAGCCCGAGCCGGGCAACGGCGCGGGAGGTGGCCGCCTCACCATCGCGACCGGTAACACCACCGGCGTGTACTACCAGCTCGGCGGTGCCCTGGCCTCACTGATCTCGGACAACCTCGAGGGTTACCGCGCCACCGCCAGCGAAACCGGCGCCTCGGTGCAGAACATCCAGGGACTGACCGCCGGGACTTACGACATCGCCTTCTCCCTGGCCGACACCGCCGCCGACGCGGTCGCGGGCAAGAACAGCTTCGCTGCGCCGCAGGACATCGTCGCGCTGACCCGGCTGTACTCGAACTCCACCCAGGTCGTCGTACGGGCGTCGTCCGGCATCACGAAGATCGCCGATCTGAAGGGCAAGCGGATCTCCACCGGTTCGCCGAACTCCGGCACCGAGGTGATCGCGCGACGCCTGCTCACCGCCGCCGGCGTCGACCCGGTGAAGGACGTCACGGCCCAGCGGCTCGGCCTGCCCGAGTCGGTGGACGCGATGAAGAGCGGCCAGATCGACGCGCTGGTCTGGTCCGGCGGCCTGCCCACCAGCGGCATCAGCGACCTCACCACGTCGATGGGCGCCAAGGTGCGCTTCCTCCCGCTCGACGACGTACTGCCCGCCCTGCAGAAGGCGCACGGCACGGTGTACACCGCGGGCGTGATCCCGGCCGCGACGTACAAGCAGCCGGCCGACACCCAGACGATCGTTGTGCCGAACCTGCTGCTGGTGCGTAAGGACATGCCCGACGAGCTGGCCGGGAAACTCACCAGCCTGCTCCTCCAGAACAAAGCAGCCCTCGTGCAAGTCAATCCCGCAGCCAAGGGGATCGACCTCAAGAACGCCGCAACGACCGACCCAGTGCCGTTGCATGCCGCAGCGAAGAAGGCCATCGACGCACTCGACTGAACGGTCGATCGACGAGCCGTCAGAACCAACCGCCCCAGGCTCTTTGCGCCGGAACGAAGTGAGGCCCCTATGTCAACCGCGATCTCGCCCTACTCGATCGCCTCATGGTCGACGGACGACGTCAGACCACCGGAACGTGTCGAATACTGGATGAGCGTCCTCAGCGCGGCCACCCGTTATCGAGTGGATCCGACCTGTTCGCCAGGGACCTTCCGGGGCCGGCTGCTTCGCATGGGCACGGTCGCCTACACACTCGGCCGGGTGTCGGCCGACTGTGCACAGGGACATCGCACCGCCCCCATGGCGTCCGCGGACCCGCACGACAGCCGCACGCTGATGGTGACGATCCGCGGTCAATTGCTGGTCAGCCAAGATGATCAGGAGTGCCGGGTCGGCCCAGGTGGGGCGTTCCTGGCGTCGTCCACCTCGCCGTTCGAAGCAAAGCTCGACCACGCGGACATCGCGCTGCTGACGATTCCCGGGACGGAGCTGGACAACCGCCTCCGCCCCGGGGCACGCCGGTCGGCATCCCGCATGCTCGATCTCAACCGCGGCCTGGGTCGCGTCCTCGTTGGCATGCTGGGAGAACTGTTCGCTCAGCGGGCGCACCTGTCGGCCGCCGAATTCGACGCGGTCTGCGACCGGCTGGTCGATCTCCTGTCCATGCTCGCCGTCGGCGACGACCGACCCGACACCGAGAGCGGCCTGGCCGAGGTCGAAGCCATGGTCAGACGCTACGTCCGAGAGCACGCCACCGACCCGACCCTGACCGGCGCCACAGTGGCACGTGCCCTCGGCTGGTCGCTACGCCAAGTCCAGTTGGCCATGCAGCGAGCAGGTACGACGCCCCGCGAACTGATCCGCGAAGAACGACTCGCCCTTGTGCACGAACGCCTCCGCAGCCCCGCCCACATCGTCATCGGCGAACTCGCCCACAGCTGCGGCTTCTCCTCCAACAGCGCCCTGAGCGTCGCATTCCGCCAGCGCTACGACATGAGCCCTCGAGAGTTCAGAGCGCAGTACCTGCTGGACACCCACCGAGCCGGAGCTGCCTGAAGTGCTGAGTTACTCGTAGTCGGTGTCGTCGGGGGTGGATCTGGCCACCTCTGCCAGGGCTTCCAAGGCCTGCTCGAGGATCTCGATCGGGGGTGAGGCGAGCGCGAGCCGAATCGCGTTCGGGGCCTGGCCGGGGCCGGTGGTGAAGGCGGCTGCCGGGGTGACGGCGATGCCGTGTCTGGCGGCGGCGCCGACGAAGGTCTCGGCCCGCCACGGCGCGGGAAGCGACCACCACAGGTGGTAGGCGGACGGGTTGGCCGAGACGGTGAACCCGGTGAGCCGGTCGGCGGCGATCCGCTGCCGGGCCTGCGCGTCGTCCAGCTTGGCCGCCACGATCTTTGCCACCGAACCGTCGGCGATCCAGCGGGTCGCGGCCTCCACGGCAAAAGCAGGAGCCGTCCAGCCTCCGGATCGTAGTGCGGAGGACAGACCACTCTTCAGCATGCGGGGCGCGACCACGAAGCCTGTGGTGAGGCCTGGTGCGAGTCGCTTGGTCAAGCTGTCCACCAAGACCGTCTGGTACGGCGCCAGTGCGGCCAGCGGTGTCACCGTTGGCTCGAGGAATCCGTTGACCATGTCCTCGATCGCGGGCAGGCCCAGCTCCGCGAGCACGGCCGCGACGTCCACGCGGCGGTCCTCGGGCATCGTGATGCCCAGTGGGTTGTGGAGGGTCGGCTGCAGGTAGACAGCGCGAACACCAGCAGTCCGAAGGGCGGCAGGTTCGATGCCGTGAGCATCCATCGCCAGCGGCACCAGCGTCACACCGAGCCGAGCGGCGATGCCTTTCATGACGGGGTAGGTCAAAGCCTCGACACCGAGCCGCTCCCCCGGTCCCACCAGTGCTGCAACGGTTGCCGCGAGCGCCTGGCGCCCGTTGCCGGCGAAGAGGATCTCCTCCGGCTGCGGACTCCAGTGCGGTCGGGACAGGAACTCCGCCGCCGTCTCTCGCGCTTCGGTGGTGCCGCTGACGGTTGCCGGCCGCAACGCGGCCGTCAGCACATCAGGCCGAACCAGTCCCGCCAGGCTGGGCGCCAGGAGCTCAGCCTGACCGGGCAGGATCGGAAAGTTGAACTCCAGGTCGACGCCGGCCCGCGCCGGTTCCGTCAGCACCTCGGTGGCCCGCTCGGTGGTCCGGACGAAGGTCCCCCGGCCCACCTCGCCCACCACCAGACCGCGGCGCACCAGCTCGCCGTACACGCGACTGGCGGTCGACACGGCGATCCGCCGATCGCGGGCGAACCGGCGCTGGGTCGGCAACCGCTCCCCCGGCCGCAGCCGGCCGGCGCTGATGTCAGCCCCGACCTGGTCCGCGATCCCCCGATAGTCCTCCGCCATCTCAGCTCCTCGCACCGCGATCATTGCACCGAGAGCAATATTATCATTGATCCGAGCAATCTCAGTGCATATGGTGAGAACGTCCAGCCGCCGCGGCCCTGAGGAGAACGATGCCGACAGCAACGATCGGCGACATCACCGTCGCGTACGACGAGATGGGCAGTGGTCAGCGGGTGCTCGTTCTGGTGCATGGGCATCCGTTCGATCGCACCATGTGGCAGCCGCAGCTCGAACACTTCGCAGCACTGGGCTTCCGCGTCGTCGCCGCGGATCTCCGCGGTTACGGAGAGACCTCCGTGCGGCCCGGGACCACGGCGTTCGAGACGTTCGCCGGTGACGTGATCGGTCTGGCCGATCACCTGGGCATCGGCACCTTCGTTCTGGGCGGCTTGTCGATGGGCGGGCAGATCGCGATGGAATGCTATCGGCTCTTCCCCGAGCGCATCACCGGCCTGATCCTCGCCGCCACCTCGGCCCGGGCCGAGACTCGGGCCGGCCGTGCCGTCCGGCATCAGATGGCCGACCGCCTCCTGGCCGAAGGGATGCCGCCGTACGCCGAAGAGGTCCTGCTCCAGATGGTGGCCCCCGGCAACTTGCTGGCGGCGCCGGACCTTGGCCACGACGTCATGACGATGATGCTCGGGACGCCGCCGGCCGGCGGGGCCGCGGCGCTGCGCGGGCGCGCCGATCGGCCGGACTATCTCGCAACGCTCGAAGGCGCGACAGTTCCGGCCCTGGTCATCGTCGGGAGCGAGGACGACTTCACCCCGATCGCGGACGCCGAGCTGATGCACACGACGCTTCCGGATTCGACGTTGACCGTCGTCGAAGGCGCCGCCCATCTGCCGAATCTCGAGCGTACGGCGGAGTTCAACGCCGTACTCGAAACCTTCCTGGAGCACGTATGAGCACGGTCCTCGTCACCGGCGCGAGCAGTGGCTTCGGTGCCGCCATCACCCGCCGGTTCGTCAAGGACGGCCACCGCGTCGTCGCGGCCGCGCGACGACGTGCGAGGCTCACCGCCCTCGCCGCCGAGCTCGGCCCAACGGTCCTGCCGGTCGTCCTGGACGTCCGCGATGCCGGGGCAGTCGGCGACCTGGTATCAAGCCTCCCGCCCGACTTCGCCGCCATCGACGTCCTGGTGAACAACGCGGGCCTGGCGCTCGGGCTCGCACCGGCGCAGACGGCCGACCCGGCGCAGTGGGAGCAGATGATCGCGACCAACTGCACCGGACTCGTCCACTGCACGCGCGCTGTCCTGCCGGGCATGGTCGAACGAGGAACCGGACACATCGTCAACGTTGGCTCCGTCGCAGGCACCTATCCGTACCCGGGCGGCAACGTCTACGGCGCGACCAAGGCCTTCGTTCACCAGTTCACCCTCAACCTGCGCAGCGATCTGCACGGCACCGGCGTCCGGGTCACCTCGATCGAGCCCGGTCTGTGCGGCGGAACGGAGTTCTCCGTCGTCCGCTTCGGCGGCGACGAGGAGAAGGCCGGCAGCGTGTACGACGGTGTGCAGCCACTCACCGCGGACGACATCGCCGAGTCCGTCGCCTGGGCGACTTCGCAACCGCGGCACGTCAATGTGAACGTGATCGAGCTGATGCCCGTGGCGCAAAGCTTCGCGCCCTTCCTCCTCCACCGCGGTTGACGAGGATGGACGGCGATTTCAAGCGGTTCTGGGCCGGCCAGTCGGTGTCCGCAGTGGGTACCCACGTGACGGCGGTGGCGCTGCCGCTGACTGCGGCTATCACCCTCGACGCCGGCGCCGCAGGCGTCAGTGCGATCGCGACTGCGAGCTATCTGCCGAGCGCGGTCCTTCCGTTGCTCGCCGGCCACTGGCTCGAAGGGCGGCGGAAGCGCGGACTGATGGTCGCCACCGACCTGCTCCGGGCGGCTGCCGTAGCGGCGATCCCCTTGGCCTGGGCGTTCGATCACCTCTCGGTGGCGATCCTGGTCGCAGTCGCGCTGGTGGTCGGCGCCGCGAGTGTCGTGTTCGACATCGCATCGTTCGCGTACCTGCCGGACTTCGTCCCCGAGCAAGAGCTGCCGGCCGCGAATCGAGCCCTTCAGGGCTCGTCCACGGCTGCTCAGGTCGGAGGCCCGGGCCTCGCGGGCCTCTTGGTGCAGATGCTCGGGCCCGCCATTGCACTGCTGGTCGATGCGATCTCCTACGTGGCGAGCGCCGTCGGCATCGCTGCTGCGCGACGCACGGAGGCTGCACCGCAGTCGACCGATGAGCGGCCCGGCCTGTGGGAAGGCGTCCGGCAGATCGCAGTGAGTCCCTTCCTGCGGTCCATGACGGTCGGCGTCGCGTTGTACAACGGCGCCGCGCAGATCATGGTCGTCAACCTGGTGATTCTTGCGGTGAAAGACCGTGGCCTGTCCGCAGGTGGTTACGGCATCGCGCTGAGCGCGGGCGGCGTCGGAGCGTTCGTCGGCGCGATGATCGTGTTACGCCCCGCGCGGCGCTTCGGCTACGGTCCCGCATTGCTCGGCTCGATCACGTTGTCGACAGGGGTGCCCGTAGCGCTGGCCTTCCTGCCCGGGCGTGGCCTCGAGTACGGCGTTCTGCTCGGGCTCGTGCAGTTCGGAGCCGGTATCGGCCTGGGCGGTGCGAACGTGTTGTCGGTGACCATCCGCCAGCTGTTGATCCCCCGCACTTCGCTTGCCCGGAGCAACGGCGCCTATCGGACGTTCACGTATGGCGTACTCCCCCTCGGAGCCGCACTGGGCGGGGTCCTCGGCAGCACGTTCGGTCCCACGGTGGCGGTCGCCGTCGGCACCGCGGGCATGGCGGTGTCCGCCGTACCGATGTTCGTGGTCCGCGAGGTTCGCAACCTCACGACACCGATCGCGTTGAAATGCAACCGGTCACTGATCAGCTGAGTTCTGAGCGGGTGAGGCGGAGGAAGGCTTTGAGGCCGGCTATGACTTCCTGGTTGTCGGTGAGGCGAGTCAACGAGTGCTCGAACTGGCGGGCATGGGCGTCCACCTTGGCGTGCAACGCTCTGTCCCGAGCGACCGCGCTGGCCTCGGCAGCGGCCAGCCCCTGCTCCAGCTGAGACAGGCGGACGTGCTGATCATTCGATTCCGCCCGCAAGGTCTTGAGGTCGGTCTTCAGGGTCTCCAGGCGGCGAAGGGTTTCGATCAGGTCGTCACGGGGGTGCTTGACGTCTTGCAGCATCGCGGTCATCCGGTCGCGCAGGTAGCTGAAGTAGGCGCCGGTCGGGCGGAAGAACGTGCTGACCAAGTAGAGGCCGGCCAGGTAGTAACCGATCGCGCCACCGGAAAAATAGGTGACCAAGGCAACGAGTGCCGCGGACACCAGATGCGAGCCGACCGCGAACCAACGCATGCGCGAGGCAATACGTCGTACCTCCGGCTCCCGCTCCGCCGGTACGTCGATGCCGCGGTCACGGCTCGTCCGGATCTCGTGAATCAACGCATGCGCCTGGAAGTACAGGTTCCACGGCACAGTCAGCAGCAGAATCAGCCACAACAGGCAGAGAGCAGCCAGGAACAACGACAGGATCTCCTGCAGCGGCACGTCGGCGATCGCAACCAGCACGATGGCAACAACCGTGACGACCACAGCCCCACAGAACACCCAGATCTTCGACATACCCAGCAGCCTGCCCGAGGCCACCACCCCCGGAATCGGTACAAATACTCAGGTGGGTCCGACCGATGTGAGCAGAAGGAAGTACCAGGCCAACGGGACAGCGACACCTGCGGCGATGCCCAGTACCCACTTTCGTAATACGAAGCAGAGCACAGCGGCCACCAGCAGGAGCAGCTCGGCAACGGTGAAGAGGCTGTGCCAGGTCCCGTACTCCGGCGGCAAAGGCGTTCCCGGCTCCCGGTCACTGGGGACGGCGTACATCGCGTTGATCATCGTCACGAAAACAGCCACCAACAGCAAGACCGTCGCCCCGACCACCGTCCAAACCTTCACTTCTCGCCCATCGTCACCGCTCGACCGCGCCATCAGACGAGGGCCGTGCCGCGGAACAGGGTGTTCGTCGCTCCACCGACCCAGACGCTGCCATCGGTCTCCGCGGTGATCCTGATGTCACCGGCCCTGCCCAGCCGCTGGCCTTGCGAGACGCGGTAGCTGCCCGGCACTGCGCCGGTGCGGATGGGCCACTGGCCGACCGAGGCGTTCATGCTGCCGCAGACCGGATCCTCCGCCACTCCAATGCCCGGCGCGAACGTGCGCATCTCGAAAGCGTGCTCCGACCCGTCCGGATAGGCGCCGATCACGCCGACCATCGCAGTCGGGATCCGCGACAGGTCCGGTTCCAGTTCGAGCACCTCCCGCGCGGTCGCCAGCCGGACGACACCCCAGCCGGGCCCGTTGTCCACCCACTGATGGGACAGCACCTGGTCACGCTCGATACCGAACGCGGCCATGACCTGCTCGACGTACTCCTCCTCGAGCTCACCAGTACGGCGCGTAGGCGGAGCAGCAAACGCCAAGATGCCGTCAGTACGTCGTACGTCGACCAACCCGGCCTCGCATTCCTGCACGAGTCGCTGCTCACTGCGCGGCCGCCCACCCGCTTCGAGCCAGGCATGGGCGGACCCTAGCGTGGGGTGACCGGCGAACGGGAGCTCGCCACCGGGAGTGAAGATCCGCAACCGGTAGTCGGCATCCGCGGCGGCGGGCGTCAGCACGAACGTCGTCTCGGACAGATTCGTCCACCGGGCGACCCGCTGCATCGCGTCGGTATCCAAGTCATCCGCGTCAAGGATCACCGCGACGGGATTGCCGAGGTAGGGGGCCGGCGAGAACACATCGACCTGCGCGAACGGACGTGAGCGTGCCATGACGCGAACCATACGACGCCGAAGACCACCAGCGCAGAACCGAGTCACGACCCGAGCTGCGGTCGGTGCTTGATGAGCGCGGTGCCGTAGGCCAGTAGCCAGGCGACCCAGAGCAGCCAGCCGGTCAGCCCGATCAAGCCGAAGACTCCACCCCGGTCGATCACGAGCGGCGTCAGTACGGCGGAAGCGAAGGTCGGCGTGGCCGCGGCGAATCCGAGCAGTTGGTGCCAACGCCGAATGAGTCCGCAGCGGAAGCCGGCGATGGACAGCCCGATCAGCGCGACCGCGAGAAAGGTGCCGTTGATGGTGAGCAGCGCATCCTGCAACGGCCACAGTGCGCTCGCCTCGCCGGGTTGCTGCACCACCGCGAGCCTGGCGCCGATCACCCCGACGAACACCGCCGTCTGGAGGAGGAGTCCCGCGACGCCGACCACCGACCAGGCCTCGCCGCGCCGGCGTTCCAACGGCCAGAGCACCACGAAGGCGCCGGCCGCGAAGAGCACGATGCCGAACCAGGCGATCGGCGTCAGCGCCGAGGACCATTGCACGAGCCCGCCGTGATCGGCCACGAACCTGCTCGCCTCGGCGGGGTCGGCTCCGGGTGACGGATGCCCGGCCGGGACTGTGATCAGGTTGCCCAGGACGATCATGGTGGCGAAGCCGATCGCGCCCGAGCCACCGATACGATTGAATTGAGTAGTCACGTATTGATTATGACAGGTGTAAAGTGAATACCGAACAGAGAGGACCTGAGTGAGCGAGGACAGCGGCTCCGGCGGCGAGCGGCGGCGATACGAATCGCTGCGGCGGGCGGCGCAGGCACAGGAGACCCGAGCCGAGATCGCCCGTACGGCGCGCGAGCTGTTCGTCGCTCACGGATGGGCAGCCACCACGGTGCGCGACGTCGCGCGGGAGGCCGGCGTCTCCGTACCGACCATCTACGCGACCTATCGCAACAAGACCGGCCTCGCTCTCGCCCTGGCCGACGCGGCCGACCTGGCCGCCGACCTGCCGCGACTCGTCGAAGAACTCGCCGTCGCCGGACCCCGCGACCAACTCGCCGCCATGGCCGCCTACGACCGCCGCCTCTACGAGCGCGCCGGCGACGTGATCCAGCTGGTTCGCGACGCAGGCCGCACCGAGCCCGACCTGGCGAACACCTACGCCGACGGACGCCGCCGCGCCGACGAGGCCCGCCATCAGGTCTTCACCTCCTGGCCCCCCGGCACCCTGCGCGTAGACGTCCCCCAAGCCCTCGACATCTACGCCGCGCTCTGCACGATCGACGTCTACAACACCCTCACCATCGAGCGAGCCTGGTCCCCCGACCAGGTCCAGACCTGGTGGGCCGAAACCCTCCCCCAACTCCTCCTGCCCCCTTCGGGTCTGGACTGACTGCCGGAAGGCGAGCAGAGTCGGTTGTGGACGGCTTCGGCCCGCGGGCCGTCTGTGGAAGGGAGGGCGGCATGAAGGCTACGCAGGGGAACTGGGTTGTGGTGGAGAGCACGCACCTGGACACGCCGAAGCGGCGCGGCCTGATCCTGGAGGTGCACGGCCCGGCGGGCGAGCCGCCGTTCCTCGTCCGCTGGGACGATACGGGGACTGAATCTGTTTTCGTCCCAGGCCCCGGGGCGCACATCCTGACGGCTGACCAGATGCAGGCCCAGCACGGCCACTGAACTGCCCCGGAGTGGATCCCGGGGCAGCCAGACGCGTTCTACTGCTGGTAGAAGCAGCAGGTGCCGGTGGCGCCCATGGTGAGGTTGATGACGCCGCCGTCGGGGTTTTCGGTGCCTCGGACGTAGTAGCCGCCGAGGCCGTCGTGGACCAGGAAGGCGCCCCAGGTGAGGAGCCAGTTCTCGGTGCCGTTGTCGGTGGGGAAGGCTTCGGGGAGGGGTTGGATGCGGCGTTGCAGGACCCATGGTTGGTCGACTGCTTCGGTGAGGTGGGTGGACCAGGTTTCGGGGGTGGTCTGCCAGCCCAGGAGGACGCCTTCGCCGCCGTGGAGGGCGGCTGGTTTGAGGACCAGGTCGGACTGGTTCTCCTTGGCGTAGTTGACGAGATCGGCGCGGACCATCCGGGTCCACGGTACGAGGCGGTCGATGGCCTCTTGCTCCTCCGGGCGGAAGCGGGAGCGGTTGGCTTCGTCGGAGAGGATCGCCAGCGCGCTCTTGCTTCCGTACAGTTCCGCGTCCAGTGGGGTGAAGATCGCTACGTGTCCGCGCTCGCTGGCTCGCAGTACCGGCTCTAGCAGTTCTACTGCGCCTGGCTTCAGTAGGTCCTCGATCATGAACAGGCGGAACACGATGTCGATCGCGCGGTCGCCGTGCCAGATCCGGTCGTCGCGGTACTCGAGTTCGTCGACCGGGCAGGCCAGTGCGTCGATGCCGAGTGGGGCCAGCGCCGCCGCGCTTCGGTGTAGCTGGACGGCCAGGTCGGGATAGCTGTCCGGGAAGTCGGCGATCGCCATCACCGGACGGACGCCGGTCGGGACCTTGGCCTCGGTCAGGATGGTCTTGACCACCTGAGCCATCGTCTCGGTGTAGGTCAGGTTGTTGCGCTTGACGAAGTCGGCGATGAACGGATGCTCGAGCATCGCCTCGTTCAGTACGGCGTTGTCGACCCCGCCCGCCGTACTTCCGAGGTTCAGCTCCAGTAGCCAGAAGCCGTGTTCGTCGCGGTACAAGTCGGCCCGCCCGAAGCGGCTCGGCGCCGGCCCGCGTCCTCGGCTCACCGCGACTGCCTGGGCCTCGGCCAGACCGGCGGCCTGGGCGAACCGGGCGATGTCACCACCGAAGAGGCGGTCCGGGATGCTGGTCAGGGCCTGGTGCAACAAGCCCAGATCCTCGGCGAGACGACGGTGTTCGGCCGCCTCCAGGAACACCGGGCGGGTCAGGCAGCGCCCGCCGTACCCGGTGGCATCCAGCCGGGGCTCGGCCGCCGCGCGTAGTTCGCTTGGCTTGGGTCCCTGGTCGGCTGCTGCCGCGAGATAGCTATCGGTCAAAGACATAGGAGTACTCCTCCCCACCGGCCGCCTTGGACGTCCCGCGCCGCGAAGTAGTCAACGGGATCTGGGCTGCCGTGGCCCGCAGGGTAGACAGGTTCCGGCAGTGGCCGGAAGAGGTCAGCGTGGGGTGACCTCGAAGACCGTGGTCGAGCCCTTCACGGACCGGACGCGAACGGAGTAGCCGCCGATCACCACGGGCTTGCCCAAGCGAGCGATTGCTGTTGCCTCGCCGACAGAGATCTGTACGCCGTTCTTCACCTGCACCGGCGTGAACATCTCGCCGTCCGGGCCGCAGGTGAACGAGCCGCCGACGATCGCGCTGCCGTCGATCAAGCTCATGTTGATGTTGTCCCGGGTGAAGGTGCCGACGCATTTCGCCGGTGGCGGCTTCGGCTTCGGCTTCGAAGGGGTTGTCGGTGCAGGAGTAGGTGTGGGTGTGGGAGTAGGTGTCGGAGTCGCACTCGGCGGTGGTGCTGACGCAGGGCTGGAGTCTGATCCGCACGCGCCGAGGGCGAGACACAGCACGGCCAGGGCAACTCCCCCGCCGTGACGCCTGAGTTGGTTCATGCGGTTCACTCTGGGCGGCCAATCCACCCCCGCGACGGTCCTGGCCCGTTGCTGCCAGGGCGGGGAGAAGTTGGGGACCGGTCCCGAGGGGGTGGCTGTACAAAGATCGGGACGCTCACCTCTTGGGGGTACTACGACCATGACCGTCACTACGTTCGCTCAGCAGACCAGTGGGGTTGCCGCCATCCTGGCCGGTGCTCGCGAGGAGGTCATATCGATCAGCACCTTGACGCCTACCAGGGCGGCGTTCGGGCCGCGTGATGTTCGTCCCGGTGTTCGGTATCGGGCGATCTTCCCGGACAGTGCGCGGACTGCTCCGCGGTTGTCCCGTCGGCTCGGGGCACTCGCGATGGCTGGGGTTGCGGTGCGGACGACGCCGGGGGCGGTGATCAACGCGCTCGTCATCGACGGTCAGACTGCTGTGCTGCCCTCGGACAACAACGACGGCAGCGTGGCCGTGCTTCGGTTGAACAGTGTCGTCGCGGCGGCGACCGGGTTCTTCGAACGGGTTTGGGGTGATGCGGTGCCGCTCGTCGGCACCGACATCGTCATGACCGCCGAGCTGTCCTGGCGGGAGCAGGAAGTACTGCGGTTGATGGCGGTCGGGTCTACCGATGAGCATGCTGCGGCCCAGTTGGGGATCTCCGTGCGGACCGTACGGCGGATGGTGGCTCAGCTGATGAATCGGCTCGGCGCGCGCAGCCGATTCCAGGCCGGGGTGAAGGCCGCGGATCGAGGCTGGTTGCTGGACTGGCTGGACTGATGCCGCCTCAAGCCGGCGGAGGATTGTCCCCGTCCAGCTCGAGCCACTCCAGATCCATCGGCACGATGCTGGTGGACTGCACGAGCTCCCAGATCAGATTGACCGTGAGGGTCAGGCCGACCGGTTCGCCGACCTCGTCACGGCGCAGGCCAGCGACACCGGCGTCGGACAGTCGTTGCCGCAGCCGGGAGACAATGTGTTCGACGCGCTTGGCGGTCCAGGTCTCCTGGGGGCGCAGGTCGGCGAGCTCGGCCGCGGCCTGTTGCCTGGTCAGTGGCAGGGGCTGCAGATCGTAGGCCAGGTAGCGCTGGGCAAGAACTGTCAGTGTGAGGTGTTCTTCCGGGGTCAGCCGCCAGCGCTTCGGCGGTACCGTCAACTGGCTCGGCCGAGGTTGTGCGTCGCGGCCATCGCCGTCCGAGATCAGCACCTCCAGAAGATGCTCTCGGTGCCGGTTCCCACGCAGGAAGAGCGTCGTGTAACCGGCCGCCAACGGCAGCGGCTCAGCACCGCTATGGAGCAGTACGGCGTTCGACACGCGGATCGGAAGCCGGCCGTGATTGCGCAGCCACCAACTCCCCGCGTCGTACGTGATCGTGCCGTGCACCCGGCTGATCCGTACGTCGTTCTCCCCGATGCACAGGTCGACGGCCAGCCGGTTGCGCCCGAAGCTGATCTCGGCCTTGGGGGCAGGCGGTACGACCAGGTTCTCCGTCACCGTGAGCACGCTCAAGGTCCCCGGCTGCGATTCGTCCGGGGCGTGCCGAAGACTCCGGAACTGGTTGAACTTCGCTCGCGGCTCCATGGTCAGGGGACGTCCGGCAGTCGTCGTACGACGGCCTCGGCCGCTGCTCGGGTGCGCGCACAGACGGCGGCTGAGCTCGCAGCGGATTTGTCGGCCAGCCGAACGGAAACCACCTCTTCACGCATTTCGTCGGTGCCGTCCAGCACCGGCAGCCTCGGTTTGTAGAGCCAGTGAACCACCACCGCCGTACAGATGGCCTTGTTGTCGGGGTCGGGGATCAGGCGCGCGTTCCGGTCACCGACCTTGATGACCTTCCCACCCCAGTCGTCGTCACCTTCGATCGTCCATTCCCGGGTGAACTCGGCGCTGACCTCGTTCGCCTTTCCGTCCCAGGTACATCCCCAATGACCGAAGTCCGCCTTCGGCGGATCGCTGGGCTCGTCGATGGCCTGACTGGCCTCGGCGGTGTTGAGCAGCGTGCAGGCGTCGACATGCAGCAGCGAATCAGCAGGCAGCTCCGGTCGCGGCGGCAGCGGGCCTTTCGACAAGGTCGCCAGCACGTCCTGCATCAGCGATTCCGCGAACGGACACAGCTTCGCCTGCTTCGCCTTGTTGATGCGGTACGACGTGATCGTGAGGCGGTTGCCGTCCGGCAGGTTGACGGCGCGCTCGCAGTTCGATTCCGTCTCGTCGGGTCGTTCGATCTCGCCCATCTGGCCGGGCACCACCGGACGCGACGGATACTCTTCCGGACCGGTGAACTCGAGGGCGGACTGCACCTGGCCGCTGTTGTCCTTGAGGGTGCTCGAGATGACGCAGCTGGCGAAGTTCCTGACCTCGGGGTCGACGAACGCCTCGCCGAACTCACGCAGCGCGTCCGTGGGGATCGCCGCGCAGGGATCGACCGCCGCCGGATCTGCTCCGAGCCCGATCAGATTCGACTTGGCTGCGGGTGCTTCTGGACCACGGGGCAGGAACCACGCCAGCAGTACGGCGCCCACCACCGCGATCGCGGCGACCGCGGTCAGGATCGCTCCCCGTCGTACCGGCCGTAGGCGTCGTTTCCAGGAGCGGCGTGGCAGATCGGCCCCCTGGATCAGCGCGACGGCCTCCGCTGCCGAGGGACGATCCGCCGGGTTCGGCTCCATCAGGGCATCGAGCAGCCGCCTGATCTGCCGGGCGCGCTGGTAAGGCAGGGGCGAGCCCTTTGCCGCGCGCTGGATCTGGGAGAACGGCCCGTCGGCGCCGTCACCCCAGGGCGACTGGCCCTCGACGGCCGCGTAGAGGGTGGCACCGAGCGAGAACACGTCGGAGGCCGCGTTCGCCTCCGCGCCGTTCGCGACCTCGGGTGTGACATAGCCCAGCGTGCCCGTCAGCTGGGCTCCGCCGGTCTGCGTGACCTCGGTCCAGCGCGCGATCCCGAGATCGGTGAGCTTGACGACATCGTCCTCGGTGACCAGGACGTTGGCCGGCTTGATGTCGCGATGCACGATGCCACGCTGGTGAATCGCGACCAGAGCCGTCGCCAACTGGGCGCCGATCGCGAGCACCCGGGACTCCGGGACCGGACCGTCGGTTTCGATGATCCGATCCAGGCTCATCGCCTGCACGTACTCGGTCACGAGCCACTGCGCGTCCCCGTCGACGACGGTGTCGAAGACCGCCACCACGTTGGGATGCAGCAACCCGGCACCGACTCTGGCCTCGCGGCGGATCTGACCGGCGCTCCCGGCGATCGCCCGCTTGAGCGACACCTCGCGGCCCAGTTCCAGGTCGACCGCGCGCCAGACAGCCCCCATCCCGCCCTGGCCGAGTTCTTCTTCCAGGCGGTAGCGACCGGCGACGAGCGAGCCAGGATCCATCGGGACATCGTAGGAACCCCCGCCGCCGGACGCCACTTCGGTCACCGCCCGGCTAGCTGCGGAGGGTCGGCAGGGATGCGATGAAGCGCTCGGCCGCGTCGTCGACCTCGGCCTCCGGAGTCAGCAACCGCTGCAGCAGCAGTCCTCGCAGGCACGAGACGGCGATGAGACTCTGCTGCTTTGCTTCCGTCGCCGTGTGTCCGTCGCGACGTGCTGCCGCTTCGAGGGCCTGAACGAGATCGTCGAGGCCGGCGACGAAACTCTGGTAGGCGTCGCGCTCGTAGACGGCGAGCCCGACCAGGTGGAAGAAGGCACGAATTCGATCCTCGTGGGCGGCGTCCGAATAGAAGTCCCAGATCGCCCTGCACAGCGGAACGAATCCGAGCTCGTCGCCCGTCTCGGCGATCACGAGGTTGTCGCGGCGGCGCGCCTCCGACAGCACTGCGCCGAGGAGGCTCGGTCGGGATCCGAAGTGGTAGGTCAGCAGCGTGTGGTGCACGCCGAGCCGCTCGGCCACTTGGCGCATCGACAGGCTCGGGCTGGGACCGCTCTCGCCGAACTCGTCGAACAACGCCTCGAGCAATCGCTCGCGCCCTTCACCGGCAGCCGATCTCATCGTGCCTCCCTTGCTGTCCTCACCACTGTTGAGTACAGTAACCGACAGTGAACTCACCACTGTTTAGTTCAGCTCGCACAGACAAGGATGACTCTTGACGCAGATCCCGGTAGCGCAGATCCTCGGCAACACCGACTACTTCGAGATCGACTCGGCGGCGGTCGGCGGGCGTTTCGGGATCTGGGTGACGACCTCGCCGAACTACGCCGACGACGAGGAGCGCTATCCGGCGCTCTACGTGACCGACGGAAACTTCAGCGTCGGGCAGACCGCGCCCTTGGCGGTGATGCAAAGCGATGTCCTGTTGCCGATCGCGCCGTACCTTCAGGTGACCGTGGGCTACACGGGCGCGGAAGCCGACGACTGGAGCCGGGTTCGAAACCGGGACCTCGTTCCGCCGGGCGAGCCGCTCCCTCCGGACATGCGATCCACGCTAGACCTTGCCGTCGAGAGAGGGGCGATGACCCAGGCGGAGGTTGATGCCTACCTCGCCGAGCTCGCGACCGCCCGCGCCGATGCCTTCCTCACTTTCCTCACGGACGAACTGCATGCGGAAGTGTGTCGCCGGTACCGCGTTGCTCCGACCGGCCACGGACTCTTCGGCTACTCGTACGGCGGACTCTTCACCTTGTACGCCTTGCTCAGCGGAGCCTCGCTGTTCTCGAAGTACGGAGCGGGCAGCCCGGGTGTCGCTTCCTTCGACAGCACAGTTCTCAAGCTCGCCGACGCCCAGCCCGATCTGAGCGGCACGCGGCTTCACGTGACTTTGAACGACGTGGAGCTGACCGGACAGCTGCCGATCTACCGGATGCTCGGTCGCGGAAGCGCGCAGCTCATCGACAGCCTGCGCGCTTCGGAGACAGGCGTGACCCTCACAGCCGCCGTACTCAAGGAAACCCACGCCACGGGTCTGCAGGCGTCCTTCCTGAGCTTCATGCGGGCTTGTTACGGGGCCACCTCGTAGGCCCTCAGCGTTCGTTCGGCCCCAGCCAGAGACCGCCGTTGACCTCGAGAACCTCGCCGGTGACCCAGCGGGCATCAGCGGAGGCGAAGAAGGCGATGACATCGGCGATGTCCGGGGCCTGGCCATGGCGGCCGAGCGCGACCATGGTGGCAACGCGCCCGGCGGAGGTCGGGTCCTGGAGCCAGCCGTTCATGTCGGTTTCGGTGATACCGGGCGAGACGGCGTTCACGGTGATCCCACGCGGGCCGAGGGTGCGCGCGAGCGAGCGTGTGAATACGTTGAGCGCACCTTTGGTGATCCCGTAGGTGATCTCCGGCTGGGCGAACCAGGTGACGCCGGAGGACACGTTCACGATCCGGCCGCCGTCCGGGATCAACGGCAGCACCCGCTGAGTGAGGAACAGCGGCGCCTTCACGTTGATCTCGATCAGCCGGTCGAACGCCTCGGGCGTGACGTCGTGGATGTTGTCGTCGTAGTCGACGATCGCGGCGTTGTTCACCAGGATGTCCAGGCCGGCGCCGTCCAGCCCGGCGACGAGTCCGTCATGGAGTGCATCGACGGCACCAGCCGTCCCGAACTCAGCCGGTACGGCGAACGCCGCACCGCCCGCTGCCGTGATCGCCTCGACGGTCTCCTTCGCCGCTGCCTCGTTCGTGCCGTAGTGCACCGCGACTCGCGCACCGTCCGCCGCCAGCCGTTCCGCCACGGCACGCCCGATCCCCCGCGAACCGCCGGTCACCAGTGCTGTCTTTCCCTGCAAGCTCATATCGAAGATCCCTACTCTCGTCAGCGACTAGGAACGATCCCTAACATAGACGATAGGGAACGATCCCTAACATTGCTACCCTGGAGCTTGTGACGACCCGCAGAAGTTCCGCCGAGACGCGTGAGCACGTGCTCGCGGTCGCACACGAGCTCTTCTACTGGCAGGGCATCCGGGCGATCGGCGTCGACCGGATCGCCGCCGAGGCCGGCATCGCGCCAACCACGCTGTACCGGCTGTTCGCCTCCAAGGACGACCTGATCGCGGCGTACGTCGAGCGCGCGCACGAGGCCTATCGCGAATGGTTCCGCTCGGCGCTCGATCGTGGTGGCGACGATCCGCGCAAGCGCGTGCTGGCGCTCTTCGACGAGCAGAACGCGATGCTCCAGCCCGAGGTCTGCCGGGGTTGCCCGTTCCTGATGGTGCTCACCGAGTTCCCGGACGGAACGACGGCGAGTCACCAGCAGGCGGTCCAGATGAAGCAGTGGGTGCACGACCAGTTCGCCGTACTGGCCAAGGAGTTGACCTCCGACAACCCTGATCGGCTGGCGACGCATCTGACGCTGATCTTCGAGGGTGCCTATGCGTCCGTCCAGGCACTCGGCATCGACGGCCCGGCCAATCAGGCACGAGCCTTGGTCGAGACGCTGCTCTGATTCTCAGGGAAGGACGAGGGTCGTGACCGAGCGCGCGGGCAGGGCGAGGGTTGCGGTGCGGTTGGCGATCGGCAGTGTGCGGGTCTGACGTGGGGTCCCGGCCGTCTCGGTGGATTGCCAGACCTGTGCGGTGCCGGCCGAGTAGCCGGTCAGGTTCAGCGTGGTGGTGGTCGCCGTGGTGGCGGCGTTGACCAGGACGATGTTCTTGGCGCCGGTTGATGCGAAGGCGCGCAGCAGGTTGTTACTCGAGGTGGTGGTGACCATGGTCGTGCCGAAGTGGCGGAACAGACCTTCGCCGGTGAACATGCCCAGGCCGTGGTAGATCGGCGTCGGATCGCTGACCGGGATGCCGCCTTCGCCTTCGGTGCTGGTGATGCCCAGGCCGGTGTTCTTCGCGGCGTTACCGTTCTTGTCGCCGTACAACAGCGTGGCGACGCCGGACTGCAGCATCGTGCCGAGGGCTGCCGCGCCCCAGACAGTGGCCAGGTGCGAGAGCATCAGAGTGCCGTCAGGATCGGCGTAGTCCATGTTCCACTCGCCAATTTGGATCGGCACGTCCCGACCGGTCAGCCTGGCGATACGGGCCTTGAGGTCGGCGATGTCGGAGCGGTAGCTGTCGATCACTGTGGTGAGGAGTTCCTCGGGGGTGTACCGCGCGTACCCGGCGCCATAGTCGTGGTAGTCGATGAAGTCGACGCGGCTCCCGGACACAGACAGGAACGTGTCCATGTACGGCGTACCGAACTGCGGCTCGTACGACGCCAACGCCGGCCCACCCACCTGTACGGCGGAGTCCAGTGCATGCAGCGCGTCGTGCACCTGGTTGTAGCGAGCGCTGTATTCGTCAGCGCTCATCTTCTTCGGGTTGCCGCCGTTGTCGTGCTCGTTGCCGTAGATGAACTTGCGCACCGGCGTACCGGTCGCCTTGAAATGCTGGTAGATGTTCTGAGCATCGGCGAGGTCCTCGGCAGCGGACCGGCGTCCGTCCGCGGGCAGAATCAGCATCGGTTCGGCGCCGAGTTCGCGGATCGCCGCGACCCAGGCATCACCGGTGATCGCGGTATCGCAGTACGAACCGCCACACACCAGCTTGCCGTTGGCGTCGTACAAGAGTTCCATCCGCAGTACGCCGAAGCGCTGCCGGCGAAGGTTCTCTCGGTGCTTGGAGTCGTTGGTGATGTAGTGCTGGTTGCCATAGCCGGTGATGTCGAGGCCGTAGTCGTTCGCGTCGAGCGTGGTGACCGGCTTGGTGAAGTCGACCGTGACGGTCGCCGTCGCGGCGTGGGCGGGAAGACCGGGCAGAAGGAGAACGGCGGCCGTCAGGAGCGCGGCCGCCATCGTCGGTTTCGTGCGCATGGCTCAGCTTCTCAGCTCAGACCCGCCGAACCGTGTCCACTTGTAGCCAGCTGCCGCAACTGGTCAGCTAGAAGATCTCGATGCTCTTCGGAGCGATCGGCCAGCCCAGCGCGGCTGAGGTGGCGGCCAGTGCGCCCGGGGTGTGTTCGGTGACCCTGCCAGTCGCGGCGTACTCCCCCAAGGACCGGCCGCCGAGGTAGGTGGCGGAGAGTTCGCTCACCGACAGCGACAGATCCGGGGCAGCCTCGGTGCGTTCGCAGGTGGCCTTCTGGAAATCACCAGTCAGGTGGAATCGTCCGTTGTTGTGCTCGATGAGGTCATCGGTCACCTCCAGTACGACGTCCACACCGGTCGCATAACGGCGTTCCGCAAGGGCGCGGCTGACGTCAGTGAGCCGGACCCACAGCGACTCGCCGACCCGGCGGACGAGAGCGGACGGGTTGGCCACCAACTGCTGCACTGGCTCGTCGAGCGCGGCGTGGTTGTACTGAATCTTGCCGACCAGATCCAGCGTCAGCACGTGATGCCACAGTGCGTGGTAGGCCGTCGGATCGACCGCGACAAGCTCCTCCAGAACCACCTCGTTGGCCGGTCCTTCGGCTACCCAGCTCATCTTGCCGCGCCACAAGGCATATCCATCCAGGGCTCCCGTGGCATCGCGGTGGACCAGGATCTTCCGTGGGGTCGCCCCGCCGCGATCTTCAGGCTTGTCCTGAAGCCGCTTACGCCACAGCAGCTCCGACCGCCCCGACACCCCAGGCCGGCTCTCCTGCAAGGCCCGCAGTAAGGCAGACAGCTGTACGGCGGCGTCCTCCGCGGTCAGCTCCTCGACGCGGTCAGCGCCGCGCGGCCCGGGAGTCGGCAAGACCCTGTGCGGGTTGACCTCGTACGACACGTTCCAGGCCGCCGCCGCATACCCGAACCGCCCGTAGATTGCAGCCTCGCTCGCCCACAGCACCGCCAACGCCTCCGGCGCTTCGCGCAGTTGCCGGCTCATCAAGCTGGACAGGATCCCCCGCCGCCGGTGGGTCGCCTGAACGCCGACCGCGGTGACATGCGCCGCCGGCACCACGGCACCCGGAACCGACAGATCCCGGCTCAGCGCCTTCGCCGTACCGACCACCAGGTCGCCGTCCGTCGCCACCAAGGCACGCTCGGGCTCGAACAGCTCCCGGTCCAGATCGGACGACGTACTGTCGAACATCATCGCCGTGGCGAACAGAGTCCACAGCTGGTCGTGGTCATCTGACGTCGCTGCCCGCAGCACAATTCCCATGACGGCATCGTCACACGCCCGCACCGGCAGAGCCGCACCATTATTGCGGCAGCCGCTGATCAGTCGGAGACGACCCGGACATCCCAGGGCCCGAGGGTGATCGGGGCGCCGGGGTTGATCGGCGCCTTGCCGAGTACGTCGACGAGGGCGGCCGGGGCGGTGAGCTCCTGCGGCTCCCACGACCAGTTGTGGATGATGTGCACTCGTCGGCCCTCACGGTCGAGGGCGGTCCGCACGGTCACCGAGTCGGGCAGTGCGCCCCACTGACCGGCGGCGGGCCGGACGAACTCGAAGAGAGCACGAGCCAGTTCGCCGTCCGGAATGGTGCCGACATAGGTGATGCGGCCGTCGCCATGGACCTTGGTTGTCGCAGCCGGCCACTTCGAGTAGTGCGGGTGCGCGTAGGTGGCGAGGACCTCACCGTCGCTGACGACCAGCCCGTCGATCCATTGCGTGGCGGCTCCCTGGAGAGCCGCACCGACGACCGGTACGTCGTGTTCCAGGTTGCTGAACTCGTCGTACCAGACACCTGCGCGATCGGCGAGCAAGGCGGGGGCGATGTCGGTCCGGGCGCGTCCTTCGGTATCGGCGTACGCCGTGCGCGGGCCGAGGACGAGATGGCCGCCGGCCGCCGCGTACTCCCCCAGCCACTCAAGCAGTTGGTCGTCGGTCAGGTAGATGCCGACGGCAACCAGCACCGGATGCTCCCGGGCGAAGTCGGCGGGCGTCTGCGGGGGAAGTTGGGAGACGTGCACGATCCGCGCCTGGAGGCGGGCGTCGAAGGCTCCCTTGTAGAAAGCGTCGAAGATCTCGTGCCACGCCCGCTCGTGGCCCTCGCCGTCCGGTCCGGCCAGTGGCGGGTACTTCTCCATCAGCCACTTGCTGGGTGTCGAGTAGAGGAATGCGACGTCTGCCTGGGGTGTCAGCCCGACCACCCGGTCACCGGCGGCGGCGAACTCAGCACCCAACTGCGCGATCTCGCGGTAGGCCCGGCCGGGACGCTGGTTGTGCGGAAGCACACCGCCCCAGTAGGTCTCTGCACCGAAGTGCAACGTGTGCCAGTGCCAGTACTCGACCATCTCGGCTCCGCGCGCGACCAGCGCCCAAGCGGCCTGACGCCATTGGCCGTCGTACGCCGGCTTGTTGTTCCAGGGGAATCCGATCGACGAGGCGTTGGTCTCCGTGACGAGGAACGGTGCCTGCTTGGACGCGTACATCCGATCGGCCGTGAGGTTGAGCGCCCACACCCCGCGGGTCCGCCACATCTGGCGAGCGCGATCGGCCTCCGGCAGCAACAGTCCGTCCTGCATGTCGTAGTACGCGTTGCCGGAGGTGACGTCGAGCGCCCGGGAGACCTGCTCGTCGTCGATCGCCGGTCGCTCGTAGGCGATACAGGTCGTCACGAACTGGTCGGCGGACGCGTACTCGCGGACGATGCCGGCCTGCCACGCGATGAACTCGGTCGTCAGCGCACCCTGGAACTCACGCCAGGCCACGTCGTACTGCGGCTGGGCGTTGTTGTCCGGTGTCCACAGATCCGACCAGTCGGACAACCGGTGCGACCAGTAGACGAGACCCCAGGCCTCGTTGAGCGCCTCGACTGTGCCGTACCGGTGGCGGAGGTGGTCCACGAACCGCTGGAAGACGTTGTAGTTGTGGAACAGGTGCAGACCAGGCTCGTTGTCGACCTGGAAGCCGATGACGGCCGGATGATCGGCGTACCGGCCGATGACAGCACGGATGATGCGTTCGGCGTGGAAGCGGAACGCCGCGTGGGTGTAGTCCACCTCCTGCCGCGCGCCCCAGCCCATCCGGTGGCCGGTCCGGTCCTCGCCGGTGATCTCGGGATAGGTGCGCGCCAGCCACGGCGGTACGGCGTACGTCGGGGTGCCCAGCACGACCGAGATCCCGCGCTCGTGGGCGCCGTCGAGCACCGGCTGGAGCCAGTCGAGCTCGAACCGCCCGTCCTCCGGCTCCCACGTCGACCAGACGGACTCGCCGACCCGGATCACCGAGAAGCCGGCCTCGGCCATCAGGTCGAGATCCTCCTTCAGCCGCTCCTGCGGCTGGTACTCGGTGTAGTACGCCGCCCCGAACAGGACGCGTCCGGGCATGCGGTATCCGTCACCCATGACAGGGCTCCTCACGAAAGTAGGGGGTCAGCGCTGCTGCGGCGCGGCGGTGGATTCGCGAACGATCAGCGGTGGGTCGACCTCGTGCAAGGTGGTCTCGGTGGATCCCGGGTCGGCGATCTCCGCGACGAGCAGACCGATCCCTTCGGTCGCCACGGTGTCGAAGTCCTGGGCGACAGTCGTCAGCGACGGGCGGAGGTACCGGGCCGCGGGAATGTCGTCGGTGCCGACGATGCTCACGTCGTCCGGAACGCGCAGGCCGGCCTCGCCGAAGGCGCGCAGTACGCCGATGGCCATGTCGTCGTTGGCCACGAAGACGGCGGTCATCGCAGCGTCCCGCGCCAGCCGGAGTCCGGCCTCGTAACCGCTCTCGCAGGACCAGTCGCCGACCTCGGGCTCGGATCCCGGCAGACCGGCTTCGGCCAGCGCCGTTCGCCACCCCTCCGTGCGATCGCGCGACGCCCACCAGTGCGAGGGACCGGTGACATGGCGGATCTCGCGGTGCCCGAGATCGATCAGGTGCCGGGTCGCGATGTAGCCGCGGCGGTCGGCCTTCTCCGCCGAACGGACGCGCCGGCCGGCGACCAGGCCGGGGAACCGGCCGAGCGTCAGGACGGGGATGTCGACGCTGATCGTGACCGGTCCCTCGTCGACCGCTTCGGACAGCACGATCCCGTCCACACCCTGCTCGATCAGGCTGTCGATCACCTCGGCGATACCGTGCTCGTCGTCCTCGCTCGTGTGGGCGATCGACACCGAGTAGCCGAGCCGCCGGGCCGATCGCTCGATCGCGACCATCATGGTCATCGGGCCGTACAGGCGCGTTCCCAGCGAGACGACCCCCAGCCGGTTGGTGCGGCCCGAGGTCAGACTGCGCGCGGCGGCATTGGGCCGGTACCCGAGCTGACTCGCGGCGCGCAGCACCCGCTGGCGGAGCTCCTCGCGCACGTAGGGCTCGTTGTTCATCACCCGGGAGACCGTCTTCTGCGACACCCCCGCGAGGCGTGCGACGTCGGTGCTCGCCGGCCGCGCGGGCAGGTCTCGGGCGCGATTGCTCGGCACCTGGCCACCACCGTCCTTTCGATCCGACTGACACGTGACTACGCAGTCAACCATCCTCCGGTACTCCGCGCAAGATCGGGTCCGAGGTCTTGACGGGAGACGGAAAGCGAGATCACACTCGCCGCTGACTACGCAGTCAGAAGTCGGGTCAGCCACGAAGGAGCGTGCACGCTATGTCCAGCCAGAAGACCGGTCTCAGCCGGCGAGGGTTCCTCGCCGCTGCCGCTGTCACCGCCGGGACGGTGTTCACCGGCTGCTCGAGCAACAGCGGCAGCACCGCGCCGCCCAAGCCGGTCTCGTCCGGCGACCTGGAGGCCGCGCTGAAGAAGCCGGCCGAGATCACGTTCTGGAGCTGGGTGCCGAACATCGAGCAGCAGGTGGCGCTGTTCCGGGCGAAGTACCCGAACATCAAGGTCAACCTGGTCAACGCCGGCCAGGGGCTGGACGAGTACACGAAGCTGCGCACCGCGCTCAAAGCAGGCAAGGGCGCACCGGACGTCGTACAGATCGAGTACTCGTACCTGCCGACCTTCACCATCACCGACGACCTGCTCGACCTCGGCGCGTACGGCGCGAACGACATCAAGGACGACTATGTCGAGTGGACCTGGAAGCAGGTGTCGGTCGGCGACAAGGTCTACGCGATCCCGCAGGACACCGGCCCGCTCGGCATGCTCTACCGCAAGGACGTCTTCGACAAGTACGGGCTGACCGTCCCGAAGACCTGGGCGGAGTTCGCGACCCAGGGGCAGAAGCTGCACGCGGCCAACCCCGCGATCTCGATGACGAACTTCGCCAACAACGACGCCGGCCAGACCTTCGGCTACGCCTGGCAGGCGGGAGCGCGGCCGTTCAAGGTCGACGGGCCCAAGATCAGCATCTCGGTGAACTCGCCGGAGATGAAGAAGCTCGCGGACTTCTGGTCGCCGCTGGTCGCCTCCGGCGTGGTGTCGACCGACGCCGACTTCAACAACGACTGGTACGCCGGCCTCACCAACGGCTCGTACGCCACCTGGATCACCGCGGCCTGGGCGCCGATCTTCCTGACCGGCTCGGCGGCCAAGAGCGCCGGCAAGTGGCGGGTGGCCCCGATGCCGCAGTGGAGCGAGGGTGCGTCGGTGTCCGGCAACTGGGGCGGCTCGACCTCGGCGGTGACCAAGCAGACGAAGTACCCCGAGGCGGCCGCGGCGTTCGCGATGTTCCTCAATCACGACCCGGAGTCGTCGCTGGCGATGGCGACCAAGCAGTCCCTGTACCCGCCGCTCAAGGCCACGCTGGAGAACCCGAAGTTCCGCGACCAGGCACTGCCGTTCTTCGGCGGCCAGAAGGTGAACGACGTCTTCGCCGGCATCTCCGAGACGGTCGCGACCGACTTCCAGTGGAGCCCGTTCAACGACTACGTCACCTCGACGAACAACCAGATCCTCGGCGGCGCGCTGACCAAGAAGACCGACCTGTCCGCCGCGTTGGACAGCTGGCAGGACAATCTCGCCGGGTACGCCAAGAAGCAGGGGTTCACCGTTGAAAGCTGATCATCGCCACGGACGGTCCGGCTACCTGTTCGTCACGCCGTTCATGCTGGTGTTCGCCGCCATGTTCGTCGCGCCGCTGGCCTACGCGGCGTACCTGAGCCTGTTCCGGACCCAGCTCATCGGCGGCACCGTCTTCGTTGGCCTCGGCAACTATGTCGACGCGCTCAAGGACCAGCATCTGTCCGCCGGTCTGTTCCGGATCATCAAGTTCTTCTTCCTGCAGGTTCCCCTGATGATCGTCCTGGCCACGGTGTTCGCCCTGATCATCGACTCCGGCCGGGTCTGGGCCCCGAAGCTCTACCGGCTGGCGTTCTTCGTCCCGTACGCCGTTCCCGCGGTCGTGGCCTCGCTGATGTGGGGCTACCTGTACGGCCCGAAGTTCGGGGCGCTGACGAACCTGGCTGCCGACGTCGGCCTGCCGAACCCGGCCTTCCTGTCACCGGAACACCTGCTGGCCTCGGTCTCGAACATCGTGACCTGGGAGTTCACCGGCTACAACATGATCATCCTGTACGCCGCCCTGCGATCGATCCCGACCGAGCTGTACGAGGCCGCGCAGATCGACGGCGCCGGCCCGGTGCGGATCGCCCTGACCATCAAGCTGCCACTGCTGAAACCGGCCCTCGCCGTGATCCTGCTGTTCTCGATCATCGGCTCGTTCCAGCTCTTCAACGAGCCGCGGGTGCTCTCCCCCACGGCGGGCGCGGCGATCACCCCGGACTGGACGCCGAACCTCTACGCCTACACGCTCGCGTTCACCGACCAGCAGATCAACTACTCGGCGGCGGTGTCGTTCCTGCTCGGGTTCGTCATCCTTGTCGCCACGTACGTCGTGTTCGGGCTCGGACGGCTCCGGAGGAAGCCATGACGAGGAGAAGCTCGGCGCTCGCGAACGTGGTCATGATCGCGTTCCTGATGTACTTCCTGATTCCCCTCGGCTGGCTCGTCATCTCCTCGACCAAGACCAACGGTGAGCTCTTCGGGTCGTTCGGGTTCTGGTTCTCCGGCAAGTTCAACCTGTGGGACAACCTGCGCGGCGTCTTCACCTACTCCGACGGCGTCTTCCTGCACTGGATGGCGAACTCGGCCTGGTACTCGCTGGTGAGCGCCCTCGGCGCGGCCGTCTTCGCGACCGCGGCGGGCTACGGTTTCGCGAAGTACGAGTTCCCCGGCAAGTCGCTGATGTTCGGCACGATCCTCGGCGCGATCGCGGTTCCGACCACGGCACTGGCGATTCCGACGTACCTGCTGTTCAGCAAGATCGGGGTCGTCGACACGCCCTGGGCGGTGATCCTGCCGTCGCTGGTGAACCCGCTCGGCATCTACCTGATGCGTGCATACGTCGCCGACTCGGTCCCGGACTCGATCATCGAGGCCGGGCGGATGGACGGCGCGCGGGAGGGCTCGATCTTCCTGCGGCTGGCCCTGCCGATGACCGTGCCGGGATTCATCACGGTCTTCCTGTTCTCACTGGTGTCCACCTGGAACAACTACTTCCTGCCGCTGGTGATGCTGAACAACCCGAAGCTGTACCCGGTGACCGTCGGCCTCGCACAGGTCAACGCGACGGCCAACAACGCCGGTGGCGGATCGCAAGGTCTGTTCACCGTGGTGGTCACCGGCGCGCTGGTGTCGATCATCCCGCTCGTGATCGCGTTCCTGCTCCTGCAGCGGTTCTGGCAGTCGGGACTGTCGAGCGGTGCCGTCAAATAACAGACAGGAGAGCGGTGTGCGTAGGAGAAGACTGTCGATTCTGCTGATCACCCTGCTCGGGCTGGTGGGACTGCCGCTGGTGACGGCGACTGCCTACAGCCCGACAATGGGCACGATCTACCAACTGCCGAGCACGCAGCCCTGCCTCAAAGGCCGTGGGAACTGCGCCATCTATCCCAAGGCCGCCCAGCTGCCCAGTGGGCGCCTGGTCGCCGCCTTCGAGAAGTCCACCGTCGTACCGGCCAGCGGTGCGGCCACCGGCCAGACGCTGCCGATCTACAAGAGCGACGACGCCGGAACAACCTGGCAGTACCTCAGCGAGGTCGCACCCCCGGCGAACTCGAAGTACGTCAGCAACTGGACCAACCCGTATCTCTACACGCTTCCCCAGGCAGTCGGGAGCCTGTCCGCCGGCACCCTGGTGCTGGCCTCCGTGGTGTCGGGAGAGGACGCCTACTACACGGAGCACAAAGCGGCTGACCCGAACTGGACACCCAACAACGACGGCGATCGCAAGGACCTCGCCATCGCCTTGTTCAAGAGTACGAACCAGGGTGCGAGCTGGAGCTTCGTCAACATCATCACCACCGGCGGGTGGCAGGGCGGCAGCGCCGGTGCGACCGGAACCAACATCGCCGCAGCCAACACCTTCCGTCAGGTCGATCCCGTGTGGGAGCCGTACCTGATGGTCTACAACGGGCAACTCGTCGCCTACTACTCCGACGAGAACGACTACACGAGCTTCAACCCCACGACGGGTGCGCTCACGCTCGACCCCGCCAACGCCACGGCCACCGACTGCCACTGTCAGGTCATCGCGCATCGCACCTGGAACGGCATCAGCGCTGCCTGGAGCTCCGCCGTCGTCGATGTCGCCGGTACGACGGTGCCGATGGGCGGCGGCAAGAACGGGCTCGGCGGCGGCCGGCCGGGGATGCCCAACGTCGTCCGGACCACCGACGGCCAATGGATGCTCACCTACGAATACTGGGGTGGTGGCGCCAATGTCCGGTTCAAGCTCGCCTCGGATCCGCTGAAGTTCTTCGCCGACGGCGACCCCGTCGGCCAGGAGATCAGCCGCGCCGACGGCCAGCAGGGACCGTTGCCGTTCGCCCCCGGTTCGCGCGGCTTGTCCTGGGGCGGAAGCCCCGTGCTGATCCGCACACCGGACGGACGACTGCTCTACAACGCCGCCGGCAGCGGAGATGTCTGGATCAACCCCACCGGCAACAGCAACGGCGTGTGGACGCAGTACCGGACCACGATGCCGTCCGGCTACAGCCGGAACCTCACCTACGTCCAGAGCACCGGACGGATCGCGATCCTCGGCAACACCGGTACGTCGAAGATCGTGTACGCCGATGTCGACTTCGGCCGTTCCACCGGCACGTACTCCAAGGTGTCGAACCGCAAGACCGGCCAAGTCATCGGCACCGGCAACCACACCAATGACGCCGACATCGGCAACGGCAACACACCCGACGTCCGGCTCGAGACCTCGGGAACCGCGGCCAACGCCGACACGCAGTACTGGCACCTGGTCACCAAAGCGGACGGCGCCGCGACCCTGCTCAACAAGTCAGGTGGTCGCGCGGCGGCCATCTGGACCGGCAATGCGACGGTCGGTCAGGGAATCGGCCAGTGGGTCGACGACATCACAGCCGGCCTGTGGAAACTGGTCGCGACGACGAACGGCTACTACAAGTTCCAGTCCGCGGCCAACCCGGCCGTCTACCTCACCGGCTCGGCGGCCGGCGCACCGCTGACGCTGCAGAACGCGACCACGGACGGATCACAAGAATGGAAACTCGTTCCGTGAAGGTCGACCCGACTACCTGGGGTGCGAGGGGGCGTCGAAAAGCGTTGCTAGGCGGAAGCGGAGGCGCCGTACCAGGGAGATTCTGAAGCCTGTTGGAGGTTCCGGTACGGCGTGGGTGTGGCCGGCGAGGGCCCAGCGGCGGTAGGGGGTGAGGGTGCGATGGTCCTCGACGTAGCCGCCGTTGGGTAGGCGAACGACTCGGCCGGTCTCCACTCCGTGTTCGGCGAGGTCCAGGTCGGCTCGCTCCAGGCCGATGCAGATGCGGCGGGTGATCACCAGCGCGATCGGCGGGCCGATGATGAGCAGCACCTGGAAGAGGTGGATGAGCATGTTGAACGAGCGGTGGAAGGTGAGCGCGAGGGTGTCGGCGCCGGCGGCTGCCCAGAGGACGCCGTAGAAGACGATGCCGGCCACGCCGATGCCGGTGCGGGTCGGGTTGTTGCGGGGGCGTTCGAGGAGGTTCTGGTCCTTGCGATCGCCGAGGATCCAGTCCTCGATGAACGGGTACGCCGCGAGCACGATGAAGAACAGGGTGCAGAGGGCAACCGGGAGCAGGATGGCGAGGGTGAGGGTCCTCCCCCACAGCTCGACCTCCCACCCCGGGGCGAGCCGCAGCGCGCCGTCCAGGAATGCGAGGTACCAAGCCGGGCCGATGCCGGCCGAGGCGTCCGCGGGGTCGGCCGGTCCGTACATCCAGATCGGGTTGATGGTTGCCGTGGCACCCATCAGCAGCGAGATGCCGGCCACGAACGCGAACAGACCGGCGCCCTTCACGGCGGCGACGACAGCCGGGCGGCCGACGATGTTGTCGTTGGTCCGGCCGGGGCCCTCGAACTGCGCGGGCCGGTGCTTGAGTGCGAGGACCGCGAGGGCAATGAAGAGCCCGACCATGACGGCGGGGAGCACGTACACGTGCAGTGGGTAGAAGAGCGCGAGTACGTCGCCGGGGAACTGGCCGCCGAACATCAATGAGGAGATCTCCGCGCCGATGAACGGGATCGACTTCACCACGCCGTCGAGGACCGCGAGACTCGATCCCGACAGCATGTCGTCCGGGAGCGACGTACCGGTGAGGGCTGCGCCCAGCATCACCAGGAACAGCGTGAACACGACAACCCAGCTCGTACGCCGCGGCCGGCGGAATCCACCGGTGAAGAACAGGCGCAAGAGGTGCAGCATGATCGCGGCCACCATCAGCAGCGACGCCCAGTGGTGAACCTGCCGCACCAGCAACCCCGCGCGCATCTCGAAGCTGATCGCCAGCGTTGAGTCCAGCGCCCGCGACATGGTCACCCCACGCAGTGGCGCGTACGGACCGTCGTACACGACCGGATCGAGTGACGGCTCGTACGGCACCATCAGCACCAAGCCGCTGATCGTCACCATCACGAAGCTGTAGAACGCGATCTGCCCGAACAACAACGACCAGTGATCGGGGAAAACCCTCCCCCGCAACCCGTCCAACCAGCGGCGCATCAGCCGACCTCCCGCCACAGAGCCCTCAGCTGCAATCCGCAGCTACCCACATGACCCCGCGGCCCGCCGCTTTGTGACGTCCTATGAGTCAACTCACAGGCGGTGATCAGGTCTGGCTAGGTAGCAGGTCCGGGTCGCCTTGCGATGCTCCAGGGCCAAGCTGGCTGGCGAACGGCCCGGCGGGACCTGGACGGTCGAGTGGGAGGTGTGACGCGGTCAAGGCGCGGCAAGGTCAGCAGCGCGTCGGCCGCTTCGTCGTCCGGGTTGCTCCTGATGTACCGCTGCGGATTCGCGTCAACAACGCGGATGCGCGGTCCACGACCCCCGTCCGGCGCGCGGACGTAGGCGATACCGGCACTGTGCTCGATCCAGCGGATGACGTCGTCGATCGAGCTGTCTTCCAACCCACCGTGAGGAGCCGCCCACTGTACGCGACTGATACCACGCAGCTCGTCCCGTTCCTGCGACATCGCGATCGCAGTAACCGTCACCGCGGGATAACTGGCAAGGCTCATCGAACGGAACGCGCCTCCTGGTATACCAACCCTCGCATGGTGACACCCCCGCCCACCGCCCCGAAACCCCCGGACCACCTAGTGGGACGGGTGTCCGGCTGTCAGTCGTGTTCCAGGGATGAGAGGTGGTGCAGGTCTCCGTCGGCGGTTATGGACAGTACGTCGGTTGTTGGGGTGATCGCGGCTGCCATCAGGCCGGAACCGGTCGCGACCTCGAGGATTGGGCCGTCGAGGATGACGCGCACCGGGCCGGCGTCGTACGGCATCGTCCAGGACTCTTCGTCTACTCGGAGGGTCAGGTCGGTTGGGGTCGTGCTGATGGTGGCTACGGGGTGGGGGCCGGAAGAGATGGTGAGGTTGGTGCCGGTCCAGGTGAGGTCGGCGGCTGGGCCTTGGAGTTGGGTGTTGGTTGAGTGGTATGCCGTTAGGCCGGGGTGCGGGGTTGCGACTAGGCGGTCGGCGTCGAGGTGAAGGACGTAGGGGATGCTGTGGGCACCCGTCCAGCCTGCCTCCGGGTCGGCGATGTTTCGCAGCCAGAACGTCAGGCAGGGGCGGCCGGTGGCGTCTTGGAAGTACGTCGGGGCGTAGTGGCTGTCGCCGAAGGTCAGGCGGCCCCAGGTTTCGGGGTGGAACTTGCCGGCGCGGTGGTCGCCGATCGCGTAGGCGACGTAGTGCAGTACGTCGTCGTCCCAGACCGAGGTGATCATCACGTGCCGGCCGTCGAGCTCGAGGAGTTGTGGGCACTCCCACATGGCGCCGGTCCACACGGGGTCTCGGTCCTGACGGGAGCGCTGCAAGGCGATGCCGTCGTACGTCCAGTGGTCGAGGTCGTCGGATACGTACGAGAGGGCTGCGGCGCTGTCGTCCTTGAGGGCGGCGCCGACCCACATCCGCCACTGGCTGCCGTCGCGGAAGACGAACGGATCGCGGTACGCCGAGACGTCGGCCGGCGTCTCGGCCACCACCTCGCCCTTCTGCCAGTTGATCCATTCCGCGTCGAGCGGAGTCGCGACCCGGACTCGTCCGCGGCCGAGGTCCGGCTGCTCGACGGACGTGTAGAAGATCCTGTCGCTCACCAGACAGCCGGTCCAGATCCCGTCGTCGCCGTCGCCCGGCGCGATCGCGATCGGCTGGGCCTCAAATAGGAACAGGTCCGAGGACAAAGCATGTCCCCAGTGGCAATTGGGCGCCCACTCCAAACTGTCCGGGACGTGTTGGTAGAACAGGTGGTACTGGCCGTCGCGGTAGGTGATGCCGTGCGGATCGTTGATCCAGCCGCTCGGCGCGGTGAAGTGAAATCGCGGACGCATCTCAACCCTCACTGTCATTGGTTGTTCTGGGCAACTGACTCGCGGACGACCACCGGACACGGAAGCAAGGTCGGGTGCGTCGACCGGTACCACGACGTGCTGCTGCTCTGAATGAGCCGGGTCAACGTGGCCACCGCCCAGGCACCCATCTCGTAGTGCGGCAGCGCGACAGTGGTGAGCGCCGGGTGGACACTGGCCGCGATCGGCGCCTGGTCGTCGAAGCCGACGATCGACACATCATCGGGAATCCGCAGCCCGAGCTCCTGGGCCGCGCGGTACGCACCCATCGCCATCCGGTCGTTGTAACAGAAGATCGCCGTCGGCCGATCGTCTCGGTCGAGCAGCTCGAGGCTGGTCGAGTATCCACCACCCGCCTCCGAAACCCCCGCAGTGATCAGCCGATCGTCCCGCGGAATCCCCGCCTGCTCGAGACCGCGCAGGTACCCGACCAGCCGACCCTGCGTGGCCGGAACCTCGATACTCGAGTCCGCGAACGCGATCCGCCGATGCCCCGCATCGACCAGCAGGGCAACGAGATCCGCCGCCCCGCTGGCCTCGTCCGGCAACACAGCCGGTACGACGCCCTGCCGGTCCAGGGCTCCTATCAACACCGCCGGTACCGCGCGCAACTCCCGCGGTACCGACACCTCGTGATGGAACACGGTGGCGTAGATGATGCCGTCGACCTGCCGCTCGATCAGCGCCCGGGCGTCGGCGCGGCGGGCGTCCGCGCCGGCGTCGAGATGCGAGTTGATGATCGCGAGGGTGAGGTTGTGCCGGCTCGCTTCCTCCTGCGCGCCGAGGATGATCCGGCCGGCGTGCGGGGTGGTCGCGATCTCCTCGGTGAGCAGCCCGATCATGTCCGACGCACGCGTCCGCAGTCCGCGGGCCAACCGGTTCGGGGTGTACCCCAGGTCCCGGGCAACCGACCGCACCCGGTCCCGGGTCGCCTCACTCGTCCGCGTGTGCGGAGTCTCGTTCAGCACATGCGACACCGTCGTGACGGACACACCCGCGGCGCGGGCGACGTCCCGGATTCCAACCTTCGGCACAACCCCATCCTCGTCCGGCATTACTCGTCCCAAAGGCCGTGCTCCGGCCATCGTCGCGGTAGCCGCTCGTCGACCGGTGGCAGCTCGGCGTGCGGCGCGTGCTCACCCAACTGGTACCAGTAGGCGACGCTCGAGTAGTCGTTCCCCTGATCGTTGGCGTGTCCGTGCTCGATCGACACCCGCAGGCTCTTCTGGAACCGGACCGGGTCCTCGATGTGCCAGCGGAACATGCTCCACAGTCCGAAATGCTCCTGCGGGCTCGCACCGAGCGTGATGCCGTGGTACGGACCGGCATACTCGCCACTCGGGAATCCCCACGCCGCACCGAAGTAGTCCTCCGTACCGGTCCCGTGCAACGACGGCGGCCACACCTCCCCGTCGATGAAGAACATGTCGTCGCCCTCCCCCGGCCAGGTGAACACCTGGTTGGAGGCGTCGAAGTTGTCGATGCTGAGCACGCAGCCAACGTAATGCCCCGTGCCGGTCGCATCGAGGATCACGTAGTTCTCGTCCCCGGTCAGGTTCGTCCCCGGCAGGTCCCATGGCGCCGGATTCTCGAGATTGCTCGCATGCTGTACGGCGGTCGCCGGCTTCTCCTGGCGGTAGTACGCGTGGAACCGCGCGACGTCGTCCGGGATCGGCTCCTCGCTGAGCTCGTAGTCGACGTAGTAGAAGAGGTTCTCGATCGGCTGGTCGCTCTCGTTGCGGATCTGGATCTTCGCGTGGCTGCCGAACGGCATCGGGAAGTAGCTGTTCATCGCGGCCGCGAACGGCCCCTTCGGACCCCGCCGCGGACCGAACACGGCGTTCAGCGGAAGTGAGATGTAGTGCTTCGCGACCGCGTGCCCGACGCCGAAGAAGTCGCCGAGCGGCGCGCGGACGCTCGGGTTCTCCTCCCCGTCCCAGAACATCTCGATGACGAGCTTCCGCAGGTACTTCTCCGAGTAACACCGGGTGGTCAGCCAGATGTGCTCGATGCGACCCGCGCCGGCGATGTCGGCGATCACGAACGTCTCCCCCGCGGGCACCACGGCGAAGTCCCGGTTGCCGCCGGTGCGGTCCCAGCTCGACTCGCGGCGCGACCGGCCGGACTTCACGTGGGCCAGGCCGCCGAGCGGGCTGTTCGGTTGCCAGAATTCCATATCGTCTCCGATGGTTGTGTGGTTGTCAGCCCTTGACGGCGCCGAGGGTCAGCCCCGCGACGATGTGCCGCTGGAGCGCGAGAGTGAGCAGGATGACGGGGACCGAGTAGACCGCCGAGAGCGCGGTCATCCCGCCCCAGTCGAGGCCGAACTGGGTCTGGAAGTTGGCGATCACGATCGGCGTGGTCTGCGCCCGCACCGAGGTGAGCAGCAGCGCGAACAGGAACTCGTTCCAGGACGCGAGGAAGGCGAAGATGGCGGTGACCGCCAACCCGCCGGACACGACCGGCAGTACGACGTGTCGCAGCGCCTGGATCCGATCGCTGCCGTCGACCTTCGCGGCCTCTTCCAGCTCGACCGGGACCGCCTCGAAGAAGCTCGACATCAGCCAGATCGACAGCGGCAGCGAGATCGTCGTGTGGGCGATCGCCAAACCGATCGTGGTGTCCGAGATGCCGAGTCGCCGCATCGTCTCGACCAGCGGCGCCCCGACCGCGATCGTCGGCACCATCCGCGTGACCAGCGCGGCGACCACGAACACGCGGCCGCTCGGCGTCCGGTAGCGGGTGATCGCGTACGCCGCCGGAACCCCGAGGGCGAGGGAGAACGCCGTACTGAGCACTGCGGTTGCGACGCTGTTGATCAGCGCCGGTACGACGCCCTCCTTGCTGAGCGCCGCGACGTAGTTGTCGAGCGTCCACTGCGACGGCAGCACGTGAGGCGGTACGGCGATCGCGTCGAGCGGTGTCTTGAACGACGTCAGCAGCAGGTAGACGAACGGGAATCCGTACAGCACCAGTGCTGCGAACAGTGCGACCCACAGGATGACGCGCGTCGTACGGCGACGAGTCTCGAGACCGTTCATGCCTGATCACCGCCCGGCCGCCAGATGGCGAAGATCGCGACTGCGGCGACCACGAGCATGCCGATCAGATAGACCGTGCCCATGGCGCTGGCCAGGCCGGGATCGCCGTTGCGCGTCATCGTGCGATAGATCAGCAGGCTCAAGGTCGTCGTACTGTCCTGTGGCCCGCCGTTGGTCTGGATCAGGATGATGTCGAACGCGCGCGCCGCATCGATACCGCGGACGATCAGCGCCACCGCGATCACCGGTCGCAGCAGCGGCAGGATGATCCGGAACAACAGTGTCGGGAACCGTACGCCGTCGATCCGGGCAGCCTCGATGACGTCACCAGGCACGTTCTGCAGTCCCGCGAAGAGTACGAGCGTGATGAACGAAGTCGTCAGCCAGATGTCCGGCAGCGCCACCGAGAACAACGCGATATCGGGATTGCTCAGCCAGGCGATCTGGTCTGTGCTGTTCAGCAACCCGACGCGGCGCAGCAGCTCGTTGAGGATGCCGAAGTTGTCGATGAGCAGGAATCGCCACAGCAGGCCGGCCACCACCGGGGCGACCATGAGCGGGTACATGAACACTGTCCGGAACACCGCCGACCGGCTACCGAGCGCCGCGAACACCAGCGCCACGGCCAGCCCGAAGGCGAACTCGAGCGCGACCACGATGAGCGTGTAAACGATCGTCCGCAGCGCCGCTCCTTGGAACGCGGTCGAAGCGAACGCGGTAGCGAAGTTCTCAAAGCCCACGAACGTTCGCGGGCCGCCGGCGATCGGCGAGATCTCGTAGAACGCATTCGAGACGAATCTGAGCAGTGGCCAGGCCACGAAGGCGGTCAGGAACAGGGCGGCCGGAGCGATCAGGAGGAGAGCGAACCGGCGGTCGGTGAGGCGCACAGACGTGTCCTTACTTGACGATCGCTTCGATCTGAGTCTTCGCCTGTTTCAGTAGGGCCGCGTTGTCCGCACCCTTGGCGACCGCCTTCTGCAGCATCGGCGTCAGCACCGAGGTGACGATCTCCTGCCACTTCGGGGTGGCCGGCCGCGCGGCCGTGGCGGGCGACTTCAGAGTCGCGAGGATGGCCGGGTAGTTCTCGTGACCAGCGACACCGGCCTGCGATTCGAACGCCGAGATCCGAGAGACCAAGCCCAGCGACGTCTTGATCGACAGGTCGTTGTGCGCATAGGCGAAAGCAACGAACTTCTTCGCCTCGGCTTGCTTACTGGTTGCCTTGGGCACCGACAAGTACCAGGCACCCGGTACGCCGGCGATGCCGCCCGGTCCCGCGATCATCGGCGCGACGCCGATCTTGCCCTTGACGGCTGCGTTGGCCGGGGTCTGGGTGTAGGCGTGTCCCCAGAAGCGCATCATCGCGAGCTTGCCCTGGTAGAAGAGGTTCTGCGAGCCGGCCCAGTCGAGCTGCGCGGCGCCGGGCGGTGCCGAGGGCAACAGACTCGTGTAGAAGTTCAACGCAGCAAGGTGATCCGCGTCGTCGATGGTGACCCTTCCGCTCGCCGGATCGAGAACCATCGTCTTCTCACCGGCCTGCGCAACCGTGGCCAGCCACTCCGTCTCGACCGCACCCTTCACATCGGTGCCGTAGATGTCGGTCTGGCCGTCGCCGTTCGTGTCACGCGTGAAGAACTCGGCCACGTCCTTGTACTGCTTCCACGTGGTCGGCGGCACCAGCGGGTACCCGTACTTCGCCTGGAACGCCGCCTTCTCCTTCGCGTCGCCGAACAGGTCGGTCCGGTAGTAGAGGATCTCGGAATTCGTCCAGACCGGCATCCCGACGTACGAACCGCCGACCTGCGCCTCGGTCACCAGGCCCGGGAACAGGTCACGCTTCACGTCGTCGGTGAACAGGTCGTCGAGGGGCGAGACACCACCCGAGAAGGCGCTCAGCCAGATGGCGTCGAGCGCTGCGACATCGAACGACGTCTTCCCCGAGCCGAGTTCGGTCTGGATGCGGTCGTAGAGACCGTCGTACGGCAGCTCGACCAGCTCGACCGTCGTACCGGTCTCCTTCTGGTAGAGGTCGGCGACCGGCTGGAGCTCGGCCTTGCCGCCACCCTCCACCAGGACGGTGAGCTTGCCGGCGGCTCCTTCCGAGCTGCCGCCGGCCCCGCATCCGGCGACCGCCAGGATCACACTCGTCGCCACGGCGATGCCGGCTATCGCGGTCCTGCGAAGCTTCATGCTCCGACTCCTTCCAGGCAGTGATTAAACGTTTTGGCAAAACGTCTTGGCGGCAAGTGTTCGTCCGCCGGGGCCGCTCGGTCAACGCCAAAATTCCGCCAAACAGTTGCCAAACTTTTTGGCAGCTCCGACGACCTTGCCGCCGCCTGGCCGCGGTCCTACCTTCGGATCAATTCAGCTCTGCCAAAACCTTTTGGCATCTCGCGAAGGAGCCGCCATGACCTCCTCCACCCCTGCCGACCCACGCCTGTCGCGCCGAGTCTTCCTCGCCGCCGCGGCCGCCGCGACCGTCGCAAGCCAGCTGCCGAGTACGGCGCGCGCTGGGGCTGTCGCCGCAGCTGCGGCGCCGGCACCGCGACCGCACCGCACGCTCCTCGGCGTGCTCTGACCTCACCTGACGAAGACGAAAGGAAGACCATGCCTTCGACGATCTACGACGTCACCACCTGGACCATCCCCGGCAGCCCGGCGACCACCGCCTACACGGACATCGGCGCGATCGTGAACAGCATCATCGCCGACATCAAGACCAACCAGCCGAACCAGGCCTCCAAGCCCGGCGCGGTCATCTACATCCCGCCCGGCGACTACTCGCTGAAGACCCGGATCGTCATCGACATCAGCTACCTGCAGCTCAAGGGATCCGGCCACGGCTTCACGTCGTCGAGCATCCGCTACAACGCCGGCAACACCTCCGGCTGGCACGAGATCTGGCCGGGCGGCAGCCGGATCCGGGTCGAGAACACCGACGGGAACACCGAGGCCATCCTGATCAGCCGCAGCGGCGACCCCCGGCTCAGCTCGATCGAACTGCTGGACTTCTGCCTGGACGGCCTGTCGTTCACGCCGAACCAGAACAGCTACCGCAACGGCAAGATCGGGATCCGATCGGCCACCGCCACCGACTCGCTGCGGATCACCGGGATGGGCCTGGTCTACCTCGAGCGCGGGATCGTGATCACCGATGCCGACGCCCTGCACATCACCGGCAACTTCGTCTGCGAGAACGGCAACTGCATCGAGCTCACCGGCTCCGGACAGGCCAGTATGGTCAACGACAACCTGCTCGGCGCCGGCTATGTCGGCTTCACGATCTTCGCCGAGAACCACTTCGGCCTGATTGTCTCCGGCAACAACATCTTCCCCCGCGGCAAGAGCTCGGTACACCTGAAGACCTGCACGAACAACACGATCACCGCGAACCGCCTGCACGCCTTCTACCCGGGGATGATCCAGTTCGAAGGCGCCTGCCACAACAACCTGATCGGGTCGAACCACTTCCTTCGGAACCTCGAGTCGTTCCCCGCGATGACCGGCTTCAACAACGGGCTCGACGACCTGAACGGCCTGGTACACGTCAACGGCAGCGGCAACACGGTGGTCGGCAACCACTTCTCGTACGACGTCCCGCCGGCGAACATCACGCCGTCCGGAGCGACCCCGACGATGGTCCTGGTGAAGTCGGGGAGCAACAACTACGTCGCCACGAATCACACGGTGGCGAACGTCGCCGTACGGACGGTTGTCCTGGACGGATCGACGGTCAACACGAAGGTCCTCGACAACGGTACGGCGGCGGAATTCCAGGCGCTGAGTGGAGCGACGTACGGGTTCCGGGCCACGCCATGAGGCGGGTCGCCCTGTTCCTGGCCTGGGTCCTCGCCTTCACCGGTACGACGGCCGCCGTGGCCGGCTCCCCCGCCGACTATCCGGAGTACCCGTACGCCGCCACCGACTACACCGAGCCGCTCCGCGGTCAGTTCCACTTCAGCCCGCAGAACGGGTTCATGAACGACATCAACGCTCCGCTGTACTACCGCGGTGTGTACCACCTGTTCTTCCAGCACAACCCGCACGGGCTCGGCTGGGACGCCGCGGTGCATTGGGGACACGCGACGAGCACGGACCTGGTGCATTGGACGCAGCAACCGATCTCCCTCGAACCAGGTGTGCACAACGGCAATCTCTGGTCGGGCGCGGGCTGGGTCGACGTGAACAACGTGACCGGCCTGAAGGTCGGGACCGACGACCCGATCCTGTTGTTCACCAACACCGAGGGCGTCAGCATCGCGTACTCGACCGACGGGGCGAAGACCTTCCAGATGTACAACGGGGGCGCGAAGGTCATCACCGACCCGGTCGAGAGCCGCGACCCCAAGGTGCAATGGGACCCGCAGCACAACCGCTGGGAGCTCGTCACGTTCCGGGCCGGGACCGGCGCCGCCTTCTACACCTCCACAAACCTGCTCAACTGGACCTATCGCGGCGTCTACTCGGCTAGCTGGTTCGTCGAGTGTCCTGACCTCTACCAGCTGCCGGTCGACGGAAACTCCAACGCCCAGAAGTGGGTCCTTCAAGATGCCAGCGGCGAGTACGTCATCGGCTCACTCGACGCGAACGGCCTCTTCGTCTCGGACTGGGCGACCCCGCAACGGATGGAATGGGGAGTCTCCGGCGCAGCCTTCCCGCCGTCCACCTGGTACGCGCCCCAGACCTTCAACCAACTACCGAACGGCCGCGTCGTCCAACTGGGCTGGCAGCCGAGCAACGCCGGTGTGACCTGGACCGGCAACGCGTCGTTCCCAGTCGAGCTCGCCCTGAAGACCTATCCGGAGGGCATCCGCCTCACCCGCAATCCAGTCAGCGAGATCTCGACCATCCGCACGTCCACGCAGACCTGGGGAACGCGCACGATCACCACGGATCCAACGACCGATCCACTCACCGGCATCTCCGCCGACACCTACGAGATCAACGCACAGTTCGACCTCACGGGTTTGACCGCGTCGGAGTTCGGATTCCGCCTGCACGCGCGCTCGGACGGATCGAGCGATCGCACCGTGGCGTACAGCGTCGGCGCTCAGACCCTGTACGGCGTATCGATGCCACCGATCGCGAATCAGGTCACGATCCGGCTCCTCGTGGACCGCGGCCAACTAGAGGTCTTCGGCAACGGCGGCAAGACCGTCGTGAGCGACAACGTCGCCTTCGACTCCTCCCCCACGAGTCGCGGGCTTCGCCTGTACGCCGTCGGTGGCACGGTCACGCTCACTTCGCTCAGCGTCTCCCCCATCGCCTCAACCTGGACGCCCGCTCCTCCGGGCTCGGCTCCAGCCAGCGCCATCGCCTCGACCACCCGCCAAGACATGTGCGTCGACCGCGATGTTGCCAGCGGCAACGTCCAGCTATGGACCTGCCTGGCAAACTCCAACCAGACCTGGACTCTAGACAGTCTCGGTTCGCTCACCACCGCAGGCGTCTGCATGGAGGTACCACCCGGCCAGACAGCCAACCTGACCTTGGTCCGCGTCGCAGCCTGCTCAGGCGCCAGCAACCAGAAATGGACCCGAGGCAACTTCGGCACCCTCGTCAACCAAGCCTCCGGCCGCTGCCTCGACCTACCGGAGGCCGTCTTCACCAACGGCCGCCGGCTACAGATCTACGACTGCGTCGGAACCCGCAACCAGAGCTGGGTCGGCCCAGCCTGATCCATTACGGGTAGCGGTATTTTGAGAGTTCGGTTTCGAGGCGGCGGTAGCGCTCTTCCAGGTCTGCACGTTTGGAGGGCTGCGGCTTCTGCTGCTTGGGCGGCGGCCGGAGCGCGCTCTCGGCCAACCGCGCGAACTCGGGCAGGTCGGCGTACCGGGGGATCTTTTGTTCGGGTGCGAACAGGGCCAGGGCACGGCGTTCCCAGCCGCCGGTTGATGGTGGGAAGCGGATGAGGTGGTGCAGCACCTCGTCCCAGGCCAGCCTTCGGTCGGCTTTCGGGGCGGCGACTTGCTGGAGCAGGATCGTGAAGACCGTTGACGAGGCGACGCTGGCGAGGACGCGGGCGTCGTCGAAGAACGGCACCGAGGCAAGGGTGTCTTTCGACATCAGCGAGTGCGAGCCGACGATCTCGTTGAAGGCGCCGTTGTCGGATTCCAGGGCGAAGATCGAGGCCGCGGACTTGTCCAGCTCTGCGGACTTGGCGTTGCCCTCGTTGAGTAGTTTCTGCAGGTCCGCCACGGCGAACTGCATCAGGAATCCGCCAGCGCCTGGTGCCTCGGTCGGGAGTTGCTCGGCCTTGCGGTCGATGGCGAAGGCGGCGAGCAGGGCCGCGCTGCCCTTGGCGTTGATGCGGCCGCTGTCGGCGAGGCCACGGACGAACTGGTCGTAGTTGCTTTCGGTGTGGCCGCTGCGTTGCAGCCTCGGTTCGAGGGCGGCGGTGTGGCGTTTGAGTTGTAGCTCGAGCTCGGTCTCCTTGACCGTGCGCTTGGGTGGTGACGCACCGGGTGCCAGGGGCCAGTGCGCCGGCGCGACGTTGGCTGCCAGCCGCTGGCGCTCATCGGCGCTCAGGAGTGTCAGCACCAGCGGGATCGACTCCCGGAGCTTCGGCGTCGCGAGTGCGGGCGCGAGCGGTCCGGCCAATGGACCAAGCGCGGTGAGGCCCAACCGTTCGAGGTTCTCGAGGGCGTGCAGCAGCGTGTGGGCGGTGTCCTGCGCCGACGGGAACGCGGGATAGGCGTGCCGCGTACTCGGCGTGGACATCCTGGTCTTACTCAGTACGCCGAAGCTCTCGTTCTTACCGCCCGCCTCGTACGCCGGGTAGCGCAGCCGCCGGAAGAGCTTGCGCTTGAACCGGATCAGCTCGTCCGGTTTCGCCGCGACGAACTCCGGCCGCCGTTTCGCCACGTCGTCCACGAACCGTTTGAGAAACGCCTCGTCGCTTTCGCCTTCGACCTGGGCCGGCCGGTAGCTGCGCAGCTCCAGCAACTCGACCACATTCGAATGGAAGAACCAGTCCTCGACGCCGTGCAGCAGCTTGCCGGTCCGCACCAGCAGGCGTTGCCGGCCGGCTTGGTCCTCGCGCTTCAGTGCCCGCCAGTCGTCCTCGATCCCAGCGAGCCCCTCGGCCAGGTAGGCGACGTAGTGCGCGTCCACCGCGTTCATCACGCCGACCTCGTCGGTCAGGTTCGCCTGCCGCCGACTCGGTTGGTACAGCTTGTTCGCCGGACGCTTGCTCGCGTTCCACACGTACGGCGGCTGGTCGGTGTGCTCATGTGGGTAGTACTGCGTGAAGAATTCGCCGTACACGTCGTCGACGCGGTTCGTCGGGATCGGTTTGATCGAGCCCCACGCGCCGTCGACCCGGTGCGTCACGTCCTGCGCGAATAGCAGTTGGGTGGTTCCTTCGATCGTCAGCCGGAAGAACTCACCGAGATAGCCGTAGTGCTTCGCGTCGTCCGCGGCCACGCCGGGCGTGCGCTCGATCGGCGTACCGAGCAGCTTGTCGATCCACTCGTCGGCGCCGCTCAGGTCGGCGTACGTGTCCGATGGGAGCAGCGCGATGATCCCGCCGATCGCGGCCAGTCCGATCCCAGAGCCTTCGACGACATCGGCCGCCGTACCGGAGGTCAAGCCCTTCAGGTACTGCGATGCTGCGAGCGCCGCGCCGGCTCCGAGCGCGGCCAGACCGCGGAGCAGCTGGGTCTTGTCCTGTACGGCGGGGATGACGAACTCCCGCCAGATTCGTTGCTTGGCGAAGATGTAGGTGACCGGGTCGCGGAACTGCGAGACGTCGGTCAGGTAATTGCCGAGCTCCAGATAGGTGAGGTCGTCAGCCGTCAACTTCGCGTTGTCGAGGAAGGCGACCGGGACGGTCTCCCTGGTGAACAGGAAAATGTCCCGGTGCCTGGAGATGTCGCCCATGAGGTCAGGCCTCGACCCATTCGCCGTCCTCGTTCTGCTCCCAGACCGGCAGCGCGTCATCGGCACGCAGCTTGACCAGGCTGGTCGGAACGCGAACGGTCCACGGGTCACCCTGCGGCACCTCGTCGCCCGGGCGGTCGAGCCGCTCGGCCAGTTCGTCCGCGATGGGCAGGTAGAGCGGGCTGGAGATGGTCGGCAGCGGGCCGCCGTTCCAGACCTCGCCGAAGGTGAGGAAGTGGTCGATCGCACCCTCGAACCCCGGCCGGGCCGGCACGGTCGCCCGGCAGTACCCGGCCTGCAGGAAGTCCACGAACGCCGGGTCGGGATCGTCGTACCCGAGCCGCTCGTCCCATTGGTCCTTGCTGCCCCAGAAGTACGGGTAGGTGACCCAGGACATGTGCTCCCACTCGAAGGCCTGCTCGAAGAACCGGACGTACGTGCCTTCGGCAGCCGCCTCCGCCACGTCGATCTGCGGCAGCCCATTGACGGGCGAGTTGACGACCGCATCGAACAGGTCGAAGTGCTGATCGGTCAGGATGCTCAGGCAGTTCTTCTGCAGCTCCCGGCGGATCGTGATCTGGTTCGCTGCAGGGTTGCGGCCGCGGATCGCGACTCCTGCTTGCAGCTTGAGCTGTGCCAGCTTCTCTTCGTAGTCCGCTACCTGCGCGTTGTGGGCGGAGAGCAGCTTCGCGTGGGTCTCCAGTCGCCACTTGTCCAGCGCCCGGTCGGTCCGCTGACACTTCACCTCGATCGCGACCGCGATCTGCGACGAATGCCACGAGTCGAGCGCGAGCGGAATCGAGTCGCGCTCGTCGTCCAGCGTTGTCGTCCACTGCCATTGGCCGCCCGTCATCCGCTGCACGCGGCGGCCGAGGGCGACATCCAGGCTGGCGTCGGACTCCCAGACGTTCCAGACCCGGGCGACACTGCCGAACACCGCACGGTAGCCGTCGTCGATGGTGATCTGGGCGGAGTGGTTGTAGTTGGTCTTGCTGTCACCGCCACCGCCCTTGAAGTCGGCGGACTTGGTGCGGAACAACTCGGGCGGCGGTGCGACATCGGTGGCGCCGCAGACCTTCACCCAGTACGAGTAGTTGCTTTCGCTGATCTGTGCCGGCGTCAGCGTGAAGTCCGGCGGCTTGGTCAACGTGAGCGCGCTGTTCTGTGCCTGGTTCATGGCGGCAACCAGGAACGCCGCGGGCTCCGGGATCATGAAGTCGAACATCATCCGCAGGCCGTAGTTGAACATCTGAGCCTGATAGACCTTGTTGACCCACTGGTACACGCCGGAGATGTGACCCGTCCCGGTCGTGTTGTCGAGCGTGTGCACGTTCTTCTCGATGGTCTCGGTCAGCGTGCGAGTCGTCGTACGCTGCAGCACCCGCTCGGAGATCTTGCGTGAGGTCCGCTCGGTGACGTCCTGGGAGAACGTCGTCGCCGACTTGGTCGCCTCTTCCTTCGAACGGTTGAACGACCCCTCCGCGCTGGCCGAGAACTCGACCGTCGGGCCGTAGCTGCCGGAGATCGTCAGCCCGGCCTTGAGCGCGACATCCTCCTTGATCGTCTCGCTCGCCTCCCGGCTCATCTCGAACCGATCGGTCGACTCGAGTTCGTGCTCCTCCGACGTACTCGTCTCGGTCTCGACGAAGGTGATCGTCTCGCTCTCCTCGCGACGCGTGTGCTCACGCGACTTCAGCTCACCCTTGAGAATGTTCTCGATGTGCGCGACATCGACGGCTTCGTAGCCGGTCAGTTGCTGCTTGATGATGAGCAGGTCCGCAACCCCGGCCGGCGCGATCTTCCCCTTGGTCGTCGGCACGCTGCCGGGCATCGGGAAGAACGGGATCCCGAGGATGCCACCGGTCCCCAACGCGCCCCAGCCGGTGGTCAGCGGCGTCTTGACCGAGATCAGCGCATCGCCGAACCGGACGAACGAGTGCTTCTCCGGATGCCCCGCGACGACTTCGAGCTCGTCGACCGTGGTGGCCAGGTCGGTCTGCAGTCGCTGAGTCACCTTGTCGAGCGGCGTCGTCGCCAGGTCGATACCGCGTTGCTTCAGGGCTGCCTGCGTCTTCTGCGACAGCTTGCTCCCGACGTTGGGCTTCAGCACGAACCCAACCTCGGCAAGCGCGACCGGCGTGAACGCAGCGCGCACCGGCAGCACCACGTCGGGCGCCTTGACGAGCGTTTGGGCAAGTTCGGCGTACGGCGTGCTGATGTCGACCACCGCGCGCTCGTCGTCCTCTCGCCGCGGCGCACCCTTGATGTGCTGCTCGCGCAGGATCTGGGTGTAGTTGGCCGCACTGCTGACCGCGTTCGTCAGCACCGTGACCTCGGGTGCCCTGGTCGGCTCGCTCGCGACGATCTCGGTAGCGCGGAAGTGGATCGACTCGAGACTGGCCAGCTCCGAGATCGCACCACGCAGTACGTCGTGCTCGGCCAGCAACTCGTCGACCCGCTTGCGGCGGTTTTCGAGGAGCTTCTTGCGCTGCTCCTCAAGCTCCTTCCGCGCGTCCCGAGTGGACAGCCGAGACTTCAGTTCGAGCTCAACCGGCAGTTCGAGCGAACGACGCCTCCTCCGAGCAGAGTCGTTCGCCGGGCGGTTGGCGGCCACATCCGCGATCAGCTCGGCCGTGCGGAGCTGACGCGTCAACCGCTCGATCGGCAGCCCGTGCAGCTGCTGCAACACCTTGATCGCAATCAGGCTGTCGCGCAGTCGCCGTACCGTCTCCTGGTAGTCGTCCCCGGCAACCACATCCTCCGCCGGACTACCGAACACCTCCTCGACCGCGTTGGCCACCTCCGACCACGGCACCTCCCCGGCCGCCTCGAGTGCGTCAACGCGATCAGCAAGCTCATCCAGCCTTGCCCCCAACGGAGTGTCCGACACCCCGGACACGAACTCAGCAGACGCGGCAAACTCCGCCGACGCCGCCTCGATCCCAGGCCGGCCGCCACCGGAAACCACAGCGGCCCGCAAGGCATCTTGATAAGGGGACTCCTGTCCGAGCCCGATCGACAACTGCTCCGGCGCCTGCTCAACCGCAGGCCGCAGGAGCATCAAACGAAACAGATTCTCCATGACTGTATGGAGACCGCCGAGTTCCCCATTAATACAGGGTCGTCAGGCTTGGGCGACCGGTGACACGTTTCGCACCAACCACCGGACCAGCGGCCGTAGTTGGGTAAAGGCGGCGTGCACCTCGTCGGCCGCGGCAGCGGTGTGGATCCACTCGTCGCATCCGAGGTGCCGGCGCGCGATGACGGATCTGTGCCGCAACAAGTGCGCCCGGGGATGGTCGGCTGGGTAGCCTCGCGGCGGTCGCTTCATCAGGTCTCCCGAGATCGCGAAGCCCTCGCGCTCGAGCTTGTGGACGATGGCGACGAGGCGACGCCCACTTCCCGGATCGGCAACTGCTGCTCGGTAGCGCTCGATCTGCGGCGGTGGCGCGTACCACCACGCCGCGCCGACCTCCAGTCCGTCCAGATCGAAACCGACGGTCAGTTCGACGTTCCGGGCCAGCCGAACGTTCGCGGTCTGCCGCTGCCACGCCCCCATAGAGACCCCGCCGTACCGCCACACCGCGAAGTCCTCGTACGCCGGATCGGCATAGGCCATCGCAGTGAGCAGCTCGACCATCGGCCGCCGTACCAGGTCCTCCCGGTCTTGCCGGCACTCCCGCAGGACATCGGCAGCAGGCTCGCCCTCCAGCTGGAGCAGCAGGTCGAAGGCCGACCGCGGCCACCCCTCGAAATCGCCCGTCACGACCAAGGAGCCTAGCTTTATTCGCTCGACAGCGGCGGAACCGTGATTAAACTGAACGACCATGCAGGAAAATAAACCAGAGGTTCGTACCGTGACCGACATCTCCGCCACGCCCGCGACGGTGTGGCGGGTACTGACCGACGTACGGCGTTTCGCGGAGTGGCATCCGACGTTGACGGTTGACGGGGAGGCGCCGGAGTTGAGGGTTGGGGCTGTTGTTTCGTTGCGGCTTGGGGGTGGGGCGGCTGGTGAGCAGAAGTTTGAGGTGGAGATCGTCCAGCTGGCGCCGGAGCGCCTGTTGGTGTGGGAGGGCGGTACGGCGGGGGTGTTCTTCGGGGAGCATTCGTTCGAGCTGGAGGTGTTGCCGGACGGGGTGCGGTTGGTTGACGTCGAGCGCTTCACGGGGTCGATGGCCGAGTCGGTGATCAGCGAGAACCGGGAGGCGCTCGAGCGGGAGTACCGGCAGGTTGGGTGGGCCTTGAAGGAGATGGCCGAGAAGTTAGGCTGACGGTCATCGCGGGAGTCAAGGGGCAGGTGCAGCAACGCGGCGTCGATCGGCGTCGCGCGATCCTGGATGCCGCCGGTGAACTGTTCGGCCGGCAGGGGTATCGCGGGACCGGGCTGGCGGCGATCGCGGCCGACGCCGGCATCACCGCGTCGGCCGTCGTGCATCACTTCGGCAGCAAGGAGGGCCTGCTGCAGGCGGTTCTCGACGACTACGACGAGCGGTCCGCGTCCCGGCTGGCGCACTACGTCGGCCAGGGCGTGACCGGGCTTGTCGACGCGATGCTCGACAACGCGGAGCACATGACCCACAACGTCCACCTCGCGACGTTGCACACGACGCTCCAGTCCGAGCATCTTGAGGCCGCCGAGGACCACCCCGTACGCCGTCGCTTCCTCGACCGGAATCGCATGCTGCGCAAGGCGATCGCGGCCATCTTCCGTACGGCGGTCGCCGACGGCGAGCTCGCTTCATGCCCCGACCCCGAGGCGATCGCGACCGAGATCCTCGCGTTCCAGGAGGGCGCCCTCGTGCTGTGGCGGCTCGACCCGACCGTCGATCTGCACGCCCTCTACGCCAACTACTTCCGGCGCCTGCTGACGGATTGCGGCGCGAAAATGTAGTCAGGCCTGCAAACGGGCCCGGGCCGCCTCGATGTCGGGGACGTGTTGTTCGGCCCAGAGTCGGACCGCGCGGAGTGGGATGAGCAGGGAGCGGCCGAGAGGGGTCAGCGCGTACTCGACGCGCGGCGGGTTCTCGTCGTACTCGCGCCGGCTGATCAGCCCGTCGGCCTCCAAAGAGCGCAGGGTCTCAGTCAGGACCTTCGGGGTGATGCCCTGGATGTGGGCCTTCAGTTCGGTGAAGCGCCGCGGTCCGTCGTCGAGGGCGTTGACGACGAACACAGTCCAGCGGGCACCGATGCGGTGCAGCACGGGTGCGGCTCGGGCAGGTCGCTGCCATCACGTTGTAGGCCTTGCCCATGGGTGCTCCCAGTTCCGTTGAAGATACCGGTATCAAATCCATACCGTGACTCCTGATCCTACGAGAAGGAGTTGGAACCATGGAGCGGATTCTGGTCATCGGCGGCGCCCGGGCGCTCGGCGCGGCGGTGGCGAGGCGTGCGGTCAAGGACGGGTACGACGTTGTGGTCGGTGCTCGTGATCTCGCGGCGGCCGACGTACTGGCTCGCGAGATCGGCGCCACCGCAGTGCGGATCGACTTGCAGGACGAGTCGACGATCGCAGCCGCCGCGGAGCAGTTGAAGGATGGCGTCGATCACCTCGTGACGACCGGGTCGGCGCCGCACGACGTTCGCGCGACCGACCTCGATCGCGACAAACTGGTGACGGCGTTCACGGCGAAGGTGCTCGGTCCCCTGCTCGTCGCCAAGCACTTCGCGCCGGTACTGCGGCCGACCGGATCGATGGTGTTGTTCTCGGGCGTGGTCGGCTGGCGGCCGGGTCCGGGGTCGCTGGTCAAGGGGATCACCAACGGAGCGGTCGAGTACGCCGCGCGCCACCTGGCCGCGGATCTCGCGCCGGTGCGGGTCAATGCCGTCTCGCCCGGGGTTATCGATTCCGGCGCCTGGGATCGCCTCGGCGACAACAAGGCCGGGCTGCTCGACAAGAGTGCGGCCGGCACCTTCGTCGGACGCCACGGCGAGACCGACGACATCGTCGACACGGTGATGTGGCTGCTCCGCGCCGGGTTCGTTTCCGGTGAGACGATCCACGTCGAGGGCGGGGCCCGGCACCGATCTGTCTGAGGCATGCAACCAACTATCTGGGCGGTGGCGTGTCTAACCCGGTACCGAAGATCGGGGAGGACCTATGAGTGAACGCGACGCCGCGTTCGAGGCGTATTTCGCGGCGCGTTCCGACGCCATGCGCGGAACGGCGTACTTGCTGTGCGGTGACTGGCATCGGGCGGAGGACCTGGTCCAGCAGACCTTCACGAAGATCTATCTGGCGTGGCGCCGGATCCAGCGGCACGAGGCGATGGACAACTACACCAGGCAGACGCTGATCCGGACGTTCCTGTCCGAGCGGCGGCGGGGGTGGTTCCGGTTCGAATCGGTCGGAGATACAGCGACTGATCGACCGGCGCCGCCGGGTGGGCTGGCCGACGAACGCATGGTGTTGCTGGACGCACTCGCGAAGGTTCCGCCGCGGCAGCGCGCCGTACTGGTTCTGCGGTACTGGGAGGACGCATCGGTCGATCAGACGGCCGAGCTCCTCGATTGCTCGGCAGGAAACGTCAAGAGTCAGGCCGCGCGTGGGCTGGAGACGCTGCGCGGTTTGCTCGCAGAGGAGAGGGTTCGATGAACGAAGAGGATCTCAACCGGGCACTGCGCGACGCGATGGAGCGCAGTACTCCCCCGCCGTCGATGGATCCTTCACAAGCACTGAACCACGGCCGTACGGCGTATCGGCGGCGCCGGCTGGCGTGGACCGGGCTCGCCGTCGTACCGCTGGTGGCGGCCATCGGCGGTGGTCCGGCCCTGGTCGCGAACCTCGGCGGCGGCGGTTCAGGGGGCGATCTGGTGGCGAGCGGCCCCACGGCGACGGCACCCACCGTCAAGCCGACGGCGGCGCCGACCACCCGCAAGAGCGGCGACCCGTGGCCGGAGGGCCAGTCGGATCGTACGGCGACTGCTGGTCCGCGCATGACCCGAGTGACGAAGCTGATGGACGACCTGAGTTCGTCGGTCCCAGCGGGCTTCACCACGCCCGACCTCAAGGCCCCGGAAGGCCACCGGCTGCGGTATGCGCAAGCGCAGTACGCATCCAACGACGGTGAGCAGGACTACTGGGAGTACGCGGCCACTATCCCGGTCGAGCGGGACGGCAAGGTGGGCAAGCTGCTGCTGAACTCGACCACGCCCGACGGCAAGCCGGCGACGGACCCGTGCAAGCTGGCCAAGGGGTTCTGGGGTGGTACCGGCACCTGCGCAATCGTGGACGTCGACGGCAAGAAGGTCGGCGTGGTGACCACCAAGGGCCAGGGTGAGTTCGACCAGTGGGCCACCTACCGCTACGACGACGGCACCGTCGTGATGCTCGCGCAGGCCAAGAAGTACGAAGGTCAGCCCAAACCGCTGGCGCAACCGATCTTCACCAGCCGCCAGCTGGCCGAGCTGGCGACCGCTGCGAAGTTCAAGATCAGCGACTGATCACCAGTCCAGGTGGACCTCGGGCAGACCGAGCCGCTCGCGCACCCAGGGCGGCCCGGGCGGGTGCCGGACGACCTCCTTGACGAGGTCGTCATGGCTGGGTTCGGAGGAGAACCACGCAGGTTCCTCCCGCGTGGCTTCCCACTCGCGCTCTTTCTCCCAGTAGTCGCGGTTGGCGTCGGCTTCCGGCGGCTCGACGCGCACCATCGAGGGAAGCCCGAGCGGGATGTCGTGGAGTCCCAGGCGGATCCGCCGCAACGCCGCCGCCTCGGGGAAGTCAGGCAGCAACTCGGTCACCAGCGGCCCGCCGGCACCCGCAGGCAGACCCTCCGCGACGATCTCCTCGTGGTCGCCGACCGCGCGCAGGACGACGGTCGCCTCGGGCGCGAGGGCGACCCGGGCCCGGTCGACGTCGTCCTTCAGCATCTTGAGGAAGATCGGTTCCAACGGGCCGGAACTGTTGCGCACCCCCTGGTAGATCCAGTGCACGACACGTTCGTCGGGTGCCTTGGGAAAGGATGCCGAGAACCCGACGACGCTGATGTAGGCGCCGTCGAGCCAGCGCGCGTACTTGACGGGTGAGTACTTCATCAGCAGGCGGCCGAGCCTGGTCCACGGGCCGACCGCGAAGGCGATCGAGAGCATCGCCGCACCGACCACGATCGCGAGAAGCGTCACCACCAGGATCGTCGTCAGTGTCACCAGGACGCCGGCCAGGAAACTCGGCCATCCCCACTGCTCACGCGCGTGATCCCACACGGGATCCACGACCAGGCCCTTGAGACGCTCCACGAGGTCGGCCACATATCCGGCGACACCGGCGGACACAGCCGCGACCACGATGGCACCCGCTCGGCGTACCAGACCTGTCCCGCGCAGTTCGTCGGCCGCCGTGACGAACCCGGCAAGGTGTTGCCCGAACTCGGCGATGACCAGCAGAGTCATCGACAGCGCGACGAGCGCGGCCGCGAGCGGCTGGATCTCCGCGGAGTGCGAATTCCACGCGATGTAGGCGGCCGTCGTACCGGCGACGACCACGCGCAACAGCCAGCAGATGACGACGAGCAGGCGACCGAACCCTGCCACCCCGCGCCGACGCCGGCCCGCCAGCGCAGGGTGCGGCCGTAGCGCGGGCGCGGACACCAGCATGACGACGCCGATCCCGACGCCGACGAGGGTGCACAGGGTGACGCGGGTGCTCCGCGACTCCTCGACGAAGACGAGCGCGATGCTCACCCCCACGACCATCAGGCCTGCGAGTACGCCGATGAGGCGCGCGCCTGCGGGAACCCGACGTGGCCGAAGACTCAACATCCACTCCTCTGCGTAACGACTCCGATGCAGCGTAGTGGGGTCGAGAGTCTCTCGGCGGATGATCCGCGAGTGATTCAGGAGTGCAGGCGGTGCGGGGGCGGTTCCACGGCCCGCGCCGCGCGGTCCAAGGCGCGGGCCAGCGCGGACCGGACATCCGTCGTACGCCGGATCCGGCGGGACCGTCGCGTGTCCGGCACGACCGGCGCATGCGGCCGCGCGCTGTCGATCTCCGACTTCACCTGTCTGATCGCCATCAGCATGAGGGCGTCGTAGTCCCCAGGCATCGTTTCCTCCGTCCGTTACCGTTAACGTGACCGTTAACATCACCGTACGTCGCGGCGCCGGAGTGGTCAACGGATTAAGGCTGGTTGACTGTGCGCATGACAGGGAGACCGATGAGCGAAACCAGCGGGTCGGTGCCCAAGCGCACCACGCTCCGCGACGTGGCCAAGGCGGCCGGGGTCTCCCACCAGACCGTTTCGCGGGCGATCAACGGCAAGGGTGAGATCGACCCGGAGACCCAGCGCCGGGTACTCGATGTCGCCCGTCAGTTGCGGTACCGGCCGAGCAGGTTCGCCCGCGGGCTGGTCCGGCCGGACGTCGTGAGTGTCGGCGTCATCGTGCCCGACGTGGTCAACCCGTTCTTCCCGGAGTTCATCGACGGCGTGATCCAAGCAGCCGGCCGACAGGACTGGCAGGTGGTCGTGGCCAGCACCCAGTACGACCAGGCCCGCGAACTGACGCTGCTTCGCTCACTCAGCCAGCAGGTGGACGTGATCGTCGGCTACCTCACCCATCCCGACGAAGAACTCGCCGCCTCCGTCGGTGGGGTCCCGCTCGTCGTCGTCGACCGCGGCCTCGACTCCCCGACGTACGCCTCGGTGGAGATCGACGCGCTGACCGGCATCCGGGAAGCGATGGATCACCTGACCGATCGAGGGCATCGCAAGATCGGCATGATCGACTGCGTGCCGCCGTGCGGCGACCCGTACGCCCGGCGTCGCATGTTCCAGACGCTGACCGCCGAACACGAACTAACGGTCGACGACAGCTGGATCGTCACCGTCGAGCAATCCGTGGCCGGCGGCAACGCCGGGTTCCGTGAGCTGTGGAAAGCACATCCGGACGCGACCGCCGTACTGGCCTTCAACGATCTCGTTGCCATCGGCGCCCATCAGGCAGCCCGCGACCTCGGCGTCCGAGTGCCCGAGGACTGCGCACTGGTCGGCTTCGATGGACTAACCATCGGCGAACTCATCGAGCCGCCGCTGACCACGGTTCACCTCGACAAGCGCCGGCTCGGCGAACTCGCCGTACAGCAGGTCGACCGACTCCTGTCCGGCGAACTCCCACCCCCCGTGGTCCTCACACCCCAGCTGGTCATACGCCGTACAACCTGATCACAGGTCTTTGCGGAAGAAGTGGTTCGAGTGGCCGGGCGGGTAGTCATGCTTCACGCCGTACTCGGCGTAGCCCTGTTTGCGGTAGAACTCCGGCGCCTGGAAATCGAACGTCGACACATCCGACCAACGACAACCGCGCTCTGCAGCGGCTCGGACTTCAGGTTCTCCGGCTCGAACCGTACGTCGACGATCGGCGAAGCCGCCCTGTTGAACGCCACTAGCTTGTCGGTCAGCTCTTCTTCCCGCTGCCGATCCACCTGCATCTCGAGAGACCACTCGCCTTGCACAGGCCCACTATCGCCGCTCCCCCGAGCGCCAACAACGGGATTTTCGGTGGGTATTCGATGGGGGGTGTGGTGACGTCAGTGCGGCGTCGGCGGGAAGTCGGCGGGGGTGCTGAAACTGCAGTGGACCACTCGTCACCGCCCATCCCCCGGAGGGATCTCATGACCCCTGTTACTCGGCGTACGTTCGTTGGCGGCGCCATGGCCGCCGCCCTGGCTGTCGGGGGTGGTGCCGGGCGCGCTGCCGCAGCAACCCGTGCGGCCGCTGCGCCACCCAACCTGGCGGCGGCTCGCGCGGCGATCCAGCGCCTGAGCGGGTTGGACCCCAGCCGGTTCGCCCTCAGCACGCTTGTCGCGGGCGCCGGTGAGACGGATGCCTTCCAGATCAGCCGAGTGGGCGAGCAGGTGGGGATCGCGGGGAGCAGCACGGTCGCACTGCTCTCCGGTTTCAACTGGTGGCTCAAGTACGTCGCTCGCGGGCACCTCTCGGCGAACGGCGACCAGCTGCAACTGCCGTCGACGCTCCCGACCCCGGCCACACCGATCCGGATGAGCACCGAACTGGCCGAGCGGTACGCGTACAACTTCACCTTCTTCGGCTACACGAGTCCGTACTGGCAATGGCCGGACTGGGAACGTGAGCTCGACTTCCTCGCGATCAACGGCATCAATCGGGCGCTGACGCTGATAGGGCAGGAGATCGTCTGGTACGACACGTTCCGCGACTTCGGGATGAGTGAGCTCGAAGTACGTCAGTGGATCTCGATGCCTGCCCACCAACCCTGGCAGTGGTACGGCGAGACCACCGGCTACGACCTCGATGCTTCGGGGTACAGCGGGCCGGTGTCGGTCGAGTTCCTGCACAAGCGTCGGGATCTCGGGCAGCAGATCGTGGCGCGGATGCGGGAGTTGGGGATTACGCCGGTCTTCCCGGCCTTCGTCGGCCATGTGCCGGACGAGATCTTCGCGTCGCGCCATCCTGGGACCCACATCCCCGCGCAGAAGGATTATGCGGGTCACCCGCGGCCGTACTGGCTCGACACCACTGAGGCTCTGTACCCCGAAGTGGCCCGCCGGTTCTACGAAGCACAGCGCACTCACTTCGGCAGCACCACGCATTTCTCCAACGACCTCATCCACGAAGTCGGCGACGATCTGCCGGATTACCTGGACGGCGCGAATCTTGGTGACGCGGCGGTCGCCGTACAGAACGCTTTGGAGGAAGCCTCTCCCGGTGCGATCTGGCTGCTGCAGGGTTGGCAGTCGAACCCGAGGCTGGAGATCCTCAACGCGGTCGACGAGAACCGCGTGATCGTTCTCGACCTGGACTCCGACGACGACCGCAAGTGGGAGGACACCGAGGCGTACTGGGGTGTTCCGTGGTGCTGGGGCAGCATTCAGAACTTCGGCGGGCGGCTCGGGATGTTCGGCAACCTCGGCGAACCGGGCCAGACGTTCCCCCGGGTCCGCACCCGGCCGGAGCGGCGTCGGCTGGTCGGCTGCGCGTGGGTGCAGGAGGGTCTGCACCAGAACCCGATCGTCCCCGACCTGCTCGGCGAGATGATGTGGCGGCGGTCGGCGGTCGACCTCTCGACCTGGGTCCGCGACTTCGCCATCCGCCGGTACGGCAGCGACGACGCCAACGCGATCAAGGCGTGGGACATTCTGCGACGGACGGCGTACTCGTATGTCTCGACCAACCACACAACCGGCGAAGGACCGTTCGAGTCCGCGTTCCAGGCGATGCCGGATCTGAACCTGCGCAGTGTCTCGATGTTCGGGCCGGACGAGTTCCGCTATCTCCCCGAGGAGTTCGAACCTGCGCTGCCCGCACTGCTCGCAGTGGCGCCGGCGCTGCGGAGCAAACCGACGTACAAGTACGACGTCGTCGACGTCACGAGGCAGGTTCTCGCCAACCGGGGCCGGCTGCTGCTGGACAAGATCCGGGAAGCATACGAGGCCAAGGACCGGACTGAGCTGGCCCGGCACAGCAACCGCTTCCTGACCACGATCGACCAGACCGAGCGGATCCTCGGCACGCATCCGCAGTGGATGCTCGGGCCCTGGCTCGAGCAGGCGAAGACCTGGGGAACGACCGCCGACGAGAAGCAGCTGATCGAGTGGAACGCGCGCTCGATGATCACGATCTGGACCGAAGAGGCCTTCGGCACCCTGCGCGAGTACGCGAACCGGGAGTGGCACGGCCTGCTCAGCTCGTACTACAAACCGCGCTGGCAGCGGTTCCTCACCGATCTGCCCGCGACGATGGCGAGCGGCAAACAGCCCGAGTACGGCGATTGGCTCGCACGCGGCGACGCCTGGAGCCAACAAACCGAACTGCACCGTACGACGCCGGCCGCGGACCCGTACACGGTCGCCGCCGACATTGCCGCCGCACTCGCCGCGGACCCGCTCTGATGGCCCGCTTCCGGAGGAACGCGGCCACGCTGTCGGTAGCCGTGAACACGTTGAATATGACGCCGAAACACCCGCCGTGGCCGAGTCTGTGGATGGGTGGCTACGGCTGGGACCCGCGTGGTGGAGACGGCACGTACGCCCGCAAGCTTCGGGCCCACTGCCTGGTGCTGGATGACAGCGGATCGGCGAACGTGCTGCTGCGGATCGACGTGGTCAGCATCCCTCGCGACGTGCATCGCGAGCTGCGCCGCCGGGTCGTGGAGGTCGAGAAGCTGGTGGCCGACTCGGACTTCCTGATCGCGAGCAGTCACACGCACAGCGGTCCGATGATCGGCAGCAGCCATCCGCATCCGAACGTCCTGATGAACCTGCAGCCGGCCGACATCACGGCGGTCAACCAGTCGACCGCGCTGTTCATCGACCTGATGGTCGACCTGGTCAAACGCACGGTGCAGGCGCCGAAGGTCCCGGCCACGCTGCACTACGCCGAGGGTTCCGTGCGCCTCGGGCACAACCGCACCGGCGTGGTCGACACGGTACTTCCCGACGTACCGGTCCTGCTGGTGCGGAACGCGACCACGACCGAGCCGGTGGCGGTGCTGTTCGGGTATGCGTGCCATCCAGTCTGCCGTGGCAACGACAAGGTCTTCGACTCCGACTACGTGGGCGTCGTGATCGAGTCGATCGAACGACGCCTCGGTCTGCCGGCGCTGTTCTTCCAGGGTCTGGCCGGTGACATCGACCCGAATGCCGGCGGTCCGCTCGTGGTCGGCGAGAAGCTCGCGGATGCCATTGTCGACGTACTCGCTGCTGATCGGTTCACTGCAGTGACAGGCCCGATCCTGACCAAGCTGACCGAGATCCAGTTGCCGTTCGCGGTCGACACCGACAACGCGGCGGTGCAGGCGGACCTGAAGCGCAAGTTCGAGAGCCGACTCGACGGTCATCTCGGCCCGGCCGAGGTGCGGCATGCGCGACTGATGCTGGAACAGCTTCGGACTGGGACTGTTGCGCGGTCCATCCCGATGCCGATCCAGTGCTGGAAGTTCGGCGGGCTGACCGTCCTCGCGCTGTCGCACGAGGTGCTGGCCGGCTATCAGCAGTTGATCAAGGACATCGCCGTACGGCTCGGGATCGGCAAGCTCTGGGTCATGGCTTACGCCAACGAGACGCAGTGCTACATCCCGACCGACGAGACCGCCTGGCAGCCCGGGTACGAGTCCAGCTGGCGCGAAGGAGATCGGTTGGTTGCTGGCTATGGGTCGAGCATGCTGGCCTACAGCTGGCCGGCGCCGCTCAGATCGTCACCGGTCGGCACGGTCCCGGCCGCTCCCGGAAGCGCTCAGGCCGTCGTACTGGCTGCCTGCGAGGCCATCATGCGGTAGGGCTGCGCGGATCTCCTCCTGCAGCGTCCGGGCCTGCTCGGACGCTGCGTCCGCGGTATCGCGACGACCCGCACCCAGTTCCGCCGCCGAGAGGGCGGTGAGCGCCTGGGCTTCGCGTAGCCGGAGTCCGGTGGCACGAGCCAGCTCAGTAGCAGCTCGTGCCGCCGTACTCGCGCCATTGGATCGGGTACGCGACAGACCGATCAACGCGGCGATTTCGCCTTGTGGGTAACCGATGTTGCGGGCCAGGGACAGCGCCGCGCTGTGTTCGTCGACCGCCTTGGCCGACTCGCCGAGGCCGGAATGCGCGGTGGCGAGGGTGTTCAGCGAGTCGACCTCGAAGCGTCGGTTGCGCGTCTGCCGAGCCAGTTCGAGTGCGTCGGTCGCATAGCCGATCGCCGCTGCGAACTGCCCGTTGTCCCGTTGCAGCGCAGCCAGATTCTGCAGTACTTCGGCCTGGTCGTGCCGCGATCCCAGTCGCTGATAGCGATCCAGCGCATCGTGATGTCGGCGGGCCGCCTCGTCGAACTCGCCAAGCCGGAGGTGGACGGCGCCGAGGGTGTTGAGCGCTGTCGCCTCGGTGTGGAGTAGGCCCAACCGTTGAGTTGTCGCGAGCGCGGCTTCGAGCTGGACTTTCGCCGCAGCGAGCCGCCCGGCCTCGAGGAGCGCCATGCCGAGTCGCACGGACGCGACAGCCGCCGGTAACGCCGGGCTGACGTCAAGCGCGTCGGTGAAGCTTTGGATTGCGGCCGACGTCCGCCCGCATTCCAGTTGCACGATGCCGAGGTTGATCATCGCCACGGCACGGCCAGCCGCGTCGTCGACGTACCGGAACAGTTCGAGCGCACGTTCCAGGTGATCGGCGGCGGCGTCGTACTCGGCCGCGCTCCAATGCAGGATGCCGAGTGCGTTGAGCATGGTGGCCTCGGCCCGCCGCTCCCCGTGGCGTCGTGCGGTCGCGAGGGCGATGGTTGCCGTGGTCAACAAATCGTGGTCATGCCGGTTGGTGTGCAGGTAGCCGGTCAACGCGTCGGCCAGATACCAGCTCATCGCCGCGAGCTCCGGGTCGGACGCGGCCGTCTCGACCGCGGCGACCAGACCGGCGCGCTCACGAGTCAGCCACTCGACGGCCGCCTCATGGTCGATGGGAGACCTGGCCGACAACCAGTCCGGTCTTGGTAGCCGGGGCAACGTGGCATCGAGGCGATCCGCCGCCGCGTCTGCGGCGCTCAGGTAGAAGCCGTACAACCTGGTGAGCGCTGCGGTTCGTTCGGCTGGGCTTTCCTCGGCCTGTGACCGCTCCCCCGCGTAGATCCTGAGCAGATCGTGCACCTGGTAGCGCCCGAGGTTGTGCTGCTGCACGAGGCTCGCAGCGGTCAACCGGCTCAGCAATACGAACGCTTCCGCACGGTCGACGTCAGCCAAGGCAGCCGCAGCCTCGACGGAAAAGTCCGGACCCGGTACCAGACCGAGGAGGCGGAACAACCGAGCGGCAGCTGGTTCGAGCGGCTCGTAGGACAAACTGAAAGCCGTCCGTACGGCGGCCTGGTCGTCGTCCTCGATGGACAGCGCCGACAGGCGGTTCGCGTTCCGCAGTTCGTCGACGTACTCGGCCAGTCGGGTACCCCGGCGACTGAACAGGTTGGCCGCCGCGATCCGCAACGCCAGTGGGAGCCGACCGCACAGTCGCACCAACTCGGCACCCGTTTCGGGATCCGCCGTGAGCATCTCGTCACCGGCGATCTCGATCAGCAGCGCGCGGGCATCGGCGTCCGACAACGGCTCGAGCGCGACACGGCGCGCACCTTGTAGCGCGGTCAGACCGCGCAGTTCGTTCCGGCTCGTGACCAGGACCGCGCAGCCCGCTTCATCCGGCAGAAGTTGTCGCACCTGTTCGGCGCTCGCCGCGTTGTCCAGCACGATGAGCAGTCGGCGGTTGGTGAGCAGGGACTGATACAGGTCGAGCTGCTCATCCGGATTCGCCGGAAGCTGGGCCGATTGGATGCCCAAGGCCCGTAGTAGCTGGGTGAGCGCTCGCCCCGTGGGCGAACCACTTGCATAGCCGCGAAGATCGACGTACAGCTGACCATCGGGGAAGTCGTCGCCGACCTGATGCGCGACGTGGACGGCGAGTGCTGTCTTGCCGACGCCTGGCGGTCCGGAGATGACGACCAACCGCAGTCCGCGACGGCCGCGGCGGCGGGTGAGCAGGCTGCAGAGATCGGCTGTCTCGTTCTTGCGGCCGACGAAATCCAGCACGCCGGCCGGCAACGATCTCGGCGTTCGGCCGCGACCCATCGAGCTGGGCGGCCGCAGTACAGGGTCGTCGCTCTGGATGGCGAGCTGCAGGCGATGGAGCTCCCGGCTCGGCACCGAACCGAGCTCGGCGGAGAGGAGAGTGGTCAGCCGGTCGAAGGTGTCCAACGCGTCCAGCGGGCGGTTGGCCCGGTACAGCGCCAGCATCAGCTGGCCCCAGAACGCCTCGCGGAACGGGTACTCGGAGACGAGCGCGCGCAGCTCGGGGACGACCTGGTTGTGCCGGCCCAGGTCGAGATCGAGCTGCATCCGACGCTCCAGCGCCTGGCAGCGAAGCTCCTCGAGCCGAGGCAACTCCTCGCGGTGCAAGAGATCCGACGGCACGTCCGCGAGCGGTCGGCCACGCCACAGCGCCAACGCTTCCTGTAGCTGGGCCGCCTCGGTCGCCGGGTCCTCGCCTGCTTCCGCCTTCCGCAGCGCCGCATGGAAGCGGAGGAGATCCAGTTGCTCTGGAGCGATGGTCAGCCGGTACCCGCCCGACTCGGTCCGGATGATGCCGGAGGAGCGATCGGTCTCCCCCAGTACGCGTCGCAGCCGCATCACGTATGCCTGCGCGGTGGCTCGGGCATCGGGTGGCATGTCGTCCTGCCACAGCCGGTCGATCAGTTCCTCGATCGCGACCACCTGGTTCGCCCTCAGCAGGAGCGCGGCCAGCACTACCCGCTGCTTGGCCGCGGGAACCGCGATCGGCCGGCCCGCTCGCAGGACCTCGAGCGGACCGAGGATCCGGAATTCCAGCATGTCGGCCATGATGGCCCGAATTTAATCTCGCCTTGAGGTCTTGCCGGGACCCGGTATCGCGGTCTACCGTCACATCCCAATCATTAAGAAACTTTCCTAACAGTTCTCCGATGCTTGGGAAAGCGCTTCCCGTCCCCGCCCTTCAGGAGGCACTGCGATGCCCTTCACCACCCGACGAAGTCGCCGCCGGCTTGCCGGAGCCGGCGCGTTCACGCTGATCTTCGGCTTGCTGACCACTGCGACCGTGGCTCTACACGTTCAGGCGGCATCCACCGCCGCAGCCGCGATTCCCGACCTGACCAGTGCGAATCGGCGGGCGCCGATCGCTGGTCTGCCGGACTGGAGCAAGGCAGGCTACCGAGGCGGCGCGCCGCTGCCGGGACCGGCCGACATCAACCCCGACCCGAACTGCCAGGTCACCGCCGACGAGCTTGCTTCGCAGTACGGCGTACGCGCCGACGGCAGTGACGCCACCACCGGGCTGCAGTCCGCGATCGATGCGATTCGGACGCAGTGCACGCCATCGGCGACGTACAACAAGCTCTCGCAAATCACCTTGCCGGAGGGACGAATCACCGTCACCCGGCAGCTCGGTCTCGACGCCAGCTACTTGCTGATCAAGGGCGCCGGACAGGGTCGTACCGTGTTGGTGTTCCGCCCCGACACCAACACCAGGTACGACAAGCTCACCGCCGACGGCAGTGATTGGGACGAAGACGGGATGACGCACGGCTCGTCTGGCAAGGGCGGCTGGATGTGGCCCGGCCGCGGACTGCTCCGGGTCCAGAGCCGCGAGGTCTCCCCCAAGTACGCCGCCGACTACGCCTCGGCGCCGGCGAATCGCAAGGACATCTTCGAAGGAAGCATCAACCAGCACTGGGCCAGCGGCGTACCGCTGCGCGAGGCGTCGGCCATCGGTACGACACAGATCAAGCTGGCGACCAACGCGAACATGGCGCTGTTCAAGGCCGGCAACTACCTCTGGGTCGGTGCGGCGAACTCGGCGAAGTTCTACCAGCAGCAGACCGTCACCGACGCGTCGAAGTACATGAACCTGCACATGCGCCAGCAGATCTTCCAGATCACCGCGGTCGATGCGACCGGGCGCAACCTGACGATCGACAAGCCCCTCGAGTACGACCTGCCGCTGAACTCCACCTCGGACGGCTCGGCGGCGATCGGCGGCACTGTCTATCCGAGCCGGGTGACCCCGCTCAAGCCGGTCCTCGGGGTCGGCATCGAGGACCTCACCATCACGCAGGACATGACCGGCCTGCCGAAGCTTGCCGGCGGCACCTACAACCTCAACAAGGCGGATGCCGTCCACAACTACGGCAACATGGCGCCGGAGTACGAGATGCACGGGATCGTGCTGAAGTGGGCGATCAACGCCTGGGTCCGCCGGGTCGGCACCGAGATGACCGGCTCGCACCCGATCGTCACCGAGAGCGCCAAGAACATCCAGGTGCAGGAGTCGCATCTGGACGGCTCGTGGAACAAGGGCAAGGGCGGCAACGGCTACCTGCGCGGTTCCCGGGTGTGGGACTCGCTCTACGCCTACAACACCACCCGGAACCTGCGGCACTTCACCTTCCAGTGGTCGGCCTCGAACAACGTGGCCATCGGCAACGACTTCGACTCCGACCTGAACGTGCACGGCGGTTGGGAACGGCGCAATCTGTTCGAGAACAACACCGTCCGGATCCCGTTCGAGCACTCGTCGAAGAACTGCCAGAGCAACTGCGGCGACGAGGGCGGTGACATCCCGGACGATTCGACCTGGTGGCCGATCTGGTGGGCTGCGGGTCCGAAGGCGGTCAAGTGGTCCGGGTCCAGCGGTCCGCAGAACGTCGTCTACAACAACGCCCTCAGCAAGCAGACCACCGAGAACGGCCCGTACCAGAGCTACTACCCGGACCGGCAGCGCCTGTACCAGTTCGGCAGCAGCTCGGCCGACCCGACCAAGTTCCAGCACCTCGCGGTGAACGGCGCAACCATCCCTGACTGGGCAAGCCGCGAGACGGCCGACTACACCGTCCCGAACGGCGGCGTCAACGCAACTCGTACGGATGCCTCGGGCTCACTGTTCCTTCGCAACCCAGGTGGTGGCGGCGAGGACGACACCACCGCGCCCAGTACGCCGTCCAGCCTGCGCGCCACCGCGACCACGTCGACCAACGCTTCGTTGACCTGGAACGCGTCGACGGACAACGTCGGAGTGACCGGGTACGACGTACTGCGCAACGGGACGGTGGTCGGAACCAGTTCCGGCACGACGTACACGGATACCGGTCTGACCGCAGCCACGACGTACTCCTACACCGTCCGGGCAACCGATGCTGCGGGCAACCAATCGAGTCTTAGCAATGCGGTCGACGCAACTACTCAGCCTGGCGGCGGTGGATCGGAAACGTTGTTGTCCCGCGGGAAGCCGGCCACTGCGTCGTCGACCGAGGGCAGCGGCTTCGAGGCCGGGCTTGCGGTCGACGGCGACACCGCGACTCGCTGGGCATCGCAGGAAGGGTCTGATCCCCAGTGGCTCCAGGTCGACCTCGGCGCCGCGGCGAACCTGACCCGGGTAAAGCTCAACTGGGAGGCCGCGTACGGCAAGGCGTATCAGGTCCAGCTCTCGACCGACGGCACCACCTGGTCGACCGCACACTCCACGACGACCGGTGACGGCGGTACCGACGAGATCCCGGTGACGGGATCCGCCCGGTACGTGCGGATCAACGGGACCGCACGCGGGACGGCGTACGGGTATTCGCTGTTCGAGTTCGAGGTCTACGGGACGAGCGGTGGCGGCGGTGGCGACACCACACCGCCGAGCGTTCCGGGCGGGCTCCGCAGCACCGGTACGACGTCGTCGAGCGTCTCGCTGGCGTGGACCGCGGCTACCGACAATGTCGGCGTCACCGGGTATGTGATCTACCGCAACGGGCAGCCGGTGACCACCGTCACGGGCACCAGCCACACCGACACTGGGCTGACCGCGTCGACGAGTTACTCGTATGTCGTCAGGGCCCGTGATGCCGCGGGCAACCAATCGGGTCCGAGTTCCGCGATCACCGTGACGACCTCGGGTGGTGGCGGTGGGTCGGTGGTCGACGTTTCGACGGCCGCTCAGTTGCAGGCCGCGCTGGCGAATGCGCAACCAGGTCAGACGATCCGGCTCGCGGCCGGCCAGTACCGGGGCGCGTTCCTCACGCAGCGCGCCGGGACCGCGTCGGCGCCGATCACGCTGACCGGGCCGGCATCCGCCGTACTGATCAATGACGGGCCGACCGGAGATGCACCTTCGTGCCCGGCGCCGACGGCTGGGTGGGATTCCGGGTACGGGCTGTGGCTGTTCGGAGCGCCGTACTGGAAGCTGACCGGATTCACGGTGCAGGAGTCGAAGAAGGGCATCGTGCTGGACAACTCGCATCACGTGACCATCGACGGCGTCTCGGTCCACCACACCGATGAGGAGGGGGTGCACTTCCGCCGCTCGTCCGCCGATGGCGTGATCAAGAACTCCACCGTCACCGACGCGGGTCTGGTGCAGAAGGGGTACGGCGAGGGTGTCTACATCGGCTCGGCCGGATCCAACTGGAGCTGTCACGGCAACACCGGCGGGGTCGACAAGTCCGACCGAGTGCAGGTGCTGGACAACCACCTCGGCCCGAACATCGCCGCCGAAGCCATCGACGTGAAAGAGGGAACGACGGGCGGAGTCATCCGCGGCAACACCTTCAACGGCCGCGGAATCTCCGGCGAGAACTCGGCCGACTCGTGGGTCGACGTCAAGGGCTTCGACTACGTCATCGAGAACAACACCGGGACCTTCTCCTCCCCCGGCACGTTCGCGAACGGCTACGAGACACACAACCCCTCCACCACCCCGTCGTTCGCGAACGGCTGCGGCAACGTGTGGCGGAACAACTCGTCCAACCTGGGCGGCACCGGCAAGTACGCCATCTACATCACGTCGGCGTCCAAGTGCAGCGCCGATCCGAACGTTGTCTATGCCTCCAACACCGTCCAGAACGCGGTGACGGGCCTGACCAATATCCCCGTCACCCCTTGAGCACCGGAACCTGCTGAAGGATGCCCTCGATGACCGTGCGCGCCGGAGTCGCCGGCCGGCCGATCAGGTCTTCGAGGGCAGGGTCGGTCACCGCCATCTCGCCGGCGCGGGCGGCCCGGAACATGCCGAGAGTGAACTCGGCCAGGTCGGCGGGCATGCCCTGCGAGGTCATGTCCGCCGTCCACTCCTCGTCGTCCACAACGATCCGCCGGATCGTCCGGCCGCTCAGTTCACCTGCTACACGCGCGACGTCCGCGAAGTCGAGCAGCTCGGAGGCGGTCAACGGCCTTGTTTTGGTGAGTACGCCGGGGTTCGTGAGCGCGATGGCGTCGACCTCGGCGAGGTCGTCATGCGCGGTCCACGACACCGGACCGTCGGCCGGCAACCTCAGCTCACCGGTCTGCAAAGCCCGCGGAAGGTAGTGCTCGAGCGTGCTGGCATAGAAGCCGTGGCGCAGCGCAGTCGACGCAACATCCTGTACGGCGAGGTGCGCCTCGGCCTCCGCATGTTCGCGGGCCGGAGCGAACTGTGAGTCGCGTGAAGCCATCTGGTGACTGGTGTAGAGCACTCGCGAAGCGCCTGCAGCCACCGCGGCATCGATCGCACACTTACTGGCGGCCGATGCCCGCGAGCCGCGGATCGCGGCCGAGATGACGAGCACCTGGTCGGCGCCCTCAAAGGCGTGATCGAGGGTCTCCGGGTCGGTGAAATCGCCCGCGCGAACCCGGACTCCACGGTCGGCCAGGGCGGCCGCCGTACCGACGTCGCGCACGCTCACCCCGACCTCGGCGGCGGGAACGCGGTCGAGCAGCTTGCTGACAACCAGGGAGCCGAGCCGTCCGGTCGCTCCGGTGACGATGATCATTGCGTTTCTCCTTGAATCGGTGATCCGCCAATCACGTTACCACTGATTCGAATCACTGATAACACGTTCCTGCTACCATCGATTCATGGACGCCACAGCCGAGATCGTCGCCGCCGCGGCCGAGCTTCTCCGCACGGGTGGAGCGCGGGCGGTCACCACCCGCGCGGTCGCGCAGGCCGCCGGGGTCCAGCCGCCGACCATCTTCCGGATCTTCGGCGACAAGGACGGCCTGATGGAGGCGGTGGCCGAGCACGTGATGGCCGGCTACTCCGCCGACAAGACCGTGAAGGCAGCTGCCGAGGACGGCGATCCGGTCGACGATCTTCGGGCCGCCTGGCACGCGCATCTCCAGTTCGGGCTGTCGAACCCCGAGGTGTTCCAGCTGCTCACCAGCCCGCGGCGATCTTCTCCAGCCGTTGTGGCCGGCGAAGAGGTCCTTCGGGCCCGGGTCAGCCGGGTCGCAGCGGCAGGACTCCTCAGCGTCCCGGAGGGTCGCGCAGTCGACATGATCCGTGCGGCCGGCACCGGCGCCGTACTGACCCTGCTCAGTCAGCCGAAGGCCGACCTCGACGGGCTCCTCGAGGCAGTGCTCGCAAGCATCCTGACCACGAACCCAGCACCACCCGCCTCCGACACCGTGGCGGTCGTGAACGCCTTCCGAGCAGCCATGCCCGACCTGCCGACCTTGAGCGACAACGAACGATCACTGCTGACCGAATGGCTCGACCGCTCTGCCTAGTTGTAGATGCGCGCGTAGTCGACGAGCAGCGTTGCAGGGAACTTGGTTTCCTCGGTCGGGCTTCCTGGCCACGGGCCGCCGACGGCGAGATTGAAGAGTAGGTAGAAGGGGCGTTCGAAGACCCACTTCTTCCCCTCGGGCAGCTTGTCGGGCGTCATCTCGAAGAACGTCTTACCGTCGACCTGCCACTGGATCCGCTCCGGTCTCTTCTCGACTGCGAACACATGGAAGTCGTCGCTCAGATCGGCAGGCAGCTCGACCTCCCCCTGTACGCCGGCATCGTCGGAGTAGCCCGGGCCATGCAGCGTGCCGTAGACCGTCTTCGTCTCGTTGCCGACCCACTCCATCACGTCGATCTCACCACCGTTCGGCCACTCATCCACGCCGGATCCGAGCATCCAGAACGCGGGCCACAGCCCGGTGCCCGCGGGCACCTTCATGCGAACCTCAACGCGCCCGTTCTGCATCGAGACCTTGTCCTCGCTGGTGATCCGGCCCGAGGTGTACTCGCAGTTCTTCCCGTTCCAGCAGGGCAGCTCAGCGTCCAGCGCGGCCTTCTCAGCAGTGATCGCGAGATGCCCCTCGCCATCACGGACCAGGCTGTCCTTCGTGTAGTACTGCAGCTCCTCATTACCCCAGCCGTCGAACTCCTTGTTGCCGGTAGCAACATTCCAGGACCGCTCGTCGACCGGCCCCGACCCGTCGAACTCGTCCGACCAGACCAGGCCGGGCTCCGGCCGACTGCTGTCCGTACACCCACTCACCGAAGCGAGCACGACGACAGCCACCATCGACAGAAGCTTCTTCATGAAAGCGCCCTCATCTTTTTAACCACTTACTCACCAGCTAGCTCTGCCTGAGTCTGTTGCGCGATCGGCAGACATGTCAAGCGTTGTCGAGCCCAGTTCTGGTTCTGCGGTCTGAGATATTGACCACTTATTGCCCAGCGTGAGACGGTCCTCGGCAACCCACCCGCTATCGGAGGTTGTCATGAGACGAACCCGCCTGGTGGCCGCGCTGCTCGCGGCTGCCGTCGTTTCACCCGCCCTGACCACCGCGCCGGCCGGCGCCTACGAACGGCCCGCTTTGGCCCTTACCTGGCAGGACGAGTTCGACTCCCCGGCCGGGACCCTGCCGAGCGCGAGCCGCTGGAACTTCGACGTCGGCGGTGAACCGCAGTGGGGCAACGAGGAATGGCAGTACTACACCGACCGCGCCGAGAACGTCTCCACCGACGGCGCGGGCCTTCTCGTCGTACAGGCCCGCAAGGAAAAACTCGCCGGCATGGAGAACTGTCCCTACGGAACCTGTGACATCACCTCGGGCCGGATCACCACCAAGGCAAAATTCGACCAGGCCTACGGCAAGTTCGAGGCCCGGATCAAGATTCCGGACGGTCCGGGCCTGTGGCCGGCCTTCTGGATGATGGGCTCGAACATCGACGAGGCCGGCTGGCCGAACAACGGCGAGATCGACATCATGGAAATCGTCGGCAGCGAGCCGTACACCCTCTACGGCACCGTGCACGGTCCCGGCTACCACTCGGAGAACGGCCCCGGCGGCAGCATCACCGCCGCCTCGAAATGGGCCGATGCCTTCCACAACTACGCCGTCGAATGGTCACCCAACAAAATCGTCTGGACCGTCGACGGCACCGCCTTCCACACCGTGACCCCCGACGACATCCCCGCCGGAGCCACCTGGGTCTTCGACCACTCCTTCTACCTGCTGCTGAATCTCGCCGTCGGTGGGGTCTGGCCGGGCCCGCCCACTTCGTCCACCCAATTCCCAGCCAAGATGCTGGTCGACTACGTTCGCGTGTACAGCTAGCCACCGAGAGGCGAGGTAGTGACAGCCAGTCTGCGCAAGCGCGATCGCGCCCGTGAACACCTGATCGGCCTGATCGAAACCAGGGCGATCGGCCAAGCGATCCCGTCCGAGCGACAACTGTCCGCCGACCTCGGCATCTCCCGCCCCACCCTCCGCTCGGTAGTCGACGAACTGGTCCGCGACGGCTGGCTGGTCCGCGAACACGGCCGCGGCATGTTCGTCGGCTCCCCCAAAATCGCCCAGGAGATCGTCGGCGGCCCCTCCCGCACGGGCGGGGCCGCCTACCCTCCAGCCCCCGGCACCTGGACCAGCCGCGTCCTCAGCCACTCCGTCATCCCAGCCGGCATGGCCATCGGCAGCCGCCTACGCATCGAACCCGGCGCCGCCGTACTCCGCATCGCCCGCCAACGCCTGGTAGACGGCGAACCAATGTCCCTCGAAACCATCCACGTCCTCGACGAACTCGTCCCCGGCATCGACATCTCCGCCATCGAAACCGGCTCCTTCTACGCCCTTCTCCGCGACCAGTACGGCGTCATCCCCACCGACGCCGAACAAACCCACGAAGCCGCCGCCGCCGACGCCACCGAAGCAGCCGTCCTAGGCCTCACCGAAGGCGCCCCCATCCTCACCCTCGACCGCCTCACCCGAGACCAGCACGGCCGCCTCTTCGAGTACACCCACGCCTCCTACCGAGGCGACCGCTACCGCGTAACCACCCACCTCACCCTGGACGCAACTGTTGACAGCGTGAGTCCCCAAACAGCCCACACTTCTCTTGTAAATAAGGGGTTCTGAGCTCGAAAACTGTCGGTGGGCATGTCTAAGCTCTTGGGTATGGAGATGTTGGCGATGCCCCCGGTGTACACGCAGAGCAGCAGCGAACTGCTGTCGCGCCTGGACACCCTGAAGGCCGCCAAAGCCCTGATCGAAACCGACGAACTCCAGGTGCTCGCCCGCCTCGACGAGATGGGCGCCGCGGCCGAGCTCGGTGCCCGCGACACCGTGGAGCTGGTCTCGGAACGGTACCGGATCGACCGTGCCGAGGTCCGCAAAGACCTCGCCTACACAGCCGCCCTGCGCAAGTACCCAGCCGTCACCGCCGCCCTGCCCGACCCAGCCGACCCATCGCGTCCCGCGGTTCTGTCGGTCGATCTGGCCAAGGTCATCGTCACCACCCTGGAGAAAGCACCCTCGTCGGTGCCGGTCGAGACCCTGACCGTCGCCGAAGAACAAATGATCAACGCCGCCCGCGTGTCCAACCCCCGCAAGCTCACCGAGTTCGGCCAGACAGTCCTCACCCGGCTCGACACCGACGGCAAGGAACCAGCCGAAGCCGAAGCAGCCGCGAAAGAATCCCTGCGGATCCGCCGCGTCGAAGGCGGCGTCAAGTTCACCGGCTTCCTGGCCGGTGCCAGCGCCGACCAGTTCCAGACCCAAATGCACGCCTTGTCCAAGCCGCACAAGACCATCGACGGCGAACGCGACCCGCGCACCCTCGACCAACGCCAAGCCGACGCCCTGAAAACCACCATGGACGCCGCCGCCGGCAACCCCGACCACCCCGGCGTCCCCCACCTCACCGTCACCATCGACTTCAACGACCTCAAAGCCGCCACCCTCGCCGCCACCCCCACCGCCCTCGGCGGCACCACCGGCACCGACGCAAGCGGAACCGAAGCGACCGGAGCCGGTACAGCTGGAGCCGGTGCGAACGGGGCCGGTGCGGCCGGTCAAGGTGGCGGGGTAGGTGAACTGGTATTCGGCGGCAACCTATCCGCCGGCGCCGTCCGCCTCCTCGCCTGCGACGCCGCCGTCCTACCGATCGTCCTCGGCGGAGACTCCCAACCCTTGGACGTAGGCCGCGAACAACGCTTCGTCAACCGCTACATCCGCCGCGCCCTCAACAAACGCGACAAAGGCTGCGTCATCTGCCAAGCCCCACCCTCAATGTGCCACGCCCACCACCTCATCCACTGGGCCAACGGCGGCCCCACCAACCTCCAAAACCTCGCCCTCCTCTGCGCCGTCCACCACCGCGCCGTCCACGACGACCAATGGGCACTGTCCATCACCACCGAAGGCGTCCAGGTCACCCGCCCGAGCTGGGCCGACCCACCCCGCACCGACCCCACCGCACTCGCCGAGGTCATCGGCTGGGTCACCCCCGCCTCCAGCCCCGACACCAGTGACAGCGATCCCGGTCGGGACGTCAGCAACGCCAGTTCCGACTGGAGTGGCTACGGCGGCGTCACCAGCAACCCAACCCACGAACAACCGAACCGGCTCCCGCCCGCCAGCACCCTGCCCAACCCGACACTGGCCGCCGCCCGTCAAGCCCTCCGAACTTGGCTCACCGCAGTGGCACCCAACTACACCGACCCCTGGGGCACCAACACCACCCCCACAGCCGGACCGTAGAAACCCCACCACCCGGTCCATCGCCCACAACCCTCCACCCCCCCATCACCCCACCGCGGCAGCCGGTCCACCGACCGGCCCGCGGCCCTACCCATGCCCACCGCAGTTTCCAAGCAGCAACCTGAGCCGCCCCGAAGTGTTCGAAGGCTCCTCAGATGGACGGGTGGAGAGACAGGCGGTTGTGGTGAGGCGGGGTTTCGGGTCGACGAACGACTGGTCGTCCGGTTGATGTTCCGGGTCGACGGAGGACTGGTCGTGCGGTTGATGTTTCGGCAGTGCTGGGTGGGTCAGCTGCCAGCAGACCTCTTCCCGCACCCCAACCACAACCCGGCAACCCCAACCAACGCAAGCCACGGTCACCGACCGCACCACCCACCCCAACCACAACCCGGCAACCCCAAGCAACGCAAGCCACGGTCACCGACCGCACCACCCACCCCAACCACCGCGGCGCCCAGCCACGCTTTCTTTCTAGTCGGCCGGACGCGGCGATCAGCCAGAGCGAACGCCCCCGGCCGAGTCCCTTTCGGCCTGCACCCCGGACTCGACCACCAAAGGCGGCCGACCAAAACCAGAGGGTGCGCCACGCAGCTGGCTGAGCTGCTTGGCGAGGCCCGGTGACCGCGGCTCCACGCCGTCTGGGGCTGACGGGCTGTGGCTGAGGTGCGTGATGCTCGAGGTCTTGCGTTAGACGGTATGGAGTGACCGCATGGCTTTGTGCGTGTTCCGGTTTCCTCGGGCGGTGATTGTGAAGCCGGTGTGCGGGAGGGTGTCAACGTCGTTCATGCTCGCTGCGCTGCGCGTGCTCCACGTTGACTCCGTCCCGCTCGCCGGTTGAAGGCGCGCCGATCGAGGAACGGCGGGGAACTGTGGTCACCGGCGCTGCGAAGGGTTGTGAGCCGGGGCCTCACCGCACAGATTCGTGGGTTACCGGGCAGAATTCGGCTGCTCGGTCTATCCGACATTGTGGGGAGGCCCCGGTGTTTACCGAGCGTACGAGTGTTGGGCTGGACGTGCACGCCAGATCGGTCGCAGCGGCCGCGATCGATGGGGTCACCGGTGAGCTGGTGCAGGCCAGGCTGACCCCGGCTCATGACCATATCCGGTCCTGGATCCAGCAACTGCCGGGCCCGGTCGCAGTGACCTATGAGGCCGGCCCGACCGGGTTCGGGCTCTGCCGGGCGTTGACGTCGGCGGGAGTGCGCTGCGAGGTCGCGGCACCGTCGAAACTGCAGCGCCCGGCCGGTGACCGGGTGAAGACCGACGCCAAGGACGCGATCCATCTGGCGCGGCTGCTGCGCCTTGACGAGATCACGCCGGTCGCGGTGCCGACGATCGGGCAGGAGACAGCGCGCGATCTGGTCCGGGCCAGGGAAGACTGCCGTGGTGACTTGATGCGCGCGCGGCACCGGTTGTCGAAGTTCCTGTTGCGGCACGGGATCGTCTACTGCGGTGGTGCGGCCTGGACCGGCAAACACGACGCCTGGTTGCAGCGGCAACACTTCGACGCGGCGGTGTCGCGGCTGACGTTCGATTCCTGCTACGACTGTGTCCTGACCACCAGTTCGCGCCGTGACCGCCTCGATGCCGCGATCACGGCGATGGCAGCCGATTCGGAGTTCACCGCCGTGACCCGCAGGCTGGGCTGTCTGCGCGGTGTCGCGACCTTGACCGGGTTCGCGCTCGCGGTCGAGATCGGCGACTGGACCAGGTTCAACGGCAACACCATCGGCTCATTCGTCGGCCTCGTGCCCAGCGAGCACTCATCAGGAGCCAGCCGGGCCCAGGGCTCGATCACCAAGGCCGGCAACAGCCACGCCCGCCGGCTCCTGGTCGAGGCCGCCTGGCACCACCGCACCCGCTACCTGCCCGGCAAAACCATCCGCGACCGCTGGGCACTGGCCACACCCGCGGCCCGCGCCCGCGGCGACGCCGGCAACCGGCGCCTGCACGCACGCTGGGTCAGGTTCAGCGAACGGAACAAGAAGGCCACCATCGCTGACGTCGCCATCGCCCGCGAACTCGCCGGCTGGTGCTGGTCCCTGGCCATCATGCCGGACTAACCCCACAAACCGGCTTCGTTGACCAAACGCCCGGTGGTGACAGCACGAGGAGCAACCCGCGAACCGACTATGAGCAACCAAAACCCTCACAGGCCAAGGTGACGCTCGACGTTAGATACGCGGACCCGCTCCAGCCGAACACCCCGTCCTGCGGTAACCAACCCGCGCATATCAGTCCTGACCGCGCGTCGCCAACGACACGCTCACCACCACCTGATCCACGAAGCCACGAGGCGCCCGACCGGAACACCTTCCAGCCGGGCGCCTCACCCTGCCCCCTTGACACCAACAACTCCATATCAGTCGGAAGATTTTCGGGTCCAGGCGCCGATTTCGTTCCGACTAACGCGCCAGTCACCCCCCGACGCCCCGAGAACACGGGCCGGCAGTCACCTTGAGCACCCACCAACCGTTCGCTGGCCACCGAAACGGTCGAACCGTGCCCAAGGTCGCCCCGACCACCGCACCTTGAGCACCCATCAACCACCTTCCGATCGCGCAGATGGTTGAGCCGTGCCCAACGTCGTACCAGCTCATGGTGGGAGCCATTGGCTCACCGGACTTGGGGTCCCATCGGACGGCGGTCGTCTGGGTGGTGGCCGGTGCTGGGGATGCGGACCTGTGGGCCATCAGAACTGGGGGGATCGAACGCAGGCCCGCCTGAGAGTTGTCGGGGTGGGCGCTTGTGATCGGGCTGCGACGTCAACCGGAAGCCTTACCCCGGTGAAGCAACCACACCGATGGGTCCGCCGCGAGCCGCTTGATCTGAGACAGCAACCGTCGTAGAAGTCGTCGGCCGAGTGTCCGCTGCCCGAGCCTGGCTGGCTGGCTGGTGATTGTGTTGCCGTTCGTGGGTGGTGATGGTTTGCGAGGGCGGGGGTCTAGTTCTCTGGTCGTAGGGAAGTCGGGCCGGTTGGCCTATGTGGGGGTGGGCGGGGGTCCGTAGCGTCGCGGGTGTGCGAAAACAGGTGAGGCAACGGGTCGTCCTCCTTCTGGTTGTCCTCATCACGGCCCTGGCGTCGCCACTGCCCGCGCAGGCGCACGGGGTGGGGCCTACGGCGGATTTGCAGCTGGCGCAGACGTTTGCGGGGAACGACCTCACAATCGTGCTGCGGCGTACGTCGGAGGTACCTGGGCCGTTGCAGGTGGAGGTCTTCGCGCACTCCCCCGTCCGAAAGACGACGTTGACACTCACCATCACCGGGCAGCCCAACGATGCGGTGATGCGGCTGGTCTCCCCCGGCGTGCAGGCTGCCGTTCTCCGGGTCGAGGGACCTGGTGAGCACGTACTTGAGCTCAGGGCGGGTGATCAACGCGCGACTATCCCGTTCCGGGTGCTCGTCGATCGCCTCGCGACCTGGGAGATCATCACGTACGGCGGCTTTGCGGCGGCCGGGCTGTTGATCATCACCAGTCTCGGATGTGCCGTGGCTCGGCGGCCGGGGATTCGGGCTCTCGCCGTACCGCAGGCTGTTGGGGCGGTGATCGCCTTGGTCGCGGCCGCGACGACAGCTGGATTGTCGAAGGACATGCCGCCAGCCGTGCCAGACGGAGCTCCACCGGGGTCAGCGTTGCGGGCTGATGCGGCCGATGGGTCGGCACCTAACGGGCGGCCGTACGTGAACCTCCGGCTGCGGACCGAACCGGCGAATCCGCAGACGGGGCAGGACTTCGACCTCGTGTTGAACCTCACCGACGGGAGCACAGGCCGACCGGCCGACGATCTGGTTGCCCATCATGCGGCGCTGATCCACACGGTCATCACCAGCCAGGACGGGCGCGAGTTTCGTCATGTACACCCGGTCCGCACCGCACCCGGCGTACTGACTGTGCGGATGTCCGTCAGGACACCCGGGAAGCACCTCATGTACGCCGAGTTCGAGCGGGCGGACAGTGGAGCGCAACTGGTCAGTGGGAGCTTCCACGTAGCGGGATCCCGGTTGCCCGCGCCGTCAGTCGAGGCTGACGGGGTCGACGTACAGGTGGCGTTGTCACCGAAGCGCGTGGTGGCGCAGAGGCCGGTCACGATTCAGGCGGAGGTCAGCGCCGACGGGCGGCCGGCGCGGGACTTGCAGCCGTGGCTCGGGATGGCGGGGCACCTCGTCATCCGTGATGCCGAGGGCAACTTCTTCGGCCATGTGCACGAACTGACCTCGATGGCCGCCCAGGCACAGCGAGCCGCGACGAGGGCACCGCTGCAGGACGAGACCGTCGCCAGGGAAGGACCGACGCTGCGGTTCACCTACACCTTCCCGGCGCCCGGCCGCTATCTCGTGTGGGTGCAATTCGCACGGGCGTTCCGGATCCACACCGTGCCGCTCACGATCGACGTCGCGAAAGGACAACCATGACCCGCCTAGCCCGGCCGCTGGCGCTACTGATCTCCGCCGTGGTGATCTGCGCAGGCGCCGCCTACCTGCTCTGGCCAACCAACGACGCATCGGTGACTCTCACCGGCTCATCGGACCAGCACACCGTCGAGCTGAGACTCAGCGAGCTCACCACCGGCCCGGTCGACGTCGACCTGGTAGTCACCCCAAAGGACGAGGCCCTCAAAGCAGTCACCCTCGAGCCCGGCATGCCGAGCATGGGGCACGCGACCGCGGCACTGACCGCCCAGCGCGGCAAGGACGGCCACTACCGAGGCCGCGGCGAACTGTTCGCCATGCCTGGCTCCTGGGACCTCACCGTCCGCCTGGGCACCGACACGGTCACCATCACCGTCTCCGTCAAGGACTGACTCAAGGACTGAAAGGAACCGTCATGATCAGCGAACCACCCCGCCGAGAACGCCTCGGCGCCTGGCTCTTGTTGCTGGGCACAACCGTCGCCGGCATCGGCCTCGTCTGGGACATCCAATGGCACTCCGACGTCGGCCCCGACACGTTCTTCACCCTCCCGCACCTCGTCATGTACCTCGGTACGGCGATCAGCGGTACCACGAGCCTGGCCGTCGTACTCCTGACGACCCGAGCCGCCGACCGAGCCAGCGCGATCACCGTGCTGCGCGTCTTCCGCGCGCCACTCCCCTTCCTTCTCTCCGGTACGGCGGCTGCCGTCGGCCTCCTCTACGGCCTGGCGGACCTGTGGTGGCACACGGTCTACGGCTTCGACGTAACACCGACCTCGCCCCCGCATGTCGCGATGTCGCTGATGAGCCTGTTCGACACAGTCGGAGTGACCTTGGCCTTCATCATGATGAGGCGCAGCGCCTCCGGCCGGTTCGGACTGGCGGCGGCCGTCGCCGCATCAACCGCCTCGCTGGTGTTCCTCGCCTACTCGACACCGCCCCTGCCCGGCGTCCACTCCGTCGTGCTCGCCATCACCGCCGTAGCCGTCCTCCTGATCGCCGCCACCGCCGGCGCACTCCGCAGCCCGAAGGCCGTGGCGATGATCGCCGCAACCTACGTCGCCGTACAGGTCCTCCTGTGGTTCTTCCCGATGCCCGCCACCAAGCTGTACGCCGAGTCGCTCGGGCTAGGGCTCCGTGACTACGTGACCGGCGTTCCGGTGATGCCGATCACCTTCCCGATGGCGATGCCGTTGGCCGCGCTGATACTTGCCGCAGGCATCCACTTCGCCGTACGACGCAACTGGTCGCCCAAGGCAAGTGTGCTCGCCCTCGGCGCGGTAGCAGGCACCTTGGTTGCCCTCGGCTACTTCGCCGTACCGGTCTTCGAGCCCGAACCGCTCACCCTCGTCGCCGGCCCAGTCGTCGGCGCGCTAGCCGCGTGGATCGGCTGGCAGCTGGGCAGCCTCGGCCGTGCCGCAACCCAGGAAGGTCACCATGTATAAGCGCATCCTGTTCGCCACAATCGTGCTGCTCGCCGTAGCAACACCGGCCTCAGCCCAAGGAACAGCGACCGAACCAATCGACATCGTGCACACCGAACTGACCGCAGTCGGTCCCTACCAGGTGCGAACCTCGTTCAGCCGATGGCCGCTACGCTCCGAACGCTCACTCGACTTCCTCTTCGAAACCGAGCAAGGCATCACCGGGCTCAAAGCCACCCTGAAACCCATCGCACCGAACGGCGATGTCTTGCGACCGCAGCAACAATCCACGGCCAACGGCACGGAGCTCGCGAGGCACCCCCGAGCACTCGACCAGTGGGGCTTAGACATCGTCGCGCTCAACCAACCAGGTGTCTGGCGATTCGAGTTCGCCCTCGACGGACCCAACGGCCCCGGCACCGGCGTACTCGAAGTACCGGTCGGCAGCCGTCCGGGACCGCCTGGGGCACTAGCCTGGGCCATAGGCCTGCTGCCGCTGGCCGCCGTCGTACCGCTGGGAGGCTATCTGTGGTGGAGGACCAGGCCGGGGCGTCGACGCGACACGTGGCAATGGACCTGAGCCTTCCCACCCGGCGCTGGCCGGTACCGCTGTCGGTTGCCCAGGTCAACCACCTGGTCACCTCCACCTTCCCGCTCCTGGTTGCGCTGGTCGCTTTTCAGCGCTTCGACTCCGCAGGCGCGATCGCGCTGACCGGTGGAATGGCCCAAACGATCGCCCTGACCTGGGCCCGCCGCTTCCCCGCCGCGATGATGCTCGTGATCATCGCGTTAGAGGCCGCCATCTATCTGGCAGGCGGCAACGTCCTCACCTTCGGCGTCATCATCGCCGCGTACTACGCAGCCTCCTGGGGCAGCCGCCGCCAGCGGATCGTCGCACTGACCTTCGGCCTCGGCTACTGCGCTGTCGCGGTGGCCTTCACCATCGGCTACGACCGACCGCTGGCGATGGCAGGCGCGCTCGTGATGTGTTTCCTCGGCTTCTGGATCAGCGGCCGGTTCGAAGCGTCACAACGGTCACGCATCTCCGAACTGCGCGAGACCTCCAGCCGCCTGGCCGAGGAGCGAGCCGTCGCGGAGCAACAGGCCGCAGATCGGGAGCGAGCCCTCCTGGCCAGGGAACTGCACGACATCCTCAATCACTCCGTCACCCGGATGGTGCTCGACGCCGAGGCCGGCGCGGAGACCGGTGACGAGGCCGCCGCGCGGCAGACCCTGTACCGCGTCGCCGACACCGGCCGCGATTCGCTCGCCGAGCTGCGCCGACTCCTCGGCGTACTGCGCACTGAGACGCCCGGCGAACTGCGCCCGCCACCCGATCTGAACCAGCTCGACGAACTCGTCGCACGGATCCCGTCCGGCGGACCGCAGGTCACCGTCGACCGCCAAGGCGAGGTACGCCAGGCCGACACCAGCATCGAGCTCGCCGCCTACCGGGTGGTCCAGGAGTCGCTGACCAACGTGGCCAAGCACGCGGGCGCCGTACCGACCGCTGTCCGGTTGACCTATCTGACAGGAGCCCTGGAGATCGAGGTCGTGAACGAACTACCCCGCAACCGCCTTCACAAGAAAGCCCTTCGCGGCACCGGCTTGGTCGGACTGCGCGAACGCGTCGAGCTCCTCGGCGGAACCTTGCACGCAGGCCCCACGAAGACCGGCTTCGCCGTCTACGCCACCCTGCCGCTGCGTCAGCCGGTCCGCTCCGGAAGCGGTGGCTCGTGACAGGCGCCGTACGGGTCGTGGTCTGCGACGACGAGGAGCTCCTGCGCGAGGCGCTCAGCCGCTTGGTCGACGTAGCGCCCGACCTCGAGGTCGTCGCTGTCGCGGGCAACGGCCGGGAAGCGATCGAGGCCGCGAGCCTCCACTCCCCCGACGTCGTCCTGATGGACATCCGGATGCCGGTCCTCGACGGGATCGAAGCCACCCGCCGCATCGTGGCCGCCAGCCCGCGTACTCGCGTCCTGATCCTCACCACCTACGACCTCGACAGCTACGTGTACGCCGCTCTGCAGGCTGGCGCGAGTGGTTTCCTCCTCAAGGACGCGCCCAGCGAACGTCTCCGCGACGGGATCCGGGTGGTTGCCGCAGGCAACTCGGTCCTCGCTCCCGAGACAACCACCCGCCTGATCGAGGCCCTCCGCCCCGACCTCCCGAACGCCGAAGACCAAGCCCTCCTGCAGGCACTACAACACCTGACCGACCGCGAACGCGAGGTCTTCGACCTGGTCTCGCTAGGCCTGTCCAATCAGGAGATCGCCGAACGCCTCGTCATCAGCCGCAGCACGGTCAAGGTGCACGTCTCCAACGTCCTGGCCAAACTGTGCCTCCCCGACCGGATCCAAGCCGTCCTGGCCCGCTCCCGCCTCCGCCCCCACCTATGAGGCCGGTACGGCGGAGGAGTGGTGTTCGACGATCAGCCACTTACCGTCGATTTTCTCGTAGACATACGTGAAGCGGGCGGGGACCTTCGTCCGGGCGCCGTCCTTGCCGTTGACGGTGAAGGTGTAGTTGCCGCTGTGCGCGGCGGAGTTCTCGTCGATGACGAGGACATGGGACTCGGTGATCGTCCCGGACGGCTTCTTGGGCAGGAAGTCCTTCTCGAAGTACTCCTTGATCTCCTCGCGGTTGGTGCGGACGACCGGGCTCAGGGTCGGCAGCAGGATCCCCTTCTCGGCGTACAGCTCGGCCACACCCTCAGGATCGCCCTGCAGCGCGGTGTTCCACTGGTCGAACAGGGCCGCGATCTCCTGCGACGAAGGCTTGGTCGCGGCAGCAGCGTTCGAACCACAGGCGGTCAATGCTGTCACCGCGAGCAGGGCGGTGCCGGTGATCGTGGCGAGCTGGACGCGGCGGGCGGTGGGGTTCCTCACGAACTTTCTCCTTGTCTGGTGGCGTTCTCGATGCCTCCAGACTCCCGTTGCGCCATGCAACGATCTGTCAGGGAAAGGTGTGGATTGCGGCAGGATCGTGTCAGCGATTGGCGCGCAGGCTGATCCGTACTTCGAGTCCGCCGCCGTCCGCGGACCGCAGTTCCACGGACCCAGCGTCGTGTTCGACGAGCTGGCGGACGATCGCGAGGCCCAGGCCGGTCCCGGTGCCCGGCGGACCGGCTCGCCAGAACCGGTCGAAGGCTCGACCGCGTTGCTCGTCGGTCATCCCGGCGCCCTGGTCACGGATCACGAGGTCGACCGCCGGTCCGTGACTGCGAGCTCGCAGTACGACGGTGCTCCCGGCGGGCGCGGCGGTGAGCGCGTTGCTCAGGATGTTGTCGAGGACCTGCTCCATCGCACCGGGAGTCGCGGTGATCTTGCAGGGCCGTTCGAGGTCGACGTGCAGGGTGACCCCGGCGTCGTCCATCGCGGCGGACCAGGTCGACTTGCGCGCATCGACCACCTCCGCCAGGTCGATGCATTGCGCCGCGGTCGTCGCGGACTCGGCACGGGCCAGGGTGAGCAGCCCCTCGACCATCCGGCCCATCCGGTGGATCTCGGCGTCGACGGTGGCGATCCGTTCACTCAGCTGTGGATCGTCGCTGGTGTCGCGGATGTTGTCGAGGGTCAGCCGGATGGCCGCGAGCGGCGTCCGAAGCTGGTGGGAGGCATCCGCAACGAACGCCCGCTGCGAACCCAGCAGCGCCTCGGTCTGCCGGGCACTGTTGTTGAGCGTCCGCGCCAGGGTCGCGATCTCGGGCGCTCCTTTGGTCTCGGCGCGAGCCGAGTAGTCGCCGTCGCCGATCCGCCGCGCCACGGCATCCAGCCGCTTGAGCGGCCTGGCAATAGTGCTGGCGATCAGTACGGCGATCGCAGTCGCCGCGAGCAATACCCCAGCGCCGACGAGCAACCGGAACTGCCAGATCTGCGCGATCTGCGCGTTGACCTCGGCCGCCGGCGAGATGATCTGTACGGCGGCGACGGTGCGCCCGCCCGACTTGACCGGCAACACGACACTCACCGCGTCGGCACTCCAGACGGCGGCTGGATCTCCGCCGGACAGCGCCTGGTTGACCTGTGCGTCCTGCACTCCGGCCGTCCCGGCGGAGATCAGCCGGACCTGCGAACCGGTTGCGCTCTCGAAGTCCCGGGTCCGGTCCACGATCGACTGCCTGGCCGCCGGATCCGTCCGGACGACCAGTGGCGCGAACAACCGGGCCTCCCGCTCGGCCGTCTGCGCCAGCGTCGACCGCAGGATCGACGCCGAACTCGCCGCGACCGGAACGGTGAACAGGGCCAAGGCGATGGCCACCAGGACCACGTAGCTCGCGACCAGCCGGAGCTTCATCCGGCGTGCTGCTCGAGCCGGAAGCCGACACCACGAACCGTCTGTACGTCGACCGCCCCGGCGAGCTTCTTGCGCAGCGACCCGACGTGGACATCCAGAGTGCGCGTGGATCCGAACCAGTTGCTGTCCCAGACCTCCTCGATCAGCTGCTCTCTGGTGTGTACGGCACCCGGCCGCGAGGCAAGCAAGGCGAGCAGATCGAACTCCCGCGGTGTCAACGAGACCTCCGCCCCGGACACGAACACCCGCCGGGCCGCTCGATCGAGCGTCATGGCGCCGACTTGCTGAGCGTCTACCGGTGCCGCCGCGACGACTTGGTCCCGCACCGCCGTACGCCGGGTGACCGCGCGGATCCGCGCCACCAGCTCGCGCAACCCGAAGGGCTTCGACACGTAGTCGTCCGCCCCGATCTCCAGGCCCACGACCCGCTCGATCTCGTCCGAGCGGGCCGTGATAATGATCAACGGGACGTCGCTGACCGCCCGGATCTTGCGGCAGATGTCGATGCCGTCGGCATCGGGCAGCCCCAGATCGAGCAGCACCACTTCCGCCGCCGGGTGCGAGGCCAGTGCCTCAGCTCCCGTGGTCACATGCCGAACCTCGAAACCGTACCGAGGCAGCCCGTCGCACAAGGCACCGGCGATGGCGGGATCGTCTTCAACCAGGAGAACCAGCACGGCTCCACGGTTCCACACGCCACGTCATGGTCAGGTCAGGGAATCGCCAAGATTCGGCACAGATCCGTCCGGACGGCAAAAGGCGCCCGCCCTGGAAGTCCAGGACGGGCGCCTTGCCGAGCTGGTGCTACTTGGTGAGCGGCGACAGCTTCGGGTCGTTCGCGTAGGCCTCGGCCGCGTTCGCCTTGGTCACGATGACCGGCGGGAGCAGGAACGACGGGACGACCTTGACACCGTTGTTGTAGGTCTTGGTGTCGTTGACCTGCGGGGTACCGCCGGTCTGCAGCGTCTTGACCATGTTGATGGTCTCGGCGACGAGCTTGCGGGTGTCCTTGTTGATCGTCGAGTACTGCTGGCCGGCCATGATCGACTTGACCGACTCGACCTCGGAGTCCTGGCCGGTGACGACCGGGGTCGGCTTGCCGGCGCCCTTGACCGAGGTCAGGATGGCGCGGGCGAGGGTGTCGTTCGGCGACAGGACGCCGTCCAGGGTCTTGCTCCCGGTGTACGTCGAGGTCAGCAGCGAGTCCATCCGCTGCTGGGCGCCCTCGGCCTTCCAGCCCTGGATGGCGGTCTGCTTGATGTCCTTCTGGCCGGAGCCGACGACGACCTCGCCCTTGTCGATGAGCGGCTTGAGGACGTCCATCGCGCCGTTGAAGAAGACGGCGGAGTTGTTGTCGTCGGGCGAACCCGAGAACAGCTCGATCGTCCACGGGCCGGTGGCCTTCTTGGCCTTCATGCCGTCCAGCAGGGCCTGGCCCTGCAGCTGGCCGACCTTGAAGTTGTCGAAGGCGATGTAGTAGTCCAGGTCACCGGTGTTGGTGATCAGACGGTCGTACGCGATGACGACAGCGCCGGACTCCTTGGCCTGCTTCACCTGGGTCGACAGCTGCGCGGCGTCGGTCGCGCCGATCACGATGACCTTCGCGCCCTTGGTGACCATGGTCGAGATCTGGGCCTGCTGGTCGGCCACGGTGGTCGAGGCGCCGGCGTACTGGACGTCGGACTTGAAGCCCGCTTCCTTGAGGCCGTTGGTGAACAGGTCACCGGCCAGCACCCAGTTCTCCGACGTCTTCGACGGGAGTGCGACGCCCACCAGGGAATCCGCCGCGAAGCCCTTGGGCGCGTCGCCGGTCTTGCCTTCGCCCTCACGGGTGTTGCCGCAGGCTGCGGCACCGAGAGCAAGTACGGCGACGGCACCGACCGCGACCGCCTTGGTGATGAATTTGGACATCAATGACTACCTTTCTTGTGCGACCACGGACCAAGTCCAGCGGAAGTTCAGTTGCCTCAGCCGGCGGCCGGGGTCTTGTCGCTCTGCCGTGGCGCATCGGCGGGGACAGCCGGGGCGGCCGGCGGTCCCTCGCGACGGAACGGACGCGTGATCGAGTCGATCACCGAGAAGCGTCCTTGGCTCTTGTTGTAGACGTCGAGTGCGACGGCGAACAGCAGCACCAGGCCCTTGATCATCTGGACCAGGTCGACGCCGACGCCCATCAACTGCAGGCCGTTGTTGAGCAGGGCCATCACCAGGCCGCCGACGATCGAGCCGCTGACGGTACCCAGACCGCCCGAGACCGCAGCGCCGCCGATGAACACAGCGGCGATCGCGTCGAGCTCCCAGCTCAGACCGTCCTGCGGGCCGGATGCCGCCGACCGCGCGACGAAGATCATCCCGGCCAGGGCGGCGAGGATCCCCATGTTCGTCATGACGAAGAAGTTGACCCGCTGCAGCTTCACGCCGGACAGCTCGGCAGCGCGGGCGTTACCGCCGACCGCGTAGATGCGGCGGCCGGAGACGGTGTTGCGGGTGTAGAACGAGTAGATGAGCACCAGGCCGATCAGGATGATGCCCGACACCGGCAGGCTGGTACCGACGCGACCGCCGGCGAACCGCAGGGTGGCGAAGATGATGACGCCGACCATCACGGCGAGCCGAACACCGGAGATCCACAGCGGAGTGGGCTCGGCGCCCATCTCCTGCCGGGTCTTCCGGGCCTGCCACTCGCGCCACGCAACTGCCAGACAACCGATCAGGCCAAGCAGCAGCGTCAGGTTGTTGTAGCCGGCAATCGGCCCGCCCTCGGGCAGGTAGCCCGCACCGATCGTGCGGAAGCCCTCCGGTACCGGAACCGTGTCGGCGTTCCCGATGAACTGGTTCCCACCGCGGAACAGCAGCATGCCGGCGAGCGTCACGATGAACGCCGGTACGCCGATATAGGCGACCCAGAAGCCCTGCCAGGCACCGATGAGCGCGCCGACCACCAGGCCCAGCACGATCCCCAGCGGCCACGGTACGTCGAAGTTCTGGATCGCCTTGGCGACCACGATCCCGACGAACGCCGCGACCGATCCCACCGACAGGTCGATGTGTCCGGCAACGATCACCATCAGCATCCCGATCGCCAGGATCAGGATGTAGGAGTACTGGCTGACCACCGCGATCAGGTTGCCCGACGTCAGCGTGAGGCCGTCGGTCAGCACCTCGAACAGCAGGATGATCGCCACCAGGGTGAAGATCATGCCGAACTGGCGGCCGACAGAGGTGGTTCCTCCGAAGAGGTTCTTCTTGAGGTCTTGGAGTCCGCTCATCACACCGGCATCTTCTTCGTAGTGGTCATCTGCTTCATCAGGCGTTCGGGGTCGGCGTCCGCACGCAGCACCTCACCGGTGATCGTGCCTTCGAACACGGTGTAGATCCGGTCGCACAGGCCGATCAGCTCGGGCAGTTCCGAGGAGATCACCACGACGCCCTTACCCTGCTCGGCGAGCCGGTGGATGATCCCGTAGATCTCGTACTTGGCCCCGACGTCGATCCCGCGGGTCGGCTCGTCGAGGATCAGCAGGTCCGGATCGCTGAACATCCACTTGGCCAGCACCACCTTCTGCTGGTTGCCGCCGGAGAGCTTCGCGATGCCCTCGTCGACGGACGGCGTCTTGATCCGCAGGTCCTGCCGGTACTGCTCGGCGACCCGGTGCTCGGCCACCTCGTCGATGACGCCGTGGTGCGCGATCTTGGCCGGCTTGGCCGCCACGATCGAGGTCTTGATGTCGTCGAGCAGGTTCAGGCCGATCGCCTTGCGGTCCTCGCTCACGTAGGCCAGGCCGTGCTCGATGGCCTCCGAGACCGTTCGCAGCCGGATCTCCTGGCCGTCCTTGAAGACCTGGCCACTCAGCCAGGTGCCGTAGGACCGCCCGAACAGGCTCATCGCGAGCTCGGTCCGGCCGGCACCCATCAGGCCGGCGAATCCGACGACCTCACCCCGCCGTACGGAGAAGTTGGCGTGCTTGGTCACCAGCCGGTCGGTGATCGGGTGCCGCACGGTCCAGTCGCGGACCTCGAAGAAGACCTCGCCGATGTTCGGCGTGTAGTCCGGGAAGCGGCTGCTCATGTCGCGGCCGACCATGCCGCGTACGATCCGGTCCTCGTTCACCCCGTCGGCCTTGACGTCGAGGGTCTCGATCGTCTTGCCGTCGCGCAGGATCGTGATCGAGTCGGCGACCGCCTCGATCTCGTTCAGCTTGTGCGAAATGATGATCGAGGTGATGCCCTGCTTCTTGAACTCGCGCAGCAGGTCCAGCAGCTGCCGGGAGTCGGACTCGTTCAGCGCGGCGGTCGGCTCGTCCAGGATCAGCAGCTTGACGTCCTTCGCGAACGCCTTGGCGATCTCGATCAGCTGCTGCTTGCCGACGCCGATGTCCTTGATCAGCGTGTCCGGGTCCTCGTTCAGCCCGACCAGCTTCATCAGTTCCTGCGCGCGGCGCTGAGCGGCCTTCCAGTCGATCGCGACACCCTTGCGCGGCTCGTTGCCGAGGAAGATGTTCTCGGTGATCGACATCCCCGGAATCAGCGCCAGCTCCTGGTGGATGATCACGATCCCGGCGTGCTCGCTGGCCCGGATGTCGCCGAACCGGGCCTCGTCACCGCGGTAGAGGATCTCGCCGCTGTAGTCGCCGTACGGGTAGACGCCGCTGAGCACCTTCATCAGCGTCGACTTGCCGGCGCCGTTCTCGCCGCAGATGGCGTGAATCTCACCCTCGCGCACCACGAGGTTGACATCGGCCAGCGCCTTCACCCCGGGGAACGTCTTGGTGATCGACCGCATCTCTAGCAGAACTGGCATCACTGTGTCCGGAACTCCTGTGTGTCGCGAGCTGATCCTGGAGGACTGTAAATCCATTTGATTTACTTCGTCAACGCTCTGCGGGAGACTGGCGTCGATCAGTGATCTGGAGGGCAACGGGTGCGACAAGCAGGTACGAACCTCCCCAAAGTCGGGCGGTACAACCAGGCGGTGGTGCTGGAGCAGATCCAGCATGCCGACGGCATCAGCCGTCAGGAGATCGCCGATCACACCGGTCTCACGCCTCAGGCCGTCTCCGGGATCGTCCGCCGGCTGCTCGACGAGGGCATCGTGCGCGAGGACGGCGCCAGCCGGGTGAGCAGCGCCGGGAAGCCACGCACCATCCTGCGCATCAACGCCGACGCGGGGTGCGCGATCGGGCTGCACTTCGATCCCGCGGAACTCGCCTGTGTGGCCGTGGACCTGCGCGGCCAGCCCATCGTCACCAAGCGGCTCCCCACGCCTGCGGGCGCCGAACCCGTCGAGGTCGTCGCGTCGATGGCCAAGCTCGTCCAGGAGGTTCTCGCCGCGGTCTCCCCCGACCGCGTCCTCGGCCTCGGACTGGCCAGCCCCGGACCGATCGACCAGGAACACGGGACCGTGGTCACGCCACCCCAGTTGCCCCACTGGAATCGCGTCCCGATCAAGCAGATGCTGACCGACGCCACCGGTATGACGGTCACCCTGGACAACGACGCTTCCGCCGCCGCGATCGGCGAGCGCTGGGCCGGAGCCGGGCGCAGCGTCGGCAATCTCGCCTACTTCTTCTTCGGTACCGGGATCGGCGGCGGCCTGATCCTGAACCAGCAGGTGTACCGAGGTGGATCGTTCAACGCGGCCGAGTTCGGCCACACGTCCGTCGTACCGGACGGGCTGGAGTGCTACTGCGGCAACCGGGGCTGCCTCGAGACCGTGGCCCGCCCCGCCGCGATCGTCGCCGAGACCCACCGCAGGCTGGTCGCCGGCAGCCCGAGCTCGCTGTCCCAGCGGTTCCGCCTCGCCCCCGCCTCCGTCGACATCCTCACGATCCACGAGGCAGCGGCCGCCCACGATCCGCTGGCGGCCGGCGTCCTCGCCCAGGCGGCCGACCAGGTCGCCGCCACGGTCGTCAACGTCGTCAACATCACCGACGTGGACCTGGTCGTCCTCGGCGGCCACGGCATCCGCCATATCGGTGAACGCTATGCCGAGACCGCCCGCCGAGCCCTCGCCACGAGGGCGATGTCCAGGCACATCCGCGGGGTCGACGTCGTACTGTCCCCGCTCGGCGCCGACGCCGCCGCGGTCGGTGGCGCGGCGCTCGTCCTGCACCGCGCCTACTCCCCCCAGCTGTCGGAACTCCTCTCGGAGTGATCAGGCAGTCACACAGAATTAAACAAAGTGTTTTCTAGTTGTTGGGCTTTCTGCTTGCCTGTGATGCTTCGTGGGTACGGCAGGAAGATGAGCTCTTCGACTCAAACGCTCGGAGCCGCCGTCGACATCGACGGGCGGCTGACCGCCATCGAGCGCAGACTGGATCTGCTGCTCAACCTCACACCGGTCAACGCAGCCGAAGCGTGGACGGACTTCGAACGCGGTGACTTCGGCTCGGCGCCCACGCTGCGGCTCCGGCCGCTGGAGTTCGAGCCCGACCTGGTCCGCCGGGAGCTGTACGACCTCGAGATCGAGACCATCGACGATCCCGCGCTGCACACACTCTTCCGCGCGAAGCGGGACGAGATCGCCCGCGAGATCACGGTCCTAGAAGACCGCGACACCTCACGCTTCGTGTACGGATCACTTCAGCTGTACGGCGAGGTCTCCCCCGCGCTCGCGGCTGCGGCCGAGGAACTACTGAAGCTCATTCCGGTCCAAGCTCCGAGTAGCCGCAGTGTCACGGCGGCTACTTTCGCGCAGGCGGCCAAGGAGGAGTTCGACCGCTACCAGGCCATGTATCCGGACTTCCCGGCGTACGTCGAGGTTCGTGAGGACGTCTCCGAACTGATGGTCTCGTTCGGAAAGCTGCTCATCCCGGAAACCGCGGCGATCCGGGCGGACCGCGTCGAGCCCCTCCTGCACCACGAGGTCGGGACCCACGTCGTCACCTACCAGAACGGCGCCCGGCAACCGTTGACCCTGCTGAAGATCGGACTGCCCGGGTACGACGAGACTCAGGAGGGTCTCGCGGTCCTCGCGGAGTATCTGACCGGCGGTCTGGATCCGCGGCGGCTGCGGGTGCTCGCGGCCAGAGTTGTTGCCGTCGGCAAGATGCTGGACGGCGCCGAGTTCCCGGAGATCTTCAAGTCGCTCCGGGAAGACCACCGGATCCCGGCCAAGACGGCCTGGTCGATCGCGATCCGGGTCGTCGTCGGCGGCGGCTCGGTGAAGGACGCGATCTACCTGCGCGGGATCACCCGCATCCTCGAGACCATTGCGGAAGGCAACAGCCTCGACGTGCTCTTCGTCGGCAAGCTCGCCCTCGACCATGTCTCGCTGATCCAGGACTTGCTCGACCGCGGCGTCCTCGAAGCACCGTGGATCCGCCCACGCTGGCTGGATGTGCCCGGCGCTCAGGACCGCCTGAACCGACTCCGTGCGGGAGCCTCGGTCACCGACCTGTACGACGGAGCTGCCTCGTGAAGCTGGCCTTTTTCGTCAACGATGTCCCCGCCGAGGTGGACGAGTACGCGACCACGCGGCTCGCCAGGGCCGCCGTACAGGGTGGGCATCAGGTTTGGTACGTCGGAGTCGGCGACCTCGAGGCGGGTCCGGCCAACGGGGAGCTGACGGCTCGGGCACGTGCCGCAGAGTTCCGGTCGGGCGACACCCTCACGACCTTCTTGGAGCGCGTCCAGGAGCGCGAGCCCGAGCGGATCGCGACGGACGACCTCGACGCCGTGTTCCTGCGCAACGAATCGATCGACGACCTGCGGGACCGGTCGTGGGCCAGCCCGCTGGGCGTGGTCTTCGGCCAGCTGCTCGAAGCCCGCGGCGTGACGGTGGTGAACAACCCCTCCTGCCTCGCCCGCGCCACCAGCAAGCTCTACCTGGAGGAGTTCCCGGCCAAGATCCGGCCCCGGTCGCTCGTGACCCGTGACCCGGAGGCGATCGAACGGTTCGCCGCCGAGGTCGGCCACTGTGTCGTCAAACCGCTCTACGGATCCAAGGGCCGCAACGTGTTCATGATCGAGGACGAGGACGAGGCGAACCTCGCCCAGATGACGGAGGCAGTCCTGGAGGACGGCTACGCGATCGCTCAGGAGTTCGTCGACGGCGGCGTCGACGGCGACGCCCGGATCTTCCTGCTCGAGGGCAAGCTCCTCGAGTGCGACGGCAAGCCGGCCGCGTTCCGCCGGGTGCCGACGGGGAACGACCCCCGCGCCAACATCAGCACCGGCGGACACCCCGTCCCGCTCGAGATCGGCGACGCCGAACGCGGCATCATCGAGGCGATGAGCGAGAAACTCGTTGCCGACGGCATGTTCTTCGTGGGGATCGACGTGATCGGCAGCAAGGTGGTGGAGATCAACGCGGAAAGCCCCGGCGGCCTTCAGGCCATCGAAAGGCTCTACGACGTCGACGTCTGCCCGACCGTCATCGAGGCGCTCGAACGCCGTACCTCCGCGGGCGGCGTGCGGTCGACCTGATAGCCGTTCTTCCAGATGGTGTGGAGGGTGCGGAGGTTGGTGATGCGGCAGTGGCGGCCGTGAGGGCCTCTGCGGGCGTGAGGCCGGCCCGGACCAGGTGTTCGAGTTCGGTCAGCAGACTCGCTCCCATCGAACTTCCGGACCTACCTGCCCACCGAAAGTCGCGCGCTAGCTAGCCGGGCGGAAGGTTCGGCGGTAGGCGCCTGGGGGTACGCCGACTGTCTGGGCGAACAGGGTGCGGAAGTTGCTCGCGGTCGGGAAGCCGACCTTGTCGGCGATCCGGTCGACGGTGTAGTCGGTCGTTTCGAGGAGCTCTTGGGCATGCCTGATCCGGACGCCGGTCAGCCACTGGATCGGGCTCTGCCCGGTCTCCTCGGTGAACCGTCGCGCCACCGTCCGAACGCTCATCCCGGCGGCTGCGCCGATGTCCGTCAGCGTCAACCGCCGGTGCGCGTTCTCCTCGATCCACGCCAGGACGCGCTCGAGGTTCGCCGTGTGCTGGGTCGGCCGGTTGCGGAGGATGTACTGCGCTTGCCCGCCCGTGCGGTGGAGCGGGGCGACCGCTATTCGCGCCGCATCCGCCGCGACCGCGACGCCGTAGTCGTTCTCGACCACGTGCAGGCACATGTCGATGCCGGCGGATGCACCGGCCGAGGTCAGGATCGAGCCGTTGTCGGTGTAGAGGACGTCCGGGTCGACTCGAACCGACGGATACTCGCGCGCCAGCCGGTCAGTCGCGAGCCAATGGGTGGTCGCGAGCTTCCCGTCCAGCAGGCCGGCCTCGGCCAGGCTGAACGCACCCACGCAGATCGACATCAGCCGCGTGCCCCGATCCGCGGCGGCGCGCAGAGCGGTCAGCACCTCCGGCGACGTTGGGGCCGTCGGATCGTTGCGACCCGGTACGACGATCAGGTCGGCGCGCTCGAGGATGTCGAGGCCGGCCCCGGGCATGATCCGCAGCGGCCCGGCCCCGACCGACGTCTCGGATCCGGCCACCACGACGCGGTATCCCGCCCGCCCATCCGGCAGCCGCACCCGCCCGAACAGCTCCACGGGCGTGGCCAGATCGGCGGCGATCACATCCTCCAGCGCCAGCACGGCAACCAGTTGCATCTCCACAGATTAACCACTTCAGAGCACAGAGAGCGGGTTGGCCGGATCCAGGCACTTTGTGTCCAGATCGCCAATGGCACCGCGCCGACGACTAGCCAAGGATGTCCGCATGACGGCGTTCCTGCTCTCGGTCCACGTCCTTGCCGCGATCCTCACCATCGGCCCGGTGGCGGTCGCGGCCAGCATGTACCCAGCGGCGGTCCGCAGCGCCGCCCAGCACCCCGACGATCCGGGCAAGCCCGCGACGGTCGTCGTACTGCATCGCATCACCCGCGTGTACAGCGTGATCGCGATCTTCGTCCCGGTGTTCGGTATCGCCACCGGTGCTCAGCTCGGGGTTCTCACCGACACCTGGCTGATCGTTTCGATGGCCCTGACCGCCGTGGCCGCCGCCATCCTGATCGGGCTGATCTTGCCCGGCCAACGTCAGCTGCTCAGCGATGTCTGGGTCCACCGCGACGTCGCGGCAGCCGGCCGCCGGCTCGGCATGCAGACCGGGATCTTCAACCTGCTCTGGGCGATCGTCGTCGTACTGATGATCTATCGCCCGGGTTCGACCACCGGAGCCTGATCACGCTGGCGCCGATAGGTAGTGGGGTTGACTCCGTAGTAGGCCTTGAAGCGCCGGGTGAAATGACTCTGATCGGGCCAGCCGACAGCAGCGCCGACCGACGAGATCGGGTGGTCGGTGGTGCCCAGCAAGATCGCGGCCGTCTCGGCACGGTGGTGGGCCAGGTACGCGAGCGGCGGCAAGCCGGTGTTCGTCTTGAACAGCCGGATCAGGTAGTTCGGAGCCAGATGACACGCATCAGCCAGGTCCTGCAACGTCCACCCCCGCGTCACATCCGCCTCAAGCATCCGAATCGCCTGCAGTACGGCGGGATGCGTGAACCGCAGCGGCGATTCGGTCCCGTACTTCGCCTCACCGGCCGCGCGAGCCAGTAGTCCGAGCCCGAGCGACAACCGCCCGATCACATCGGCGCGGTACCGCTCGGTCCGCGGTGGCCGCAGATCGGACAGCGGTTCGAGATGAGCGACGTACTCGGCCAGCACTTCCGCTTCGAGATGCAACGCCAGCGTGCCCTGATGCCCAGGCGTATAAGGCCCCTCGAACAACAGGTAGGACAGCAAGGGATCCTCACGCATCCACGCGAGCTCCCGCCGCAACATCTCCGGCGCGAACCCGCAGTTGAAGACCTCCAACTCGTGGCAGTCCTCCAACGCATGCCACGCTCCAGGACGCAGCAGTACGACGTCCCCGACCGTCAGCAACTGGGTCCCGAGCGGCGACAGGTGAGTGCCGCTACCACCGATGACCGTGAAGATCTCAATGAAGCTGTGGGTATGCACCGGATGGCTGTCCAGGTGCAGGTGCCGCCCGGCTCCGGCCGTGATCTCGTCGGTGAAGAAGATCAGGCCGCTCTCGAGCGCGACCGGCAGTTCGGCCATGGCATCCACCTCCATCCGAGCCTGGGGTTAGTTTCGTCCAAGTAGCGGTTCATCCGGGCCTATCTGGGCGTGTCCGCGGCGGCGCACCATCGCTGGGTGACCTACTGGATCGGCAACCACGACTGGGAACAGCCCGGCAGTACGCCGGCCGCGCTCCCGATCTTCCGCACGACGTTCGCCGTCGACGCCCTGCCCAGCCAAGCCATCCTTCGCGTCACCGCCCGCGGCGTGTACGACGCGTTGGTCAACAATCACGCGGTCGGCGCGGCCGTCCTCGAGCCGCCGTACACCGACTTCTCCCGCCGGGTCGTCTACCGCGACTACGACGTCACCAACGCACTCTGGCCTGGCGAGAACACGATCACGGTCGAGGTCGGTCCCGGTATGGCCCACGTCCCACTAACCCCCGACCGCTACCAGAAACTCACCCGCTCCGACGGCCCACCCCGCCTGTACGCCGAACTCCGCCTCGACGGCGTTGTCCACGACCTCAGCTGGCAGACCGCTCTCGGCCGCACCACCTTCTCCAGCTGGTACGGCGGCGAAGACTACGACGCCACCCGCACTCCCACTGGCTGGCGAGACGCGATGACGACCGACGGCCCCGCGATCTCGATGACCTCCGCCCCGGCCATCGAGATCGTCGAAACGCTCACCACCCAAGCGATCACCCAGCCCGAGCCCGGCACCTACGTCTTCGATCTCGGCGTCAACTTCGCCGGCTGGCAACGCCTCACCGTCGAAGGCCCACCGGGAACCACGATCACCATGCGCCCCGGCGAGGTCCTCGACGAGTACGGCTACGTGCGACAGACCTCTGACGGCACCGGCGGCCCGATCTGGGACACGTACACCCTGGCCGGCTTCGGCCCGCAGACCTGGCACCCGAAGTTCCGCTACCACGGCCTCCGCTACGTCCAGGTCGACGGACTCCCCCACCCGCCGCGCCCCGACACGATCGAAGGTCTGGTCCTCCGCACCGCGAACCGTCAGGTCGGCCGCTTCGCCTGCTCGGACCCGCTGATCACCAAGCTGCACACGCTCATCGACCGGGCCATCCAGTCCAATATGTACTCCGTCCTCACCGACTGCCCGCACCGCGAGAAGCTCGGCTGGCTCGAGGAGATCCACCTGGTCTTCGGCCCAATAGCCTTCGGGTACGACGTCGCCGACTACTACCGCGAATTGCTCAAGGTCGTCGCGGAGGCCCAGACCGCCGACGGCCTGGTCCCGGACATCGCCCCGGAGTACACGGTCTTCGAGGGCGGTTTCCGCGACGACCCGAACTGGGGCAGCGCCCTCGTCCTCGCCCCTTGGCTGCTCTACCGCCAGTACGGCGACGTCGACACCCTCCGCGAGCATTTCCCCGCGATGATCCGGTACGTCGACTATCTGACCAGCAAGGCGAAGAACCACCTGCTCGACCACGGTCTCGGCGACTGGGGTGCCTTCGACGAATCGACCCCGGTCCAGCTCACCGCCACCTTCGGCTACCTCCGGGCGGTTCAGACACTGCACGAGATCGCGACCGTCCTGCACGAGGACACCACGCCGTACAAGGAGTTGAGCGCTCGCATCGCCGAAGCCTTCCAACGTGCTTTCCCCCGCTACACCACCCAGGCCTCGTGTGCACTGGCGCTCGAACTGGGCGTCGTACCGGCCTCGTCCCGTCGCGCGGTGCTGCAGCAGCTCGTCGACGACATCATTGCGCAGGGCAACCACCTCACCGTCGGCGAGATCGGCCTCGGCCCGGTCCTGCGCGTTCTCGCCGAAGGCGGTCGCCACGACGTCATCTGGGACGTGGTCACCACCCCCGGCTACCCCGGTTACGCCCACCTGACAACCCTCGGTACGACGTCTCTCCCGGAGTACTGGAACGGCTACGGCTCGCACAACCACTTCATGCTCGGCGTCGTCGACGACTGGTTCACGCAGCACCTGGCCGGTCTGCAATACAGCGCGACGGACCTCGTCATCCGCCCGGTCGTGGTCGGCGATCTCACCTGGGTCGAGGCGGAACACCGGGGCGTCCGAACCGCCTGGCATCTCACCGGCGAACGCTTCCAACTCGAGGTGACCACCGACCGTCCAGCCGTCATCCACCTGCCGCACACCGGCCGCATCACCGCCCCACAGAGCGCCGAGCCGATCGGACCGGCGACTTACCGCGTCGGCCCCGGCGACTGGCTCTTCGTTCGCGAAGGAGAATCTCGATGAAACGCACGATCCTCGGCCTCCTGACCGCCGCCCTCGTCCTGGCCGGCTGCGCCAACCCGATGACCAAGACCGGCGGCCAGACCTTCCCGCAGGCGGCCACCGACCTGACCGGCGTCACCCTGACGGTCTGGCAGTCGAACACCCTGCAGGCCGGCTACAAGACCCTGTTCGCGGACTTCGAGAAGGCGACCGGAGCGAAGATCCGGCCGGAGATCTTCCCCGACCCGTACGAGTCGAACCTGCTGACCAAGTGGGCGACCGGGACCCGGCCCGATCTGATGATCTTCCAGTCGACGGCCAGCTTCATGCGTCGCCTCGATCCGGCCAAGAACCTGTACGACTTGACCGGCCAGGACTTCGTCGCCAAGCAGCGGTTCGGCCTCGCCAAGACTGCCGCCGTACTGGATGGCAAGAACTACGGCCTCAGTCTGGAACCGCCGAGCGTCTTCGGCCTCTGGTACAACAAGCAACTCGTCCCGAAGCCGCCCACCAACCTCGCCGAACTCGTCGACGCCTGCAAGACGATCAAGCAGCAGCATCCTGGTGTAACCCCGCTGTACGACGCGGGCGGCGACCAGTGGACGACGCAGATCTTGCCGTTCATGCTCTGGACCGACGCGATGAAGGCCGGCCTCCAGGACAAGCTCAACGACAACCAAGCCCAGTGGACCAATCCGGCGATCGTCGACGCACTCAAGGCCTACAAATCACTGGAGCCATGTTTCAACAGCAACCTGAAGACCGGAACGTACGCCGAGCAGCAGGAGAAGTTCGCCGCCGGTCAGGTCGCGATGATCCCGCAGGGCACCTGGATCAGCTCGGACTTCGTGAAGTCGATCGGCGTGACCGCGATGAACGAGAAGCTGGGCTGGCAGGCGCTGTCCACGACCAGCCCGACAGCGGCGTACTCCACCACCTTCTCGATCCAGATGCCGCGAACCGGCAACGAAAAGCAGGAGCAGGCGGCCGCAGCCTTCCTCAAGTTCGCTGCGGGTGCGGGATATCAACACTTCGTCGACGTGCAGAAACAAGCGCCGGCGCTGACCGGCTTCACCACGCCAACCGAGGTCCCGGCCGCGACCCAGGCGGCGTACGCGGCACTCGAGAGTGACGGCACCAGCTACCCGCAGTTGTTCGCGGCCGACTTCGGCCCCTTCCCGACCTTCATGAGCAAGCTGATCAACGGCTCGTCGACTCCCGAGCAGGTGGCCGCGGATCTGCAGGCGGCGTGGGCGAAGAGCGCCAAGACGGCAGGACTGACCGGGTTCTGATGACCACCTCGCTCAGAGCCCGAGCCGGTACGGCGGGATTCCTGCTGCCCGCTCTCCTCGTGGTGGCCGTCTTCTACCTGGTCCCGAACCTGCTGAATTTCGCGCTCGCGTTCACCGACTGGTCGGCGTACAAGGACACGATCGCCTTCACCGGGCTGGCGAACTTTCGCGAGCTGCTCCAGGAAGGTGCCCTGAGCACCGATCTGCGCGTGACCGTGGTCTACGCGGTGGTCGTGATGATCGCGCAGAACCTGGCCGGTCTGCTGCTCGCGTTCGCCCTCGAGAAGCCCAGCCGCGTGCACGTCTTCTTCCGCGCGGCGTTCTTCCTGCCAGTGCTGATCTCGCCACTGGCCGCCGGCTATGTCTTCAAGGCGTTGCTCGCCGATGACGGACCGCTGAACCGCGCAGCCGGGATCGAGGTCTCGTGGCTCGGCAGCACCACGTGGACGATCGTTGTTGTCGCTCTGGTGAACGCCTGGAAGTTCATGGGCGTCAACATGCTCGTCTACATCGCCGGGCTGAACGCGATCCCCGGTGAACTGCTCGAGAGCGCGCGCACCGATGGAGCAAGCCGTTGGCGGATCATCCGGTCCGTTCAGTTGCCGCTACTCGCGCCGGCGATCACGTTCAACTTCGTCACCACGCTGATCGGGGCGTTCAACACCTTCGACATCGTCTTCGCGATGACGAACGGCGGTCCGGGCGACTCGACGCAGGTGCTCAACATGTTCATCCAGCAGCAATATGCGCAGGGGTACTACGGCTACTCGATCTCGATGGGCTTACTCCTCCTGCTGCTGGTCTGCGCGGTCGCGTTCCCGCTGCTGATCACGCTCCGCCGCCGGGAGGTCGACGCATGAGGACGATCAAGTACGTCGTACTGTCCGTCGCCGCCGGCCTGGTGATCGGCGTACCCCTGTGGATGGTGCTGGTGAACGCGGCCAAACCGTTCGCCGAAGCGCGGACTCCGGGATTCGGCCTGCCGCATGACTGGGCGATCATCGACAACTTCCGGACCGTGCTGACCGAGGGCCGCGCCGGCGTCGGTCTGCTGAACAGCCTGCTGATCACAGCCGGTTCAGTCGCCTTCATCCTGATCGCCGGGGCGATGGCGGCCTGGGTGTTCGCGCGCAGTGAGTCCCGTCCGGTCCGGCTGCTGTTCTACGCGAGCATCGTCGGCATCCTCGTACCAGCGCCGGTCATCACCTCGGTCTACCTCGACGCCCAAATCGGCCTGCAAGGAACGCGGTTGTCGCTCATCGGCCTGTACGCCGGGGTCTACCTCTCGCTGGCAATCTTCCTGATCACCGGTTTCGTCCGCTCGGTACCGCGGGAACTCGAAGAGGCCGCACAGCTCGAAGGCGCGGGCCGGTTGCGGATCTTCGCCACCATCGTGTTCCCGTTGCTCGGGCCGGTGCTGTTCGCGGCCGGGATCGTGCTCTGGGTCTTCATCTGGAACGACTTCTTCTACGCGTTCTTCCTGCTCAGCGGTGAGAGCCGGCAGACGCTGCCGCTCGGCCTGTTCGCCGTTGTCAGCTCGAACTCGCACTCGACCAACTGGAACTACGTCTTCGCCGACGTGATCGTGGTCAGCCTTCCCCTCGTCCTGGTCTTCGTCCTCGGTCAGCGTCGCATTCTGGCCGGAGTGATGGCCGGTGGGATCAAAGGCTGATCAGCCGCCCAACCCTCAAGGAGAAATACCCATGCGTCGCTGGACTGCACTACTCCTGCCACTCGTCCTTGCACTGATACCTACAACGGTCAGCGCAGCACCTGCTGCGACTATCGAAGTGTCGGCCGTCTACGGCACCGATAACGGAACGTTGAACAAGGAGCTCGTGCTCCGCGCCTCGCAGGGCGGCTACCTCACCCTGCAGAACCTGCACGTCCTCGCGGACCACGCCGACGAACTCGCCGATCTCGGCCTGCGCGAGATCCGCGTCGACCACGTCTTCGACGACAGCTTCTACGGCGTCGTGAAGGGTGTCGACAAGTTCGACTTCAGCAAGCTCGACGCCGTACTGAAGCCGCTGGTCGACCACGGCATCCGCCCCTGGATCAGCCTCAGCTACATGCCGGGCGCGTTCGCCACGAACGGTCTGTTCAGCCCGCCGAAGGATTACGCCGCCTGGGGCCGCGCGGTCGACGCGATGGTCTCCCACTACGCGGCGATGCCGGGCTCCAACTACCGCGGCTGGAACTGGGAGGTCTGGAACGAGCCCGACAACAAGGGCGGCTTCTGGACCGGCACGACAGCGCAGTACAACCAGCTGTACGCCGCCAGTGCGCAAGCCGTGCGGCATGGCGACCCGACCGCGAAGGTCGGTGGACCCGGTGTCGCGACGCCCACGGTCGGACTGCTCGGCGGCTGGCTGGACTTCATCGCGGCCAACCCCGGTATCCCCTGCGACTTCGTGTCCTGGCACTCGTACGGGCCCAACGACTTCAACAGCACCCAGGACATCCGCGGCGAAATCTCCCGCCGCGGCATCCCGGCCAAGCAGCTCTACATCACCGAGTGGAACTCCACGTTCGCGATGAACAACGGTCCGGGCACCTGGCCGGACACCCACCAGACCGCGTCGTACGCGCTGCAACGGATGTACGACGCGCTCGGCGAGACCGGGCTCAACGGCGTGCACTTCTTCAGCGGACTCGAGGGCTGGCGCCCGAGCGCGGACTTCAACGGTGACCTCGGTCTGCTGACCGTGGACGGCCGGCGCAAGGCGGTCGGCAACGCGTTCGCGATGTTCGATGCCCTCGGCAACACCAAGCTCAGTACGACGATCAGCGGGAACAGCGGAACTGCGACGTACGGGCTGGTCACCGCAGACACCGCGGCGAAGAAGACCACCGTGCTGCTCTGGAACAACACGCTGAACGCCACCACCTTCCACCCGTCGGTGAGCGGCCTGCCGTACACCTCGACCAACTTCGCGGTCACCCAGTACGCGGTGAACGCGCAGAACTCCTACTCCGACAACGCGGCCGGTCAGAAGAACCTGCGGCCCAGTGCACACGAGCCGCTCCGGCCGTCGAACCGCACGGTCGTCGCCTCGGCGTCGAATTGGTCCAGCACGGTGACGCTTGCACCGAACGCGGTCGCGCTGATCGAGCTCACGCCGTCCTCCGAGACCCCTGGCTCGAAGCCGGTACCGGGTGTGCAGTCCACGATCGACTTCGCGCGGGGCGCGACGGTTGCCCCGAGTTCGTCGTACACGAATGCAGGTCAGGGTTGGGGGCCGAGCGCTCTCGTCGACGGCCGCCGCTACAGCTACACGGGCGCGAACGAGGGCAACCCGACCATGGGCTGGACCTCGGCCGAGCACCCGACCGCGGCCGCCTCCGAGTCGGTCCGCGTGGATCTGGGGGCGACCCGGACCTTCGATGCCGTCACGCTGTGGCCCCGCAGCGACCAGTTCGGTGACGGCCGCGGCTTCCCGGCCGACTTCACCATCGAAGGCTCGAACGACGGCGCCAACTGGTCGCAGGCCTTGGTCACCAAGACCGGGTACGGCGCTGGTGCCCCGGTGCTCGGCCCGCAGACGTTCGCAGCCGCAGGCTCGTTCCGCTATCTGCGAGTCTCGGCGACGAAGCTCGGGCTCCCGATCCCCGAGGCCGCCGGCAACGCGTATCGCTTCCAGCTCGCCGAGCTCGAAGTGACCGCACCGATCACTCTGAGCTAGTCGCCCCGCGACGAGGCGCTGCGGCCTGCAGCGCCTCGTCTACGATCACCTCATGGCGGGTCAACGGTTCGACCTGGAGCCGAGTCTCCAGGCGCTGCTTCGCGACCTTGGCCTACCTCCTGCGCGGGTGCTTCGGCGAGCCCAGCTGCCGGCCGACCTGTTTGCCCATCGGCCCATCGAGCTCTCCCCCGCGGAGTACTACCGATTCTGGGAAGCACTCGCGGCTGAGGGTGGGGACCGTGACCTCGCCGTCGACATCGGCGAGGCGATCTCGGTCGAGATGTTCTCCGCACCGATCTTCGCCGCGCTCTGCAGCCCGAACCTCGCCACCGCCGCCCAACGGCTCGCGGCGTACAAACCGCTGATCGGCCCGCTGCGACTCGACGTCGACACCTCCGACGCGTTGACGATCACTTGTGCCTGGCCGTCCGACCCGCCGGCGTTGCTCGGCACCATCGAGCTGATCTTCTGGACCGCGCTGGCCCGCATCGCCACTCGCGAGCAGGTCCGGCCGGCTCGTGTCACGATGCCCAACCCCGCGGCCAACCGCGCGGTGATCGAGGACTATCTCGGAACGCGGCTGCGCAAAGGCACCACGTACTCCATCGCCTTCACAGCCGCCGACGCCACGCGGCCATTCCTGACCGAGAACGACCAGATGTGGCGAGTCTTCGCCCCCGACCTCCGTCGTCGGCTGGCCGATCTCCAGGCGTCGGCCACTGTCGCCGACCGCGTCCGCGCCGCCCTCACCGAGACGCTGCCCGCCGGCGATGCTTCGATCGGTGCGGTGACGCAGCAGCTCGCCACCAGCGCGCGAACCCTGCAACGCCAGCTCAGCCAGGAAGGTACGTCGTTCCAGGCCATCCTGGCCGGGACCCGGGAGAACCTCGCGCGGCACTACCTGATCAACGGCGAGCTGCGCACCTCGGAGATCGCCTTCCTGCTCGGCTACGACGACACCAACTCGTTCTACCGAGCGTTCCGGACCTGGACCGGCACGACGCCGGACGCCATCCGGCAGTTGGCGTGACCTGCAAGTAGATCGGCGTCCTGTGCTAGTGGAAGGACCGCCTGTCACTCCTAACTTGGTGACCAAGAAGAAGCCAAGAACAGGAGAAAGTCATGCCCACCCTCGTCGCCCTCGTCACCGGCGCTTCCTCCGGTATCGGTGAAGCCACCGCCCTCGAACTCGCCAAGGCCGGCTACACCGTGTACGCCGCCGCGCGCCGCGTCGAGCGGATGACCCACCTCACCGCATCCGGCATCCAGCCCATCGCCATGGACGTCACCGACGACACCTCCCTGCAGGAAGGCGTCGACAAGATCATCGCCGACGCGGGACGTCTCGACGTACTGGTCAACAACGCGGGCTACGGATCGTACGGCGCTCTCGAGGACGTGCCGATGGACGAAGCGCGGTACCAGTTCGACGTCAACGTCTTCGGCGCCGCGCGGCTCACCCAGCTCGTGCTCCCGCACATGCGCGCCCAGCGCAGCGGGAAGATCGTCAACATCACCTCAATGGGCGGAAAGATCCACACCCCGCTCGGCGCCTGGTACCACGCCACCAAGTTCGCCTTGGAAGCGATCAGCGACTGCCTCCGCCTCGAACTCACCCCGTTCGGCATCGACGTCATCGTCATCGAACCCGGCGGCATCAAGACCGAGTGGGCCGACATCGCCGCCGGCAAACTCCGCGCAGTCTCCTCCACCGGCCCCTACGCCCCACAGGGCAACGCCGTAGCCAACTCGCTGTCAGCCGAGTCCAACCAACGCCGCGCCTCGCCGCCGGAGCTGATCGCCCGCACAATCCGCAAAGCCGTCACGGCCCGCAAACCGAACACCCGCTACGCCGTCGGCTTCGGCGCCAAGCCCATGATCTTCCTCAAGGACATCCTCCCCGACCGCACCTTCGACGCCCTCATGCGCCGCGCCACCGGAGTCCCCTCACCCCGCCCCTGAACCAGCCGCTACACGATCCGGTACGACGTTGGGCACGGGTCAACCATCTGCGCGGTCGGAAGGTGGTCGATGGGTGCTCAAGGTGAACTGGTCGTGGCGACCTTGAGCACGGTTCAACCGTTTCGGTGGCGGGCAGATGGTTGATGGGTGCTCAAGGTGATCGCCGGCCCGCGATCTCGGGCCCCGGGGGATATCTGGCGCGTTGATCGGAACATTTTCGGCGCCACGACCCGAAAATCCTCCGACTAACGCAAGACTCGAGCATCCCGCACCTCAGCCACAGCCCGTCAGCCCCAAACGACGCGCAGCCGCGGTCACCGGCCCTCGCCAACCAGCCCAGCCACCCACGTGGCCAGCCCTCTTGCTTTGTCGGCCGCCTTTGGCGGTCGAGTCGGGGCACAGGCCCGAAAGAACTCGGCCGGAGACGACCGCTCTGGCTCATCGCCGCCTCCGGCCGACCAAAAAGAAAGCGTGGCTGATCGCCGCGGTGGCTGAGGTGGATGGCGAGGCCGGTGACCGCGGCTCCACGCCGCCTGGGGTTGCCGGGCTGTGGTTGCCGTACGGGACAGAGGCCTGCTGATAGCTGACCCACCCCGCGCCTCACAAAGCCGCACCGGCTCGTCATGTGTGCAGTGCGGTGGTGCGTTGGGCGGTGATTTTTCGCGTATGGCGCCCCAAGGTTACCGAGCGACGCAACCTTCGCAGAGGGGGCGGGCTGGGTGCGCGCCCCCTCGGCTCGTCAGGAGAAGTTGACCGAGTAGCTGTTGACGTTGAAGTTCAGGCCGCCGCTGGACGACGTGATCTCGTAGCCGAACTGGACGTCGGTGACATTGACGTCACCCATCCAGCCGGCGCTGCGCAACCAGTTCAGGACGGCCTTGATGTCGACCGAACCCGAGTTGGTGTTGCCGGTGCGGACGAATGAGAAGACGGCGTTGGAGCCGTTCGAACCGCGGTGGACGTCCCAGGTGTGACCGCCGACCGAGGTGGTGGTCTGGCGGCTGCCGATCGGGCCGACAGCGCCCTGCTTGTTCATCCAGATCATGATTTCGTAGTTGTGGCCGTCGGCCCAGATGTCGTAGCAGGTGCAGTACGCACCGCTGCCGGGCCTGGACACGTTGAAGTTGCTGGTGAGACTGCCGAGCGAACTGATCCGGCGGTTGATGTCCCGGGCGGAGTGCGGGTAGGACTTCACACCGCCGGTGTTCGGGTGGTTGGCCCAGACACCGAAGTTGCTGTAGGAGTTCGCCCAGATGGTCTGGGGCCCGGCACCGCTGCCCCAGACATTGTTGCGGACCGTGTAGCCGCCGTTCGACCACGTGCCCCACTTGTCGCTCGACGACCAGGTGGCGGCCTGCGCCGGCAGCGCCGAGGCGACTAGAGCGGCCAGCAGCGTCACCAGCGCTGCCAGCGGTTTCCATGACTTGCTCATGATGGTTTCCCTTCTCGGAGTGGGCGTCGATGACGTTATCGAAGCGCTTCGATAACCGCCCAGAAAAAAGGCGGGGAGAACCCGCCACCGACTCCAGGGACTTCCACTGTCGCAATGCGAAGCCAGTCGGTCAATATCTCAGGAGGTGGTAATATCGAAGCGCTTCGAAATCCAACTCCGACCCTGAGGTGGGCCCATGGTGACGATCGCCGATGTTGCGCGGCATGCGGGCGTCGCGACCAGCACCGTGTCCTATGTTCTCAGCGGGAAGCGCTCCATCTCCCCCGAGACACGCCAGCGCGTGAACGCAAGCGTCGACGCGCTCGGCTACCGGCCGAATGCTAGCGCCCGGGCCCTGGCCTCGAACAGGTCGAACGTGCTGGCCCTGGTGATCCCGCTGCGGGCCGACATGCACGTGCCGGTGCTGATGCAGTTCGCGGCGGCCGTGGTGACCTCGGCCCGCCGGTACGACCATGACGTCCTGCTCCTCACCGCGGACGAGGGTGCCGCCGGGCTGGAGCGGATCCAGCAGAGCTCGCTGGTCGACGCGGTCGTGGTGATGGACATCGAACTGCACGACGAACGGGTCCCCCTGCTCCGCGGCCTGGACCTGCCGTCGATGCTGATCGGGACGCCCCTCGACTCCGACGGTCTGACGTGTATCGACCTGGACTTCGTGCAGGCGGCCGAGCTCTGCGTCGATCATCTCGCCGACCTCGGGCACCAGGACGTCGCCCTGCTGGGGACACCGTCCGCTGTGTACGAACGCCAGACCGCGTTCGCGCATCGCACTCTCGAGGGCTTCCGGTCGGCCGCCCGGCGTCGCGGTGTTCATGGTGTGGAGACCCCCTGCGAGCCGACTCACGAGGCAGTGCTGAAGACGGTCCAGGAGTTACTCACCCAAGAGCCCGGCCTCACCGGACTGGTGGTTCAGAACGAGCCGATCATCGGCCCGCTGCTCGAGGTTCTCCGCCGGCTCGGCCGCCGGGTCCCCGAGGACATGTCGGTGCTGGCGATCTGCGCGGACGACGTCGCCGAGGGGCAATCTCCCCGGCTGTCCTCGGTGTCGATCCCGGCCGACGAGATCGGCGGGCGGGCCGTCGACCTGCTGATCGGCAAGCTGGACGGGCTTGCCCCAGCGCCGACGACCCTCGTCCCGGCTGTACTGACCGCGCGCGCGAGCAGCGGTCCCGCACCTCAGCCGGACCGCTCCACCACCGCCTGATCTCCTGGCTTCAGCGTCAGAACGCCCTCGATCGGCCGTCGGCTGATCAGGTCGTGCCCCTCGATCTCGATCGTGGCCTCGCCCGCGCCGTGGTTCAGCAGGAACGTCCACGTGGTCTCACCCTGCCGTCGGCGAACCAGCTCCACCTCGTCCGGCAGGTCCGGTACGGCGACCCCGGCCCGTCGGCAGGCGGTCTCGACGAGCCGCTGGTAGCCGGCGTCCTCGAGTTGGGTCGACACGTACCAGGCCTCGCCGCCACCGAAGGAGTTCCGGGTGATCGCCGGGGAACCGGCCAGTGGCCCACTCGCATAGACGTCGATCACCTCCGCCCCCTCCGGCCCCACGTGCTCACTCCACCACCGTCCTTTTCCGGCGTCGGCCAGCTCGGTCTCGGCGACCGGATAGAACTCCTCGACCCGGATTCCGAGCAGCTCACGGAATGCACCCGGATAGCCACCGAGAAATACCCGGCAGTTCGGATTCACAATGCCGCTGAAATACGTCACCAGCACATGACCGCCCGCCGCCACGTATTCCCGCAGTACGGCAGCGTGAGCTGGATCGATCAAATACAACGACGGCACCACGACAAGCCGGTACGGCGACAGATCCGCCGAGGGATGAATCACGTCGACCCCGATCCCGGCGTGCCAGAACTGCCGGTGCGCGGACTGCACCGCCTCGAGGTAGTCGAGCTCCGACGACGGCAGATGTGTCCCCTGCATCGCCCACCAGGCCGCACTGTCCCAGAGGACCGCGACCTCCGCCTCGACCGAGCTGCCGCTGATCTCGTCCAGCCGCCCCAAGAGTCCACCAAGCTCGCAGACCTCCAGGAACCGCCGAGACTCCTGGCCGGCGTGCGGCACCATCCCGGGATGGTGCTGCTCGGCCCCGCCGGCCGAAGCCCGCCACTGGAAGAACATCGCACCGCGAGATCCACGGGCGATATGCGACAGACTCATCCGAGTCATCCGGCCCGGTTCCTTGGTCTGCAACCGCGTCCCGACATTGATGCCGCCCGGAGCCTGCTCCATCAGCAGCCACTCCCCGCGCCGGGCCCAACCACGGGCCAGATCAGCCGCGAAGGCCGTCTGCTCCTCGGGCCCGAGCCCAGTCCCGGACGGGTAGTTGTCAATGGCAACAAGGTCGACAGCGTCTGCCCAGCGGTGGTGATCGACCGGCACCCAACCGCCGAAGACGAAGTTCGTCGTCACCGGGACATCCGGCGTCGCCGCCGCGAGGATCGCCTTCTGTTCCTTGAAGGCCGCGAGCAGTTCGTCCGACCAGAACCGCCGATAGTCGACGTACTGGGCCGGATTGACCAAGTACTGCGTCGCTCGGGGCGGCATCACCTCGGCCCAGTCCGAATACCGCTGGCTCCAGAACGACGTCGTCCACGCCGCGTTCAGCGCATCAAGATCGCCGTACTGGTAGCGAAGCCAGGTGCGGAAGGAGGCCGCGGCCTGGTCGCAGTAACACGTGGTGCCGTACTCGTTGTGCACGTGCCACATCGTCAGCGCCGGATGTTCGGCGTACCGGTCGGCCAGCACACCGCAGATCCGCGCCGCCGCCTCGCGGTAGGCCGGCGAGCAGACGCAGTACGTGTCCCGACTGCCGTGGGTCAGCCGGGTTCCGGTCGGCGTCACCGTGAGGGCTTCCGGGTGCTGCAGGCTGAACCACGGTGGTGGCGACGCGGTCGGTGTCGCCAGATCCACACCGATACCGTGATCCGCGAGTTGGTCCAGCACCGTATCCAGCCAGCCGAACTCGTACTGCCCGGGCCTCGGCTCCAGATTCGACCAGGAGAAGACGCCGACCGTGGCCAGGTTCACCCCGGCCCACTGCATCAGCTCGGCGTCCTCCTTCCAGGTCTCCGGCGACCACTGCTCGGGGTTGTAATCGCCACCGAAGTACATCAACAGATCTCTCCGTAAGGGATGCCAAGTCCGTTCGTGGACACGAAAACTCGCCCGAACACCCGCGGGTCACCGGTGATCGCGTCGTTGGTCGAGGCGTACTGGTGCTGGTCGTCATTGATCCGGATCCAGGTCCGGCCGATGTCGTCGGAGCGGTAGATCCCCCACTGACCGCCGACCTTGCCGGAGATATAGGCCGCCATGTGCGACCGTCCCGGCGCGGCCTTGCCGAAGCCGATCGTCAACGCCTGCTCGACCGCCGCGAGCCGCTCGAATGTCACCGCCTGGTCGGTGGAGCGATACAGCCCACCGCTTCCGCCCGCGAGCCAGCAATGCCCGGCCTGATCCAGCACGGTCTCCAGCTTCACGCCAGACAGGACCAGACCCGTTGCCGTCGGCGCGAAAGTCCGCCCACCATCAACACTCCGGTACGCCGTCCCTGCGGCGACCGCATAGAACAGCGCCGGGTCCACGCGGTCGCCGACCACCGTGACGTCGTTCGGCAGCCCTTCGACCGGAGACCAAGTGGCACCGCGGTCTCGCGAGAAGTGCGGGACCTGGTTGCCCGGGACCCACACAAGAGTGCGCGCATCGGTGCTGACGGCAACCTTTCCGGTCTGCGTCAGCCCGGCGGGCTCACCGGGGAACGGAGCCCACGTCTTACCGGCATCGACCGAGATCGCGCCGCGCTCCCCCGCACCGGCATTCGCCAGCCGGACGACGAAGCCCGGCGTACGAGCGGCATAGTCGAGACTCGGTGAGGTACCGCTGACCGGGTTCGCGGCCTGACCATCCGGCGGTACGACGTCCAGCCGGTCGTGCCGGTAGACGCCGATGTCGCCGAGCGCGCTGATCAACGGCGGTCCCCATGGCGGGCTGATCAGGTCCAGCACCGCGGTCTCCTCGAGCCCTTGCGCCCGCACCGACCAATGCGTACTGCCGCCACGCTCGGCATTCGTCACGTCATCGGTGCCGAACACGGTCGCACCCGTCACGTACATGACCTTGTTCGAGTCGAACGGATCGATCGAGATGTCGCCGATCATCCAGCCGAGTTTCGCCTTCTCTCCATGGAAGGTCAGGTACGGCGCTCCGGACACGTCCAGCTCGAGATGTTCGGTGATCGAATGCCAGGTGGCGCCACCGTCGACCGACCGGAAGATGTCGTCGACCGGACCCCACCGGCTCATCGTCGCCACCATCACCACGCCCGGCTTGCGGGGATCGAGTGCGAGACCCGCGTACCCGAACCCGGCCTCGCCACCGGTGTTCGGACGCAGCGGCGTGATGTCGGTCCACACCCCGGTCCGGGTGTCGAGTTTGTGGACTGAGCCGTCGTACATCTCGTACGGCCCCGGGCGGTCGCCGTAGGTGACATAGAGGCAGCCGTCGGGACCGAGCTCGCCGTGATGCGGCATCAAACCGGTCGGTTGACCAGCGACCGGCTGCCAGGTCGAGCCGCCGTCCGTACTGCGGTGCAGGGGCGACGCGAGATCCGTCCCACCGACGTAGATGGTCGGCGTCGGGCGACCACGCCGGCCACCGCGCGGATCGAAGAAGATGAAGCCGAGCCCGATCCCCGCCGTACCGGTGCTTGGGAAGCTGTCCACTCGCGCCCAGGTGACGCCGCGGTCTGTGCTGCGCCACAAGCCCTGGTTGCGGGTGCCGAAGTAGAGCACGCGGCCGTCCATCGGGTCGACGACCAGCCGCTCGCCCATCGACCGGCCCGGCTCGTTACCACCCAGCTTGAACGGCAGATCCGTGCGCTCGAACGTCCGGCCCTGGTCCCGCGAGCGCAGGATCGCCCCGTTGATCGGTGACCACTCGTTCGTGTACGTGCCGACCGCGAGGTACAGCCGGGACGGATCCGCCGGATCGAGAGCGAGGCTCTCCACACCGGTCAGGCTCCAGTCCTCGAAGCCGACCCAGTTGAGTAGTTGCACCCAGCGCTGCGTGCGCTGGTCCAGCCGGGCCGCGCCGCCGATGTCGGTGCGAAGGTAGACCAGGCCGCGCTGCTTTGGGTGATGGATGATGCCGGTGACGAAGCCGCCGCCGACGATCTCGACATTGCGCCAGCGATACCGCTGCCCCGGCGCCGCGGCGGCTGACTGCGCCGACGTGGTGGCGACAGCCGCGGCTCCGGCGCTCAGTGCCAAGAAGTTCCTACGCTTCATGGTGATCACCCCTTCACGGCGCCGATGATGACGCCCTTGGTGAAGTGCTTCTGGATGAACGGGTAGGCCAGGAGCACCGGCAGGACCGCGATCACGACGATCGCCATCTTGATCGCCAGCGTCGGCGCGGGTGCCAGGTTCATTCCGGGCGATGCCGCGATCCCACCGGCGCCGGACGGCAACTGCTGCGCCTGCACGATGTAGGTCCGCAGCACGAGCTGCAACGGCCACTTGTTGTTGTCGTTGAGGTACAGCAAGGCGTTGAAGAAGGCGTTCCAGTAGCTGACCGCGTAGAACAGCCCGACGACCGCCACCACCGCCTTGGACAGCGGCATCACGATCCGGGTCAGGATGCCGAACTCGCCGGCGCCGTCCACCCGGGCACTGTCGATCAGTTCCCCCGGGATGCCCATGAAGAACGAGCGCATCACGATCAGATTGAACGCCGAGATCGCCGTCGGAAGAATCAGCGAGGCGTAGCTGTCGATCAGTCCCAAGGAGCTGACCAGGAGATAGCTGGGGATGATGCCGGGCCCGAACAGGAACGTCAGCAGCACCACGAACAGCAACGGACGGTGCAGCAACGAGCCCGGTCGCGACAGTCCGTACGCCGCCAGGACGGTGATGGCCAGGCTGAACAGCGTCCCGATCGCCGTGACGCCCATGCTGACCACCAAGGCTTTGGTAACCACTCCCCCGGACAGCAACTGGACGTACGCCGCCAGCGTCAGCTCCCGCGGGACGACCACCAGACCGCCGGCCCGGGTGACCGCTTCGGTGCTCGACAGGCTGGTCACCACTACGACGTACAGGGGGAAAGTGACGGCCAGGACGACCAGCCCGAGCACCACACCCTTGCTGATCCGGCCGGGGATCGACGGTGGCTCTTCCCAGACCGGGCGTTCGTTCTCCACAGCTGCCCGGCGCCGGGCCAGCCGACTGCTCAGCCGGTCGGGGAGAGTCAGATTCTGTGCGGTCATGACTTCGAATACACCCCCTGCTCACCCATCATGTGAGCGAATCGATTGGCGACCAGGATCAGCACGAGTCCGACGACTCCCTTGAACAGTCCGGCGGCCGCGCCGTACCCGAAGTCACCGACCAGCAGGCCCTGGTAGTACACGAAGGTGTCCAGCACCTCCGACACCTCGGCTCCGACGGCGGACCGCTGCAGGATGAACTGCTCGAAGCCGACGCTCAGTGCGTCGCCCAGCCGCAGGATCAGCAGCAGCACGATGACCGGGCGTAGGCCGGGCAGCGTGATGTGCCACAACCGCCGCCACCGGTTGGCGCCGTCGGCGGCCGCCGCCTCGTACAGGGCCGGGTTGATGGTGCTCAGCGCCGCGAGGAAGACGATCATCCCCCACCCGGCGTCCTTCCAGACCGACTGCGACGTGACCAGCAGCAGGAAGGTATCCGGGTTGGTCATCAGGTCGAACGCGCCGTGCCCGTTGTTGCGCAAGGCCTGCGCGAGCAGGCCCGAGCCACCCAGCATCTGCTGGAACAGCGAGACGACCAGTACCCAGGAGAAGAAGTGCGGCAGGTACGCGACGCCCTGGATGAGTGTCCGCACCCGGACCGAGAGCACGCTGTTCAGCAGCAGCGCCAGGAAGATCGGGATCGGGAAGAAGAACACCAGCTGGAAGCCGGTGATCGTCAGCGTGTTCAGCATCGCCGACCAGAACTCCGGCTCGCCGAACAGCCGGGCGAAGTTGGCGAACCCGATCCACTCGCTGCCCCGGATCCCGGCGTACGGCGAGTAGTCCTGGAACGCGATCACGTTGCCCAGCGTCGGGAAGTAGTGGAACACCCCGAGCAGCACGATCACGGGCGAGACCATCAGCAGCAGCGGCCAGTCCCGGCGGAACCGCTGCCGCCAGTTCGCGCCGCCTCTGCCGCTGCGGACGGGACGGCGGCGACCCTCAGCGACCGTTGTCACTGAGCACCTTCGCGAAGAAGTCGCGACCCGCGTCGCCGCCCTTGGTCTGCCACTCCTTGATCGCGACCTTCAGATCGCTCATCGGCCGGCGGCCGCGGTAGATGTCCTGCAGCTTGTCGTCGAACGGCTGGGCCAGTGCCGCGTACTTCGCGGGCTGCTCGATGCGGATCCCCTCGAACAGGTTCTTCTCCCGGTACTTCGCCGCCAGGTTCTGCCAGGCGCTCATCGCCTCCACGTAGCCCGGGTACTCGCTCTGCGTGATGGCGTTCGGCCGGCCGCCGAGGAACAGGTACGTCGGCGCGATCTCCTTCTGGCCCAGCGGAGTCAGCTTGGGCGCGCCGGACGGCAGCCGGGTGTAGTGCTTGCCTTCGACACCGTAGTTGTAGAGCTGGTTCTCCTCGGTACCGAACGGCGAGGCGGTGTAGTTGAGGACTCCCAGCAGCTCGGCGATGCGGTCCGGCGCCAGGCCCTTCTTCATGAACGTGAAGATGCCGGCCGGGTCACCGCCCCACACGATCGGTGTGCCGCCGTCGTGCGCGAACGGCGCGACCGCCTGCATGCCGAACGACGGGTTGTTGGCCTGCCGCTGCAGCGTCTCCGCCCACGTCCCGGTCCCGTCCTGACGGATCACCACCTGACCGCCTTCGAACAGCGGCTTCTGGTCGGCGCTGTTGTTCGCGACGACCTCCGGGTGCACCCAGCCGTTCTGGAACGTCTTGCGCACAAAGGCCACGGCCTCTTCGAACTCCGGCGTCTCGATCTTGTTGACCAGCTTGCCGCTGGAGTCCTTGCGCCAGCCGGCCGGTACGCCGTACGCCCGCTGGACCTCGTCGGAGATCCCGCCGAACGCCCACTGCTTGCGCTTGGCATCGGTCAGCTGCTTGCCGAGCGCCTCGAGTTCCGCGATCGTCTTCGGCGGCTGCGCGCCGGCCTTGTCCAGTAGGTCCTTGCGGTAGTACAGGATCCAGGGGGCGCCACCGCCGGGGAACGGGACCGCCTTGAGCTGTCCGTTCCAGACCGAGAACGACCACGCCGCGGTCGGCAGGTTCGCGAGCATCGGGTACGGCGACACCTTGTCACCGGCAAGATGCGGTGTCAGGTCCTCGAACAGCTTGTCCACGGCCTGGCCGAACCGGGTCAGGCCGCCGATGTTCCAGCCCGGGATGCAGAGCAGCTCCGGAACGTTGCCGGCCGCAAGCAGCGGACCGAGCTTGTCGCCGTAGTCGATCCCGTTGACGATGTTGAACCGAACCCCCGCGCCGATCCGCTCGTTGTTGGCGGCGTAGTACGAGTTGCTGCCCAGTCCGGGTGGGCTCGGCGCCCACAGCGGGGTCATCGCTGTGACCTCCTTGCCGCTCTTGACCGGTGGCTCGGTGATCACCTTCTTGAGGTCGGTCGGGTACTTGGTGAACCCGGGGTCCGCACCGTGCTCACCAGGCAGATCGGGCTTCACCCCTTCGTACGCCGTGTACTTCGGCAGCAGGCCGGTGAGCTTGTCGGTGGCCTCGGCGCGGCCCGCGGTCGTCGATCCGCCGCCACCACCGTCCGAGCAGGCGGTCAACGACGCGCCGCCTGCGACGGCCGCCGTACCGGCTCCGACAAGGGCTAGAAAACTCCGGCGGTTCGGTCCGCTGCTTCCAGTTCCGGTCACGATGAGTCCCTTCCACTGGGAACGACGGACGTTCCAAGCTAGAGTTAGTTTGGCTTGACGCCAAACAAAGTAGAGGATGCGCCGGGCCGCGACAAGATGCCAGACTGAAGACACCGCACCACCGACCCGAACGGACACACGTTGAGCACACTCACTGCCGGCTACAGCGATGTTCGGGCGACCAATCTGTCCGCGGTGCTGGGATTCCTGCGCGCCAACGCCCCATGTTCGCGGGCCGCCATCGCCGGCGGCACCGGCCTGAACAAGGCGACCATCACCAACATCGTCGGCGATCTGATCGACCGGCGGCTGATCCGCGAGACCGAGCAGACGCAGAACCGGGTCGGCCGCCCGGCGACACTGCTCGAGCTGGACGGATCGGCGTACGCGGCGATCGGGATGGAGATCAGCGCGCGTGGTCTGACCGCGATCGCGTACGACGCGGCCGGTGGGCAGATCCTGCGTTGGCATCGCTCCGGCCCTGGTCGCGGCGCCGGCCCGGACAAGACGCTGACGGCGACGAGCGCGCTCGCCCGACGCGCAATGGCAGCCGTCGAGGCCACCGGCCGACAGATCCTCGGGCTGACCGTCGGAGTACCCGGGCTCGTCGATCGCGACGGCACCGTCGTACTGGCTGCTGGTCTCGGTTGGCGCGACTACCCGCTCAAGCCGCGGCTGCTCGACGCACTGAGCCACCCCACCTTCAGCGTGTCGGTCGACAACGACGCCAACCTGAGCGCGCTCGCCGAGTATCGGTATGGCCCGCACGCGGGCACGAACAACCTCATCCAGATCTCCGGCGACACCGGTCTCGGGGCCGGAGTCATCGCCGACGGCCGTCCACTCCAAGGCAACCTCGGGTACGTCGGAGAGGTCGGTCATCTGCGCGTTGCGCCCGACGGTCCGGTCTGTGGCTGCGGACGTCGCGGCTGCCTGGAGGCCGTGGCCGGTATCCCTGCATTGGTACGGCGATTGCACGATGACACCGATGATCTCCAGTTGACCGTCGAGCAGATCGTCGCCCGCGCGAGCGCCGGTGACAGCGAGACCGTGAAGGCGTTGCTCGAGACCGGCAGCTGGCTCGGGCAGGGTGTGGCGATGCTGGCCAACCTGCTCAATCCGGCGCTGATCGTGCTCGGCGGGTACTACGCGACCCTCGGCGAGTGGCTGCTGCCGGCGGTCGAGAAGGAACTGCACGGGCAGGCACTCGCACCACAGGCCGGCGGATGCAAGGTCGCACTCTCGGCCCTCGGGCACGACATCACCGCCATCGGCGCGGTGGCGCGATCCCTCGACCAGCTCGACGCCGGACGTATCCCCAGCTGATCACTTAGCCCGAAATCTTTCGCCTCGACCGCTGCCCGGATCTTGACCGGGTCGCCGTGGAGTGCGACCCTTCCAGAACTGTCGAAGCGCTTCGACGCTGCTCGAATCCACCTTTCGAGCGCGCCGGCAGCCACCGAACGCCCGGAGACGACAACCGATGAGCCAGTCAGACGACGTGTTCCGCGATCCGCAGCAGCCCGTGGCCGACCGGGTCGCCGACCTGATGGCTCGGCTCGAACCGGCCGAGAAGCTCGGTCTCCTCCATCAGCATCAGGCCGCTGTCCCCCGGCTGGGCGTCGGCCCGTTCCGGACCGGCACGGAAGCTCTGCACGGAGTCGCCTGGCTCGGTCCCGCCACCGTCTTCCCGCAGGCGGTCGGCCTCGCGACCAGCTGGAACCCCGACCTGCTGCACGCCGTCGGTACGGCGGTCGGCTCCGAGGTGCGCGCCTTCCACGACAAGGATCCGGCCGCCGTCGGTCTGAACGTCTGGGCGCCCGTCGTGAACCCGTTGCGAGACCCCCGCTGGGGTCGCAATGAAGAGGGCTACAGCGAAGATCCCTGGCTGACCGGTGAGCTCGCGATCGCCTTCGGTTCCGGACTGGCCGGCGACGGCTCCGGTCCGCTGCAGACTGCGCCGACCCTCAAGCATTTCCTTGCCTACAACAACGAAACCGACCGCTGCACGACCTCCAGCAACATGCCCGCCCGAGTACTGCGTGAGTACGAACTGCCGGCCTTCGAAGCGCCACTGCGCGCCGGAGCGGCGGTGGCCGTGATGCCGTCGTACAACCTCGTCAACGGTCGGCCTGCCCACCTGAGTCCGCTGATCAACGACGTGCTGCGGGGCTGGTCCGATCAGGAAGTGCTGGTCGTCAGCGATGCGGGGGCACCGGCGAATCTTTACGGTCTGCAGGGGTACTGCGCGGACGGGGCGATCGCTTATGCGGCGGCGTTGCGCGCGGGGGTGGACAGCTTCACGCAGGACGACAACGATCCGAGTGGCACCACCCGGCTCCTCGAGGAGGCGCTGTCGCGTGGGCTGATCACGCAGCAGGACATCGATCGGGCCGCTGCGCGCGCGCTGACCTTGCGGTTCCGGCTCGGCGAGTTCGACCCCGCTGTCGAGACTGCTCCGGACATCGTCGGTTGCCAGGCACATCGCGACCTGGCGCAGGACGCGGCCCGGCAGTCGTTCGTACTGCTCAAGAACGACGACCTGCTGCCGCTGTCCACCGACATCAAGCGGGTGGCCGTGCTCGGCCCCTTGGCCGACACCCTGCAGGAGGATTGGTACTCCGGCACGCTGCCGTACCAGGTGACTGCGGTGAAGGCATTGACCGAGCGCCTCGGACCCGACGCCGTCGAGTACTGCGAAGGTGCGGACCGGGTGCAGTTCGGTGTCGGCGGGTTGGCTCTGGAGGCCGGCGAGGACGCGGTGGTCGGGCTGACCAGGTCCAGCGCCGGGTTCGACCTCTTCGATTGGGGCGGCGGTTTCTGCACGCTGCGCTCGGTCCGGACGGGCCGCTATCTGACCGTCACGGACGACGGCACCTTGCGGGCCGATCACCCCGGGCCGAACAGCTGGGTCGTCAAGGAGACCTTCGAACTCGTCCACGTCGAGGACGGCAAATGCCTGCTCCGCCATCACACGTCCGGTCACTACGTCACCAAGTGTGATGACGGGCGGATCGAGGTCACCGCGGACGAGCCGACCGTGTTCGACTTCACGAGGATCGCCGATGGCGCCGTACTGGCCGCTGCGGCCGCGGCGCGCGCCGACGTCGCGGTGGTTGTCGTCGGCAACCATCCGCTGGTGAACGGCCGCGAGACCGAGGACCGCATCAGCCTGGACCTGCCCGCCGGGCAGAAGCGACTGACTCTCGCCGTACAGGCAGCTAACGCACGGACCGTCCTGGTGATGTCGAGCAGCTACCCGTTCTCGGTCGGCTGGGCGGAGCGTGAGCTGCCCGCGGTCGTCTGGTCGGCGCACGGCGGCCAGGAGTACGGCCACGCGCTCGCCGACGTCCTGTTCGGGGTTGTCGATGCCGCCGGTCGGCTGCCGCAGACGTGGTACCGGTCGGAGGCAGATCTGCCCGATCTGCTCGACTACGACATCATCACCAGCGACGCCACCTACCAGTACTTCCGTGGCACTCCGCTCTACCCCTTCGGCCACGGCCTCAGCTACACGACCTTCGCGTACGGCGAGCTGGAGATCGGCACGCCGACGATCGCCAAGGACGGCGAGGTGCTGGTGAGCTGCACAGTCACCAATACCGGCACCCGGCCGGGCCACGAGGTCGTCCAGCTCTACACCCATCAGCAGAACTCGCGGGTCAAGCAGCCGCTGCGCCGCCTCCGCGCCGTCCAGCACCTCGATCTCGAGCCCGGTGAATCCGCGCGGGCCGAGCTGACCGTCCGGGCCGCCGATCTGGCGATCTGGGACGTGACGCGGGATTGCTACTGGATCGAGCCGGCTCGGCACAGCATCCTGATCGGGCGGTCGTGTACCGACATCCGGCTCAGCGCACCGGTCGACGTACTCGGCGATCCGATCCCTGACCGCGAACTGACGGTTCCCCTGCGGGCTGACACGTTCGACGAGTACTGCGGCCTCACGCTCACGGACGCCGACCACGGCGACGCCGTACGGTCTGAGCACCCAGGTGCTTGGCTCGCCTTTGCGGACACCGACTTCGGCTCCGGCCCGGTGGAGTGCCTGCTCACCGTGGCCAGCGAGCTCTCCAAGCCGGCCACGATCGAGCTCCGGCTCGACGACCCGTACCACGGTCCTGTGCTGGCCACCGTCGAGGTCGACCCGACCAGCTGGACGCAGCTCACCACCGCACTCGCCGCCGGCTCCGGCGTTCACACGCTGTACGTCGTGTTCGCCGAAGCCGGGGTGTTCCTGCGCGAGCTGTCCTTCAGCTGACGGTTATCGTGAAGTGGTCGCAGTTGCCTTCGACAACTGCGGCCACCGGCTGACCGTCGGTCAGCGTCAGCTCGACGACTGCGGCGGTACCGCCACCGGGCCGAGGCAACCGAATCCGGCGGACGTCACCTTCGGTGGGCTGGAACCACCGCAGCTCGACCCCGTCGGCCCAGTCGTACTCCGGCCGGTCGTCGACCGCACCCACCGGCAGGATCGCACCTTCACGGACGTAGACCGGCAGGCTATCGAAGCCGTGCTGCTGAGTGAACCAACGCGCACCATTGAGCTGCTCGCCATCCAGCAAGCTCGTCCACCGGCCCTCTGGCAGGTAGAAGGTCACTGCGCCATCGGCACTCAGTATCGGCGCGACGAGGATGTCCGGACCGAGCATGTACTGGCGATCCAGGTGACTGACCGCGGGATCGTCCGGGAACTCCAGCACCATCGGCCGCATCATCGGCGTACCGGTCTGGTGCGCCTGTTCCGCGACCTCGGCGAGGTACGGCATCAGTGACAACTTGAGCTTGGTGAAGCGACGCAGTACGGCCACCGCTTCGTCGTCGAAGGCCCACGGCACGCGGTACGAGCTCGAGCCGTGCAGCCGCGAATGCGAGGACAGCAAGCCGAAAGGCACCCAGCGCTTGAAGACCGCGGCATCCGGTGTGCCCTCGAAGCCACCGATGTCGTGACTCCAGTAGCCGAAGCCGGACGATGCCAGCGACAGGCCACCGCGCAGCGACTCGGCCATCGCCTCGAACGTCGACTCACAGTCGCCACCCCAGTGGACTGGGAACTGCTGACCACCGGCTGTCGCCGATCGCGCGAACAGAACGGCTTCGCCATCACCGCGGTTCTCGCGCAGCAGATCGAAGACCGCCTCGTTATAGAGGTGCGGGTAGTAGTTGTGCATGCGCTCCGGATCGGAACCGTCGTACCAGCTGACGTCGGTCGGGATCCGCTCACCGAAGTCGGTCTTGAAACAGTCGACGCCCAGATCGATGAGGCCTTGCAACTTGGACCGGTACCACGCCGTCGCCGCTGGGTTGGTGAAGTCGACGATCCCCATCCCGGCTTGCCACATGTCCCACTGCCAGACCGAGCCGTCGGGGCGCTTCAGCAGATAGCCGTGCTCACGCCCTTCCTCGAACAGCGCCGACCGCTGCGCGATGTACGGGTTGATCCACAGACTCACGCGCAAGCCGCGTTCCTTCAGCCGCCGGACCATGCCGGCCGGGTCCGGGAAGGCGATCGGGTCCCAGACGAAGTCACACCAGTGGAACTGCCGCATCCAGAAGCAATCGAAGTGGAACACACTCAACGGAAGATCGCGTTCGGCCATCCCGTCGACGAACGACGCCACCGTCGGCTCGTTGTAGTCGGTGGTGAACGATGTCGACAGCCACAGTCCCATCGACCAGGCGGGTACCCGAGCCGGGCGACCGGTCAGGCCGGTGTAGCGGCGCAGGACGTCCTTCGGCGTCGGGCCGGCGAAGACGAGATACCGCAGCTCCTGGCCCTCGACGCTGAACTGGTTGCGCGAGACCACCTCGGAGCCGACCTCGAACGAGACATGCGCCGGGGTGTCGACCAGTACGCCGTACCCGCGGCTGCTCATGTAGAACGGGACGTTCTTGTACGCCTGCTCGCTCGACGTACCGCCGTCGGCGTTCCAGATGTCGACGACCTGGCCGTTCTTCACCAGCGGACCGAACCGCTCACCGAGCCCGTAGACGCTCTCGCCAACTCCGAGCGACAGCTGCTCGTGCAGGTACTGCCGGCCATCCGCGTCGGTGATCAGCCCGACGCTGCGGGCGCCCGAGCCGGTCAGCTCACCGCGACCGTCCTCGAAGCGTAGGTCCCAAGGACCATCGAGCTGCAGTACGGCGGTCAGGTCGCCGCTGGTCAATCGCGCGGTCGTCTCGTCCACCTCGACCTTGACCGGATGCAGGTCATCGGTCTCCAGCTCGAACGCCGGCCTGGGCGGTAGTCCGCCGGCGTGGTGAACGATCCGGACGCCGATCACGCCTTCCGCAGGCGCATCGAGCGTGATCGTGAACAACGGCTGGTTCAGCGTGTCACCGCGGCGGTCGATCCGGCGGGCCGGCGCGAACGCGGTCACCGACCGCTCCCCCGCCTCCACACTCTCGACACCGGCGGGCGACAGCCGGCTCACCCCGGGCCGCAACTGCCAGTAACCATCGGTGAACTTCATCGGCGGCCTTTCGCTTGAGTTGTCGAAGCGCTTCGACGAATCTAAGGGCGCACCAATTCAGGGTCAAGAGAAAGCCGGACAGGGCTGATGTTTATCGATATACTCACCGGCGTGCTGTGCCGCCGGAAAGGGCTGCGCGTCGTCCCCGATCGAGAGGCTGGACCCCTGTGAGTGCAACCCGCGCGGTCATCGACCTGGATCTGCCCGGAGCGCGGATCAGCCGCCATCTCTACGGGCACTTCGCCGAACATCTCGGCCGCTGTATCTACGGCGGCTTCTGGGTCGGCGAGGACTCCCCGATCCCGAACATCCGCGGCATCCGCACCGACGTGGTCGAGGCGCTCCGCGCCCTGCAGATCCCGAACCTGCGCTGGCCCGGCGGCTGCTTCGCCGACGAGTACCACTGGCGCGACGGCGTCGGCCCGCGGGACGAGCGGCCGACGATGGTCAACACCCACTGGGGCAACGTCGTCGAGGACAACAGTTTCGGCACCCACGAGTTCCTCGACCTGTGCGAACTGCTCGGCGCCGACCCGTACATCAGCGCGAACGTCGGCTCGGGTTCGGTCCGCGAGATGCGCGAGTGGGTCGACTACCTGACCGGGGTCGGCGCATCGCCGATGACCAACCTGCGGCGCGCCAACGGCCGGGAAGAGCCGTGGAAGGTGCCGTTCTGGGGTGTCGGCAACGAGTCCTGGGGCTGCGGCGGCAACATGCGTGCCGAGGCGTACGCCGACCTGGCGCGGCAGTACGCGACCTACTGCCGTGACCACGGCGACAACAAGCTCTACCGGATCGCCGCCGGCGCGAACTCCGACGACTACAGCTGGACCGAGACGCTGATGCGCACCATCGGCGGCTGCGGCAAGGGCCCACTGCAGGGGATTTCCCTGCACTACTACACGATCGCCGGCGACTGGGACGACAAGGGCCACGCCACCGACTTCAGCCTCGACGAGTACTACGCGACATTGGCGAAGGCGAACAAGATCGACGAGCTGCTGCGCCGGCACTCCACCGTGATGGACATGTTCGACCCCTGCGGCAAGGTCGGTCTCGTGCTCGACGAGTGGGGCACCTGGTGGAACGTTGCCGACGGCACCAACCCCGGCTTCCTCTACCAGCAGAACACGATCCGCGACGCCCTGGTCGCCAGCCTGCACTTCGACACCTTCCACCGGCACGCGAAGCGCTTGACGATGGCCAACATCGCGCAGACGGTCAACGTCCTGCAGGCGATGATCCTGACCGACCCCGACACCAACGCGCTGGTCCGCACCCCGACGTACCACGTCTTCGAGATGAACACGCCTCACCACGACGCTGACAGCCTCGCCGTACACCTCCTGGACGCACCGACCCGCGACGACATCTCGATGGTCTCGGCCTCGGCCTCCACCAAGGACGGCACCGCGCTGATCTCGCTCTCGAACCTGGACGCCGAGGAGTCGCGCCCGATCGTCCTCGACCTCCGCGGCCGCGAGGTCTCCGGGCACACTGCCCGCATCCTCTCCGCCAAGACCCCCCAAGCCCACAACACCCCGGCAAACCCCGACGCCGTGGCACCGCAGGCCTTCGAAGGCGTCACCGCCCACCCCGCCGGCCTGCAGCTCGAACTCCCGCCCCACTCCTACGTCACGGTCTCGGTCACTCTCACCTAGGTATTACGCTCTGGCCCGCTGACTGTTAGCGTTAACTGCAACCAGTCAGCCAGCACAGAGGGCATTCATGACCGAGAATGTTAACGCTCACAGTCAGTACGTCGTCGGTGTCGACTTCGGGACGCTGTCCGGCCGGGCCGTGGTGGTCCGGGTGTCGGACGGCGCCGAGGTGGGCACCGCGGTGTACGAGTACCGGCACGGGGTGATCGAGGGCCGGCTGCCCGGGTCCGACATCGCGCTCGGGCCGGCCTGGGCCCTGCAGGCGCCCAGCAACTGGCGCGACGTGCTGCTGCACGCGGTGCCGGAGGCGGTTGCGGCGGCGGGCATCTCGGTGGACGACGTGGTTGGCATCGGCACCGACTTCACCGCGTGCACTGTGTTGCCTACGCTCGCCGATGGGACGCCGCTGTGCGAGGTGCGCGGTATGTGGTTCCGCCCGCACGCGTGGCCCAAGCTCTGGAAGCACCACGCGGCGCAGCCGCAGGCGGACCGCATCAACGCCGTCGCGGAACAGCGCGGCGAGTCCTGGCTACCGCGGTACGGCGGCCGGATCTCGTCGGAGTGGCAGTTCGCCAAGGCGCTGCAGGTGCTGGAGGAGGACCCGGAGACGTACCGGCGTGCCGATCGCTGGATCGAGGCGGCCGACTGGATCGTCTGGCAGCTGACCGGTGTCGAGACTCGCAACGTGTGCACGGCCGGTTACAAGGGCATCCACACCGAGGACGGCTACCCGTCCCGGGAGTATCTCGAGGCCCTGAACCCGGCGTTCGGTGACTTCACCGCCAAGCTGGAGCACCCGCTGTCCCCGCTCGGCGGGCTGGCTGGTCGGCTGACCACCGAGGCTGCGGCGCTGACCGGGCTTCCCGCCGGGATCGCCGTTGCGGTCGGCAACGTGGACGCCCATGTCACCGCGGCCGCGGCCGATGCGGTCCGGCCCGGTCAGCTGGTCGCGATCATGGGTACGTCGACCTGTCACGTGATGTCGTCCGAGCAGCTCGCCGAGGTCCCCGGGATGTGCGGTGTCGTCCGCGACGGCATCGTCGACGGCCTGTGGGGATACGAGGCCGGGCAGTCGGCGGTCGGCGACATCTTCGGCTGGTTCGTGGACACCGCCGTACCGGCTGAGTATCACGCCGAAGCGCAGCGTCGCGGTGTGACCGTGCACGACTATCTCGCCTCGCTCGCCGAGCAGCAGCCGGTCGGGCGGCACGGCCTGATCGCCCTGGACTGGCACAACGGCAACCGGTCCGTCCTGGTCGACCACGACCTGTCCGCCGTGGTGATCGGCCAGACGCTCGAGACCAAGCCGGAGGACACGTACCGCGCGCTCATCGAGGCGACCGCGTTCGGAACGCGCACGATCCTCGACGCATTCGAGAAGTCCGGCGTACCGGTCACTGAGTTCATCGTCGCCGGTGGTCTGCTGAAGAACCGGCTGGTGATGCAGATCTACGCCGACGTCCTGCGGCGTCCACTGTCGGTGATCGGCTCCTCGCAGGGGCCTGCACTCGGGTCGGCGATCCACGCGGCCGTTGCCGCTGGCACCTACCCGGACGTGCCCAGCGCGGCCGCCGCGATGGGCGGGCGTACTGAGGCAGCCTTCGTCCCCGACGAGGATCGCGCCGATGTCTACGACCGCCTGTACGCCGAGTATCGCGACCTCCACGACTATTTCGCGGGCGAGCGGCACGGCGGTAGCGGCGTACTGCATCGCCTCCGCGCGCTCCGGAACGAGGCAGCCAAGTGACCGTCAGCCGCCTCCGCGAAGAGGTCTGCACCCTGCACGCCGAACTGGTCCGCTACGGCCTGGTCGCCTGGACGGCCGGCAACGTGTCCGGCCGCGTGCCTGGCGAGGATCTGTTCGTCATCAAACCCAGTGGGATCTCGTACGACGACCTCAGCCCCGACACGATCGTGGTGTGCGATCTCGACGGGAAGGTGGTCGAGGGCGACCTCGATCCTTCCAGCGACACCGCGGCCCACGCCTATGTGTACCGCGAAATGCCTGAGGTCGGCGGAGTCGTGCACACGCACTCGACGTACGCGACCGCCTGGGCTGCTCGGGCCGAGGCGATCCCGTGTGTGCTGACTGCGATGGCCGACGAGTTCGGCGGCGAGATCCCGGTCGGGCCGTTCGCGCTGATCGGGAACGACGACATCGGCCGCGGGATCGTGGCGACGCTGTCCGGGCACCGATCCCCGGCAGTCCTGATGCAGAACCACGGGGTGTTCACGATCGGCAAGGACGCGAAGGCCGCCGTGAAGGCGGCGGTGATGTGCGAGGACGTCGCCCGCACCGTGCACCTCGCCCGCTCGGCCGGTGAGCTGACAGCCATCGCCCCGGAAGACATCGACCGGCTCTACGACCGGTACCAGAACGTGTACGGCCAACGATGACGGAGACAGTTGTGACATCTGTGACCCCGACCGAAGTCTGGTTCCTGACCGGCAGCCAGGGCCTGTACGGCCCGGAGACGCTGCAACAGGTCGCCGACCAGTCGCGCAGTCTCGCCGAGCAACTGGCCGCATCCGGCGACCTCGCTCCCCGAGTGGTCTGGAAGGAGGTGCTCACCGACGCCGACGCGATCCGCCGGGTCTGCCTGGAGGCGAACGCGAACGATGCCTGTATCGGCGTGATCGCGTGGATGCACACCTTCTCCCCCGCCAAGATGTGGATCGCCGGGCTCGACGCCCTCCGCACCCCGTTGCTGCACCTGCACACACAGGCCAACGTCGACTTGCCCTGGGCAACGATCGACATGGACTTCATGAACCTGAACCAGGCCGCGCACGGCGACCGCGAGTTCGGCTACCTGCAGACCCGGCTCGGTGTGGCCCGGACCACGGTGGCCGGTCACGTCTCCGACCCGTCGGTCCGCGCCCGGATCGCCGTCTGGGCTCGTGCCGCGGCCGGGTACGCGGCCATGCGGACGATGCGGGTCGCGCGCTTCGGCGACAACATGCGCGACGTCGCGGTGACCGAGGGCGACAAGGTTGAAGCTCAACTGCATTTCGGGGTGTCGGTCAACACGTACGGCGTCAACGACCTGGTCGCGGTCGTCGACGAGATCTCCGACTCGGCTGTCGACACACTGCTCAAGGAGTACGACTTCGACGTCGTACCGGAACTGCGTCCGGGCGGCGAGCGGCACGAGTCGCTGCGGTACGCCGCCCGCATCGAGGCCGGACTCCGCGCCTTCCTCACCGACGGCGGTTTCACCGCATTCACGACGAACTTCGAAGACCTCGGCGGACTGCGGCAGCTCCCCGGCCTCGCCGTCCAGCGGTTGATGGCCGACGGCTACGGCTTCGGTGGCGAGGGTGACTGGAAGACCTCCGTCCTGCTCCGCACCCTGAAGGTTGCCGCCGGCAACCTGCCCGGCGGTACGTCGTTCATGGAGGACTACACCTACAACCTGACCCCCGGCGCGGAGCGCATCCTCGGCGCCCACATGCTCGAGGTCTGTCCGTCCATCGCCGCCGGCACCCCGACCGCCGAGATCCACGCGCTCGGTATCGGCGGCCGCGAGGACCCGGTCCGCCTGGTCTTCGACGCCGCCCCCGGCCCGGCCGTCGTCATCGGCATGGCCGACCTCGGCGACCGCTTCCGCCTGGTAGCCAACGAGGTCGACGTCGTCGCCCCCGACCACCCACTCCCCCAGCTCCCAGTCGCCCGAGCCGTCTGGAAGCCCCGCCCCAACCTACGCACCTCAGCCGAAGCCTGGCTGACCGCCGGCGGCCCGCACCACACAGTCCTCAGTACGGCGCTCGGCATCGACGAACTCGCCGACCTCGCCGAGATGACCCGCACCGAACTAGCAGTCATCGACGCCGACACCACCACCCGCCGCTTCACCCAAGAACTCCGCTGGTCCCAGGCCTACTACCGCCTCGCCCAGGGCTTCTGACCGGCGACAAGAGCCCCGGTCGCCGCGTCACAACACACCAGGCGTGACACGGCGACCGGGTGTTCAGGACTAGGACCGGGTCAGCGAGAAGTCGTCGGCCCGGACCCAGTTGTTCGCCTTGGCGTCGGAGTAGACGCCGACCTCGACCGTGCCGTTCGTGACGTTGATCCCGGAGATGGTGATCTGGGTCCACGCACTGATCGACGAGGCGATCGAGGCGACCTTGTCGGAGCCGCCGTAACCACGTGCGAAGATCTCCGCGCGGTTCTGCCCACCTCCGCCTCGGACCCAGGCCCGCAGCGTGTAGGTGCCATTCGGTACGGCGATCGACTGCCACAACCTCGCTTTGTACGCGGCGTCGTCCCAGTGCGTCATCGCCCACCGGCCGGTGCGGCCCGGGCTCACGTTCGCCGTGGCATCGGCTCCGGCGTCGACGGACTTCTGCCAGCCGGTCAGGTTCGTCGTCGCGACCCGGTCGGCCTCGAAACTGGGGTTCATGGCGTAGTTGTTGCCGGCACCGACCGCCCATTGCCCGGTCGACTCGTTGAGGGTCCACTGGCTGAGTGATCGCATCACCGGCGTACTGCCGTTGAAGGTGATCGGCACCCACTGGTTGTAGCCGAGACCGTTACCCGCGAAGTCGGACCAGCGGTCCCCCGCCGAGATCACGAACGATCCCGAACTGCCGTTGACCGGAATCATCATGCCGGTCTGCGACACGTGCGAGAAGTCCGCGGTGGAACCCTGCATCACCGCCTCACCGGAGTACGGCCCGAGGATGTTCGTCGCCGAGATGTAGTAGGTGTGGGAGGAGTTCCAGCCGTGCAGGTCGGATGAGCAGAAGTAGTACCGGCCGCCGTGCTTGAACATCACGTTGCCTTCGCGACCACCGGACGAGCTGTTGAAGACGTTCGTGGCGGGTTCGATGTTCAGGTAGTCGGACGGCCGGAGTGCCGAGACGTAGAGATGGCTGCGTCCCTGGGTGTTGCTGAATACCAGGTACGCCTTGCCGTTGTCGTCGATGAACACCGTCTGGTCGCCGGACATCCCGTTGACCACGTTCGCGATCGACGTCTGCACGTGATGTGTGGTGAACGATCCGGTCGGCGTACTGCTGGTCGCGAACAACACGCCACTGCCGAGTGGTCCGTTGTACTGCGTGACGAGCACGTACTTGCCGGTGTTGGGATTGCGGGCGACCCCAAGCCGCCCGACCCAGTCGCTGGCACCGAGACTGGCCGCTGTGATCACGTTGCCGCGGAACGTCCAGTTCACCAGGTCAGTGGACGAGTAGCAGGTGACGGCGTTGAACGAGGTGTCGCTGTTCTTACCCGACGGGTTGTTGTAATACGTGACGGCGCCGTTGTACTTGACGCCGTACCAGTAGTAGGTGTTGCCCTCGAGCAGGACGCCGCCGCCTTGGGAGAAGATCGGGTTGCCGGCGGTGTCCTTCCAGAAGACGTCATTGGTGATGGCCGGATCGGCGGTGACCGCGGCGAACGCGGGCACTCCGAGCGTGAGACCAGCGGCAGCTGCGGCTGCCCCGGCCAGAACTGATCGTCGGGTCACGCCTCCAGGACTGTCATTGATGGTCATGCCTCATCCCTTCACACCCGAAGCGACAACGCTGCGGATGAAGTAGCGCTGGGCGAACAGGAAGATCAGCAGCGACGGCAGCACGTACAGTGCCGCGGCGGCCGCCTGCACGGTCGGGATCGCGTTGCCGTGCGGATCGCGGTACCAGGCGGTGATCGCGACCGAAAGGGTGGTGTGATCGACGTCGAGCAGCAGGGCCGGCGCGATGTAGTCGCCCCAGGTCCAGGTGAACGACAGCAAGAAGGAGGTCAGCAGCACCGGCCGGGACAGCGGCAGGAAGATGCCCGCGAAGATCCGTCCCCACCCGCAGCCGTCGATGATCGCGGCGTCTTCCAGCTCGCGCGGGATCGCGGCGAAGAACTGCCGGAACAGGAAGATCAGGTACGGCGACGCGGCCGCGCCCCAGAGCACCCACGGCCAGTACGTGTTCACCAGGCCGAGCTTGGCGAACAGCACGTAGGTCGGCAGCAGAGTGAGGATCTGCGGCAGCATCATCGTCGACACCAGGACCAGGAACAGTCCCTGTTTGCCGCGACCACGCAGCCGCGCGAACCCGAACCCGACGGCAGCGCTCGACGCCGTGATCAGCGTCGCGTACAGGGTCGACAGGAAGAGCGAATTGACGGCGTACGCCGGGAAGTTGATATCGGTCAGCGCGTGGACGAAGTTCTCCCACTGGGCGGCTCGCGGCAGGATCCGCGTCGGTACCGCGGCCCACTCGTCGCGAGTCTTCAGCGCGGCGAGCACCAGCCAGAAGAACGGGCCGACGAACAGGACGGCCAGCCCCATCAGTACGACGTAGACCGCCCCGGCGGATCTCCTACCGGTCGGCATCGGCGTCGACCTCGTAGTGGACCCACAGCCGGCCGGACCGCTGGATCAGCAACGTGAAGGCCAGAATCACCAGGAAGAACACCCAGAGCATCGCCGACCCGTAGCCGAACCGGTTGCTGGTGAAGAACTCCTGGTACACCTGCACCATGTAGAGGTGGGTGCTCTGCGGCACCTGACCAACACCGGCGATGCTGTTGGTCTCAGCGAGCAACAGCGGCTGGACGACGATCTGGAACGTCGCGATCACCCCGGTGACCACCTGGAAGAACAGCACCGGCGAGATCATCGGCACCGTGATGTGCCGGAACACCCGCCATGGGCTCGCGCCGTCCACGGTCGCGGCCTCTTCGAGCTCGGCCGGTACGCCTTGCAGCGCCGCCAGCATGATGACCATGCCACCGCCGAGGCCCCACAGGGTCAGGATGATCAGGGAGTAGAACGCCATCGGATCGACCAGCCAGCTGACCGGCGCGATGCCGACGACCTGCAGGATCGCGTTCAGGATGCCGGCGTCGCGGTTCAGCACCAGCTTCCACATGATCGCCATCGCGACGACAGGCACCACCGACGGGAGGAAGAAGATCGTCCGCCACAGGCCGACCGCTCGCAGCCGCCGGTTCAGCAGTACGGCGAGTGCGAGGCCGCCGGCCACGCTGAGAGGGACCGAGATCGCGGTGTAGGCGATCGTGCGAAGCAGGGCACTCCAGGCCGCACTGTCGCCGAGCAGTTCCGAGTAGTTGCGCAGACCGACCCACCGCCAGCGCGGTGAGCTGCCGTCGAAGTTGGTCAGGCTCACGCCGAACGCGTAAGCGAGCGGCACTGCCGTCAGCAGCAGGAAACCCAGCACCCACGGCGAAACGAACAGATAGAAGGTCCGGCTCGAGTACCGCGACCAACCGCGTTGACTCATCCCGCAATCAGCCGATCTGCTCTTTGCCCTGCTTGAGCACCTTGTTGAGTTCCTTGGTGATCGCCTGGCAGGCATTGTCGACGGTCGTCTGATTCTTGAGCACCTGCTGGAGATTCTTGTCCAGCGTCAGGTTCCAAGTGTCGACGGTCGCGTACGGCGTGTCCGGCAACGGCTTGGCGAACTGCAGTTCGGCCTGAGCGACGTCGTACGCCTGCTTCTGGTACGGGAGTTCCTGCGGCAGCTTCGGCAGCAACGACTTCAGCGCGGGCAGGCCCCAGCCGCTCTTGGCTCGTTCCTCGGCGGGCGGGCCGGCCATGAAGTACTCCATCAGCTTCCAGGCCTCGTCCTTGTGCTTGGACTTGGCCGGGATCCACGCACCGACACCGGCGTACGTCGGACTGATCCGCTGGTCGCCCATTCGCGGTGCCGGGGCCATCCGGATCACGCTCTGGAGTGCGGACTCCTTGACGAAATTGCCGCCGTACCAATAGCCGTCCTGGGTGATCGCCATCCGCTTCGCCAGGAACGTCGAGAGGTCCGAGCCGTCGGGTAGCGGGGTCAGCGAGGTCGGTCCGGCGCCGGCGCGCGCGAAGTCGACGTACCAGGAGAAGGCGCGCCGGGCGGCCGGAGTGGTGAAGTCGACCTCGGCGAGGTCGTCGGTGTACAGCTGCTCGCCCTGCTGGAGGATCATCGTGGCCATCGGGGCGAACAGGTTCCACGCCCACTCGAGGCCGAGCCCGTGGACCGTGGTCTTCCCGCCGCTGCGGATGGTCAGTCGCTTGCCGATGGCAAGCAGTTCGTCGTACCCGATCGGCTCGGTCGCACTCAGGTGCGGCACCTTGACCTGGTCGAAGAGTGCGCTGTTGTACCAGAGCGTCGCGTCCTGACTCCAGTCCTTCACCAGCCCGTAGTACGGGCCCTGACCGATCTTCGAGCCGTCCCAGCGGAAGCCGTCGTTCACCGCCAGCAGGTCGTCCTTCTTCAGTACGGCGCTCTTGTCGAGGTACGGCGTCAGGTCGGTCGCGAGGCCGCGCGCGTTGAGGTTCGCGCTACCCACCGCGGCACCGCGCACGAAGTCCGGCGGATTGCCGGCCGCCAGCATCGCGTTCAGGCGCGTCGGATCGGTCTGCAGGAAGTTGATCTTGACGCCCGGGTTCTTCGCCTCGAAGTCCGCGACGTGCTCCTTGGTGAGCTCGTTGTTGTTGTACATCACCGTCAGCGTGACTGTGCCCCCACTGCCGCCCTGGCCGGACGACGTACCGGACGACCCGGCGTTGCAGCCGCTCAGCAACCCACCCGCAGCCGCCGTTGCTCCGGTCAGCAACAACCGCCTGCTGATCCGTCCCGATCCGTCCATTCCGACCTCCCGATGCGGCATTTCTGTGAGCGCTCACAGTGTGTTGGCGAGCTGATTTGTCTGTCAATGCTTCAGATCTATGAATTCTCTATGCCATGCTGTGCACAATTCCTGTTCGCGCTCACAGACGAGGCACCGTCCATGACCCTGCTGCCGCGACCGACCGGCATCGCCTTCGGTGGTGACTACAACCCGGAGCAATGGCCCGAGGAGACCTGGTACGACGACGTGCGGCTGATGCGCGAGGCGGGCGTCAACCTGGTGAGCGTCGGCATCTTTTCCTGGTCACTGCTGGAGCCGTCGCCCGGCCGCTACCAGTTCGACTGGCTGGACCGGGTGCTGGATCTCCTGCACACTGCCGACGTCGCGGTCGACCTGGCCACGCCGACCGCCGCCCCGCCGCCGTGGTTCTTCCGGAAGCACCCGCACACCCGCCTGACCGATCGCGAGGGACGGGTCCTCGGGACCGGCGGCCGGCAGGCGTTCTGCCCGAGCTCACCGGACTACCGCGAAGCGGCCACGAGTATCACCACCAAGATCGCCGAGCGGTACGCCGGTCATCCCGCGCTGGCGCTCTGGCACGTGCACAACGAGTACGGCGGCGCCAACCCGCATTGCTACTGCCCGACTTCGGCGGCAGCGTTCCGCCGTTGGCTGGGGCAGCGGTACGTCTCGCTCGACGACCTCAACGATGCCTGGGGGACGACGTTCTGGGGACAGCAGTACGGCGACTGGGCGGAGATCGAGGTGCCGCTGATCGCTGCCACCGCGGTCAATCCCGCCCAGCGGCTGGACTTCCTGCGGTTCAGCTCCGATGCCCACCTGGAGAACTTCCGGGCCGAGCGGGACATCCTGCACCGGCTCTCGCCCGGCGTACCGGTGACGACCAACTTCATGATCAACAACTGCCAGTGGATCGACTACCACCAGTGGGCGGCCGAGGTCGATGTCGTTGCCAACGACCACTATCTGTACGCCGAACGGCCGGACAATCACATCGAGCTGGCGATGTCGGCGGACCTGACCCGGTCGGTCGCCGGAGGCGGCTGGCTGCTGATGGAACACTCGACCAGCGCGGTCAACTGGCAGGGGCGCAACGCGGCCAAGCGACCGGGTGAGCTGAGCCGGAACAGCATGAGCCATCTGGCCCGCGGTGCGGAGTCGGCGCTGTTCTTCCAGTGGCGGGCGTCCCGGTTCGGCGGCGAGAAGTTCCATTCGGCGATGGTTCCGCACGGCGGCACCAGCACGCGGGTGTGGAGCGAGGTCTGCCAACTGGGCGCCGATGTCGCGAAACTCGACGAACTGCGTGGCACCGAGGTCGTCGCCGACGTCGGCATCGTCTGGGACTGGCCGTCCTGGTGGGCACTCGAGCTGGAATGGCGGCCTTCATCGGATCTGTCCTACCTGGATCGGATGGCGGCGTTCTACGAGACCACCTGGCGGTCGCACCTGACGGCGGACTTCGTCCACCCTGAAGGGGACCTGTCGCGCTACCCCGTCGTACTGGTTCCGAGTCTTTATCTGACCACGCAAGCGGCCGCGAAGAACCTCGCAGCGTACGTCCGCGACGGCGGCACCCTCGTGGTGTCGTACTTCTCCGGCATCGTCGACGAGCACGACACCGTCCATCCGGGCGGCTACCCCGGTGCCCTGCGCGACCTGCTCGGAGTGACGGTCGAGGAGTTCCTGCCGCTGCTCGACGGTGAGCAGGTGTCGCTCGACGGCGGCGAGCGCGGCGATGTCTGGGCCGAACACGTCGTGGCCGGTAAGGCGTCGGTCGTTCGCCGGTACGTCGATGGTCCGGCGGCCGGGCATCCGGCGGTGACCCGGAATCAGGTCGGGAGCGGGTCCGCCTGGTACCTGTCGACCCGGCTGACCGGATCCGATCTGCGCGCCGTCCTGCGAGCTGCCGGGATGCCGCAGTACGACGAGCTCCCGGCCGGCCTCGAAGTCGTCCGGCGCCGCGGACCGGAACACGAGTACACGATCGCCATCAATCACTGTGACCAGGACAGGGTGCTACCGGGGACCGGCGACGAGCTGCTCACCCAGGCCGGTGCCGCCGGTGAACTCGTCGTACCGGCGGGTGCGGTCCGCGTCCTGCGGTCCGATCAGCGCAGAATGTCACCATGAGCTCCTCCGGACCGTCCCACCGCCCGACCATGGAAGACGTCGCCGAGGTCGCCGGTGTCTCCCGCGGCACGGTGTCCCGGGTGCTGAACGGCGCGCGGTACGTCTCCCCCGACGCACTCACCGCCGTCCAGCGGGCGATCCAGAAGACCGGGTACGTCGTCAACCAGCACGCCCGCAGTCTCGTCACGCAGCGATCCGACTCGGTGGCGTTCATCGTGTCGGATCCGCACGACCGGCTGTTCGAGGATCCCAACTTCAACATCCTGCTGAAGGGCTGTACCCAGGCACTCGCCGAACACGACCTGACGCTGGTGCTGACCGTTGCAGGCACGGAGGCGGATCGGCGGCGGGTCGGCCGCTGGGTCACCAGCGGTCACGTCGACGGCGCACTGCTGGTCTCCGACCATGCGGGCAGTCCGCTGATCGACGACCTCCGCTCGCGCGGACTCCCGATCGTGGCGGCGGGCCGGCCGATCGGCCACGAACGCGAGATCTCGTACGTCGCCGCCGACGACCGCGACGGCGCCCGCCAGATGGTGAACTACCTGCATTCACTGGGCCGCCGCAAGATCGCCATCATCACCGGCCCGGTCGACACCCCCGGCGGCGTCGACCGGTTGGCCGGCTACCACGACGTACTCGGCAAGCCGGATCCCCGACTGATTGCCCACGGCGACTACAGCCAGGCCTCCGGCGCTCGGGCGATGGACGAACTTCTCCAGCGCGTCCCCGACCTCGACGCCGTCTTCGTCTGCACCGACCTGATGGCCCTCGGCGCCGTCGCCTCCCTGCAACGAGCCGGCCGCCGGATTCCCGAGGACGTCGCCGTCGGCGGCTTCGACGACTCGAAGGCCGCGACCAGCTCGGTCCCGCAGCTCACCACGATCCGCCAGGACTTCCACCGGGTCAGCACCGAGATGGTCCGCCTCCTCCTGCAGAGCATCGGCTCCGACGAACGCTCCGCCAGCATCCTGCCCACCCAACTCATCCTGCGCGACTCAGCCTGACCGTTTGGGACGGATCGTGTTCGAGTGTGTACGCGGTGTTGCCCGACCTCGAAGCGCCCCAAGAGACTGCTGGCACCCCTTTCGTGAGGAGACATCGCCCATGACCCTCAATCGACGAACCTTTCTGCTCGCCACCGGAACGACCATCGCGGGTGCGGCAGTTGCCGCGCCCGCGGCCGCGCAGGAACTGGCCTGGGAGACCGCGCTGCCGGCCAATAGCTTTTCCAGTTACTCCGCGTTGGAGGCGAGCTGGAACTACCTTTATCCGTGGGGTTCCGACCACAACGGCAGCGCGCGGATGTACGCGAGCAGGACCGACCACAACCACGTGTACCTCGAGTCGGGCGGCGTACTGGTGCTCAAGGGATCGCGGATCACCTGGGACGAAGGTAAGAGCAGCAAGGATCCCTTCCTGCCGATCCATTACCACGCCGGTGCGATCCACTCGAAGCTTCAGGTGGTCGTCAACGACCGGTACCCGCAGTGGGAGGTGAAGGGTGAGTTCCAGGCGCCTTCCGGTCGTGGTACTTGGCCGGCGTTCTGGTTGACCGGGGTCAACAGCTGGCCGCCGGAGAGTGACATTCTCGAGTTCAAGGGTGACGCCCGGAACTGGTTCAACACCTATGACGGTGGCTGGGAGAACACCATCGTGCCGGTGTCGAACCCGGGTGGCTGGCATGGCTACCGGGCGTGGATCAACAAGGTCAGCGCAACGGACGTCGAGATCCACTACTACCTCGACGGCACCTGGGTCGGTCAGCATCGCGGCAGCAACTTCGTCGGCAAGCCGATGAACCTCATCATCAACCTGCAGATGGAAGGCGCGTCGGGTTCGTCAGGCCCGTCCGGCGACACCTACTACCGCGCCCGCAACGTGTACGTCGGTCGTGCCAACAACGGCTAGACCAGCGGGAGCCAGACGCGCATCGCACCTGGGCCGCGATTGGCCCAGGCGTGGTACGGGATCGCGGTGACGCTGATCGCCGAACCGGCCTGTGAATCCGGCTGATAGGGCTTGTACAGCTCGGTTTCGAGTGGTTTGGCGATGGCGGAGAGGCGGAGTCTGACGGGTGTGAGGTCGTCGGACAGGTGTTCTTCGGTGATTGGTGCCGTGCCGTCGAGGCGCAGTTGCTCGACCAGTACGCCGTCGGGCAGGTCGGCCTGCTCCACGCAGTACACGAGTGGTCCGCGGGCGACCGCCACACAACCGCGGACCGCGTCGACGCGGTCGTCCGCGCGGATCAGGCGGGGAGTCATCGGCAGGGTGAGCCGGACCGTCGCACCGTCTTCACACGCCACGCGCAGATACGCACCTGGGACCGGCGCGACGAGCACCTCGGCGTTGGTAACCGTGAGACTGGCCCCGGCGGCCCAGGTGGGGACCCGGATCGCCAGGTCGCCTTGCCCGCTGACGGTCACGACGACGTCGCCGTCCCAGGGATAGCCGGTCTCGACGACGGCGGTCAGTGTGTCCGTACTGAACGTGCCGGCGGTGAGGAGGTGTAGCTGGAGTCCGGATGCATCGGTCGTCGCCGCGTAGCCGTGGAGCGAAGCGAGTAGGCGGGCCAGGTTCGGCGGGCAACAAGCGCAGTCGTACCACGGCAGCCGCTCGCTGGGCGCGTCCTCGCTCGAGCCGTCGTGGCCGGTGCGGAGCTGCAGCGGGTTGGAGTAGAAGAAGGCGGTGCCGGTCGTCGCCAGCGAGGCCGCGATGGCATTGAGGAGGGCCCGCTCCATCTCCTCGGCGTACCGGGCTTGGCCGGTCGCCAGGAGCATGCGCCAACACCATTGCAGGGCAGCGATCGACGCGCAGGTCTCGGCGTACGCGCGGTCCGGCGGCAGCTCGTAGGGATCGCCGTACGCCTCGTCCCGGTGCCGGGAACCGTGTCCGCCGGTGAGGTACATCTTGCTGCCGAAGGCACTGTCCCACAGTTGTTCCATCGCGCTCAGCAGCGAATCATCACCGTTCTCGAGGTACAGGTCGGTGACTCCCGCGGCCAGATACAGCTGCCGCACCGAATGCCCGATGGCCTCGGTCGCCTCGCGCACCGGCAGATGATCCTGGTAGTACTGCGGACCGAACCCGCCGGTCAGGTTTCGTTGCCCACGGCGCTCAATCTGTAGCTCGGCCGCGCGCAGGTAGGACTCGTCGCCCGTTTCGCGGTAGAGCTCGACCAACGCGGTCTCCACCTCGGGGTGCCCGTCGATCAGCGGCACGTTGACGATCAGGTCGGCCACTCGCCGCGCGATCGCAAGGATGCGCGTGTCGCCACCACCACGATGCAGGGCCACGGCAGCCTGCAGGAGATGACCGGCGCAGTACAGCTCGTGACTGTGTTCCAGCCGACCGAAGCGTTCCTGGTCAGGGGACCCCTGCACGTAGGAGTTGAGGTAGCCGTCGGATTCCTGCACGCTCTCGAGGAGATCCGCCACCTCGGGCAGGACCTCGGCCCACTGGTCGGTGCCGCTGCGGCCCATCTCCCAGCCGATCGCTTCAAGTGTCTTGTACAGGTCCGAGTCCGCGAACCAGAATCCCACGAACTTGCCCGGCGGAACGTCCTCGGTGAGCCGGCTGAAGTTCTCGAGCACGCCGGTACGCCGGATGTTGTCCAGGCAGTGCGGAATCGTCGCAGCCGCGTTCAGCTCCTGCCAGCTGCCCAGCAACGAACCGGGGTCGAGTCGTGCCGCGCTCAGCGGCAACGGAGCGACGTACGGGGTCCGTCGCGGAGCAGCTGGTCCCAGAGTGGTCATCGAGCGTTGCCCGCCCGGCGCTTGTTGTAGATGTCGAAGGCAACGGCCAGCAGCAGCACGAGGCCCTTCACGACGGACTGGGTGGACTGCTCGACGCCCATCAGCTGCATGCCGTTGCTCATCACGGCCATGATCAGACCACCGACCACGGCACCGACGACCGTGCCGACGCCGCCGGCGACTGCTGCGCCACCGATGAAGGCTGCTGCGATCGCGTCGAGCTCGAACATGTTGCCGGCCGCGGGCTGGGCGCCGTTGGAGCGGGACGAGTAGATGGTGCCCGCGACACCGGCCAGGAAGCCCATGTTGACGAAGATCCAGAAGTTGACCTTGCGGACCTTCACACCGGACAGCATGGCGGCGGACAGGTTGCCGCCGATCGCGTAGACCTGGCGGCCGAAGACGGTGTCCTTGGTCATCAGGCCGTAGGCGATCACGAGGACGGCCAGAATGATCAGCACGATCGGCAGTCCGCGGGCGTGGGCGAGCTGCCAGGCGAAGTACATGACGACTGCTGCCACCAGCAGCACCCGGGCCACGAACAGCGGGAACGACTCGACGGGCTGCTGGTACCGGATCCGGGCCAGCCGGGTGCGGAACACGCTGACCGCATATCCACCAACCGCGAGAGCGGCGATCAGCAGGGTGAAAGCGTCGTACCCCTGGCCGCCGAGCAGGCCGTTCAGGAAGCCGCTGGCCACCTTCTGGTACTCGGCCGGGAACGGCGACAGCGAGACGTTGTCCAGCACCTGCAGGGTCAGACCGCGGAACAGCAGCATGCCGGCCAGCGTGACGATGAACGCCGGCATCCCGATATAGGCGACCCAGAACCCGTGCCAGGCACCGACCGCCGTACCCACTGCCATGGCCGCGACCATGCCGATCCACCACGGCTGCCCGTTCTGGATCACCAGTACGGCGGACACCGCGCCCGTCAACGCGACGATCGAACCGACCGACAGGTCGATGTGGCCGGCGATGATCAGGATCACCATGCCGATTGCGAGTACCAGGATGTAGGAGTACTGGAGCACGATGTTGGTGAGGTTGCCCGGGCTGAGCAGCACACCGTCGGTGAGGATCGCGAACAGCGCCACGATGGCGACGAAGGCGACATAGATCCCGCTCTGCCGCAGGTTGCGCATGATCAGCGTGCGCGGATCACTGGAACCGACGTGCAGGGCGGCGGCCGGGGCGCTGTCCGCCGCGGCATCGTCCGTCGGCGCCGAAGGTTTGATGCTGGTCATCCCGCGAGCTCCTTCTCCATGGTCATCAGCGCCATGAGGTTTTCCTGTGTTGCCTCGCCGACCGGCACCTGACCGGTGATCCGGCCGGCCGACAGCGTGTAGATCCGGTCGCACATCCCGAGCAGTTCCGGCAGCTCCGACGAGATGATGATCACCGCCTTGCCCTGGGCGACCAGGGCGTTGACGATCGTGTAGATCTCGTACTTCGCGCCGACGTCGATCCCCCGCGTCGGTTCGTCGAGGATCAGTACGTCGGGATCGGTGAACAGCCATTTCGCCAGCACGACCTTCTGCTGGTTACCGCCGGACAAGGTGCCGACGGTGTCCATCACGGTGCGGGTCTTGATGTTCAGGTCGCGCCGGCCGGCCTCGGCGACCTTGATCTCCTCGTTGCCGTTGACCCAGCCGGCCCGGGCCAGTTTGCCGAGGCCCGCGGCCGAGACATTGGCCCGGACGTCGGCGATCAGGTTCAGCCCGTACCGCTTGCGGTCCTCGGTGGCGTAGGCGATCCCGTGCTCGATCGCCTCGGCCACCGTCCGGGCCCGCACCTCGTTACCGTGCACGAAGAGCCGGCCGCTGATGTTGCGCCCGTACGAGCGTCCGAAGACGCTCATCGCGAGCTCGGTCCGCCCGGCGCCCATCAGCCCGGCGATACCGACAACCTCACCGGCCCGTACGTCGAGCGTCGCGCCGTCGACGACCTTGCGGTGCTGCACCGGATGCCACGCCGTCCAGTCCTCGATCCGGAGCACCTCGGCCCCGGGCTCGGAGACCCGCTCCGGGTAGAAGCTTTCCAGGTCGCGGCCGACCATGCCCCGGATGATCCGCTCCTGGGTCACCTCCCCGGAACGGATGTCGAGGGTCTCGACCGTACGGCCGTCCCGGATCACCGTCGTGGTGTCGGCGATCGCGGTGATCTCGCTCAGCTTGTGCGAGATCATGATGCAGGTGACACCGCGGTCGCGCAGCCGCCGGAGCAGGTCGAGCAGATGCGCCGAGTCCACGTCGTTCAAGGCGGCGGTCGGCTCGTCGAGAATCAGCAGCCGGACGTCCTTGGCCATCGCCTTCGCGATCTCGACCAGCTGCTGCTTGCCGACACCGAGCTGGATCACCGGCGAGACCGGGTTCTCGTGCAACCCCACCGATGCCAGCAGCTCCTGGGCATCGGCGTTCGTCTTGTTCCAGTCGATCAACCCGCCGCGTCCGCGCCGTTCGTTGCCGAGAAAGATGTTCTCCGCGATCGACAGGTACGGAACGAGCGCCAGCTCCTGATGGATGATGACGATGCCGGCGGCTTCGCTGTCCCGGATGCCCGCGAAGTGCACGGGCTTCCCGTCGAACCTGATCTCACCGTCGTAGGTGCCGCTGGGATAGACGCCCGACAGCACCTTCATCAGGGTCGACTTGCCGGCGCCGTTCTCACCGCAGATCGCGTGGATCTCCCCTCGCCGGACGGCGAGGGACACCTCCTCGAGCGCCTTGACGCCGGGGAAGCTCTTGGTGATCCCCCGCATCTCCAGCAGGACGTCGTCGGTCACTTGGCTTGACCGGCGGCCACCTCGGCGGCCGTGTAGTAGCCGGAGTCGACCAGCGCCTTCGTGATGTCGTCCTTGAAGACCGTCTGGATCGGCAGCAGGTACGCCGGGACCACCTTGACGCCGTTGTCGTACGACTTGGAGTCGTTGGCCTCAGGCGTCTTCTTCTGCAGGAACGCCTCCGCCGCATTGACGGCCTGGTCGGCGAGCAGCCGGGTGTCCTTGAAGATCGTCGAGCTCTGGACACCGTCGGCGATCAGCTTGACCGACGCGATCTCCGCGTCCTGGCCGGTGATCGCCGGGATCGGGTTGGCCGCCGTACCGTAGCCCGCGTTCTGCAGCGCGGTGATGATGCCGCGGGAGATGCCGTCGTACGGCGAGAGCACACCCGCGACCTTGGCGCCGTCGTTGTAGCTCGAGGTCAGCAGGTCTTCCATCCGCTTCTGCGCGGCCTCCTGCTGCCAGCGCAGGGTCGCGACCTGCTCCATCTTGGTCTGCTTGGACTTGATGACCAGCGATCCGTCGGCGAGGTACGGCTTCAGCGTGTCCTCGGCGCCCTGGAAGAAGAAGTGCGTGTTGTTGTCGTCCAGCGACCCGGCGAACAGCTCGATGTTGAACGGGCCCTTCTTGGCGCCCTTCGAACCGTCCGCGTTCTCCAGCCCGAGCCCCCGCAGCAGCGCCTTGCCCTGCGCGACACCGACCTTGTAGTTGTCGAAGCTGACGTAGAAGTCGACGTTCTGGCTGCCGCGGATCAACCGGTCGTAGGCGATCACCGGGATCTTCTTGTCGGCGGCCGCCTGCAGCTGGCCGCTCAGCGCGGTGCCGTCGATGGCGGCGACGACCAGTACGTCGGCGCCCTGGGTGATCATCTGGTCGACCTGCTGGGACTGCGTCGGGATGTCGTCGTTCGCGTACTGCAGGTCGACCTTGTACCCCTTCGCCTCCAGCTTCTCCTTCACGGCCTTGCCGTCGGCGATCCAGCGCTCGGACGTCTGCGTCGGCATCGACACCCCGATGGTCAGATCCTTCGGCTGCTGACTCGCAGTGTCGGTGCTGCCACCCGCTCCCTCACCACCACAGGCCGCAAGACCGAGCACCAGCAGGGCGCCACTCACGGTGGCCAAGAACCTCTTCATCACAACTTTCCCTTCCGGGGACACGCAGGCGGACTGTTAGCGCTCACATGTTGGCGCTCACAGTGGTATTGGTCAAGTCCTCGCTCGCGTCAGTGCTGCAGGCGGATGAGGCGTGCCGCCGGACCGGCAGGCAGGCCGACACCGAGTCGGCTGCCCTCCAGATCGAGGGTCGTCGGCAGGTCGGCCGGGAACAGCACGTCGGCGGTTCGCCAGGTACCAGGCAGCGGTACGTCGACAGTCGTGGCACCGTCGCCGCGATGCCAGACCGCCAGCAAAGCGGTGCCGTCGGCAACGAGCGCCAGCGCGATCTGGTCGTCGTACCAGCCAGGGAGACCGAGGGGCCAGTACGGCTCGGCCTGCGCGATGAGGGAGCGATACTCCTTGTACGTCGAGACTGCCGCAGCGACCCGAATCCGTTGCTCTGCGTCCATTTCGTCGGGTCGCCCGGACAGATGGATCCGGCCCAGCAGTGCATTCACCAACGCGAACGATGCTTCTTCCGGGGTATGCACGGGCCGCGGATAAGCCCACACCGCACCTTGCTCGGGGGTCACGGCACTCGGTGCGGCAGCGGCGATCGGCGCATACGCGAGCAGCTCGACCTGGTCGCTGGTCGAGTGCAGCGTCATCCGCTCGAGCATCGCGTAATCGAGTCGCATGCCTCCGGATGCGCAGCTCTCCAGAACGAGCCCGGGATGCCGATCCAGCAGGTCGTCGAGCCAGGACAGGTATGCACGATTGTGACCTAGCAACCCAGCCCCGGGAGCCTCACCGAGAGCATCGGTACCGGGCAGGTTGATGTTGTAGTCGAACTTGAAGTAACCGATCCCGTACTGCGCGATCAGACCGTCGACCACCGAATCCATCCGCTCGCGGACGGCCGCCGACCGGAAGTCGAGGTGGTAGCGGCCGGTCTCCGCGATCCGGCGGCCGTCCCGCCAGAAGAACGCGTCCGGCGGGAGCTGCTCGGCGATCTCACTCCGCACGCCGACCACCTCGGGCTCCAGCCACAATCCCGGTACCAGGCCGGCGTCCTGGATCTCCTTGATCGTCACACCGAGGCCATCGGGGAAGCGGACCTTCGACGGTTCCCACGCCCCGACGGTGTCCCACCAGCCCGAGTCGTCGGAGTACCAGCCGGCGTCGATCACGAAGTACTCCGCACCGGCCTCAGCCGCGGCCGCGACCAGCGGACTGAGCTTGTCGGCGGTCGGATCGCCCCACAGACAGTTCATGTAATCGTTGAAGATCACCGGCAGATTGCTGTGATCCACCTGCGGTCGCCGCATCGCCCGCCGGTACGACGTGAGTGCGCGCAACCCGTCGTCGAGGCCACCGCGGGTTACCGCGACGGCGACCGGGACCGTGGTGAACGACTCCCCCGGCGCCAGGCGTTGCCGCCACTGATGCTCGACATCGGTCGGGCCGGAGACCTGCAGATACAGATCCTCCTTCAGCCCACCGAGCTCCCAGTGCCACGCACCTTGATGTTCGATCTGCCAAGTCCAGGTCAGCTCATCGGTCTCGATGGCACCCATCGGCAGCAACTCTGCACTCGACCAACTGCCGAGGCTGGTGGCGGCGAACCGGTCCTTGGGGTCACCAGACCCGAGGATGCTCACCAGGCCGGCCTGCTCCGGGCTCAGCACCTGCCAGCGCAACTCCGCGCACCACGAGTTCCGCGCTTGGTGGATCCGGGTGCCCGCTCGCAACCCGCCTCCGAAGCCCGCCAGCGCGAGTGACGAGAGGTAGGTCAGGGTGAGTTCGCCGGTGCCCCGGTTGATCACCTCGGTCGTTGCGCGCAGCACCGACGTACCGGCCCAGCTCTCGATCCGGCTCACTACCTCGAGATCGTTGGAGGCCTGCCGGACCACCAGCACTTCGTTGCCCGCAGCATTCTTCTGCTCGGTGACCTCGACCAGTCGGAGGGCGTCGGCCGCCGCGTAAGTGCGGTGCCGGGTGCCGGGCGGCTGATGAATCCGGCCGTGACCTGTCAGGTTCAGTTCGACCAGGTTGACCGCGAGGTCTTCGCTCGGCGGCTGCACCTCGGCCGGTCGTAACGAGCTGATCCGGACCGGCGCGGTGTCGTCGGTCAGGAGGAGGAGCTCGACCGCCCCGCTCGTCCACCGCACTCTGCCCGCTGCTGACTCGATCGGCATGAAAACTCCTTGGGGTAGTGAGTTGTTCACGCTAACAGGCATTCGGTCACGATTCAGCCGGATCTCGAACGAGGTCTTGGCAAGGGTTTTTCTGACGGTTAGTTTAACCCCCACCTCAACCCCTGAGCAGAAGGAGGCACGGCGATGACATCGACGTCGAACGGGGGTCTCTCGCGACGGGGTTTCCTCGGACTGGGACTCTCCGCGGGCATGATCACGCTGACCGCCTGTGGTGCGGACAGCGACAAGCCGTCCGGTGGTGGTGACGCGGCCGCCGAACTCGTGATGACGGTGTGGGGCGGCGAGAACGACAAGGCGACGTACCAGAAGCGGATCGATCTGCTGGTCGCGAAGTACCCGGAGCTGAAGGTGAAGCTGCAGCTGATCCCCAGCGACGGTTACGCACAGAAGGTGCAGACGATGATCGCGGGCGGCAAGGGCCCGGACATCATGCAGGTGGCCGAGAACGTCAACGTCTACTCCAGCAAGAACCAGCTGCTGCCGCTCGACGACCTGGCGAAGAAGGCGAACCTCGACCTCACCCAGCGGTTCGGTGCGATCGGCAAGATCTACAGCTACCAGGACAAGGTCTACGCGATCCCGGACCGCTCCGGCGCGATGATCGTGTACTACAACAAGAAGCTGTTCGAAGCGAAGGGCATCAAGGCCCCGACCGCCGACTGGACCTGGGACGACGCACTCAGCGCGTTCAAGGAACTCACTGTGCCTGGTAAGCAGTGGGGCTACTCCGGTGCCGGCTGGTGGGCGCAGTGGTGGAGCTTCGTCTATCAGAACGGCGGCAAGATCATCGACGACGCGGGTAAGCCCGCGGTCGCCACCGACGAGGTGATCGAGGCGCTGCAGTGGGCCGGTGACCTGGTGACGAAGCACGGCGTCGTACCGAACCAGAAGCAGTACGCCGACATGGGCGCCGACGTCGGTGGCGACGCGGCGTTCGCCAGCGGCAAGGTCGCCGTCAACACGACCGGTTTCTGGGCGATCAACGGTCTGTCCAAGGCCACCATCGACTGGGACATCGCACCGCTGTGGCGGGGCAAGCAGCAGGCGGTGACGGCGTTCGGTAGTGGCCTGGCCATCTCCCGGACCGTCAAGAACCCCGATGCCGCGTTCAAGGCGATCGAGTTCCTGACCTCGCCGCCGGCCCAGCAGCAGATCATCGCCACCGGTGAGGACGTGCCGGCTGCCGTCGAGGTGCAGAAGAGCGACGCGTTCCTGAAGCCGTCCTGGATGACCAAGCCGGTGAACATGAAGGTGTTCGGCGAGTCGAGCGACTTCATCTACCGGGCGCCGTTCATCCCGGCCTGGAACGAGATGCAGAAGGCCTTCGACGACGGACTCGCCGACTTCTGGCTGGGCAAGACCGACGCCCGGAGCGCGCTGACCGCCGTACAGGCGAAGCTCGAGTCGGTCGTCAAGCCGGCGGGGTAGGCGGATGTCGAAGCTGCGGCGCCGGGAGGCGCTTTGGTTCTACCTGTTCGCCTCGCCCTGGATCATCGGGTTCGTGGTGTTCCTGCTCGGCCCGATGGTTGCCTCGATCTACTTCTCGCTGACCGACTGGGACTCCTTCACACCCCCGAAGTGGGTGGGCCTGGACAACTACCGGCGCCTGCTCACCGACGATCCGGTGTTCTGGAAGGCGTTGTGGAACACGTTCTACTACGCCGCGATCTCGGTCCCGCTCGGTCTCGTGCTCGGCCTGTGGCTGGCGAACCTGCTGAACAAGCAGGTGCGGATGCGCAAGCTGTTCCGGACGCTGATCTACCTGCCGACACTGGTCCCGCTGGTCGCGACCGCGATGATCTTCAAGATGGTGCTTGCGCCGTCCGGTCCGCTGAACGACCTGCTCGGCGTGGTCGGTATCCCCGGCCCGTCCTGGCTGCTGGAAGCGGTCTGGGTGAAACCGGCACTGATCCTGCTGTCGGTCTGGGGTGCGGGCGGCGCGACCGTGTTGTTGCTGGCGGCAATGAAGGGCATCCCGCGGGAGTTGTACGAAGCGGCCGAGGTGGACGGGGCGAGCTCGATCCGGCAGTTCTGGAGTATCACGGTGCCGCAGCTGACGCCGATCATCTTCTTCAACCTGATCATGGGGTTGATCGGCGCGTTCCAGGTGTTCTCCCAGGTCTACATCCTGACCAAGGGCGGACCGAACAACGCCAGCCAGACGATGGTTCCGCTGCTGTTCGACCAGGCGTTCTCCTTCTACCACTTGGGCTATGCGTCCGCGCTGTCGTGGTTGCTCTTCGCCGTGATCATGGTCTTCACCCTGGTCGCGTTCCGGAGCGCACGGCGCTGGGTGTTCTACGAGACGGAGGTCCGGTAGATGTCGGTCCGTGCATTCCGCGCGACGCCGTTCAGTTACGCCACGCTGATCGTGGTGTCCGCCGTACTGTCGGTGCCACTGGTCTTCGTGGTCTCGATCGCGCTGGCCAGTGATCAGACGGTCAACGCGAACGGGTTCACGATCATCCCGCGCGAGTTCCACTGGGAGAACTTCACCCGCGTCTTCGGGACCGAGTTGCCGATGCAGCGCTTCCTGCTGAACTCGGTGATCATCTCGGTCGGCGCGGTGGCCGGGCAGGTGCTGTCCAGCGGCCTGGTCGGCTACGCGTTCGCTCGGTTGCGGGCGCCGGGGAAGAACGCGCTGTTCCTGATCGTCATCGCGACGATGATGATCCCTGGGCAGATCACGATGATCCCGCAGTTCATCCTGTTCAAGGAGCTCGGCTGGGTGAACACCTTCCTGCCCTTGATCGTGCCGAACTTCTTCTCCAACGCCTTCAACGTCTTCCTGGTCCGGCAGTTCGTGTCCCGGCTGCCGAGCGAGATCGACGAGGCGGCGATGGTGGACGGGCTCGGCTTCTTCGGCATCTACCGCCGGATCATGTTGCCGATGCTCGCCCCGGTGCTGATCGCGATCGGCATCTTCACCCTGACGGCCACCTGGGGTGACTTCATGGGTCCGCTGATCTACCTGAACGACGAGTCCAAGATGCCGCTCGCGCTCGGCGTGCAGTACATCACCAGTACGTCGCAAGCCCTCCAGGCCCCGCCCTGGAACCTGGTGATGGTCGGGTCGATCCTGCTCACGCTGCCGATGATCCTGGTCTACTACCTCGGCCAGAAATACCTGTACGAGATGGACATCAGCGGCGGCAGCGCGGGGGTCAAGTGAACACTATCCAGTTGTGCGCGTCGCTGTTCTACTTCCGCCTGCCGCGGGAGCAGTGGCGCGCCCGGCTCGACCAGGTCCGCGCGTCCGGCTACACCTGTGTGGACGTCTACCTGCCATGGAACTTTCACGAGCTCTCTCCTGGTCGCTGGGACTTCGAGGGGCGTCGTGATGTCGCGGCGTTCCTGGACCTGGCGGCCGCAGCCGGCTTGTCGGTGATCGCGCGGCCCGGTCCTTATATCTGTTCGGAGTGGGACGGCGGTGCGCTGCCGGCCTGGCTGGGGCTTGACCCCGAACTCCAGGTTCGGCAGAACGAGCCGCGGTTCCTGGCACAGGTCGCGGCCTGGTTCGATCAGGTCATGCCGATCCTGGCCGAGCGGCAGCACTCGCCAGTCATCATGGTTCAGCTGGAGAACGAGCTCGACTTCTTCGACTGCACGGATCGGCCGGGTTACCTGACCGCCCTGCGGGATCTGGCGATCGGGCACGGGATCACGGTGCCGTTGATCGCTTGCGCGGGACAGGGTGACTTGTTCGGCGCCACCGGTGACGTCGCGGGCGTCGTACCGGCTTGCAACTTCTATCCCGACGACGACTCACCGCATATCGAGGCCGAGGTACGGCGGTATCACGATCTGCTGGCTGAGCGCGACCTCCCGTTGCTGGTGACCGAGACGAACCGTCGGCACCGGACATTGCGGAGGTTGCTGGTGTCCGGTGCGACGCTGATCGCGCCGTACCTGCAGTCGTCCGGCTGGAACTTCGGCTACACGCCGTCGACGGGGAACTGGGGTGACCCCGGCAACTTCATGAGCCATTGGTACGACTTCGGCGGGTATGTGTCGCCGACCGGTCAGGAACGGCCCGAGTACGCCGAAGCGCAGGTTCTGGCGCGAGTGATCGACGTACTGGGTCCGCGACCGGCCGTGGCCACGCCGGCTGCTGAGGTGCTGACCGACTTCCCGACCAGCTCGGTGTTCGGCGCGCTGGAACTGAGCGGTGGTGGGCAGGTGATCGCCGTACCGAATCTCGGCCTGGTCGATGGGCACGCGACGATCGCCGGTGTGCGGGTGGAGGTCGCGGCCGGTGCTTGTCCGCTGATGCCGGTCGGGCTGCCGGTGGGCTCGCATACGCTCACGGTTGCTTCGGCGGATCTGGTTGGTGTCACGGACGGCGAGCTGGTGTTCTCGTCCGCCGTGCCGGTGACCGTCGTCATCGACGACATCACGGTCGTGGTACCGGTCGGCTCGACAGCGACCGTTGCGGACCTTTCGCTTGTCGCAGTTCCTCCAGCTGTAACCAAGCAGGTCGATGAGGTGGGCGCGGCGACAACCGTGACCTCGGTACGACGTCGGTCGGGCGAGGCGCCGGTTGCCGTGGCCGGTGACTACGAGCTGCCGCCGACGCTCGAATCGCTCGGTGTCTATCGCGGGCGCGGCACGTACAGCGCGACGACGGATCTCACCGGCGTCGACCAGCTGCTCGTGGCCGGAGCCGCCGACATCGTCGACCTCACGATCGGGGGTGTGGTCCGGCCGTCGTTCGTGACGTTCGGTGCGCCGCGGCGGATCGATGTGCGGGAGCTGACCGGGCCGGTCCCGATCGAGGCGACCGTCGAGATCTGGGGGCACGCGAACTTCGACGACACCCGGCTGCCTGCGTTGCGGCTCGGTGCTCTGCGCGGTCTCGGCTCGGTCTGGAAGGTCACGGCGGTTCGGGACGTGACGGCGTTGTGGACGGTGAGCGGTCACTGGGCTGGGCAGCCAGCGCCGGTTCGGGCACTCGGTGGGTGGAGCAGTACGCGAGGTGGCGAACGAGTCACTTACACCCGGCTGGTCCACTCCCCCACGCCTGCGGCGCTGCTGCTGCGTGGCCTCGACGAGCCTGTGTTCGTCCGGATCGACAGCGCGGACCCTGTCACTGTCTTTGCAGAGAACCCGTGGGTCCTCCTGCCGGCCGGGTCGTCGCAGGTCGCCGTGACGCTGCCCCACGACGCGAGCCGTCCTGGTCTCGGTGCCGACCTGCTGACGCTGGCCGCGGTGACCGGGTGGTCCTGCACTGCCCAGGACGACGAGCTGCTGACCGCCTTCGCGGTCTCCTCCAGCCCTGGCCTCGCTGTCGAGCTGCCGCTCGAACTCGCAGCCGGTGAGGAGGCTTGGCTCGACGTGGATCTGCCCGCGTCGGACGCCGGCTACGTGCTGAGGTTCGAGGGCACTCAGCTTCGGGTGACCGGCTGGTCCGGCGGTGAATGCATCGGCCGCGTCTGGCTGGGTGATCGGCCCGCGTTCTCGGGCGGGGACCCCGACCGGCTCTGGATCCCGCCTGGTTGGGCGGGTCTCACCTTGCTGCTCCGCGGTGTTGACGGCGCTGGAGCGGCTGAACTGCGTACGCTACGGCTGGAGCCACCGACGGATTGAGGGGGATTTGGTGCCACGACAGACCTCCCATGACCTGCGCAACGAGAACCGGTTCGAGGTTCTCCACGCGCTGTTCACGCTCGGCCCGTCGACGCGGCAGGAGCTCACCCGGCACACCGGGCTGAGCACGGCCACGGTGGCGACGCTGGTCAACGAGTTCCTGGCGGCCGGCGTACTGCGGATCGCCACGGTGGAACGCCGTACCGTCGGACGCCCGTACGAGCGGCTCAGCATCGACCCGGATCGCGGGCGGATCGTCGGTGTCGATGTCGCCGAGACCTACGTCGACGCGACCGTGTTCGACCTGGGACTCGGCCCGCTCGGGCACAGCGCGATCGCCCTCGACGAGCACAAGAACGACCCGGCGTACGTCGTGGACGGCATCGTCACCGCCACCGAGAACGCGCTGGCGACCGTCGACTCCGGCCGGACGGAGCTGATCGGCGTCGGCGTCAGCATGCCGGGCCAGGTCCAGCCGGATGCCGGAGTCTCGGTGTTCGCGCCGAACTGGCAGTGGCACGACGTCCGGATCGAGGAGCTGCTGGAGAACCGCCTGGGCATCTCCGTGTACGTCGACAATCCGCTGAAGGCGATCACGCTGGCGGAGATGTGGTTCGGCGTCGGCCGCGTCACCGACACGATGGCCGTGGTCAACCTCGGTACCGGAGTCGGCGCCGGGCTCGCGATCGAGGGCACCCTCATCCGCGGCGCCACCAACAACGCCGGCGAGTGGGGCCACACCCTCCTGCAACTGGACGGCCGCCCCTGCCGCTGCGGACGACGCGGCTGCGTCGAGGCCTACCTCGGCGTCCACGGCCTCGAGATGACCCTGGCCGAGATCGCCCCCAACCACTCCGCGCTGAAGCAGCCGCTGCAACGCGGTTTCGTCGACGCAATCGCCCAAGGGCTAGCCGCCGACGACCCCGAGCTGACCGAACTGGCCCGCCGTACCGCGCATTATCTGGCGGCCGCCCTCGCCGACCTGGTCAACCTCCTCAACATCCCGCACCTGACCCTCACCGGCTGGACCTCATCCGCCATCGGCCAGTGGCTCATCCCAGCAGTCCGCGACGAACTCCCCACGCACGTGTTGCCCGGGTCGATGGCCGGCCTAGTAGTCGAAGCCTCCGCCGTCCCGGGCAACCCAGTAGCACTAGGCATGGCCGCCTTCACCCTCGAGCAATACCTAGGCCGCCTCGGCGTCCCCAGCCCAGCCAGCACCCCAACCCCCCGCCGCCGCCTGCGCTAACCCCGCACGCCGCCACAACGTCCGAAAACCCGCACACATGGTCTCCGGATCTTCGGACGTTAGCTGACGGCGACTCGACTACGTCGGCTGGCTGATCATTAGCCAGCTGATCTGGATGTCGGGTGAGCGGGTTGGGGCGATTGTGACGGTGAGCTTGCCGTCGGTGCCTACTGCGACGCCGTCGTACGCGGCGGCTTCGTTGGTGGCGGTGAAGAGTCGTTGCTGGTCGACGACGGTGCCGTTGATCGTTACCTGGGCGGCGCGGTTGGCCCAGGGCCAGGGGTCGAAGTAGCCGGCGTGGACGGTGTAGGTGCCGGGGGCGAGACCGCCGAAGGTGTAGACGAGGGGCTCGTGGTTCTTGGCGTAGCGCAGGGTGCTGTAGAGGTCGCCGTTGGCCGGGCCGGCCGGCGCGCTGTCGCCGGTGTAGCCCCAGGTCTGGCCGGTGACTGGGTCCGTGCCGAGGGGTTGTTCGGGGCTCGAGTTCAGCAGCGAACCCGCCCGCGTGAGCACCTGCCAGTCCGTGGTGGCGATGCCGCCGGCGTTGACGGCGTACCGCAGGCCTTGTGGTACGACGACGATCGAGCGGGTGAAGGCGCGGCCGTCCGCGAGTGTGCCGCGCAGGCTTGCCGTCCCCGGCTTGGCCACACTCGTGGCGTCCCAGGTCACGCCGACGGAGGTCACCCGCGAGCCTGTGCGCACCTGGACCTTGGTGGGCAGCTTGCTGGTGTCGCCGAGTTGGAGGCTTTCCGGTAGCGGCGTCTCGACGGTCCAGCGGCGGTAGGGCTGGAGGTCGTCCAGCTTCCACTCCTGGTCCGGGCCGATCGACAGGCTGCCGCCTTCGCCGAAGGACATCGGCATCCAGACGTACGGCGCGTTCGCGAGATCGTTCGGGGTCCAGCGGTCACCCATGAAGACGAACTTGTTGCGTTTGGCATCGATCGGGATCACGTTGGTGCTCTGCGACCGGTAGGTGTTCGCGGCACCCGGGCCGGTGATCGGGTTCCCCTGGTCGGCGTACTGGCCGAGGATCGTGCTGGAGGTCGCGTACCGCGCCGGGTTCGGGTCCCAGCCGGTGGCCCCGGACGTCACCAGGTAGTACCGGCCCTCCGACTTGAACATCGCGGGCGCCTCGCGCTGGTTGCAGGCCAGCGTGCGGACAAAGTCCTTGCCCTGTACGGCGTTCTCCGGCCGCGCGGACAGGTAGGTGTAGTCACGGTTGAGCTTCGAGATGTACATCGTCCGGTTCTCTTCGGACGAGTAGATGATGTAGGCCTTGCCGTCGTCATCTACGAACAGGCTCATGTCCCGCGCCATCCCACCGGCCGGGTCGAACGCGGACGACGTACCGCACCACGGCACCGAATCACTCGGCACGCGGTTCAGCCGGTACGAATCGATCCAGCGGAACGGGCCCTTCGGCGAATCCGCGATCGCGACTCCAGCCTCGGCGCGCGCGTACGTCGACGTACTGGTCGGTGAGGACGGTCCGTCGGAGTGCACCCACATGATCCACTTGCGCGTGGCCTGGTTGTAGATCACCTTCGGCCGCTCGAGGATCGACGGCCGGGCCCAGCCGTCGGTGCGGACGCTGTTGGTCGACAGGTCCCGCCAGACGACGTCCTTCTGCGCGGGGCTGTACTTCTTGTACAGCTTGCTGAAGTACGCGTCGTTCTCGAACTGGTCCGGTGAACTCATTGCCCGCAGTGCGAGCCCTTCGTCCTTCCAGTTATAGAGGTCGTACGACGAATAGAGGTGCACGCCCGGGCTGTCGAAGTAGCCTTTGCTGCGGTCCTCGCCGTACCAGTACCAGATCCGCCGGCCGCGGTGATCGGTCGACGGCACGACCTGTCCACCGTGCGCCTGGATCACTTGACCGTTCGTGTCTTTCCACTCGCTGCCGGGGCGGAACGAGTCGTACGCCGGTGCCGCCGGCGCAGCGACCGCGGTCGTGCTGAGCACGGCCAGGGCGGCGGCGAGCACAGCGAGTGGTCTGAAAATTCTCATCCGGTTCTCCTCACAATTCGAGCGAGCTGGGCTTGAGTGTTCGTGTGCACGACCCACAGGGCGCATCCCGGCAAGGTCGCGAGCCCTACCAGCGGCGCCTGACTGACAATCACCACCACCACGCCAAGGACGCCAAGTGACAACAGACTCAACCCCCACCCGCGCACCGCGCTGTAGAGGGCGAGCCGCACAGGCGTTCCAACCAGAGCGAGAGCGTTGAGTGCACCAACAGCAATCAGCAGCAGCAACACGGCGAGCAGCGGCACCGCGGCCGGGAGCGACTTCGCCAGCACCTTGATGTCCGTGACCAGTACCCCGCTCAGGCCGCCCGCGACGACCGCGATCAGCAGCGAACGCCGAGCGCGCGACCGCATCAGGCGGAACAACCTCGTCAACGGCGGACGCGGGTCGTCGTCGGCGTAGTACCCGAAGGCAGCCGCGACGGCCGGTGCCAGCGGTAAGGCCAGCACCCCGAAGAACACGGGATAGCGCCACGGCTCGGCAACCGCCCCGAGTGCCAGCATCAAAGGTGCACCGGCAAGCGCCAGCAGCAGATTGACCGCGAGGACCCGGTGTGCGAACGACCACAGCGTCTCCCAGAGATCCGCCCGGACATTCACCCGCGCCAGCGGCGACGCCATCACTTCAGCCCGCTCGTCGCGATACCGCGCACGAAGTACTTCTGGCCGAGCAGGAAGATCACCAGGATCGGCAGCACCGACAGCACCGAGCCGGTCATGATCATCGCGTACTCGGCGTCGTACAGGCCGACGAACGAGCGCAGGCCGAGCTGAATCGTCCACAACCTGTTGTCGGTCAGGTAGATGAACGGGCCCATGTAGTCGTTCCACGTGTTGACGAAGGTGAGCAGGGCCAGGCTCGCCAGCGCCGGCTTCGACAACGGCAGGATGATCCGTGCCCAGATCCCGTACTCGTTCAACCCGTCGAGTCGCGCGGCCTCACTCAGCTCGTCGGGAATCGTCAGGTAGTACTGGCGCATCAGGAACACCCCGAACGCGCTGAACGCCTGCAGCAGGATCAGCGACAGGTGCGTGTTCACCAGACCCGCCTTCTGCATGATCACGTACTGCGGCACCATGTATGCCTGCCACGGCACCGCGATCGTCGCGATGTAGGCCAGGAACAGCACGTCCCGGCCGGGGAAGCGCACCTTGGCGAACCCGTACGCCGCGAAACTGCCGGTCAGCACCTGCAACGCGGTGATCGTGATGCTGAGGAAGACCGAGTTCCGCAGGTAGGTGAGCAGCGGGATCCGCTCCCAGATGGTCGCGAAGTTGCTCCAATGGAACTCGGCCGGGATCCAGCGCACCGGCACCGAGAAGACCTCGGCGTCGAGTTTCAGCGACGACGACACCATCCAGGCGAACGGCACCAGCACCGCCACCGACAACGCGACCAGCAGCACGTAGGCGAGTCCCCGCCGTACTGACGCCGTCATGCCTCGCTCCTTCGTTGCAGGCGGAACTGGACGACGGTGATGGTCAGCACGATCACGAACAGCACCATCGACACCGCGGACGAGTAGCCGAACCGGCCTTGCACGATGCCTTCGCGGTAGATCACCTGGGACAGCACCAGGGTGGCCCGGCCCGGACCGCCCTCGGTCATCACCTGGATCAGGTCGAACACCTTGAAACTCGAGATCGTCAGCATGATCAGCACGAAGAACGTGGTCGGCCGCAGCCCCGGCACGGTGATGTACCGGAACCGTTGCCAGCCGGTCGCGCCGTCCACCTGAGCCGCCTCGTAGAGCTCGGCGGGAATCGTCTGCAACCCGGCCAGGTAGAGGATCAGGTAGTATCCGAGGTCACGCCAGACACTCGCCACGATGACGGCCGGCATCGCCCAGGTCGTCGAGGTGGTCCACCCCGGCGGCTGGTCGATGCCGATCGCCCGCAGGAACTGGTTCACCGGTCCTTGCTCCGGGCTGAGCAACATGTTCCAGACGACCGCCACCGCGACCAGCGAGGTGATGTAAGGGAAGAACAGTGCGGTCCGGAAGAACCGCACACCCTTCAGCTTCTGGTTCAGCAGTACGGCGAACCCCAGCGCGGCCGCCAGAGTCAGCGGCACGTGCCCCACCGCGTAGTACACCGTATTGCCCAGTGCGGTCCAGAAGTTGTCGTTGTGGATCATCCGCTCGAAGTTGTCCAGCCCGACCCAGCGCGGTGTGCTGTACGAATCCCAGTCCAGGAAGGACAACGCGAGCGAGGCGATCACCGGGACGAGCGTGAGCGCGGCGAACCCGAGGAAGTTCGGCAGGATGAAACTCCAGCCGACCCAGGTCCGGCTGCGGGTGGTGGTCACAGCTCAGCCGACCTCGTTCTTGACCCGCTTGGACATCTCGGCCAGGCCGTCGTCGAGCGACTTCTGCCCGGTCATGATCAGCTCGTGCTCCTCGGTCAGGATCTGGTCGACGTCGGAGGACTTGTCGCTGATCGGCATCTCCAGTACGACGTTGTCCGGCTTGAACGCCTTCTTGGCCACCGCGTCGCTCGGCACGCCCGGCAGCGCGAAGTACGTGTCGAGGATCTGCTGGCTCTGCAGCGACGGCGTGACACCGGCCTTGGCCACCGCGGTCGCACCGGCCTCACTCGACGCCCACTCGACGAACTTCTTCGCAGCCTCGGCATGCTTGGACTTCTTGTTCACGGCGAACGCGGTCGGCGAACCGAAGCTGGTCACCTTCCCGTCGGCGGCGCGCTGCGGCAGCGGCGCCACTCCCCACTCGACCTTCGTCTTACCCGCCTTGGCGTCGGCCAGCAGGGTCGCGGCGTACCAGGTCCCCATCGGCAGCAGCGCCGCCTTGCCGGTGGAGAACATCGTGTTGTAAGAGACCTTCTGGCTCGACGCAGTTGCCCACGGCAACAGTGCGCCGTCCTGCTGCAACCCCAGCGTCATCGCGTACTGGTCCTTCATGAAGTTGTAGTCGCCACCCAGCAGGTTGCCGCCGGTCTGTGCCGCGGACGTCGCCTGCACGATCGAGCGCCAGGTGTGCTGGTAGGCGCCGTACACCTTGTTTGCTCCGTCGCCCTTGGTCAGGCTCTTGGCCAAGGTGGCGTAGTCGGCCCAGCTCAGGTTCTGCAGCTTGGACTCGGGCACACCGGCCTGCTTCAGCAGGGTCTTGTTGTAGTACAGCACCCAGAAGTCCTGCCGGTAGGGCAGCGCGAAGTACTTGCCGTCTAGGTCGTAGGCCTTCAGCCCCGAGTACTTCGCCGGGTCGAGCTTGGCCGCCTGGTCGGTGAGCGGCAGCAGCTGTCCGCGCGTGCCGAACCGCGAGTAGTCGATGACGTTCTTCATCGTCAGTACGTCGGTGGTGTCGCCACCGGCGAGCATCGTGGTGACCTTCTCGGCGTAGTCGTCGGCGAGGATGTCCACCGGCTCGACCTTGATCTCGGGGTTGGCCGCCTGGAAGCCGTCGATGATCGCCTTGAACTCCGGCGTGGTGGCGTAGTTCCAGAGCGCGACCTTGATGGTCTGCGGCCCGTCGGCGGCCGGCTCCGGTGAGCCGCCTCCGCAGGCGGTGAGCAGCGCCAGCGCTGCCGCGCCGGCCAGGGTGGTGACGAGGTGTCGCCTCACAACGATCTCCTTCAGGCAGTCAGTGGGAAAGCGTCGGCCGTGATCCGGCCGTGGACGGGTTCACCGGCCACCCAGCGGGTGAGCTCGGCGAGCATGTGATCGGTGAGGCGATGAATCTCGGTGCCGAGCGAACCGGCGATGTGCGGGGTGACCATCACGTTCCGGACCGCCCGCAGCGGGGACTCGACCGGCAGCGGCTCGGGGTCGGTCACGTCGAGGATCGCGAACAGCCGGCCGGTGCGGCACTCCGCTGCGAGCGCCGCAGAGTCGACCAGACTCCCCCGCGCCGTGTTGACCACCGTCGCGTAGTCCGGCAACTGTGCGAGCTCGGCCGCGCCGATCATCTGCCGCGTGCTGGGTAGCTCCGGCGCGTGCAAGGTCAGTACGTCGACCCGGGACAGCAGCTCGCCGAGATCCACGAGACGTGCGCCGGCCGCCGCCACGGCGGCCGGGTCGGCATGCGGATCGGCGACTAGGACGGTCGCGCCCTCCAGGGTCTGCAGCAGGTCCACGACCCGGCGGCCGATCCGCGAGAAGCCGACGACGCCGATCGTGCGCCGGAAGTTCGAGAGGTCCCCGAAGCCCTGCGGGCGGGACCAGCCCTGGTACGCCGTACTGGCATCGGCCGCGAGGAACGGTGCCTTCTTCCCGGCGAAGATGACGGCGGCCAGCGTGTACTCCGCGACCGGGACGGCGTTCGCGTCGGCGGCGCTGGTCACCACGAGATCGCGACTCCACAGGCTGTGGTCGGCCACCGACCGGATGCTCCCGGCCGCGTGAAAGACCGCCTGCAGCTTGGGTGCCGCCGCCAGCCGCTCCGCCGTCAGCCGGGGCGCACCCCAGGAGGTGACGAGCAGCTCGGCGGTCGCCAGCCGTTCCCGCGCTTGCGGCGAGTCGAGTTCGTCGGTCCAGATCGGATCGGGTAGCGCCACCAAGGCGGCCAGTCGCTCGAGCCGGGTCTCGTCGAAATGCGCAGCGAACACCTCGCGATCCATGACGACCAGCGCCTCATGGCGGTAAGCGGTTACCGTTGCTGTCATGTGAACATGAGATGACCAGAGTGTTCAGCTCCTCTACGGCTCGTACAGGCTTGATCGGAAACATTCAGACTCGAACATCGGGGTGAGGCGGGTGTCAGAGGATCGGTTGTTCGGGGTCCAACGCCACGAGCGGGTGATGGACGAACTGCGCCGGCACGGTTCGGTCCGGGTCCGCGAGCTCGCGGAACTGTTCGGCGTCAGCGAGCTGACCATCCGGCGCGACATCTCCGCGCTGGCCGCCCAGAACCTGCTGACCAAGGTGCACGGCGGCGCGACGCTCCCGACCGAGCTCGCGCCGGTGGCACGGCGCCGTACCGCGGCCACGCCTCGGTTCACCATCGGCATGGTCGTGCCGTCACTCGACTACTACTGGCCGCCGATCGTCGGCGGAGCCCGCTCGGCGGCCGCCGCTCTGGGCGTCGCGATCCAGCTGCGTGGCTCGAGTTATGACTGGGCCGAGGACCGTCGGCAGATCATCCGGCTGATCGAGGCCCAACAGGTCCAGGGCCTGCTGCTCGCGCCGAACCTGGAGGGTGAGGACGTCGGCGAGATGATCGACTGGATCTCCAAACTCCCGGTACCGGTGATCCTCGTCGAGCGGCAGCCACCGCGCTGGACACCGACCCAGCACCAGGTCGAATGGGTCCGCAGTGACCACGCTCTCGGCGTCGAGATCGCCGTACGGCATCTGTATGCCCAAGGCCACCGCAATCTCGCGCTGCTGCTGTCAAAGGGCAGTCCGACCTCCGCACACCTGGCCGCCGGGTGGGCCCTGGTCTGCCAGGACCTCGGCATCTCGCCCGACCTGGTGATCCGCGAGTCGGTGAACATGGACCAGCCGCGCCACCGCGACATCGTCGCGCACGTCCTCGACCGCTGCCGTTCGGCCGGCACGACCGCCCTCGTCGTGCACTCCGATCCCGACGCGATGGCGGTCGCCCAGTACTGCGCCGAACAGGGCATCAGCATTCCTGGCGACCTGGCCCTGGTCTCCTACGACGACGAGATCGCCCACCTCGTCGAGCCAGCCCTGACCGCGATCCGCCCGCCAAAACCCGTCGTCGGCCGCACCGCCGTCGAGCAGATGGTCGCCCGTCTCACCGAAGGCCGCCGCCGCCCACCCCAACGAGTCCTCATCGTCCCCGAACTCGTCATCCGGGACTCGTCAATACCTCGCTGACACCGTCCGACCACGCCACCAGAACGCGGTCACCTTCCACCTGTACATCGGGCAGCGGCTCCGGATCACCACCGGCCAGGGAGACGATGGCGACGTACAACGCACCCGGTACGGCGGTCGCCCGCGCGAACGGGATGGCCGTGTGGTTGCCGAGAGCATCGGTCTGGTCGGTCCGCCGAATGTCTTGGGTGGTAAGGCCCCGGACGGATGACACCAGCGCGCCGGTGCGGATTTCGGCAGCCTGTTCGGCAGTAGGTTCGGTGTCGGCTGTGAGGGGCCAGCCGGAGAATTCGATCTGCCAACCGGGCTCGAGCTCGGCGTCCGGATCGATGCGCACGGCCCGTACTTCGTGACTGCCGCGAAGCACCGAGGTCATCGCGACAACGGGCCCGGCCACGACCGCTCCCCCGCGTCCTGAGCCATGTTCAGGGCTGTTGTCGTCGGCGGTTCGGACCCAGTGCAGCGAGGCGATCGACGAGTTCGGGGTGACGGCGGTGAAGCCGTTGCGGTGGGCGAGGCCGAGTTCGGGGTGCACGATCGTGACGCTGTTCTCGAGCGGCTGCGCCCAGTACGGCGTACTGAGTGGCGGCATGGTGTGGGTCGAGTACCCGAGGCGGGCGTACAGCGGTGAGTCGGCGCGTTCGTCGCCGGGGACAGAGTGGTCGGTGCCGTGGTTCACGACCCGCACGATCCCGTCCGACCGCGTTCCGCTGACCAGCCAGCCCGACTCCGCGATCTCGCGGGTGAAGTCCGAATCCTCGACAGGTAAGGGTTTCTCGGCCGCGGTCCACACCGGATGATCGGCCGGGAGCATCAGGCCGAGCATGCCTTTCACCGCCCAGTACGGCGAGCCCGGGCCGGAGTACGACTGCGCGATCGCCGGCCATTCGCCGTACCAGCCGAGGGTGAGCAACCCGCGCTCGTCGGGGACCTTGTGATCGAGGAAGTGTTTGAGGATTCCCGAACTCGCGCGACGCAGGACACCGGGCGCGAGCTCGGTGGCACCGGTGATCGCGCCCATCCACAGCGGTGCCGCGGCAGCGAAGCGGTAGGTCAGACTGCGACCCTGGACCAGCGGCGAACCGTTGGCGCCGATCAGGTGCACCGTCGAGTCGAGGAACTCCGACAACCGGTCCCGCCACGCGTCCTGCAGCTTCACGTCGCTGAGCCCGGGATCCATCGATGCCCAGAGCAACGGATAGACGTGCAGCGCCCAGCCGTTGTAGTGGTCGAACGCTCGCTCCGGACCGTCGGCGTACCAGCCGTGGCCGCGGTACAAGGACTCGTGTACGGCGAGGCCGCTCTCGATGTCGTCGCGGGACCAGGGTCCACCGACCGACTTCAGGAACGTCTCCACGACGATCTGGAACCAGACCCAGTTGATCGGCGGATACTGCTCGCCGACCACGGTCGCCAGCCAGGCAACGATCTGCGCACGATCGCGATCGTCGAGCCGGTCCCACAACCATGGTCGACTGAGGTGCAGGCCGAGCGCGATCGAGCAGGCCTCCACCTTGGCCTGCCCGAGCTGGTCGGGCCGCGGCCACCCCTGCGGCCCTGTGCCGACCCGCAGACCCTCGGCGTACCACCCCGCGAGGTCGTGCGGATCCTTGCCGTCCTCCCCCTTCAGCCGGATCGCCGCCAGCAGGAAGGATCGCGCGAAGGCCTCCAGCGAATCACTGTCGGGCCCGTACGCACTCTGCGGTCCAGGCAGGTCGATCCGCGCATGATCGGGCGAGGCCCAACCGCGCAACGACAGCAGCAGCTGATCGGCAACCGCGGCCCAGGAGTCGCGGGTCAGTCCAGTGAAGCGAGCATCCGTCATCAGGTCACCGTCAGTTCGAATCGATTGTTGCCTGCCGCAAGGATCAGGCGATGGACGGCAGAACCCCACACCCCCTGCAACAACTCGTCGTCAACAACACGCCGCGACAGCTCCCCGGTACCGAGACGGGCGTCCCACTGCAGTTCGGCAATGCTGCCACCGAGCGTCTTGACCACGAGGCGGCCAGGCTCGTGCGCGACCGGCTGTCCGGCAATCACGAAGTGTTCGACGACCTCGCTCCCCGCAGCCCAGGTGTCAACAACCCGGACGCACCGATCCAATGTCACCACCCGGCGAAGACTCCCGCTGGGATAAGCATCCGACAGATCAACGTCGACGCCATTGCCCTGTACGGCGAACTCTGCCGCCCGCCATTGCGAACCTGCCTCCTGTTCGCGGCCGTCAACCACCGGCACGTTGTGCCATTCGCTTCGGACCGCCCATTGCTCGTACCGGCGATCCGAGAACGAGATCGCGGTGTACGTCGGCTGCCCGAGATCGATCAGCACCGGCACCGCATCAAGCGCGGCGATGAACGAGCCCACGTCATTGTGGTTGTGGTTCTCGTCGTTGTGCCCACCCTTCACGGCAAGCGTCCACCCCGCGGTGGAACCACCCTCCTGCCGAGTCACCAGCAACTGCACCTCAGGCAGCCAACTGGAGCGAGGCAACGGCAGCGGTACGACGGTCGCCTGCAACCACTCGTCGTCGACCAATGCGACCAAGGCTCGTCCGAGACCGACGACGGCCGCCGCCTGATCGCGGTGTGCGGCCGCCTGAGCCATCACCTCCCGATCGCCAATCCGGCGACCCCAGCGGTGCAACACATCCCACGGTTGGTCGGGGTTCGGCCGGGCCGGGCCATCACCGACATTCACGTACCAGCCGTCACCCAACGCCATCCGCTGCGGATACCGGGCGAGCTCGGCCAACGGCTCGACAGACCAAGGATCCAGCGCGCCCAGCGTGATCCGGTCGAGCAACTCGAGTGCCGACGCCAACCGCGCCGGCCCGTTCCACCAGTACGCGTAACCTTCGTCGCAACCACCGTCGGCCGGCAGCGCGCGCAGATACCGGTCGAGCCCATCGACAACCAGGTCGACCACCTGCCCCCGCCGTACCGGGTCGTCCTCCAGGAACAGCGCCGCGGCCAGGACATGCCCGTGGATCCACGGGTTCCAGTTGTGCAGGTGACCGTCGAGTCCGAGCCAGTGCCAACGCCGGTCCTCGAGGAACGGCCGCAGTACCCGCCGATCGGCCTCGTCCCGCAACCGCCGGCGCAGACCCGGCACGCGCGCATCCAACGCCGGCCCGAGCACGAGGTCAGCCCATGCCAGCACCTCCACCGTCTCCGCGGCCCCCAGATCGAGGTACGGCGTACTGGGATCCGCCACGACCTCACCCCGAGCCGTCGCGAACGACTCATGCGCAGCCCAGCACCAGGTCGTCTGTTCGCACAGCAACAACAACCCGTCGGCGGCCTCGTCGACGTACTGCTGATCCGCAGTCAGCACAGCAGCCTGCACCGCCGCACTCGTCCGCCGCAGCCGCTCCCCCACCGGACCCTCGTACGCCGTCCGCACCCCGTCCCGCCAGTAGCGAGCGAAGTCCGACAACAACGTCTGCGGCCACGGCCGAGAGCGATTCGCCGCAGCCCGCTCAACCACCGCCTCCGACGCACGCGACGCCCACACCTCACGCCGGTCGATGTCCGGCACCCCGCTCCGCTCGCGCGCACACTCCAGAGCCTCAGCCCGGACCGCCGGATCCAGCGCCTGCCAGCGCCGAGCAATGGTCATCCGGCCATGCTCTCCTGCGCCGAGCGCACCGACCACCAACCGATCACACTCGAACAGACCCGCTCCGACCCGCAACCAGCTGCCGGCGTTCCCGCAATGCCGGTTCTAAGGCTTGCCTCTGCGGTATCCGGGGTCCCGTGGCCGCAACGTCGGAAGAACCCGCAGACGTGGTCTCCGGATCGTCGGACGTTGAGCCGCGGAGGTCGCGTTGGTCGGCAATTTTGGGGCGATATACGCAAAAAAAGTACCGGCTAACGCGCGATCGGCAGCACGGGCGTGCGTGAGGCGTGGATCAGCCGGTAGCCGGTCTCTTTCCCGCACCGCAACCACAGCCCGGCAACCCCAAGCAACCTGCAGGCGGTCACCGACCGCACCACCCACCCCAGCCACCGCGTCGCCCAGCCACACTGTCTTCTTAGTCGGCCGGAAGCGGCGATCAGCCACAGCGCACGTCCCCGGCCGAGTCCTTTCGCGCCTGTACCCCGGACTCGACCACCAAAGGCGGCCGACCAAAACCAGAGGGCGGGCCACGCGGGAGGCTGGGCTGGTTGGCGAGGCCGGTGACCGCGGCTTCACGTCGTCTGGGGCTGACGGGCTGTGGCTGGGGTGCGTGAGGCTCGAGGTCTTGCGTTAGTCGGAGGATTTTCGGGTCCAGGCGCCGATTCCGTTCCGACTAACGGGGCCAGACATCCGCGGGAGCGCGATCGCGGGCCGGCGGTCACCTTGAGCACCCACCGACCATCCGGCCCCCACCGAGACGGTCGAGCCGTGCTCAACGTCGCCCCGACCACCGCACCTTGAGCACCCCTCAACCACCGTCCGGCAGCGCACGTGGCTGACCTGTGCACAACGTCGTACCGGCTCATGGTGAGAAGCGCATACGAAGCCGGCCTTGGGCGTTCCGGTGACGTAGGCTGCCGCGGGTGCTGTACAACAACCCGCTGGCGGCGGCCGACGATCTGGCCGGTTTCCGGCTCGAGGGCGACGGCGCTGTCTCGTTCCCGATGGGCCGGCTGCGGCTGGAGAGCACGCGCTCGCCGGACGACGGCCAGGATGCGAACGTCGTCCTCTGGTGCCCGGAGGACTTCCCGGCCGATGTCGTGGTGGAGTGGGACTTCTGGCCGATTCGCGAGCCGGGTCTGTGCATCTTGTTCTTCCACGCGGCAGGCCGCTACGGCGAGGACCTGTTCGACCTCGCGCCGCGCACCGGCCCGTACGAGCAGTACCACCACGGCGATCTCGACACCTACCACGTCTCCTACTTCCGCCGCCGCTGGCCGGACGAGCGCGCCTTCCACACCTGCAACCTGCGCAAGAGCCACGGCTTCCAGCTCGTTGCCCAGGGCCCCGACCCACTGCCGTCGGTGGCGGACGCGCAAGGCCCGTACCGGATGAAGCTGTCGGTACGCCGCGGGCTGATCACATTCGCCGTCAACGACCTGGTCAGCTTCGAGTGGTACGACGAGCATCCGCTGGCCGGCGGCAAACTCGGCCTGCGCCAGATGGCTCCGATGATCGGCGAGTACGCGAACTTGCGCGTGACCCACGCCTGAGCGTCACCCGGCCCGTGGTGGCGCAGTGCTGGCGCGGATGACAAGTTCGGTCGGAACGCTGACCGGGCGATGGTGGTGTTCCTCGACCCCGAGCTCGGCGATCAACGCCTCCACCGCTCGGCGGCCGACCTCCGGGAAGAACTGGCGGATCGTGGTGAGCGGCGGCCAGAACTGGGCGGAGGACTCCTGATCGTCGAAGCCGACCACGCTCACGTCACCCGGAACCTCACGTCCTTCCTCATGGAGTGCGCGGAGCAGGCCGAGCGCCATCTCGTCGTTCGCGGCGAAGACGGCAGTGACCGCCGGATCCGCGGCCAGTTGGCGACCGACGGCGTACCCGGACGCGGCCGACCAGTCACCGACCAGCAGCGGCGGGACCGGACACCCACGCGCAGCCAGGGTTTCCTCCCAGGAACGGCGACGACGAGTCGCCGCGAAGGAGGTGGGCGGGCCGCCGAGATGCCAGACGGTCTCGTGCCCTAGATCCAGCAGGTGCTCGGTCGCGATCCGCGCACCCTGCGCCTGATCGGTGTCCACGATCGGGTAGTCGTAGTGCGCGCTGGAGTCGACGACCACGACCGGGAGGCCCTCGGGCAGGTGGATCTCGGCCTCGTCGAGCTGATGGGCCTCGATCAGGATGATGATGCCGTCGACCGCCTGCTCCTGGAGCCGGGTGAACGCGCCGGTCACCTTGCCCTGGTCGGCGTCGAGCAGCGGGATCAGGTTGATCGCGTAGCCGGCCGCCGTGGCGGCCTGACCGACGGCGTTGAACGTGCGGGTGTTCCCGAAGCTGGACAGTTCGAAGACGATCACCCCGATGTTGCGGAACTGGCCGTTGCGCAGCGCGCGAGCGGCGCTGTTCGGCCGGTAACCGACCTCGCGCATGGCGGCCAGCACCCGGTCGCGGGTGGCGGTGTCGACGTTCGGCCGGTCGTTGGCGACCCGGGACACGGTCTGTCCGGAGACGCCGGCCAGCCGCGCCACGTCGGCGATCGAGGGTCCTCGCCTGCGCATTTCCACCCCTCCGTCCGCCTGTTGAAAGCCACACTCTAGACATGTTGACGTTAACAAGCTAGCGTCCCCGCCGTCGGTGTTAACGTCAACAATCATCAGGAGGTCGACGCGATGTCGCGGCGGCAAGAGGCGAAAGGCTGGGTCTTCGTCGGCCCGTTCCTGGCCGTCTTCGCACTCACGTTTCTCGCCCCGATCGGATACGCGGTGTATCTGAGCCTGTACCGGGACCAGGCGTTCTTCGGCGGCACGGTGTTCGTCGGCCTGGACAACTACACCGAGGTGCTGCGGGACCCGAAGTTCTGGGAGTCGGCCGGCCGGGTGCTGGTGTTCCTGGTCGTGCAGGTCCCGGTGATGCTCGTCCTCGCGCTGCTCTCCGCGCTGGCGATCGACAGCGCCCGGCTGCGCGGTGCGGGCTTCTTCCGGATCGTCATCTTCCTGCCGTACGCCGTACCGGGCGTGGTCGCCGTCCTGATGTGGGGCTTCCTGTACGGCGACACCTTCGGCCTGGCCGCGGATCTGAACGACCTGTTCGGAACCACCGTGATCCAGCCGCTGAGCGGTTCCTGGATGCTGCCGTCGATCGCCAACATCGTCACCTGGGAGTTCGTCGGCTACAACATGCTGATCTTCTACTCGGCGCTGCGCACGATCCCCGGTGAGTTGTACGAGGCGGCCGCGATCGACGGCGCCGGTGCGATCCGGACCGTGCGGGCGATCAAGTTGCCCGCCCTGCGCGGAGCGATCGTGATCGCCACGATCTTCTCGATCATCGGCAGCTTCCAGCTCTTCAACGAACCGAACATCCTGCGCACCCTCGCGCCGAACGTGATCACGACGTACTACACGCCCAACATGTACGCCTACAACCTCTCGTTCGCCGGCCAGCAGTTCAACTACTCCGCCACGGTGGCGATCGTGATGGGCGTCCTGACGGCGATCATCGCGTACATCGTCCAGCTCCGCGGGTCCCGGGAGGCACTGTGACCAAGTCAAAGCCGTCGCGTCTGTTGACCGGGTTGATGGTGCTCTACCTGATCTACACCCTGGTACCGCTCGTCTGGCTGGTGATCAGCGCGACCAAGACCCAGGACGACCTGCTGTCCACGCCCGGTCTGTGGTTCGGTGACAGCTTCGCGCTGTTCGCCAACATCAAGCAGACGCTGACCTACAACAACGGCATCTTCCTGCGCTGGCTGGGAAACACCCTCCTGTACGTCGTCGTCGGGGCCGGCGGGGCCACGTTGCTCGCGACCGCGGCCGGCTACGGACTGGCGAAGTACAAGTTCGCCGGGCGACGCGCAGTCTTCGCCGTACTGCTCGGCGCGATCGCGATCCCCGGTACGGCGCTCGCCGTACCGACGTTCCTGCTGTTCTCGAAGCTCGGTCTCACCAACACCGTGTGGGCGATCATCATCCCGTCCCTGATCAGCCCGTTCGGCCTGTACCTGATGTGGGTCTACGCCTCCGAGGCGATCCCGGTCGAGCTGCTGGAAGCGGCCCGCATCGACGGTGCGGGCGAAGTACGAATCTTCGCCACCGTGGCCTTGCGACTGCTCGCGCCTGGTGTGGTGACGGTGTTGCTGTTCGCGGTCGTGGCGACCTGGAACAACTACTTCCTGCCGCTGATCATGCTCAGCAAACCGAGCCTCTACCCGCTCACGGTCGGTCTGACCCAGTGGAACAACCAGGCCACCGGAGTCGGCGCCAACCCGATCTACAACCTGGTCATCACCGGCTCGCTGCTGACCATCGTGCCACTCGTCGTGGCGTTCCTGCTGCTCCAGCGCTTCTGGCAATCCGGCCTGAGTGCCGGAAGTATCAAGTGATAGGAGTCCGATGAAATCCACCCTCTGGCGGGCGGCCGTGGCCCTCGCCACCGTCGCCGCCACCCTCACGGTTCCCGCGGCCGCAACGCCACCCAAGCCCAACACCGCCGACTTCCGTGGCGTGAACTGGGCCGACCCGCGCGACAACTACGCCGACGACGAGGTCGTGCCGTCGGGACTCAGTACGGCGGACAGCTACTGGACGACGTACCGGAAGTCGACCGGCATCCTCACCGAGTTCCGCAACGAGCTGCGCGCGAACACCATCCGGCTGCCGATCAACCCGTCCAGCGTCGGGACGAACTGGTGGTCGTCCTACCGCGCCGCCATCGACGCGGCCACCGATCAAGGCTTCAAGGTCATCCTGAGCTACTGGGAGGCCGACAACGCCAAGGACGGCCGGGTCGACGACACCGCCGCCTTCACCGCGATGTGGGACACCGTCTTCAAGGCGTACCGGAAGAACCCGAAGGTCTACTTCGAGCCGATGAACGAACCGTTCGGCTACTCGGCGCCGGACTGGATCTCGCTCGCCTCGTCCTGGGCCGACCGGCACTCGGATGTGCCCCGCGGACGGCTGGTCATCTCCGGTACCGGCTACAACGACAACGTCACCGCGGTCGGCGCTGCGCCCGAACTGAAGGGCACGCTGCTGTCGCTGCACTTCTACGGCTTCTGGGCGTCCGACACCACCGAGGCCGCCTGGCTCGCGAACCTGCGGCCGCGGATCGGCGAGTACGGCTGGCGCACGATCATTGACGAGGCCGGTTCCCCGATGACGATCGGCCTGAATTACGGCAATCACGAGGGGAACACCTCCACGGCGTACCTGGGTGCCCTGACCGAGACCGCCCGGGCACAGCGGATGGGCATCGTGTACTGGCCCGGTCTGCGCAACGGTGACTCGTACTCGATGACCACTCAGGTCAGCGAACGCGATCTGAAGGTCAACAGCGCCAGCGGTCTGGCCCAGCTGCAGTGGGGTTGGGGCCTGCTCAAGAAGGAACCGGTCAACACGTTGCCGCCGGCCCCGCCAGGTGAGCCGCTGCGCGGAGTCGAGAGCAACCGCTGCGTCGACGTACCGGGTTTCTCGACCACCAACGGTACGGCGCTCGACCTGTGGGACTGCAATGGTGGCGGCAACCAGAGCTTCAACCTGACCGCCGACAAGCAGCTCACCGTGTACGCCGACAAGTGTGTGACGCCGGGCGCCGACAGCTCGGTCGTCATCACAGACTGCATGGGTGCCATCAACCAGACCTGGCAGCTCAACGACGACAAGTCGATCTCCAGCATCAACAACCCGGCGCTCTGCCTGCAGGCCGCCGGAACAGCGAACGGTTCGCAGGTTCAGCTGAAGGCCTGCACCGGCCAGCCGAACCAGCAGTGGGCGCGAGCGTAAAACAGTGAAAGGGAAGGCCATGAAGTCAACCACCCGTAAGTTGGTGGCCGCCGGCGCCATGATCGCAGCGATGTCGCTGGTTCTGGTCGCCTGCGGATCGAGCAAGGACTCCGGCACCGGAGGAGGCGGCGACAGCGCCAAGGGCTCGCCCGCGGCTGTCGACGAGGCGCTGCAAAAGGGCGGCACCATCACCTACTGGAGCTGGACGCCGTCCGCCCAGGCGCAGGTGGACGCGTTCCAGAAGGCGTACCCGAACGTCAAGGTGAACTACGTCAACGCCGGAACCGGCAACGACCACTACACCAAGCTGCAGAACACGATCAAGGCCGGTTCGGGTGCTCCCGATGTCGCGCAGATCGAGTACCAGGCGCTGCCGCAGTTCGCGCTGCCCGGCTCGCTGGTCGACCTGCGGCAGTACGGGTTCGACCAGTTCCAGTCGGCGTACACGCCGTCGACCTGGACCGCCGTCCACGCCGGTGACGGACTCTTCGGGCTGCCGCAGGACTCCGGCCCGATGGCCTTGTTCTACAACAAGGAGGTCTTCGACAAGTACGGCCTGACCGTGCCGAAGACCTGGGACGAGTACGTCGCCGCGGCGAAGAAGCTGCACCAGGCCGACCCGAAGAAGTTCATCACCAACGACAGCGGTGACGCGGGCTTCACGACCAGCATGATCTGGCAGGCCGGTGGCAAGCCGTTCACCACGAACGGCAAGAACGTCACGATCAACCTGGCCGACGACGGCGCCAAGAAGTGGACCGCCGAGTGGAACCAGCTCGTTCAGGGTGGACTCGTGTCCAGCATTCCCGGCTGGTCCGACGCGTGGTTCAAGGCACTCGGCGACGGCACGATCGCCACGCTGCCCACCGGCGCCTGGATGCCCGGTGTGATGGAGTCCTCGGTCAAGGCCGGCGCCGGCAAGTGGCGGGTCGCCCCGATGCCGACGTACGACGGTCAGCCGGTCACGGCCGAGAACGGCGGCAGCACGCAGTCCGTGCTGAAGCAGAGCCAGAACCCCGCGCTCGCGGCCGGATTCGTCCGCTGGCTCAACAACGGTGACGGCGTGAAGACCTTCCTGGCCAGCGGCGGTTTCCCCGCCACCACGGCCGACCTGAAGGCGCCGGAGTTCGTCGGCAAGAAGAGCGCATACTTCGGTGGCCAGGAGATCAACCAGGTGCTGACCGGTGCCGCGGGTACCGTCGCTCCCGGTTGGAGCTACTTGCCTTACCAGCTCTACGCGAACAGCATCTTCGGTGACACCGTCGGCAAGTCGTATCAGGCGAAAAGCAGCTTGGACGACGGATTGAAGTCCTGGCAGGACGCTCTGGTTGCCTACGGCAATCAGCAGGGTTTCCAGGTCAACGGCTGAAAGGAAATGATGTCAGACTTCGCAATCGGTGAGTCCGAGTTCCTGCTCGACGGGAAGCCGTTCCGCATCCTGTCCGGTGCGCTGCACTACTTCCGGATCCATCCGGACCAGTGGGCGGACCGGATCGAGAAGGCGCGGCTGATGGGTCTCAACACCATCGAGACCTACGTCCCGTGGAACGCGCACTCACCCCGGCGCGGTGTCTTCGACACCACCGGGATGCTCGATCTCGAGCTGTTCCTGCGCCGGGTCGCCGAAGCGGGTCTGCACGCGATCGTCCGGCCCGGCCCGTACATCTGCGCCGAGTGGGACAACGGCGGCCTCCCCGCCTGGCTGTTCCGGCAGCCAGGAGTGGGGGTGCGCCGGTACGAGCCGCAGTACCTCGCCGCGGTGGGCGAGTACCTGAGCGAGGTACTGCGGATCGTGCGCCCTCTGCAGGTGGATCAGGGCGGACCGGTCCTGCTCCTGCAGGTGGAGAACGAGTACGGGGCCTTCGGCAACGATTCGACCTACCTCAAGTGGCTGGTCGAACTGTTCCGCGCCGAGGGCATCACGGTGCCACTGGTCACCGTCGACCAGCCCGAGGACGCGATGCTCACCGCGGGCGGGATCGACGGCGTACTGCGGACCGGTTCGTTCGGATCACGCAGTGTCGAGCGCCTGTCGACACTGCGGACCCATCAACCGACCGGTCCGCTGATGTGTATGGAGTTCTGGGACGGCTGGTTCGACCACTGGGGCGGACCGCACCACACCACCTCCGCCACCGAGGCGGCCGCCGAACTGGACGCGCTCCTGTCGGCGGGCGCCTCGGTGAACATCTACATGGTCCACGGCGGGACGAATTTCGGCCTGACCAACGGCGCCAACGACAAGGGCGTCTACCGGCCGACCATCACGTCGTACGACTACGACGCCCCACTCGACGAGGCGGGTCGTCCGACGGCCAAGTTCCACGCCTTCCGCGAGGTCATCGCCCGGCATGCGCCGGTGCCGCCGCTGCCTGACTTTGACCAGGTGGTGCCGACGCCGGAGTTCAGCGCGGAGCTGGGCGAGCCGATCCGGTTGCTGGACCGGCCGGACAACTGGGGTACCTGGCGGGCGCACGACGAGCTTCCGACGCTGGACGACCTCGACACGCAGTTCGCTCTGTACCGCACGCAGGTCGATGTCGACGGTCCGGCGGTTCTCGCACTCGGCGAGGTTCGCGATCGCGCGCACGTCTTCCTGGACGGCGATCCGGTCGGGGTGCTCAGCCGTGAGGACCACGACCGCGCGATCACCCTCCCCCGCGGTGGCCGACTTGATCTGATCGTCGAGGACCAGGGTCGGGTCAACTACGGTGCGCGCATCGGTGAGCCGAAGGGACTGATCGGGCCGCTCCAGGTCGGGGCGCACACCCCGTCCGCCTGGCAGACGCTGGCGATCGACCTCGACGCCGTACCGGAGCTGTGGAAGGACACGCTGCCGTCCGCGGCGGGCGTCGGCCCGACTGCCTACCGAGCGTCGTTCACGGTGGAGGAAGCGACAGACCTGTTCCTCCGGACGGATGCCTGGGGCAAGGGGTTCGCCTGGATCAACGGCTTCTGCCTCGGCCGCTACTGGCGCCGCGGACCACAACACACCCTCTACATCCCCGGCCCTGCCCTACGAGCCGGCACCAACGAGCTCGTCGTACTGGAGCTGGACACGCTCTCCGACCCGACGGCTCGGTTCGCGCCCGACCCGGATCTCGGCCCGACGGATCTGTGAACGGTGGCCCCCGAACCCGGCGCGGGCTCGGGGGCTGCCGGGTCCTACCTCACCTGGTAGGCGGCTAGCGTCGTCTGCACCACCTTGTTGCCATCAGCATCTTTGGCGCTCGACCGCAGCGAGATCCAGCCTGTGGCGGGATGCCTGATGGTGGCCACGCCGTTCGCGAGGACGGCGTTGGTCCACGTCTTGCCGTTGTCGGTCGAGTACTCGACCGACTCGACCGTCGCCGACTGCCGAGCGGTGACGGGGATCCGGAACGTGCGCCCACCCGGTGCGGTGTTGTCGAGGCGGACGGGCGGTTGCAGGCCGACCGTCACCAACGGCAGGGGTTGCGCGGCCGCCGTCCGGCCGGAGCGGAGGGTCCACTCGGCGCTCACCTGGGTCGGTTGCCCGGTACGGCGAGCAGTCGCGACCAGCCGGTACGTCGCCTGCTCCGCCCCGACCTCGGTTGTCAACGGATCGCCGGGCCGGTCGGAGTGCGCGATCTGCTGGTCGCCTCGCCAGAGCGTGGTTGATCCTTCGTAGCCCTCGTTGGATGCGCTAGCGGCATGTCCGGCACCATCGGAGACAAGCGGCAACCGGATCGACAACCCGTCACCGTCCCGGATCGCCTCGGCGGCCGGCGCCGGGCCGGTGACTGGCGCGAGCCACGCGGTGCTGATGCGGCCCGGGCCGCGATCCAGCACCTCACTCCGATAGCGAGCGGTGTCGGTGAGCATTTCGTCCGTCCACGTGATCGGAGCCGCTGACCTCAGCACGGTGCGCTGCAACGGAAGCCTGATCTGCTCGGCCCACTGGATTCCGAGCCGCCCCAGGTCCCCTGCCGACCCGATCGGCAGCACGGACACAGCCTCGCCCTGGTTCCCGTGGTACGCCGTCTGCTCGGTGATCAGGTCGCGATCGCGGATCCGCCGATCCATCGCCGCCGGAATCCCGCCCCGGTGACCGAACAGAACGTCATACCGATAAGGGCTTTGCGGGCGTCCGGTCAGGGTTGCCCACGAGCCGGCGTTCGCCACCAGCCTGCGAATACCGGGGCCATCGGCAACGACACTGGGAATGCTCGGCTCGTCACCCGGCCACGCGTTTTCGTCGGTCAGGTAGTTGAGCGTGGCCGCCGCGCCGAGCTCCGCCAACCGCTGGACCCGGGCGGCATAATCGCCAACCTCGTTCACGTCCAGCGTGAACATCGCGAGCTTGCCCTTGACATCGACCTGAGCGAGATCGGCGTCGGTGGCATGACCGACATTCACCGTGCGAAGCTTGCGGCTCCCGATGAACCGCGCGTCGTCCCCGGAAGCCCAGTCCACCGGCATCGTCGTACCGCGCTGGTCGGTGATCACGACCGCATCGGCCTCGGTCGACGAGCCGTCCAGGAAGCCGAGGTCCGCCGACGAACCGGACGTCGGCACCGCGAAAGAGCGCTCGGCGAACCAGGACGAGAGGGTGCTCCGACCCGCCGCGGTCGTCGTCACCATCGCGAAGGTGCCGTTGGTCCGACCCGGTCGATCGACGTGATGGCGCACCGGCTTGCCGGGCCGGGCGTCGATGGTGAGTACTCGATCGCTGTCGAGACTGAGCTCCGGCTGCGCGTACGCGGTCACCGACGGAAGCGCGTACCCGGCATTCGCCGTGTAGACGTAGGCGCCGACCTGATAGCGGCCCTTGGGCAGCCGCAGCTTCTCGCCGGGCTCGACCGGGAAGAGGTCGATCTCCGGGCGATCCAGATTGAGGATGCGGGCAGTCGCACTCGAGCCGGTCGCCGGCAGCACCGCACCGTTGCGGTCGATGACCTTCAGCTCGAAGTCGAACGACTCCTCTTCCTTGTGCACACCGAACGGCGTCTGCACCACCACACTGCCGTCAGCCGAGCGTGCAACGAGCCGCCCCTCGAACGTGCCCAGCCGCCCCAGCTTCGGGTCGATGGTCACGGTCGCCACGGCCTGTCCACCCGCCGGCACCGTGAGGGTGGCGGCATCGACCTTGGCGAATCCAGCAGGCACATCCGGTACGTCGAGCTGCGTGGCCAGCGTGACCGCCGTCGTACCGAGGTTTCGGAAGATCACCTTGCGTGCAATGGGTTCGCGATCCGCATGCGGCCAGACCAGCCGACCGAACTGCAGCGCCGCCGCATCAGTCACGACCTGCTGCCGATCAGCCCGCGCCACGTCGAGACGGCCCGCCCCTTGAGCGAACACGGAGATGCCGTCCAGCGGCTGCGCACTGCTCATCAGGATGGCCTTGAGCCGCTCGCCGGTCCAGTCCACGTGCTGCGCGGCGAGGATCGCGGCAGCCCCAGTCACGTGCGGCGCGGCCATCGACGTACCGGACAGCCGCGCGTAGTTCTCGTCAACGGCATCGTCATCGGGCGTGCCCTTGGCCCGGGCAGCCACGATGTCCGATCCCGGTGCCGCGATATCCGGCTTGAGGCCGAAGTCGCCGGCCCGCGGGCCGACCGACGAGAACTCGCTCAACTCGTCCTGCTTGGTGACGCTGCCCACCGCGAGAGCGCGATCGGCCGCGGCCGGACTCGACACCCGACCGGTCGGACCCGCGTTACCGGCCGACACCACGAAGAGGGCACCGGAGGCGGCCGAGATCCGGTTCAGTTCCGTCGAGAGCAGGTCGGTCCCGTCAGACGCGTCGCCGCCGAGGCTCAGGTTGACCACCTTGGCGCCACTGTCCGCGGCCCACTGCATCCCGGCGATGATCGCGTCCCACGAGCAGCCCTCCCAGGTGCAGACCTTGCCGATCAGCAACCCGGCGTCCTTGGCAACCCCGGTGTACTTGCCCTTCGACGCCGTACCGCGTCCGGCCGCGATCGACGCGACATGCGTCCCGTGGCCGACCTCGTCCTGGATCCCCTCGCCAGTGAAGTCCTTGCTCGCGGCAACTGCACCCTGCAGGTCCGGATGCGCGGCGTCGTACCCGGTGTCTAGTACGGCGATCTTCGCGCCCTTCCCGCTGTGTCCGGCCTGCCACGCGGCCGGTGCGCCGACCTGCGGCACGCTGACGTCCAGCGTGGGCTTTGCACGCCCGTTCAGCCAGACCCGCTTGATTCCGGCCGGTAGCTCATCCAGCGCGCGGCCCTTCGGCGCCGAAACGGCCGCCAGGTTCGCCAACTGCCGCGTCATCCGCCCGAGCGTCCCGGCCGACCGGCGTCCATCGGTCTGCACCAGCAACGGAAGCGTCGTACTCTTCCCGTCCGCCAGGCCCCGCGCGATCAGCCCGGTCACGTCGAAGAGCGCCCGATCCAGCTTGCCGTCCCGAACCAGTTGCGCCACATCGGCCGGGATCACAGTCACTCCCCCAGGCCCGACACTCTGGAGGAACCCGGTCCGGCGCCCAGCCCGCGGCTCGACCCGAACCTGCCAGGTCTTGCCGTCGGGCCGGACCGCCACCTTGTCTCCGGTCACCAAGGTCACCACCTGCTCGGGTCCGGCCGGCTGGGCCGCGGCGGCATCCGCCGGTTGACCAGGCAACTGGTACCCAAGCACCCCGACCCCGACCAGGGCAGCCAAGGCCCCGACCACCATTCGTCGTCGTCTCATGCCCCCACAGGACGAAGAGCCCGCCGCGAACGTTGGGTTGGCGCTACCTGGGCCCGGTGCTCTCCCGGACGATGAGCTCCGCGGGGACCAGGTCACGAACAGCCGGCTCGCCGCCGGCGATCTGCTCGGCCAGTTGGCGGAACGTCCGCCGACCGACCTCGATGAAGTCCTGGCGGACAGTGGTCAGCGGCGGGCTGAAGTACGCCGCCTCCGGTACGTCGTCGAAGCCGACCACGTGGGCGTCCTTCGGGACCGCGATCCCCGCTTCGGTGAAGGCGCGCAGCAGGCCGAGCGCCATCTGGTCGTTGGCCACGAACACCGCGGTGAGGTCCTTCTCCTGGGCCAGCACCTGGCCTGCGGCGTACCCCGAGCGTGAACTCCAGTCGCCGCGGACGATGCGGGGTGCGCGGACGCGATGCCGCTTCAGGGTCTGCCGCCAGGCCGCTTCACGATCCTGGGCCTCGAGCCAGTCGACCGGACCGGCCACGTGCCAGACGGTCTTGTGACCGAGCGCGAGCAGGTGCTCGGTCGCACGACGTGCGCCGTCGGACTGATCGACGGCGATCATCGGCACTGGCGCGGCCTGACCGCCGCCGACTGCTACCAGCGGGATGTCACGCGGCACCACCTCGAGCGACTTGCTAGCGGCCGCATGCGGCGCGATCACCACGATGCCCTCGACCGCCTGGCGACGCAGGTTCTCGATCGCGTCCGCGATGGCCGAAGTGTCCGGCGTACCGACGCTGGTGATCGTGACCGAGTACCCGGCCTCGCGCGCTGCGTGCTCGATGCCGTACAGCGTGCTGGCCGGGCCGTACAAGGTGGAGTCCAGGGTGACCACGCCGAGGATTCCGGTCTTGCCGGTGACCAGGGCGCGCGCTGCCGAGTTCGGCCGGTAGCTCAGCTTCTCGACGGCTGCGAGCACCCGGGCCCGGGTCGCGGCGCTCACCGGGCCGGTCTTGTTGACCACCCGGGAGACCGTCATGTGCGACACGCCCGCGAGATCGGCAACGTCGGTCAGACTCGCTTGCTTGCCGGTGCTCAATCCGAACCCCCTGGTTGCTGCTTACGTGCGCCAGAGGCCAGTGTTCGCGGTAACAACCCCTTGGTCAAGGACCATTACACAGTACGGATCTCGAGTCTCTGAACGCCAGGAGCACGACCGGTCAGGTAGACCCGCAATCCGGCCGGAACGAGCGAGCCGTTGAGCATCCGGTACCGCTCCCCCGGATCCATCCGGACGCGCGCCGTCCCCGACCCCGGACCGAACTCGATCCGGTCGTCGCCGACCGTGTACACCCCGGTCCCGGACGCCAGCTGATAGTTGCCGGAATCATCGATCTCGTCGACCCCCGACAACACCCCACCCGGCCGGAAACAGAGCTCGATCGCGTACGGCGCCTCGGATTCGGAGAGCTCGAAGGTCAGATCGAACCCGCTCTCCACCTCGGCCACGGTGATCACCGTCCGCAGTGTCCGGTAGTCCCGCGGCCGTTCGCCGAAGTCCATCGACGCGTAGAACCGGCCGTCGGGGGTGAGCGCATATCGGCCGTCCGCAGTACGGCGCTCCGGCGGCAACGGCTGGTAGTACGGCACTGCGACCTCGGCCCCGAGCTCGACCACGGACGGCGACAACCGCCGCAGGTACTCGCTGTGGAAGTGCCCGGTGCCGAAGAACTGCGGTGCGAGTCGAACGGAGTCGAGGATCGCATCCCCCTTGCGTAGCTTGAAGAAGGTCGGGTTGACCGAGAGGCCGGACGCGATCACCGGTACGTCGTGAAAGTCCGTCCCGCCGAAGATCGTCGCCGTACGGGTATCCCGTCGGATCCGCACCGACGACTGTGACGGGAACTCCTTGACGAAGTCGGTCGGCGGCTCGGTCGCCGGCGGCAATTTGGCGGCCAGGTCCGGCCGTTCGAGGACCTCGGCCCAGAAGTCACCCAGCTCACCGACACTTCGACGCTCGATGCCCTGAGCAACCGCGGCGAACCTGCCGTCCCCGTCCACGATCGCCAGTTCGCGGTACTGGAGGAGGTAGCCCCAGACGTCTTGGATCTGGAACTGGTCCTGCCGGCGGGACGCGATCACATCCACCTCGCCGTTCGGCTCCAGCAGGTGCAGCGTCGCCTCCAGGTTGCGCCGGACGACCTCGACCAGCTCCGGACGATCCAGCAGCCAGGCGATCGTGAGCAGCGACGGATTCGTCACGGCGGACGCGTAGATCGAACTCCGCTCGCTGTAGATCCCGTCCGGACCTACGTCGATTCCTTCGGCCAGCCACTCGTCGATCCGGTCGACGTACCGCTGGTCGGGCTGGATGTGGTTGATGCGGGCAAGTGCCGCCGACACCTCCCACCGATGGTTCGGGGTGTGCACTCCCCCGCTCGCCAATACTGGACCGGCCTTCGCCAGGATCTCGTGGATCGTTGCCGCGATCTCCTGGTCGTCATCCTTCAGCAACTCCCAGACCACACAGAGATCCTGGACCAGGAAGGCCGTGTCGGGTGGCGAATGCAGGTTGCCGATGTCGTAGGTCCCGTCCGCGTGCTGGCTCGCCGCGAGCTCCCCGGATAGTTGCCGCAACAACTCCAGGACGGCCGGATCGTGACGGTACGACGACTCTCCGACGTACCCGGCCACGAGTCGCCGGAGCTCCCGCCCGACCTGTCTGGGATCGCTCCCAATCGCCGTACCGGCACGCAGCAGCCGCGTGATCTGCGCCTCGCCCGCGGTCGTCAGCAACCCCAGGAAATCGTGGTCCACCGCAGAACCCTTCCGCTCAGTAACCTTTTGTCAGGACTTAAATGTATATCGATACAGCATTGGCTCTTGACGCGGTAAGCGCTTGCCTCCTAGCGTCCCACCGTCGCCTACCCGGGCTGCGTTGAACACAAGGAGAAAAACGATGAGCGGTTCCCTTCGGCGGTGGCGGTGGCTAGCGGCAGGCATGGCGACCGCGGCGGTGCTGACCGCCTGCGGTTCCGGGTCCGGCGACTCAGGTTCGGGTGACGCGAAGAAGATCACCTTCTGGCTGTCGACGGCCGCCCAGATCCAGGGATACACCGACCTGGCCAAGGAATTCCAGGCCAAGGAAGGCATCACCGTCGAGGTGGTGAACCAGCCGTACGACGGCTACCAGGACAAGCTGCGGCAGTCGGCCCAGGCCAACTCGCTGCCCGACGTCGCCAGCGTCCCGTCGCTCGACGCGCTGTGGATCAACCAGCTCCAGGACCTGAGCGCGACCGCGAACAACGAGACGAACAAGATCCGTAAGGACCTGATCACCGAGCAGGACGGCAAGGTGCTGGCGATCCCGTCCGACCTGACCGCGGCCGGGCTGTTCATCAACAAGACCCTGTTCACCAAGGCGGGAGTCGCCGTACCGGCCGATCCCAGCCAGACCTGGACGTGGGACGAGTTCCTCGCCGCCGCGACCAAGGTGCGGACCGCGACCGGTGCGAAGTACGACCTGGTCTACGACAACTCGGCGGCCCGGATCCGGGCGTTCATCTACAACAACGGCGGCAAGGGCTTCCAGCTCGGCGCCGACAACAAGTACCAGACGCCGGACGCCGCGACCGTGGCCGCGCTGACCAAGTTCAAGGCGATGAACGACGACAAGGTGATGCCGAAGTCGGTCTGGACCTCGGGCGGCGACCCGAACGCGCTGTTCAAGAGCGGTCAGGTGGTCGCGTACTTCTCCGGCGTCTGGCAGGTGCCGGACTTCGCCGAAGGCATCACGAACTTCGACTGGGCCAGCGCACCGACGCCGGGTCCGGTGCACGCCACCGACATCAACCTCGGCGGCAAGGTCGTTGCCTTCACCAACAAGGACACTGCGGCGGCCGCCAAGAAGTGGGTCGACTTCCTGTTCCAGCGTGACAACTACACCAAGCTGGCCCAGGCCAACGGCTACCTGCCGGTCGAGTCCGGTCTGACGCTGACGTACCCGTTCAAGTCCAAGGCCGCGCAGGACGCCTTCGCGCTCTACGCCAAGGAGATCGAGCTCGCCGACCCGATCTCGTCGTCCGGCCAGGCCGCCGGGACCAAGCTGCTGCTGGCGGGCAAGGAAGCCGGCGAGGACCCGACCAAGGGCGAGCTGGCGAAGTTCGTCAACGGTGAGCAGGACGTACAGAAGACGGTCGACAACATCGTCAACGGCCTCAACGCCTCGCTGGGCTGACGCCGGTGCAAGGAGTGTGGCCGCGCCGCCGCCTGAACCACTACACCGCAGCACCGCTGGCGCTCATCTCGATCAACCTGCTGCTGCTGATCACGTTCTTCGTCTGGCCGGCGGTGACCGGCCTGCTGTACTCGTTCACGAGTTACACCGGGATCGGCACCGCGCCGTACGTCGGACTGGACAACTACCAGCGGTTGTTGCAGGACGATGCGTTCTACTCGGCGCTGATCCGGACCCTGGTGTTCACGGCGGGCGTCGTACCGCTGACGCTGGTGCTCTCGCTGACCACGGCGGTGCTGCTGGTCACGAACTACACCAAGGGCAAGGCGGTCGCACGGATCATCTTCTTCCTGCCGTGGCTGATCTCGCCGATCATCGCGGGCGTCATCTGGCGCTGGATGTTCGGCGAGAACTTCGGCCTCGTCAACTACGTCATCACCTCGCTCGGCGGCAGCGAGGTGCCGTGGCAGTCGAACGCGAACCTGTCGATGCTGGTCGTCATCGTGGCCGCGGCCTGGGGCGGTACGGCGTTCAACATGCTGCTGTTCGTTGCCGCACTGAAGAACGTGCCGACGGCGTACTACGAAGCGGCGTCGCTCGACGGCGCCGGCGGGTGGGCGAAGTTCCGGCACATCACGTTGCCCGCGATCGCGCCGACGACGTTCATCGTGGTGCTGCTCAGCGTGCTCGGCTCGATGAAGGAGTACGCGCTGATCCAGGCCATCAACGGCGGTGGCCCGGGGACGGCGAACAACCTGCTCGTCCAGTACATCTACACGAAGGGCTTCCAGCGGGCCCAGATCGGCTACGCGAGCGCGGCGTCGTTCGTGCTGATGCTGATCCTGATGGTGATCGCGCTCGTACAGCTCGCCCTCAACCGGCGGAAGGACTCCTGACATGGCCGCCACCGCCTCCACGGGCGAACTCCCGAAGAAGATCTGGGCGACCGCGCTCCTGTGGCTCATGGTCGCCGTGTACGGCGTTCCTGTCCTCTGGTTCCTGCTCAGCTCGTTCAAGCCGGCCGGCGAGCTGTTCTCGTATCCACTGACAGTCTTCCCCAAGCACCCGACCATCAAGGGTTTCACCCAGGCCTGGACGAGCTTCGACGTCGCGCACTACTTCGTCAACACCCTGATCGTCGCCGTCTCGGCCACCGTGCTCACCATCATCGCCAGCGCCGCCTGCGGCTACGCCCTCGCCAAGTACACCAACTGGTGGATCAAAGCCTTCGCCATCTGCATCCTCGCAACCACGATGCTCCCCGGCGAGGTCATCCTCGCGCCACTGTTCCTGGTGGTGCGCAACCTCGGCATGTACAACAGCCTCGCGGCCGTCGTCGTACCGTCGGTGATCACAGCAACCGGCACCTTCATGTTCCGCCAGTTCTTCCTCACCGTCCCGAACGACTTGCTCGAGGCCGCCCGCATCGACGGCGCCAGCGAGCTGCAGACCCTCTTCCGGATCATGCTCCCGCTCTCCCGCCCGATCATGCTCACCCTGGCGATCTTCTCGTTCCAATGGCGCTGGAACGACTACATCTGGCCCCTCGTAGTCCTGAACGAGCCCAGCAAATACACCCTCCAGATCGGCGTAGCCACCATCGTCGGCGCCGAAAACGTCAACTGGTCAGTCCTCCTGGGCGCCTCGGTCCTCTCGATGATCCCCCTGGTAGCCCTCTACCTCGTCTTCCAGAAATACGTCATGAGCGCCGACATCGGAGCCGGCCTGAAGGACTGAGCCTGTCGCCGGTGGGGTACCGCCCAAACATGACGAGACTTGTTGCGACCGTTCTCGGTACGCCGGATCCGCCGGCGCTGGCCAGCTTTTACAGCGAGTTGTTGGGGTGGGAGGTGACGAGCAGCGCGCCGGAGTGGGCTCGGGTCTGCCACCCCGATGACGATCGGCCGGGGCTCAGCTTCCAGTTGGAGACTGATCACGTGGCGCCGGTCTGGCCGCAGGAGCCGGGGAGCCAGCAGATGCAGGCGCACTTCGACGTACAGGTTGACGATCTTGAGCGGGATACCGCACGTGCGGTCAGCCTCGGGGCCACGGTGGAGGAGCATCAGCCGCAGCCTGACGGCGTCCGGGTCATCCGGGATCCGCACGGGCACGTGCTGTGTCTCTTCCTCCCGGGCTTCTAGCCGGCGCCGACGCCTTGTTCGCCACGGAGTTGGGCGTCTTCGACCAGCTCCTCGGAGATGCGGTGGAGTTTGATGTTGCGTTGTTGGGAGAGTCTGGCGAGGAAGGCGAATGCGCGCTGGTCGGTGAGTGTGTACCGCTCCATCAGGACGCCGATCGCCTTGCCGATGGTTCGGCGGGTGCGGAGTGCGTCCTGCAGGCTGTGGATCTCCCGGGCGTACTCGATCGCAACGGCCGACTGGTGGGTGAACAGGGCACCGACGGCTCCGAGGTCCTCGAACGAACCGACGCTCGTCGAGTACAGGTTCAACGCTCCTTGAGACTTCGGTGCGTCGAACAACCGCAGACCGGCCTGCGCCAGAATCCCGGCTGCGACCGCACTCGCGGCGTACCGGGGGAACCTCGGGTCGGCGGCCAGGTCCGGTGACAGGACATGCACACCGTCCGTCGCCGCGTCGTAACAGGGACCTTCACGCAACTCGTACTGCGCCGCATCCACGCCCCACAACACATCGCTGGTCGGCGCGATCGTCTCGAGCCTGCCGTCGCTGTGCTTCACCGTGATGCTGGCGTACTCGACCTCCGGCAGCACCTCGACGGCCGCGGCCGTGATCCGACTCAGCGTGTGGTCGAGGTCACCGGCTGTCAGTGACCTCGACAATCGCTCAGCTGCCTGCAGAAGTCCTGTTGCATCCATAGCCGCTCAGTACCCGCGGCCGCCAAGCCCTACTCACAGCAGTACGGCGCCCTCCGTGTCGTAGAACTGGCCTGGGTTCTGGTACATCCACGCGATGTTGGCCGGGCTCACGGGTGTATCGAACAGCCGGAGACTGTCCATGTCGGCAACGGAGTCGTCGTCGCCGTCGCCCCCGATGACGATCTGGGTCGGGACTCGCAAAGCACCGACGTCGTAGGTGAGAGCAGTAACCCGCTCACCGTTCAGGAAGAACTGGGTCCGCTGGCCGTTGCACGAGGCAGCGACGTGGATCCAGGTCTCGTGTGGAATCGGAGCCGAACTGATCGAGATCGCACCGGTGTTGCCATCGGCGCCGAACAGGCGGGTCCACAGATTCCCCCAGAGGCGTCCCGCGTGGGCGACCTCGTGTTCCTCGTTGCGGAGCACCAGAAAGCGCGCACCAGAAGGTTCCTCCCGGCACCGCACCCACGCGCTGAACGCCCAGCCCTTGGGATTCTCGGGCCAGTCGATCGAGCCCGTCGCGCTGCCGCCGGAACCGTTGGCGGCCAAGGCAGCACCGTGCACACCCTGGATCCACGAACCGGCCGAGGTCCGGGTGAGCGGGCTCGCGGCCGGCGACTTGCTCTTGACCGTGGTGCCGCCGTTCTCGTTGAAGTCGACGACCAGGCGAGCGATGTTCAGCGGCCGCGACGGGTAGTTGGTCGGCGGGCCCGCCCAGTAGGTGTCGGCGACCTCGCGCAGGAAGTTCTTGGTCAGCGTGAGGTAGTTCCAGGTGACCTCACCGCCGGTGTTCTTGTCACCACCGACGTACAGGACCTTGAGTCCGTTGACCGTCGGTGTCAGATGCGGGAAGCCGTTGCCGGTCGACGTCGTCTGCTGCGACAGCGAGCCGATCCGGATGCCGACGTACGTCGGGTTCATCGAGATGTGCACGGGGACGAACTCGCCGTGCACGAGTTCCGCCGTACTGGTCACGGATTTGGTGCCGTAGGCAATCGTCACCCAGGTCGCGGTGACCGTGCGGTCGGCGTTGACGACCACCCGGACGCGCGAGTTCCCGGCCAGGTCGTCGATCGCGAGGATCGGCTCCGGGCTGCTCGGTACGACGTCCAGCCGGACCCAGCCGGTGATCGCAAGCCGGTCGCAGTCCGGCAGGTTGACCGGGCCGGATGCTCCGGCCTGGCTCGCGCTCGAGACCAGCGCCCGACCGTACATGCCGTAGGTATAGGCCGCCGATGCCGTCGGAATCAGATGCCGGCCGTAGATGCTCCGGTCGCTGGCCTCGTTGTCGAACGGGTAGATCGCGAGCTGCAGGTCGATCTGCTCCTGCCCGACAATCGTTGCCCAGTACGACGTTTCGATCGGATCGTTCCACCAGCGGAAGTCGTCGACGACGCCGTTCAGCGCCTCGTCCTCCTCGATGACGTTCCGCCCGACCTCGACCGTGACCTCACCGGCGTAGTCGAAGTCGAGGGTGAGATCGGTCTCGCTCAACACCACGGTCCCGTCGACGACGATCTTCACCCACTCGTCGCCGGGACCCGTGGTCCGGTTGACCACCAGCATCACGTGGTGCTCGGCGCCGTCCCGGATGCTGGTGGTCGTCGCGTACGTCGTCCCCTCGATCCAGGCCTCGACGTGCCCGGCCGCGTTGGACGCGTACAGCGCCACGTTGAGGTCGTCATCACTCGAGACCGACACCAGGCAGCGCGCTGCCGCGGTGTTGTTGTTCAGTCGTACCCACGCGGCTAGGCTGATCCCGCCGTCGGTGTTGGTCGGGTACGTGTCGTCCTCGGCAACGATGCGCAGTGCGCCACCGGTGCAGTTCAGACCATCGCCGTACTTCGCCGGGACAATCGTTGCCGACCCCACGACTTTGCCGTGTAAGCCGTACCCGGCGAGATCTCGGACCGTGTCACCCCACACGGTCTCCGGATTGAAGCTGTATCCCGCGGCCTGTGCCATGCCGCCCCACCCCCATTTTGTTGGCGGCAGCGTACGACGCCAACGCCCGCAGCACGAGCCTACGGCTCCGGGGTGCCGGTCGGGGTCGGCGACGGGGTGGGCGTGGGAGTCGGCGAGGGCGTGGGTGACGGAGTCGGCGTCGGCGTCGGGCTGGGAGTCGGCGTCGGGCTTGGCGTCGGAGTCGGCGTCGGCGTGGGAGTCGGCGTCGGGGTAGGAGTCGGCGTCGCGCTCGGCGTGGTCGACGGTGTGGTCGAAGGCGGCCGAGTCGTCTCGCTGGACTGCGTCGGCGCGGTCGGGCCCGGCGTGTTCGACGTACTGACACTGCTGCTCGGACGCGGCCCGATGTCGACCGTCGGCGGCAGATCGTCACCGCGGTTCGCCAGTACGACGGCAGCGGTGATCGCACCGGCGATGATGAGCACACTGGCGGCGGCGATCAGCCAGGTCGTCCGCTGCTTCGGCGCGGCCTTCGTCGGCACCACAGGCGCGGGTGCGGGTACGGCTGCGGGTGTGAGTGGTTCGGTGGGCCGATTGGTGACGGTCGGCATCCAATTGCCCGCAGCGAGTTGCGCAGCGGTCGGACGCTGCGCCGGATCCTTGGCGAGCATCTGCAGCAGCACGCCCTCGAACGGCCCGGCCAACTCCGGGCGCAGCTCACTGGGCGGAACCGGCTCGGCGTCCACGTGCTGATAGAGCACCGCCGTCGGATGATCGCCCATGAACGGCGGCCGGCCGGTGACCAGCTCGTACAGAACGCATCCCAGCGCGTAGATGTCGGCCTCGGGACCAGACTGCAGGCCCTGCGCGCGCTCCGGCGCCAAGTAATAAGGACTACCCAGGATCTGACCGGTCATCGTCAGTTCACTGGTTTCGGCTCCGGGCATCTGCGCGATACCGAAGTCCGCGACCTTGACCGTCCCGTCCGCCGTGACCAGCAGGTTGCTGGGCTTGATATCGCGGTGAATGACGTCCTGGGCGTGGGCGGCCATCAGTCCGGCGGCGGCCTGCTCAACGATCGTGGTAGCCCGCTGCCACGACAACGGTCCGCTGTCAGCGAGCTCGCCGGAGACCGAACGTCCCTCGACCAGCTCCATCACCAGGTAGAAGGCGTCGTCGTGCTGGCCGAAGTCGTAGACCGCGACGATGTGGGGATCGCTCAACCGGGCGGCCGCCCGCGCCTCCCGGCGGAAACGCTCGGACGCCGATGGATCCGCGCTGGACCGGAGCATCGTCTTCACCGCGACCACCCGACCCAGTGCCTCGTCGGTGGCGCGATGCACCTCCCCCATGCCGCCACGCCCGAGAGACGCGCCAAGCCGATACCGCCCTGCGATCAACATCCGTTCCTCGTACCCACCCCGTCGACACGGCAACCCGCTCGCCCGGGCGCCAAACGACGAGACTACCTGGAGCGACCAAACACTTCAGAATCGCGCGCGAAACGCCTCGATCGTGAGCGCAGCGAACCGGCGTGACGCCGTACGGCGTTGCTGCGCTGTCCGGCCCGGGATGCTGCGGTGTGCCGAGAGCATCACGATCAGATCGTCGAGCGTGAAGTCGGCGCGCAACTGTCCACTCCGCTTGGCCCGCCGGGCGAGCTCGGCGATCACGCCCATCGTGTACTCGCGATGCGTCCGCAGGTCGGCCAGCTCCGGATAGGTCGCGAGGAACGCCTCGGTGAACCCGCGGCTGGCGGCATTCTGCTCGCAGATCCGCTCGATCACCTGACAGAACCCGGTCCACGGGTCGGGCTCGGCCAGCCCGTCGTCGACGACCTGGCGGCAGATCCGCACCTGCTCGGCGAACGCCTCGACCGCGAGATCCTGCTTGGTCGGGAAGTGCCGGTACAGCGTCGCCGGCCCGACTCCTGCCTGCCGGGCGATCTCCCGCATCGTCACCGTCATCCCCTCGGCCGCGAACAGCCGGTACGCCGCCTCGACGATCCGGTCGCGGTTGTCCGCGGCATCGGCGCGCAGGGAACGAGACAGTTCGACGGTCATCGCTCTCACTCTACCTAACCGGACGCAGGCGTCCGTTAACGTCCGAAGCACCGGCAGACAGACTCAGAAGGAGCAGATCAGTGAGAGCAGTTGCGGTCCGGACATTCGGAGCACCGGACGGGATGGCGGTGGTCGACGTACCGGCGCCAGAGCCTGGCCCCGGGCAGGTGGTCATCGCGGTCGAGGTGATCGGCGTGGGTGGGGTCGACGCCGTGATCCGGCGCGGCACCCTCGCCGGGTACGGCTTCGGCACCGGTCTCATCCTCGGCTCGGAGGTCGCCGGGACCGTCAGCGCGGTCGGCGCAGAGGTCGATCCGTCGTGGATCGGCGAACGGGTCTGGGCCTTCACCGGCACCGGCGGCGGGTACGTCGAACAGGCCGTCGCGGCGGTCGACCACCTCGAGCGGATTCCCGCGGGCCTGACGAACGAGGCGGCCGTTGCACTCGGCGGCTCCGGCGCGGTGGCCCATTTCGCCTTACAGCACGCGCATTTCGCCCCCGGCGAGTCCGTCCTGATCCGAGGGGCCGCAGGCAGCATCGGCCTGCTCGCTGTGCAACTCGCAGCCGCCGCCTCCGCGGTCGCGGTGACCACCTCCTCCCCCGACCGCGGTCGCCGCCTCCGCGAGCTCGGCGCGACCCACGTGCTCGATCGCTCAGGCGCCGGCGACGGACCCGCGACGTACGACGTCATCCTCGATGTGGTCGCCGGACCGGACCTGCCAACCTTCCTCCCGAGGCTCTCCCCCAACGGCCGGCTGGTCGTGCTCGGCGTCGTCGGTGGTCCGCTACCGGCCGACCTCACCGATCACCTGATGCGGTCGTTCCAGCGATCGTTGTCGCTGGCAACGTTCAGCCTGGACACGATCGACTTGCCGGCCCGCGCACGCGTCCGCCGGGACCAGTTCGCGGCCGCGGCCCGTGGCGAACTCCAGGCCGTGGTTCACGATGTCCTCCCGCTGGAGGAAGCTGCCAAGGCGCACGAGCAGATGGACGCCGGCCACGTCTTCGGACGGATCGTTCTCAAACCCTGATGTGCATCGGCTGTCCGGTATTGGTCGCCAGGCGTTCATTACGTTCTGGGCCTAAAGGATTGCCCTGCGTGAAAGCTTCGGCTGTTCTGGTCTGCGTCGTGACCAGAGAGAAGGAGCATGATGATTCCTGAACAAAGGGCGGCCACCGGGTTCGGCCGGCGGGCGGTGCTGCGTGGCGCCGTCATCGGGGCGCTGGCCGCCGCGCCTATCCCGTTCGCCCATCGCCTGACCGGTTCCGCCAACGTGCCCGCGCAGGCTGCGGCTCCGGCGGCGGCTTGTGTGGAACTGCCGCTGGTCGGTGGTGCCGAGTTCCCGATCGGGCTGTACTGGCCGCCACCGCCGTTCCAGACGACCATCGCGCGGTACGACGCGATCCGCGCGGCCGGGTTCAACTTCCTGATCACCGGCAACTATCTGGACGACCAGGCGATTATCCGGCACACCCTCGCAATCGCCGAGCAGGTCGGCCTGAAGGTGCTGGTCTCCAGCGATCCCGATGTGCAGAACATGGCGCGGCGATTCACGATCAGCGACGACCGGTCGGTCCCGATGTCGATCACCACCGCGGATGCCCGGACGCTGCTGACCAATGCGCTGAACCAGTACCGCGGTTTCGAGTCGTTCGCCGGATTCAGCCTCGGTGACGAACCGCCGGAAGGGCAGTTCCCCTCGCTGGGCAAGGCATTCGCGATTGCGCGCGAACAGGCGCCGTCGTACACGCCGTACTCGAATCTGGTGCCGGGCACCGGCGACGGATACCGCGCGATGGTTCGCCGGTTCGTCGACACGTGCCGGCCGCCGATGCTGTCGTACGACCGGTACCCGTTGCTGACGTCGGGCGAGGACCCGAACTACTTCGAGAACTGGGCGATCATCCGCTCCGAGGCACTGCGCGCGAACATTCCGTCGTGGGTGTTCGTGCAGAGCGTCGAGTACAACGGCCACCGGTTCCCGACGCGGGACGAGCTGCTGTGGAACATCAACACCAGCCTCGCCTATGGCTGCAAGGGCATTCAGTACTTCACCTACTGGCAGCCCGACCCCGCGCGCGGGGAGAACTTCGGTCGCGCGCTCACCACCCTCGACGGCACGCACACCCCGCTGTACGACGCCGCGAAGGCCATCAACGCGAGTTGGCTCCGCCCGGTCGGCGCCGAGCTCAAACCGCTGGTGTCCGAGCTCGCCGTACACGCGAACCACACCCCACCACCGGGCACGGTCGGCTTCACGCCGGACAGCTACCTCAGCGGTACGTCGGGCAGTCCCGCGGTGCTCGGGCGGTTCCGGCCAACCGATGCCGCGAAGACTCGCTGGTTGCTGATCGCCAACCGCCAGTACGGCGCTAGCGGCACCACGACCGTTTCGTTGAACCAGGCAACGGTCACCAAGGTCTCGGTCTTCGACCCGGCGACCCGCACCTACACCGCGCAGGCGGACAAGACCAAGATCGTCGCCACCCTGGCACCCGGGGCCGCCGCCCTGTACCGGCTCGACGCATAGGGGGACGAGATGCGCACCCAACTCCTCAGCCAACTGATCACCGGCGGTGTCGCGGCCGCCGTCGCCGCCGCGGTCATCGCGGTTCCGAAAGTCTTCTCCGATGAGAAGGCACAGACCGCAGCGCCCGCCGCGGTCTGCGTCTACAACTGGTATCTCTCCAACAGCAGAACGTCGGGCACGGCAACGATCCCGGCCTTTGCCTATGGCAACACTCCGATGGTGCCGCTGGCCGGCAACTGGGACGGCGCGGGCGGAGACACGCCAGGCGCGTACAGCCCGGACGAGAACAAGTTCTTCCTCACCAACAACTTCAACGGCGGCGTCGGCCAGATCACCATCCCGTTCGGCGGGGTCGGCGACAAGCCGATCGTCGGCGACTGGAACGGCGATGGCACCGACGAGGTCGGCACCTACACCCCGTCCACCGGCACGTTCACCAAGCGCGCGGCCGACGGTACGACGACCACGGTCGTCTACGGCACGCCGTACCAGATCCCATTGGTCGGCGACTGGAACGGTGACGGCACCGACGAGGTGGGCGTCTACCGCGCCTCGAACGCGACCTTCGAGCTGCGGCTCGCCGACGGCAGCACCCGCTCGTTCGTGTACGGCGACCCGTACTGGAAGCCGCTGATCGGCGACTGGAACGGCGACGGCCGCGACGAACCGGCCGTCTACAACCCCGCCGACAGCACCTTCTACTTCCGGGTGAGCGGTATCGATCCCACCGAAACCACCGAGAAGATCCGGTACGGCGACACCGGCGACCGCCCGTTGGTCGGCGACTGGGACGGTAACCGCACCAGCAGCCAGGGCATCATCCGTTCTTGACGAGGAACGACTTGAGTTCGTCGAGGTACTGCGCGCGATTGTCCCGGCGTACCGAGTGGCCCGCACCACGAAGGTGGGCCGCCCGGAACTCGCCGGCGGCCGCTTGCGCGCAGCGCTCGGCGTACTCGCTGGAGATCAGCGAACCGCGTTCGGTGTCCCCGTGGATCAGCAGGACCGGGCACGTTGTCACGGCCAGCAGGTCGGTCAACGGGCCCGGGTCCTGGAACGTCAGCTCGAACAGCCCCGGGTTGACCTGAGCCTTCGACTCGGCCCACGGCTCGAGCTCGTCCTCGGGCCAGCCGGGTTCGTCGGTTCGGCCGCGCGCGATCCGGGCCGGCAACTCGAGCGCCTGGAGGTCCGCGAGCCACGTAGGCACTGACCACGGTTCGCCCTGACCGGCGTTCGCCTGACCAGGCGGCGGGTCCTCGAGCACCAGCGCACGAACCAGATCCGGCCGCGCCGCAGCCAGGTAGGCGGCCGACATCGCGCCCATCGAGTGACCGACCACAACCACCCCGCCATCACGAGGCTGCTCCGCCAGTACGACGGCCGCATCGTCGCGGAGGGCGTCGTACCCAAGCGGCTCTTCCGGCAGCCCGGAGTCGCCGTGCCCGCGCGCGTCGATGGCGAGCGCCCGGATCCCGGGCAGCGCGGCGAGCAGCGGTTCCCAGCACCGGGCAGAATCGGAGAAGCCGTGCAGGAACGCGACCTCGGCCGGTTCCGCATCGGTCCGGTACCACTGGAGCTGGGCTGTCCTGCCTTGCACACCGAACATGGTTCCGGAGCCTATGTCAGAAGTTGCCGGAACAGCAACGAAGTTTGTCGATCGGGCTATCGAGGCCGGAGGCTGGTCACATGACGACAGCAGAAGAACATTGGGACGCCCGGTACGCCGAGAGCACCCGGATCTGGAGCGGTAAGCCGAATGCCGCACTGGTGGTCGAGGTGACCGGCGTGGCTCCCGGGCGCGCGCTTGACCTCGGCTCAGGCGAGGGCGGCGACGCCATCTGGCTGGCCCAGCAAGGCTGGCAGGTGACCGCCGTCGACGTCTCGCCGATCGCACTCGGCCGGGCCGCCGAGCACGCCAAGGAAGCCGGCGTCGAGGACCGGATCGAGTTCCAGCAGCACGAGCTCGGCAAGACATTCCCCGCCGGAACCTTCGACCTGGTGTCCGCGCAGTTCCTGCACTCGACGATCGACCTGCCTCGCGAGGAGATCCTCCGTGAGGCCGCTGCCGCGGTCGCCGTCGGCGGCATCCTGCTCGTGGAAGGTCACCTCGAGTTCCCGATCAAGTCCCACCACGAGGCGCATGGCGACGTTCACTTCCCGACGCCGGCCGAGGTCGTCGCCGACCTAGGCCTCGACGACGGCCGCTGGGAACTCCTCACCACTGCCGCCCACGACAGCGTCAAGCTGATGGACGGCAAGGAGTTCCACTACCAAGACGGCACCGTGAAGGCCCGCCGGCTGTCGGTCTAGGCCGGCGGTTCGACACCCAGCTTCCGGAGCTCCTCGGTGTATCGGTCGACGTTGCGCAGCTTGACCGACTCGTAGCCGCGGACCAGGTCCGGCATTTCGGCGAGCTGCACAGCGCGGTCGTACGACGCCTGGTCCAGATTGGCAGCCAGGTCGAGGACGAGCGTGCGGTAGTGGTCGCGGAGTGACCGCTCGACCTTGCGGAGGTGGGCATAGCCGAAGAGGTCGGCGCGGGTTCCGCGGAGCGACTTCAGCCGGGCCAGCGCGCGGAGCGTGCCGTGCGACTTGGGGCCGAACGAGATCTTCTTCGTGCGGCCCATCGCCCGCAGTACTGGCGGGTGCAGCTTGAAGGAGACCACGCCGCCGGGGAACGCCTCGCCGGTGGAGTCGAGGAACTCCGGGTCGGTCAGGAGGCGGGCAACCTCGTACTCGTCCTTGTAGGCGGTCAGTTTGAACAGGTTGCGGGCAACTGCCTCGCTGAACCGCGTGTCCGTGGTGACCGCCTGCTCGGCGGCCGCGACCTGCGCCACGAGGGCGACGTACGAGTTGGCCAGCTTGACGTTCTGGTAACCGACCAGGTCGGTGGCGCGCTGAGCGACCAGGCGGTGCAGCTCACCCTGGAAACCGGCAGCAGCAACCGATGCCGGTACGTCGCGCGCCACCTGCCGGGCTGGGGTCGCTCCGGCGGCGTTGAAGGCCGCTGGGTCGGTGACCGCTACGCGGCCCCAGCGGAAGGCGGCTACGTTCGCGGCAACCGCGGTGCCGTTGATCTTGATGGCTTCCTCGATGGCCGCGGCCGGGAGCCGGAGGGCGCCGGTCTGATAGGCGGCGCCGACCAGCAGGAAGTTCGCGGCGATCGTATTGCCGAAGATCCGTCCGGCGGCCTCGAGTGCGTCGAAGTCGAACAGCTCCGCGCCGGCCGTGCGGACCCGCTCCAGCAGGCCTGCCTCGTCCGGGTGCTGAACGGCCGGGTCGTAAACCATCGCGCCGGTGGCGGTGCGGCTGGTGGAGACGACCGTCCGGGTCGAGGCAACGTTGCCGTAGGCAAGGTTTCGGTCCTCGGCGAGGGTGAGCAGGTCGAATCCGAGGAAGCAGTCCGCGGATCCGGGCGTGAGGCGGTTGGCCGGCTCCAGGTCGCCGGCGGCGAACCGCAGGTGGCCGGTGACCGGTCCCGCCTTCTGGCTCAACCCCGTCTGGTCGAGCGACTCAGCGGCGTACCCGACTCGAAGTGCGGCCGTCGCGAGCACCTGGTTGACGGTGACGATGCCGGTACCGCCGATGCCGGCCAGGAACACGTTCTGGGTGCTGGTGACCCGCTCTTCGGCACTGCTCGGCGCGACCGCTGGCGGAGTCGGGAAGGCCTTGCGCTTCGGGGCGGCTTTGCTTCTCGCGGGCGCAGTCTCCACCGTCACGAACGACGGGCAGTCACCGTCGAGGCAGCTGTAGTCGGTGTTGCAGGAGGTCTGCTCGATCCGGGTCTTGCGACCGTACTCGGTGTCGACCGGCTGCACCGACAGGCAGTTGCTCTTCACACCGCAGTCACCGCAGCCCTCGCAGACCGCCTCGTTGATGACGACGCGCTGCGTGCGGGTGGGCAGGCTACCGCGCTTCCGCTGACGGCGAGCGTCGGCGGCGCAGTGCTGGTCGTAGATCAGTACCGTCACGCCAGGGATCTCGCGCAGCATCCGCTGGGCCTCGTCGAGGCGGTCGCGGTGCCAGAGCAGTGTGCCGGGTGCGAGGTCGCGGCTGCGGTGCCGGTCCGGCTCGTCCGCACAGACGACGATCTTCTTCACGCCCTCGGTGTGCAGCTTGTGCGTCAACTGCGGCACGCTGAGCGCACCCTCGGCGTCCTGGGCGCCGGTCATCGCGACGACGTCGTTGTAGAGCACCTTGTAGGTGATGTTCACCCCGGCCGCGATACAGGCCTGCACCGCGAGCTGACCGGAGTGGAAGAACGTACCGTCGCCGACGTTCTGGAAGATGTGGCCGGCGTCGGTGAACCAGGCCTGGCCGATCCACTGCGCACCTTCGCCGCCCATCTGAGTGACACCGGTGACCGCGCTGTCCTCGCGGTCGGAGATGGTGACCATGGCGTGGCAGCCGATCCCACCGCCGCCCATCGACCCCTCGGGGAGTCCGGTGGAACGGTTGTGCGGACAGCCGCTGCAGAAGTACGCCGACCTGCTGGTCGACAGCAGCGGGAGCGGGATCCGCTTCGGGGTGGGCGGTGTGATCGCGACCAGCTCGGCCAGCAGGTGCCGCATCGGGGACAGCAACCGGCCCGAGGTGAGCTCGCCGTCCGCCGGAATCAGCGTGCGGCCGTCGGCGTCGCGCTTGCCCACGATCTGTGGCGCGTTCGGCGTGCCGTAGAGGATGTCGCGGATCTGCGTCTCGACGAACGACGTCTTGTCCTCGACCACGACGATCCGGTCGAGGCCCTCCGCGAACGAGCGAATGGTGCCCTGGGCAACCGGGCTCATCAGGCCGAGTCGCAGTACTCGGACCCCTGCCTGGGTAAGCGCTTCGGGAGTGACACCGAGATCGGTCATCGCCTGACGCATGGAGTCGTAACAGCTGCCCGAGGCAACGAACCCGACGCGCGCGTGGGCCGAGTCGATGTCGACGACGTCGAGCCCGTTGGAGACGGCGTACTGGCGAACGAGCTCGGTCCGCGGACCGACCAGGTCGGCCTCGGCGCCGACGATGGCGTCGGGGCGAAGAACCATCGGGCGCTGCTTGTAGGTGTAGGGCTTGCCGTCCCACTCAATGGTCGGCACGACCGGAACCACCCGGCCGGTGTCGTCGCCGACTGCCCAGGCACCGTCGGCGACATCCGCCACGATCTTCAGCGCGACGACACAGCCCGTCGTACGGGACATCTCGATCGCGTGCAGACCGAGCGTCACGATCTCGGCCGCGTTGCGCGGGAAGAGCACCGGGATCCCCAGCGCGGCCAGGGACCGCTCGCTCACCGCGGGTACGGTCGACGACTTCGACGCCGGGTCGTCACCGACCAGCAGGACGGCGCCGCCGCGCGGATTGACGCCGTACATGTTGGCGTGCCGCAGTGCGTCGGTGGCGCGGTCGACGCCCGGGCCCTTGCCGTACCAGAAGCCGGTGACGCCGTCGTGGGTGCCGACACCGAGCGGCAACTCGATCTGGCTGCCCCACACCGAGGTCGCCGCGAGCTCCTCGTTGAGGCCGGGCACGAACCGGACGTCGTTCTCGTCCATGACGTCCTGCAGATCCGCCAGCAGCTTGTCGAGCCCACCGAGCGGACTGCCCTGGTAGCCCGAAACGAACGACGCGGTCCGCAGCCCTCTGCGCCGGTCGAGCGCACGATGCTCGACGAGCAGCCGCGCGATCGCCTGAACGCCGGTCAGCAGCGTCGAGGGTCCGGACGGCCGGAAACGGTCGCCGAGGTCGTACGGCGGCGCGGCGAGCCGCTCCACTGTGATCTCGGCGGGGGCGATGGTGGTCATCGGCTCTCCAGGGGGTCCGCGGCGGTTCCCACGAGCCTGGGGGCTGGTGGGCCCGGTCACAAGAGTCATCGTCGAGTTTGGCGACGATCCGCAATCTCCACGACTCCGTGCGGCTCTGGGCCGCAACAGATCCAGTGTCCGAGGTAGAGTCTGTTGCGTGCCCGAACCGGCGACCCTCGACTCCACCGACCGCGCGATCCTCGACCTGCTGCGCGAGAACGCCCGCCGCCCGCTCCGCGAGATCGCGACCGCCGTCGGCCTCACCGTCGCGCCGGTACAACGCCGGATCGCCCGCCTGGAGAAGCTCGGCGTGATCGAGCGGTACACCGTCCAGATCAACCACGGCCGGATCGCCACCGGCATCGAAGCGATGACCGAACTCCACTTCGCCGACGACCTGGACCTCGCCCAGATCATGGAGTTCGTCGCCCAGATCCCCGAAGTCAAAGAGGTCCTCACCCTCGCCGGCGACCCCGACGCCCTGGTCCGCATCCAGGTAGAAGGCGTCGAAGACCTCCGCCGAGTAGTCAGCTCCCTCCGCTCCGCCGAAGCCATCGCCAGCACCAAAACCCTCGTCGTACTAGAACAATGGACCCGCCGCGGCTAAGTCGACCGGAGGCGTGCTCAAGCGCGTGCAGCATGCCATCACCCGCGACCAAAGCCACCGTGGCACAGGCCCACCCACCACCGCCGCGACCGAAGCCACCGTGCCGAATGCGACCAGTGTGCCGCCGACTGTGGCCTCTGTGTCGCCGGAAATCGGTTGCCGACGACACGGTCCGCGCAGTCGCCGATCGAGTGGGCGTCGAGGGGTGCGACTGAAGCCACCGTGCAACTGGGCAGTTATCCACAGATTGTGAAGTCGGCGGTTTTCGGGGCTCCGAAGTCCATATGTTCTTGGGCAAAGGAGGTGCTCGATGAGTGCTGGCAGGAAGGTCAAGCGCCGCGTGAGCGGCAAGCAGTGCAAGGACGGGGACCGGCTGCACCCGGTGCTGGTGCCGTTGACGATGACACAGGTGGACCGCCTGGTGCGGCTGGCCGAGGACGCGAGCTCGGCCCGCGGGTTCCCGATGCGGTACGACGGGTCGGGTGCGCTGCTGCCCGTCGGCGACGACGGAGTTCCAGCGGACGGCGGGATGTCCGCCGGCCTCGTCAATCTCGCCCGTACCGTCGGCGGGCTGCCGCGGCAGCAGTGGCGTGCTGCCGTGTCGGCGCACTTCGATCAGATGGCCCCGGGTGGTGCGCCGCCGGCGGTTCCGGAGGATCTGGACAACGAGCTCTACCTGCGCCTGGTCGACGCGTCGACGATCAACCCGGAGTGGGCCGAGCGCGTTCCGGAGTTCGTGCCCGGCCTGCGGATGGCGCCGGCCACCTACGCCGGCCGGTCGGTCGCGATGCACTTCGACCTCGACAGCCTCGGCCTCCCCTGGCACGACATCAACCGGATCGGCCTGGCAAACCTTCGCCGACTCAAGGACACCGTCGAGTACGTCGACTGCCAGGGCGCGCAGGTCGCGATGCTCAGCGGCTCCATGTTCACCGCCTCCCGAGCGCTGGTCCTCGACACCGTCCTGCGCGAGTCTCTGCACGTCGAGAATCCCCCGTTCGGCTGCGTCGTCGCCATGCCCGCCCGAGACCTGCTTCTCGTGCACGTGATGCGGGACCCGGCGGTGGTCTACGCCATGCTGGAAATGACCAAGATGGCGACCCGCTGCTACTCCGAATCACCAGGCGCCGTCAGCCCGCACATCTATTACGTGACAGACAACGAGTGGCATCAGCTGACCGACTACAGCACGGGCGCGGTCGACCTCAGGCGTGTCCCCCGCTTCTCAGCCGCGATGCACCGCATCGAAGCCGAGGCGCGAGCCGACCTTGCCTGACCTTATGGATGTAGTGAAATCGAGTCATGCCTCCCTCCACATCTGATGACAAAGCCTCGGCAGCTGTCGCAGCTCTCCGTGCTGCCGCGGAACGCGGAGATGCTGACGCGCTCACGGACCTGTTCGCACCGGACGTCGTCTTCCACTCCCCCATGACGATGCGGCTGTCGTTCGAGGGCAGGGACGAGGTCGTCGCCCTGCATCGCGACATCTTCGCCGTACTGGAGGATCTGCAGACCACCGAGCCGCTCAGTCGGGGTGCTCAATGGTCGTTCTCCTTCAGTGCAACGGTTCGCGGGGTGCCGCTCGAGGCTCACAATCTGCTGCGCTTCAACCCGGACGCTCAGATCGCCGAGAACACGATCTTCGTCCGGCCGCTACCGGCACTGGCCACGCTGTTCGCAACTCTGCCGCCGAGGGTTTCGACGAGGCGTCGGAGCCGGCTGCACGGAACTGTTGCCGGGCTGCTGGCCCTCCCGCTCGCCTTCGCGTTGCGCACCGCCGACCGGCTGGTTCCCAAGTTCCTTTGAATCGGCTTGACCTGGAGCGCGCTCCAGGAGGAACGCTGCCGGTATGAGCAGACTTGACCTTGCCTTGGGTGCGATGGAGTTCGGGACCAGGATCGATGAGAAGACGTCGTTCGCCCTACTGGACCAGTACGTCGCGGAGGGTGGCGTGTGGATCGACACGGCAGACTGTTACGCGTTCTGGCAGTCGGACAGTGGCTTTGGTGGGCAGAGCGAGGAGTTGCTGGGGCGGTGGTTGGCACAGCGGCCCGGTGTGCGGGACAAGGTGCGGATCGCCACGAAGGTCGGGTGGGAGCCCACGGTCGTCGGCGGCTATCCGGAGCAGTGCGAAGGGCTCGGTACGGCGGCCATCGACGCGGCACTCGAGACGTCGCTGCGGCGGATGGGGATCGACCACATCGACCTGTACTGGGCGCATCGCGACGACCGGAACACGCCGATGGAAGAGACGATCGCTGCCTTCGGAAAGCATCACGCGGCAGGCACCATCGGCAAGGTGGGCTTGTCGAACTGGGCGCTCTGGCGCGTCGAGCGAGCTCGGGGACTCGCAGCACAGCTGGGCGTGGTGGAGCCCAGCGCGTCGCAGCTGCGCTACTCGTACGTGCAGCCGCGGCCGTTCGTTCGCGGGCACGTCCACAATCACCGCTTCGGGTGGATCACCGACGAGGTCCTCGACTTCGTCGAGAATCAGCAGGACTGGGACCTGTGGGCGTACACCCCGCTGATGGCGGGTTCCTACGAACGGGACGACCGGCCGCTCGACGAGGCCTACGAGCACCCGGGAACCACCCGGCGGCTGGAGGCGCTCGGCAAGGTGGCTGCGGAGCTCGGTGTCAGCCGGAGCAGCGTCGTCGTGGCCTGGCTGTGTGGCGGCACTCCCCCGGTTCGTCCGATCGTCGGCGCGAGCCGGCCGGAACAGCTCACTGCCGCGATCACGGGTGCTCGTCTGGAGCTCGCGCCGGAACTGCGCGCGGAGCTCGACGCGGCTTGGTAGCTCGTCAGGCTCGGGCGGACTTCTCGGCTTGCCGGGCGCCGTAGTACTCGATCTTGTCGTCCAGTACGCCGAGGGCCGCGTCCATCCGGGCCATGTGTTCGATCAACGCGGCCCGGCGCTCGCGCAGGAACTCAACGCGTGAGGCCGGGTCGCCCGCCGTACGAAGCAGTGTGGTGAACCGTTGGATGTCGGCGATCCCCAGCCCGGCGTCGCGGAGACAGCTCACGACCCCGATCCACGCGATATCACCTTCGGTGAAGACCCGCCGCCCACCGGGCAGCCGCTCGATCGGGCCGATCAGTTCCTCGCGTTCGTAGTACCGCAGAGTGTCCAGGCTGAGCCCGGTCACATCGGCCGCCTCGCCCGGTGAGTACTTACCGTTCCGCGTCATGCGATCGATTTTTCCACGCCGGTTGCGGCGGCGATGACTCTGGTGAGTCGGCCATGAAGGTCCATCAGCTCGTCGATGTCCATGCCGAGGCGCTCGACAATGGCCGGCGGTACGGCGAGTGCCTGGTCGCGAAGCACGCGGCCTTGCGGCGTGAGGGCTACGGCCAGGGAGCGTTCGTCGGTCGCGGAACGATCGCGGCACAGGAGACCGGCGGCTTCGAGGCGTTTGAGCAACGGCGACAGGGTTGCCGGTTCGAGCTGCAGCATTCGCGACAGGTCCTTCACCGAGACCGGCTCGTGCTCCCACAGCGCAAGCATCACCAGGTACTGCGGGTGCGTCAGCCCCATCGGCTCGAGGACCGGGCGGTAGAGCGCGATCACCGTCCGGGCGGCGACCGCCAGCGCGAAACAGACCTGGTGCTCCAGTGCCAGGGGGTTCTGATCCGCCGTGATCTCGGTCTCGGTCATGTGCTTAGTGTAGCAACTTTATGTAGGCTAATGATTAGCACACTAAGTATTGGAGAGATCGTGGCCCAGACCCAGCGACGCCGGCGCACACCCCGCCCGATGAACATCGAGACCGTTCAGCGTTGGGTCGCGTCCGCCATCGTCTTCCACGTCGGCAGCGTCCCGGCCGTCACCCTCGCCGTCTACAGCATCGGCATCGCGAGCGACGACTTCGGCCGCGGTGTCGGCCTCTGGGCGATGTCCGGCGTGATCGGCCTCCTCACGGTGGCCGGCATCCTCGCCATCTTCCGCCGTACTCCCCTGTCCCCATGGCTCCTGCTAGGCATCGCCCCGACTGCTGTGACCGGCTTGTATATCTTCTAACCGTATGAGGACAGCGCGCGTGGTAGCCGGGCTAGCAGTCGTCGGCCTCGGTACGACGGTCTTCGCCAACCTCGCCGACGCTGCCACCGAAGGCGATGACCTAGCGGCCTTCGACCCCCAACTGACCACGACCTTCATGAATCACCGGGTCGCCGCGCTGACCCCACTCGTCCGAGCCATCACCCACCTCGGCGAGATCTGGGTCCTGACCGCACTCACCATCGTTGTCGCGCTGCTGCTGCGGTTCTTCACCCAGCGCTGGCGCCCCGCGCTCTTTCTGGCCGTCGGCATGCTCGGCGCCGCCGCCCTCACCTTCGGCTTCAAACTCCTGATCGGCCGCCACCGCCCCGACGCCTCCATCGTCGTCGGAACCGTCAGCACCGGCTTCTCGTTCCCCTCCGGCCACAGCCTCAGCTCAGCCGTGTTCTTCCTCCTCCTAGCCGCACTCCTCTGGCACTCGAACGCCACCCGCCTCACCAAACTCGCCGGCACCGCCGCAGCCCTACTACTCAGCCTCGCCATCGGCCTCAGCCGCATCTACCTCGGCTACCACTGGGCAACCGACGTACTAGCTGGCTGGACCCTAGCCCTCACCTGGCTAGCCCTCCTCGGCACAGTCCAGTCGCTCAAAGGCGAGCGAGTGCGCGGCGGAGAGGATCGAGACCGAGCGAGCCTAGGTTGAGGGCGTCGCGGTGGAAGGTGCGCAGGTTGAAGTCGGCGCCTTGGCGTTGTTTGGCTTCGTCGCGCGCTTGCAGCCAGATGCGTTCGCCGAGCTTGTACGACGGCGCTTGGCCGGGCCAGCCCAAGTAGCGGTTCAGCTCGGCTTGCAGGAACTCGGTTTCCATCCGCGAGTGGGCGCGGAGGAACTCGAAGCCGAGATCCGCGTTCCAGGTCTCACCGGGGTGGAACCCGAAGGGGTTGTCCTGCGGAATCTCCAGTTCCAGGTGCATGCCGATGTCGACGATCACGCGGGCCGAGCGGAAGCCTTGGGCGTCGAGCATGCCGAAGCGGGCGCCTGGCTCGTCGAGATAACCGAGCTCTTCCATCAAACGTTCGGCGTACAGGCCCCACCCTTCGCCGTGGCCGGAGACCCAGCAGCCGAGGCGTTGCCAGCGGTTCAGCAGGTCGGCGCGGACCATCGTCTGGCCGACCTGAAGGTGATGGCCGGGGACACCTTCGTGGTACACGGTGGTGACCTCGCGCCAGGTGGCGAAGTCCTCGATGCCGTCGGGCACGGCCCACCACATCCGACCGGGACGAGTAGTCAGGTCCTCGCTCGGCGGGGTGTAGTAGATGACGCCTTCCGAGGTCGGCGCGATCATGCACTCGATCCGCCCGATCGCTTCAGGGATGTCGAAGTGCTTAGCCCCGAGCTCCTGTACGGCGCTGTCCGCGAGCTCCTGCATCCAGTCGCGGAACGCCTCCTTGCCGTGGATCTTGCGGGCCGGATCCGCGTCCAGTACGGCGGCCATCGCCGGGATACTGCGGTCGCCGCCGTTCAGCGCGGCCGCGATGGTCTGCATCTCCTTCTCGATCCGGGCCAGCTCTTGCCAGCCCCAGGCGTACGCCTCTTCCAGATCGAGAGTCGCGCCGATGTGATACCGCGAAGCGAGTTGGTAGACCTCGCGGTCGACCGCATCCCGCTCAGGTGCCTGCGGCAACAACTCGTTGGTCAGCCACTCGCCGAACTCGCCGAACGCCTTACTGGCCGCAATCGCGGCCGCTTCGACGTGCTCTCTGACTGCGGACTCAGGCGCTGTCGCGGTCAGCCCGATGAAGTAGTCGTTGCCCTCGGCACCGGTCCAGCTGGCGATCCGCTCGGCCAGCACCCGCACCTGACGTGCGGCCGAGACCCGACCCGCCGCGGCTTGCTGCAGGAGCGTCTCGCGGTACCCGTCGAGCGTCGTACCGACTTGGTTCAGCCGGGTGCCGAGCTGCTCCCAGTCCTCGTCGGTCGACGTCGGCATCAGGTCGAAGACCGCGCGGATCTCGACCGGCACACAAGAGATCCCGTTCAGCTCGTACTGCGGTACGCCGGCCTCGTACCGCTCGAGTTCGAGCTCGATCCGTTCCAGCAGCGCGTCCTTGGCCGTCTCCTCCCGTAACGAGGAGACGGCCACGGACTTCGCCTCGGCGATCGTCGATCGATGCAGCTCGATCAGCGCCTCGAAGCCATTCGGTGATCGATCCGGAAGCTTGTCGTCGTACCCCTGCATCCCCATCAGCGTCGCCGCGGCCGGCGACAACTCGGCATGGGCCGCGAGGAACCGCTCGGAGAGCTCGTCGATCGGGCTGGTGGGTGCCGTGGTGTCCGTCATCGAGCGACCGTACCGCCGTCACGGCCATGCCCGGAATGCCTTGCTGCGCAGGTTTTCCCGGGACTTTCGGACCCCTTTCCCGGTGGTCGAATTCAAGCCAGCGTTGGTATGAACTCAGTGTTTGGTGACGGCTCCGGTGCCGGGGTCGAGGATGACCGGGCGACTGTTCGGGCGGTGCCAGAAGTCGAACATCCCGGTCAGCGAGTCGGCCCGGGCGTCGTACGAGGCGTCGCCGATCCGGCCGGTCCGCCAGTTGTCCTCGATGAACTTGAGGATCGAGGTCTGGTCGGTGCGCTGGTGGTCGACATAGTTGGTCTTGCTGTACGGGCTGATGACCAGCAGTGGCTGGCGCGGGCCGTAGCCGCAGCGGTCCGCATAACCGCCGGCGGCGGGCTTGGTGCCGCACAGGGCCGCCTGGTCGTTGGCCGCGTCGCTCGAGCCGTTGACGTTCGGCGGTGTCACGTGGTCGTACCAACCGTCGGAGTCGTCATAGGCGACAACCACCGCAGTGGAGGCCCAGTCCTTCGACTTCTGCAACTCGTTGATCTTGCTGACCAGGAAATGCTGCTCGTCGAGCGGGTCGGAGTAGCCGGCGTGACCGTCCTGGTACTCCCCCGCCTTCAGGAAGCTCACCGACGGCAGGTTGCCGGCCTGTACGGCGGCGTCGAAGTCGGTCAGGTCGTATTGGTGATTGGCCTGGTCGGTGTGCCCGATCTTCGCGACCGAGGTCGGCGGCAGATGCTTGGGGTTGCTGGTCGACTTGTAGTACTCGAACGGGTTGTGGTGCGGGCTGTAGTCGACCACGGTGTTGCCACCGACGTTCTGGTGCGTCGCACCGCAGATCGAGTACCCGTTCGCGGTACCGGTCGGACGGAAGCCGCCTTGGAACCAGCCCCAAGTGGTGCCCTGCTTGGTGAGCAGGTCGCCGATGTTCTTACCGGTCATCACACCGAGCGCGTTCTTCGACGTGTGGTTGTTGCCGGAGCAGTCGTCGAAGGCGGGGTCCGGGTCGTTGATGACCGTGCCGACGCCGTTCGCGTCCGGGGAGGCGACCGTATACGCGTCGGTGACCTTCTTGCCCGTGACCGGATCGACGGCGTACACACCGTGCGTCTGCCCCGAGATCAGGTTGAGCGCCCCGGGCGTCGACGGGCCGAACACGCTGCTGTACGAGTTGTCGCTCATCGCGTAGTGCTGGGCGTAGTTCCACAGCCCGGTCACCGTGTTGCCGTCGTAGTGATCCATGACGAGACCGGGAGCGCCGTACAGGATCGGCTGGCCGGTGCACTTGTCGGTCTCGGTGTACTCGACGAACTTGTCGGCCTTACCGCCGTTGTACGCCTTCTGTTCCGCGCCGTACCCGTGGTTCTGGTCGCAGGTCATCGCCTGCTCGTGGCTCAGCCTGCTCGGGTTGTACTGGTTCGGGTTGTGCTTGAGCAGCGCGGGTGTCAGGCCGTTGATCCGCGGGGTGTTGCGCGCGGCGTGGAACTTCGTGCCGTCGGTGTTGGCGGCGTTCGGGTAGGTGCCGAAGTAGTGGTCGAACGAGATGTTCTCGTCGAAGATGACGACCAGATGCTTGATCGGTGTGCTCGCGCTCACCGGCGGCTGCGGATGATGGCCGCCGCCGTGATGCCACCAGCCGTCACCCGCCCAGGCCGGGCCGGCCACAGCGACCAGCGCCAGCGCGCTCACTCCGGCCACGCCGGCGATCGCCGCCGTACGGGTTCTTTTGCTCCAGTTACGCGGCTTGATGACCACGCATTCCTCCTTGATGGGAACAGCTCAGGTGAATAGCCCGCGGCCGAAATGGTCGTCGGTGTTCTGGACGCCGGGCAGGACGAGGAAGTAGCCGCCGCCGACGGGTTGGATGTAGTCGACGAGCGGCTCGTCGGCCAGCCGGTTCTGCACGGTCTCGAACTGGCGCTGCAGATCCTGCTGGTAACAGACGAAGACCAGCCCCATGTCGAGGTTGCCGACGTTGTCGACACCGCGGTCGTAGTTGTACGGGCGGCGCAGGATCCGGCTGTCGTCGCTCTGCGGGGTGCGCGGATTGGCCCGGCGGATATGGCTCGTCAACGGGACGGCCGCGCCGATCGGGTCGGCGGCGAAGTCCGGTACGTCGAACTCGTCGTTCCCGTCGAGCGGTGCGCCGGTATCGCGACGGCGGCCGACCATGTTCTCCTGCTCGTTGATCGACACGCGGTCCCAGAACTCGACCAGCATCCGGATCCGGCGCACGACCTGGTAGCTGCCACCGACGGCCCACGGCTGGTCGGTCTTCTGGATCCACACCAGCTTGTCCATCAAGGCTTTGTCGGTCGGGTCGAGGTTCGACGTACCGTCCTTGAAGCCCATCAGGTTGCGCGGGGTGCCGGCCGGTCGCGGTGGTGAACTGAAGCCGTCGTACCGCCATCGGACTTGCATCGCGCCGCGGGTGTGGCGCGCGAGGTCGCGCAGGGCGTGGATGACGGTGTCCCGGTTGTCGGCGCAGATCTGAACACTGAGGTCGCCGTTGGACTCGGCCGGATCGAGGTGGTCGTTGGGGAAGGTCGTCATGTCGGTCAAGCCGCGCGGCTTGCGCGCCGCCAGCCCGAACCGCTCGTCGAACAACGAAGCCCCGACCCCGACGGTCACCGTGAGCCGGTCCGCCGGGACGGTCGGCCCCAGTACGCCGGAGTCAGTCGGCGGCGCCGAAATGCCCGGATCGGGTGGTGTGCCGCCGGCCGTCAGGAAGCGAGCCCGGTCAGTCAGCGTCCGAAACAACTCGGCGAGCTCCGCCCGGTTGTCGACCAGCACATCGAACGCCACATGTACGGCGTGCGGCTGGGCCGGCGTGATGATCCCAGCCTGATGCACCCCATGGAACGGAACGGCAACTGCGGCCCCGCCCGACCGTCCCGCCGCGGGGGCAGCGCCCGAGCGGCCGGCGGCAGCAATCCCGCCGCCAGCACCCACCGCGACCCCAGCTACTCCGGCGCCGAGTGCGCCGCGCAGGAACGCCCGTCGACCCGCGCCCTGGCGCTCCTCACGACGCTTCTCGGGCGTGCTCACGAGATCCTCCGTACGTCGCCGATCGCGGCGATCGGGGCTAGTTCCTCGACGAGTTGACCGACCGCGGCATCGAGTCGCTCGTGGGTCCGCGGATCCAACGCGGTCGGTGCGATCCACGTGCCGTCCGACCGTTTCGCCGTACCGGCCAGGGCCCGGGTCTTCGCGATCCACGGGGCCACGCGCGACCAACCGGCGTACCGCTTGCTCATCACCGGTGCGAGCGCATTCAGCACAGCCTGCGTCCCGTCCAGGTTCGCCCCGACCGTCGCGAGTCCGGTCCCGCTGCCCTGGTCGGCCTGGCCGGTCAGCTCGAACTGCAGTGCGTTCTCCATGATCTCGTGGGCCCGCAAAGGCAGGTCGTTCGGATCAGTCCGCTCCTGCGGAAACTCGGCACGCAACCCCGCGACATCCGACCCGAGCTGCACACCAACCCGTACCAACGAGGCAGGCGATTGCCCGTGCCACAAGCCGTACTCGATCCGCCGCAACCCCACGAAGCCGCCATCCCGCACACCACCAGGCAACCCGTCCGGCAACCCATCAATCTTGTCCCCGAAATCGCCGAACGTGTCGTACGCCGCCCCCAACCGCTCATACGCCAGATGCGCCGTCAACCACGCCGTACGAGACACCCCCAGATCACCACTACGCAAGGCCCGAACCAACACCCCCACCGCGCGCCCCAAAGTCACCAGCCCATCGGTGACATACCCGCGGTACTCCCGCACCGGACCCGCAAGGTCCTGACCACTGACCGGCAAAACCGCCGCCACCTCAGGAGGAGGCCCGTCGGTAATCCGAATCTCCGGCCCCGTCACCGCCTCGGTGTCCTCACCAAAGCACCGGAACGCATAACTCCCCCGACCAAGCGTCACCCGCAACGGCCGCGTCGTGTTCGGAGCCAGCCCCTCAACCTCGGCGTAAACCCCACCAGTCCCCGGATCGATCAGATCGACCTCAGTCGTCACCGTCCCCGCGTTGCTCACCTGGATCGTCTGCAACCCACCCCGCGGACGCTCCCACCCGCCACCACAGTTCCCCCGCGCCACCGTCACGGTCAGCGGATCACCCGCCGGGCCACCCCCAGAACACCCAGCGACCGCAACCAAACACACAAGCAGCGCACCAACAAAACCCAAGCGCACAAGGAACTCCGAAGGGGTGAACGACTGATCACCCCGACGCTAAGCCGCCCAAACCCACTTGCTTCCACCAACGATGGAAACGTCCCCGAGAATTGCCCCCACGGCAACCCCGCGTTCGCCTACCCCACCCACCCGTTCACCGAAGCAAGACCGACTCGATCACCCCAGCCAACCCAGCCAGGTCCGAGAGTGTGTTACCTGAGCGCCGACAGGAACAGCTTGCAGGTGCCATCGACATCCGTTGCGACGACGACACTGCGCAGGACCGAGTTCCACCGGTCGTCTTCTATACCGCGAGGCTCCCGATAGGTGGCGATATTCCAGCCGTGACTTGTGCCGGCGACCTCGACCAGGGACGGAAGCAGGGTGGACCGCTTCAGCCCGCCTTTCAGCGAGCTTTCCTGGAGGAACCGGGGAACGCTGCCGCAGTCGGTGTTGAACGTGAGGTCGAAGCTTTCGTCCTGCCCGATGTACGAACCGAACCTCACCTCGCGCGCATCCTCGGGCAACGTGATTCCGTTGTCGCGTAGCGCCTTGTCGAGCGTGACGTGACCCGCGGAATCGCTGTAGGCACGCGGATCCGGGTTCGACTCCTCCCATACCGAGCAGCCGACCAGCACCGAACCCGCCGCACAGAGCGCCAGCAACGCGACGACGCTCACCCGAGAACCCCGGCGCGGCCGACGTGTCGTCCACCCACTCATGCACGCCACTCTCTCACCCCCCCGATGCCTCGCACCCTCAACGCACTGGGGATCGGTGGCAAGCAAACGTTTGGCTGGGAATGCTTGGTGGCAAAGGCGAGTAGGATCACGCGATTGTGAAGCCGCTCTCCGCCCGGAGTCCGGTGTTCGTGGACTCGTCCGGGCATCGCCGTCGCAGGATCCGCCGTCTCGGGGTGGTCTTCGCCGTACCGGTTGTGGGGTATGTGGTGCTGCTGGTGAGCAGTGTGCTGGGTGGGCCGCAGGTCGATACACCGTGGATTCCGTTGCCGGAGGCCGGTCGGCGGCCGCCTGCGCCTCGGGTGACGCCGGAAGTACAGCGTGCAACGGAAACCCCGAGGCCGACGAAGTCCGCGACGAACGGTCCTGGTTCGGTGCGGCCTGTTGTTGCACCCACCACTGTGCCGGTGGCGACGCCGAGTGCACAGCCGACCGCGACTCCAGCGACGGTGACGCCTTCGACACCTAGTACGGCGACGCCGACGGTGACCCCGGGGAAGCCGACTAAGACGCCGGGGCACGGCAAGCCGACGGCGCCTCCTGGGCGGACCAAGTCGCCGTCGCGCCCGTGACACGTGCTCGTCGGGCCCGTGAGGTTCCGCTGCGGACGCACTGGATCGTTCTGACGATTCTGCTCGTCACGCTGTGCGGTTCGTTGCTGCTGCATGGGTACACGCATCACCTCTTCGGTAGCGCGCCCGATGGCGCGGTGACTGCGGTGGGTTCGCACGACGCCGTACCAGCGAAGGTCGCTGCGGGTGGGCCGCTGATCGACGCGACGGCTGCCTCGCCGCGCTCGGCACGGCCCAAGGCGAAGACGATCGCACTGACCTTCGATGACGGCCCGGACCCGGTCTGGACTCCGAAGGTGCTGGATCTGCTGCGGGCGCAGCAGGTCAAGGCGACGTTCTTCGTGGTCGGAACCGAGGTGGCCGCGCACCCGGAGCTGGCGCGCCGGATTGTTGCTGAAGGCCACCAAATCGGCCTGCACACCTTCACCCACACGAATCTGGCGACCGCGCCGGGCTGGCGGCGGTCTCTCGAACTGCGCCAGAGCCAGCTGATCCTGGCGGGCGCAACAGGCGTCAGTACGTCGTTGCTGCGACCGCCGTACTCGTCCGAGGCAAACGCCCTCACGAACACCGACTGGTCGGCAATCAAGCAGGCCCGCGCGGCCGGCTATTTGACGGTGCTGACCACCCAGGACAGCGAGGACTGGCGGCGACCGGGCACCGCGCGGGTGATCGCCAACGCGACGCCGAAGGGCACCACCGGACAGGTGCTGCTGATGCACGACGCGGGCGGCGATCGAACCCAGACGCTCGACGCGCTGCAAAAGCTCATTCCAGCACTCAAAGCGCGACACTTCCGCTTCGCAACCGTGTCAGACACGGTCGGGATCTCCCAGCCGGTTCACGAGGCCAGCACGGTGGAGCGCGGACGAGGGCTGGCGGTCATCGGCGCGATGCGGCTGAGTGACGGCACGCTCGGCATCATCATGTGGCTCCTGTACGCCGCCGGTGCGCTCAGCGTATTGCGCGCAATCACCACGGTGATCGCGGCCAAGCGGCACGCGCGGGATCGCTACGAGCCACGCGGTGAGCCGGTAACCGAGCCGGTCTCGGTGATCGTCCCGGCCTACAACGAATCGGCCGGCATCGAGGCGGCGGTGCGGTCACTGGTCGCTTCCGATCATCCGCTCGAGGTCATCCTGGTCGACGACGGCTCGAGTGACGGCACTGCGGATCTGGTGGAGTCGCTGAACCTGCCAGGTGTCCGCGTCATCCGGCAGCCGAACGCCGGCAAGCCGGCCGCGTTGAACACCGGGCTCCGCGCGGCGTCGTACGAGCTGGTCGTCATGGTGGACGGCGACACCGTCTTCGAACCCGACGCGGTCCGGATGCTCGTGCAACCCTTCGCCGACCCGACCGTCGGAGCCGTGTCCGGGAACGCGAAGGTCGCCAACCGCCAAGGATTGCTGGGCCGGTGGCAGCACATCGAGTACGTCGTCGGTTTCAACCTGGACCGCAGGTTGTTCGACCTCGCCGAGTGCATGCCCACCGTGCCAGGCGCGATCGGCGGATTCCGGCGCGGCGCGCTCGAACGCATCGGCGGGCTCAGCGACGTGACGCTTGCCGAGGACACGGACCTGACGATGGCGCTCTGCCGGGACGGCTGGCGCGTGGTGTACGAGGAACGCGCGCGGGCGTGGACCGAGGCGCCCGCAAGTCTCGGGGCGTTGTGGAGACAGCGGTACCGCTGGTGCTACGGGACGCTGCAGGCGATGTGGAAGCATCGCGGCGCCTGGGTGCAGCGCGGTCAGGCCGGCAAGCTCGGCCGTCGCGGTCTCACCTACCTGCTGCTGTTCCAGGTCCTGCTGCCGCTGCTCGCGCCCGTGGTCGACGTGTTCGCGCTCTACGGGTTCCTCTTCCTGAACCCGTGGCGGGTCGGCCTGGTCTGGGCCGGTTTCCTGGCACTCCAGTTCGGCATGGGGCTCTACGCGTTCCGGCTGGACGGCGAGAATCCCGGTCCACTCTGGAGCCTTCCGCTGCAACAGTTCGTTTATCGGCAGCTGATGTACCTGGTGGTCATCCAGTCGCTCTTCACCGCACTGGCCGGGTCCCGGCTCGGTTGGCAGCGGATGGAGCGGTACGGCGGTTTGGCCCTCCCGCCGAAGGTCTCGACAAGCGAATGATTTCCCTGATTTTCCCGATTTTTCCGGCTTATCGCTTCCGGATCAGCGATCGGACTCGCAGTATTCCGGTCAACCGGCCGCCCGCCCGAAGCGGCCCGATCCGGAGGAGCGCACCCCCATGCGATCTCTCGTCCCCCGTCCACGAGCGCTGGCTGTTGTCCTGACCGGCGCAGCGCTCGCCTTCAGCCCGGTGACCGGGCAGGCAACGGCCAAGTTGCCGGCGGCACCGATGAACGACTGCTTCGTGCCGCCGGCCAGCGCGGCTGCCAAGGGTGGTCGTGGCGCCGACACTCGTGACGTGAGCGTGGCCGAGCAGAAGGCCATTCAGGCGCGGACCGCTCAGTTGCTGAAGGCAAAGGCTGCTCGGGGCGTCAGCGTTCCGAAGGGTGCGCTGGCTGCGGCCAGCGTCCCGGTCTACGTCCACGTGATGCGCGATGCCGCCGGCAACGGCGATGTGACCAACACGCAGATCGCCGACCAGATCGCCGTACTGAACAAGACATTCGCCGGCCAAGAGGCCCCAGGTACGGCTGCGAACACCGGGTTCACGTTCACGCTGGCCGGGACCTTCCGGTACAACAACAACAATTGGCACAAGGACAAGCAGAGCAGCACGTACCGCAAGCAGACCCGCAAGGGCGGTGCGAACGCGCTCAACATCTGGCTGGTCGACTTCTCGTACCTCGGCATCGCCACCTTCCCGTGGGACTACGCCCGCAACCCGGGGATCGACGGGATCCGCGTCCAGTACACGTCCCTCCCGGGCGGTACGGCGACCAACTACGACCTCGGTGAGACCGCGACCCACGAGGCAGGGCACTGGTTCGGGCTCTACCACACGTTCCAGGGCGGCTGCACGAGCACGAACGACGAGGTGTCGGACACTCCCGCGCAGAGCAGCTCGACGAATGGCTGCCCGGAAGGCCGGGACTCCTGCTCGCTGCCTGGTCTGGACCCGATCCACAACTACATGGACTACTCGTACGACACTTGCTACAACCAGTTCTCCCCGGGCCAGAGCTCCCGGATCAGCTCGATGTGGACGGCGTACCGCGCCTGAACCACCCGCTTGCAGCAGCCGCTCCGGCAGTGACGGAGCGGCTGTTGGCATTCACGGACCGTGACCTTGATATCGATTCGACACCTGAATCGTTACCGTGAGTTGTTGTTCAGGGCAACGAAACGCGCATACTTCTGCTGTGGGGCCCTTCAACAGATGACGGAGATCCGAATCGAGGAAGAGCATGGTCGCACGGGGAGGAAGCCGGTCCCGGCTAGGTGGTCTGGTGACCGCCGCAGGGATGTTGTCGTTACTGGCGGGAGCCGCTGCCTTGGCCGTACCCGCGGCCGCGTCGGTCGCAGCGCCACTCGTTGCCACCGGCCCGCAAGCGCCGGGGAACAACGGCACGATCAAGATCGAGGGCGTCGACATCCAGAGCGGACCACCGGACAACAACCCACACCAGGGCTGCACGTTCGTGGTCGAGTTCTACAACTATGACGAGGGAAACCTGTCCGCGAGCGTGATCTTCGCCGATCAGGCGCCGACCGCGAACGGCGGCCTGCAGGTGAAGTCCGGTGACCTGACACCGTTCATCGGCGGTGACCCGGCCGGCGGCGGCAACGACCTGGACGCCAAGGTGACCTACACCCTTGCGTTCACCGGTCAGCCGCATCCGCAGCAGGGTTACCACGTGAAGATCACCATCCACGCGGAGGGTTCGATCGGCGCGGACACCAAGCACAAGGTCTTCTGGGTCAAGGGCTGCAACCCGCCCACGACACCTCCGACCACGCCCCCAACTACCCCACCCACCACGCCTCCGACCACACCCCCGACGACGCCGCCGACGACTCCACCAACCACTCCGCCGACGACGCCCCCGACCACGCCACCCACAACTCCGGCGACGACCCCGCCCACCACGGCTCCGACAACGGCTCCGACGACGAAGCCGACCGGTGGACAGAGTTCAACCACCACCAGTACGCCGGTAGCGCCGAGCTCGGATGAGCCGACGACAGGTGTGCCGACCGTGGTCGACGCAGGGATCGGCGGCGACCCGGGTACGACGGACAGCAGCAGCCCGTTCTCCTTGCTGGGCGGCGGATTGCTCGTGGCCGGCGGGTTGATGCTGGCCGCAGGTGCGGCGATCGTCCTCCGGCGCCGGGGCAGGCACAGTAGCTAAGGTGACCAAGGCCCAACGTCGCGGTCGACCCGCTCCACTCCGGTGGGGCGGGTCGATCGCCTTGGCCGGCGTCGCACTCGCCCTGGTCGGCGGCTACCTCCAGCTCGGCGCCTCGGCCGATGCAATCGGCCAAGGAACGGACGCTTCCGCGGCCGCGCCTCTCTCCAACAACGAGTACGACGACGGCCTCGAGCTCCCCGTCACCGGGACCGCAGGTGATCCTCAAGCGAGCGCACCGATCCCTCAGCGTGGAAGCACCACCCCGAGCGGCACCCGGCCAACCGCGGCGGCGTCATCCCGGCCTGCCGCCCGACCGCCGACCGCCCAGCCCGGTAAGCCGGTGCGGCTGTACATTCCCCGGTTGCAGGTAGCGGCCGCCGTACTGGGAATCTCCACCACACAAGGCGCCCTGACTCCACCCTCCAACCCACGCAAGGTGGGTTGGTGGAACGGTGGCGCGCTACCAGGAGCGCGGCGCGGATCCGCCGTCATCGCCGGTCACACGGTTCACGCCGGCGGCGGCGCGTTCGACAACCTCGAGCAGCTTCAACCAGGCGACGCGGTCGGCGTGCGCACCGCCCGCGGACAGCTCGGTTATCGGGTCACGAGCGTAACGACGTACCGCAAGCAGTCCTTCGCGAGAAACGCGACCCGCATCTTCGACCAGTCCGTGCCAGGGCGCCTGGTCCTGATCACCTGCGAGGACTGGAACGGCAAGGTCTACCTCAGCAACGCGGTTGTGATCGCGCAACGAACCAGCTGAGGCAGCACCCGAGGTGCTGCCTCAGCTCGACAGGTCAGCCGATCGTCTTGACCGCGGTGATCAGGGTTCCGCTCGCGGTGTCTCCGGACAGCTCCCAGAAGAAGGCGCCGCCGAGACCCTGGCCGTTCGCGTACGTCATCTTGCTGCGGATCGTGGCCGGGGTGTCATAGCCCCACCACTGCCCGTTGCAGAACGCGTACGCCGTCCCGCCAACAGTGCCGTTCGACGGGCACCGGGTCGAGATCAGCTTGTAGTCCTCGATACCGGCCTCGTACTTGCCCGGCGCAGCACCCGTTGCGCGACCACCGGGCGCGGCCTGGGTGACGCCGGTCCAGCCGCGGCCGTAGAAACCGATACCCAGCAGCAGTTTCGAGGCCGGGATGCCCTTGCTCTTCAGCTTCTGGATCGCGGCGTCACTGTAGAAGCCGGCCGTCGGGATCCCGCTGTACGACGTCAGTGGCGAGTGCGGCGCGGTCGGGCCCTGCGCGTTGAACGCACCGAAGTAGTCGTACGTCATCGGCATGATCCAGTCGAGCTTGCCGGCTGCCGCCGCGTAGTTGGTGGCATCGATCTTGCCGCCGTTGGTGCCGTCGGCGGTGATCGCCGCGGTGACGAGCGCCGAGGAGCCGAACCGGTTGCGCAGTGCGGTGATCACGTTGTTGAACGCGTTGGGACCGCTCGTGTCACACGAAAGCCCACAGGCGTTCGGGTACTCCCAGTCGATGTCGATCCCGTCGAAGACATCGGCCCACCGCGGGTCCTCGACCAGGCGGTAGCAGGAGTCCGCGAAGGCAGTCGGGTTCTGAGCCGCCTGCGTGAAGCCGCCGGACCACGTCCAGCCGCCGAAGGACCAGACGACCTTGATGTTCGGGAACTGCTTCTTCAGCTTGCGGAGCTGGTTGAAGTTGCCGCGGAGCGCTCCGGCGTCCCACGTGTCGGCGACCCCGTCGACCGACCCGGCCGCGTCGTACGCCTTGTCGTAGGCGGCGTAGCTGTCACCCATCACGCACCGGCCGCCGGTGGTGTTGCCGAAGGCGTAGACGATGTTGGTGAGCTTCGCGGCCGATCCGCTCGTCTTGATGTTCTTGACGTGGTAGTTCCGGTCGTAGACCCCCCATTCGGTGAAGTACCCGACGACGCGCTTGCCGGCCGCCGGGGCGGCAGCGGCCGGAGCACTCGGTTCGGCCAGGGGTACCGCGGACGCGCCGGCGGCCGGTATCAGGCCGGTTGCCAGCAGCGCGACCGCGGTCAGAACGGATGAGATGGGGCGGATTCTCATAGTGGTTCCTCCGGGTATGACAGGGCGACTGCCCGCATCCTCCCCAGCACCGTGGGTTAAGAAACAAAAGTTCCTAAACTAATTCGACGAGGCGTTCGTAGCAGTTCTTCAGCAGCCAGAACTTCTCGTACGACGACCTGTCCACCTCGACGATGTTCCACCGAACCGACGGGTTGGCGCGGACCACTCCGGCCACGTCGACCACGCCCTCGCCGTACGGGACCAGCTGGTCATCCATCCCCTGCGCCGGACCGTCCTTCAGGTGGACGTACTCCAGCCGCTCCCCCAGCGAGGCCGCGAGCTCGACTGGATCGACACCGCCCGCCTGCGCCCAGTACGCGTCGAGCTCCAGCACCACCGCGGCGTCCAACTCACCCAGCAAGACCTGGTACGCCGACCGCCCGTCGAAGGAGTTCCGGAACTCGGCGAAGTGGTTGTGGTACCCGATCCGCATCCCGTACGACGCGGCATTGCCCACCGCCTCGTTGATCCGCTCCGCGCCCCGCCGGATCCCGTCGAGCGTGGTGAACTCATCCGGCTCGAGACTCCACACGAGCGTGCCGGCGCCCAACTCGGCATACGTATCGAGGATCTCGGTCGCCGCGGTTCCCGCCGGGAACGGCGCGTGCGAGCTACACAACTCGAGCCCGAGGTCGTCGAGACGCGCCCGCACCACCTTCGGGGCGTGGCCGTACAGGTCGTAGCTCTCGACGCCGGGGTACCCGATCTCGGCGACCCGCTCCAGGACACCCAGCAGATCCCTCCCAGCCTCGTCATGCAATGACCACATCTGCAGCGCGATCTTCGGCACCGCAGCAGCCTAGAGATTTGAACACGTTCAATTCCACTGCTACGGTCGAGACGTGAAGATCGTGATCCCCGGCGGGACCGGGCATATCGGCTCGTTTCTGACCAGGTACTTCGAGGCTCAAGGCCACGAGGTCGTCGTGATCGGCCGGTCGTCCGGAGTGCGCTGGGACGGGCGGACGCTCGGCCCCTGGGCGAAGGAGCTCGACGGCGCCGACGCGGTGATCAACCTGGCCGGCCGGAGCGTCAGCTGCCGCTACACCCCGGCGAACCTGCAGGAGATGATGGATTCACGCGTCGACTCCGCGAGGGTCATCGGCGAGGCAATCGCAACCGCCGGTACGCCGCCTCGCGTCTGGCTGCAGATGAGTACGGCGACGATCTACGCCCACACGTTCGGACCGGCCCACGATGAGTACGGCGTGATCGGCGGCTACGAGCCCGGCGTACCGGCGTACTGGAAGTACAGCATCGACATCGCCACCGCCTGGGAGGCGGAGCAGGAGCAAGCCCGTACGCCGGACACCCGGAAGGTCGCCTTGCGCACAGCGATCGTGATGTCACCGGATCGCGGAGGCGCTTTCGACATGCTCCGCCGAATGGCGAGACTCGGTCTCGGCGGCCCTATCGCAGGCGGTCGCCAGTACATGTCGTGGATCCACGAGACCGACCTAGCCCGCGCAGTCACCTTCCTCCTGGAGAGCGACCTCACCGGCCCGGTGAACCTGGCCGCGCCGAACCCACTCCCCCAACGCGACTTCATTCGCTCACTCCGCCAAGCAATCGGCATGCCGATCGGTCTCCCCGCCACCAAGTGGATGGCCGAGCTAGGCGCCCTCGCACTCCGCTCGGACACCGAACTCCTCCTGAAGAGCCGCCGAGTCATCCCCGGCCGACTCACCCAGGCAGGCTTCACATTCAACTACCCAGCCTGGCCGGCCGCGGCCGGCGATCTAGTTGCTTCTGGCAACGGTCGCGTCCGGGTGTAGCCAGGGCAGGGGGAACAGGTCTACGATCGGCGCGCCGTACGTGACTCGGTGCTTCTGCATCAAGCGTTTCGTTTGTGTACAAGGGGTTTTGCTCCAGTCTGATTTTCGAGACTATTGAGTCCGATTCTCCGGTTTCGGCCCAGTGCACCACGGGTAGGTCGGAGAGGGTGAACCACCGACTCGGGGACTGGATTGGGAGGGAACCCTTGTCACCACAGCATCTGTCCGGACCGTCCGTTGCTCTCGAGGAGCTGCCGTTCCGAGCCGGATAGCAGATCTCGATGGACGCGTATGCCCTGCAACGCAGCTGGGACCAGGTCACCACCTTCGGGGACCAGGTGCCGCTGTACTTCTACTCGCACCTGTTCGTGTCACACCCGGAAGTCCGCACGATGTTCCCGCTGTCGATGTCCAACCAGCGGGACAAGTTCGTGGGCGCGCTCGGGCGGATCGTCAGTCATGCCGATCAGATCGAGAAGGATGCCGCGTTCCTGCGGCATCTCGGTCGCGATCACCGCAAGTACGCCGTCATGGCGGAGCACTACGACGTCGTCGGCGCTTCGTTGTGCGCGACGTTGATGCACTTCCTCGGGTCCGAGTGGGACGAGGAGCTCGCCGCGCACTGGACGGCGGCGTACCAGGTGGTCGCGCGGATCATGGTCGAGGCGGCGGAGAACTCGTCGGAGTCCAGCCCGGACTACTGGGAGGCCGACGTGGTGTCGGCCGAGCGGCGGACGATGGATCTCACCTTGCTGACGGTTCGACCCAGGAGCCCGTTCCAGTTCCGCCCTGGCCAGTCGGTGTCGATGGAGATCCCGCAGCGCCCTCGGCAGTGGCGGTACTTCAGTCCGGCCAACGCTCCACGACATGACGGCTCCATCGATCTGCATGTTCAGCAGATCGACGGCGGTCAGGTGAGCCCTGCGGTAGTCCGGTCATTGAAGGCCGGGGACGTCGTGAAGCTCGGAGCGCCGGTCGGCGAGCGGCTGACCCGGCGCGAAGGCGATCCGCGGGAGCTGCTGCTGGTCGCGGGCGGAACCGGCCTCGCGCCGCTCCTCGCCGTACTCGAGCAGATCGACAACGAGTGGCAGCGCACGGGGATCGGACCGCTGGTCCACCTACTGCACGGTGTCCGGATGCCGTGGCATCTGTACGACCGCCCCCGGCTGCGCCAACTGGCCGAGCTCCGGCCGTGGTTCGAGTACACGGAGGTGGTGTCCGACGACGCGTCTTATCCCGGCACCCGCGGCAAAGTCGGCACGGTCGCGGCAAGGCAACTGCTGACCGGACGTACGGCGATGGTGTGCGGCGGACCGCAGATGGTCGCGCACACGTTGGAACAGCTGGCCGCCGCGGGGATGCAACCCGAGCACATCCAGTACGAGCACTTCTACTATGCGGCCGCGGGCGAGCACGCCGCGGGTCAGGAGACCCCCAGTGACGATCAGCAAGCACAGCCGCCACGTATCGGCGTACCAGACGCCGCGCTCGATCCGGGCCGAGGAGTTCCGGCGCCGGATGCGCGGGCTCGACGCGGCAAAGGTCTACGAATACCTCGATCTGCTGGCTGATCAGGTCCAGACCACCGAGCTGGAGCTCAACGACGCCCGCGCCAAGAACGAGCGGTTGCTGGCCGAGCTGCAGCGCGGGCGGTCCGAGCTCCAGCGTGTCCAGGCGGAGCTGGCCCACTACGAGGAGGCCGGCAACCGGGTGAACGAACAGGTCGTCCAGATGTTCAGCCAGGCGCAGCTGGTGGTCGAGGAGATGGTTCAGGACGTCAGCCGGGACACCCGCGAACGCATCGGCCAGGCGCGTGAGCACGAGCGCCGGATCGTGGCGCAGGCGATGGACACGGCCGGCCAGCAGGTGCGCACGTACGCCCAGACCGCTCAGGCGCAGATGCAGTCGATCGTGGAGTCGTTCGCGAACGAGGTCGACCATCTCGCCAATACACCACCGCCCGGTACGCCGGGTGCTGCGGATCGATGAGCGTGGTTCGGATCTGGGCAGGCCGGCGTCGCGCCCCACGAGCCGGCCGGCTGGCCGCCCCCAGCCCTGGGCGAGTCCGCGCACGCCCCGAGGTGAGCAAGCCAGCTCCTGAACCCGCTATCGATACCGGGGCGGTGCAAGCCGCCGCCGAAGAATTCCTGCAGCTGTTTCATTCGGAGAACCCCGGGCCGATCGAGGCACGACTCGCCGCCGTCCGGCGCGAGATCGACCTGACCGGGACCTACTGGCACACCGCCGAGGAGCTGGTCTTCGGCGCCCGCGTCGCCTGGCGCAACAACGCACGCTGCATCGGCCGGCTGTACTGGCAAAGCCTGCAAGTGCGCGACCTACGAACCGTCTCGACCGCCGGCGAGGTCGCCGAGCACTGCTTCGATCACCTCCGCGTGGCCCACAACGGCGGCAAGATCCGGCCGATGATCAGCGTGTTCGCCCCCGAGACGCCGGCCCGGCCCGCGCCCCGGATCTGGAGCGAGCAACTGATCCGGTACGCCGGTTATGAACAGCCCGACGGCCGGATCATCGGCGACCCCCGCTACCGCACCTTCACCACCGAACTCCTCCACCGGGGCTGGCGACCACCCGGCTCGCCGGGAGACTTCGACGTACTCCCGCTTGTCGTGGAGACCGTCGACGACGGCGTCCGGATGTTCGAGCTGCCCGGATCGGCGGTGCACGAGGTTTCGCTCGCGCATCCCGAGCTGCCGTGGTTCGCCGACCTGGGACTGCGGTGGCACGCGGTCCCGGTGATCAGCAACAACCGCCTCATCATCGGCGGCGTCTCGTATCCGGCCGCACCCTTCAACGGCTGGTACATGGGGACCGAGATCGGCGCCCGCAACCTCGGCGACACCGACCGCTACGCCCTGGTCCCCGAGATCGCGGAGCGGATGGGCCTCGACACCTCGAACGAGACAACCCTGTGGCGCGACCGAGCCTTGGTCGAGCTCAACCGCGCCGTACTGCACTCGTTCCGCTCGAGCGGCGTGAGCATCACCGACCACCACACCGAGTCCCGCCGCTTCCTCATCCACCTGGAACGCGAGGAACGAGCAGGCCGGACCTGCCCCGCCGACTGGACGTGGATCGTGCCGCCTCTGTCCGGCTCCCAAACCCCGGTCTTCCACCGCTACTACGACTCCGAAGACCAGCTACCCAACTTCGTCACCGACCCCGACGCCACCCACCGAGGCCTCCACGGCACCCCACCCGCCTTCGGCTGACTACGCCGTTTCGTAGGCGGGGGCAGCCAGGCGGGCGACTGCCTTGGCTAGCTGGGCGCGTTGGTCTGCGGGCAGGGCGGCGGCGATGTCGGGGAGGCGCCGGCCGACGTCGGCGTACAGGGCGGTGACGAGTTCGCCGCCGAGCGAGGTGGTGCTGAGCATGACTGCTCGACGGTCGCGTTGCACGGTCTCGCGGTGAACGAAGCCGTTGCGCTCCATGCGGTCGACGAGACCGCTCAGTGCGTTCTTGGCGACGCCCAGCAGTTGGGCGAGCTCCCCCATGCCGACCGGCCGGTCCTTGATCACGCACAGGAGGGTGGCCTGCACGGTCGTGAGTCCGTGGTCGGCGCAGATCTGCGCGTAGCGGCGCTGCACCAGCACCGACAGCCAGACCAGGTCGTTCCCGAAAGCGTCATTCGCGGCCACCCGGCAAGGATAGCTTGTGAAAGTTCACGACACGAACTACTTTAGTTCTTGTCAGGAACTATTTCGACGAAAGGTCGCCATGAACACCGCACCGTCCGATCCGATCGCCGTCTTCGGCGGCACCGGCCAGCAGGGCGGGGCCGTCATCGACGCGCTCCTCGCTCGCGGCGCGCACGTCCGCGCCCTGGTCCGCAATCCCGAGTCCGAGCGGTCCCAGGCGCTGGCCGAGCGAGAGGTCGAACTCGCTCGGATCGCCATCGACGATCCCGCCTCGTTGGCGGCCGGGCTGCAGGGAGTGGCCGCCTTCTTCTTCATGACCACCCCCGAGAGCCCTTCACTCCCCCACATCGAGGAGGAGACCCAGCAGGGCATCGCGCTGGTCGACGCCGCGGTCACGGCCAGTACGCCGTACGTCGTGTTCAGCTCGGTAGGTGGCGCCGAGCGCGACTCCGGCGTACCGCACTTCGAGTCGAAGCGGCGGGTCGAGGAGTACCTGGAGAAGTCCGGGCTGCCGGCAACGATCCTGCGCCCGGTCGCCTTCATGGACAACTTCGCCGTCATGGGCCCGACGGTGGAGAACGGCGAGCTCGTCCTGCGCTGGCCGCTGCCCGATCACATCCCCTTGCAGCTGATCGCCGCCCGCGACATCGGGCAGCTCAGCGCGGCCTTCCTGCTCGGTACCGCCGAAGCCCCCGGCGGCACCCTCGAGATCGCCGGCGACGAGCGCACCGGCAGTCAGCTCGCGGCCGCGTTCGGCGAGCAGGCCGGGCTGCCCGCACGCTACGAAGCCCTCCCGCTGGAGGTTCTCGGCGACAACGAGGACGGGCAGGCGATGTTCCGCTGGTTCGCGGAAACCTCGGCGTACCAGGCCGACATCGACGCCGTGCGGGCCATCGAGCCGACGCTCTGGGACTTTCCCGCCTGGCTTCGCGCGCGAGGCTGACCCCGGGCCAGAACTCAGCCGGGGATCATCCAGGTGAGGAGGGTGGCTTGGAGGAGGGCTATGAGGCCTACGACGAAGGCGAGGATGACTGACCACCAGAAGGTCATTCGGAGGAGCTGGCCTTCTTTGCCGGATTGGCCGATGGCGGTGGCGCCGATGGCCAGGTTTTGGGGGGAGATCATTTTGGCCATCACGCCGCCTGACGTGTTGGTGGCGCCGGCGAGGATGGGGCTGAGGTCCAGTTGCTGGGCGGAGATGACCTGCATGGGGCCGAAGAGGCTGTTGGCGGAGGCGTCCGAGCCAGTGAGGAAGACGCCCAGCCAGCCGATGTACGCCGAGAAGAGGGGGAACAGGACGCCGGTCGTGGCCAGGGCCAGGCCTAGTGTCTGGGTGGCGCCGGAGTAGTTCATCACGAAGGCGATCGCGAGGATCATGAAGATCGTGAGCAGGGCCCAGCGCATCTGGTGCAGGGTCTTGCGGTAGGTCGCCACCAGCAGACCCGGCCTGGCGCCCATCGCGAACCCGGCGATGACGGCGGCGATCAGGGCTACCGTGCCGGGTGAGAACAGCCAGTCGATGGTGAGAGTGGCGGCGTACGGCGCGTCGTGCGCGGTGATGGGTGCGTGCTGGATGACGTGGTTGTGCAAGCCGGGCCAGGGGAACTTCCAGTCGGCCTTGTGCAGTAGCGCGCTCAGGTCGAGCCAGGCCGGTAGATCCTTGATGATCGAGCCGATCCGGGACAGGAAGATGGCGACGATCAAGATGATGTACGGCGTCCAGGCGTGGAACGCGCCTTTCTGCGCGGCATGCTGGGTCGGCTCGACGACGGGCTCGTTGTCGAAGCGCCAGATCGTGGCTGGTTGCCAGAAGCGGGTGAGCACCCACAGCGAGCCCATCGCGGCGAGTGCTGCGATCACGTCGACGAGGCTGGGGCTGATGAAGTTCGCCGTCACGTACTGCATGACAGCGAAGGACAGACCGGTGGTCAGAACAGCCGGCCAGACCTCGATCATCCGCTTCCAGCCGGCCATCACGATCACCAGGAACGCCGGCACGATCCAGGCGATCAGCGGAAGCTGCCGACCCACCATCGCGGAGTACTGATCGGTCGCCTGTCCCTGCTCCATCCCGAGGATCGGCGCGGTCAGTCGGCCCAGCACGATCAGCGGGTTACCTAATCCACCGAACGCAACCGGCGCAGTGTTGGCCAGCAACGCGAGCACCACCGCACGGATCGGCGGGAATCCGAGCGCCGCCATCATCGCCGCCGTGATGGCGATCGGTGAGCCGCCACCGGCGACACCCTCGAGCAGCGCACCGAAGCCGAATGCGATCAGCAGCGCCTGCAACCGCCGGTCCTCACTGAACCCGGCGAGCACGCCTTTGATCTGTTCGAACCGTCCCGTCGCCACGGTGACGTTGTGGAAATACACAGCATGGAAGGCGATCCAGGCCACCGACCACACCCCGAACACGACACCCATCGCGGCCGAGTCGAAGGCCAGCTCGACCGGCATCCGGTAGACCGCGAGCGCGACGATCAATGCCGTGAGCAACGACAACGCGGCCGAGATCGGCGCCGACAACCGCACGATGCCGAGCGCGATCAGCAGGACGAACACCGGCAATGCCGCGAACAGTGCCGAGAGCCACAACGGGCCGGCCGGTTGATAGTCCTGGATCCAGCCCATGGCAAGTCCTCCCCAGTTGGTAACGCTCTCCTCACGCACAGCGAAGGGAAGTTAGCACAAGCTGGGTTCCGCCAGCTATAGCAGGGATTTCTGGCACAAACGGCCGAAAAGTTCCACGAATCAGCCGAGCAGTTCGGTGCGCCTGGCCCCGATCGTCACATCGTCTCCGTCGACCTCGACGAGCTTGTCGCGACTAGTTGCCCCGCGCACCAAAGTCACCGCCGTACGGCGAACACCGAACGCCGCCGCGACCGCCTCCAGCACGGCCTTCGTCGCCTGCCCCTCGACCGCGCGAGCAGCCACCGCGACAACCAGGGCAGGACCGGACGGGCCGTCGTACCGGCCTCCGACCGCCGTACGCGACGCACCTGGTTTGACCCGCAGCAGAATTCTCATCAGCAGTTGACGAGCATAGTGGGCGCGATGACAACGATGTATTGACAGTCCGTGACTGACTGTTCACAGTGGGGCGCACACCCGCCCAAGTGTGAGGACTTGCTCATGCGTAGAACACCTGTCGCCATCGCGGTCGCCGCCCTGCTGACCACCTGTACCGCCCTCCCCGCCCACGCCTTCGAACCACGGTCCGAGGCCACGACGCTCACTGCCGCCGACCGTCAGATGCTGGCCCAACGACCGCTGGTCGAGGCCGCCGACCAACTGGCCGCGGTCGCCGAATCGTCAAGCCTGCAAGGGTTTGCCGGAATCACGCTCGCCGATGATGCCGTCGTACTCTGGTGGAAAGGTACGCCGCCCACCCGCATCCAGCAGGCCGTCGCCACCGCCTCCAAACGAGCGTCGGTTCGCATCGCCAACGCCGTCCATTCCAAGGCCGAACTCGACCAGGCCGCCCGCTCCATCGCGACCTGGCAGCAGCAGAACCCGGGCCACGGCATCGACGCGGTCAAGAACCCCGGCGACGGCAGCGGCCTCGTCCTCGGCGTCCGGCCGACACACGGCAAGACCGGCGAACTCGGTACGACGCTGCAACGCCGTACCGGAGTCCCCATCCGAGTTGTCGCGGAGGAGCCTCTCAAGCCGGCGTCACGAGACGACGACTGGTCACCGTGGATCGGCGGTGCCCGGCTCTGGAACCAGTCCGCAGGCGCCATCTGCACGACCGGATTCGGCGTCAAGGACGGCCAGGGCCGACCGTACATTCTCACCGCCGGACACTGCGGCCAGCCGGGTCAGCAGTTCGCCGACGGCCGCGGCGAGTACATCGGCAACATGGGTGCCAAGAACGGCGACCACGACGTCGCCCTCATCCCGACCAACGCCGTCGACTTCCAGCTCTACGTCGGCAACAGCACCGACAACCTCATCGAGAACGTCCCCTACTGGGGCCACGTGTACGTCGGCCAGTTCCTCTGCCAGAGCGGTCAGACCAGCGCCGGCGTCCTCGGCGGCCCGGTCTGCAACATCAAGGTCCTCTTCTTCTACAACGACCGCGAAGACCTCGTCGAAGGCGAACAGATGAACGGCCAGGAAGCCGCCCGCGGCGGCGACTCCGGCGGCCCCGTCTACTCCCGCGGCGACGCCGGCCTGATCGCCAACGGCACCGTCACCCGCACCGCCGGCGCCCGCATCGGCTTCCAGGACTTCGCCACCGCCAACCGAGACTTCGGCATCAGCATCCCCTAACAGATCCGTAGGGTGGGCCTATGCCTGATGGGATTCGGCTGAAGGTCCGCGCCGGCGCCGCTGAGATCATGATCGATCGGCCGGCGGCCGGGAACACGCTCGACAGCAGGGCACTTGCCGCGTTGGCGCGTGCCCTGCTGCATGTTGAGCAGGCTGCGGACGTGCATTGCGCCGTACTGCGTTCTGGGGTTGAGGGGGTGTTCTGTTCGGGCGGCAATTATGCGGATGCCGATCGGCCGGGGCGGGCGTCGCGCGACTACGCGCCCAGTCTCGCGGCGTGCTTTGAGGCGTGGACTGGGCGGTCGTTTCCGGTGATCGCGGTGGTCGACGGGGCTGCGCGGGCGTTCGGGGCGGCGCTGGCGCTCACGAGTGACCTCGTGGTTGCCACGCCACGGGCGTCGTTCGGGTTGCCGGAGTTGAGTCGTGGGGTGGTGCCGTCGTATGCGATCGCGTTGTTGCGGACGCGGCACAGCTCGCAGTTCGTGCGGGAGCTGGTGTTCACGACCGAGCCGATCACGGCGCGGAGTGATCTCGCGACCGTCAGCAACGATCCTGAGCAGGTTGTCCGGGCTCACGTCGAGCGGTTCGCGAGTATCGGGGCCGACGCGGTTCGCGCTGCCCAACGCTTGCTCAACGCAATCGATGCGGCGGTTGATCTGCCAACTGCTCAACAGCTCGCAGTTGATGGGGTCGCCGAGCAACTACGCCGGTACGACGAAGGCCGGGCGGACCAGAGCTACTTGGGGTTGTGAGGTCTGGCCGTGAGCCAGGTTTGGGCTTAGATTCGGCTCAGGCAGGCACCGTGGGGGTGCCGGCCGGTACGCCGTTCCGAGGGGGGCTCGGGGGCGCGGCGGTCTGGGGGGCCACGCTTTGTGCTCGCGGTGACGGCGTCATCTGCCTTCACGGGAGGCCACCGCATGAGGTCACGGATTCAGAAGAGACGCACCACCACGGCCGTTGTGTCCGCCGGTCTGCTGTTCGCCGCCACCTTGACCCCGGCCGGAGCGGCCGCTGCTGATCCGCCGCCAAGTGGCTGGAGCGCGACACCGCTGCAGGTCACCGACACGGTCAACGGCGCCAAGTCGCCCAGTGGCCAGCTCGCCAAGAGCGATCCGGCGCTGATCAACAGTACGTCGGCCAAGCAGGTGCGCGTGGTCGTCAAACTGGACTACGACTCGCTCGCCGCGTACCGCGGTGGCCTGAAGGGCCTGCCGGGCACCAGCCCTGCGGTCACCGGCAAGCGTCTCGACCCCAAGGGTGCGAACGCCACCAAGTACCTCAAGCATGTGACGGCGGTGGAGAACGACTTCCTCGCGGCCATGCAGAGCAAGGTTCCGAGCGCCCGCGCCGGGCAGAAGCTGCGCACCGTGTACGGCGGTATCGCGCTCAGCGTGCCGGCGAACCAGGCTCGCGAGCTGCTCAAACTGCCCGGTGTCGCCGCGGTCCAGCAGGACAATCCGCAGAAACTGCTGACCGACTCGAGTGGTGACTTCATCGGCGCTCCGACGATCTACAACCAGCTCGGTGGAGCGGCTTCCTCGGGCAAGGGCGTGATCGTCGGCATCCTCGACAGCGGCTCGTGGCCCGAGCATCCGTCGTACGCCGATCCTGGCACTCTGCCCGCGCCTCCGCCGACCGCCGACGGGACGCCGCGCGTGTGCAACTTCGGCGACAACCCGTTGACACCGGCAAGCGATCCGTTCGTCTGCAACCGGAAGCTGATCGGTGGTCGGCCATTCCTCGACACCTACAACGCGGTGATCGGTGGGGACGTCTATCCCACCTCCGCACGTGACTCGAACGGCCATGGCACGCACACGTCCACGACCTCGGCCGGCGGCCCGGTCGCGGATGCGAACCCGCTGGGGATCAGCCGCGGTCCGATCCGCGGTATCGCACCGGCGGCCGCAGTCTCGGTCTACAAGGTCTGCGGTGCGCAAGGCTGCTTCCCGTCCGACTCGGCGGCGGCTGTCGCACGCGCCATCCTGGATGGCGTCCGGGTGATCAACTTCTCGATCTCCGGCGGCAGCGACCCGTACAGCGACCCGGTCGAACTCGCCTTCCTGGACGCGTACGCCGCGGGTGTCTTCGTGGCCGCCTCGGCCGGCAACTCCGGTCCGAGCGCGAACACGACCGACCACCGCAGCCCGTGGGTCACCACGGTCGCGGCCTCGACCCAGAGCCGTACCTTCCGCTCGACTGTCACGCTGGAAGGCGGTGGCGCGACTGCCACGGTCACCGGCGCATCGGTCACCGGCGGAATCGCTGCGGCGACTCCCGTCGTACTGGCCGGGTCCACGCCTGGCTACACCGACGCCACCTGTAACACCGTCCCACCCGTCGGCACATTCACAGGCAAGATCGTGGCCTGCCAGTTCACGCCAGGCCGGGTGATGAAGGGATTCAACGTCCGGCAGGGCGGCGCGGTCGGCATGCTGATGTACAACACGACCTTCCCGTCCGACGTCTTCACCGACAACCACTGGTTGCCGGCGGCGCAGCTCGAGAAGCCGGACGCCGACGTACTGCTCGCGTTCCTGGCAGCGCATCCGGGCGCCACGGCCAGGATGACCCAGGGCAACAAGACCACCTGGCAAGGCGACGTGATCACGAACTTCTCGTCACGTGGTCCCGGTGGTGACTTCCTCAAGCCGGACGTCACCGCACCCGGTCTGCACATCCTCGCCGGTCAGACGCCGACTCCGGAGGCCGCTTCCGAAGGACCCCCCGGAAACCTCTACCAGGCGATCGCCGGTACGTCGATGTCCTCGCCACACGTGGCCGGAGCAGCGGCACTGCTGTTCGCGCTGAACCCGTCGTGGACACCGGGCCAGGTCAAGTCCGCACTGGAAACCACTGCCAAGACGAACGTCAAGAAGTCCGACCGGGTCACCCCGGCCGACCCGTTCGACCATGGCGGCGGCCGGATCGACCTGACCAAGGCCGGCAACCCCGGTCTGACCCTGGACGAGTCGGCGGCGAACTACGCGGCCTCGGCCACCGATGCGCTGAACCGCATCGACCTCAACCTGCCGTCGGTCAACGCCCCGACCATGCCGGGCGTGATCACGGCAACGCGCGTCGTCAAGAACGTCACCAACCAGACACTCGCCTTCACCGCCAACGGCACGACCGTCAGCGGCGCGAACATCTCCGTGATCCCGGGTGGGTTCTCGGTGAAGCCTGGCAAGACGCAGAAGCTGACGATCGTGATCACCGCACCCGACCTGCCCGACGGACAGTACTTCGGCCAGGTCAACCTGAAGCAGGCCAATGGCAGCCGGGCCCTGCACCTGCCGGTCGCGTTCTTCCGCCAGGAAGGCATCGTGCCGATCGACCAGACCTGTACGCCGAGCACGATCGCCCGGAACACCGGTCAGTCGACCTGCACCGTGACCGTGCAGAACAACAGCCTGCAGACCACGGACGTGACAGCGGTCAGCACGCTGAGCTCGTCGCTGCGGCTGAACAGCGTGACGGGTGCGACGAAGATCGGTACCCAGATCGCGACCAAGACCGCAACGCTGGCCGGGCGTCAGCCGGACAAACCGGAGATCGCACCGGGATCGCTGTTCGGATACATTCCGCTGGACGCGTTCGGCATCAGCCCGATCGCGATCGGTGACGAACAGGCGCTCAACTTCAACGTGCCGCCATTCGTGTTCGCCGGTCAGAGCTACACCCGGATCGGTGTGACCTCGAACGGATACTCGGTCGCAGGTGGCGCGGACGGGGACGACGTCCAGTTCGCACCGCAGAACCTGCCGGATCCCGCACGGCCGAACAACGTGCTCGCGCCGTACTGGACCGACCTCGACGGCGGCGGGACGCCGGGCGTCTTCGCCGGGACCCTGACCGACGGCGTCAACAGCTGGCTCGTCCTCGAATGGCGGGTCAACCTGTTCGGCACGTCCAGCCTGAAGGTGTTCCAGCAATGGATCGGTATCGACGGCACCGAGGACATCACCTACGCCTACGATCCGGGCAACCTGCCCGGTGACCCGCCGGCCGGGTACGGGCTGACGGTCGGCGCCGAGAACTCCGACGGCACAGCCGGAAGTCAGATCGTCGGTCCGCCGGTCCAGGACTACCGGGTGGCGAGTACGCCGGGTGCGCCCGGTGGCTCGATGACCTATTCGATGAACGTCAGGGGTGTGCAGAAGGGGACCGGCACGGTCACCACCGGAACCTCCACGCCACTCGTCAAGGGCCTCACCATCGAGGTCGACAAGATCATCGTCAACTAGTGAGCTGATCGGTCCGGGCCGGGTCCACATGGATCCGGCCCGGACTACTGTCGGGGCATGACCGAACTCGAGGCACCGATCGTCGCCGTCGCCGTCTACCCCGACCGGGCGCGAGTGACCCGGCGCGGCCGGCTGACGCTGCCGGCCGGCGATCAGACCGTGTACGTCGACTCGCTCCCGCTGTCGTTGCAGGACGATTCGGTCCGCGTCGCGGGTCGCGGGCCGGCCACCGTGCTCGGCGTGGATGTCGCCGTACGGCATCATCCGCAGGCGCCGGACGAGACGGTCGCCGAGTTGGAACGCCAACGTCGGCAGGCGGCGACCGAGGTCGCGAGTCTTGCGGATGCCGATGATGTGCAGAGTCAGCTCGACCTGTTCCTGTCCCAGTTGGGTCGCCGGGCCGGTGGCACGTTCGCCCGAACCCTCGCGGCCGGTGAGAGCAGCGCCGACCTCGGCGAGTTCACCGAATCGCTGGCGACGCGACTGACCGCCGTACGGTCGAAGCGGCGTGAACTCGCTGATCAGCGGGAAGACGCCGAGGAGCGGCTCGCGGCGATCGATCGCCGGCTTGCCGAGGTGGCGCAGCAGCGCGTCCCGGATCGCCGGTCGGTGGCTGTTGCATTGAACCTCGATGCCGAGGCCGAGGTGGAGATCGAGCTCTCGTACGTCGTCACGGGTGCCGGCTGGACCAGCTCGTACGACGTCCGGCTGGCCGGCGACCGGTTGACCTTGGGCTGGTTCGGTCTGATCACCCAGTACACCGGCGAGGACTGGCCTGAGTGCGAGCTCACGCTGTCGACCGCCCGGCCGACGGTGAACGCCAAGGTGCCCGAGCTCGATCCTTGGTACCTCGACCGCCGTCGCCCGCCCGTCCCGCTACGGCCGGCAGCACCGGCCAGCTTCGCGTTGGCCCGTGCGGAGTCGGCCTACGGCGGAGCCCCCGAGCCCGCAGGCGCTCCGGCCGAATTTGTCGAGCAGAGCGCCACCGTCGAGCAGGGCACCACGGCCGCGACCTACACCCCGCCCCGACCGGTCGCCGTACCGGCCGATGGCGCTGCCCACCGTGCGACGATCGCCTCGGTCGAGCTCGACACCGAGCTGGACTACATCACCGCGCCGATCCGCTCGACCGACGTCCACCTCCGGGCCACCGTCGTCAATTCGAGCACCCACACGCTGCCCGCCGGAAAGGCCGCCGTCTTCCACGAGGCCGACTTCGTCGGTTCGGCCGCGCTGCCGTTGTGGGCACCCGGCGAAGAGGTCGAGCTCGCGCTCGGCCTCGACGACCGAATCCGCGTCGAACGTGAGTTGGTACGTCGTACTGCGACCAAGGCGACTCTCGGCTCGACGCGGCGTCGCGAGGTCGAATACGCGACCCGGATCGAGAACCACACTCCCCGTGCCGCCCGCATCACCGTCCTCGACCAACTCCCGGTCCCGCGCGACCACGAGATCACCGTCAAACCCATCACCGCCAGCCCCGACCCGGCGGAGACCACCGACCTCGGCATCATCACCTGGAAACTCGACCTCCCACCCGGCGAGGAATCCACCATCAACCTCGCCTTCCGCGTCGAGAGCGCCAAGTCCGTCGACCTCGCGGGCTGGCGCGAATGAGCACCGATCCCGTCAATCCCCGCACCCGTGACCTGGCCCACGAGTCGCTGGCCGCGGACGATCCGACCGGATGGTTCGAGCAGCTGTATGCGGAGGCCTCGGAAGGTCGCGCCGAGATCCCGTGGGATCGCGGCATGGCGCATGCCCAGCTGACCGACTGGGTCGAGACGGCCCGACCCGACGGCACCGGAAAGAAGGCCGTCGTGGTCGGCGCCGGCACCGGGTGGGACGCCGAGCTGGTCGCCGATCGCGGGTTCGTGACAACAGCCTTCGACATCTCGCCGACCGCCATCGAGACGGCGAAGCAGAACCATCCCGGCTCGAAGGTGAACTACCTGACCGCCGATCTGTTCAACCCTCCGCCGGACTGGCGTCGCGCCTTCGATCTGGTCGTCGAGATCTACACCGTCCAAGCCCTCCCGATCCCGTTGCAGCCCTCGGCGACCGAGCACATCAGCGACCTGCTCGCCCCCGGCGGAACGCTGCTCGTGATCGCCGTGGCTCGCGAGGACGACGTACCGGATGCCACCATCGAAGGTCCTCCTTGGCCACTGAAGCGAGCCGCGATCGATGCCTTCGGGGCGGCCGACCTGAAGCTGGTCGATCTCGGACGCAGCCCCAGCCCGATCGACCCCAGCGTCTACCGCTGGCGCGCGATGTATCAGCGCGACTCAGCCGAGTAGGCCGGCTCGGTAAGCGGCGGCTGCGGCTTCGGTACGGGTGGTGACGCCGAGCTTGGTGTAGATGCTGGCCAGGTGGGACGACACCGTGTTCGTGGAGATGAACAGCTCGGCGGCGATCTGGTGATTCGACAAACCCTTGGCCAGCACGCGAAGCACGTCGAGTTCACGACGGCTGAGTCCGAGCGCGGCATCGACCGGAGCCTCCTGGCCAATGCCGGCCCGCTCCCCCAGTGCATCGACCCGCTCCAGCAAGGGCTCGGCACCCAGCTGTACGGCGAGTTCCCGCGCCTCGAGCAGCCGGACGCGTGCTCCCGGTTTGTTGCTGTTGGCAAGCGCTGTTTCGGCCGCCAGGACCAGGGACCGCGCGACGTCGTACGGGCGATCCAGCTCACGCCACGACTTGGTCACCAGATCCCAGTCGGGCAAGGTGGTGTCCTGGGTCAGGGCCCGGTACATCAGCAACTCGGCCCGCAGGACCGGGTCGGACGGCCGGAGATCGCGCAGTCCTTTGTCCACCTCGGCGATCCGCGCTGCCGTCTCGGCCTGGATCCGCCGATCGCGGGGTGCTGCTTGCCGCCTCGCACGCTGGACCAGACCGACGATGACGGCCATCGGCGCGGCCCAACGTGCGTGCCTGGACAGCGGCAGCGCGCCGTCGAGGATGCGATCGGCTCGCTCCGGGTCCCCTTCGTCGAGCGCCAGCAGGGCCTGCAAGCCGACGACCGGCCGGAACGTCTCAGAACTCACGTCCTGCTCGGCCACCAGCATCTCCAGCTGGCGGGCGACCTCCTCCCGATCGCCCTGAACGCGCGCGACCGCCGCGAGTGGCAGGCGCAGCCAGGCGGTGAACAACCTCGGTGGCAGTTCGCCGAGGCGCTCTGCCCCGAGTTCGCGGGCTTCGTCCCAGCGGCCCGCGTTGAGCAGAGCGAGGACGAGGGCGGCGGCGAGCAGTGATCCCTTGGCGAGACGTCGCCCCAGTCGATCCGCCTCGGTCAACCAGGTCTGGCACAGCACAATCGCCTGCTGATGGTTACCGCTGTGGGCAAGCATGAACGCCTCGTACTGCACCGCGGTCAGCAACACGTGATGGTTACCGCACGCCAGGCCGTGAGCACGGGCTCGCCTGACCAGCGCGACGGCCTCGTCCACCTGTCCGGCGTAATCCTCCAGACAACCCAATGCGAGGCAGGCGAAACCTTGTGATTCCTCGTCGCCCAGCTCCTCGGCCAGCCGCAACGCATCCAGACACCACTCGCGGGCGTCCGGGCTGCGATTCTCGACCACTTCGACGATGCACCGCGTCGCCATCGCCCAGCAGCGCAGGTGGGGATCGCTGTCGGGCCTGAGCACCGCGAGCGCTTTGTCGATGTCCTCCCCACCGGTGGCGGTCAGTCGATTACGGAAGACGCCCTGGTGGACGTACGCCGTCGCGACCCGTGCGGGCTCGGCGATCGGATCCAGCGCAGCCAAGGCGACCGTGGTGTATTCGAGGCCCTGCTCGGCCCGACCGGTTGCGGAGGCAGCCAGGATCGCGTGTTCGAGCACGGCCAGGTGGGTCACCCCCAACTGCGCCTCGGAACCCTCGCTCCAGTGATCGAGGATGCGTCGCAGGAGGAGCGCCTCCTCGTCGTACGCGAAACCCCGCCGCGCCAACTCGGCCGCCTCCCAGGCCGCGCGGAGGGCCGGCTCGAGGCGACCGGACGCGAACCAATGCTCGGCGAGTTCGGCCGGGCGGGTGTCGGGTCGCCGGAGCAACGCCGTACCGAGGCGGTCGTGCCGGTCGCGCTGCTGGATCGGAGCCAGATCGTCGTACGCCGCCTCCCGGAGCAGGTCGTGGCGGATCGCATACCGGCCGTCGGCCAGCACAATCAGTTGGCGGTCGGTGAGGATCCGCAGTACGTCACCTAGGTCGTCGGGGGCCAAGCCGGCCACGTCGAGCAAGAGGTCGTCCGGAACCGGCCGAGCGGCGACGGCGAGCCAGCGCAGTACCTCGCGGGGAAGTGGCGGCAGAGCCGCGGTCCGGTCGCGGAGCAGGGCGCGCAGGCTCAGCGCTCGGTCCTCGCCGCCCGCCAGCGCCTCGACGAAGAACGGGTTACCGCCACTGCGCCGATGAACCTGCCGAGCCTCGGCCGACTCCGGCGGCCGGCCAAGCAGGCCGCTCAACTGCTCCCGTACGGCGGCCTCCGTCAGCGGCGTCAGGGCGAGCCGAATCACGTCGGTTCGCCGACCGAGTTCGGCCAGCACCTGGCGGCCGGGGTCTCCTGCGCTCAGCTCGCCGGTCCGGTAGGTCCCGACCAGCAAGACCGGGCAATCGCTGAGGTTGTTGACGAGGTACGCGAAGAGTTCGCGGCTCGAGGCGTCGGCCCAGTGCAGATCCTCGACAACGAGGACGAGCGGCCGCAGCGCACAGGCTGCGTGGATCAGATCCAGCAGACCCGCCAGCAGTGCGACCCGCCCGAACTGGTCCTCAGTGCGCGGTCCGGCACCGGTCAGCAGACCGGACAGACCGGGCTGTGCCGACTCCGGACCGAGCAGGGTTTCCAGCTCGCGCACGATCGAGATGAAGGGCGTGTACGGCGCACTGCCGGTGCCGAGCTCCAGGCAATTCCCGGTGAGGACCGTGGGACCGCCGGGAAGATCCGCCACCGCGCTGGCCGTGAGGAGCGACTTGCCGATCCCGGCCTCACCGCTGATCAGCACGGTGACGGGACCGCGGTCGGTCGCCCGGTCATAGGCGGTCCGCACGGCCGACAGTTCCGCCGTACGGCCGGCCGGCACTCGAATCACCGCCGCTCCCTCCCCACCGGAACCAGATCTCGTCCGTTCACACCATGCCCGGCGCCCCAGGACACTGCCAGCCTGACCAGTGTCGCGCAGACCCGGGTCGCTCCGGGACAGGTATTCGAGGAGTCATCATGGGCAAGGTCTTCACGCAGGCATCGGTGTCGCTGGACGGATTCATCGCCGGGCCTGGTCACAGTGGGTTCGAGAAGTTGTTCGCCTGGTGCCGGGCCGGTGACGTGGAGACGCCTTCGGAGGATCCGGACCGGCTGATCTACCGCACCAACGCGGCCACGGCGGCGTACCTGCGCGAGCTGATGGAAACCACCGGCGCCCTGATCGTCGGCCGCACCCTCTACGACATGACGAACGGCTGGGACGGCAAGCACCCGGGCGGACTGCCGGTGTTCGTGGTGACCCACCGCGCGCCGGAAGAGCCGGTCGAATCCGAGACCCCGTTCATCTTCGTCACCGACGGCATCGAGAGCGCAATCAAACAAGCGCAGGCCCTCGCCGGCGACAAGCGAATCGGCATCGGCCCGGGCTCCACCGTCGGTCAGGCCATCAACGCCGGCCTGGTCGACGAGATCCGGGTCGACCTCGTCCCACTGATCCTCGGCTCCGGTACCCCGATGCTCAGCGGGATCACCGAACAACTCGACCTCCAGAACCCCGAAGTCATCGTCGGTCAGGGTGTCACCCACCTCATCTACAGCCTCTGACCTCGTCGTGACGGCAGGGGGTACCCAACCGATCGCCGGGCGGCGGCACCGGTGCCGCCGATGACTTGCCTACACGGATTCGCAGTCGGCGCGACTGTCATGTTTCCCCTTGTGGACAAGGGGTTTCAGCGCGGCGGCGATTTGCGATGGGAGAGCTGGAGGCATAGACTCGAACACATGTTCGAGGATGATCTGACGCTGCTTTCGACGGCTGACCTGCTGGAGTCGGCCGTCGAGCACCGCGCGTTCGCGAATCGCGCGGAGACGCGAGGTCTCGAACATGCCCTGGTCTACGCCGACCGTTTCCACCCCGACGCCTGCACCCCACGCCCCGGCCGACGCCCGTTCGACGGCCGCGAACGCGCAGTGGTCCTCGGCGGTGAAGGCTGCCCGGAGATCGCCGAGTTCGCGATCGCCGAATACGCGGCCGTGCACGGCGTCTCGCATCGCATCGGCGCCAAGATCATCGGCGACGCGTTGGCGCTGCGGCACCGGTTCCCGTTCACCTGGGCGCGAGTCCTGTCCGGCGACGCAACCCCGTGGAAGGCCTGCCGCCTCGTCCGCGACTGCGTCGACCTGTCCGAGGAAGCCGCCCGCTACGTCGACCAACGGGTCGCCGCCCTGATCAACACGATCACCCCCTACCGCCTCGACAAGATCGTCAAAGCAGCCAAGATGCACATCGACCCCGAAGCAGCCCGCGCCGAGGCCGCCGCCAAGGTCCGCGAACGCGGCGTCTTCATCGGCCGCTCCGACGAACACGGCACCAAAACCATCTACATCCGCACCTCCAGCGGCGCAGCCACCCGCTTCGACGCCACCATCCACGCTCTCAGCGACGCCCAGCAAACCCTCGGCGACACCCGCCCGACCCAGACCCGCCGAGCCGAATCAGTCGGCATCATCGCCGACCCGATCTTCGCCCAAGAACTCCTCAATCAAGGCCACCACCACCCTGCCGGTTCCTCTGCTCCGCACCTACCCACTCCGCCCGCGCCCACCTCGGCTGAGCCCACCGCGGACACCGCGACCCCGGACGCCGGGGCCTCCCGTGCTGCAGTTCAGAGCGCCGCGAGCCAGGAGGTTCCCAGCCCGCAAGCTCCCGCCCCGAGATCTCTCGGCCCAGGAGCTCTGGGCCCGGAGCGTGGCATTGAGGAGACGGGGTGGGGTCATGGATGGGTGGGTGGCGGTGAGCCTGGAGTGAACGACGAGGCAGACCGCGACGCACCACACCCGAGCAACAGCGATCTCCCCGACCCCCTCGACCGACCGGATGACCGCACTGGCCGGCTGGTGGAGCCGTTCGATGCTGCCACGTGCCGCATACCTGATGACGGCGAACCCATGGACCCCGCAGCACACCTCGCGCTCACCAGACGACTGGCGCAGATCAAACACGACGCCTACGCCCGGCTCGCATCACCCATGATCGCCGACACTGTCGTGCGGCCGGGCAAGGCCGTGATCTACGTCCACCTGACGGATCGGACGCTGGCAGCCGCCGCGACCTCCACCACTGGTACTCGCACTCGAGACGGCGTCGTGCGGGCCGAAGGGATCGGGCCCTTGCTGACAAGCCAGTTGAGCGATCTGATCGGATACGGCCCCTACATCGTCAAGCCGGTCATCGACCTCAACGACGGCGTCTCGGTCAACTGCTACGAGGCTTCCGAGCGGGTCCGCGAACGCGTCAGACTCACCCACCCGGTCGAACTGTTCCCCTACGGCACCCGCGAAACCAACCACCGCATCGACCTGGACCACCTCAAGCCCTACGACCCACTCGGCCCACCAGGCCAGACGAACACACAAAACCTCGCCCCACTCGGCCGCTACGCCCACCGAGTGAAGACCCACGCGCGCGGCTGGAACGTCCGTCGGATCAACTCCACCACCCTCGAATGGACCACCCCCCACGGCTTCATCTTCCACGTCAACCCGACCGGCACCCACCGCATCATCACGGAAGGTCAGGACTAGAAGGGCGGGCTGAACCGTCCCGGGTTTGGTGCACCCTCGGTTATGTGTGGACGACTGTTCGGTCGTCGCGGGTTTGTGAATAGTAGTCAGCCTCGGCTTCGGCGGGTGGGCGTCGGTCGAGGCGGTGCATGAGCCGGCTGGTGTTGTACCAATGCACCCAGTCGGCGGTGATGGTCTCGACACTGGCCAGGCCGGTGAGTGGTCCGCGGCGAAACGGTGAGTCGTCGCGGATGCATTCGGTCTTGTAGAGCCCGATGGTGGTCTCGGCCAGGGCGTTGCCGTAAGCGTCGCCGACCGTGCCGATCGAGGGGCTGAGTCCGTGCAGCTGCAAGGTCTCGGTGAGGTGCACCGAGGTGTATTGGGATCCGGCGTCGGAGTGGTGAATCGTCTTGTTCTGCAAGGGATTGCCTTGTCTTCTGCGTGACGCGGCGGCCTGGGCGATGGCCCGTTCGACAAACGCAGTGTGCTTGGACGTCGAGCATTCCCAACCGACGATCCGTCCGGCGAACGCATCGATGACGAACGCGGTGTAGGCGAACGCGCCGGTCGTCAGGCGCACGTAGGTGAAGTCCGCGACCAGCAGCCGGTTGGGTGCCCCGACGGTGAACTGGCGGTTGACCAGGTCCGGTGCCCGGGTCGCGGCCGGGTCCGCGATCGTGGTGCGGACCTTCTTGGCCCGGGTCACACCGCGCCAGCCGTTGGTCTTCATCAGCCGCTCGACCGTGCACCGCGCCACGCCAATGCCTTGGCGCTGCAGGTGGGCCACATTTTCAATGACCCGTACAACGCCTCCGGTGGGCGTTTGCCGTGCTCGTCGGGCTCGTAGTACCCGGCCAGTACCCCGGTCACCGTGGTGTCCCACAGCGCCCGCTTCGATGGCGCCCGGACCGTCCAGGCGTAATAGGTCCTCGAGGCGATCTGGCAGCCCTGCGCGGACAGCACACGGCAGATCGAAGCGACCCCGAACCGAGCCTTGTGCTCGGCGATGAACCGGCAGATCAGCGCTGTCGCGGGTCGCTCTCCCGCGCGAAGAAACTTGTCGCAGCTTTCAAGATCTCGACCGTGCGTTCCAGTTCGGCGTTCTTCCGCTTCAACTCCCGGATCTCCCGCGCCGACTCAGACGACACCCCGTCGGCCTGGCCGGCATCGATCTCGGCCTGGCGAACCCAGCGGCGCAGCGTCTCGGCCGTCATACCCAACCGGGCCGCCACCGCCTTGATCGCAGCAAACTCAGACGAATAGTCCTGAACATGATCAATGACCAGCCGGACCGCCTTCACGCGGGTCTGCTCGTCGTACTTACTCGGCATAGATGCCACCTTCCCAACGAAGGAGATGTGCATCAAACCCGGGGTGGTTCAGATCTGGTCTCCTGGCCTGGTCTCCGGATCATCGGACGTTACTGCGGCTGATGCGTGTGCGATGAAGAGGCTGGGCAGCCGTTGGCCGGTCGCGAGTGATGAGGACTACTCGGTGGGAGCGGGAACGGGCCCGCTGGCCTGTTTCCCGCACGGCAACCACAGCCCGGTAACCCCAGGCGACGTGGAGCCGCGGTCACCGACCGCACCATCCACCTCAGCCGCCGCGGCGCCCAGCCACGCTTTCTTTTTGGTCGGCCGGGAGCGGTGATCAGCCAGAGCGGACGTCCCCGGCCGAGTCCTTTCGGACCTGTACCTCGACTCGACCGCCAAAGGCGGCCGACAAAGCAAGAGGGCCGGCCAATCGGGTGGCTGGGCCGGATGGCGAGGCCCGGCGACCGCGGCTCCACGTCGCCAGTGGGCTGACGGGCTGTGGCTGAGGCGCGTGATGCTCGAGTCCTGCGCTGGTCGGTACTTTTCGGGTCCAGCCCTCTGGCGACGATTTCTTTCCGACCAACGCGCCAGACATCCCCTGGGAGCCGAGTCCGCGGGCCAGCAGTCACCTTGAGCACCCACCAGCCATCCGCCCCCTACCGAAACGGTCGAACCGTGCCCAAGGTCGCCCCGGCCGGCGCACCTTGAGCACCCCTCAACCACATTCCGATCGCGCAGATGGTTGACCCGTGCACAACGTCGTACCGGCTCTTGGAGGGAGCCGAAGGGCCGCCGAGCCGGGGCGGGGCGCGGCTGGAACGTCCGTCGTCTTCCATGTCGACCCGACCGGCACCCACCGCCTGATCACGTCCGAGGACTGACGCTGCGGCCGGCTTGGAGGAGGGCGATGCCGAGGGCGGTCAGTGAGTGCCAGACGGCCAGGCCTTGGCGTTCGGTGGTGATCAGGCCGGCGCCGCGCAGGACGGTGGCGTGTTCGCTCGCCGTACTGCGGGAGACGCCCAGGCCGGCGGCGAGGTCGGACGTCGTACAGCCGTCGGCGATCGCGCGCAGGCCGGCGGCGCGGGTGCTGCCGATCAGCTCACCGAGGCCGTTGCCTGAAGCAACCGACTGCGGGTCGCCGCCGAGGCGGCCGGAGGGGTAGATGACGACGGGTGGGAGCTCGGGGTCGTACATCGTCATCGGGTTGTGCCAGTTGAAGTACGACGGGATCAGCGTCAGCCCACGTCCGTTCAGGTGGATGTCTCGGCTCGTCGGGCCGTTGACCTCCAGGACCGGTGGTTCCCAACGCAGCGCCGGGCGCAGGCTGCCGAGGAGGCCGGAGATGCCGTCGTCGCTGTGGAGTCGCGTGCGGAGTAGGTACTCCGCGCGGACGCGGGCGCGGATGGTCGGCCAGTACGGCGCGAGGGCGCGGTCGTAGTACGTCTGCATCGCCGTACCGAGGGCAGTCAGGTCGGCCGCTCGCCCGTTCGCGAGCGCGGCAACCCAGGCGGCCGATCCCCGCGGGGGTGTGACCAGGTCGAGTTCCCGGCGCATCCGCTGGCGGGGTGTACTCAGCACGGTGTCGAGGCCAGCCGTGAATCCGGCCAGTCCCTCGATCGGTGTCATGAAGTCCGGGAAGTACGCACCGGCCGGCGCTACCGGGGCGAGGGTCGTACGGATCATGTGCTGGAAGGCTTCGTCGCGCGGCAGGCCCTTGCGCCACTGCGCGAAGTACTGCGGCTGCCGAGGCTTCTCGCCCTGCAGCAGGTGCAAGCTGAGCATCAACTCCCACAGCGGATCCGGCTCCGGCGCAATGTGCGTCCGGGCCAGATCCGCCGCGGTGAAGTGAATCCGTACTGTCCCCATCGCTGCCGTGCCTCCCCTGCGGCACGCTGCTGGGCGAGGGCCGGCGCGCCGAGGTCCCATGATGCAGCCTCGGCCGGTGCGTGGGAAGGATCGATCGGTGCCTAAAGGATTAGACGCCGCGGCACTCGTAGTTGCGGATGTACGCGACGTCGTCGGTGTCGATCTTGTACCAGCCGGCGCCTTGTACCTTGGTCCCCTCCCAACCCCAGAAGTTGTGAATATCTACCCAGAAAGTGCAGCGGTACGGGACCTCGTAGGCGTCGACATCACCCCACCCGTTGGTGCTGCTGTGCGGGCTCAGCCCGCGGATCTGGCTCGGGCACGATGAGCCGAGCGGCTCATACCTGCTGTCGCTGCACCAATTCATCGCGACCCGGATGCCGAGGCTGGTCTGGTTGTCGACGGTGCCGCACATCGAGCCGACACACGCGCCGGCGTTTGCTGCCGGTGCACCTGTCAGGGTTGCTCCGGTCAGGACGGCGATCGCGGCAGCCGAACGCATGAATGCCTTCTTCACAACGGTTCTCCTTCTCATTGACCTGATTGCCCTATTGACCTGATTGCAGGGCGGTCCAGGTTTGGGGGCCGACTTCGCCGTCGACCGGGAGGCCTCGGGTGGTTTGGTAGTCGCGGACTGCTTGTTCGGTGCCGGAGCCGAAGTCGCCGTCGATGCCGATCGGGCGGGCGAGGGCGGCGGTCAGGGCTCGTTGGAGGCGACGGACTTCGAGGCCGGTTGAGCCGCGGGCCAGGTTCGGTTGCCAGCCGGCTGATAGCAGCGCGGTCCACGTACGGCGGCCGACTTCGCCGTCTACGCCAAGACCGTGTGCCGACTGGAATGCGCGCACAGCTGTGTCGGTACGAGTGCCGAAGTCGCCGTCTACCCCGCCGGCGTCTCGGCCGTCATCTTTCAGCAGGTATTGCAGGGCGCTGACTGCGGGACCGTTCGCGCCGGTGCGGATGGTCGGGTAGGTGGTGAAGTCGCGGTTGACCGCGGGTTGCAGGTCGACCTGGTTGCTGTCGATGTTGATGGTGCGACCGCCGTGCGTCTCGTTGTGGTCACCGGCGTACTGGTGGATCCGTTGGTGGTTTGACCAGTACGCCGCCGGCACGTACGAACCTGCGTCGGTGTCCGCCTTGTTGTTCCACCAGGCGAAGTCGATCACGTCCGGCCGCGCGTACGTCGCGGATCGGTACACGTTGGCCAGGTCGCGGATCCCCGAGGCCGCGCCGGAGTAGACACCGGACAGGTACGACGACTCGTGCAGCCGCTCGGTCCATCCGGTCAGGTAGCTGAGCACCGCCGTACGGCATGCGGTGTTCGAGCTGTCGTAGTGCTCCATGTCGTTGTACAGAACGGTTCCCGCCGCGAGGCCGAGGTTCCCGGCCCGCGTGATCGCGTCGCCACCTTCGGATCGACCTTGGGAGCGGGCGACCGCGGGATCGGCGGACATCTTGAACGACTGGGTCGTCGTGCATGGGGCTTGGCGACCGACGTACAGGGGTAGGAGGTGCCAGCCCGCCGAGACCTGCGCACTGACCCACGATGGCGTCAGGTTCGCTTGGGTCTTGCAGCCGCGGCCGTCGCCGCCGAAGTAGACGCCGACCGATCGGTACGGCGAGGACAGCCAGGCCTGCATCGTCGCCGACGACGGGGTGTCGCAGGTGTCGAATGCCTTGCCTGTAAAGGATGTCTGGCTTGCCCACGTGAGGGTCGGCGTGACGACCAGGATGGCCAGGCTCAGGGCCGCGATTCGTAGCCGTCGCATGTCAGTCGAAACAACCGGTGGTGGGCAGATTCGCAGGCGCCGGCGGGACCCCACCGTCGTACAGCGAGATCAGGTACTTCTGCGGACAGCGGTAGCCGCCGTTCACCTTGATGTGGAAGTGCAGGTGCGGTCCCTGCGCGTTGCCGGATGCGCCGGTCGTCCCGATTCGCTGTCCGGCGGACACCGGCCCGTTGCTGATCGCGATCGACTCGAAGTGGCAGTACGTGTAGCGCACATTGCCGACGTCGATGTTGACACCCAGTCCGCATTTGGACTCGCTGATCCGGGACGCCGTACCGGACACGATCGCGTACGCCGCAACCTGGTTCACCGGCAGGTCGATGGCCGGGTAGGTGTGGTCCACGTCGTCGTACTCGGTCCGAGCCAGCGCGCCGCGCGGGAGCGGCAGGCTGTAGCCGGCCGGGTAGCCGGGGAAGTCGCCGATCAGGGTCTGCCAGGTGAGCGGTCCGACCTGGCCGTTCGCGTCGAGGCTGTGCGACGACTGGAACGACCGTACGGCGGCGTCCGTGTTCCCGCCGAAGTCACCGTCGACGGTCAGCCCGTGCCCGTACCGGTTGAGTTCGACCTGCAAAGCCTTCACAGCCTCGCTGTTCGAACCGCGTTGCACCGTGACAATCAACTTCGACCAAGTGTTCGGCCCGATCTGACCGTCGGACCCCAGGCCGTTGGCGGACTGGAAGGCCTTCGCCGCAGCCTCGGTACCGCCACCGAAGTCGGCGTCCGCGCTGATGTCATGCCCGTGGTGGCGGAGCAGGTACTGCGCCGTCGTGACGATCGGGCTGTACTGGCCCTTGACGAGATTCGGCCAAGCAGGCAAGGCCGCAGCGGTTGTGGTCGGCAGGACGAGTCCGGCCGCAACGGCGATCAAAGCCGTGAGAAGGCCGAGCGCTCTAGAACGTTTGGACACTGGAGGTTCCCTTCAGCAGGAGTAGCTGGAGTTCGGGTGGACGGACTCGCAGTAGCGGACATGCAGGTGGTCGTCGTGGTTGTCCTGCGACTGGACCAGGCCTTCGCCGATGAGGACGGGGTCGTTGAAGAAGATGACCTTCACCCGGCCGGTCGCCCGGATCGCCTGGATCAGTTCGCGTGTCGCCGTACGGCTGTATTGCGCGTCGAATCTGCTGATCCGGCTGGTCCCGGTGCACTGGGCGTGGTCGTTGCGCATCAGCTGGACATCGGCATCGAGCCCGACCTCATGGCTGGCGTGGTCCGGGATGTTGCCGCCGTGTTCGAAGCTCAGGTCGCGGGCGGCCACCGGTCCGAGCCCGCTCGAGTAGACCCGGCCGGCCGCCGCAGTCAACTGCCCGACAGCGGCCGCCGTACCCCAATGCGCGCTGTCCCCGTTGACATCCGACGCCTTCGTGCAGATCGCTGCAGCCTCAGGCCGATCAACAAGCTGGTAATGCCAGATCAGGTTCCGCCAGGTGATCGGTCCGACCTCACCGTTGTCCTCGATCCCCGCATGCCGCTGGAAGTCGACCACCGCGGCATAAGTCCCCGGCCCGAACGAACCATCAACACTGAGCCCAAGACCCCGCTTCACATTGAGCTGACGCTGCAAAGCCCGTACGGCGTTGTTGTTGTCGCCCTGCCGAAGCGAGACCGCCAACGCGCCCCACGTATTCGGCCCGACCCGCCCATCCGCGCCAAGCCCCCGAGCCGTCTGGAAAGCGCGAACCGCGGCATCCGTCCCGGACCCGAAGTCCCCGTCAACAGCAACCGTCTGCCCAGCATGCACGAGCAGCTGCTGGATCGCCTCCACATCGGCGCCCCGACTCCCCTTGCTCTGAGTCGGCCAAGCGGCCTGCGGAAACGCCTGCGCGGTGAGACTGCCACCCACCAGCAACAACCAAGCCACGACAAGCAGCACCCCACCGCGCACTGCCATCATCGGTACGGCGGATCTCGACATGATGTTCCTTCGCATGAGCCGGATCTGACCGACTCAGCGTGGCCACCACGCCTACTCCCCCGCCAAGCTATTCGCCGACGGCCGAAACCCTCCTTCAGCTGACCTTGGCGGCCGCGTGCAGAGCGAGACCATCCTGCGCACCGACGTCGGCGCGGAACCAACCGCCGGCGTCAACGGTGTAGATCGGGCCGGTGCAGTTGCCCGGCGTGAAGTCGCCGTGGAACACGTCGCAGTACCGGCCCGGCGCCAGGTTGGTGTGGAAGCTGCGGCCGGTCAGGGCTGAGCCCTCGTCGTTCAGGATGAGGTAGCCCTTGTCGCCGCGGCCGAAGGCGATCGTGTCGTTGCCGTTGTCCCACCACTCGGTGACCGCGGTACCGCGGGTGATGTTGTGGAAGGCAACCATGTTGGCGATCACGCGCCACTCGTGCTCACACCGCCAGCGGTTCGTGAAGCACGTGGTGTCCGTCGTGCGGCCGTCGCTCAATGACGGCGGTCCCTGGTCGTTCGAGGTGTACTCGTAACTGGACATGACCGTCGGCGTCCCGTAGGTCCAAGCGAGCATGAAGGCGTTCGCCATCGCGTACCGGCCGTTGTCGCGGAAGGTCAGGACGCCACTCCCCCGCTGCGTGTCGTGGTTATCCGTGAAGACGACCGCCTTGTTCGACGGCAGGGGCGATCCGAAGGTCTTCAGGTAGGCAAGCCGCTCGTTGTTGAAGATCTTCGCCAGGTCCTGCCCGTAGCGGAATTCGTGCACGTCGCCATTCCCGACGTACTCGTCCGGCGTCACCGGCTCACCCGGCCCGTAGATGACCTCTTGATACAGGTACGCCGGTCGCGACAACCGCGCCTTGATCGCGGCGATGTCCGCGGCCGGCATGTGCTTGGACGCATCGAGCCGGAACCCGTCGACCCCGATCGAGAGCAGATCGTTCAGGTACGCCGCGATCCGGCCGCGCACGTAGTCCGAACCAGTCGCCAGGTCCGCGAGGTCGACGAGTTCGCAGTTCTGCACCTCGTAGCGGTCGCCGTAGTTGACGATGTCGTCGTTCCCATTGCGGCCGCAGTGGTGGAAGTCCTGCGTTTGATAGATCCCTGGATAGTCGTAATGCGTGTACGACGACCCCGCGCTCCCGGTCCCGCCCGACGATCCACCAGTCATGTGATTGATGACGGAGTCGACGTACACCTTCACACCGGCCGCATGGCAGCTGTTGACCATCGCCACGAAGTCCGCCCGGGTACCGCGCCGGGTGTTGTCGATCTTGTAGCTGACCGGCTGATAGTCCTGCCACCACGGGTACCCCTGCCCCGGCAGCACGACATGCTCTTGCGGCGGCGACACCTGTACGGCGCCATACCCGCGCGGGCCGAGGAAGGTGCCGCACTCGCGGCCGACCGACTTCCAGTTCCACTCGAACAGCTGGACGATAACGTCCCGCGGCCCGTCCGGCGTCGCCGACGCGGTCGGCAGGCCGACAACGGCCAGCACAGTCCCCAGCAGTACGACGAGTGCCTTCCGCAGCATCATCGATCCAGTCTCGCAGCGAAAGTGCGACCTGTCGTGAACCGAACGTGTCGCCCGACCATCAAAGCCCTCCAGTACGACACACTGAGGACGAATTTCGGAGGGCATGATGAATCGGAGTATCAAGCTGGCCGGGCTGGTGGCGAGCGTTTCGGTCGCCGCCGTGGTGGCGGGTGCGCTGGTGGCGGCGCAGCAGACGCCCACGCTCGCCTCGGCATCGGGCGGCGACGTGAACCCGATCGACAGCACCACGAGCACCACCTCGAAGCCGTCCACGACGCCGAGCAAGTCGACGGAGTCTGCACCGAGCGGTGCGCTCAAGCAGACGCTCGACCTGACCAAGCTCAGGCAGGGCGCCGCCCCAAAGACGTCGTACGTCGACGGGCGCACGGTGACCGTCGGTACCACCAAATTCCTGCTGCCGGTCTCGGACGGTCAGGTCTGGGGCGTGGCACGAACCGGTGGCGGCGGTGCGCTCGTTCTGCACCGGCCGAACGAGAACGGCCCCGATGTCCTCACCACCTGGAGCGGTGGCGCCCGCAAGGGCAGCGTGAAGGATGTGTCGACCGTGCGTTCCGCGGCGGATCAGGCGAGCAGCGCGTATGCCATCCAGCCGGCCAAGGCCGACGGAACCCCGCAGCCGAAGTTCACGCTGGTGTGGCGGGACAACCCCAGCGGTACGACGGAGTCGCTGCAGCGCACCGGCGAGCACGAACCGCTCATTCTCGCCGTCCAAGGCTCTGAGGTGTACTTCGCCGCGTCGGACAAGAACGAGAAGCAGACGCTGTACAAGTGGGTCGCCGGCGATGTCGTCGTGCAGCCGGTCAGCGGCGTACCGTCGCCGGCCGCGGTGTCGTCGGACCTCCAGCTGGCCGCGGCCGTCACGTCGGTGGCCGACGACGGCAGCTGCAGCGCGCTGATCGACCTCGCGGAAGGCAAGAAGCGCTGGACGACGTGCGAGTACGGCGTCGACGAGTTGCGCGGCGGAAGCTCCTTCGCGGTCGGCGGTCCGGCGTACCAGGACGGGTACGGCCTCGGCCTGGTCGCCGCGCTCGACATCAAGACCGGCAAGCTCGTCCGGGAATGGTCCGGCCGCGAGGCGGTCACGATCGTCGACTTCGAGCAGGAGGACGCCGATCACATCCTGGTGACGGCCGAGCAGAGCGGCAAGACGGCGATCGCTCGCTGCACGCCGAAGACCGGAGCCTGTGAACTGGCCACGCCCCTCAAGAAGGGCACCGGCAACACCGACAACCGCCCCTACTTCTTGGGCACGTAGGTCACCGAGTCGAGGACCTGCACCGCCTGTGCAGCGTCCTCGGCCCGGACCTGGATCCGGATCAGCGAGCCGTTGATCTTCTTCACCCGCTCGAACGTCGTCATACCGGCCGGGCACTCGGCGTAATTCGCGGTTGCGGTGTTCGCCTGCTCGTTGCGATCGAGTGTGGCGGCGCAGCCCTTGGGACCAGGAAGTGCAGCGGCCAACGGCACCTCTCCGTCGGGCAGCACACCGGCGAAGACGCCAGGCACCTTTGAACCCGGGTCGCTCCAGGAACTGTTGTTGCCGCTGACCAGGAGAGCCGGGAGCTGGCTGGTCGCACCCTGCGGCTTCCAGCCGCCGCCGGTCCGGGTGCTCGTCCATTCCCGCGGAAGCTCGACCGACAGGACTTGCTGTTGATCCACGACTCGCACCCACTGACGCTGTACGCCGTACTGCCAGCCGAGGTAGCCACCGGCGCCACCCAGCAGTGCGGCCGCGACAGTCGCTGCCACCCAAGGATTGATCGAGAATCGGCGAGTGGCTTCCGGAACCTGGGCAGCCGCGTGCAAGGCCTCGGCGAAGGAACGGACATCGGGCCAGCGCTGCTCGCGATCCTTGTTCAGACCGCGCCGGATCACCTCGTTCACCGCGGCGGGGACTGTCTCCAGCGCGGGCGGCGGGCCATCGACGGCCAACACGGCCGCGAGCGTCGTCGCGCCGTACGGCGGTTGTCCGGACAGTGCGGCGTACGTGACCGCGGCCAGCGCATACAGGTCGGCACGTGGATCGAGTACGTCGCCGCGCACCTGCTCGGGTGCGACATAAGCCGGGGTACCGCCGGGCATCGTCACCCGCGACACCTTGTCGAGCGACTTGCCCAGGCCGAGATCGCCGAGCATGGCCCGCTCACCGGTCGGCGTACTGCGGAAGAGCACGTTCTCCGGCTTGACGTCGCGATGCAGAACGCCTTGGTCGTGCAACTCCTGCAGACCGGAGCTGACGTTCTCGATCACTTCCAGTGTGTCGGCGAGCGGGAGCGGGCCCTCCTTGATGCGGTCGGCGAGCGTGCCGCGGTCGGCGTATGTCAGGACGAGGAACGGGCGGCCGTCGTCGGTGGTACCGCTGTCGTGGACACCGACGACGTACGGCGACTCGACCTTCCGCAGGAACCGGCCTTCCTCGACGAAGCGACGCCGTACGTCGAGATCGTCCACCCAGTGCTCGGCCAGCACCTTCACCGCGACTTCAGCGTCGAGCTGCTCGTCCCGAGCCAGCCAGACCGCGGCGAAACCACCACTGCCCAACCGCCGGATCACGGCGTAGCGGCCAAAATGAGAGGGCTGAACCATGGCGGCCATTATGAATGACGACCGTATCCTCACTGGCATGGCCAACGACGGGGACGCGCTCGACGACCTTGCTCGGCGCGCTGCGCAGGACCCGGCGTTGCTGGACGAACTGATCCGGCAGGTGCAGCCGCAGGTGATGCGGATCTGCCAGCGGGTGCTCCCGCATCGCGCCGACGCCGAGGACGCCTGCCAGGACGCGCTGCTGGCCGTCGCCACCAAGGTCGGCACGTTCTCCGGGCGGAGCCGGTTCAGCACTTGGGTACACGTGGTCGCGTCGAACGCCGCCCGCGAGACCTACCGGCGGCTGAAACGACGTGCGGTCGAGAACCCAGCGGCGTGGCAGGACGATGACCGGCCGGCAAGATACGACCGTCCCGACCCGCGGACGACCAGTGTGGTCGCCGGGACCCGGCTGGATCTGCTCGACGCGCTCGAGCAGCTCGAGCTCGATCTGCCCGAGACTGTCACTTCGGTGGTGCTTCGCGACATCTACGAGCTCAGCTACGACGAGATCGCCGAGCAGGTCGGCATCCCGGTCGGGACCGTCAAGTCCCGGATCAGTCGGGCCAGGGTCTCGCTTAAGGCACAATTACTCCCCCGTCAGGAGTGATCTCACCCTCGGCGGTTTCGCCGATCGCCCGCGGGCCCGTAGGGTTTCGAACGTGTCTATCTACGATGTCGCCACATCAGACCAAGATCTGCCGGAAGTAGAAGAGCGCGCTTGGCGTGAGGTGTCCGATATCGGAGTGGCCGCCGCACGCGTCGAGTGGGCCGGTGCCGCCCGCGAGATGCTGCTCGTCGCGGCCAAGAAGTACCAGTCGCTGGTGCAGCTCAAGGACCTCGCCGTCGGCGTGCAGGAGCTGACCGGTATCCGGACCAAGCAGCTCCCCCGCCTCTGGATCGGTGGCACGCTCGCCGAGGTGTACGCCGAGAACCTGCGCCGCGGTGAGCCGATGCTGCCGGCCCTCTGCGTCAACCCCGACGAAAGTGTCTTCGAGGGGTACGCCGCGATCGTCGGCGCCGCCACCGGTGACACTCCCGCCGACCCCGACGCGCACGCCTCCCACGAGCGCCTCGCCGCCTACCGCCTGTTCGAGGCCACCAACCTGCCGTCCGACGGCGGCAGCGCGATGATCCCGGCCAAGCTCGGCGCCGCCCGGGCCCGCGCCCGCAAGGCCGCGATCGCCGAGCGCCCGATCAAGGCCTGCCCGAAGTGCAACCTGCAGACCCCGGCGAGCGGAATCTGCGACACCTGCGACTAGTCGCTGCCAGGTCGCGGTGGTGCCACGTTGAACCAGGCTCGGAGTCCGGCTACCCGGCGCAGGACGAGCTGATCCAGCAGCAGCACCGCGACCAGCGTGATACCGAACAGCGGTAAGAAGAGCGCGAGCGCAACGACCAGGACAGCCAAGGCGGGCGTGGCTCGCAGCGGAAGGCGACCGCGGGGTGCGCCGAGTGCCTTGCCCTTCGGGCGTCGTCGCCACCACATCAGCGGGCCGGTGACGCACATGAAGACGACACCGAGGCAGAACACCGTGGTGACCCAGAGGTTCAGGGTTCCGAGTCGCCGTCCCTCGTGCAGAGCGATGCCTTGGGCAACCACTTTGGCGAGTGCCGGGTAGTCGGCATAGCCGTACGTCGACACGACGCGGCCGCCGTACTGGTCGACGTGCAAGGTGCATTCCTTGCCGGGGTCGTTGAACGCGTAGCCGATCGCCGAATAGACGCCTTCGTCATCGGCGGGCAGCGCGATGGTCATCGGCCGGCGCAAGCCGTTGCGCTCGCCGACCGCGATCGCGGTGTCGACGGTGGCTACCGAGCGCTTCTTGTCCGCCGGGTTCGATCGCGGTACGTCGGTCTTGCCCAGACCCCACGGAACCGCGTGGCTGTGCGGGAGGGATTCGTCCAGCGTCGAGGTCGGATTCGACAACGCGCCGGGGTCTTCGGCCCAGAACGACGTACCGGCCTTTGTCGTCACAAGCTCTTGGGTCTGCTTACCCCAGACGCCGGTCCAGGGCAGTCCGGACACGATCAGGAACAGCAGGCCGAGGCCGAGGACTGCGCCGGTGCGGCCGTGCCGGGACCGCAGTACGGCGCCCGCCGCGCCGGCCGCTCGGCGTCGCGCCCGGGCGACCCGGCCGCGGAGGAACAGGAAGTAGCCCGTCAACGCCATCACGATCGCCCAGCAGGCGGCGATCTCGATCACGTAGTCGCCCCACCGGCCGACCATCAGTTCGCCGTGCAGCAGGATCGCGCCGCCGGACAACGTGGTGTCCGGGTTCAGCGCACCCAGGACCTTGCCTTCGTACGGATCGACGAAGACATCCCGCGGTCCGGCCTCGGTGTCGACGGAGAAGACCGTCGAACGATTCGGTGCGGACGGCTCGGTCATCGAGACCACGGTCGCGTCGGGGAACGCCTGCCGCGCCTGGTCGAGCTGGGAGGAGTACGGCTGCGCAACCAGTCCGGCAGGCTGCTGGACCTTCATCAGGTCGGCGTGCAGCATCGGCTCGATCTGGAACCGGAACAGGTAGATGAGCCCAGTGCCGGCCAGGATCAGCAGCACCGGGATCACCAGGAAGCTGGCGTAGAAATGCCACCGCCAGAACGCCCGGAACAGTCCCGATCCCTTCCCGCGCGGACCAGTCTTCTCCGCCTCGACCGGCACCGAGGCCGTCGCCACTTCGCCCACTTCCACTCCTTCTCCGCAGTTCCGGAGCAGTAGTCGGATGGCGGGACCGTTCAGTTCCCGTGACCTGGGACACATCTGCGTTCCATGCGACCATGGTGCAGCCATGCGTCAGTACTGGGGGTTCCGAGCAGCGCGGGCCGCGATGTTCGCGGCCACCTGTGTGCTGCTCGCCGCCCTCGGCCACGTGCTGATGTCCGGGATGCCGATTCCGGGCTGGGCTCTCGTCCTGGCCTTCGGCGTGGTCGGTACGGCGGCCTGGTTCGTAACCGACTGCGAACGCGGCATCCCCTTCGTGGTCGTCTCCACGGTGATGGCCCAGGCGATGCTGCATACGGTCTTCTCGACCGCTCAGGCGCACCCGCTCATGTCGAGTCACGACATGAGCGGTACGTCGTCGTACGGGATGCTCGGGGTCCACCTGCTGGCCGCGCTGTTGAGTGGCCTGTGGCTGGCCTATGGCGAGCGGGCCGCCTTCACCGTCCTGCGTTCGCTCGCGGCACGGCTGCTGATCTCGCTGCGGCTGATTGCCGGCCCGGGCTTCACCCCGCACCAGCCGCGGGTCCGGCCGCACCATTCCCCCAGGCCGCTGCAGCTCATCCTGCTCGTGCACGCCATCATCTCGCGGGGTCCACCGCGCGGAGTCCCCGTCAACTGACGGCCGACCCACACCCCTGCCGCCGTGGCAGGGGCCTTCCGCATGGACCACCGAAGGACTCTTGTGATGGCTTCCGCCTTGCACCAACCGCCCGACGAAACCACCACCCACCTGGCGCTCGCCGCCCGCGCCGGCGATCTCGTTGCCCTGGACAACTTCATTCGCGCGCTGCACCTCGACGTACGGCGCTATGTCAGCTACCTGAGCGCCGATCCGCAGTCAGCCGACGACCTCACCCAGGAGACGTTCCTGCGGGCCCTCAAGAGCCTGCACCGCTTCGAGGCCCGCTCGTCGGCCCGAACCTGGCTCCTGTCGATCGCCCGCCGTACCGTCGCCGACGACCTCCGCCACCAAGCATCCCGGCCGAAGATCTCCGACCACGACTGGCAGCACGCCGCCGAACAGGCCCAACCCCGCAACCTCCCCGGCTTCGACGACGGCATCGCCCTGACCGATCTCCTCGACAAACTCCCGACTGACCGCCGCGAAGTCTTCGTCCTCACCCAGCTCGCTGGGTTCCCGTACGAGGACGCCGCAACGCACCTGGGCTGCCCGACCGGCACCGTCCGCTCCCGAGTAGCCCGCGCCCGGATGACCCTGGCGAGCTTGGTCACCGCAGCCTGACCTCCGTCAGGCCTGCTTGTAGACGCTGACCTCCGCGAGGGAGAGCGGGCCGCTCTGGTTCTCGAGTTGCACGCGGACGTAGCGGCCGGGAGCGCCGGCGAAGTTGAGGGTAGTGGGAGTGCCCGCTTCGCCGGCGTGCCGCTCGGCAGTGGCACCTGGGGTGGCGCGAGCACCGGCGAGATCCGAGGCGGTGATCGGGTTGTCGGAGACGATGACCCAGAAGTCGCTGAGGCGGTACTCGAAGCCTCCTGTCCGGTTGTAGACCTCGACATCGCCGATGGGGGCGGAGGCGCCGAGGTCTACCTGCCACCACGCTTCCTTGGCGTCGACGGCGGTGTGCGTGACCGAGTCATGGAAGTAGTCGCCGTCAGTGTTGCCGTCGACCGCGCGGCCCGCATCGCCGCCGTAGTCGGTGGAGATCTGCGTCGCCGGCTTCCGCAGCGCCAGGTTGCCGGGTCGAGTCGGCTTGGTGATCGTCTCCGACGTCACGTACTCATGGGACAGCAGATCGGCGTACGTCAGATGGATCAGCTCGACCGGCCCTGCGGAGGTGTCCACGCCGGTCAGGTTGAGGACGACGCGGCCGTCGCCGTTGACTGTGAACGGAATGGCCTTGCCCGCGGAGGTCTTCGCGGCCCGCAAGCGGTTGTTCAGGTTCGGGACGGTCACCTGCTGCTCGGTGGAGCGCGAGAACAGGAACAGGTTCATCGTGCGCTCGCGGAACGTCGTTGCCGCGAAGCTGCTCGGCGGGACCGGGCCGCCGCGGGTGCCGTAGATCGCGCCACCGTACGACTTCATCCACCGGCCGACTTCGGCCAGCCGGTCCCGCTGCGGCTTGTCCACCTCACCGCTCGGCTTGGGGCCGACATTGAAGAGCAGGTTCCCGTCGCCGGTCGCTGTCGAGACCAGCGTCTTGATGATCGTCGCCGGAGACTTCAGTACGTCGTCCTCGCGCCACGACCACTGGTTGCCGATCGTGATACACGACTCCCAGGCGCGCGCCACGTCGAACGAACCGATCCGCTGTTCGGGCGTCGTGTAATCGCCGTTCAATGTCGCCGGTGCGTCGGCCCAGTTGAGTGCGTAGCCGCGGTTGTTGATGAGCAGCCCGGGTTGCAGAGTTCGGGGCACCGAGTGGAACGTCGGCGGGCGGTAGACACTCAGCTCGGCCGGCATGATGCCGTCGTACCAGAGGAAGGAGATGTCACCGTAGTTCCGCATCAGCTGGTCGAGGTGGTCCATCATGTAGCCGTAGTAGTCGCCGTAGTTGCCCGCGACAACCTTCGGATGCGTCCAGTCCCAGCCGGAGTAGTACAGACCGAACTCGATCCGCCGGGATCGGCAGGCAATCGCCACCTCCTGCACCAGGTCGCGCCCCGACTTCCCCAGTGGCGTCTTCGCGAAGTCCGGATAGAACGACTCCGCGAAGTTCCGCGCCCGGAACATCGGGAAGCCGTCGTGGTGCTTACTCGTCAGCACCAGATACTTCATCCCCGCCGATACCGCGACCTCGGCCAGCGCCTCGGCCCATCCCTTCGCCGGCAGGAACGACTTATACGCCGCGTCGTACACCGGATCGGTTTTCACCGACGGATCGTTGTACGGCGCTCCGTCGTCGGGCCGCCCGGGGCGATAAGCCTTCCGCCCCCACCCGGTCTCGACCTGCGTCAGACTGGCCGGCCCGAAGTGCACGAACAACCCGAACCGCAGCTTCGCCAACGCAGCCTGCGCATCCACCCGCCGGCCGGTCGGTGCGGCTGGTGCCGCTGGTGTCGCTGGTTCGGGGTGAGCTTCAGCAGTTGTCGAACCGAGCATGGTGGCGGCTCCTAAGGCTGGCGCGCCCAGCAGGATCGAGCGGCGGCGTAAACCATCGGCGGACGGATCAGGCATCGAGGTGGCCTTTCGGTCGGGCGGGACGGAGCACGGCAAATCGGATACGATATTGGAAGTTAGGAGCCCAGCAGGCCGCTGTCAATGGCCGGGACGGGAGGAGACTCGTGCGCGGAGCAGCCCCACAGCAGACGCCCAAGCTGCAGCCCGCCCCACGGCTGATGCTGCGCGAGAGCGTCTACGAGTCGCTGAAACGCCTCCTGATGGACAACGACCTCGAGCCCGGCACCCGCCTGTCGATCGACGGTCTGGCCCGCGACCTACAGGTCTCCCAGACCCCCGTCCGAGAAGCTCTCTTCCGCTGCGAGGCCGAAGGCCTGGTAGTCCGCCGCCCCAACGCCGGCTACCACGTCGCTCCCCAACTCAGCCGCGACGCCCTGGTCGACCTCTACGACCTCCGCCTCCTCCTGGAACCCACCGCCGCCGCCCGCGCCGCAACCAACGCCACCAACGACCACCGCCATGCCATGGACGACGCCATCCGCGCAATGACTCCCGCCGTACCGGGTGACGGGTATCAGGCGTATCGCGAGTTCGCCGAAGAAGACGCGAAGTTGCACGGGACGATCGCGACCGCGGCCGGCAACCCGCTGATCGCCGAGACCCTGGATCGGCTGCGGGCCCACACCCATTCGTACCGGCTGTACTTCCGGCACGGGATCGCCGAGGTCACCACCACCGAGCACCAGGCGATCCGGGACATGATCCACCGCCGCGACCCGGCCGGCGCCGAGACAGCCATGCGGACCCACCTCGAGAACTCCCGGATCCGGCTGCTCGCCGCCTACGACGACCGCTGACGGGGCGCCGTCGGCGGCGATTCCGGGTCGGATCGTACGGTTGGGGCGTGAGTACCTTGGGGCGGCTGGATGCTGCGCAGCGGCGGCACCCACGGCTCGGGTTCCCGCTCGCCGTGGTGTACAAGTTCTTCGACGACCAGGGCAGCTATCTGGCCGTGATCATCACCTACTACGCCTTCGCGGCGATCTTCCCGATGCTGCTGATCTCCTCGTCGGTGCTCGGATTCGTTCTCCAGGGCAACGAAGATCTGCAGCGGGCGGTGTTGCAGTCCGCGCTCAAGGAGTTCCCGATCGTCGGGACCCAGTTGGCGACTCCACAGGGTCTGCAAGGCAGTACGCCGGCCGTCATCGTCGGTACGATCACCGCCCTGTACGGCATCATCGGGCTCGGCCAGGCCGTCCAGAACGCGGTCAACGTGACCTGGGGTGTCCCTCGCAACGGACGGCCCAATCCGTTCCGAGGGCGGTTGCGCTCCGGGGCGCTGCTGTCGCTGGCCGGTCTCACCGTCCTCAGCTTCGCCACGCTGACAGTGCTGGCCGGCAGCCAGGCCTCGCTGGCCGGCGTGGTCGCTGCCGACCTCGGCTGGCTCGTCTCGATCGGCTCGATCCTGGTGCTCACGGCGATGCTGACGCTGTGCCTGCGCCCCGGCAAACGGCCTCGACCGCCGTTCCGGCAGATCCTTCCCGGCGCATTCCTCACCGCACTCGGATGGCACCTGCTGGAACGCCTCGGCGGGATCTACGTCAACGACGTACTGGCCAAAGCAAGTGAGGTCAACGGCATCTTCGCGCTGACGCTGGGCCTGATCGGCCTCATCTACGCCGCGTCGGTGATCGCCGTGATCGGCGCCGAACTGAACTCGGTGCTCGCTCACCGGCTCTACCCACGCTCACTGCTGGCCCTCTTCACCGACTCGGCCACCGACCTCACCCCCGCCGATCACCGCGCCTACGCCATGTACGCCCAGGCCCAGCGCCACAAGACCGCCGAAACCATCGACGTCACCTTCAAACCCCACCAACCGGACCCCGTCCAGCGCCCGTCGCCATAAACTCGGACACTGATGGGGCCGGCCTGCCTGATGCGGCCGATGTCGGCCGGACGGCGGGTGCGAACCCGGCCATCGACACGCACGGTGGCTGACCGCCGCCGCGGCGGACCACGAGCAGGGTGCCCGGGCGATCCGATGGCTGAGTGAGATGGTTGCTGCGGGCAACCGGTGCCTGCGTCGTCCGGGGCTGACGGGCTGTGGTTGCTGCCCCGAGGATCAGGTGCCTCGCGGCTAATCCATCGCTGCAACTGCTTCCCCGGCTTGCAATTGACGTCGCAGCCCGGGACCCTGCAGGCGTCGACTCGGCCGACGACGCCCGCGGTGGCTGACCGCCGCTGCGGCCGACCAAAGCAGTGTGGCTGGGCGATCCGGTGGCTGATCCGGACGGTTGCTGCGGGCGACCGCCTGCTCGTCGTCTGGGGCTGACGGGCTGTGGTTGCTGCCTGAGGATCAGGAGGCTTGCAGTTGACCCGCCGCTTTAGATGCTGTCTCAGGATCGGTGGCTTGCTTTGCAGCAGACCTATTGGTGTAGGTGCTGCTTGGGAATCAGGTGGTTGGCGGGCGGCTGACTCGGTGGCGTGGTCGGTGCTTGGGAATCGCGCGGCCGGCGGCTGGCGGTCGGCGGTCGGCGGTTGTTGGCTGACCGGGCGGTCTGGTTGGTAGCGCCGGTGGTGGTGCGGTGGGCGTGGGTAGGTCCGCGGGCCGGTCTGGGGACCGGCGGCCGCGGTGGGGTGATGGGTGGTGGAGCGTTGGGGGCGATGGACCGGGTGGTGGGGTTACGGTCCGGCTGTGGGGGTGGTGTTGGTGCCCCACGGGTCGGCGTAGCTGGGTGCTATGGAGTTGAGGCAGGTTCGGAGGGCTTCTCGGGCGGCGGCCAGTCGAGGGTTGGGGAGGGTGCTGGCGGCGGGCAGCCGTTCTGGTTGTTCGTGGGTTGGGTTGCTGGTGACGCCGCCGAGGCCACTCCAGTCGGCACTGGCGTTGCTGACACCAGCCGGGTTAGGACTGCCGTCGGTGGTGTTGTGGGTGTGGGCCGAGGTGACCCAGCCGATCACCTCGGCGAGTACGGCGGGATCGGTGCGGGGCGGGTCGGCCCAGCCCGGGCGAGTGACCTGGACGCCGTCGCTGGTGATCGATAGGGCCCATTGGCCGTCGTGGACCGCGCGGTGGTGGAAGGCGCACAGCAACGCGAGGTTCTGGAGGCTGGTGGGGCCGCCGTTGGCCCAGTGGATCAGGTGGTGGGCGTGGCACATCCACGGTGGTGCTTGGCAGACGACGCAGCCTTTGTCGCGTTTGTTCAACGCGCGGCGAATGTAGCGGTTGACGAAGCGTTGCTCGCGGCCCACATCCAACGGTTGCGAATCACCGCCGAGCACGATCGGGAGCACCGCGGCGTCGCAGGCCAGGAGACGGACCGCGCCTGCGGACAGGTTGCCGCCGAACACCAACTCACCTACTCCACCGCCCCGGCCGGCCGCAGCGAGACCAGTCCCATCGGCTCGGCTCGCGCCAGCCCCGCTCGCGTCAGCCCCGCTCGCGTCGGCTCCGACCGCGTCGGCTCCGACCGCACCGGCTCGGCTCGTATCGCCCCCGACCGCACCGGCACCGCTCGTGTCGGTACCGGCTGTGCCGCCGAAGGCGGGTGGGGTTGCGGCGAGGGTGGCGGCTTTGAGGTCGTTGAAGTCGATCGTGACCGTCAGGTGCGGGACACCGGGGTGGTCGGGGTTGCCGGCGGCGGAGTTCATGATGATCGTCAACGAGTCCGCTTGTCGCTGGTCGCGCGTGCGTGGGTCACGTTCACCGTCGATGGTTTGTGGGGTTTGGACAGGGTGTGGATTTGGGTTTCGAGTTGTTCGCCGTCGGCGCCGGGCAGGAACCCGGAGAACTTCACTCCACCGTCGGTGCGTCGCAGCCGCAGTGACCTTTTCGTGTGAGCTTCGTCCTCGGCTGGTTCGGGGCCGTCGGTGTCCAAGGTGGACAGGACCTTGTGACCGAACCGGGTGAGTTCGCGGGGATTCGCGAGCCGGGCTGCCTCGACCAGCTGCTCTTCGGCGACGGTCAGGTGTTCGACCGGGACGGTGGAGGGGGCCTTCTCCAGGGTCTTGACGATGACCTTGGCCTGGTCCGGAGACACGACCGCGGGCCGCGTCGGGTCTGCGGGGTCGGGTAGGGCGGCGGTCACGGCCGGGTACTTGTGCAGGGCGGTGGTGAAGGCGAGGTCTTTGCGGACCTCGACCGGGTCGCGAAGGTAGCGTTCCGAGACCAGTTCGACGGTGTCGCGGGCACCGAGTTCCTGGGCCGTGCCCATTTCGTCGAGCCGGCCGATCACCTGCAACTTGTAGGTATTCAGCAAGGCGGTGGCAGCCTCCACGGTGTCGAGAGTGGACAGCAGTTCGCTGCCGCTCAGCGACCACACCGGGGGCAACGCCAACATCTCCATACCGAACAGCTTAGACACGGCCACCGACAGTTTTCGAGGCCAGAACCCCTTATTTACAAAGGATGTGTGGGCTGTTCGTGGGCTGGTTGCGCACTCAACTTGCCCACACGCGTGTCACCCTCGTAGTGAGGGCGGGTGGGGTTTGGGCCTAGCCAGTCCTGGGCTCGGCGCCACCAGACGTCGGCGACGGGGTGTAGGCCGGACGGGGCGTCGAGGGTCCCGGCTTTGACGATGATCAGGTCGGGGCGTTCGTGCAGCACAGTGAAGATCGGCGTACCGCAGTCGCCGCAGAAGAGGCGGTGCACGGCAGAGGCAGTGGCCGGTTGATGACATGCGCAGAGTCTTGCGGGGAATGCCCTAGGTTGCTGTCCCTAGATGTAGTAGTCACAGGGGAAGGAGGGAGAGTTCGGCTAGTTGGGCCAGGCGGTGGGCGCGGGCTGATTCGGCGGGGGTGAAGGGTTCTGCTGGGCGGGTGAAGGCGAAGAAGCCGGTCCAGGGCGAGGGGATCTTGAGGATGGTTCGGTCGGCGGGAAGCGGGCCGGACAGGAGCGCTCGGTCGGTGACGAGCTCTGCACCGAGGAGTTCGGCTACGGCGTGTGGGAGTTCGGTGGGGTCGGCGACCACGCGGGCGGCGAGGCTCAGGGCCTTGGTTTGGCCGTCGATCAGGGCTAGGGCCGTCGTGGGCCAGACCTGTACGTCGCCTCCGCCGGCGGACTCGACGGCTGCGGACAGCGCGCCGGAGCGGATCGAGTCGGGGGCCGACACCACCAGTTCGTCGCGGACGCCGTCCTCGACGGTGTGGACGTGTAGTCCGAGGATGTTCGCGTCCACCGCCGTTAGTCCGTGGGCCAGCCGCTCGAGCGAGCCGACGCTGTCCGGGAGCGTGACGCGGATTCGCCATAAGGCGTCCACGCCTGTCGCCGGTGGTGAGTGCGGGGCGTGCAGCCAGGTTCGCAACCAGCGCATCGCGGACGGCTCGACGACCCAGATCACCAGCACGGTCGTCGTGACCACGAGTACGGCGACAGCGACGACGTACGGCGGGTGGATCGCCAGCACGAGGGCGTGTAGCGCGAGCTCGACCGGGAACACCGCGAGGAGTTTGGCCACCGTCAATCGCAGCCGCCGCGGATGCGGGAGGCGGCCGCACACCTCACACGCTGATCCGCCGACGAGCGCCGTACGCAACGATTCCATGGTGCCAGGGTGACTCGCGCTTATTGCCCCGCTGTTGCCGGCAGATGAAGCTCGCGCGGGGTCTCCGTGCGGAAGGACTCCCCGAGCTCGTTACCGAGGCCGAAGTAGTGGCGGAAGTTGTAGATCAGCGGCGACCAGGCGCTCGGGTCGACGTACGACGTTCCCGGTACGACGATGCGTTCGTCGGCGTGCACCTGCAAGACCTTTGCCTGCACGATCAAGAAGTTGCCACCGGCATCGAAGTCGACCGCGACCGCCGTCGCCTCGAACTGCAGCGGGCACTCGGCGACTCGCGACGGTCCGACTTGCGAGGATGCGACCGCGGTCAGCCCAGCAGCCTTGAACTTGTCCTGCTCGAAGCGGAACCGCGCGCGCTTCGCGGCAGGTACCGGATTGCGGCCGGTCAGCGTGGCCATCCGCTCGACCGCCTCCCACTGCGCGGGTGACGGGTAGTTGATCACGAGCTCGGGGCGCTGACGCAGGTTGTGACCGGTCTGACCCGAGTCGCCGAGACCCAGTACGACGATGTCGTCGAGCGCCCAGGCGGATGACATCGGGGCGAGGTTGAACGTGCCGTCGTCGTTCTCGGTGGACAGCAGAGCTACCGGCGTACCTACGTACAGGATGGACGGTTCGATCGTCAGGTGGGTCATGCGTCCGAAGCTAAACCGCGGACGCTTCGGCAGCGGCCGAACTATTGCCCCGGCATGATGGGGACATGAGCATGCAGGCCGAGGGACAGGAGCTGGCTGCCTGGGCGCGGATGCTGGCCGATGCGACGCGGGCGACGGTCTGTTTGGCGTTGCTCGACGGACGTGCCTGGACCGCGACCGAACTGGCACGGTTGGCGCACGTTTCGCGGCCGACGATCAGCGAGCATCTCAACCTCCTCGTCGACGGCGGGCTGCTGGCCGAGGTGCGGCAGGGACGACACCGGTACGTGCGACTCGCAGGTCCCGAGACGGCCGAGCTGATCGAAGGACTCGCAGCACTGACACCTCGCCGTACGGCGACCGCCCACAGCCTGGCCGCGGTGAGCAAGCGAGACGCATTCGCCCGAGCGCGGACCTGCTACGACCACCTGGCCGGCAAACTCGGCGTGGCGCTGGCGGACGCGATGATCGAGCGCGGCCTGCTCGACTGGTCGTCCGGCCTCACGACGGAAGGCAGCGCCTGGCTGACCGACCTCGGCATCACGATCGAACCCCACCGCGGACGTCCCACCGTCCGGTCGTGTCTAGACGTGACCGAACGACGTCCCCATCTCGCCGGTGCGGTCGGCGCTGCGCTGTGCACACACGCATTGCAGGAAGGCTGGGTACGACGCATCCCCGGCGGCCGCGCGCTGAAGGTGACGGGATCGGTGCGAGAGCTCGGTCTACCGGCCGGCGTCGTACGGGAGCTGGTCTAGCCAGCTACCGCCTGCTGACCACCAGGAGTCCGGTCAGCGACACCACCGCGCCGATGGTCATCAAGACAGCCATCGGTACGGCGGTGTGTTCGCCGCCGAGGCCGGCGATCGGGGCGATGGTTCCGGCGGCGACCCAGTGGACGAAGCCCAGCACGGCTGATCCGGTGCCGGGGCGGTCGGCTACGGCTGCGGAGGCCAGGGCACCGGTGTTCGGGATGATCAGGCCCTGGGCGGTCATCAGCACGAGGAAGCACGCGATCGCTAGGAACAACGGAGTGTCGAACCACAGGGCCCCGACGAGCATCGCGAGGCCGGCGGCGAGGACGGCGAGCTGTCCGGTCAGGATGAGTTTGCGGGTGGCGACTCGGCCGGCTAGGCGGGCAGCGATCAGGGCGGCTGCCGTCATGCCGGCGGCGTTGGCGGCGAAGTCGACGGAGTAGGCGATCGGCGAGAGCCCGTTCATGGATTGCAGGACGAAGGCGGACGTGGCGACATAGGCGAACAAGGCGCCCATCGCGGCTCCGGAGACGACGAGATAGCCGACGTACTCGCGATTCGCCAGCACCGCGCGGCCGGCGGTCAGGAAGCTGGTCAGCCCGCCGGCGTGCCGACGCTCGCGCGGAAGTGATTCGGGTACGGCGATCAAGGCCGCGAGCGTCATCGCGAGCCCGAATGCTGCGACGACCCAGAACGAGACCCGCCAGTGGGACAGCTGCAGGATGATCCCGCCGAGCAGCGGGCCGACGACGAGCGCGATGCCGCCGACCGCGGCAACCACGTTCATGACGCGGACCAGCCGTACGCCGCTGGCCAGGTCGACGACGATCGCCCGGCCAGTCACCATCGCCCAGCCGCCGGCGAAGCCTTGGACGAACCTGGCCGCCGTCAGTACCACGATCGACGGCGCGAGCGCGCAGACGACCGAGGCCGCGGTCATCGCCACCAGCGCCGCCAGCAACGGCATCCGCCGGCCGCGTTGATCCGAAACCGGTCCCCCGATCAGCTGACCGAGCGCCATACCGACGAAGAACGTCGTCAACGTCAGCTGGACCTGCGTCGCCGTACTGGACAGGTCACCGGCGACCCGCGGGAACGCCGGGACGTACATGTCGGTGGCCAGCGGCGCGATCGCGGACACGAAGACCAGGGTGGCGACCAGTCCGGCGGTCAGCCGCGCCTGAGCGGGGGATGAGGTTCTCATAGATCAGACGGTCAGCAGAACTTTGGTCGCCGTACGCTCGTCCATGGCCCGGTAGCCCTCGGCGGCGCGGTCGAGCGGCAGGACGAGGTCGAAGACCTTGCCGGGGTCGATCTTGCGGTCCCAGATGAGCTGGATCAGGTGGGGCAGGTACTGCCGGACCGGTGCGGGACCACCGTGCAGGTGGATGCCGGCCATGAACAGCTCGTCGCCGGGGATCGCCACGTCGTGGGAGACGCCGACGAATCCGACGTGTCCGCCCGGCCTGGTGGAGCGAATGGCCTGCGTCATGGCTTCCTGGGTACCGACGGCCTCGATGACCGAGTGGGCGCCCAGCCCGCCGGTGAGCTCCTTGATGCGCGCGACGCCCTCGTCCCCACGCTCCTCGACGATGTCGGTGGCCCCGAACTCCTTGGCCAGTGCCTGGCGATCGGCGTGCCGGCTGAAGGCGATGATCCGCTCGGCACCGAGCTGCTGGGCAGCCAGGATCCCCAGCAGACCGACAGCACCGTCACCGACGACTGCGACAGTCTTGCCCGGACCGGCCTCAGCGGCAACAGCCGCAAACCAACCAGTGCCGAGTACGTCGGATGCCGCCATCAGCGACGGGATGAGCTCCGGGTCGGGGATCCCGGGAGTCGCGACGAGCGTCCCGTCGGCCAACGGGATCCGGGCCCGCTCGGACTGCGTGCCGAGCGTGCCCATCAGCACGCGGTGCACGCAGTAGGCCTGGTAACCGGCCTGGCAGATCTCGCAGGTGTTGTCGGAGGCCCAGAACGAGCCGACCACGAAGTCGCCGACCTTGACGGTCCGCACGTCCGCGCCGATCTCCTCGACGACACCGACGTACTCGTGACCCATGACCTGGTGATCGACCGGCTCGGCCCCGCGATAAGGCCACAGGTCGCTGCCGCAGATACAAGTTGCGGACAGCCGGATGATCGCGTCGGTCGGCGCGATGATCTTCGGGTCCTCGCGGTCCTCCACCTGGACGTTGCCGGGCCCGTGCATGACTACCTGGCGCATTGCGCGCTCCTTCTCGAACTGACGTTGATACCTACTCTAGGAGTGAACCCGCCGGCCGATCGGGCAAGAAGTCCCTGTCGATAGGTGTACTGATAGGGCACCCTTCAACGCCTCGTCGGCGCGACCGGCGTACTACTGTCGTAGTCGTGGACAACCGTCAAGAGGTGCGCGAGTTCCTCACGACTCGCCGCGCCCGCATCACTCCGGAGCAGGCCGGGCTGCCCACGACCGGTGCCCGGCGGGTGCCCGGTCTGCGTCGCAGCGAGGTGGCAACGATCGCCGGACTCAGCGTCGAGTACTACGCACGACTCGAGCGCGGCCAAATCGCCGGCGCCTCCTCTGGCGTGCTCGAAGCGCTCGCGCGGGCGCTCCAACTGGACGACACCGAGCGAGCCCATCTCCTCGACCTCGCCCGGGCGGCCGACGGAATCCCGAGCTCGGGCCGACCGCGCCGCCGTACGGCGGGAAAGGCCGCAGCGCGGGAGAGCCTGCAGTGGGTGTTGGACGCGATCAAGGACGGTGTCGCGTTCGTCCGGGATCCGCACCAGAACCTGGTGGCCACGAACGCCCTGGGGCGCGCCTTCTATTCACCGGTCATCGGCGACGGCGGCCGGATGCCGAACCTCGCCCGCTTCCAGTTCCTCGATCCCGCCGCCCGGGAGTTCTTTCCCGACTGGGAACTGTTCGCCCAGATGTGTGTCGCGATCATGCGCGCCGAGGCGGGCCGCGACCCGCACGACCGCGGCCTCCAGGATCTCGTCGGTGAACTCTCCACCCGCAGCGAGATCTTCCGCCAACTGTGGGCCGACCACAACGTCCGCACGCACGGATCCGGCACCAAGCGGTTCCAGCACCCCGTCGTCGGCGAACTCGTGCTCGCCTACGAAGAACTCGCGATCACGGCCGAACCAGGGCTGGTGCTCCTGATCTACACCGCCGAACCCGGCTCACCCTCCGCAGAACGCCTTCAGCTGCTCGCCTCCTGGACAGCACCGGCAGATGCCCTGGGCAACAGTTAGAAACGACGTACGGCGGTAATGGCGAAGCGCTCGGTGCCGTGGCTGTGACCGCCGGCTGAGGCGACGACGACCAGGACCGGGTCGGTGGCACCGCGGTAGCTGACGCGACCCGACCACGGGGTGCGTTCGCCACCGGCCGCGACGCAGCAGAGGGTGCCGAGGGGTTTGGCCGTGGAGGCTTGGCGGACCTCGATCCGGATCGCTTCGTCGACACCGGTGATGCGGCCGCCCGCAGTTAGCGGGGAGCCGGCGGTGGCGCCGTAGCGTGGTGAGGTCAGCGAAAGGTCGGAGTCGCGGGTGCCGACGACCTCCCAGGGAGCGTCCTTACCTTGGCCGATCCGCGCGAGGTGGACGACGGCGGCGGTGAACTTGCGGCCGGTGTCGATCTGGAAGCCCACTCCCACGTGCGCCTCGTCACCGCGGATGCTGCGTGAGGTGATCAGCGTGATGTCCTTGAATCCCAAGAACCCCTGGGTGAACGCCAAGGCAGTATCGGCCGCGTCGAGGTGCCACGGTTGATGCCCGCCGCTGCGGTACGACCGCTGCCACTCCGCGGCCCGCGCCTCGGACGTGAACGGCCACGCCGCCTGATAGCGGAAGACCCTGCGCGCCGGCGCCGAAGTCGTGGGCGTCGGGGTGGCCGAGGCTGTCGGCGGGGTTGTCGGCGGAACCGGCGTACTGGTGTCGGCAGTCGGAGTCGCCGTCGGCTGCGGCGCACTGCTAATCGGGGTCGGATTGACCGCACCCTTGTCGTCCGAGCACCCGGCCAGCAGGAGCACCGCGACAGCCATCCCACACTGCCAACGAAGTCGCTTGTCCGTCATGGCCGTCCTCCTCGATCGATCCCCTGTACCCATGGTGATCGCCCCGAGGTCCAATGTCTGTACGCCGCGCGCGGCCGGCTCTAGTAACGCCCGAAGACCCACTGGGACGGAGAGTCAGGGTCGTCACCGCTCCAGAAGGCGGTCCAGAGGTCGCGGAACTCGGCGCGGGACAGGTGACCGTCACCGTTGATATCGAGTTGCGGAAAGACCTCCTCGATCCCTTCGTCGGAACCCTTCCAGGCGTAGACGACCTGTTTGTGCTCGGTCAGGGCGATCCGGTCGTCGCCGTTCTCGTCGATCGCGTCGAACATCGCATCGGCGGTCGCATGCACCGCGTCCTGCATCTCCGGAAGCTGATCGACAACGTTCATCAGCTCGTCGAGTGAGACCTTGTCGTCGTGTTCGGCGCCGGACATCGTCGAGATCGCCGACCACCAGCCCATCATGATGCTCCGCATCCGGTCGTGGTCGGCGGTGCCCGGGGCCCAGCCGCGCAGGCCCACCCAGCGCTCGGTCAGTGCCTCGAAATCGGACTCGTCGAGATATCCGTTGCCGTCGGCATCCATTGCCTCGAAGACCACGGCCACCTTGCGCCGCTGGAACTCAGTCGCCATCTCGCCCGCCCCCTTTCAAACGATCACTTCGGTACGCCGCTCCTACCCGGCCCTCACCGCGGGTAATCACCAGCCCCGACTCAATGCGGTCAGCGAGACCCGCAGGTACCGCAATCACGTCCGTCGAAAAACCCCGGCGAACCGTCGCGCTCTGACCCAGCAGGCGTTAACCTCGCCCGGCGAGCAGGGTCGGGGGAACCACGGGGAGGCACGCGAGATGTCTGGAAGTGCACAGCCGGCGCCAGGTGGTGTCACGGAGCTGACCGGTTTCGGGGCGCGCCTGCGGGAGCTGCGGGTCTGGTCCGGGGTGTCCTACCGCGAGCTGCATCGGCGGATCGTCCGAAGCCGTACGGCGCGGGGTGTGGCCGAGATCCCGGCGTACGACACGGTCTACCGGTGCCTGCAACCCGGGCGGAGCCGACTGGACGTCGAGCTGGTGGTCGACGTCGTGCGGGCGTTGACCGGCGATGCGGATGAGTGCGTCGTACTGGCTTGGCGGCAGGCCTACCAACTGGCGTGCGGAGCGGCGTCCGATGCGGCCGTGGTGAACGTGACCGACCGGCTCCCGGACGATCTCGAGGTCTTCATCGGGCGCGCCAAGGCGGTCGCCAAGCTGCGGCCACTGCTGAACGACCGATCCGCACCCGTCGTGCTCGCTGTCGACGGGATGGCCGGCGTCGGCAAGACCCGGATGATCGTGCACCTCGCGCATCTGATGGACGGCGTCGACCAGGTCCTCGCGGTCAACCTGCGCGGCTTCGATCCACGGCAGCCGGCCGAACCGGGCGCCGTACTGGAGGCCTTTCTCCGCGTCCTGGGCGTGCGCGGCACCGCCCAGACCGCCCGTACGGCGAAGCTCGCCCGCGCGCTCGCTGGTCGGCGATCGGTGATCCTGCTCGACAATGCTGCCTCGGCCGAACAGGTCGTACCGCTCCTACCCGGCGTTCCGGGCAGCGTGGTGCTCGTGTCGAGTCGTCGGCGGCTCGAACTACCCGGGGCGGAGCGGTTGCAGCTCGGCCCGTTCACTCCGGCCGAGTCCGACGAACTGCTGCGGAAGTCGATCGGGTCAGCGCGAGTTAGCGAGGATCCGGCCACGGCCGGGCGCATCGCCGTACAGGTCGGTCAGCTGCCACTCGCGCTGGCGCTGGTCGCGGGCCGGATCGACGCGACGCCAGCCTGGAGCCTGTCCGACCATTTGGAGCGGCTGGTCGAGCGGGGCCGGACGTTGTCGCTCGATGACGCCGTCGAGATCGCGCTCGCCCAGTCGGACAGCAGCCTCCCGGAGGACCACCGCACCCTGCTGCGGATGCTCGCGCTGCACCCGGGCGCCGACTTCGACACCTCGGCGGCCGCCGTACTGGCTGGTGCGGACGAGGCCGAGACGGCCGTGCTGCTGGGCGATCTGCTGGCCGGGAGCTTGTTGCAGCAGCGCTCCCCTGGTCGGTTCGAGATGCACGATCTGGTCAGGGTGTACGCCGCCAAGCGCGGAAGCGACGAGGATCCGGCGAGCGCCCGCCGGGCCGCGTTCACCCGGTTGGCCGACCACTACCGGGCGATGGCTGCCCTCGCGATGTCGGTGTACGCGCCGTACGAAGCGAAGTGGCGTCCGTCCGCGCCATCATCGGCCGAGCCACCAGCGGATCGGGAGGCGGCACTGGCGTGGCTCGACGCCGAGCGGGTCAATCTGGTCGCCTGCGGACTCAGCGCGGCCGAACAAAATCTGCCCGATCACACGGCGGATCTGTCGTCGATCCTCTACCGCTACCTCGATGACGCCGGCCACTACGGCGACGGCGAGGTGCTGCACACTGCCGCGGCACGGGTGACGCCGCGGGTCAAGCGCGGCCGGGCGCTGAGCAGTCTCGGTGTCGTCTATTGGCGGCTCGGGCGGTTCGACGCGGCGCGTGAGGTGTACGGCGAGTCGCTGTCGATCGCAGCCACCAGCGACGATCACCGCGAGCACATCCGCGCCCTGATCAACCTCGGTCTGGTGCTCGAACGCGTCGGCGCGTACACCGAGGCGTACGAGAACTACCTGCAGTCGATCGAGATCGCGGCCATGATCGGCTCGGACCTGGCGACCGCGCACGCCCTGCACAACGTGGTCCACCTGGCCGAGCGGCTCGGCCGGTACGACGAGGCGTACGAACGGGTTCAGGAATGCCTGGTGATGTTGCGCGAGACCGGTGACCGGGTGACCGAGGGACGCGCGCTGAACAGCCGGGCCTGCGTCAACCTCAGCCTCGGCCGGCACGACCAGGCCCGCGCCGATGCGGAAGCCGCGATCAGCATCGCCCGCGAGACCGGCAACCGGACCGGTGAGGCCTACGCGCTCATCACTCTCGGCCGCGCCCTCTGCGCACTGGGCGCCCTCGACCCGGCTCGTTCCCGCCTGGAGCTCGCCCTGAAGATCGCGAGAGAGGTCGCCAATCGGGACACCGAGGCGCTCGCCCTCAACGAGTCCGGGACAGTGGCCTGTACGGCGGGATCGCCCGCGATCGCGTTGGACCGGCACCGGGCTGCGCTGGCGATCTCGACCGAGGTCGGCGACCCGTATGAGCAGGCGCGCAGTCACCAAGGCTGTGCCCGGGCCCTCGTCCTCCTCGGAGACCCCGAGACCGCCCAGTCCGAACTCCGGCAAGCGCTCACCATCTTCGACCGCCTGAAGACCCCGGAGGCCAACGCCGTCGCCACCCAACTGGCGGCGTTGTCCGCCTGACCGGATTCGACCGGAAACCGAGACACCCGACTCCGGTCACGGTGAGCATGGGGCCCGCTGTCCTCAACCGGACAGTTGCCGCCCAGTGACAAGGAGTTCTGCTATGCGCATTCCCACTCGAGCACTCGGAATCGCGGTGGCCTCGGCCGCAATGCTTTCCGCCGGCATCAGCCCGGCCATGGCCGCCGACGGCCACGTCTACGTGCACGTCGTCAGCCCGCAAGGCGGTGACGCGGGCGGCTCGTCGTACGCCGACCTCGACTTCAAGTCCGCAACACAGGTGGTCTACAACAACTGGGTCATCAACGACACCTGCCCCGGTGACGGCTACCGCGTGATCGCGCGCGCCCGGGCCCTGCTCAGCAACGGCAACTGGGCCAACGGCGTCTGGCACGAGGACGACGGCACCTGCGAAAGCGACGCGTGGGGCCCGTACGACAACAAGGAGCTGAACACCAGCGCGAGCATCGTCAAGGCCGGTATCCAGGTCTGTGTCGACCTCGGCGCCACGCTGAAGTGCGAGAGCGAGTTCCTCCCGCGCTGACCGCCGTACTGAAGTATCGGCCGGGTCGGACCACGGGGTCCGGCCCGGACTCATGTGTGCTGAGCATATGAAAACTCGGATACGCAGCTGCAACGACCGGCTGGCTTGACTTGCGGCATGACGTATCACGAACCAGGGCTGGGCATCACGGTCTACGGCTGTGAACCCGACGAAGCGGTGCTGTTCCGGGAACTGGCCGCGCGCTACCGGGTGGAGCCGACGATCACGCCGGCCGCGGTCACCGAGGCCACGATCGACCTGGTGGCCGGCAACCGGTGCATCAGCGTCGGACACAAGTCCCGGATCAGCGACCAGACTCTGCTGGCACTCCGCGATGCCGGCGTCACGTACATCTCGACGCGCAGCATCGGCTACAACCACCTCGATGTGGAATACGCCTCCGGCCTCGGCATCGCCGTACAGAATGTCGCGTACTCCCCCGATAGCGTCGCCGACTACACGTTGATGCTGATGCTGATGGCGGTGCGGAACGCGAAGTCGATGATCCGGCGGGTCGACCTGCACGACTACCGGCTGACCGAGCTCCGCGGCCGCGAGCTGCGCGACCTCAGGATCGGCGTCATCGGCACCGGCCGGATCGGTGCGGCCGTGATGGACCGGCTGCGCGGATTCGGCTGCTATGTCGTTGCCCATGACACCTGTGCGATGACGTCGGCCGACTACGTCCCGCTGGACGAGTTGCTGCGGATCAGTGACGTGGTCACGCTGCACACGCCGCTCACCGCGGAGACGAACCATCTGCTCGACCGCGCGCGGATCGCGCAACTGAAGGACGGCGCGTTCGTGATCAACACCGGCCGCGGCGCGTTGCTCGACACCGAGGCGCTGATCGAGGCCTTGGAGAGCGGGCGGCTGGGTGGCGCGGCCCTCGACGTACTCGAAGGCGAGGAAGGCATCTTCTACGCCGACCACCGGGACAAGCCACTCGAGAGCCATCTGCTGCTCCGGCTGCAGAAGTTGCCGAACGCAATCGTCAGTCCCCACACGGCCTATTACACCGACCACGCACTCAGCGACACGGTCGAGAACTCCATCATCAACTGTCTCAAGTTCGAAAGCAGGAAGCGGGAATGGATATGAAGCTGAAGCTGGGCATCTTGTTCGGCGGCGCCGGCGAGGAGCACCCGGTGTCGGTGAAGTCCGCGCAGGAGGTCGCGAAGCACCTCGACCTGGCGAAGTACGAGCCGGTCTGGATCGGGATCACCGAGAGCGGCGCCTGGCGACTGTGCGACGGCCCGAACTTCGACGAGGCCCGCCCGGCGGTGCTGTCGCCGGACCGGAGCACACCCGGTCTGCTGGTGCTGCTCGCGGACGGCCGCTATCTGACGGTCAGCCTGGACGTCGTACTGCCTGTCCTGCACGGCAAGACCGGCGAGGACGGTTCGATCCAAGGACTGCTGGAGCTCTCCGGACTCCCCTACGTCGGCTGCGACATCCAGAGTTCAGCCGTGTGCATGGACAAGTCCCTCGCCTACACCGTCGTACGCAGCGCAGGGATCGCCACACCCACCTTCTGGACCGGCACCGCCGATGACGACCTCGACCCCTTCCAGCTCCCCTACCCGGTGTTCGTGAAGCCGGCGCGGTCGGGATCGTCGTTCGGCGTCAGCAAGGTCACGCGACCGGCCGAACTGGCGGACGCACTCGAGACAGCACGCCAGTACGACGCCAAGGTCCTGATCGAGGAGGGTGTCGTCGGCAGCGAGATCGGCTGCGCGATCCTCGGGAACGACGGTGATCTCGTCACCGGCGAACTCGACCACATCACGCTGACGCACGGATTCTTCCGGATCCATCAGGAGGACACTCCCGAGAGCGGTTCGGAGAACTCGGCACCCGTTGTGCCGGCCCAGATCCCGGAGGACGCGCGCAAGCTGGTTCAGGAGACGGCGATGGCGATCTACCGCGCGCTGGGTTGCCGCGGACTCGCCCGGGTCGACATGTTCCTCAAGGAGGACGGGACAGTCGTCCTCAACGAGGTCAACACGCTGCCCGGACTCACGTCGTACAGCCGGTATCCGCGGATGATGGCGGCGGCCGGGCTGTCGCTGGGTGACGTGGTGGACCGCGTGGTGGCGCTGGCGATGGAGGGAAGCTCGCGATGAAGGCCGACTTCGTCTATCTGGACGAGTTCGTCTCGGGGATCCGCTGGGACGCGAAGTATGCGACCTGGGACAACTTCACCGGCCGTCCGGTCGACGGCTATCTCGCCAACCGCGTAGTCGGGACCAAGGCCTTGGCCGCGGCTCTGGCTAAGGGTCGCGAAGAGGCGGCGACACTCGGTTTCGGGCTGCTGATCTGGGATGGGTACCGCCCGCAGAGCGCCGTGGATCGCTTCCTGCGCTGGGCAAACGAGCCGGAGGACGGCCGCACGAAGTCCAGGCACTACCCGAACATCGGGCGGACCGAGATGTTCGTCCAGGGCTACGTGTCGGCCAGGTCGGGGCACAGCCGCGGCAGCACGGTCGACCTGACTCTCTATCACTTGGACACCGGCGAACTTGCTCCCATGGGCGGTGATCATGACCTGATGGACTCGATCTCCCATCACGGCGCCACCGGCATCACGCCGACCGAGGCACGCAACCGGCAGCACCTCGGCAACATCATGGAGGCCGCCGGATTCCAGCGCTACGACTACGAATGGTGGCACTACACCTTGAAGAACGAGCCTTACCCGGACAGCTACTTCGACTTCCCGATCGCATGATCCGGATCGCCGAACCGTCCGACGCGGTCGCCGTCAACGAGCTGCTGGTGCAGCTCGGCTATCCCCAGTCGGAGGTCTCCGCGACAGCTGATCGGATCCGCGACTGGCAGTCCGATCCGACCAGTACGGTGTACGTCGCCGATGACCGCGATCAGGTTGTCGGCGTGGTCGCCGTACATGTCGGGCCGTATTTCGAACGCACCGGATCGTGGGCGCGGGTCGTGGCACTGGTGGTGTCCGAACAGGTTCGCGGCCAAGGGATCGGTGGGCAGCTGATGGCGGCCGCGGAGGAGTTCGCGGCCGACCATGGGTGCCTGCGGGTCGAGCTCAGCAGCTCGGACCGCCGTACCGAGGCGCACGCCTTCTACGAGGGCCGCGGCTACGTCAACCAGAGCGGCCGGTCGTCGTGGTTCCGCCGCGAGGCAGCTCGACCGTGACTCGGAGGCCACCGTCGGGGCGGGCCATCAGGCCGAGTGTCCCGTGGTGAACCTCGATGATCCGCTTGACGATGGCCAGACCGAGGCCGACGCCGCCGTGGTCACTGCGGATGCGCTCGGCCCCGCGCTGGAACGGTTCGGTGAGCGTCGAGAGCATCTGCGGGGTGATTTCCGCGCCGGTGTTCTCGACGGTCAGTACGACGGACTCCGGCCAGACCACGGTGTCGACCTGCACGATGCCACCCTCGGCCGTGTTGTGGACTATCGCGTTGTGCACGAGGTTCGTGGTCAGCTGCAGCAGCAGCGCGCGGGAGCCGGTGATGACGGCCAGCTCGCCGGAGGTCTCCAGCAGAACATCGCGCTCTTCGGCCTGTGACAGCAGGGATTCGGCCGCTTCCTCCGCGACCAGGGACAGGTCGACGTCCTCGCGGGTGAAGGATCCTTGGTCGGTGCGGCTGAGCACCAGCAGCGCTTCGGTGAGGTCGATCGCCCGCGCGTTCACGGCGTGCAGGCGGTCGACCAGCTCGTCCGGCGGCCGCTTCGGATCCTTACGCGCGACATCGAGCAGGGTCTGCGTGATCGCCAGCGGGGTGCGCAGTTCGTGGGAGGCGTTCGCGGCGAACCGGCGCTGCTCGGCGACATGCGCCTCGAGCTGCGCGAGCATCGCGTCGAAGCTGTCGGCCAGTTCGCGGAACTCGTCGTTGCGCCCCGGCATCCGGATCCGATGGGACAACGACCCGGTCGCGGCCAGTCGGGTGGCGTTCGTGATCTGTGAGACCGGAGCCAGCATCCGGCCGGCCAGGAACCAGCCGCCCACGAGCCCCAGGACCAGCAGCAGCACCGCGGCAAAGCCGGCCGCGGGCACGAACCGCCTCAGCAAGCCTTCGTAGTACCCGTACTTGACGGTGATCACCAAGCCGTCCTGCGGCGTGAGCTTCAGCGACAGCGCGACCGCACCCAGCAGCAGGATGCCGGCCACCATCACCAGGCCGGCGTAGCTGAGGGTGAGTTTCAGCCGGATGCTGAGCCCAGGCGGCCTACTCATCCTCGCTGCCGATCCGGTACCCGACACCGGGCACTGTGGCGATCAGCCAGGGCTCGCCGAGCCGCTTGCGCAGCGTCGACACCGTGATCCGGACCGCGTTGGTGAACGGGTCCGCGTTCTGATCCCAGGCCCGTGCCAGCAATTCCTCGGCGCTGATCACTCCACCCTCGGCCGCGACCAGCACCTCCAGTACGGCGAACTGCTTCCGCGTGAGGGCGACGTACCGGCCGTCGCGGTAGACCTCGCGGCGGAACGGATCGAGCTTCAGTCCTGCGATCTCCCAGACCGGCGGACGGTTGTGTACCCGACGGCGGTCGAGCGCGCGCAACCGGAGTACCAGCTCCTGAAGGTGGAAGGGCTTGGTCAGGTAGTCGTCGGCGCCGAGCTCGAAGCCGGACGCTTTGTCGTTGAGCCGGTCGGCGGCGGTGAGCATCAGGATCGGCATCCCGGTGCCGGAGGCAACGATGCTGGCGGCGACCTCGTCACCCGAGGGCCCCGGGATATCGCGATCCAGGACGGCGATGTCGTACGTGTGCAGGCTCAGCAACTCCAGCGCGGTATGCCCGTCACCGGCGATATCGGCCGCGATCGCCTCCAGCCGCAGCCCGTCCCGAATCGCCTCGGCCATCTCCGGCTCGTCTTCCACGATCAGCACCCGCATACCCCCAGATGCTACGGGTCAGCACCTATCGTCGGCGTATGCACAGCATCCGCCTCATCGTGAACCGGCGCTCCTGGCCGTATCTGCTGGCCGGGCAGGTGCTGCTCTGCGCGTTCCTCCTGTGGTGCGGCGACGCCCTGCTGGACATGCCCGACGACCTCACCGAACGGTTGCCGGGCTACACCTATTTCCTCGGCCTCGTCACGATGGCCGTCGGCGGAATCGTCGCCCAGCGGAGCCCGGGCTGGTATCAGCCCACTAGGCGTCCGTTGGCCAACTACTTCAGCGGGCTGCTCGCGTTGGTCGCGCTCGTCCCGGTGCTCGTCCTTCCCGTCCTCGGCCTGCTGTACATCTGGTTCGCAGCCCGCGGCGAGACCGGCCCCACGGCCGACCTGCTGACCGGCACGGCGTGGGGTCTGGCGCTCGGCGTGGTCGCGGCCTGGACGGGCGCGTCCCTGACGCTGATCGTCGGCCACTGGAGTGCCGTGACCATGTTGGCCGCGCTGGTGGCGTTCTTCGAGCTGTTCGAGATCAGCGACGGCTACGGCAACCCGACCATGAACCAGGTCGGGCATTGGATGCCGCGGATCAACTACGACGCGGTCATCCAGCACGGCACCGACTACGAAATCTACGTGCGCGGCCAGAACTTCCGCAGTACCGGGACGGCTGAACGATCCTTCGAAGCTGGGCTGACATTCTTCGGATGGGTCGTGGTCGCCGTCGTCGTACTGGGTGCCCTCGCTGCCGTGGTCAGGACGCGTAGATCTCGTACTCCGACAGTTGACCGGCCGGCCAGCCGGTGTTGGCGGTGAAGGTCAGGCGCACCCAGCGCGTGTTCACGGCGGCCGGGAGCGTGATGGTCGCTGCGTTGCCCGCGCCAGGGTCGAACGTGCGACCGGCGGCACCGGCGAGTTGCGTGTACGACGAGTTGTTCGTGCTGCCGAGCACCTGGATCGTCTGGGACCGGGTACCCCAGTTCGGCGGCAACTTGAGGACGAGGCGCTTGACGTTCTGATTGCTGCCGAGGTCGACGGTCAGCGACTGCGGCCAGGTGTTGTTGGCGCTCTCCCAGTAGCTGGCGGAGTTCCCATCGACCGTGTTGCTCGCGACGTAGTTCTGGTTGACGCTGCTCGCGGTGACCGGCCGACCGGCTGCGAGGTTGCCGCCAGGTGTCGGGGTTCCATTGCCCGGCTCGACCCAGTTGCAGCCGCTCCAGGTCGAGTCCCAGCCACTGTTGCCGGAACCGCGGTTGAGACCGAACGATCCACTTGGGTAGGCGCAGTTGTAGACGCCGGCGCGGCCGATGCCGCTGGCAACGACATTGCTGACGGTCGCCGTACCGGTCGTCTCTGCCTGGAAGGCGAACGTGCCGGCACCTTCGATCGAGCCGCCGTCCACCGTCACGTTCTGCACCGCCCGCCCGGCACCGCCACCGTCGACGAACTGGTACGCCGACCACGGGCTCGCCACCAGGCGGTTGTTGAGCAACCGCACCTGTGCGTTGATGGGGTTGTCGTACGCGTCGACGCGGATCGCGCCGTGCGGATGGTTCTGACCCCAGTTCGGGTTCATCGCGCCGGTCCGGATCAGCGTGTTGCCGGAGACCGTGATGGTTCCGGCGAGCGGGAAGAACGGGGATGCGAAGTTCTGGTTGGAGATCGCGATCCCGCCGCCGAGCGCGTTGGTGTCGGCGACCAGGTTGTCCCGCACGGTGATGTCGGTACCGCCGTAGATCGCGATGCCGTTGGCCAGGTTCGGCTGGACGATCGTGTTGTTGGCGAAGGTGCTGTTCCGGTTCGCCGCATGCAGCGACCACATCGCGAGCGAATCGTCACCCTGGTTGCGGAGGAAGTTGTTCCGCACTTGCACGTTGTACGCCGTACCGTTCAGGTTCAGGCCGTCGGCGGTCATGTCGTAGAAGCGGTTGTTCTCGACCACCAGGTTGTCGTTGTTGCCGGTCAGCCACAACCCGACCTTCAGGTGCTGCAGCCAGAGTCCGGAGGCGATGGAGTTCGGGCCGAGACTGCCGTTGACGAAGTTGTCCGGCGAGTTGTCGTTCCGCTCGGTCACCTCACCGATCACGGCGAAGTCGTACAACTTGACGTTGCCGCCACCGTTCGGGCGGTCGATCAGGTGGTGGCTGAGCAGCGTCGAGTGCCAGCGCCCGGCACCGCGGATCGTCACGCCGTCGGGGTTGATCGTGCCACCGACCCGGAATCGGCCGGCCGGAATCCACACGGTCCCACCAGAACCGCGGGCACTGTCGATCGCACTCTGGATCGCACCGGTCGAGTCGTTGTTCCCGTTCGGGTCGGCACCGCGATCGGTGATCGAGATCGAGCCACCAGGTTGACCGGCGGGGCCGGCCACATTCTCGAACTCGACATCATCGATCGTGTACGGACCCGCGGTGTTCTCACCGTCGACCTGCAGCTTGATCTTCGCGCCCGCATTGACGGTCTGGCCGAGCTGCAGCCGAGCGTGGTCGTACAACTTGTGCGTCCGGGATCCGGCGATCCACCCGGTGTCGACGTAGCTGTACTTCGCCGTCACCGCCAGGGACTGCGACAACTTCTGCCCGTTGACGTAGACCGCCAACGTCCCAGTGCGCCCGTCCGGGACCGAGTACGCCACGTTGATCGCGTTGGTCGTGCCTGGTGCGGTGAACTCGACGTACTGGCCGCTGTTCAGCGTGACGGCCTGCCGGTTGGAAGCCTCGGCGGCGAGCGTTCCCTGGGCGTAACTCGGGCCGATCTTGCTGCCGTTGGTCGCCGAGTTCTCGGCCTCCACGATGGTGAACGGCAGCGTCGCGCCGACTGCCTGGATCGCGGCCTCCGCAGGGAGCGAAAGTCCAGCGCTAATGACCGCGATCGCGGCTAGAACTGCTGTTTTTGGGCGTGCCTGTATCCGATGTGCCATGGCCGTGGCCTTCCTGGGGGCGGGGGTGCCGCACACCTTAAGGAAGGCCCTAAGTCAGCGCAATAGTTCGACGTCCTTTTGCAAATTTCCGACACGCAGCCAGCTCAGCGAGGCCCGCCGGAACCACGCGATCACGGCGGCGAGCAGGAGATACACGCTCGGGACCACCGGAGCGGCCTCCAACACCGCCACGTTCGTCACCACGGCTCCGGCCATGATTCCCACCAAGCCGAGCGCAGCCGCGCCGCAGAGTCGTGGGATCAGGAGTCCGATCGCGCCGGCAATTTCCAGGACGGCGACGGTGTAGCGCAGCCACTGGCCGGCGCCGATGGCGTCGAACATCTCGATCATGAGCGGGTCGCCGGTCAGTTTCGGCAGGCCGGCCATCACGAACGAGGCAGCCAGCAACACCTGCAGTACCCACAAAGCCACGCTGGCCGGCCGGACTCGGCGAGCCGTCGTCATCGTCGTACTCATCACTACCTCCACGGGATTTGGTCTGTACGACGACCTTCGCGTGAGCGGCGTGGTGGCCACATCCGTGGCCACCACTGAACTGGTCGGCCCGGGGACCAGTGAGTTTCACGGGTGCGACGGGTGGGTCGCGCGGCGAGGGTGGAGGTGTCAGCAGGAGTTACCGGATTGGGAGAGGTAGACGGATGCGCTTCACGGATGGGGTCGGGCCTTCGCGGCGGGCGGTGTTGCAGGGCGGGCTGGTGGCCGGAGTCGGTCTGACCGCGCTGGGCAATGGGGTGGCGAGCGCCGCGCCGCCGGCCAAGCTGAGTGGTGGCGCGGGGATCCGTCCCTTTCGGGTTTCGGTACCTAAGCCGAAGCTGACCGACCTGCGGCGGCGGATCGCCGCGGTGAACTGGCCGACGGCCGAACTGGTCGGCGACCGGACACAGGGTGTGCAACTCGCGACCTCGCAGGCGCTGGCGAAGTACTGGCTGAGCAGGTACGACTGGCGGCGATTCGAGGCCAAGATCAACAAGCTGCCGCAGTTCACGACGGAGATCGATGGTGTCGACATCCACTTCATCCACGTCCGCTCACCGCACCGGGACGCACTGCCGCTGATCATGACCCACGGCTGGCCGGGCTCTTTCGTGGAACTGCTGGAGACCATCGGTCCGCTGACCAACCCGACCGCGCAAGGCGGCAGCGCGGCCGACGCGTTCCACCTCGTGCTGCCGTCGATTCCGGGGTACGGCTTCTCGAGCCAGCCGACCGAGATCGGCTGGGACCCAGGCCACACCGCCAAGGCATGGCACGAACTGATGCAGCGACTCGGCTACAGCAAGTACGTCGCTCAAGGTGGTGACGTCGGCTCCGCCGTAACCGACAACCTGGGTCGCCAAGCGCCCGACGGCCTACTCGGCATCCACGTCAACCTGCTCGGCGCCGCCCTGGGCGGAGTCGGCTGGCCCACCAACACCGACGAGGAACGCGCCGCCGCCGCAGCGGTCGCCGAATTCAATGCCACCGGCAACGGCTACCGCATCGAGCAGACCACCCGCCCCCAAACCATCGGCTACGCCCTCCTCGACTCCCCCGTCGCCCTCGCCGCCTGGATGCTCGACCACGACACCGACAGCTACTACAAAATCTCCAAAGCCTTCGTCCACGGCCACCCCACCGGCAACCTCACCCGAGACCACATCCTCGACAACATCACCCTCTACTGGCTCACCGGCACCGGCGCCTCCGCCGCCCGCGTCTACTGGGAAAGCGCCCGAGCCCGAGCCACCAACCCGCCCCCACCACCCGTCGGCGTCCCGGTCGGCTTCAGCGCCTTCCCCGGCGAGATCATGCAAGCCCCCCGCACCTGGGTAGAAAAGACCTACCCCACCCTCAACTACTACAACAAACCCACCCAAGGCGGCCACTTCGCCGCCTGGGAAGAACCCACCCTCTTCACCACCGAAGTCCAAGCAGCCTTCAAGTACCTCCGCTAGAAACTGATCAGCGGGACGTGACCGGTGCGGTACGACGGTGGGCTGGCGCAGGACGGCGGCTGACGCCGAGTCCGAACGGCAGTTCGAAGAGGGCCTTGGGCAAGTATTTGTAGAGGACCAGGCAGAGCCACGCCACCAGCGCGGTCAGGACGATGGGCTCGACGATCTGCGTGACCAGCTGGATCGTCGGGCTCGCGGATGACAGCGGCTTCAGCAGCGCCTCGTGGATCAGCGCGAGCAGCGGCATGTGAATCACGTAGATCGGCAGCGTACGGCGTCCGATACTCGCCAGCCCGTTGGACAGACGTTCCCACCGAGTCACCAACCCAGCAGCGGTCACGCCAAGCAGAATCGCCACTCCGCTCACCAGCGGCCACAGCCCGAACCACGTCTTCGCATCAAACAGAGCGACCACTCCGAGAAGTACGCCGTACGGGGCCGCGATCGCGATCAGTCGCAACCAGCTCGCGTCGGCGGCGAGCTTCTCGATCAGGGTCTTGCCATAGATGCCGGCCAGGAAGAACACCAGGTTCTGATAGACGCCGGCGCGATCACCCGGTACGGCGACCAGCCCGGCCGAGGCCGTTGCCGACAAGAGGAACGCCAGTCCGAGGACCACCCACGGCGGCACCCGGCGAGTTGCCCGGGCGACGATGAAGTACAGGGCGAGGGCGTAGAGGTACCAGAGGTTCGACGGTGTGATGAACAGCTGGGCAACGAACTTGAGCGGGCCGTCGGCGCTCTCGGTGCCGAAGTCCGGCACGAACGCCAGGATGACCGTGTGGATCACCAGCCACACCACATAGATGTAGTAGAACTTCGCGACCTTGGTGCGCAGCACTTCCGGCCAGGTCCGCTGCACCGCGCGGACTGCGAAGAACCCGGAAACCGCGAAGAACAAGGGCATCCGCAAGGGCAGCAACTGTTCCCCGAAGGTTCCCCAAGCGCCCTTGATCTGGCCACCGATGTGCCAGTCGATCTGCAGGTAGTGCTTCATCAGCACGTGCCACAGGACCACCAGCAAAATACAGACGCCCTTGGCAACATCTGCCCAGGCGACGCGGTTCCGCTCCGGCATCTCTGTTCCTTCCGCGGTCGCATCCGCCGTCAACATGTCTTAAAAACTAGGGAAATCAAGGCCTCACGCCATCAGCCCGCAGGTGGCAGCCGATGTCATCCCGTGGTCTGACACGGACCCGTCGCCGTACACCGAAAGGGCAGACCCCCGCGGCCCGGCATCAGGAACGAGCGGCTGGAGGGCGTGCGAGGTTGAGCGACGTGGTCTGAATCACAACGTCGCTCTCCCCCGGGAACCACCCCTCAGCGGCTCTGCGACCAGCGTGTGGGGTGCCCGTTTCACAGTCGTTTCACAGCCGCGTCACAGACCGGCCAGGCCGCTGTACCAATAGGTACGTTTGGGTGGTGACCCATCGCTACCGATATAGTGCGGCCGGTATCTGGGTGTAACGGTGTGAACTTTTCTCTCGGCGCCGGCGTCCCACTGTTCACTTGCCCGACCCCAGCCCGACACCGCGGGCGACGTAGAGGAGCCTGACAAGGATGACTTCAACGCCGACCGCCGACGTCGCAGCGCGCGAGCTCGACAGATCCGGAGAGCGTGTCGGCGGCTCGAACCAGCCGATGAGTCACGCCGAGTACCTGGCGCTCAAGCGGTTCCCCGCCCTCGACGGGCTGCGCGCGATCGCGGCGCTGATGGTCGTGGTCTTCCACAACCAGGGACCGGACTGGCTGCAGGGCTGGATCGGCGTCCAGATCTTCTTCGTGATCTCCGGCTACCTGATCACCACGCTGATGCTGCGCGAAGAGGACCGCGCCGGCCAGATCTCGTTCAAGAAGTTCTACGCCCGCCGCATCTTCCGCATCCTGCCCGTGTACTTCGTGCTGCTCGGCGTGACGCTGGTCCTGCAGTTCTTCCATGGCAGCCTGACCAAGAGCCCGCCCGGGACCGAGCTGCCGCTGTACCTGTTCTTCTTCAACGAGTTCGGTCAGGGCGGTCAGTACGGACAGTCCTGGTCACTGGGCATCGAGCAGAAGTTCTACCTGTTCTGGCCCCTGCTCGCGTTCTCGGCGATCCTCGTGCAGCGCCGCCGGAGGAAGTTCCGCGGCCGGATCGGCCTCACCCTGGTCCTGATGGCGATCATGCTCGCCATGGTCCCGCTGTCGATGGGCGGCGACCCGCGCGGCTGGACCGCACACTACTTCTCGATCCTGGTCGGCTGCCTGGTCGCGATCCTGATGCACAACCCCCGGACCTACAACCTCTTCAAGCCGCTCACCCGGCCCTGGGTCGCCTGTACGGCGGCCGCCGCGTTCGTGGCGATCCACGGAACCGTCCACCTGTGGGGCGCGTTCATCGAGAAGCACCACCTGGCCGGCAACGTCCCCGGGTTCATCGCGGTCCCCCCGCCGTACGTCGTACTGGTCGGGTTCCTGCTGTTGCCGGCCCTGCTCGCGAACGCCTTCCCGCAGCGACTGCTGTCCATGCGGCCCTTCGTGTTCCTGGGCGAGCGGTCCTACTCGATCTACCTGGTACAGCTGATCGCACACGAGGCAGTGGTCGCGATCTACCTGCTGTTCGGCCAGAACCTGGGCAAGACGCCAGTGCCGTTCGTCGCGGTGTCGCTGATGTCGATCGTGATGGCCCACCTGTGCTTCCTCTGGGTGGAGAAGCCGATGATCAACGTCGGCAAGCGGTTCATCAGCAGCAAACTGGCCTGACAGCCGGGGTGCTGGGGGCACCCCGGCCACCTCAGGTCAGGGACAGGTGCCGTTGACCGGGGTCGACAGTCCGGTCCACATGAAGGCGTCACTGACCCAGGTGCCATCGCTCAGCCGGTTCCAGAGGCTGGTGGTCCCCCAGCGCCCGCTGTGCGAGGTGCCGTTCTTGGAGCAGGAGATGTTGACCGTCGTACCGTCGGCCACGCTTCCTGCGATTCCGTAGTTGGTGCCCGGTCCGGTGCGCTTGTTGACCGTGCCGCCACCGAAGGCGTCGATGATGCCCTGGGTGAAGCCGAGCGCTCCGTAGTTGTAGAGCTGCTGCCCGGGGCTGCGGACCGTGCTGCCGTGCAGTGCGGTCCCGTTGTAGGCGGAGGCGGCGTTCTGGAAGACCCAGCCGCCGACGTTGTGGTTGGCGATCCCGACGTACGCGCTGTTCTGGCGCAGCGCGAAGTGCACGTGCGCACCACTCGCCGAGCCGCCGCACGACACGTCGGTACCGATGTTGCCGAGGAACGCGCCCTCACCGACGCCCAGACCGTTGGCCGCGATGTTGCCGGACAGGTGGTAGTAGTCGGTCGCGTAGCCACGGTCGTGGATCACGCGGATCCACCCCTTGCCGTTGCCACACATCGTGTACGCCGTCCCACCGCGGGCCGCGAGCACCTGACCGTTACCGCCGGCCAAGTCCACCGAGCTGTACGGCGTGTCTGTCCCGGCCCAGCCGTGTGAGCCACCAGGCATGCTCCACGAAGCGCCGATGGCGAACGGGAGCCGCATTCCGGTCCGGAAGTCGCCACCGGCGGCCTGAGGTGCGAACGACTGCTGGCCGAACAGCTGCTTCTCCTTGGCCGAGACGACGGGCGATGCCGCGGTCAGCTCGGTGAAGGCACGCTCGCCTTCCAGACCGACCTGCCACTTACCGTCGACCAACCTCGCCGCGAACAGCCAGCCTTCGGGGTGCGTGTCCTGACCCTGCGGGACGAGCGCGACGGTCGTTCCGAAGACCGTGTCGGTCCCTTCGCCGCGGGTCACGTTGACCTGGATGTCGGACTTGACCTTGCTGGTCTTCGCGGTGCTGACCTTCGCGGTCACGGCCTGCTGCAGGTTCGGCTGCTGGGGAGCGGCATTGGCGGCCGCCGCCGGGACCGCCAGTGCGCCGGCAGTCAGCACTGCACCCCAGCGCAATCTCGAATTGAACGTCATAACGGTCCTCCTGATGGGACGGAACAGGATCGGTGGCAAAAAGCTATCCGCCGACTACGCAGCGTCGGTTATCTTGTGCACTGATCGGCGTCCAGAGACTGTCCACTGGGGGCGAGGTGAGGCGCCTGACCGGGGCGGTGGGGTGGGGAAGGTATCGATGACAGACAGGTCTGCCCTGGCAGCGCTTGGCGCAGCCATGCTGCGCTACCGGCTGGCCCGTGGTCTGTCGTTGCGGCAGCTCGCGGGGCGACTTGGCATGCAAGGGCACGGCGGATTGTCCGACTACGAGAAGGGCCGACGGCTGGCCCCGGCCGACCTGATCGAGCGCTACGAGGAGCAGCTCCGCATCACCGACGGCGAGCTCCGAGCCCTCCACACCGCAGCCCTAGCCGAACGCGCCACCAGCAAGTCCCCGACCTCCGAAACTTCTACTGTCACGATCGCCGAGTTGCCGGCTGTCCCGGCTGACTTCCAGGGGCGCAATGCGGAGCTCGCTTCGGTACTCGCGGCTGCGGCCGACTGCCTGGCTGGGCGTGGGCCGATCACGGTCGTGGTGACCGGTCAGCCGGGCGCTGGGAAGACGACTCTCGCGGTGCGTGCGGCGCAGCAGGCGTTTCGGCTCGGGCTGCAGGATGCGCAGTTCTTCGTCGAACTGGGTGCGGCCGAACCTGAGGCGGTACTGCGCCGGCTGTTGCGGGCGCTCGGCGTACCGGATGCGCAGTTGCCGACCGAGGTGGACGAGGCCGCTGCGATGTTCCGGTCGCGGATGGCTGGGCGTCGGTGTGTGCTCGTGCTCGACAACGCACGGGACGAGGCGCAGGTCCGCGCGTTGCTGCCCGGTCCGGGTCCGGTTCTTGTCGTCGTCACCAGTCGCCAGCGGTTGACTGGGTTGGCCGGTGCTCGACGCGTCAGCCTGGCTGAGCTGACGCGGGCGGACGCGCAGGCCTTGCTCACCGAGATCGTGGGCACTGTTCGGGCGGAAGCAGAGCCAGAGTCGGTGGCTGAGGTCGTGGCCGCGTGCGGGCGGCTTCCGTTGGCAGTGCGGATCGCGGGGAATCGGCTGGCGTCGTGGCCGGATTGGTCGATCGCACATCTCGCCGAACTGCTGCGCGACGAACAGAACCGGCTCGGTCGGCTGACCGCGGGCGACTTGGCCGTGCGTAGTGCGTTCGCGTTGTCCTACCGCGAGATCTCGCCCGTGGCAGGTCGGTTATTCCGGCGGCTGGCGCTAACGCCGGGCGCGGACTTCGACGTACAGGCGGCTAGTGCGCTGCTCGGCGAACCAGCCGAGGCCGCGCTGGAGGTGTTGGCCGGCGCGAGCCTGATCGGTCTGGCTGCGACGCCGGGGCGGTATCGCATGCACGACCTGCTGCAGTTGTACGCCTGCGAGCTCCTGCAAGAGGATGCCCAGCGCGACAAGGCCGAAATGGCCTTACTGGGTTGGCTTTTCGAGCAGGCGCGCCTGGCTGCGGCCGCCCTGTCCCCCGAGCCTTCCGACTATCCCGGTGGTCGGCCGGCGGCGGTCGCGTGGCTGGATGCCGAGGCTGGCACGATCCTCGGCGCCGTACGGCGGATCAGCGAGCGCACCGACGGCGAGTACGACGCCCTGCTGAGCGATCTGACCCAGCTGATCCCGTGGTACTACGACCTGCGCTGCCGGTGGTCCGACATGGTCGAGGTGGCCGAGCACGCCCGCGTGGTGGCGGAGCGCTCGGGCGACCTCGCCGAACGCGCCTTCGCCTACAGCATGCTCGGTCTCGGGCAACTCGGTCAGCACCGGTACCGCGCTGCTCTCGCGTCGTGCGAGCTTGGTTTGACCGACGCCCGCGCTGCTGGACTCGCTGCCGAAGAAGCCGAGCTCTTCGGGCGGATGGGGCTTGCCTACGAAGGACTCGGACAGTACGCCGAAGCTGAGGCTCGGCACGCTGATCACGCCGAGCGGTGTCGGGCGCTCGGGGATGAGTTCGGCGAAGCCGCTGCGGTCGGCCGGAGGTCGCTCACGTTGCAGATGCTCGGTCGGCACACCGAGGCCGCCGCCTGTCTCAAGCTCGCGCTGAAGATGCGTTCCGGGCTCGGCGATGAGCGGGGTGTCGCGATGGCGGAGTACCGATTCAGTGCCCTGCGCAACCATCAGGGTCACCACGAAGAGGCGCTGCTGCGGGGCAACCGCGCACTCGCAGTCTTCGAGGCCCACGACGACCAGTGGGGTACGGCGGTCACGCAGTACGAACTGGGTCGCGCACTCGCCGGTCTCGGTCGCCTAGCCGAGGCCGCAACGGCGTACCGGACCGCGATCCGCGGGCTCGAGGAGATCGGCGAATGGCAACGCCTCGCAGCCGCCACCGCCGCCCTGACCGACACCCAGCGGCGAGCTCGTTAGGGCTTGCCGGTCGACTTCTTCGGTTTCTTCGGTTGCTTGGTTTTTTCGGGGTTCTTGGTCTTCTGCGGGCCGGATTTGTCGGCCTTCGTGGTGGTTGTTCGGGGTGCGGAGGGGCGGGTGGTGGTGTGTACGGCGGCGACCTCGGCAGTGGGAGGCGGTGTCGTGGTTTTCGGGGCGACGGTTGGCTTCGTCGGCATCAGGTCGTTGGTGGCCGGCACCTGCACCTCGGCGGTGTTCAGGGCAATCCCCAGCGCCACCGACGCGGCGAGCGCCGTACCCGCGCCTGCCCCGGCAAGCACGAGTCGACGGGACGTACGTCGTACCAGCGGCAGCACCGCGGTTGTCTCGTTGGGTGGTTGCTCGCCGGCGGCGACCTGCGCGGCTGTCGGGCGGTGCGCGGGATCCTTGGCGAGCATCCAGAGGATCAGCGCTTCGCACTCACCGGCCAACTCGGGGCGAAGCTCGCTCGGCGGCTGCGGTTCGCGCTGCACGTGCTGGAACATGACCGCCGCCGGTTCATCACCGAAGAACGGCAACTGCCCGGTGACCAGTTGATAGAGGACACACCCGAGTGCGTAGACGTCCGAGGCAGGACCGGCCGGCTTGCCCAGCGCATGTTCCGGCGCGAGGAAGTAGCTGGTGCCGACGATCTGACCGCTCGAGGTCATCGTCGTGGTGGCGTCGTCGAGGAATCGGACGATGCCGAAGTCGGCGACCTTGACCGTGCCGTCCTCGGCCAGCAACAGGTTGCCGGGTTTGACGTCGCGATGAACAACCCCGTGCCGATGCGCCGCAGCCAAACCAGCCGCCGCCTGCCGCACCACATGCAAAGCCCGGTCGACGTCGAAGGGACCGTTCTCCCGCAGTTCCTCGCCGACAGTGCAGCCGCTGACCAACTCCATCGCGAGGTACTTGCCCTCGCAGTCATCACCGAAGTCGTACGCCGAGACGACGTACGGGTCCCGGATCGTCGCGATAGCGCGGGCTTCGCGCAGGAATCGTTCCGAGGCCATCAGCGTCTCGGGGACGGGCCGCACGAGCTTGAGAGCGATCTCTCGATGCAGGACCTCGTCGACGGCTCGGTACACATCACCCATACCGCCGCGGCCGATGGCCTCGACGATTCGGTACCTGTCTGCGATCACGTCCCCTGAACGTCTCACCGCCGAACAGTACCCACCGTTGGGGTGACCATTCCTCCGAAACGCAAAGCAGGGCGACCCCCGTGGGGCCGCCCTGCTGCTTGAGGGGTCAGCTTCCGTTGGCTGCGGCGATGATCAGCTGCGTGACCTTGTGCGGCTGCGAGACCAGGACCGCGTGATCTTCGTCCGGGCCGGGTCACCCGAGGCTTCCTTCAGCGCGGACTCGAGGATCGGCCGCTGGGTCGCGGCCATCAGCCTCGCCTTCGACTGCGGGACATCCGCCGCCTTCACGTTCGGCTCGTTGCGCGCCGCGTTGGTGATGACCTGACCGCCGTACGAATGACCGACCAGTACGACGGGTCCGTGCACACTGCGGATCAGCGACCGTACGGCGCTCGCGTCGGAAGCGACACTTGTTACTGCTCGAGAGCGGCGTCGAGGGTGATCTCCACGCCGGTGAGTGCCTTGCTGATCGGGCAGGTGGCCTTGGCCTCGGCGGCCAGCTTCGCGAAGGTGTCGGCGTCGATGCCGTCGACCTCACCGCGAACCGTGAGCGCGATGCCGGTCAGCTTGAAGCCGCCGGCCGGGTCCGGGCCGAGCGTGACGTCGGCCTTGACGTCGAGCGCCTGCGGCACGCCGCCGGCCTCTCCGATCAGCGCCGAGAACTGCATCGCGTAGCAGGACGAGTGCGCCGCCGCCTGCAGCTCTTCCGGGCTGGTCGTGCCGTTGGCCTCATCGGCCGCGCGCTTCGGGAACGAGACCTCGTAGGTGCCGATCTTCGAGCTGGTGAGCTCGACCTGACCTGCCCCCTCCTGCAGGGTGCCGTTCCAAGCGGTGCGCGCCGTACGTGTGGGCATCTCGATCTCCTCGGTTCCAGGGGCTGATGTCAGGTAGACTAACTAGTTACTCTTGCAGCTGTCAAACACTGATTTCAGCACCGATCGATGGGATAGTGGCCGTGATGACGAACCAGACCCAGACCGCCGACAGGGCCCGCCCGGTACGCGAGCGGCTGATCGACTGCGCCAGCGAGCTCTTCTACGCCGAGGGCATCCGGGCGATCAGCGCCGACCGGATCATCGCCGGGGTCGGCACCACGAAGGCGACCTTCTACCGGCACTTCCCCACCAAGGACGACCTGGTGCTGGCCTACCTGCACGGCAAGGCCGACTGGGAACGCACCGCGATCACGGCCGCCGCCGACACCCCCGACGCGGACGACGCCCTCCGCGGCGTCGTCGGCGTACTGGCGAGCTCGAGCTGCCAGCCCGGATTCCGCGGCTGCCCGTTCATCAACGCGGGCGCCGAGTACGCCGACGTCACCCACCCGGTACGGCGTTTGGTCGCCGAGCAGCGTCAGTGGTGGACCGACTTCTTCCGCTCACTCGCCGAGCGCCTAGGCGTTCCCGCGGGAGCACCCGCGGACAGCGCGGCCGGCCAGATCATGATGCTCCGCGACGGCGCACTGGTGGCCGGCTACCTGGACGATCCCGCACTGGTCGAGGCCAACCTCACCAAGGCCATCACCGCCGTCACTGCACCGTAGCCAGGAGCGAATCGACCTCCGCGACCCGCGGACTGCCGGCTTCGCGGAAGAGCTCGCGCGCCTGCATCCACACCTCTCCGGCGAGCGCCGGGTCACCGGACGCCCGGTGCGCGCGGCCCAGCACGGTCAGCGCGTTGGCCCGGCCTAGCTTGGCGTCCAGAGCATCGAACAGTTCAAGCGCTTCCAGACAGTAGCCACGAGCCCGCTCCGGATCGCCGAGCTCCAGATGACCCTCGGCGACATTCGACAAGGCCAGCGGCTCCATCGTGCTGACCCGATGGCGGCGGAAATGCGCGAGCGCGAGTTCGCCGTACCGGACCGCCTCCTGAAAGTTGCCTAGGGCACCATGTGTGGCGCTCAGATTGAGCGCGGTGTACAGGATCGCGCTCTCGTGCTCCGGTAGCGCATCCTGCGCGGCCAAGGCCTTCTCCTGCAGCTCCAGCGCCCTTGCGTGGTCACCACGGCGAGAGGCGACGAGACCGAGATTGGACAGCAGCGACGCCTGCCGCGTCAGGTCACCGGTCCGCTCGGCCAGCTCGAGCGCGGTCCGATAGCAGGCCTCGCTCTCGTCCAGCCGCGACGACTCGAGATACATGAATCCCTCGACGATCGCGGCGTACATCATCGCGCGCTTGTCACCAGACCGGTCTGCCGCGCGCCGCCCGATCGCCGTGACGGTTCGCCAGTCGTCGAAGTGCAGCCGGGCCGCGTAGTACGCGTTCAGCGCCCAGGCGAACTGCCAAGCGTGATCGTCGAGGCCCTCGTCGTACGCGCGCTGCACCAGCTCGACCAGGACCGGGCGCTCGATCTCGAACCAGTCGAGAGCCTGCGCGGCCCCGGCGAACTGCAGCGGCCCGGCCTCCGGTCCGGCGGCGTCGACGACCGGCGCCACCGCACCTCGCGGACGGACAGCGTTGCTGGCGGCTCCCACCGTGGCGAGGTACCAGTCGAGCATCCGGCGCGTGGTCGCACGAAGGCCCTCGGCACTCTCCTGTTCGGCGGCGAGCTCGCCGGCGTACAGGCGGAGCAGGTCATGCAGCTTGAACCGGCCGGGCTGCGGTTCCTCCAGCAGGTGCTGGGAAACGAGCCGATCCGCGGAACGGCGGATCTCGCGCGGCGCGCCTTCCGTCAGTACGGCGATCGCGGGCAGACCGATCGCCCCGGACGGATGCAATCCGAGGTACCGGAATGTCCGCGCGTCCTCGGCCGCGAGCGCCCGGTACGACCAAGAGAACGCCGCCCGGAGATCCGCCGCCGGGTCGTCGGCGTCGGCGAGCTGATCCAGTCGCCGATGCTCGTCGGACAACTCGGCCGCCAACGCGGACAGTCCGTCCGCCGGAAACCGCGAGGCCCGCTCACCAGCGATCCGCAGCGCGAGCGGAATCCGGCCGCACAACTCGACCAGCCGCGTCACAGCATCCGGATCACCGGCGGCCCGCGTGCTCCCAACCACACCAGCGAGGACATCACCAGCGACTTCAGGAACCAAAGGACGCAAGGTGATTCGGTGCGCATTGTCATGGACAGCAAGCCCGCGCAGCTGGTTGCGGCTCGTCACCAGCAACAGGCAGTCGGACGCGGGCAGTACCGGCCGCACCTGCTCCGCGCCCCGGACATTGTCGAGCACGATCAGCAGCCGCTTCCCGGCCAGGCTCGACCGCAACATCGCCGAGCGCTCGTCCAATCCCTCGGGAATCCCCGCCGGCCGCGCGCCGAGGGCCAGCAGGATCGACCGTACGGCGGTCGCCGGATCGACAGGTTCGCCGGACGAGTACCCCCTCAGGTCGACGAAGATCTGACCGTCCCCGTAGAACTCGCGGACCTGGTGTGCGGCATGAACGGCGAACGTCGTCTTCCCGATCCCCGCCGGCCCGTCGATCGCGATCACGAGCGGGGCGGACGCCGTACCGTGCTTGTGCACGAGCTCCGTCAGCTGCGCGAGCTCCTCGGATCGCCCGGCGATCCCGGCCGGCTCCGGCGGCAGCTGCCGCGGCACCGCTGCCGGCTCGGCCGACGCATCCTCGGCGTCGCTCAGCACCATCGCCTGGGTCGCGCGCAGTTCGTCGCCGGGCTCCAGCCCGAGCTCCTCGATCAGCTGCGCGCGCGTCTGCTGGTAGACGGTCAGCGCCTCGGCCCGGCGCCCGCATTGATGCAGGCCGCGCAGCAACAGCGCGGTGAGACTCTCGCGGAGCGGATGCTGCGCGGCGAGCTCCGAGAGTTCGTCGATGATCTCCGCCGCCGCACCGCGCCGAATCTCCGCTGTGTACAAAGCCTCCTGTACGGCGATCCGTTCGCCTCGCAACCGCAGTGCCTCGGCCGCGACCAGCGCCGGCTCATCCATCCCGGCGAAGGGATCGCCACGCCAAAGCCCGACGGCCTCCCGCAAGGACGACGCCGCGTCGTCCAGGTCGTCCCGGTTGAGCGCGGCCGCACCCGCTTGCCGAAGACTCGCGAAACGATCGACGTCGTACTCGCCGGGGCCGACCACGATCCGGTAGCTGCGCTCCCGTTGCTCGATCCGGTCCGCGTCACCGAGCGACTTCCGCAGCCGGAACACCAGCACCTGCAACCGCGCCGCGTTGCCGTCGTCGTCTCCGAACAACAGGTCGATCAACGCATCCGCGCGCAACCACTGGTTGGGCCGGCAGAGCAGAACCGCGAGCAACCGCGCCTGGGCGCGACTCGGGGTCAGCGGATTCCCGTCGGCGCGCACCTCGAGCGGGCCGAGCACTCCGAACTGCATCGCCTGCCCCCAGCTTTCTTGTGAACTCGTGATTGTGCTCACACAGCGTCACGCAAACTACCGTGAGTACGACTGTTTACCCTAGTGTGATCTGTTGTGTCCTCCGCCCCCACAGTTCCCGCGTTGCCCCATGCCCATTTGACCCTGGCCGACTTCGACGGCCTCGCGACCACCGTCGCCGGGTATCCCTACGTGAAGCTCGTCCTCGACCAGGAGACGTCGATCGTCCACCTGATCGACGGAGCCGATCGCCTGCTGCACGTCCAGTACGTCGCCGAGCGGATCCTCGGTATGACCCGGGCCGAGCTGGCCCGCAACCTGGATGCCTTCAACGACTCGGTCTACCGGGCCGACGACCGGCGCTTCCTGCTCGGCACCCTCGCGCTGCACAACCGGCCGGAGTACGGCGGGCTGTTCTTCAGCCTGGAGACCGTCGAGGTCGACACGATGAGCGCCGACCTGCTGCGCCGGTTCTACGACACCGTTCGCGCGCTCGTCGTCGACTCCGTGCCCGTGCTGCTCAAGCCCGCCAACCACCTGCAGGAGAGCTTCGCCTTCGGCGACCTGCCCCGGATCCTCGCCCACGAGCTGTACTCGACCGCGCCGTACGTGCCACTCAACCCCGGTACGACGACCGGCCGGCTGCGCGTGTTCGCGTCCGAGGCGGCGTACCGGACGACCACGGATCCCGTGCGCTGGTACGACGTACTGGTGATGGACCGGATGCCCGACGACATCCCGCGGGTCTCGGGGCTGATCAACTCCCGGCACACCACTCCCCTGTCGCACACCAACGTGCTCGCGGCCGGTTGGGGCATCCCGAACGCCATTCAGATCGACGCCCTGACCGGTCTCCGCAGTCTAGATGGCGCGTGGGTCGCGGTGACCGTGGACGCGGCCGCGGCCGAGGTGTCCGTCACCGAGATCTCCCGGCCGGACTCGATCGACGCCGGTCCGGCGTGGGCGATCACACAGGTCGACATCGGCAAGCCGGATCTCGCCGCGGCGCAGATCCTGCCGCTGGAGGACTTGCGTTCGTCGGATGCGCATCGGTTCGGTACGAAGGCAGCGAACCTCGGCGAGCTGACCGCCGTCGTACGGGATGGATCGCCTTACTGGCTTGGGTTCTACGCCGCGCCGCGGCCGCCGCGGCCGCATCTGCTCGAGTACCTGGCGCGGCATCTCGAGGTCGGTGACACCGACCCGGGCGTGCTGTCTCAGGCCGCGCTGCGAATGGTGCAGCAGTATGTGACCGTGCCGCGCGGGGTTGCGCTGCCGTTCGCGTTGCAGCAGCAGTTCCTGGAGTCGTCACCGGCGATCCAGCAGACCATCGGCAAGCTGAAGATGGCGCTTGCGCTGGGCGGTGAGGTCGACGGACTGTGCGCTGAGCTGGGCGCGTTGATCCGCGACACCCCGCTGCCGGCGGATCTGCGCACGCTGATCGAGGACGCCGTACTGCGGCATCTCACCGGCGCGGGTCGGGTCGTCGTGCGCAGCTCGTCGAACGCGGAGGACCTGATCGGGTTCTCGGCCGCGGGCATCTACGAGTCGATCCCTGAGGTGGAGTCGATCGAGGATGTCGTGCACGCGATCCAGCGGGTCTGGGCGTCGCTGGTGACGACGCGCGGCGTGCTGCTCCGCGACGAGGCCGGGATCGGTCTGTCCGACTGCTTCATGGGTGTGGTCATCCAGCAGCAGCTCGACGGTGAACTCGGTGGTGTCATGGTCACCACGAACCCACTCGACCGGCGCGACTTCCGCTCGGTCCTGCTGAACCTGGCGCGGAACTCCGTCGACGATGTCGTGTCCGGTGCCGGTGATCCGTTGCAGCACCTCTACAACACGATGGAGGGCGGCAGCCGAACGGTTGCCCTGGGCACCGATGGTGTCGATGTCGATGACCAGGCGAAGGCCACGCTGGGCCGGCTCGCGCTGATCGGACGGTTGCTGCAGGCCCATTTCGCCGGCGCCGACGGACCGGTTGACGCGCCGGTCGATGTCGAGTGGCTGGTCGACGGGGACCGGATCGTGCTGTTGCAGTGCCGTCCGTACCAGCTCGCCGCGTGACCGCCCGCTCCGCCGATGCGACGCGGGTGATCCGTCGCTACAACGCCTTCCAGCTGTTCGCCGGACTGCTCTGGTGGTTGCCGGTCTTCTACGTGTTCCAGCGCTCCGCCGGGCTGTCGGACACCGAGATCTTCTCGATCCAGAGCATCTTCTACCTGGCGTTCTGCCTGTTCGACATCCCGACCGGGATGATCGCCGACCGCTTCGACTACCGGCGCTGCCTGCAGGCCGGTGCGGCGATTCTGGTGGTGGCGAACGTGATCCCGGTGTGGCAGCCGACGTTCGCCGGGTTCCTGGCGCAGTTCCTGCTGATCGCGCTGGCGCACTCACTGTTCTCGGGTGCGGGCAGTGCCTACTTGTATGAGTATCTGCAGCGGACGGGGAACGAAGCGTCATACCAGGGTGCTGAGGGTTCGGCGCGGGCGTGGACATTGATCGGGCGGATCGCTTGTCTGCCGGCGGCCGGGTTCCTGACCGCCTGGTGGGGACCGTCGCCTTACGTGTTGTCGGCGGTGACCTGTGGGGTTGCGGCGGTCATCGCGCTCGGCTTCCCGGCGTTGCCTGCCACGGGTCCTGTGAAGGTTGAGCCGGTTTGGCCGGCCCTGGTGGGTGCAATGCGGTCGCTGGTGAAGGCGAAGCGGCTGATGTTGCTGATGGCTCAGGGCATTGCCGTGTTCACGCTGGTGCGGATCGGGCAGGCCAACCTGTTCCAGCCGATTCTGGAGTCGAAGGATCTGCCGCTGCACTGGTTCGGCGTGCTGATGGCCGCGACCACCGTGTTCGAAGTTGCCGGAGCCGCGCGATCCGCCGTACTGGCGCGCTTCGGTCAGATCCGCGTCGTACTAGCCCTGACTGTGCTGATGGCGGTCGCGCTCGCCTCGGTCATCCCGCTGGGTCTGATCGGCACGATGGCCTGTCTCGCCGTGTTCTCGCTGGCGTCCGGGCTCGCGTTCCCGGTGCAGCGCAAGCTGGTCAACCAGGCGATCACCGAACCGGCCCGCCGCGCGACCCTGCTGTCGATCGAATCCCTCGCCGACCGCGCCGTCTGCGCGCTGGTCGTGTTCATCATGGGCGGGTTCCTCGCCCGGGGCGCCATGCCGGAGTTCCTGGTCGCGCTGGCCGCGGCCATCACGGTCGCGATGGTCGCCCTCGCCGTACTCGTCACTCGCAGCCGCGATCGCGCGGCCACCAAGGAGAGCCTCGCGTGAAGAAGATCCTGTACGTCTACGTCAAGGGCGGCGCCCCGCTGGAGACCGCGTTCCCGCGGCTCGCGGCCTGTGGTGAGCTGCATGTGCTCGCGCTGTCGCCACTGCCCGAAGCCGCCAAGGCCATCTGGGAACCCGCCTGTACGTCGATCACTGTGCACCCGGGCGGTCTGACGCCGGGTGAGCCCGTGGTCGAGGCGATCATCGCGCATGCCCAGGAGATCGGTGCGGATGCGCTGTTCACGCTGTCCGAGTTCGCCGTACTGGCGGTGGCCAACGCAGCCGACCGGCTCGGGCTGGCCGGGGCCGGTCCGGGGATCCGGGTGGCTCGGGACAAGCGGCTGATGCGGCAGGCCTGGCAGGCGGCGGGTGTGCCGATCCCCCGCTTCCGTCGGGTCGATTCGGCCGCGGACTTGCGTGGTGCGCTGGCCGCGCTGACGCCGCCGCTGCTGCTGAAGCCCGCCTGGGGTGCCGGCTCGGTGGCCCAGCTCGTGCTGACCTCGCAGGACCAGGTCGCGGATGCGTGGGCCGAGATTGAGCAGGCGTTGCAGCGTGGTGGGCAGGTCGGCATGAACGAACTGTTCGAGCAGAACACCGACGGCGACCGCCTGGTCGAAGAGATCATGGACGGGACTACCGAGGGCTGGTACTCCGAGGACGGGTACGGCGACTATCTGAGTGTCGAGGGTATTGTTGCCAAGGGCATCTACCACCCGCTGGCGATCACCGCCAAGCTGCCGACTGTGCCGCCGTACATCGAGGTCGCGAGTACGTCGCCTTGTGTCCTTCCGGAGGAGTTGCAGCGGAAGATCGAGGACGTGTCGCGGCGGGCGGTCGACGCGCTCGGGCTCGACACGTGTGGCACGCACACCGAGCTCAAGCTGCGCGCGGATGGCTCACTTGTTGTTATCGAGGTGGGCGCGCGCTTCGGCGGGCTGCTGACGACACGCCAGGTCGAGATCGCCTTCGACCTGGACCCGATCGGCATGCTGATCCGCGAGCAGCTCGGCGAAGAGGTCGAGTACCCGCCCGCCATGCTGGTCTCCGGCGGCCGAGCCGCTGCGTCCGTCGCAGTCGTCCCGGCCAGTGCCGACGGCACCCCCTGGCAGACCCAGCCGCGGTGGGATCCCGAGCAGGTGGACTGGTCGCGGTTGCTCTCCGACGGCAGTACGGTCGAGCCGGTGCCCGCCTTCATGCTGCCGACCGGTACCCAGGTCCCCCGCTTCGACCCGTCCGGCGGATCCCGCAACTGGCTGGGAGTCTTCCTCCTCACCGCCAACGACGCTCCCACCCTCCTCCGCGACTGCCGCGCAATCCTGGATGGAATGGAAGCCGCGCTGTCCGATCAGCGGTAGCGGGTTGCCAGGTGGGTGCTCTGACCAGCGAAGGCAGCGAGGTCGGCCTGGAAGACGGCGTCTAGCAGGCCGGTGTCCTCGACTCCGGGAGCGGTGACGACCTCGCCTCGTGCGAGACCGCGCAGGCTGGCGGTGACTACGTCGGCCGCACTCATCCGCGGTACGGCGCTCAGGTCCAGCCCCTGCCTGGTGTGGAACTCGGTCGCGACCACGCCCGGGCACAGGACCTGCACCTGGACGCCAGTGCCGTCGAGTTCGGCGCTCAACGCCTGCGACATCGCGACCAGGTGCGCCAGCGTTCCGGCGTACGTCGCTCGTCGTGGCAGCACCGACTTGTCCGCCGGCCCACTGAACGCGATCATCCCGGCAACGTTGATGATCGCCCCGGCACCGCGCCGCTGCATCGGGCCGACCGCGGCGCGGGTGATCAAGGTGGGCGCGAGCACCTTCACCCCGAGCAGCTCACGCGCCTTGGCGGCGGGCAGCTCGGCCATCGGCATGTAGTGCGAGACACCGGCGTTGTTGACGAGCAGATCCAGCGGTTCGGTCGCGGCGAGACGGGCGACCGCGTCGATCCCGTCATCGGTCGAGAGGTCCGCGGTGATGGCGGTGACCGCCACCTCCGGATGCGCGGCGGCGAACTCGTCGAGGCGGTCCTTCCGGCGGCCGACCAGGATCAGGTCGTAGCCGTCCACCGCGAGCCGCTCGGCGAAGGCCGCGCCGATGCCGGACGTGGCACCGGTCACGAGAGCAAGTTTGTTCTTCATGTCGTCCACACTGCCCCGGTGATCCTCGGACAGGTAGTCGCCTCTCCTTCCTAGGACTCACAGGGCCAGGCAGACTCCATCGGTCCGTGCATACTGGGAGCGATGGCGCGGACAGGCCTCGGCGAGGCGCTCATGACGTGGCGTGCAGCAGTCGCGCCCGGCGACGTCGGCCTGCCCGGCAACGGCACCCGCCGTACGCCGGGACTGCGTCGCGAGGAGCTCGCCCAGTTGGCCGGAATCTCGGCCGACTACCTCACCCGACTGGAACAGGGCCGAGCCGCCAACCCGTCCCCCCAGGTCATCGAGGCACTCGCCCGAACCCTGCAGCTGGCCACCCCCGAGCGCAGTCATCTCTACCAACTGGCCGGCTTGGCCTCGCCCGTTCCCGATCGCATTCCGCGGACCATTTCACCAAGCGTGCAACGAATGCTCGACCGGCTGAACGACACCCCGGTCGCCGTGTTCGACGCGATGCTGACCGAGCTCCACGCCAACGCCCTGTACGTCGAGCTCATGGGCGAACGAACCGGCAACGAACGCAACGCCGCCTGGCGAAATTTCCTCGGCTCCACGTCGCGCGTCCGACAAACCCCCGCCTCCCTCGGTCAGCTCCAAGAACTGCAGGTCGCCGACCTCCGCCGTACCGCGGGCCGCTATCCGAACGACCCCAACCTGCAAGCCTTGATCGACGAACTCCGCCGCCGCTCACCCCGCTTCGCCGAACTCTGGGAATCCGGCGTCGTCGCGGAACACCAAGCCGGACGGAAGATCATCGACCACCCTCTCGTCGGCGCGATCACCCTCGACTGCGACGTCCTACAGGTCGCCGGCGACGACCTCCGCATCATGATCTACACCGCCGAACCGGGATCTTCCGACGCCGAGAAGCTAGCCCTGCTCATGTCAGTCGGCGCCTGAACACCCGTTGCATTCCTGTGCGGCCGGAAACGTGGGCTGTGGCTGGTCGCCGCTGCGGCCGGCTTACAGAGGAGTTGTGGCTAGGCGGGTCTGTGGCTGGGCGGGTTGGCGAGGTCGGTTACCGCGGTTCCCGTCGCCTGGGCTTCCGGGCTATGGCTGAGGCCAATGCATCGCACGCCTCCCAACCAACCCACCCACCACCCCCGTGGCACCCGCCCCGACCGCGGGCATTTGATGGGTCAGCCCCAAGGCCGGTTAGTTAAGGCGGGTTGGGTGGTGTCAAGGGGTGTGTTGAACGTAAAGCAGCGGAGCTCTGTTGGGTAGACAGGTTTGTCCTCGCGAGACAACCAGCTACCTAAAGAGGCTCCGCTGCCTGTCCAGTC